>NZ_FREV01000009.1 GCF_900143545.1 Loktanella sp. Alg231-35 | reverse complement strand
AGGCGCAACACCTCATCATCCGTGGAAACCGCTTGGTATTGCAACGTGCTTCGGGCCACGCCCAGAACCCGACATGTGCGCCGTTCAGAGGTTGCCAGCTTTTGTCGGCTGTGCACCACGGCCTGACGAAGCTGGTCTGTCGTCAGGCCTTCGGCTTTAAATAATCAAGGCTCTCTTTGAGGATCAGCTTATCCAACTCAAGCTCCGCCACGATCTTCTTGAGCCGATCATTCTCTTTCTGAAGCGCCTTCAGATTGGCCATCTCCGATCGTCCCATGCCACCAAACCGTTTGCGCCATGTGTAATAGGTCGCGTCGCTGACACCAGCACTTCTGCAGGCCGTCGCTACATCTGAGCCAGACGCCAGGCTCAGTTCAATCTCACGCAAAAGCCGAAGAACATCTTCATCCGAGTACCGTTTCCGTGCCATCAATCCAATCTCCAAAACTAAGCCAACTTTGGCACAGTTTTAGGGGGCCAAGACAAAGCGGCTGATCGGATTCATCAAAACCGTGCGGGTGTTCAGCCGGTGGTCTGATACATTCTCGGCGAGCCCTAAATGCTGCAAAAGTCCTGTCATGACGTGATGCCAAGCCCCGTAAAGGCGGGGCAATCCGACGAGCATCAGCGGCAACATCGACGCAGTCAGGGTCGACAGCGCGATGATGATGGCATAAATCGCCAACCAGACACGAGCGACCCTGAACACTTTTGGATGGTCTTTCGGGGCGACATACATCGCTTCTTCGGGGTCGATGCGCCCACGCGCGTGCGCGAACATGCGCTTGAAGGCGCTGTAGACATCCACAACGCCCACAAACATCAAAGCAATGCGCAACAGATCAGGCGGGCGCATCGCAACAATTTCAGGGTCACGTCCCACGACGACGGTATCCGTGTGGTGCCTGACGTGGCTGGCCCTCCAGATCGCGGGGTTGCGCATCATCATGAAGCTGGCGATGTGGTAGATAGCGTTGTTCATCCATGCGGTCTTGAATGCCGTCTTGTGCCCGCACTCGTGCCATCGAGAGTCTGCGCCAGACCCGTAAAGAACGCCGTAAATCAGCCAGAATGGAAACGACCACCATGATGGCCAAAGGGCAACGGCGCATACAGCCGAAACAAACATCGCCCCGAGCCAAAGAACCGTGTCACGCATCGCGCGCGCGTCGGATTTTTGCATCAATGCACGGATGTCCTGCGGATCCACGTTTGGGCGAAACCACTTGGGGTTCGCCGTGCCGTTCTCGGTGGCAAGGCGGCTCGTTTCGGCCGAAAGTTGATACGCATCACGCATGAAATTTTGTAGTCACAGGGGTTGCGCGAGTCAATTTAGGCTCAGTAAAAACGGCCTCGCATGTCCGCCAAAGCGTCGGCCAAAACCACCAAATCTACGGCAACTGCCACGAATCCCGCGCCGAGGGCGAGGTATCGGTCCGCGACATCCGGGTTGAGCGCCATGACACCCGCAGGCACACCCATCTCCACCAACCGTTTGATTGCATCGCCGACGGCCGCATCCACGTCCACGTGGGTCATTTGTCCGCGCAGGCCCATGCTCGCGCTGAGGTCGGCGGGGCCGATAAACACGGCATCCACGCCGTCGGTCCCCGCAATTGCATCAAGGTTTTCCAGGCCCGTGAGCGTTTCGACCTGAACGATCAGACACAGTTCATCTTCGGCGACGTTGTAGTAGTCGTCGACCTTTCCGTAGCGTGTGGCACGGGTCATGCCCGCCATGCCGCGCATGCCTTGTGGGCCATATCGCATCGCGTGAACGGCGGCGGCGGCCTCATCTGCGGTCTGCACGTAAGGGACCATCACGGTCTGCGCGCCCATGTCGAGCACCCGTTTGAATAGCGTCGCATCGTTGGCGGCAACGCGTACCACGGCGGATGTATCTGGGTTTTGCCCGATAGCCTGAAGCGCGGGCAGAACCTCGATCGTTTCAATCGCCGCGTGTTCGCAGTCCACCAGCACCCAATCAAAGCCTGCACCGCCCAAAAGTTCGGGCACCGTGTTGCCGCCAATGGTATTCCAGACCCCCAATTGCCGCTTTTGATCTGCGATGGCGGATTTGAAACGGTTCTTGGGGTTCTGCATGGCGCGGCTTTCTTTAGGTCGAAACGTGGCTGACGTCTTTGTCAGGGGAATAGATGTCGAGGATATTCCAGTGCCCTGTCGTGGGCGTCGGGTTGTTGATCATGGGAACATCCAACACCGTTGGCTTGCCGCTGGCAATGGCGGCCTGCAAGGCGGGCAGCAGATCATCGGCAGAGGAAATGCGGATGCCTTCCGCCCCGTAGGCGCGCGCAATCTCGGCATAGCCTGGCCCGTTGGTCGGGGCTGCTGCACTGCCCGGAAAAGTCGTGCCGTAGGTCAGGCCATAGTGCGCCTTTTGCAGACCTGCGATTGTGCCGAACGCGTTGTTGTTCATCACTAGCCAGATGATGCCAAGGTTGAGTTCCACAGCCGTGGCCAACATCGACGGGTTCTGACCAAAGCCGCCGTCGCCTACCAGCGACAGGACCACGCGATCAGGTGCTGCCAGTTTTGCGCCAATGGCGGCGGGCGGACCAAAGCCCATCGTCGCAAAGCCACCCGGTGTCAGGATCGATCCCGGTGTGAGGATATCAAACTGCTGGCCCACGCCGTTCTTGTTCCAGCCTACGTCCGTTGTGATAATCGCATCGTCAGGCAAGGCAATGCGGGTGTCTGCCAAGATGCGTTCGGGCATCATCGGGAACGCGGCAGAGGTTTGCATGTCGGTGTTCGACGCTTTGAAGGTCTCACGGAACTTGGCAATCTCGGTCTTCTTTTCAGTGCGATCAAACCTGTCTGGATACATCTCGCGCGCGACACGGTTTAACACACGCAACGCAGCCTTGGCATCAGCCACCACCCCGATTTCGGTCGGGTAATTGCGCCCGATTTCTTGCGGTTCGATGTCGATGTGAATGACCTTTGTGTCGTTTCCCTCGACCCCGATGTTGAAGGTGTAGCCCGGGTACCAGCTGGAACAATCGGCCTCTTTGAACCGCGTGCCCACGGCAAAGACCACGTCGGCGTTCAAACAGGTTTGGTTCACCAGTTCGGTGCCCCAGAAGCCCGTCATACCCATGACCAATGGATGATCGTCGCGCACAGCCCCTTTGCCCATCAGGGAATGCGCAATCGGCAGGCCCATGTGAGTGGCGAAATCTTCCATTTCCTGGCTCGCCTGCGCCAACAGGATCCCACCACCGATATAGGCGACGGGTTTGTCTGCAGTTGCGATCTTTTCGATGATCTCGCGGGCGGTTTCATCGTCAATGCTGGGCTTGATCAGCGATTTGGTGTTGTTCGCGATGCGATCAAAGGTATCGGACGAAATGACTTCGCTGAAGATATCCATTGGGACATTGACCAATACGGGGCCGGGTTGACCAGATTCTGCAAGGTGGAAGGCCTTTTCAAGAATTTCCGCCATAAGGTTAGCGCGGTCCACCCGCCATGCGCGTTTCACGAAGGGGCGATAGATTTCCCACTGGGCCGCGTCCGCGTGCAGGTTCACCTCTTGGTGCGGATGCTTGCCATAGTAATGCGTTGGAATGTCACCTGCGATCACCACCATCGGGATGCAATCAAGTGCTGCGTTGGCGACGCCGGTGGCGCAGTTAGTTAGGCCCGGCGAGAGGTGGCTGAGAACCACCGACGCCCGCCCCGTGACCCGCGCATAGGCGTCCGCCGCATGGCTCGCAATTTGTTCGTGCCGCACAGTAATGAAATCAATCGGGCTTTCGGCCAGCGCCGCAAGAACAGCAATGTTGGTATGCCCGCACAGGCCAAACACATGTTCGACGTTCCGTCGGCCAAGAAAATCAACGATATGTTCTGCGACTGTTTTGCCTTCTACTTTGGTCCCGTCCATCACGCGATCTCCTGTCCGTAAAACTCACCGAAAAGTTCCTCTTCAGAGGGTCGATCCTCGGCGATGGGTCGCGCGACCCAAGTGTAATTCATCATGTGTTTCATGGTAACGTTTTCGTTGGTGATGTTGCCGCCCCAGATGCCACAGCCCAGTGAACTGGTCATCGGCATGCCGTTGGTCCACGACCCCGCGTTGGCTTTGGATTGCGGTTGGCGCACCATCATGCGGCTGACGGGCGCGACCCGCGCCAGGGCGTCGATATTATCCTCGCTGTGGCTGTAAATGCCGCACGAATGGCCGATGCCGCCCGTTGAATATATTTGGCGCACGGTATCGAGGGCGTCGTCAAACCTATCAAAGTGATACAAGGCCATAACCGTGGTGAGCTTTTCCCTGCTAAATTTATGCTCCGGCCCGATCTGCCCCTGATTTTCGACCATCATGAACTTGCTATCCTCTGGCACGGTGAACCCTGCAACATCTGCAGTTTGCTGTGGCTTGCAGGCAATCGTCGGAAAAGTCCGGTTGCCCTTTTCATCCCACATCGCAGCCTCAAGCAGCGCCTTTTCCTCGGCAGAGCACAGATACCCGCCCTCGGCCTGCAACGCCGCAACCATTCGATCGTAAATGGATTTCTGAATGATGATGTTGCCATCCGCCGAACAGCCTGACCCGAAATCAGAGGTCTTGGATATCCTCGTATTTGCGGCGGCAACGTCGATATCTGCGGTCTCGTCAATCACGATAGACGAGTTGCCCGCACCAACCCCATACGCAGGCCGCCCCGACGAATACGCGGCTTTCACCATGGGTTTACCACCCGTGGCCAGCGTCAGATCGCATTCCTCCATCAGGTGCTGCGTCATTGGAATGGACGGGTGGCGCACCGCCTGAAACAGATCGGCAGGCGCACCCACGGCCTCGCAGGCCTTGCGCATCATCTCGACCATCTCAAACGTGGTGCCAGCGGTGCGCGGATGCGGCGAGAAGATCACCGCGTTGCGCGCATTGGCCGACGACACGCCCGTCACGGGCGGCGTCATCGCCGGGTTTGTCATCGGGATCAGCGAGGCGATCACACCGGCAGGTTTGGCGTATTTAACCACCCCCTTGGCCTCATCCACCTCGACCACACCCGTGGACGGGGTGCGCAACACGTCGCGCAGCACCATCTGGATCTTGAAACGTTTGGCGGGGCGACCTGCACGATCCCCGATGCCGCTTTCATCGACGCCCTGTTCGGCCAGTCGTGTGAAAGTCGCCTCGTTGCCTGCATACCATGCAATGGCTTGGCTCAACCGGTCCAGATCAGCCTGAGACCAGTTCTCGATTTCTTTCATTGCTGCGCGGGCCCGCGCAATCATGTCTGCCGTCAGTTGGCGGACTTCGTCAGTGAGCTCTTTGGCCATAGTCCTTAGTGCTTTCTTGTAGGGGAATAGGATGGGTGCGCCGCTCGGACCGGACATGGCCGAAGGTGCGTTTGGCGTGTTGCAAACACCGCCGTGCATGTTCTTCAAAGCCCAGCTCAGTGACGCGGGATTGGTTTGGCAGTTCGATGGAATAATCAATCGGCGGCATGCGTTCGATGATCCTAGCGAAATCGATGCAGCCTTCGCCGGGGTAAAGACGCGCATCGCGCGCCAGCTGGATCATCCCTTCGCGCGTATCCGCGATGCCAGGCAAAGCGTCCGAGATGTGAAGGAAGTTTAGCAAATCACCGGGGATATGCAGAAGCTCGGCAAGGTCCACACGGCTGAGGTGCATATAGAGCGTATCGACCAGTATGCCGCCGTTGGGCCGATCTGCGGCGCGCACGATGTCCAACGCCTCGTCCAAGGTGCGCAGACGGCTGAAGCTGGGGAATTCGAGATCGACGGACAGCCCGTAGGGGGCCGCGATCTCGCAAGTTTCGGCGTAGCAATCGACGATGAAATTGCGATCATCGCGCGTGGGCGTCCAAGCGGACATAATCATACGGGTGGCACCTAATTCGCCGCCCAATTCACACGCTGCCTCAAAGCTGCGCGGGTCGCAATCCTCGGTGATGCGGGCCAGTTCGATGTCGAGAACCTTGAGGCCCGTCGTTTTCAACGCCGTCTTGGTGGCCGACACCATCGCCTTATCAATGGGGCTTTCGCGAAACTCACCGGGCACGTTCATCTGGATGAACCGCGGGGACACCGCGTCATATCCCGCGCGCGCCGCGATGTAGATCAGCTCGGGCGCTGTCGCATTGATCAACGTCAGATGCGCAAGCGAATAAAGAGGATCGCCAGTTTCATTTGGCATGTCGGAATCACCTTATTATGTCTGCTTAAAGCAGTATCATATTAGGTAATTAAAAATCTATGATATTTTATGCTTTATCGTATTTTGGCAAATACGCGGGCGGCATCGGGCCTTTGTTGCGCCCGCCCTGCTGCATCTGCTCCCATGCGTGGGACAGAATTCCCACCGAACGGGACAGACAAAATAGGCCACGCGACAAAGGTGCAGGGAATCCGAGCTCGCAGAAAATCACGGCCGTGGCCCCATCGATATTCATCGCCAGAGGTTTGCGGGCGCTGAGATTGGCCTGCACGGCCTCGCCAATGTCGGCGTAGCGGCCCGAAACGGTGCCTGCCTTGGCCGCCGCGCGGACCAGCGCCATCAGGCGGGGCGCGCGCGGGTCGACAGGTTTGTGGAACCGATGGCCAAAGCCGCTGACGATCTTGCCGTTTTCGGCGCGCCATGCATCAAGCCCTGATTGCACGGCATCAGCCAAGGCTGCGCCGCCCTCGATCCGGTCGTTGATGTCATAATACAGGTCCGCGCATTGCTCGCCCGCGCCGCCATGCACATCGCCGAGCATGTTGACGCCATTCGCCATGGCATTGTTCAAACCAACCCCACAGGTCGCAGTCATTCTGGCGGCGGCGATCGACGGCGCCTGCGGGCCGTGATCGACTCCTGCGACCAAAGCCGCCTCAAGCAACGTGGCCTCACCCGCCGATGGCAACCGCGCGGCGGTCATCAGCCAGATCATCTGCGGAAAGGACACATTGCCGATCAGGTCCTCAATCAGGTGGCCGCGAAAGGCGATCTTGCCCGGTTCCATGTCGATGATCGACGTGCGCCACCAATTGCGGATTGCATCTGCGTCGTCACTCATGCGGCACCTTTGAGGGTTCGTGTTTGTGCGGCCAGCCGGATTGGCGCATTGCGTGCGCCGTATCCTGCATAGCGGCCTTTGCGCTCAACGATCTCAAAGAAGAGCCCGTCAAAGATCGTCTGGCCATACAGCTGAAAATAAGCCCCGTGTTCGTCTTCGTCATAAAGGATGTTGTGGCGGCGCAGATCATCGGTCGTCGCGTCGTCCAAGCCAAACGCCGCCTGCGTGTCGCTGTAGTAGTTTTGTGGAACGTTCAGGCGAGCAAAGCCAGAGGCTTCAAACTGCGTAGAAGTCTCAAAAATTTCGTCGGTTTGGAAAGCGATATGTTGCACCCCCGCGCTCAAGCGGCCCGACACGAAAGACCCCGCCAGCGTTTCGGTATCTGCGGCCCCGTTCAGGTTCAGCCGCACCTCGCCTTCGGGTGTTTCAATCGCCTGCGATCGCACGATGCCGGACGGGTCCGCGACGTTCACAATGGCTGATTTTGTCATCTCGAATGTGGTCAGATAGTACAGAAGCCAGCTCTGCATCTCTTCAAAGTGCATGGTCTGGGCCACATGGTCGACCCTGCGCAGCCCAGCCGGCGGTGTGGCACGCGTGCGTGCGACGGGTTCAAATTCAATGTCCCAAACGCGGTGCAGATCAGAATGCTGGTCAATGAAATGCAGCAGGCTGCCCCCTACGCCCTTGATCGCTGGAATATCAAGCTCGCCAAGGCCCACTGCTTGTGAGAAATCCTGACTGCCGAGCGCCGTAGCGCGCGCAACGGTCTCGGACGCATCTTGAACCCGCAGGCCCATGTCGCAGACGCAGGGCCCGTGCTGCGCAAAGGTGCGCGCCGCATGGCCCTGTCGATCCTGATTAATAACAATGTTCACCGCCCCCTGACGCCAGAGCGCCACGTGTTTGGTGCGGTGAGAACGCTCGCGCCGGAACGCCATTGAGGTCAGCACGGCCTCAAGTTGGACAGCCCCCGCTTCATCAACCGCAAATTCAATAAATTCAAACCCGCTGACAGGGACTTTTGCGGGGAGTTCGGGCGTGGTGCTACGTAAAAGGGGTTCGATCACTGACGCATCAGACAAAACCGTAACAAGTGCGCGGTATGCGTCGGGCACGCTGGCGGACCCCGTAGCCGCGGCCTCCACCAACCACGGCCCATGATATCCAATCCGCGCCAGCACACGGGCAAATCCGCCTAGGTTCAATGTCCCTTGGCCCGGCAAGGCGGGCGAGGTTGGGCCGTCACATAGGGTGACATGGAACACCGATGACCCGTCCAGATCCCGTAGACGGGCGGGGCGGGATCCATCGCCCAAGATTTCAAACGCATTCAAGGCTAGGCCAATCGCGGGATCGTTCTGTTCTTTGACAAAGGCGATCACGGCGTCCTCGGCGGTTCGCGATGGTCGCAGCGCCAGACGTACGCCCTTGGTGTTTGGCAAAGCAGTCGGGACATCCCCGTCAACTGTAAGGATCAAAAGATCGACGCCCAAGGCCTGGGCCACAGCAGCCTTGGCCTCAATCAAAGCCGTAGAAGCACCCGTATCGAGCGGCCCAAGGGACGCGATCCTGAGGCCTGTACCCGCGATGTGCCCCGCCAGTTCGTCAAGCGTGCCGTCAAACTGGGCAACTTCCGTCAGGCTCAGGTCAATCGCCTCAAATCCGACCTCGGCGATCGCAGCCAGTTTCGTTGCCAAATCACCCGGAGCAGCGCTGAGCGGGATCGTCAACATTAGCCCTGATATCCAAGCAAACGCGGGAGCCAGAGCACCAGATCAGGTGAGAGCATCATCACGATCAGCGCCCCAATTAGCACGGCAAGGAACGCCCAGATTTCCGAGATAATTTCGCGCAAGGGAATGTCGGTGACCGCGTTGATCACGAACAATAAGATCCCATAGGGCGGCGTAATCAGGCCGATCATCGAATTCACCACAACCAGCACGCCAAAATGCACCAGATCAATGCCCAAGGCTTCGCAGGTCGGGATGAACAGCGGCACGATCACCAAAATAATCGTCGTCGCGTCCAGCACGCAGCCCAACAGCAGGATCAGCACATTGACCATGATCAGGAACATCAGCGGGCTGATCTCGGCCCCTTCCAAAACGCCGGAAATGCTCTGCGGGATTTGCTCGGTGATAACGATGAAGTTCAAGATGAACGCCCCACCGATCACAATGCCTACGGCAGCAGATGAACGCGCGGAGCCTACGAACACATTGTAGAGCGCCTTGAATGACAAAGAGCGGTAGAACAACGCGGCCAGCATAAGGGCATAGAATGCGGCGACCGCGGCGGCTTCGGTTGGTGTCGTGACGCCACCGTAAATTCCATAGAGCAGGATCACAGGCATGAGCAGCGCAGGAAACGCATTTGCTGTGACTTTCGGCAAAGCCTTCAGCGGCACAGCTTCTTCTACCTCGAACCCGCGTTTGTGGGCGAGGTAACCGTTCATGCCCATCAGGACGACGCCCATAATCAGACCGGGCAAGATACCCGCGAGGAACAGAGCGCCAATTGACGCATTGGACACTAACGCATAGAGAACCATCGGAATGGATGGTGGGATGATCGGGCCGATTGTGGCCGAGGCCGCAGTGATTGCCGCCGCATATCCACGGCTGTATTTGCCGCTGCGGGTCATCATCGAGATGATGATTTTCCCGATGCCTGCCGCGTCTGCCACGGCGGACCCTGACATGCCCGAAAAGATCAGCGAGGCAACGACATTCACATGTCCCATCCCGCCTTTGAACCGCCCAACGACAGCCACGCAAAAGTTCAACAAACGGTCCGTAATCGAGCCCGCGTTCATGATGTTCGCGGCCACAATGAACAACGGCACGGCCAGCAGGATCGCACTGCCATAGAACCCTTGCAGGATCTTTTCACCAGCAAGCGCCACATCGAGACCCGCAATACCGAGGTAAACAACCGAGGCCAGCAGGATAGAATACCCAATGGGCGTGCCAATTCCTGCAAGGAAAAAGAGCGTTATGAGGAGGGAGACGAGTTCAAAGCTCATGACTGTGCCTCCGCCGCTTTGGCATCTGCTGCAGATTCAGCCTCAAGCACGATTTCGAGTTCGGTCTTGGGCGGCCCGTTGCGCAGCGTATCTATCGCCAGCCACGCATAGCGGGCGGCGACCACGATCATGAATGCGCCGTAGACGCTAAAGATGGTGCGCATCGGAATTTTGCTGCCTGTAAATGGATTGCGTACCGTCGATGTTTTGCGGATTTTCATCCAGTCGATGTAATCAAGCGTTGGCAGCAGCGCGTAAAGCATCCCCGCCACAATCGCGACGGCCGAGATCACAGCGAAGATCGTGCGCATTCGGCGCGACACCGCCAGACAAATAATGTCGAATTTCACATGATCCCATTCGCGCACCACGAAGGCGCAGCTGAAAAAGATCACCCAAACCCACAGGATCGCGATAAGCTCAAGCGTCCAGCCAAGGGGTTGCACAGCGGCAAGTGTGGGAAAGGTCTCTTCAAGACCAAGGCTGCGGATGATGCGCGGCGTATAGCGCGACCCGATCTGCAACAGGAAGGTAAAGAAAATCACGGCCAACAATGTGGCCGCGATTGCGTCAGAGATACGAGAGACCCACCGGAATAAAGTCTTCATGGCGGGTCTCCCTTCTCAGGTCTTAGTTACCGAGCGCGTTGATTGCGTCCAGAACACCTTCTGGCCAGCTGGCGGCAAATTCGGAACCGACATACTGCGCCTGTACGTGCTCGCGGAATGCGGCTGTGTCAGGTGTATAGACTTCCACACCATTCTCTTCGAGGAAAGCGGTCAGGCTGCCTTCGAGCTCAAGCTGGCGGAGGCGGCCAACGGAAGCCGCAGCGTCTGCAGCTTTCTGAACAGCCAATTGCTGCGCAGGTTCCATGGAATTAAACGTCTCGGCAGAGATCGCGATGTAGTTCAGGTCCACAAGGTGTGACGTCAGAGCGATCTGATTTGTCACTTCGTAGAACTTGCGGTCCACAACGGTCGGCAGCGGGTTGTCCTGACCGTCAATCGCACCAGTCGACAGACCGGTGTAAACCTCGGTAAAGGCCATTGGCGTTGGTGCCGCACCCAAAGCAGCGCCGAGGAACTGCCACGCGTCTGTGCCCGGCATCCGCAGGTTCACGCCTGCAAGGTCAGCAGGTGTCTGCACGTCCAGCTCTTCGCGAGTCTGGCGCAGGTTCACGTGACGCTGGCCCAGATACATCACGGACAGCAACTTAACACCGAGCTCTTCTTCGACAGTCGCAAGGAATGGCGCCATCAGCGGGTCGTTGAACACGCGGACCTGGTGCGCGGCGTCTTGGTGGACGTAGCCCGTCGCGAAGATCGAGAACTCAGGGAAGAACTGTGCCAGTTCCTGTGCCGATGTGATCGACATCTCAAGGTTGCCACGGCTGATCGCGTCAAGCTCTGTGCCTTGGTCGAACAGTGTTGCGTTGTAGGATGGCTCGTAGGATGCGAAACCAGCAACGGCGGGGCCGAATACTTCTGCCAAAGCAACCGAACGCGCATCGGTTTCAGAACCGGATGTGGACATGCGCAATTGAATGGCGTGCCCATCGGCGAATGCAGGCGCGGCGGCGATTGTGCCAGCAGCGACCATGGCGGCCATCGCAAGACGGCGGGTCATTGTAAGTTTCATAATGTCCTCCCAGACGATTGAATGCCCGTTCGGGCAGGTTGTGTGGCAGATTAATGCCGTATTTTCCTAATTTCGCAATACATTTTACAAAATATCGGATATTTTATTCACCTAAAGCAACTGATTTTGCAACATCGTTGCCTAGATGAACGGTGGTTTGCGTGTGCGCGGCGATCTGGATCGCTTCAATAACGCGCAATGTCTTTAGGCCTTCTTCCCCTGTAACCAAGGGTTTAGCGCGACCACGAATCACGTCTTCGAAGTGTGCAATCTGATTGATGAGCGGATCGGACGAGCTCACCGGCATCGCCGTCGCCTTGATCGGGTTCCACCAGCTTGTGCCGCCTTCATGTTGCCAAAGGCGCATGTCAGGGATGCTCAACGCGCCCTCGGACCCGCCGATCAGGTAACAGGATTCGTTCGTCGCGGGATAAATCGGATACTCGCGCGATGTCAGCTCCCAACTCCACGGCGATGCGATGCTGTCGGACACGGTGATCGTGCAGACCGCACCGCTTTCAAACCGCAGAACGGCCGCCGCAAGGTCCTCGTTTTCAAACCCGCGCAATGATGGCGCCGTCTGCGCCTGAACGGTCACGACCTCCCCCAAAAAGTAGCGCATGAGATCAACGTCATGGACAAGATTGACCGAGATCGGACCCGCACCTGCTTTCTTGCGCCAAGGGGCGACGTCGAAATAATCATCCGGCTTGTAGAACCAGCACGTCACCTGTGCTGCGCGCGGCTGACCGATCGCCCCCTCCTTAATCAACTCTGCCGTCTTCTGAATGATCGGGTTATGGCGGCGGTGATGGCCGACCAGAATTGCCACATCCTTTTCGCGGGCGCGATCAATCAACCCCTGTGCATCATCCGCTGATGCTGCCAGAGGTTTCTCAATCAACACAGGCACGCCGCGATCCATGCAGGCCATACCACCATCAACATGCATCAAGGTAGGCGTCGACAGGATCACACCATCGACATCGACCGCCGCGAACATATCTTCTAAGGACGCAAAAACAGGCACCGATTGTTCTGTCGGTCCGGGTTCGACCACAGCGGCCAGTTCAACGCCGTCCACTTGACCAATCGCAGCAATATGGCGCTGTCCGACAAGACCTGCCCCCACGACCGCCAATTTCATTGATTGCCCCATCCGGCCCTCTCGTAACGTATTTCGGCCACGCTATCAGAGTTCTATAGATTCGCAAGAATATATGATATTTTTTATTATTGCCTATTTTATCCACCATTGAGGAATATCGGATGATCGTGTTATCAACTGAAAAACTGCGTGAAAATGAAAGACCAGCATGTCCCAAACCGCCCCTACTGTAGGCTCCAGCACATACGAGCGGATCAAGCATGACATTATCTTTGGTGGGCTTGAGCCGGGTGCGAAACTCAAGCTGGACGGATTGCGCGACCGGTATGAGGCCAGCGTATCGACGTTGCGGGAAACGCTGAACCGTTTGGCCAGCGAAGGGTTCGTTCAGGCGGCCGAACAGCGCGGATTCTTCGTGCGCCCCGTGTCCGCTGAAGACCTGACAGAGATCGCAGAACTGCGCATTTTGCTGGAATGCTCTGCGCTCGAAACGTCGATTGCTTGTGGGGATGCGGATTGGGAAGGCAATCTTGTTGCCGCGCATCACAAGCTGCATTTGATCGAACAGAAAATGCTGGATGGCGACGTCGCCCAAAAAGAGCTTTGGAAACGTTACGATTGGGAGTTCCATCAAGCGCTTATTCAGGCCTGCAATTCGCAAAACTTGTTATCGCTGCACGGTACAATCTTTGACAAATACCTGCGCTATCAAATGCTTGTGCTGACGAACCGCGGCGCCGACGCCGTGCTCGAACATAAGACGATGTTCGATGCAGCACTCGCCCGCGATACCGCAAAGGCGAAGGCGGCCTTGGAAACACATATTCGTTTGGGTCTGGAGCACACACTGGCCGCGATGGCGGAGCTGTAAGACCAACGCACTGAAAATCTTGATCGTTTCGACCTCGCGCCCGGCATCGTGACGAGGCTTTATGGTGGAACTCACCTAGATACTTACTGAAAGCCATGTCCGTTTCCGTCGCACCTTTGCTGACCTCAATGACCGCTTTGGCGAAACTCAGCATAATGACGTAAATAAGTATCTGTAAGCATCAACAAATGCTGCGTCAGCAGTGGCTGCAGTTGCAAAAGTCCGGTTTGTCCGCATAAGAGACGTCTTCGTTTCAGCGATGAAGGTCGGCTAGTTTCGAATGTAGATCCTGTCTGCCGCTACAATTCGTCAATTGACTTTCGGATCGGCATCTCGTCGCTCCGTTCTTTCACAATCTTAACCAGCTTCTGATGATCGTGTATCTCGGCAGCAACCCAATTGCGCTGCGCCTTAAGGAGCCTCTGTATAGCCGTGGCGGTCTCCTCCCTCTCATCGGGGTTTAGGAGCTGCCAGTCCGGCCCAAGCCGATACCAACGGCTGCGTGTCCGCGCCCATCCAGCATCGGGATCAAAACCGAATAGCGGCGTTGTCGTCTCAAACCGATCATCAATCGTTGGATGGCCATGCACTCGCCCGTAAATTTGTTGAATACTTTTTTCCATTGTTTCGAGGCGGTAGTGATTGACGTAAGGACCAGCCGATAATTCTTCATCGGTTGGTCCACGTTCGGCATCCGCGATGGGTGACAACGCAGGACGCCCCGTCAACTTTTTCGTCACCGCCGGGCAGGTCAGCGACTATATTGGAGCGCGGGCGCTGCTGAGCAGCCTGCCAAACGTTGACTGGTTGCTCGGGGATCGTGGTTACGGCGCTGATTGGTTCCGCGAAGCCCTGCAAGACAAGGCCATCCGGCCATGCATCCCCAGTCGGAGGTCCCGCTCCAAAACTGTCGATATGACAAACGCAGAAACAAGCGGCGCAATCGTATCGAGATCATGTTCGGTAGGCTGAAAGACTGGAGACGTGTCGCAACCCGCTATGATCGTTGCCCCAAGGTCTTCCTCTCAGCAATCGCACTCGCCGCTACCGTCATCTACTGGTTATGAGCCCTGACCCCAGAAGGACGTAGATCGACCTTTTGTCTGAAATTTGGAATGATTCTTGCAATTTTTCTTGCAAGATATATCTCTTTCTGCAAATGTACCTGCAGAAACGATTGGACTTGCACTATGTCACTCATCAAGACGATATCCGACAGCGCGCTAACACTGACGCCAAATGAGCGACTGCTGATTCAGTCGGTGATGGACGACCCGACCACGGCCGCACTTGGGACTGCAAGTGAACTTGCAAAGGCCGTCGGGGTCCATGAGGCGACAGCGTCACGGCTGGCAAAGAAGTTAGGGTTTAATAGTTACGCGAGGTTCCGAGATGCCTTGCGCGATGAGTTCATAGCGACCAATGAAACCGCTACCCGCTTTCAAAAAACGATCTCTGACAACGACACGGGCACAACTCTTGGTAATCTTATCGCCGAGGAAGTCGATGCTTTGTCGCACGTCGACAATTTCATTTCCGACACCCAAATCAACCAAGTTGCAGAAAAGCTGATGTCAGCAGACCGCATTTTCATCCAAGGCACGGGTAACGCCGAAATTCTAGCCTTGCTGATGCTCAAACGGTTCCGCCGTTTTGGGAAGGACGCCCACCAGCTTGCATCAGATGCACGATCGCTGGCGGAGCAAACTCTGGGCCTGCGTCCAGGGGATGTCGTTCTGACTTTCGTGTTCCGCCGCGCACCCAAGCACTACGTGCCGTTGATCGAAACAACGCGCGAAGCGGGGGCGCAATCCATCGTGATCTGCGGCAGCGCAGGTGCGATGGCGGCCCCCTCCCCTGATTACATTCTGGCGGCCCCGCGGTCCGGCAGCACTGAGGCGTTTCAAACGCTGACCGTTCCTATGACCATCTGCAACGCGATTGTGATTGCCGCCGGTCTGACGGAGCAAAAACAATCACTCAAAAAACTGGAGAGGTTGGGACAACTCATCGAGCGGTTCGACTAACTCAACATAGTCCAAATGGAGGACATCATGACTAAAATGAACGCAACGCGCCTTGGCGCGATCGGTATTCTTATGTGCGGTTCCGCACTTGCGGACGGCCACATCGACACCATGACACCGGCAGAATTGCTGCCACTGGCGCAGGCCGAAGGATCGGTCACGGTCTATTCCTTCACCAGCCGCATCGGCAAGGTCGAGGCGGCATTTGAGGCCGCTTATCCGGGCATTGATTTGATCGGTTTTGACATTTCATCGACCGAGCAAATCGCCCGCCTCAAGGCGGAGGCCCAAGCAGGCGTTGCCAATGCAGATGTGATCTATGTATCTGATGCGCCAGTGGTTCTGCCCGAGTTGCTGGAGACCGGGATCATCGCACCCTATGTGCCGCCGCGTGTGGCCGATCGCGTTCCAGCAGAATTCCAAAGCCCGGTTCTGGCGCAGCGCCTGTCGACTAAGGTTTTGATGTATAACGAAGAGGCCAGCCCCGATGGCGCACCGGTTGACAGTCTATGGGATCTGACCCGCGAAGAATGGACTGGTCGCGTGTTGATGGTCGATCCGCTTCAGCGTGGCGATTATCTTGATCTGATGACAGAAATCGTGCTGCGCTCGGATGAGATGGCAGTCGCCTACGAGGTCGAGTTTGGCATGGCGATTGATCTGGATGGTGCCGCAAATGCGGGTGAGAAGTTCATCATGGATCTTTTTGCCAATGATTTGATCCTTGTCAGCTCGACCGATGATGTGAACGCCGCTGTTGGCGGTTTGGGTCAAGAAAACCCGCCCATTGGCTTCACCTCCTACTCTGATCGCCGCGACAATGAAGAAGAAGGCTGGGCCCTACAGGTTGCCAATGATGTGGCACCGGCACCCGGCATTATTTTTCCCGCAATTGTGGCCCTGTCAGCCGAACCCAATAGCCCGGCAGCCGCACGTTTGGTGATTGATTTCCTGATGGGCGACGAGAGCGAGACAGGCGGGCCCGGTCTGGCGCCGTTTTATGTTGCCGGTGACTACCTCACCCGGAGCGATATCGCGCCGCATCCCGATGCCGTGTCGTTAGATGATTTCACCGCTTGGCGCATCGCCCCTGCCGCCACGGCAGAAATCCGCGCCGAGATCGGTGATCTGGTGCTGACGCTACAGTAGCGCCAAACTCACATGGCGTGCGCGCCGTCACTGCGCGCACGTTAACCTCATTTTGTGGAAAAGGAGCGTCGCATGTCGGATGCCTCACTGAACGCGCAAGGCCGCCGTGTGCTGTTTCGGGACGGCACGATCCTCAAGGCCGTCGTTCTAATTATCTTATGCCTGTTGATCGTCTTACCCCTGATCCGCACGGTTCTCTTCACCTTTCAGCCTGATGTCATCAAGGCCTGGAGCGATGTTCTAACCGGTCGTCTGTCGCGCAACCTGTTTTACAAACCTCTCGGCAACACGATGCTGATCGGCGTAATCGTCGCAACGGGCTGCATGTTGCTAGGCGGGTTTCTGGCGTGGCTTGTGGTGATGACGAATGTTCCCTTCCGACGCACCATCGGTATCTTGTCTGCGTTGCCCTTTATGATCCCCAGCTTTGCCGCAGCGCTTGCGTGGGGATCCTTGTTTCGAAACGACCGTGTCGGTGGGCAGGTCGGATGGCTGCAAGGAATGGGGCTTGATGTTCCCGATTGGCTGGCATGGGGCATGGTGCCAACGCTGATCGTCCTGACGCTGCATTACTTTAGCCTGGCTTTCACGATCATTGCCGCAGCCCTTGCGACCGTGAACTCGGATCTGGTCGAGGCAGCACAGATCGCTGGTGCCAAAGGAAGGCGCATCTTGATGGGCATTGTCCTACCGGTGACAACACCAGCGCTTGTCGCAGCGGGCAGCCTATGCTTTGCGGGTGCCGTTTCAAATTTTGCAACACCCGCGTTGCTCGGTTTGCCTGTGCGCATGCAAACGCTGTCCACGCGTCTGTTCGGTATGATCGAGGTTGGTCAGGTGGGGCGCGGTTATGTGATAGGGATCCTTTTGGTCCTGATCTCGGCCGCTTTTCTATGGATCGGCAACCGTGCGGTCTCTGGCCGGCGGTCCTATGCCACGATCACTGGCAAGGGCGGAAGGGCCAGGCGTTTTGATCTGCGCGGCGCGCGCTGGCCGCTGTTTGCAGTTGCGATGGTGATTTTGCTCAGCTCGACCGTGGTGCCGATAATCATCCTGCTCGCCTCCAGCTTCGCGCCATCATCTGCAAACCTCTTTTCCAACTGGACCTCTGCCTATTGGGTAGGGCTATCGGACCCATCGTTTGCCCAAGGCATCCCCGGTATTGCCTATAATCCTGATATCGTGCGGGCTTTGATCGTCACACTCAGCCTTGGCATTGCGGTGGCGTTCACAGGTATGATTGTCGGATTGCTGGCCTCTTACACGACGGCGCGCTACCGCACGGGCTGGGTCTCTGCCGCGATCACGCAGATCAGCTTTCTGCCCCTGCTGGTGCCCGGCATTGCGTTCGGTGCAGCCTACATCGCCTATCTTGGTGCTCCCATCGGGCCATTCCCTGCACTTTACGGTACCTTCGCCATCCTCGTGATCGCCGCAACCGCTTATCTCTTGCCGTTTTCTGTACAGACAGGTCGCGCAGTTATTCAACAGGTAGGTGGAGAGCTTGAGGAAAGTGCCCGCATCACTGGGGCCAGTTTCCTGCGGCGGCTTGCGTCAATCACAGTGCCCTTGGCCATCCGCGGCCTGTCGGCGGGCGGTATTCTGATCTTTGTGAAAATCATCCGCGATCTGTCGCTCGTGGTGCTGTTGTTTACCCCGACGATGCCGGTCCTGTCGGTGCTGGCTTATCGCTATGCCTCTGAAGGGTTCGGACAATTCGCCAATGCGATCACTATCGTGATCCTGTTTATCTCAATCGCGGCCACGTTGCTGGCCAACCGGTTGCAAAGAAAATCGCAACCCTGGCTGGAAGACTAAGGAAAACCTATGCTGGACATGAGTAACATTACCAAGATCTTCGGCGATTTTGAGGCCGTCAAGGATGTGTCTATCTCGGTACCTGACGGAGCATTTCTTGTGCTGCTAGGACCGTCGGGATGCGGCAAGACAACCTTGCTGCGGATGCTGGCGGGCCTTGAGCAGCCGACTACAGGCAAGATCGCTTTTGACGGTCAGCTGGTCTCAGACGGCGACACAAATTGGTCAGTCGACCCGGCCAACCGCAATTCTGGCCTGGTATTTCAATCCTACGCGCTCTGGCCGCACATGTCCGTCCGTGGCAATGTCGAATGGCCGCTGAAGGTCAAAAAGATGCCAAAGGCCGCACGTGATGAGCGCGTCGATGAGACGCTCAAACTGCTTGATATCCACCAGTTAGCGGACCGCTATCCAAACGAAATCTCGGGTGGCCAGCAACAACGTGTCGCCATCGCGCGCACAATCGCGACAAAGCCCAGCGTGATGCTGTTTGATGAACCGCTGTCGAACCTTGATGCCAAGCTGCGTGTTGAGATGCGCACAGAGCTGATGCGCCTGCATCACGCGACCGGGGCCACGACCGTCTATGTGACCCATGACCAGATCGAAGCGATGACGATGGCAACCCATGTGGCCGTGATGAACGGCGGTGTCGTGCAGCAATTTGGCACGCCGCAAGATCTGGTGGACCGGCCTGAAACCGCGTTCGTTGCGACCTTTGTCGGCACCCCGCCGAACAACCTGATTCCGATTGATCAAACAAGCGGACATCATCAGGTCTGCGGCTGCAAGCTTGGCGTGACTCCGCCTGACGGGGCCAGCCACGCGATGTACCGCGCCGAAGGCCTCAGGGTTGCGCCCGACGCGCCCAACCAAAGCGTTGAAATGGTACTCGTCGAGATCAGCACAATCGCTGGCCGCACCATGATCACAGGCCTGCGCGATGGCCTACGACTGACTGCGATCGTGGATGAGAAACCAGATCAACGTGTCGGCGAGACGGCCAATTTTATCTTGCCCTCTAAGCCAGACGTCTGGTTCGGGGCCACAGGCGAGAGGATCGCCTGATGCGGCTTTTGTTGGTACGTCACGGTCAGTCAGAATGGAACGCAACACATCGTCTGCAAGGCCAAGCTGATATTGCGCTGTCTGACGCTGGCGAAGCGCAGGCGCACGCCCTGCGACCCGTCATTGATGAGATTGGGCCCTGCCGCGTGATTGCATCCGATCTGAAACGGGTGCAGGAAACCGCCGCGCGCATCTCCGATGCAACACCATCATTTACACCAAACTTGCGCGAGATTGATGTTGGTGATTGGACAGGTCAAACCATTGCGGACATTCGTGACGCGGACGAAGCCGCCTATCAGGGATGGCGCGCGGGCACCGCCACGCCGCCCGGCGGAGAGCCTTGGGATGATTTCGCTGACCGCGTGGCCTCTGTGATCCAATCTGAAACTTCAAACCCCTGCAAAAACCTGTTGGTTGTCTGCCACGGCGGCGTCATCCGCGCCATCTTACATCGATTTTTGGGCCTGACACCCGACCGCATCATTCCTGTCGCTCCCGCCAGCTTAACGGCGATCCGTCTACTAGGAAACAAGCCCGAGAGGTTGGAGCTATTCAACCACCGCCCCGGCACTCTTGATTTCAAGGCGCCCGACTAGTGCTCATCGACGTTGCTTTTTTGATCACTGGCTGCGGCCTACTTTATTTTGGTGGTGATTGGCTTGTGGACGGGATTGTAGGTCTTGCAAGGGGATCGCGCATTCCACCCGTTCTTGTTGCGTTTGTGGTTATGGGGTTCGGTACATCTGCGCCTGAACTCTTTGTTGCGGTCAACGCAACCGTGACAGGCACACCTGACGTCGCTGTTGGCAATGTGGTGGGAAGCAACATCGCAAATCTGTTGCTGGTGCTGGGGCTCACGACATTGATCGCGCCACTAGCGATCGACAAACGCATCCTCTACATGGATGGTGGCGCCATGCTTGTCGCCGCATTGGCCCTTTGGGCAATAATGGCTGACGGCGTAGTTTCACGCACCGATGCATTCCTTCTGATCGGTGCAATGGTGAGCTACATCGTCTTGCGGTTTTTCACGATCGGCGAAACGGAGGATGACGCCCCCACCGATGTGCAAAGTCTATCCGGCGCACTGGTGATCGGGGCCTTGGCGCTTTTGGCCTTGCCACTGGGCGCGCATCTTTTCGTTGACGGCGCCATCGGAATTGCAACGTCGTTTGGGGTGTCAGAAGCGATCATCGGGCTTACCGTTGTCGCGATCGGCACATCATTGCCTGAAATGGCAGCCTGTTTCGTGGCAGCCTTACGCCGCGAAGGAAACCTTATCTTGGGTGGGATTCTGGGCAGCAATGTCTTCAACGGAACAATCGTGATCGGTGCAGCTGCCTTGGCGTCACCGATCTTGATCGCCCCGATATTTCTATCATTCTGGCTGCTTGGGATGATTGGTGCGACGATCCTGACACTCGTTTTCCTACGCATAAATTTCTGCCTTAATCGACCAGAGGCCCTGGTCATGTTGGCGTGCTACGCGGTGCTGTTTTTGATCTAACCCCCATCCATCTTGTTCGAGGCAGACATTCGTGGTCAGCGCAGCATCGGTGGTTTTGGGCTTTTTCAAGTCATTCATTGCAATACGTCCAAAGGTCGGCTTTAGAAATCTCAGGCAGATCAATACCATGCTGCAAGGGTTGATGCCGCCAACTTAGGACGCTGATAAAGAACCATTCAGGCTCTCGTGGTGTATCGAGCAACCGGACCGGGGTTCTCGAGGCCAGCGCCAATGACCCTGCGCTGATGATCGTTGCGAGAGGGCATTGGGAAGATATGGCGAACCTTGGTTGAATGAGGGTCAGCCGCCCTCTTTAATTCACCGTCAAACGCGCATCTGTAGTGAAAATGTAGTCGTCTCCACTTGCGTTCTGGTGGCAAGCAATGCACCCGGCGTCAGCGTCTTTGCCGACAAGTCCCGCCAACGATACGCCATTCGGATTTACGTCCAATGAGCCTTCGGGAAGATATTTGGCATAAAACCAGTTCTGCGTTGCATCATCATATCCAGCTTCGCGCTCGAACATAATTGTAATTGCGCTTAGATGGCCCTTGGGATCTGCAATCACTTCATCTTCGGAAACATCTAGTGGGCCATAGTTCCGTTTCACAACCAGCGCACCAGTGTGGCCATTGATGGTTGCTTGCGTGTAGAACGTTTCAAGCAGAAACCCATGGGGGTCGGTTCCTGGGTATGGGTAAGAAATCACTAGCCCGTCACCGGCCAAGTCGCTCTCCAACATGCTGTCCCAAATCGCTAAAGCATAGGCTTCATCATCATCCGAACCAAACATCATAGTATCTTGCGCAAACACAGATGAAGCCACTACCACCCCTGCCACGAAAACGAACTTTTTCATCACGATTCTCCCCCGGTTTTTGCGCCGCAACATGCGCGCGTCAGTAGGGAGGTTAGCGGGAACCCATTCACTCAGAGTTCAGGATTCATCACATACCGGTGATATGAGAAGAGCTGTTGGGAATTTCACGGCTGCCCGCACCAAGTTGCGGGTTCTATCTCGGTCGCAGAGGATGACCGCGTTGAGCCCAACTTGACCGATGCTGCAGTAAAGACAAAGGGCGGCTTTGTTGCATTTGCCTATTGCGCTGGGTTGGTTTGGCCGAAGTCTCCACAGTCTGATAGGCAACAAAAGTCACCTTATGTTCGGGGAAGCAGACCAAATCCATGTGTACCGTCTTAGCAAACGGTCGTGCCTGACCAATCCCTAAAACGACACTATGGCAGACGCCTTCGCGAAGATGGCCGGGACAAAGGAAAAGTTGGGTGAGACGTTTGAATGACTTGTTTTGAGAACTAGGCTTAGAGAAACCGTAAACGGTGCTTTTTCAGCAACTCAACGATAATCCTTTTGGCATGCAATCGGTGTTCACGGTGTGTATCGCGGGCGACTTGTGATTCCCCGTCTTTAATGGCTTCGTATACCTTGCGATGATCTTCGTTAGATTTCGTCGGTAGTGGGCGCATGAAGAGTGTCGTCATACGTGCGCGCCGCACTTGGTCACTCATCATATGAACAATTGAATTTACCCGGCTGTTGCCGCCAAGCCGAACAAGTTCAGTGTGAAACCGGTCATCTGCATCCGCCCACGCGTCCAAGTCGCTATTCGCAATGGCCACATCCATGTCGTCAATTGCGGTCGAAAGAAACCGTAAGTCTTCTTCTTTGTGCGACGCCCTTGCCGCGCACTCTGCCGCGAGGCTTTCGAGTTCGGTCAAGACATCGTAGATTTCTTCCATATCCTCAGGTGACAACGGCACGACCCGAATGCCTTTGCGCGGGCGCAATTCCAACAGACCCTGACCTTCGAGCATCAAAACCGCCTCGCGGACGGGGGTGCGTGACATGCTCAACTGTTCGGCGAGTTCAGATTCCAAATGGTCGGACCCCGGCGCGAGCTCGCCTGCAAAGATCTTTTCGCGAAGCTCAAGCAAGGCACGCTGCGAGCTGCTCATCTGCTTGCGAAGAACTTTGTTCATATGGTGTCCAACTCGATTTTGCGGCCAGCCTCAGACGAGGCGTAAACCGCGGTCTCAATTTCGACGACTTCCAAATAGTCGCGGGCCGTGTTTTCCAGCGCCGTACCGTGCAATATGCCTGACACAACATGGCTTTGCAAAGCATGGACGCAATCACCGCCAAAACTGTCCCATGTGTCTGCATGCAACAGCGCGGTTTGTGTTTGCGTATGGAATTTTCGCAACCAGACGGACCCGTCGCCGGATAGGCTGATAGTGCCTTGCGTGCCTTCAACCAAGGCCTCGCCCATGGTGCGGCGCAGGTTGTCGGCAGCGTGATCAAGGGTGCGATTACCATCGAACAGCGCGCGCACACCGTTAGGGTGGTCCAACAGGATGTAGCCCGCGTCTTCGCCGGCAATCACCGGGTTTTCACGGCGCAGGTCTGCATAGACCGACAACGGATTGCCAAGCAGATAGCGGAACGTGTCGACCCAATGCACAGCCGTTTCATGCACCAAGAAACGCGGCATATCCTGAAAATAGGGCTGACGGTCTAGATAGGCTTCCGCACCTTGGCCGTCGCCGGGGCGCAGGCGGAAGGTGATTTGACGAAGATCGCCCACTGCTCCTTTATCAATCGCCGCTTTGATCGCGCGATACCAAGGCTGAAAGCGGAAATTTTCGTGTACAATGATCGTAGCACCTGCGGCATCGGCCTCTGCGGTAATGGCCTGGCCTTCGGCGAGATCTACGCAAAACGGTTTTTGACAAATGATCCATTTGATCCCCGCCGCCAGCGCGGTGCGGATGGTTTCGGCGTGCGCTACGGGAGGCAGGATCACGTCCAACAGGTCAGGTGTTTGTTCGACCAGCATAGTAGACAGATCGCTATAGGCGGTCAGGCCAGTGTCTTTTGCCTTGGCGATGTCGCGATTGCAGGACCCCACAATGGTAACATCATCCATCCGCGCCCAGCTGCCGTAATGGAACTGGCTGAAATAGCCGGCACCAACGCAGGCCACGCGCAGGCTTGGCGCGTCGTTCATGACACAAACAGCGCGTCGAGCACGGCACCCGCAGCCTTGTCTGTTCCTGCCGTACCGCCCAGATCACGGGTCAAGTACGTGCCACTGGCAACCACATCCTCAACCGTTTCGCGCAAGCGTTTGCCATCTGCCCGTATCGCCGCGTTGTCGTGTTTGATGCCAAGCCAATCCAACATCATCGCTGCCGACAGAATCATTGCAAATGGGTTCGCAAGGTCTTGACCCGCAATGTCGGGGGCCGATCCGTGGCACGGTTGGAATACCGCATGATCCAGTCCGATGTCTGCGGATGGAGCAAGGCCAAGGCCGCCCATCAGGCCCGCCCCAAGGTCGGAAAGGATATCGCCAAACATATTCTCCGTGACCATAACATCAAAATCCCACGGTTTTTGAACCATCCAAAGGGCGGTCGCATCAACATAGGCGTGATCGGACGTGAGGTCCGGGTGCTTGGCGGCTTCGGCGTCAAACAGCTCTCGGAAGAAGGCGAAGGCGCGGAACACGTTGGCTTTGTCCACACAGGTAACTTTGCCCGGTCCACGGCCAGCTTGCTTGCGCGTCTGCGCCAGATCAAAAGCAAAGCGGAACAGTTTTTCGGAGATATCACGCGTGATCAGCAGAGTCTCGCGGGCTTCGTTGTCGGTCACCGCGCCGCGGCCTTGGGAATGAAACAACCCTTCGGTGCTTTCGCGGATCAACACAAAATCAATCTCTTTGCCAGCCGGCAGGTTCAGTGGCGTGCGCTGGCCCTTGCGCACGGTCACAGGCCGCACACCGGCAAACAACGTCAACGCCTTGCGCAGGTCAATCTGTGGAGAGATTTCGGTGCCATCGGTGTAGCGCACGTCGGGCAAACCCATCGCCGAAAGCAGGATCGCATCGGCGTTGCGGGCGGTGTCCATGGACGCATCAGGCAGCGATTCGCCCGTTTTGGCGTAGTGGGCGGCGCCAGCTGGGGCATCTTGAAAGATCAGATCATAGCCAGATGAAGCATCCGCCATTTGGGTCAGGATTTTGACCGTCGGCCCCATAATTCCTGGGCCAATCCCATCCCCGTGAAAGACTGCGATGTTAAATTTCTTGGTCATGTGGCCCTCGTTGCATTCGGTTTTTTTACAGATTTTCGGGGAATTGAAACCGAAAAGTTGACAGTGCATCATTTAATGCATACGCAATGAAATGCAATAACAAACACCTTGCGTCTGGGAGGACCAACAAAATGAAGTTCAATCTTGTGAAACTGGCGGCTGCAGCCGCATTGGCGACAGGGCTGGGAACAGCTGCTACCGCACAGGACTACCCATTCCGTGACATCACGACGGCTGTTGTTTGGGGTGCCGGTGGCGGCACCGACAGCATCAACCGCATGATCATGGCGGAAATGGAGAAGCACCTTCCCGTGTCGATCAACGTTATCAATCAGACAGGCGGCGTCGCCGGTTCTAATGGTATGGTCTACGTTCAGAACCAGCCCGACGATGGCTACACGTTGGTTGGTCTGTCTGAATCCAACGTCACAGCTGCGGTTCAGGGCGGTTGGGACCAGCGTTTCGATTTCTGGTATCCGTTCATTGTTGGCGGCTCGCCTGACCTGATCTCGGTTCCAGCCGACAGCCCTTACACAACGCTGCAAGAACTGGTTGATGCAGCTCAAGCGGCACCTGGAACGATCCCTGCGGCGGCATCCGGTGCTGGGTCTATCCACCATCTGAATTTGCTCGCGATCCAGAACGGTGCGGACGCTGAATTCCTGTTCGTGCCTTACGGTGGGTCTGCCCCCGGCCAGGAGGCTGCGATTGCCGGCGAAGTTGCTCTGGTTGTCACATCTTTGGCTGAACAAGCGGCGCTGATCGAAGGAGGCCTACTGCGCCCACTCGCTATGCTGACAGAAGACAGTGCAGACATCGGTGGAGGCACAGTACCCTCCGCATTCGACATCTATGATGGTTTGGATGCGTACCTGCCACTGAAGCAAGCGATCGGTTTTGCGATCCACGATTCCGCCTCTGACGAAGTGAAAGCTGCCCTTGGTGCAGCATTCGAACAAGCCATCGCATCCGATGTGGTTGCCGAATGGGCCGCGGCCAACAACTACGATGTTGGCGGTCAGTATGGTGAAGAAGCTCAGGTAATTTTCACAACACTGGAAGCAAACTTTGCCTACACGCTGCAGGAGCTTGGCGCGACAACAGTCGATCCAATGAGCCTGGGCATCGAACGGCCATAAGCCGGCTGATTCAAAATTTCTCCAGGGCGCGGGGTTACCTCGCGTCCTTACGCGACCGCCAAGGGAAGACATCCATGCAACACGAAACCACGTCCGATGAGCTTGCGGTATTGCGCGCCCGCGATTTCTGGGGCGCGCTGGTTCTTATGGCGCTGTCGGTTTGTCTTTTGTGGCGCACGTTCGACATTCCGCTTTGGGGTGGAAACCGCGCAGGGGTGGCATCGGCGTCTTGGTATAATTCCGCCGCAATTGTGCCGCTCGGCATTTTCTCCGCGCTGTTGCTTTTGTCTTTTGTGCTGCTTTTCATCGCCATCAAGGCGGGTGGTGCGAAACGCGCATTCAGCGCCGTTGGGATCGGTTGGAACAGCACAGAGGCGCTGCGATTCACCACAATCGGTGTTATACTCTTTTGCTACGTCGCCGGATTGGTCCCACGGGTTGATTTCATCGCATGTAGCGGGCTTTTGGTCACGGCGTTAGTTTTCGGGTTTTACCAAGGCCGCGTTGAGCGGATGATTTTGGCCGCTTTCATTGTCGCGCTGGCTGGCGCTTACGCCTTTATCGCCCATCTGCCGCAGGCCGAGTGGGGCGTGCATGACGATGATGTGGTCACATTGGTGCTCTGGGCCGTGTTGACCGTCTGGGTGATGATCAATGCAAAGGGCGACCGTGTGCTGCGCCTTGTGCCTGTGCTCGCCGTGGTTGCCCCGTTGATTTTGGTCTGCGCGATGGCCTTCGGGTTTCGCCAGAATGTGCCCAACCGAGGCGGCATCATCTTTAGCCAAATCGAATACCACTACTACGTCACCCTTCGCCCGCTATGGAGGTCATGATGGATTTCGTTCTCACACAATTGTCCGGCTTTGGCAGCGCGTTTTACTCATTGGTTGCGGACCCACTCACCTATGCCTATTTGATCATATCCGTGTTCCTTGGTATCACCTTTGGCGCTTTGCCGGGGCTGACGGCGACGCTGGCCGTGACGATCCTGACAGGGTTCTTTGGTAACAAAATCCCGCTAGATTATTCGCTGATTGCGCTGCTTGGGGCCTATGTCGGAGCGATATATGGCGGGTCTTATCCGTCGATCTTGCTCAATATCCCCGGCACGGCGGCGTCTGCGGCCACGGCGATGGACGGCTACCCATTGGCCAAACAAGGACGCGGAGGTGAGGCATTGGGCCTGACCACCACAGCCAGCTTTATCGGCACGTTGATTGGCACCATTGCGTTGCTCGTCTTCGTCTGGGTGTTGCTGCTGCTGTCAAAGAACATCGCCAGCCCTGAAAAAGCCCTACTCGCACTGTTCGGCATCCTCCTGTCGGGCACGCTGATGAGCGAGGATCTGGTCGTCAAAGGCTGGATCGCGGGGCTAATTGGGTTGGCGATGGCCATGGTGGGCCTCGACCCGCTGCTGTCAGAGCCGCGCTACACGTTCGGGTGGTCCTATATGCTGTCAGGTTTTCAAGTGGTGCCCGTGTTGATGGGGGCCTTTGCGGTGCCCCAGATCATCGAGGGTATGCGTCACATGGAAGTCGGCAAAGTGGCCCAAGTGAAGGGCCGCATCGTCCCCAATTTCAATTCTGTGCGGCGCTATCTGCCTACGATTACCCGCTCAGGCGTCATTGGGACGGGCGTCGGCGCGCTGCCGGGTGTGGGAGAGGACGTGGCGGGCTGGGTCAGCTACGGCGTCGGCAAGACCGTCTCCAAAGAAGGCGATAAATTCGGCAAAGGCAGCGTTGAGGGATTGTTGTCATCCGAAACGGCCAACAACGCCTGCATTGGCGGTGCGTTGATCCCGCTGCTGGTGCTGGGCATCCCAGGGTCGCCCCCCGCCGCGGCGCTGATGGGGGCGTTCAAGATTAACAATATCATTCCGGGTCCCACAATCGACCCCGACATCATTTTGCGCGTGGTCGCGATCATGTTGCTGGCGTCGTGCACGATGTTCATCATGGGCTTGTTAACCGCCCGCGTGTTCATGAGAATCCTGCGTATACCGCCGGTCGTGTTCTTGCCCATCGTGATGGTGCTGACCACGATCGGATCATTCAGCGTAGGTGGTGGCATCAATGATCTGTACCTGATGCTGGGCGTGGGGTTTGTGGCCTATTTCATGAACCTGCTGAAATTCCCCATCGCGCCGCTTGTGATCGGGGTAATCCTTGGCGGGTTGTTTGATGAGACCTTCCGCCGGTCGCTGTTGATATCAGGCGGGGATATCCTTGTGTTCGCATCGCGCCCCGTGGCGAGCATCTTGCTGCTCTTGAACATTGCTCTCATCATGAGCCAGTTCCCTTTCGTCAAACGCGCGTCTAGCCGAGTGTTCAGAAAGGCCGCCTGATGTTTGCTGTTATTGTGACGTTCCAGATCAATCCGTCCGATTGGGCAGCGTTTATGCCAGCCATGCGGGCCAATGCAGCCACGTCTTTGGCAGATGAAGGTGGCTGTCATCGTTTTGATGTCTGCACCGATCCAGCGCACCCAAATGAGGTCTTCTTGTACGAACTATATACAGATCGCGCCGCGTTCGACGTCCATCTGGCCAGCGCCCATTTCAAGACCTTCGACGCGCTCGTCGCCCCGATGATCGCGTCGAAATCCGCAGCCACCTACGCGCAGGTCACATCATGATTGAATGGGAAGTCTACGCCGTTAAATATGCTGACCGAAACGAACGCACGCGCGCCGACAGCTTCATTTTCGATGATAAGCAAGATGCGCCCCACGCCATGGACTATTTCATGTGGCTGCTGCGGCACGGGGATGAGGTTATCCTTGTCGATACTGGCTATGACACGGACGAGGCACAGGCGCGGGGGCGACCCATCCGTCTTGATCCGCGCACAGCCCTCGCCCCCTTTGGCATCACGCCCGACGACATTACGAAGATCATCGTCACCCACCTGCATTATGATCACGCAGGCGGGCTGCACCTGTTTCCCAATGCCACGCTGCACATCCAAGCCGCCGAGATGGCCCATGCAACGGGGCCGTGCATGTGCCACGACACGCTGCGCATGCCCTTCACGGCGGATCATATCTGCGAAGCGGTCAAACGGCTCTATTCCGGCAAGGTTACGTTTTATGACGGTGAGGCGCAGGTGGCAGAGGGCATTACCGTGCATTACATTGGCGGGCACAGTCGCGGGCTGCAATGTGTGTGTGTGAATACCAAGGTGGGGCGCATTGTGCTGGCTTCGGACGCGGCGCATTTCTATGAGAACGTCTTTGCGCGCAAACCTTTCCCGATTGTTGTGGACCTTGAAAACATGATGGCAGGATTTGACACGCTGCGCCGCCTTGCGTCCAAACCCGAACTGATTGTTCCCGGTCATGACCCGCTGGTGCGAAGCTACTTTGTGGCCGACCTCGCCGATCATATTCACCGACTGGACGTCGGACCGATCAAGGATATTCCCACATGAAAATTGGTGTCATCGCGGATGATTTCACGGGTGCGTCCGACATCGCCCTGACACTAGCGGAGGCCGGCATGTCCGTGGCGCAGTTTATCGGAGTGCCGAGCAGCTCTGCGGATCTCGATTTGGGCGCAGGGGTTGTCGCGCTGAAATCGCGCACGGCCCCTGTGGACGACGCAGTCGCGCATTCGCTTGCGGCGTGTGATTGGTTACTAGCTGAAGGCGCCACGCAGATCGTTTTGAAGGTTTGTTCAACCTTTGACAGCACGGCGCGGGGCAATATCGGCCCGGTACTGGATGCATTGGTCGAAAAACTGGGAGCAGAGGCTGTGATCGTTTGCCCCGCGTTCCCGGAAAACGGGCGCAGCGTCTATATGGGGCATTTGTTCGTCGGCGGTAGATTGCTAAGCGAGAGCGGCATGGAAAATCACCCTCTGACGCCCATGACCGACCCCGATTTGCGCCGCGTTTTGGGCGCGCAAACGACGCGGGACATTGGCCATATTGATGCTATGACGGTATTGAACGGCGCAGACGCGATCCGCGCGGAATTGGCCGGGAACCGTCACCTAATCACCGATGCCATCAGCGACCGTGACCTGTTTGAGATTGGCAAGGCGGCGGATGGGGCCAAGTTACTGTGTGGCGGGTCGGGCATTGCGCAGGGCTTGCCTGCAAACTTTGGGATGGCGCCGAAAGTTCCAAGCTGGGCTGCCGTGAAGGGCCAAGGCGTCGTGTTTTCCGGATCATGCAGCCGCGCGACCCGTGAACAGGTGGCGCGGTTTGCCGCGATCGCGCCGAGTCGTCAGATTGACGCGGATCACGCTGTTGTGGACGGCTATGACCTGGATGAACTGGTGGATTGGGTGCTGGCGCAAGACGCGCCACCGCTGATCTATTCCTCTGCCGATCCTGAAACCGTACGCGCAACTCAAGACAAACACGGGACGAACCGCGCAGCGGAGGCGATTGAAGGACTGTTTGCCCGTCTTGCGCCCGCATTGGTCGCTAAGGGCGTGCAACGTGTCGTCGTGGCGGGCGGTGAAACATCGGGCGCAGTTGTTACGGGGCTGGACGCTGACATACTGACTATCGGTCCACGTGCAGCGGCGGGCGTGCCATTGGTCACATCAAACGGGACCGCACTGGCGCTGAAATCAGGCAACTTTGGTGGTCCTGACTTTTTTGCTGAAACACTTAACCTCATGGAAACCTCGGCATGAGTGAACACGCCAAATTACGCGAGGATATCTGCGTTCTCGCCAAATCCATGTTTGACCGCGGACTGACCTGCGGGTCGTCCGGCAATATTTCGGCTCGCCTTTCGGACGGAAGCGTTCTGGTCACGCCAACGGGCCGCGCAATGGGGTTTTTGGACCCAGCGCAGATCAGTCATCTTGATACGAACTTCCAATTGCTGTCGGGTGATCCGCCTACCAAAGAAACGCCGCTGCATTCTGCATTTTACGAAACACGAACGGGCACAGGCGCGGTGGTGCACCTGCATTCAACCCATTCTGTAGCTCTGTCCATGTTGCCCGAAACCGACCCCGACAACGTGTTGCCGCCGTTGACGCCCTATACGATCATGCGGGTCGGCAAGGTCAAACTGCTGCCGTTCTTTCTGCCCGGAGACCCCGCCATGGGGGACGCTGTGCGCGGGCTGGAGGGTAAACGCTCGGCGGTATTGTTGGCCAATCATGGCCCGGTTGTGGCGGGCAAAGACATTTGGGCGGCGGCCTTTGCAATGGAAGAACTGGAAGAAACGGCAAAGCTGGCGATGCTGACGCGAGGAATGAATGCGATCATGATGTTGGACGACCATGTCCAGCAAATCGTGCGCAAGTTTGACGTAGACTGGTAGGGTCAATCGGCAGCCGACCCAGAACATGAAGGGCAACCATTTCTGCACGAGAGGAATTGCCACGTCACAGTGTAGGTCGAATTCTCGCATGCGTTTGCTGGTTGAAGGTTTTGTTTAAGGCTTAATGCTACTGAAAGATTGAGCGTGGGGACGGCACAAGAAATTTGCTGCATGCGCCAAACTGCATTTTGTCGTCACGTTCGTACTTAAGTGCGTCATCATTCGGCAAGCGCATAAGGCTTTTCGTCGCATCAAAGAATGATGCTGTATGCTGGGCCTGATGCTGGCGTTCGCTCACGAAGCAGCCCAATCGTTCTTGTTAAGCATAACATACTGCATTTGATGAACATCGCGGAGCGCATACCTTTCGAAGGCCTTGGCGAACTACAATGTATGACTGCCCCCAAAGACGAACGATGTCAGTTGCCATGGCAGTCACGACAAACCCCAAAGAGGCACCTGGCGCAGTAGGAGTTAGGCGTTCCGCACCAATTGTCCTAAATCAGCCATTTGCGCAGTGGCAGCGAAACGGCGGTTTGTCCCGCAAAGCAGACCTCCGCTCTGTCAAAATACGGCGCAGTCAATCAACGACCGCATTGGGGAAAGCTGCAGCGCGGCGACGGACGGCACGACGAGTGCCCGGTTTGGGCCGTCCCTGCTGGGGTTGGCGAGCCCGCTCGGTGTTGACACTGCGACCGATCTAATCGTCGGTTCGAGTCCACGTTGACCGATGCTGCGCTTTGCACGAACGGCAACTTTTGTCAGCTCGTAGCCCAAATGCGCATTGGGGGAGCATGGCATGCTTTTACCGACAATACGTCCCTTAACTCTACGTTGGGTGAAGAACCAAGATGTGGGCTTTTCGATGGGAGGATTGCCTGCTTAACTTCACAAATGCACGTTGTTTTTCATTTGCTTAAGAAACCGCATTCGCAAGAATTCAAGTTGCACTGAACCTCATTCGAGGACCTTTGCACCATGTGATGCGGCAAGGCAGGCAACAAATTCCTGCGTTTTTCTATCCGGTGTTGGTTTCTTGCGAGTGACAGCCGCGAAAGTGGTAACGTAAGATGTTTCCGCCGACGAAATTGGGCGCATTTCACCATCGTGAACGAAGTTTGCAGCCACATGATCGGCTAAAAAACCAAGGTACCGCCCGGATTGAATGAGCAGGACCAATGCCTCTTCTTCTTCGACGCGGGCGGCACGAGCGATGCCAAGAGAATGCCCCGCCTTCAAATTGGGAGAATTGAATGCATAACCGGCGTACTTTTGTTCCTTTAGATTTATGTCAGTGCAGTTCAAGTCAGGCGATGCATCGAAAAGCACGTGACCTACGCCGCAATATAGAGTCATCCGTTCAGTGTAGAGGGTGGTGTATTTCAGCAGACTGGACTGCTTATGCATCGGCACGATAGCCACATCCATGGTTCCATCCGTGACGCGCGCTTCGAGGCTGCTGGGTGGAGCAAGTCCAATCTCAAGGGTGACCTGCGGTGCTATGTCATCGAATGCCTGAATAGCTCTGTCTATATGTGCATGTGGGTTGGTCGTTGACTGGTCAAACAAGCCAAGCCGCAGTGTGCCGGTCAAATTGGCATGAATGTTGTCGATGTCAGATTGAAACCCATCGATGGACATCAACAGTTTACGGGCGACGGCCAGGAACTTTTGGCCTTCAAGTGTAAGTGAGAATCCTGAAGGTCCGCGATTACACAGCTTGAGCCCAACCCGAGATTCCAAATCGGAGATGTGCTTAGAAATGGTCGAACGGCCAATATTCAGCTCCAGCTCCGACGCCGCGAACCCACCGCATTCCGTGACTATGATGAAAATGTTAACAAGCCGAATGTCGATGTTACTAATAGCTCGAATGAGTGCACGTTTGGCCATGTAAGGTTTCCAATTTTTGCAACCATATATCGGAACGTTTCCATTTCTCAAACCAAGAAGAACAAGTAGGCTCAGAAGTATGGAGACCGCACGGAGTGTGCAAGGTTGCCAGCTGGGAGAGAAACGAATGTCTATGAAACCTCCACTATCGGAGCTACCGATCAAGACCGCAGACAACGGCTTTTATCGAGGATTTAACGTGAACGTCACGGTGATCAGTAAGATCATTATCAGTCTACTTGTTGTTTGGTGCATTGTTTGGCCAACACAGGCGGGTACAGTTCTTGGAAATTGGAACACCGCAATTCTGGCTCAGTTTGCCGCTTGGTATATTTGGGTCGTGACTGCCTTTGTCATTGTCTGTATCGGCCTGGCGATTTGGCCAGCAGCCGGGCGACTAAATCTCGGAGCGGACGGCGAAACCCCTGAATTTTCCAATTTTTCGTGGTTTTCAATGATGTTCGGTGCGGGCATCGGCGTTGGGATGTTAACATGGGCTGTTGCAGAGCCCGTCGCGCATTTCCAAAACAACCCCTCCGTTATTCAAGGTGTGACGACAGCGTTAGACGTAGACAACGTGCGTACTGCCTATGTCTGGTCATATCTACATTGGGGACTTGGCGCTTGGGCGTGCTATGCCATCGCGGGCCTCGCACTTGCCTTCTTCAGCTACCGCAGAGGGCTACCGCTTACGATCCGCTCTTCACTCACACCGTTGTTTGGCAAAGCCTTGTCTGGAAACTTCGGTCATTTCATCGATATTGTGGCAGTTGTGGCGACTATTCTGGGTGTGGCGCAAACGCTTGGATTCGGTGTTGAGCAATTCGTAGCAGGACTAACTCGAATTGGGATCGGCGGTCTTGCATTGGAAGATGGCTCGGCAACATCTTTAGGAATTGTGGTTGCGTTGCTTGTCATCATGGGAGCCTCGACGTTGTCAGCGCTGTCTGGTGTTGGCAAAGGTATCAAATGGCTGTCCAACATCAACATGGTCTTGTCTATTGTGCTGCTAGGCTTTTTTATCCTGTTTGGTGCAACATTCTTTGGTGCTTCGGCGTTCTTCGTCGGCATCTGGGATTATCTGGTCGCACTGCCATGGCTAAGCTTTAACGTCTACAGTTCAGATGGTGTCGAAGGATCCGAGTCATTCCTGTTGACCCAGTGGCAAGGCTGGTGGCCGGTATTCTATTGGGCCTGGTGGATTGCATTCGCTCCTTTTGTAGGTCTGTTTCTTGCGCGGATTTCTCGCGGTCGTAGCATCCGAGAATTCGTACTCGGAGCGATGATCGTGCCATCTCTGATGTGCTTTGTTTGGTTCGCTTGGGCCGGCGGCACAGCAATTGATCTTGAACTCAACGGAGCAGCAAATGGAGTGATTTTGGATGCAGCCAATGGCGACAAGATATTTGCCATGACCGAGTTCATGCTGTCGCCGATCAGCCAAGTATTGTCTTGGGGGATGGCGGTCATGATTGTGGTCCTGCTCATGACATTCCTCGTGACATCCGCTGACTCGGCGGTTTTGATTGTGAATACAATCAACGCTGCCGGTGATGAGGGTCCGAAAGCGCGTCCACACATATTGTTCTGGGGTGCAGCACTTGCTCTTGTTGTCGGCGGTTTGTTGATCTCTGGAGGAACCGGGGCAATCCAAACTGCAATGGTGATCGGAGCATTGCCATTCTCCATTGTGATGGCATTGATGTGTGTCGCATTGATCAAAGCGATCTGGAATGACAGCCGCCGTGAAGCAGCGGGTGTCGCTACGACGATTGATCCAGCAACATCGCAGATGCCAGCGGAATAGTTCAAACACAAAGCTAACCTACGCCTCGGCCTTTGGTCGAGGCGTAGGTGTCTTCTCGCGCCGCTGAAAGGTGCGTAAAGAGCTCAATAGATTCGAGTGTGTGATTGCATTTTTGGCAAAATTTTCTGATCGGCCTGAGCTTCGATCATGCCCATAGCAGTCACTAGAGCGATCGCAGCGAATGGCAGTATTGTTCCGCAGACTGTGTGTTCGATCTCATCCAGATTTTGTGCATGCAGCGAATGACTGCAAAGCGGGCTGCGACGGCATCATCTTGACCAGCCGGTGAACGGCAGGTTTGGGCCGTCTGCTTCCGAGTTAAGAGCGCAGGTTGAGCAGATGCTGCGCTCGCACCGACGGCGGGTCTGAGCCGAATTCCCTATTTTTCTGCATCACTGCCAAAGTCCGGTTTCAGAGAGTGGAATTGGAAACTGGATAGCCGCGACTTCATCGCCGATGCGGAGTTACTTTTACAGAACATCCATCGACAGTGTTGCTAGCCATCTACTTGCGACATACGTCGTTTGTAATCCATAAGACTCAATAAAGCCTTCTTCGGCCAAAGCAATGAATTGCCCCGGCAGCATTGCTTTGCCGATGCCCAACTTATTACGCATGTTGTCCACTGCCATAGGTTTGTCTGACTTTACCAATTCTTCAATTATTAAGATTGGAAGGAGGCAGTCCCTCATCGATGGCACTTCTTCTTTGGTTTCATCCATTGGCATGGGGTCAGATCACCTCATCCGTGCGATCGTCGCTTTCTCCATAGCGTTTAAGGGTTGCAGGTATGGTCCCCTCATAGACCCGTTCGACATTCTCAGCGATTTTGGCGTTCTCGCGTTCAAACAAGCAGTCCCCATTCATGTCGGACGCAACGATGAACGGTCCCATTTTGTTGCATTTCAGAACCCACATGGCTTGTGCAACACCCAGCTCTTCGTTCCAGTGAACCGCCTCGACGCTTTCGACACCGCGTCCCAAAAGCGCGCCGGTCCCATAGCCGACGGTGGACAGATAAACCGCACCGTTGGGCACAAAGTAATCTTTGTAGTCTTTGGACGTCATGCCGCCCTTACCGACGATCAATTTGGCCCCCGTTTTGGCCATCCATTCAGGCAACCATTTGGCAAAACGGAACGACGCTGTGGCGGTCACCGCGCCCATATCAAACGATCCGTCAGGGTTGATCCGCGCTGCAGGTGAGCAATGAAAATTCGCCGCCGATTTGCTTGGCAATTCCATTGGAATATTAGCCTTATCCTCAAGCGCGCGCATGTAGACGCCTTCGCGAGCGGTATACATCAATCCGTCAAGGTAAACGATGTCACCGAGTCGTAAATCTGCAATCGCCTCATCGGTCGGAGTGGTGGACAGGCGGACCTCACGAATACTCATTCCGCTGCCTCCTGCGCTGCGGGCCAGTCGACCGTTTCGCGGCGCTGATAAGGTGTGAACCAGTCAGGATCAGTCCGATGTTCGACACGTCCGTCCGCATGAATCCGTGCCACGGCACGGCGCGATGACAAGCAAAAGGCGTGCACTGACATCGGCATCCCACCCGTGTGGCAATATCCGACCTCGATATTGCAATCGATCACCATATTCTTGCCGACAAACCCCATCGCGCCCATGCCGATGGAATTGCCGATTTCTTTGAACTCCGCCTCCATCTTGGCAACTTCAGGATCAGAGTTTTGTGATCCAACGATGCGCAGGGTCGAGGCACGTTTGCCAAGGCTCATGCAAATATCTTTTGAGCCACCCAGCCCGATCCCAATGATCGCTGGCTGGCACGCGAGACCGCGTTTTCCAAAAGCCATGAGACTATCGAGATAAAAACGCTTAATCCCCTGAACGCCGTCAGAAGGGAACAGCATGCGATAGTCAGAGCCGAACAGGCCGCCCTTGTGAACGGTGATCAAATCGATCCATTCGCCGCCAGGTTCGAATCCATATTCGATCTCAGGCGCGCCTATGCCTACGTTGTTGTTGTGATCTGTGCGCCACAGCGGGTGCACACGATTGGGCCTCAGGGGTACTCCGTTGGTGGCAGAGGCAGTCGCACGGCGCAGCGCCGCCTCCAGCGCAATCATCCCTCCCTCGACGCTGGCTTCATTGCCCATTTTCACAAACCAACGTGGCACGCCCGTGTCACCACACATCGCGCGGCGATCTTCTTTGGCAGCCTCGTAGTTCTCCAACATGGCTTTCAGAACAAAAGAAGCTAGATCGCCATCTTCTGTTTTTGCAGCCACTTGCAACCCGTCAAGATAATCCTGCGGGATTTCAATCGCAGCTTTGTCCATCAGCGTTTCGGCGGTGGATTGGATAAGGTTGATAGGGATCATTGAGTAGCCACCAGTGTTTCAGGTGCGTCGGCGGGCAGAACTGTCTCCCCCGGACGCACGATGCTAAATTCAACGGGTTCGCGAGTGACTGTGACGCCCTCGGACGTCTGTTGCGCCACGGTAAACTCGCTGTCTTCCATCGTACCTGGTTCTGGGAAGTCCTCGCGGAAATGCGCGCCGCGCGAGTTCTCTCGCGCGTTGCCCGCTTTCGCAATCACTTCGGATATGTCGCACAGCGATCGTAGGTTCAGCCAATCATGCCATGTTAGATTGAACGCAAGGGTGCCGTTATCGACGCCCACATCCATCAGCGCATCAGACACCTCGGCAATGCCAGTTAGCCCGCGTTTAATGCCCGCTTCTGTGCGCATCACGCCGACCTCTTCCCACATCAGATCTTGCAACTGTTTGCGCAATGGCAGCACCAGATTGGGCTTTCTCGACAGCGGATAAATCGCACGGTCGAACTCAGCCGCGAGTACCGCTTCATCAGGCTCGCGCAGGCTCATGCTAACAATATCGGCCCCCATCGTGTCCCCTGCAATTCCGCCATAAACAGTGGAATTGGCTACGCCGTTACCGCCCAATCGGTTGGAACCATGCGCGCCGCCTGCGTCTTCGCCGGCAACATAAAGCCCTTCCATGGCCGTGCGCGTATCCACATCAACCACAATACCGCCCATGAAGTAATGTGCTGTTGGGACAACCTCGACCTTACCCTCCGCCAGATCAAAGCCTGAGTCCGCACAACGATTGACCATTCCTTTGAACTTTTTGCGCACGAAGTCTGGGCCAAGATGGCTCATCGAGATGAACACGCCCTCTTGCTCGGGATTGTTGTTCTTGCGCATCTCCGCATCGATGCCGCGGCTGACCACATCGCGCGTGGCGCGTTCGCCCTTGCCATCGTAATCAAACATAAACCGCGCACCAGAATGGTTGATGAGTTGCCCGCCAGCACCGCGCAATCCTTCCTCCAATACAGTGCCCGTCATACGCGTATGATCCCCCGCAAGCAGACCTGTTGGATGGAATTGCACCATCTCCATATCGCGTAATTTCAGTCCCGCACGCAGTGCCATAGCAAGACCATCCATTGTCTTATCGCCGCTTGGGGTGTGATATTTGTACATGGTCGGGCCGCCACCCGTGGCCATCAGCACAGTCTTGGCGCGCACGAATTTGAAGCCACCCGTGCGCATATCGATCATCAAAACCCCTGCAAGCGCGGAGCCGTCTTTCGTCGGGATCAGACCCACTGCGCGATGTTCTTGCAGTTTCTCAACACCGCTCGCGAGGACCTTTTCCATTAAGCGATTGATGATTTCGATTCCTGTGAGATCACCTTTGTGAACTGTCCGATCCGCAGTTTGACCTGCGAACGCTTTTTGATGCAAAGAGCCATCGGAGTTGCGATCAAAGAAGCAACCGACCTCGTTTTCCAATTCACGAATGCGCACAACCGCTTGCTCGCACAGCCGCCATGCCATGTCCTGATTGGGCAACCACTTGCCGCCGTTAATGGTATCCATGAAGTGGCGCTCTACCGTGTCTCCACCGCCAAGGGCGACGTTGTAGCCGCCCTGCACCATTCGCGTGCAACCGCATTTGCCGATCAGCCCTTTGACAGCGATAGTGATCTTGGTGCCTTCCGGCGCGCTTTGCTGGGCATGAAGGGCCGCGAACAGACCTGCGCCGCCCGTGCCGAGGATCAAAATATCCGTGTCGTGCCGTTCAATGTCAGAGAGCTGCATATCAGATCGCTTTCAGGAAAAAGAGCATGGCGATGAGGAAAGAAATAGCCGCTGCACTTGCCGCGAGCGTTTTCTGCGAAGGGGTCCAAGGCAACCACTCCATCGCCATCAAACGCAAACCGCCAAACATGTGCACAGCCAGCAGGAAGACGAGACCGAATTCTGCGAGTTTCACAACGCCTGTTTCTGTCAGATGCAGGAAGCCGTCCAAACGCACAGGGTCTGTCATCGCGAGGGCGAGTACCCAAAAGTGCAACGGAAGGAACAGCGCCAAGACGATGCCGGAAAGGCGATGTAAGATATAAGCGAGCCACAAAGGGTGCGCACGTGATGTGATGCCAGCGGCTGCTCTCATGCGATGGTCACGGCCCAAACGGCGCGTGCTCCCAATGCAAAAAGGCCAAGTCCCGCGACCCACATGGAAACTTCCAACGCGCCTCCTTTGAGGCCGCCCCATTCATGCGCTATCGCACGAAGGCCAATTGCTCCGTGGATGGCTACCGCGATGACGAAGGTGCCATAAAAGATGAACCACAAAGCAGAACCCTGTATGCGACCCAAGATTTCAGCGGCTGAAAGCCCGCCTTGGATTGCGTAGATCATTACGGTTAAGTGCCCAAGCACCAAAGGTGCCATCAGTAGCGCAGTGATGCGTTGCAGCATGTATAGACGCAGGTTCAACATCTTAGCGGCCCCGCTTGAAATAGGATTTCGCGGTCCCGCGTTTTAGACCAGCAATCGCCGACATTGGGTCGAGATCGTTTGGGCAATAAGCGGCGCAAGACCCCATAGAATGACAGTTGTGACAACCGCCACTTCCCGACACAGCCTCCAAAATCGCGTTACGCCCTTCGTCCTTGGCGTCATTGAGTAAAGTCCAAGCACGTTGCAACGCGGCAGGCCCAAGGTAGTCAGCATTGCCCGCGACAGTATCGCACGCGGCGTAGCAAACAGAGCAATTGATGCACTCGATCCCGGCATTCGCCTCGACCCGATCCGAGCTATCCTCATCAACGGGGGCAATCGGATCATCTCGGGTCAACGCGCCATGATGCACGCCTTCGGCTGCAACCCATTTGTCAAAGAATGGATCCATGTCGACCGCCAAATCTTTGATCACGGGCAAGTTGCGCAATGGACCGATGGTGACTTCGTTCCCGTCGAGCACCTTGTTGATATGCGTGCGGCAGGTCCAACGTGGCACACCGTTCACCATCATTGCACAAGAACCGCACATGCCGACGCGACACGCAAAACGATAACTCAACGTCGGGTCTGCGTTCTGCTGAACCCAAGATACCACATCGAGCACAGTTTGGCTTTCAAAGGCGGGCACCTCAAAGACATCCTGCGCATCCGAGCTGCGCTCTATTGTGACTTTCAGCACGCTACTCGTCATTTGGAGAAGTCCGTGATTACCGCTGTTCCGGGCCGTGTTGGGCCCTTCATCGCGCGCAATTCCGCGCTTGCACCAGACAGTGACACTTCGCGATCAAGCATTGGGGTAAGGTCCACGGCACCGCGTTCAATCATGCTGAGCAAAGACGGGTATTTCCAGGACGGCATTCCGCGCGTGCCAAAGAAAGCCAATTGTTTGGAATAGATCGCGCGCATGTTGACTTCCATGCGACCATCACCTGCCGGCATTCCGACATGCACATGGCGACCTAGTGTCGCGAGGCATTCTACAGAGGCGTTGGTGGTCTGTGCGATGCCCAGCGCCTCTAAGGAAACCTGCGCACCGCCACCTGTGATATCGATGATCGCTGCGGGCACGTCTTGCGTCGACGCGTTCACTGCGGCGTCCGCGCCTAGGCTAAGAGCATGATCCAGCTTTTCCTGCACCACATCAACCACGACAACTTGAGCGCCGAGCATCTTTGCCAAAAGCAGGGCAGACAAACCAATGCCGCCTGTGCCATGCACAGCGACCCATTCCCCCGCGCGCACGTTGGCGCGGTCGGTCAAAGCATGCCACGCTGTTGTGACACGGCATCCTAGACCAGCGGCAAGGGCGGGTGACATCGTTTCTGGTAAATAGACAAGGTTGTGATCAAATGGGACAGCGACGAATTCTGCATAAGCACCAGGCGCGCCGAAACCGGGAACGATCGCACTTTCGCAAGTGTTGGATGCGCCAACCTGACAAGCGGGGCAATCTCCACAGCCTAGAATAAATGGTGCGATAAGTTTGTCGCCAACTTTGTACTTCGCTTGCGCACCCGCTTCGACAACGGTTCCGCAGTATTCATGCCCAAGGATTGAACCATTGGCCACCTTGGTGTGGCCTCCTACCCAGCCATGAAAATCAGATCGGCACACACCGCAAGCCGCCACTTCCAGTACAACGCCGTTCTCTGGACAAGAGGGGTCCTGAACCGTTTCGATGGACAGGTCTTCGTTGAAATCTCTGACGATTGCTGCGCGCATCGTTTATTCCTTCGTTGCGTGAGGTGATCTAGCCGTCCAAGCCAGCGACGCACATGTATTTGACGGAGAGGTAGTCTTCCAAACCTTGACTGCCGCCTTCCTTGCCCATCCCACTTTCTTTGAGACCACCAAAGGGGGCTTCAACTGTGGTGATGAGTCCTGAGTTGATACCAATCAAGCCGTATTGCAGCCCCTCGTTCAGGCGGAACGTACGGCCAAGCGATTTGGTGTAGGCATAGGCCGCAAGACCAAATTCAGTGGCGTTCGCCGCTTCAATCGCCTCTTCTTCGGTTTCGAACTTAAACACCGCAGACAGCGGGCCGAAAATCTCTTCGGTGGCGAATTGCATGTCTGGCGACGCATCAGTAATGATTGTCGGCTCAAAGAACGTGCCGCCTTTTGCGTGGCGATTTCCACCAGTGATAACTTTGCCGCCTTTAGAGGTCGCGTCGGCGATCATTTCTTCGACTTTCTCAACGCCGGCCATGTCGATCATCGGCCCTTGTACAACGCCGTCTTGCGTCCCGTCACCAACGAGCATCGCTTCCGTCGCCTCCTTGAGGCGCGCCACAAAGGCGTCATGCACGCCCGCTTGCACATAAAAGCGATTGGTGCAGACACAGGTCTGACCCATGTTGCGATACTTGGCGATCATCGCGCCTTCGATAGCGGCATCAATATCAGCGTCATCAAAAACGATGAAGGGCGCGTTGCCGCCCAGCTCCATCGAGACTTTCTTGACCGTGTCAGCAGATTGACGGATCAGCACTTTGCCAACGTCAGTTGAACCCGTGAACGTAACTTTGCGCACGTCTGGGCTTGCCATAATCGCGCCTGCAATTTCACGGGCAGAGCCAGTCAAAATGTTCACGACACCGTCCGGAAAACCAACATCTTGGCACAATTTTCCCCAGGCAAGACCCGAAAAAGGCGTGGCCGTCGCTGGTTTCGCGACTACCGTGCAGCCGGCTGCGAGAGCGGGTGCAAGTTTTCGCGCCAACATTGAGGACGGGAAATTCCATGGGGTAATCGCGCCGACAACACCAACGGGATGGCGCGTAACCATCAATCGACGATCAGCTGTGGGCGCGGGAACAATCTCACCCTTGGCTCGCCGGACTTCTTCCGCAAACCAACGCACATAAGCAGCGCCGATAGCGATTTCTCCACGCGCTTCAGCCAAGGGCTTCCCTTGTTCAGCCGTTAGCAATTGCGCCAGCGGTTCCTGATTATCCATCAATGCGTCGTGCAACTTGTGCAAAAGATCTACACGGAACGACAGGTCGCTGCGGGACCAATCCGCGAATGCCAAAGTTGCAGCGGTAATCGCGCGGTTGGTTTCTGCGGCGCCACAGTTGGGCACATGGCCCAACTCGGTACCGGCCGCCGGGTTTGTGACTGCTATGGTTGCCCCTCTGTCCGCCCCGCCCCACTCACCGCCAATCAAGTTGGCTTGTAACAGCATGCCGCTAAAATCATTCATTCATGGCTCCCTTGAACGCGAAATAGATCCAAACTTCAGAACGCCTGAACATTACATTATTTCCGAGCCTTTTAGCATTAAGCAAGAATGCACATACACTCAAAAATTCTTAATACTAATGTACTTTTTCTTACATAAACCGTTGCGGGTTGTTACGAACCTAGCAAGCCGGTCCTGCTGCTAAACACCTTCATCAGCTTTGATCTTCGCGGCAATGGCCGCCTCGAAAAGAAAGATTGTTCATGACCATTCGTCGCCTTCGGACGCTCATCGCGATTGCGGACAAAAAAACCTTTAGTGCTGCGGCGGACGTCGTTCATGTGACACATGCCGCAATCAGCCAACAAATGCAGGCGCTGGAATCCGACTTGGATGTCGCTTTGTTCGATCGCAGCACCCGAACTCCGGAGTTGACCCCAGACGGTCACAAGGTCGTAATCAAGGCCCGCAAACTTGTTGAAGAGTACGACAATTTGGTTCCTATCGCATTGGGAGATGGTGGCTTAGCTCGCAACATCACCTTGGGCGCGATCCGTACAACGCTTACGGGTCTTACGCCAAAAGCAATGTCCATTCTAAAGTCGAAATTCCCGGAATTAGGGCTGCGTATTCGCCCCGGTCTAACAGGTGCCTTGTTCTTAGAAATTGAACGTGGGGTCTTAGACGCTGCAATAGTTATCAAACCAAACCTAGTGCCAAGTGGCCTTATCTTTCGAGAGCTAGCGAACGAGTCTTTGCAGTTGATCACTTCAATTGAAGAAGAAGAACAGGACCCTCTCAAACTTTTACGATCACGGCCCTTCATTAGGTATGACCGGAACACCGTCGTAGGGGCACTTATCGACAACTGGATTTCGTCAAAGCGCATTCAAGTTTCTGAAACGATGGAATTGGACAGCCCAGAGGCCATCGCATCAATGGTGCATGCCGGTCTGGGTGTCTCAATCGTGCCAAATCTTGCGATCAAGCCGATCGATTCCACCTCCGTCAAACGCATAGGTCTTGGAGCGGAAGCGCCTTTCCGGACACTGGGACTTGTGCATCGTCAGAACGAGGTCAAAAAAAGGGCTATCGATGAAGTATTCGAAGCGCTTTCCCAAGCCATCCAATCTTCTTCAGCCGATTGACGAAGTGCAACGTCTGGCCTGACGCTCCTTTCGAATGACTCTTGCTTCATTCGCAGGCGGACTAAGGCCGCCATTCCTTGACAGTGTTTTAACCGCGGCTTTGGTCCGTATAATCCTCGTCAAGTCGCATGAGCAGCCATTCGTCGACCGTGCGACAGTGTTCGCCTTGTCTGGGCTCATAGAGGGCCTTGACGCCTCCCGTGCGCCACCGACAGTGTCCAATGGCCGCAAAGAGCCCAAATTTCCAAGCGCTGCAAGAAGGATGAGTGTCAGCTTTGGGTGCGCCTGGCCGTTGCCTCTTCCCAACCTTTTAGCAATGCCACCCGGCGGCCTGGATACTTCTCTCCGAGAACTTTAAGTCCCTCAACCCGTTCTGTCTTGAAATGCCGATAGTCGTCTTTTGCCTCGCACCATCCGACCAGATATCGAGTGCGATCCAGAAACGCGATCAGCAGAGGCCAGACGATCCGGTCTGTCGTTTTGCCATCTCGGTCCGTGTAGCAAAGTTGCAAGCGATATCGTTCTCGAATGGCATGGCGCAGCAGGGCGCTGTCGAAACGTTCGGATACTCTAGCGTGCGTTTGAATGGGCTTTGTGCTGCCGTCCAGCACCACGGGGCGCAGTTCCTTCGGGATGGCCAAAGAGAGCTTTGATACGAGATCCCGCGCAGCCCTCGCCAGCGAGGGGTCTGCCTCGGAGGCCACCCATGCTGCACCAAGGGCCGCAGCCTCCAGTTCATCTGCGGTTAGCATCAGGGGCGGCATATCATATCCATCGTCAAGTACGTATCCGATCCCCGCTTCGCCCGTGATGGGAATGCGTTGAGCATGTAACTCCGCCATGTCGCGGTAAAGCGTACTAAGAGATATCTCCAGTTCATCTGCTAACTCCCGTCCCGTTATCGGCGACCGAATAGATCGCAGTATTTGGATAATCTGGAACAGACGTTCAGTGCGACGCATTTTTACAGCCTCCTCTCACACTACTGTCATAACGGTGAGAGGAGGGAAATTCTAGGAAGGGCTCAGAAATCGAAAACCGCAAAAAAAACGGAGCCGAAAAATGATCCACCTTGAGCGCAACCTGACGATCGACGCAGCCCCTGATGTCGTGTGGACGGTTCTGAGCCGATACATGCAAATCGATGAATTCGCACCGCAGATCACATCGGTCGATGCCTTGACCGATGGCGATATCGGTATTGGATCAAAGCGCCGCAACCACTTTACGAATGGTACATCTGTTGTCGAAGAGGTGACTGCATGGAAGCCGGGCAGTGGCTATAGCGTCAAGCTGTCCGACATGGCTGCGATGCCGCTGCACGAAGCCAATTCCGAAATCCGCATCACTCCAACGGGTGGCAAATCAAAGGTGACCTGGACCTTTGATTATCGCGTGAAATACGGGCCGGTTGGATGGCTGATGGGACAAACCATGATGAAAATCATGATGGGAAAGATCATCGATGCAAACCTTCAGGGGCTGTCAGAGAAGGTTCGCGCTGTATGAGTAAATTCTTAAAGCAATCACTCGTCTTTTGGAGCGGATTGGTGGCTAAGCGAAGCCAAAGCGCACCACGGCTTTCATCACCGGCAATCAGCACGCCGCCCGACGCCGCGCCAACATGAAACCGCATGTCGTATGTCTCATCGGGATCCGCGCGGCGCGCGATTTCTTTGATGACATGCTGCTTTACCTCCACGGCGACAGTCACATGGGAGTAGACACCGATTTGCGGGTTGAACGCGGACGCAATCCGGTCAGCCCATTCCAAAGCAAAACGTGGCGCGGGATTGAACAGCCCGAAGTAACCGGGATGCGGCATCTGCACGTTACCTTTATCCAGCGCTTCGATGACCCCTTCCATCAACGACACCAACTCTTCAGCCTGATCAAATTGCTTGTTCTGGAGCTCGGCCAACCATTCAGTGCGGGTCCCCTAGCGTTGGCATCGCGACTGGAATGTTGTCGACGGTCGAAGGCGCGTCGCCTTCAGAAATGTCTGCCTTTCTCTTCCGAGCATTGCATACCTGTCTGGTCCGCAGAGCCTAGATCGCCAGGTCCTCAAATGGCTGGGGCATCTCTTGCGCAATAACCTTCACTGCCCGATCCACAAACTCGCGAACCTTGGGATCAATGTACTCGCGATCTGCAAAGACAAGACTGACAGGCAGCTCTGAACCAACTTGATCCAACAGCAATGGCACCAGGCGACCTTCTTGGATTTCCCGAGCCACCACAGCCGACCCGATCAGCGCACAGCCTAGTCCATCAAGGGCTGCCTCTCGGATGAGGGTGATCTCATTGGCTGAAAGGCGACCACCGACGTTAACCGATCCACCTTTTAGCAGAGGCCATTCGCTCTGTGGTGTCCAACCGCCGGCAAATCCGACAATACAGCGATGTTTGGCTAAGTCGCTCGCCTTTTGGGGCGTGCCACTGTTAGCCAGATAGTCGGGCGAGGCCACGACGATAGATCGATCTGTGTGAACCCGCCGCACAATCAGGTCCTTGTCCTCAACTGGGCCAATCCGCATTGCGACATCTACGCCATCTGCCAACAGGTCGACATGGCGCGTCGTCGACTGAACCTCCAACCGGACTTGCGGAAAGTCGCACAAGAACTGTGTGAAGAGCTTCAGAAAGTGCGGTCCGGTAACCGAAACACGCAACAGCCCGCGTGGTGTGTCGTCCAGCCTGCGCACAGCCTCCCAGGCAGCGTCTGCATCAGCCACAATCCGTTGCGCCCGCCTAAACAACTCCTCGCCAGCATGGGTTAGCGCCAGACGGGTCGTTCTGCGCAGGATTAGCCTGATGCCAAGGTCGGCCTCCATAGAGGCCATGCGTCTGCTAAGCGTTGCACGAGGTAAGCCAAGAACCCGTGCCGCCTCAGATATGCTTCCAGCCTGCATCACGGACAGAAACTCGCGCATCCGATCTACGCTTGGCATGTGATCTGAATGAGCAGGTGATGTGATTTTTTCTGATCTAGCTGCGTTCATGTTGCAAGCCTATCTATGATCCAACCACAAGGAAAGGCCTGCGACATGCTCGACATTTCAAACTTTGACCATATCGGTATCCGTATCAGTGATCGCGAACAGTCCGTCGCGTTCTACGAAAACCTGGGATTTAAGCTTATTGCTGATGGCGGCTATGACGCCGGACACCCACTGGTGATGCTTCATCCGTCCGGGATCAACATCAACCTTCTTGGACCAGCGACCGCCAAGGCGGGCGAAAACATCCTCATGGATGAGAAACCCAAGTATCCAGGGATCACGCATCTTGCCGTGAAGGTGAAGGATGCAGAGGCGACAGAGGCCTTTGTCACTGAGAGCGATATTGCGATCACCGGTCGCCGTGAATTCAAAGGCACCAAGACCATCTTTATCCGCGATCCAGACCGCAATGTACTGGAGCTTGTCGGTCCCGGTCCATCTGTAGCCGAGCTGATTGCCGACCATGTTCATGCAAGCTGAGAAAGGATTGACGCAATGCAACCGGTTCAAACAAAATATGGTGACGTAGAAGCCCTCAACTTTCCCGGCGCGATCACCTTGAGGGTGCTGCTGTCAGGGTCTCAAACCGATGGTAATCAGGCGATCTTTGAAGATATCGTTGAGCCCGGCATTGGACCCGGCCGTCATATCCATCATGGGCAAGACGAGACTTTCTTTTTCCTTGAGGGGTCTTTCGATGTCGAAATTGACGGTGCTCTCTATCACATGGAACCGGGGGACATTGGTTTTGTGCCGCGCGAGACCGTGCATGCATTCAAAAACGTTGGATCGACCCCTGGACGTCTGCGATATGTGTTTTCGCCAGCGCTGCAGATGGAAGATATGTTTCGGGCGCTGTATCAAGCGCAGGGCGATGGCAAATTGACCGAAGCGACCATGGCGCAGGTCGCGAAAGATCACGGGCAAACCTTTGTGGGACCGCCGCTTTAGAAAGACCAGATTTGAACAAAACCACAGACATCAGGTTTCCAACCGCTAACGGCTATATGACCGAAAAAACGCGAACCAATTACATTGAGTCCGCTATCAAGACAGGTGTGCTTCCTGAAGACGCCCATCGCATTCCCGAGATTGTCTCGCTTTCCGCACCTGAAAATTGCAGGAACCCGATTCAGTTCTGGCAGCTCTTTTCCATCCTTGGGCCTGAGCGCATTGTCGCGATTGTCGGTGACTTCTATACTCGCGTCTTTGCCGATGAGGATTGGTTTACTTCCGTCTTTGCGCGCGTCGGCGGAGTGGAACATCACACCAACACCCAAGCCAGCATGTGGGCTGACGTCATGGGCGGCGGGCCCTACTACCACGGCGCAGAGTTCCGGCTTAGTTTTCATCACACGCACAATGCGCATCAGCTCATGGATGCAAAGGGTGCGAAACGCTGGGTTGAGCTGATGGTGCGGACGCTGGATGCCTCTGGCGAACGCATGACCCACGACCCACGGGTGCGGCCCAGTCTCAACACGTTCCTTGCCCATTTCCTTGGTAAATACGCCCATGAGTTCGCATTTGAAAATCGGGAGAGCTTTGGGGAAACCAATCCACCTTGGCGGCGTCAAGTCAACTTCAGGAACATGACCGAAAGCGCAATCGAGGCGCTCACTGAAGACGAGCTGCGTGAAGGCCTTGAGGGTCGAGGGGTCGATGTCAGCCGATTTGGTGAAAAGCAAGATTTGATACGCAAAGCGATAGGCTTATAGGGCGAAGTACGGCAAATCTGAACGACGGTCGACCGTGGCAGCAAAGCCCGCATCTGTTAAATTCGGATGAGATATGACGAACGGCAGCTTTGCTGGCAGATGTAGACAATTCTGGTATGTAAGGCCCATGCTTGACCTAACAAAATCACCACTAGCGCAAACGTTGGAACTACCCTGCGGTGTTGTTCTCAAAAATCGCATCGCCAAGCCCGCCATGTCCGATTCACTCGGTGATGGGCGCGGCAATCCGACAGATACTCAAGTTCGCCTATATGAACGTTGGGCCGAAGGTGGGTTGGCACTATCCATAATTGGAGAAGTCCAGGGATCGCCGGACTTTGCGGAGAAGCCCGGTAACCTTGTTTTGCGCCCAGGCTTTGACCGCGAACGCTTCACACTGCTTGCCAAAAGAGGGGCGACGAACCATGCGCACCTATGGCTGCAACTCGGCCATGCAGGAGCGATGGCGGACCCACTAATCAGTGCGCCCAAGGGGCCAAGTGCGCTTGATCTGCCCGGCTTGTCATGCGGGGCGCTGACATTGGCGGAGGTTCAAGAATTGCCCGCCGAATTTGCGCGAACCGCTGCTCTTGCGCAGGAAATTGGGTTTGGTGGGGTTCAAATTCATGCAGCACATGGGTTCCTGCTCAGCCAGTTCTTGTCCCCCCTGTTTAATCAGCGGACCGATGCCTATGGCGGCTCCCTTACAAACAGAATGCGTTTGCTGCTCGAAGTTGTGACAAGCGTGCGCGATGCTGTTGGGCCACATTTTCCGGTCGGCATAAAGCTAAACGCAACCGATCAATTGGAGGGTGGGTTCCAACAGGACGAGGCGCTTAGTGTAATTGCGGCGCTTGACGGGACAAGCATCGACCTCATCGATATCAGCGGCGGCACATATTTTCCCGGCGCGGCATCTTCTTCGGACAGGGCGGGATCGGGGCCTTACTTTGTGGATTTTGCCGAACGCGCGAGGGCGAAGTCAGACAAGCCACTCATGGTGACTGGGGGGTTCAAAACACTACAACAGGCCGAGAGTGCCATCGCCGATGGAAAGGCCGATATCGTTGGTCTTGCGCGCGTCCTGGTGCTTGATCCGGATCTTCCGCTAAAGTGGCTGCCGGGCAGTGCAGACAACCCGGAATTTCCCCGTTTTGACAATCCACCTGAAGGCGGGGTTACCGCGTGGTTTACGATGCAAATCACGAAGATCGCCAATGCAGAACCACCCCTCATCGCGGCAGATCTTGGGGCGGCGATCAAGGAATATGAGGATCGTGACCAAGAGCGCCGCGCAACCTGGAACGTCCATTTTCACCCAGCATAGTGGTGTGTGCCGTTAAAAAGCAGACATAAGTGCGCCTGCGGTGAAGGGGCGCTTCTCCGCGATCTGTATGCTCAATCTGTTCCAGATTTTGCACTCGCGTCGAATGTCGGCTGTGCCGGGTTGCGACCGCAGCATCGAGATCCACGTTGGAGGTCAACTTTCGGCCGTGCCCCACGCCGATTCTGCCGGCATGTGATCCAATGCTGCGCCGCATCCGATGGCCGCGAAGAGCACTCTTTATCGATTTTCCGTGACGCAGCTAAAGTTCGCTTTCAGGGAACGAGAAGACTGCTGGTAAAACACTTCAACCTAGCAACATCGTATAAATTCACCGATCGGCTTATCCTGGCAAAAATGAAATGCGTTCTCATCCAGACCATTAAACACCTCAAGCCAGCCGTTATCTTGCTCCAAAATCAAGCGTGTCCATATCTCGATTTCTTGGTCTCCGATGCTTAGACGCCCGCGACCAAGTTCGACAGATTTCAAAGTACCCGATAACGCTGGCCGTATCACGTCAATCTTTTTAGAAACCCACCGCGCTTCTGAGCCTTCGGTCGAAAAGTTTATCGTTTTATCGTTAGATATGAATAGCTTGTCAAAATGCGACCATGCTATAGAAACTAATGATTCACGGCCGAAGTAAAGCCGGATCGGCAGGTCAAGCCAAGGTAGCCAGCCGCCTTCAAGTTTTATCTGAGCCGTTTCAAAACTCGACAATCGCTCTCCAATCAATGGAGCGAAATGCCGACGCAAGGCCTCAATTTTCGCTTGTTTGTCATCTATTTCTTCCATGACAATACAGTGCGTTGATCTGCCAAGGTTCGCAAGTAACAGTCGCCACGCCTATGCAGTTCGAGAGGCAACCTCATCGCTCATGTGGTTTTTCAAGGTTTTTGGCGGTCATTCGATTTGTGAATACCAATGTCGGGAAAGTCCCGCATAGCAGAGCTCGAGCCAGTCAAAATGCTGCGTACCGGTTCAAAAGCCCGCTTCAGGGAAGCCGCACTGCAGCGTTGGTTGTCACTGCCAACGTCTCGAAAGGGCCGATGAAGACACATGAGCGAGCCCAAGACCGTTATCTGCTGCGGAGTGGACGAAGGCCTCCTTATGGTGCCGATCCAACGCTAAGAAAGCCTACTTTTTAGCAAGTCTCCGGACTTCAAAAGGATCGGATATCCCACCATAGAAAAGGCTGTGTTGATTTGTTTGAGCGCGCGCAGGGTCTCTTGGTGAATGTTACTGGTCTCGATACTTTCGGCGAGCCCTTCGCGTAGCCGACCAATGTGACTGCGCTGTAGTTTTTGTTCGACCTTGCGTACTTTTTCCTTCGCTGCAACCAACGCACGGGCTTCAGCGGGATTTTGGTTCATCATCACATTCAGGGCCAATTGAATGTTGCCCTGCACCCGATCAGAAAAGTCACTGATTTCTTCGCGACCTTGTGGTGAGAATTGCAGCTTTTGCGCGTCGAGACGTTTGGCAAGATCGAGCATGATCCGCGTGATCGCATCTGACGCCGCTTCCAGGCTGGATGAAATCGAAGCAAGCTCCATCGACCGTCGGCTCAGATCCTCGTCCATTCCCGTTTTTCCGAGGCGGGCAAGGTATAGTTTGATGTCCAGATGGGTCTGCTTGATCGCTCTGTTTTGATCCTCGATGACACTGGCGGTGGCCGCATTCCATTTGTCATAAAGCGGTTGGACCGCGATGAGCAACTGTTCGATCTTCTGGCCCATCGTGAGCAGTTCGCGTGCCGCACAATCTATTGCCCGCTGCGGTCGCTCCAGCAGGGCGGGGTCAAGCGCACTGGTGACATCCAAAGTGCCATTCGGGGCGGTGTTTTCAACCATGAAAAGGGAAAGTCCGGATGTTATCGGTGCGACAAAAGGAAGGGCGACGATCGCCAAAGCCAAATTAAAACCAAGGTGCAGGTTTATGGCCTGCCGAGCGGGCGTCGCACCAAGTTGGGCCATGAGGTCCGGCACCCCCGCAATCAAAAGAACCGTCAGCGCGGCACCGCCCCCCCGCAGGATGAGGTTTGCCATGACCATCCTTCGCGACGCTAGCGGCGCGGAATATGTCAGAACAAATGCGATGAAACCGCCCCCTAAATTGGCCCCCAGAATCATTGCTGCGGCAGCTGGAACCGGCAAGATTGATTGCCCCGCCAAGGTGACGAACAGCAGCACCGCCGCGACGCTTGAATGGACACCCCATGCAAATACGGCCCCGATGATGAAAGCGGTGAATAGATCGCGACCCAGATAGGCCATAACAGCCTGTGTGCCGGGGTGTGATATCATCGGATCGGTCGCGCCGCGGATCATATCCAGTGAGACGAAAATGAGTGCAAGCCCGATCATGATCCGGCCAATCTGACGTGTGTTGCTGCCTTCACCGCGCAGAAAGATCGCAATCCCAATCACGAGCAGAAGCGGGATCAGAAGCGGTTGGCGTACCATCAAGAGCTGCGTTACGACCGCGGATCCGACATCGGCCCCTAACAAGATCGCCAACCCTGCTGCCGTTGCGAGACTGCCCTTGGAAACGAAATTTGACACCAAGACGGCAACCGCTGTGGAACTTTGCAACAGGACAGCTGCCCCCATTCCGGTCCCGGCCGCAAGCAGACGGTTATTGGCCGAATGACGCAACCAGAAACGCATCTGTGCGGCAAACCCGCGCTCGACGCCGGTGCGCACCAAACGCACGGCCCAAATCAACAAAGCGGCAGCGCCAGCGATATGGATTAGAATTTGAAGGGCGTGCGGTTCACTCACCGTGTCTGCTTTCTGTTAAGTGTGGCGACTGGAATGGAAATGGGCCTGATCCTACCACTGGTCCGATCCGAATTGTTTGAAAGCCGTCGTTTCAACGATATTGCTTCCGAGGGTCGCATGAAACGGCAGGTCCAACGGTGCCATCAGATCAAGGAAACGGGCATAGCCTTGGGCAATGCCATCATCGCCGAGGTCACCGGTGATCAGAACTGCATCAATCGACCCAATTTGATCACGGATTGAGTAAAGCCTGGCAACCAGCCATTGCAGCGTATCCGCCGCGTCGAGCTTACCAGAAACCATTTTGCCTTCAGCTACGATATGCGTATCCGTGATGTGTAAGATTGCCGTCATTTGATTCCCGGGCGCAAGAACGCCCGCACAAACTGACGCTGGAAGATCAAGAAGGCAATCAACAATGGCGCACCCGACATACATGTCGTGGCGGAAATGATGCTGAATTCGACGTCGTTTTCCGGCGCGCCAAAGGTTGACAAGTCAACTGTCAAAGGCCGCGTTTCACAAGAGTTTGTTACGATCAACGGCTTCAGGAAGTTGTTCCAGTGCATAGACACGCACACCAACGCGTAGATGAAGTAGGTCCAGCGGTTCATGCCTTCGATGTCGTCGGCTTCTTTCAAATCTCCAGGGGTGGTTATTGTCCAAGTTGCGTTCTTGGCCGGACGAACGTCGGAGGCTAAATGGAATCTTCCGAAATGTTATTTATTTTCAATTTGTTAGAAATTCATCAGGTCTCGATTTAGACCGGATACCACGCCACCTGCCCCTTTTGATCCGCCAGTACCGATGATTGGCATAGGCTTGTCCCTGGCTGGTTGTCGAAACTGCCTGCCCATCAATCTAGCCGGTAACCGGCGCCCCTGACCGTGACAATCTTGATGTCGGCGTCACCAAATTTCTTACGCAGTCGCCCAATATAGACATCCACAATATTTGTCATTGGATCGGCCTGCGTCCCCCAGACGGCATTCAGGATGCGCTCACGGCTTAACGCACGACCGACATTCTTTAGCAACAACAGTGCAAGCTCACGCTCTTTGCTGGACAATCCGACCGCGTGGCCGTCTACAAAAAACTCCAGAGCGCGGGGATCAAATGACAGGCCGTTATGTACGATGAGCTCTTCACCATCTTTGATCGCATAGCCTGTCTTGCGCCTATTCAGGGCTTCAATGCGGGCGACCAGCTCATCGAAATCGAAGGGTTTTGGCAAATAGTCGTCGGCGCCCAACCGCAGTCCAGCGACACGTTCATCTGTGGAATCCAGTGCGGTCAGCATCAAAACAGGTGTATGATCCCCTCGTGCCCGGATCTTGCGGCAAACATCGCTGCCTGAAATGCCGGGCAACATAAGGTCCAACACAACGACATCAAATTCACGCAACAGCAGAAATTCAAGGGCCATTTCACCACTGTTGGCGTGCTCGACGCTATAGCCGTCTGCCTTCAGGCCACGACGGACGAAATCAGCGACCCGTTCTTCATCTTCAACCAATAAAATATTCACAACGGCACCTTAGCTCTCGCGTATTCGGGGGAGTGAGACTGAAACTATTGTACCACCTTCGGGGCGGTCGTTTATCCGCGTGTAGCCACCATGTGCCTCTGCAATGGACCTGACAATGGGCAATCCCAGCCCCAGCCCATCAGCGTAGCGCGTCGTAGCATTTGAACCGCGAAAGAAACGTTCAAAGGCGTGCTTTTTTTCATCATCCGCCATTCCCGACCCATCGTCAGAGATAGAGATTTCTACATTGTCGGGATACTCATTAAGTGCGACCTGGATATCCTCGCCGCCGTGATGTTCGGCATTGTGCAGCAACGCCAAAACAGCCTGTCTTATGCGTTGCCGATCTGCATTCACGAAAACGGGCTGTTGCGATGGGGTGAGCTTTGCATCTGTACCAGAAATGGCAATGACCTCATTCAGAAGTTCGACCACATCAATCGGTTCCCGCGAAAGCCGCAGGACGCCAGCTTCGTTACGCGACATGAAAAGAAGATCGTTGACGAGATTGGCAGTATGCGTCGCCGCTGTGCGCGCCCTGCGCAGCGCCTCCTTGTATTCGGCCGATGTTTTATCGCTCCCACGCAATGCGATATCACTTTCACCCTGAATAACAGTCAGCGGTGTCCGCAATTCGTGGCTGACATCTGCCAAAAGCTGGCGCCGGTTCACCTCGGATTGACGTGCCTCGGCCAAGAGGTGCTCAAGCGTCTTTGTTCTTTCTTTGACAGCCGCATCCAACTTTTCATTCTCGAGCGTCAGCGCCTCGGTCTTATCTGCAACAACTTCGGCCATTTCGTCGAGCACCATCGAAATCTCTGATAGCTCACTGCGGCCCCGAAGCTTGATGCGTGACCGAAAGTCACCGTCAGCAAAGCCACGCACCCCAACCAAAAGCCTCTTGAGGGGGCGGGTGAATTTGCGACGAAAGATATGGAGTGCGAAGACTGTCAAGAAGAGAGACAGCATGCCAAGGCCAAACGACATCCGCCTCACGATCATCATCTGATAACGCGCTTCGGCTTCCGTTTCAGCGACCTCTTCTTGTTCCTCAGTCAGCGCAATTTCGATCAAACTGCGAAAGTCATTCTTTAGACCATTGCTAAGAAGTTGAGAGACCTCTCGCCAGTTCGTGCGTTCGTCTCCGAGGTCTTCAAGCGCCAGAATGGTTTGAAACTGGGCGATCAACTCTTCAATGAGTTCCTCGACACGCGCGAGTAGTTCAAGTTCCTCAAGCTCTTCATCCCCGACCAGTAGGATTTCTTGCTCGATGGTTTGGCGTATATTTGCGATATGACCCCGCAGTTGAGTTGCCAACAACTCCAGGTCTTCAATCTCACCTGGGTCCCCGATAAGCAGCAGATCCCCAAACCGTTTGAACGTCAGATATGTATCAGCGGTCAGTGCCAGATGATATTCATAGGATGAGTGAGCCAGAGAAATTCGGTGATTGTGGTAGTCGCTTTTTCTAGCAGCCCATGATGCCACTGAAACACTGACCATCGCCGTCACTAACATAACGGCAGCAAAACCATTTACCACATGTGTGATCTTCATTGATACGTCGCGCCTCTACTCATGAAGGCTCTGCGAGCCATCTTGCCCCAACATCTAAATTCAAACGAAGATGCCGCTGATGTTGCCCGATTAATCTCTTCTATGCTCATATCATTAACGACGCTTGTCAGAAATATGAACATTTGATGAATGCCTTAACTAACTTCTGGCTGAACCACGCACATTCGGGGCCAATTCCGCTCCGGTATTAGTATTGGCTTAACCTTTCATCTCGGCACTTCGATCCGGTCCCTGCGTCACTTACAGCCCCAATGGGCGGGTCAGTGCGCAAGACGGAGTTTCTTTAGTGCGGGCAGGAACTTGTTTTGTCGTTGCACAGCGCCCGTTGTAGCCATGCCGATGCAGTATTTTGAGCAGCGTTTCGTCGGATGAAGGTGCAGACTTCTGAGAATTCTGTCGGCAATCCCGTTGCCCCGCGCCGATTTTGTCTCGACAATAAACATGTCGGGCTGAACCGCCCGAACGATCCCATTGGCTTCGAACCGGAGACTGGTATCGATCGTCATGCGCTCCCCACCTTGCCTGGCGACCAGTGTGATGCGCTGATACTGCATGGCAATCACCGGATGCAGTGTTTTGCCAAAGTTCTGTGCGTAGAGATCGCGATAGTTATCTTCGATGAATTCTACCGCCGACGCGTTCAAAGGGTTCGCTTTGTCATCGACCTTTAGGCGCTTCTTGACCGTCACCTTGCGCTTGTCCTTCAGTTTGACCTCCAGATAGCTGAAGCCCGCGTCGACGTATTCACGCACTCTGACCTTGCAGCGCTTTCGGCGCCCCTGATGATGGTCGTAGTAACCGCGCAACTCTGCGTCGTCATAGTATTTGGTCGCATAGGTGAAGGCGCGCTTCTCGTCGATCTCAAGAACATCGAAATGCGCTGCGAACCGGGCCAAAGCGGGCCGAAAGGCAGTGGCGGGCAGGATGTATTTATTGTCGAGCCGCTCTAGCATCGCGGCCTTGCTGTTCAATTCTGCAAGGCCAATCGTTTCGAAGTCGGCAAGCGTTTTTGCGATGGAATTATCCATGTCGGTCTCCCTAGGGTCAGAGTCAGGTTTTGCGGAAGAACACGTTGATACGCGCCATATCGTTGATGTAGTCGAGCGCGGTAATCTGGTAGGACATAACGTCGACACCCAAGCGCGTGGACAAGTCGCGGCGCATCGCGTCGGGGTCCGACAAGGCATGCGGATCGATCTTGTCGAGTGTGATTTTCACGCCGTCGGCGGATTGCAGAATGCGCGGATGATCCAGGGCCCAAGCACCGATGAGAACCAACGAGACAATGACCCCGACAAATGCGAGCTCTGTGCCTTGAATCGAACAAATGACAGCTATCGCAATCGAGCCGAAGAAGTATGTGATCTCAACTTTGGATATCTGTTCTGATCTTAGCGTGAACAACGCAAGGATGGCGAAAAGCCCAAACCCTGCGGCGAGACTGAATTCGACGGACGACAATACAGTCAGCACACCAAAGGCGAATACGTTAAAGAGTGACGCAGCGGTCACCAGTTCCTTGTCGCGGTAACGACGATAATAAAGTCCAAAAACCAATATCATCATCGCCAATGCGTTGATGACGAACCGAATGGGTGTTTCTGAGGCGAGAATTTCTTCGAGCATTGTATTGATCCTTGATCGCCGTCCTTGATTGGCCAGCCGCTGGATCAATTCCTAATGTTTGCGCCTGAACCTGCGCTGAATGAGGAATTATCGCTATGTAAAAGTTTTGTGAATATTCGATGACAAGCCGGGTTTCAGGGGTTGGCGATAGAATTCTCCTCCACCGCTGGTTCAGCCCAGATGAAGACCCGGTCTGCCGTCCGTGTCCGCAGTGTGTTTGAACGCTTCGCAACAATCGCTCATCCTTGTTGTCACAAAGCAAGGGGGCAAACGATCCGTGAACAAGGGCGGCGCCTATCCCGATAGACTGTTCTGCGTAATACCGGACCCCCCAAATTGTTGCCCTCCTCTGTCGGCGAACACGCTGACCCAAAGGCGGAAATCTTACAACGGCAGGCCATCTAAGTATGGCAGGGAAGAGAAAACCGCCCGCGTCATGGTTTGTTCATCCAACTGTTCATCACTTGTTCACGCGCTAGAAAAACCACCGTCACCTTCATGCGTCAGATTGGGTTCATGACAGATATGCACCGAAGGAAAATCCAATGACTGCTCAACTACCCCCTACCATGCACGACAAAACAGCAACGGCCCGCCTGATCGCTGGCGCGAAGTGGGCCTTCACGACCCGTCGCGTCGACCGCGACGACTTGGCGGGCCTATCAAAGAACTACAAGGATGCGGTCGCCGGCGACCTCGTACTTTGCCAAATCCTTGAAATCGGCCATCACAGACGTATCCAACTTGCTGACCGTCGTGGTTCGATCACCTATCCCGGCGACCTTGTCGTTGTGTGCTTGGGTGATCGTTATGCGCCAGATCAGTTTCTCTGCCGCGCAGAAATCACCGATGCACCAATCGAACTTGCCGCAGGTGGCGGTATTGTGGGTGTAGTCGAAGCGGCGCACATGCGCATGGACGATCCAACAAAGCTGCTTCCGATTGGCCTTTTGAAGAACGCCACTGATCAAGTCATGAACGTGGCAGATTACGCCTTGCCAAAATTACCCAAAAACAATGATGTCACGGTCATTGGTGTGTTCGGCGCGTCAATGAACTCTGGCAAGACAACTGCGGCGGTCAGCCTAGCACACGGTTTGCAGCGCGCTGGTTTTGATGTCGCTGGTATTAAGGCTACTGGTACAGGCGCATTTGGTGACTTTAACGCATTCGATGACGCGGGTGTGCCAGTCACAGATTTCACTGACGCCGGCATGGCCACGACCTTTAAGATGCCGCTTGAGCGTATCGAAGAAGGATTTGATACGCTTGTCGCCACCGCTGCTGCAAATGGCGCCAACATGGTTGTCGTTGAGATTGCGGACGGTGTGTTCCAACAAGAAACACGTGCCATTCTGGAAGGCTCGCGGATCAAGAACCGTCTCGATGGCATCCTGTTCGCAGCACCTGATGCGCTTAGTGCGATGGGCGGTGTGATGGTGTTGGAACGCTACGGTCTGCGTCCGTTCGCAATTTCAGGCAAAGTCAGCTGCTCGCCGCTAGGCGCAAAAGAAGCAGCGGACGTCAGCGGCTTGCCTATCGTGACCCGCGAAGAGCTTTGGGATCAGACTGTTGTCACCGAACTGACGGCCGCTCACCTGCGTCAGTCCAACATGCGCGGTGCCGCGTGAAACAGCTGCCAGTCTTGCTAAAGGATGACCGCGTCTTTGATGCGGTCACTCTGCCTTTTCTGGGCATCCTGCAGGCGCTTTTTCTGGGGGTTGGGGTCTTTGCCACGCGCGAGGCCTTTGCGGCAATTCACGTAGGTGAAGACCTTGCGGGTTGGACGATGATCAAACTCATCGGAGTCGGCATTGCTGTTTCCTGCTTGGAGGTCCTGATCAGGACAACATCCGAGAGGATCGGCCAGAGCTATGCCAACAGTCTGCGGATCACGCTTTATGCGCATCTTGCCGGGATGCGGTACTCTGAGCTGCAACGCCGCCGATTAGGGGCGCTGTCGCTGCGCTTTGTCGGTGATCTGACGGCGGCGCGTAACTGGTTCGGCCAAGGGATGCCACGTGTCATCGCGGCGGCTTTCATTCTACCGGGTGCTGGCTTCACCCTGTGGCTACTGGATCCGCAAATTGCAAAGGTCAGCGTCAGCATCCTCGTGATCACAATGCTTGCCATGGCTGCGGCGGCGTATGGATTTGATATTCTGCACCAAACCCTCCGCGGCAGGCGGGCCAACATCTCGATTGCGATGATCGAACGTATCGCCGTGGCGCCGCTGTTGGATTTGATGGGGCGGACCACGAAAGAACTCGATGCTCTGAATGCTCAGGGACAACAGCTGCGGGTTGATGCGACCGCCCGTGCTTGGCGCGCAGGGACGCTGACCACCATACCGCAGCTTGGCCTAGCGCTTGCCGGTGTTGGCACACTTTGGATTGCGACAACGTCGCAACTTCCGACAGGCACTGTTGCTGCGGCTTTGTCCATGCTTGCCATTCTGGCGCTGCCGCTACGCGATCTCGCGCAGGCTTGGGATCAGTTCAGCGCGTGGCGTATCGCGCGGGATAAGGCGCTTAGGTTACTGTCAAACAACAGCAAACTGCGCCGCACAAAGCGATGGGGTGCCCCGGTTTCGGTAGAAATAGAGGACGCGCAAAGCACGCGGTTACCCGCCATCAGTATTGCGGCTGGCACAACGGTTGAACTCAGCGGGGGTGATCTGAGCGAAAGATCAAGACTTGCCCGAGCAATCGCAGGATTGGATGACCCGAAGGGTTGGACCATTCTCTATGATGGGCAATGCAAGTACATCCCAAGGATTGGCTTTGTCGACAAAACCCCACTTGCCATTCAGGGAAGTCTGCGGCGCGTATTGACACTGGGCAGCCCGCGGCGCCCCAAAGATGACGCGATCCTGCGGATGGCAAAGCACTTTGGCCTATCGGATCTTTTGTCGCGCGACGCTGATGCGTTGATGACGCGCATTTCTGAGGGCGCGCATAACGTAAACACCGCGCAAGGACTAAGGATTGACCTGACACGGGTCGCCCTGTCCAAACCTGACCTGATCGTCGTGGATACCGCAAGGTTAGCTGGCGAGCCTGACGCCATGTTGCTGATCGATCAACTGCGCACCGTCGTTGAAAGCACGATCATCATCATTGGGCGTCGCGCGACACAGCGCCCTGATATCCATTTTGTAGTAATACCACCGGGAAGGTCAGCGGCTTAAGTAAGCCGCCAAGCAGCTCTACCCGATTGTTGGAAACACATTTGTTTTCTTAACAACGCCATAGACAAAACTGCTGTCGATGGAGGCTATACTGCCAACAGAATGCAACTTTCGACGCACGAAATTTTCGTAATCTGAGAGGTCGGCAACAACCACGCGAAGCAGGTAGTCCGATGTGCCAGTCATGACAAAACAATCCAACACCTGATCAACGCGCGTAATGTCTGCTTCGAATTGCTGGACCGTCGCCTCTGTGTGGCTCTCCAGTTTGACATGAACAAATACAGTGACCGGTAGCCCATAGGCCTCGGCATCAATATTTGCACTGTAACCAGTGATAACCCCGTTTTGTTCCAACAGTTTGAGCCGCCGAAGGCAAGGAGAAGGCGACAGGTTTACCTCTGCCGCCAAGTCTTGATTCGTCATGCGGCCATTTCGTTGCAAGGCTCGGATGATCTGTTGATCTTTATTATCCAATGATCTCATTTTTTAGCATATACTGCCAAAGATTAGTCAAATCAAAGCATATTTTGAAATCAGTTGATTGACATGTTGCAATATTATGAGGCTTGAAACCAAGGAGCCATCCAATGCGCAATCGTCCAGACAGCTTTTCCACACGTGCCATCCACCACGGCTATGATCCGATGGAGAACGAAGGCGCTTTGACGCCGCCACTGCATCTGACATCAACCTTTGCCTTTGAGACCGCAGAAGCAGGAGGTGAGATGTTTGCCGGCGATCGCGCAGGGCACATCTATTCGCGAATCTCCAACCCGACATGTGATCTGTTGGAACGTCGTATTGCGGTACTGGAAGGGGCCGAGGCCGGATTGGCGCTGGCATCGGGAATGGGGGCGATCACCGCCACCATGTGGACACTTCTGGCCCCAGGAGACGAAGTGATCCTGGACAAGACCCTGTATGGCTGCACGTTTTCGTTCATGCAGCACGGGTTGGCCAAGTATGGCGTAACGGTAACCCATGTAGATCTGACAACACCCGAAAACCTGATTGCCGCGATTAGCGACAAGACCAAGGTGGTGTATTTTGAAACACCCGCGAACCCAAATATGCGGCTAGTGGATATTCAGGCCGTGTCCGATATTGCGCACGCGCACGGGGCTAGGGTTGTCGTCGATAACACCTATGCGACGCCCTATTTGACCCAGCCGATCAAGCACGGTGCAGATATCGTGCTCCACTCGGCCACGAAATATCTGGGTGGCCACGGTGATGTGGTTGCGGGGCTGCTGGTTGGTTCTGCCGAACTGGTATCAGAAATTCGCCTATATGGCATGAAGGACATGACGGGGGCTGTGATGGCCCCGTTCAATGCGATGTTGATTCTTCGGGGTTTGAAAACACTGGAGCTGCGGATGGACCGCCATTGTTCCAGTGCCGGGACCGTTGCCGAGATGCTGGAGCAATCTTGGGGCGTACAAAAGGTCTGGTATCCGGGGCTGGAAAGCTTTGAACAACATGACGTGGCCCGTCGGCAGATGGCACAATTTGGCGGCATGATTGCATTTGAGCTGGAAGGCGGGCTTGAGGCTGGACGCGCGATGATGAACCGGTTGCAGATGATCACGCGCGCAGTTTCGCTGGGCGATGCCGAAACGCTGGTGCAACACCCCGCTAGCATGACGCATTCCACCTACACGCCCGAAGAACGCGCCCTGCATGGCATCAGCGAAGGGTTGGTGCGCCTGTCTATCGGCCTCGAAGGGATTGACGACGTGATTTACGATTTGGAACAAGCTTTGCCCAAACCGCCAATCAGCAACGCTGCATAAGGAAATTCGACATGTCCGAAGACCTCAAAGCCATTGAACAGCGTTTGCTGTGGCTGTCCCATTGGATGATCCACAATGCCAACCACATTCGTCCCAAAGCGGATGGGATCAAAGTTGGCGGGCATCAGGCTTCCTCGGCTTCGATGGTGTCGATCATGACGGCGCTTTATTTTCGGATATTGCGCCCCGAAGACCGGGTAGCAGTAAAGCCTCACGCGTCCCCAATCTTTCATGCCATTCAATATTTGATGGGCAATCAGACCAAGGAAAAGATGGAGAATTTCCGCGGCTTTGGCGGCGTGCAAAGCTATCCTAGCCGCACCAAGGATATTGATGATGTGGATTTTTCGACTGGCTCGGTTGGGCTTGGAGTGGCGATCACGTCCTTTGCGTCCATCGTGCAGGACTACATTCAGGCCAAGACTTGGGGTGGCGATCAAGAACAGGGGCGCATGATTGCACTGGTCGGTGATGCCGAACTGGACGAAGGCAATATCTACGAAGCCCTGCAAGAGGGCTGGAAGAACGATCTGCGCAATTGCTGGTGGATTATCGACTATAACCGCCAATCGCTTGACGGTGTGGTGCGCGAGGGGCTGTTTCAACGGGTTGAGCAGATCTTTGATGCTTTCGGCTGGGACGTTGTGCGCGTCAAATACGGCGTGCTGCAACGCGCGGCGTTTGAGGAACCTGGCGGTGATAAACTGCGCCAATGGATCGATGACTGTCCCAATCAGCTGTATTCGGCGCTGACCTATATGGGCGGGGCCGTGTGGCGGCAGCGTTTGATGGATGCTTTGGGCGATCAGGGCGATGTGACGGCCCTGATCAATGCGCGCAGCGATGAAGAGCTGGCCGCTTTGATGGAAAATCTTGGCGGCAATTGCGTGTCCACAATGGCGGACACCTTTGCCGCCATTGATCACGATCGCCCTGTTTGTTTTCTGGCCTATACTATCAAAGGCTGGGGCACGCCAATTGCGGGCCACAAGGACAATCACGGCGGGTTGATGAATAAAACCCAAATGGCCGAATGGCAGAAACACATGGGCGTCGCCAAGGGCGAGGAATGGGACAAGTTTGCGACAATCGCAGATCCTGCGGCATTTGAGGACACGCTAAGAAAGGCGCCCTTCTTTGCCAAAGGCCGCCGCCGCTATAGCGATGAGGTGGTTGATGTCCCAGCGATTGCGTTATCCTCAGACCGTGAAATCTCGACCCAGATGGCGTTTGGTAAAATTCTGGATGATCTGTCCAAGGGCGACAGTGTGTTGGCACAGCGTATTGTTACCACATCGCCCGATGTGACGGGCACAACCAACCTTGGCCCGTGGGTCAACCGTCGCAAATTATTTGCCCGCGCGCATCAAGAGGACACGTTCAAGGCGGAAAACATCCCCTCTACCGCCAAATGGGAGTTCACGCCCGAAGGCCAGCACATCGAACTGGGCATTGCTGAAATGAACCTCTTTTTGTTGCTTGCCGCCGCCGGGCTGTCGCATTCGATCTTTGGCAAACGATTGATCCCCATCGGCACCGTCTATGACCCTTTCGTGTCGCGCGGTCTCGATGCGCTGAACTATGCCTGCTATCAGGATGCCCGTTTTATGATCGTCGGCACACCGTCCGGCGTCACACTTGCCCCCGAAGGTGGCGCGCATCAATCTATCGCGTCGCCATTGATCGGTATGTCGCAGGACGGGCTGGCGGCTTTTGAGCCTGCCTTTGCGGATGAATTGGCAGTGATCATGGAATGGGCCTTTTCCTACCTGCAAAAAGACGGCGAAGGCGACCCGGATGAGCGTACATGGCTGCGCGATGAAACGGGTGGGTCGGTTTACTTGCGGCTGACCACCAACCCGATTGAACAACCCGGCAAACGTGTTGATGACGACTTTCGTCAAGGGACCATTGATGGCGCATATTGGTTGCGCAAACCGGGCCCCAATTGTGAGATTGTGATCGCCTATCAGGGTGCAGTTGCTCAGGAAGCTATCACGGCTGCGGGGCAGATCGCTCAGGGGCGACGGGACGTTGGCGTTCTGGCTGTGACATCGGCTGACCGGCTAAACGCAGGCTGGACGGCTGCGCAGCGGGCGCGCGCAAATGGCATTCAGGACGCTGAGGCACATATCGAAACGCTGCTGGCAGATGTGCCGCGCAATTGCACCTTGATCACGGTGATTGATGGCCACCCGGCCACGCTGTCTTGGTTGGGCGCTGTTAACGGACATCAAACGATCCCGCACGGCGTCGAGCATTTTGGACAAACTGGAACCATCGCTGAGCTGTATCGTCATTTCCGCATCGACGCATCTGCATTGGTACAATCCGCCGGTGAGCTTTCGCATGGCCGAAAAATTCCCCGGATTGCAGCTGTAGGATAGCAAGAACAGACATTGTTTCACCGTGCCGCATTGGTCAATCGGGGCTCAATGCAGCCATCGGCATGGGGGCGGAATAGTATTGGCAGTGCGGACAAACCGCGCTTTGGTGCACTTGCCACGACTATCCGCTTTTTTCCCCGGCGTCAGCAGCCTTCACGTAGTTCATCAAGCATGCTTATGCCTTTACAAACCTAAGAATGACGTTGGCCGTATCTTCTGGGTGAGTAGCGTGATGTCCAGAGGCTGTGGTCCGTAATTCAAGACCACTTTTATCAATCCAATGCGCAAGCATTTTGCCGCTTTCATATGTGATATCCATCGCGACGATACCGGTCTGATTGCCGCTCGCAACGCTGGAAGGCAAGGATCCAAACTCGGCTTCGACTCCGCGCAAAGTTTGAACAGATATCAATCCGTTGGCCGTTTGCATCTGAAATCCAAAATCCGCAGCAACGGGTGCGCCGTAAAGACCACCGAGCTTTTGTGCCAAGTTTTCATGCACCAGAGCATCGGCAAGTATCGTGATACCGCCTATGCCATTTGCAGAATTGGGGTGCTTTAGCCATTCAGGGACGTAAATCAGGTCAGGACGATGCTGCTGACACAAAAAGAACGACAGTCGCGGAAAATCGGGGTCGGGCATTAACGCCAGCGTAGTTTTCGTTCGCCCCTCTGTGCCATCAGGCAGGGTCACATCTCGCCCGAAAGCGAGATGGCCCGCGACAGTAAGCCCAGCCATTTTTGCCGTTTCAGCGTCGCGAGTGGAATTTGTGCTGTGCAACGCGCTCAGGGCGACACCCTCACGGTCTTGAAGGTGTTCAAACACATGGCGGCCAAACCGAAATTCGCCTGCGGGAACTTCGTCGATCAGGCTTTCATCATAGATACCCATAATCTCAAGCAGGCAGCCATCAAACATTGCAAGGCTTGTGCTGGTGCCCCAAGGGTGTTTCCCAACCGCCGTCATATTGAAGCCCAGCGATATGAGCAGGCCACGCAACGCCTCGATATCGTGAGTGGCGACAAGGGGGTGGTCGATACCAAATGATGCATTCATGGGGTGTGGTCCTTTTGCACGAATGAAACGCGGGCCGGTCCGATGTCGCGCGCTTTTGTGCCGACAACCACGCGGCCTGCGGGCACGTCGTCCATGACGATGGCCCCCGCCCCGATATTTGCGCCGGCACCTACCGTGATGTTGCCCAAGACCAAAGCACCCGCGCCAATGACCGCGCCGTCTTCGATCTTTGGACGCCGGTCAGGTCCTGAATTGTTGAAGGTGCTGCCAAGGGTCACGTTGTGCCAGATCGACACGTTCTGGCCAATGACAGTGGTTTCCCCAGCAACAAAGCCAAGCCCATGGTCCAGCCAAAAACCGGGTCCAATTTGTACTGCTGGGTGAATATCAGTTGCAAAAGCCCGCCCGAAAGTCGCTTTGAGCGCCATCGACAGGGTTGCCTCGCCTCTTTGCCGAAGGGCATTGGCCACCCGGTGGCCGATCGTGGCATGAACCCCTCGCGAGAACAGGAGAACGGCCGCAGGACCGCCGGGTTCAAAGTTGCGCCGGGCGGTTTCAAGGATATCGCGTTCAGTGTCCGCCAGAAGTGTGGGCGTCTCACGATAGGTTTGCGCGACGATGCGTCCGGCCCTTTGGTTGCACAGCGCGCTGAACAAAGCACCTGCAAGGTCGGGAAAGTCTTCGAACGGACCCAGCCCCAACAAATCAGCGGCCTGCCGATCCCCTGCAAGCAGCGTTCTTACGTCTTCAACTAACATAACCGAACGCTATCCGAGGGGTGACAGCACTGTCGAGCCAAACACTTTTTGCGGATGTATATTCCATCAGCGCATCCGTCCCGCTGGACCGACCAAAGCCGGAATTCAACGAACCCCCAAAGGGGGATGATACGTGGATCGCCTTGTAGCTGTTGATCCAGAACGTCCCCGCACGCACGCGATCTGCGACACGATGGGCGCGACCGACATCGTTCGTCCAGACAGCCCCTGCCAGACCAAATTCGGTCGCATTGGCGAGTGCGATGGCTTCTTCTTCGGTATCAAAAGGAATGGCCGCGACAACCGGGCCAAAAATCTCGGTCTGCGCGGCGTGATCGGTGTTGAGCAGGCCGTTCAGGACCGTTGGCGGTACAAAAAAACCCGTCTCAGGCTTTGTTTCACGGCTGAGAACCTGCGCACCGTCAGACTTGGCCCGTGCGACCATATCGCCAACATGCGCAAATTGGCGGGCGTTGCTAATCGGGCCGACCTCTGTGGCATCGTCAAGCGGATCTCCCAACCGAATGTCGTTCATTCCGCATGCCAGCATATCAATCAGTTCGGCGTGGACGGACCGATGGGCAAGCAAACGCGACCCGGCAACACAGCTTTGCCCAGCGCCCGAAAAAATCGCCGCCTGCGCGCCAAGGCAGGCGTGTTTGAGGTTGGCATCATCAAAAACGATATTGGCCGATTTCCCGCCCAATTCCAGAACAGCAGGTTTCAGTGCTTTCGCCGCCGCCGTTGCCACGACACGCCCCGTTTCGGGCGAGCCGACAAAGATCACCTTGCGCACGGCCCTGTGTTCAATCGCCGCTTGGCCCGCAGTCGGCCCCAACCCGCACAACACATTGACCAGGCCCGATGGCAAGCCTGCGTGCTCGGCCAGATGAACCAGTGCCACGGTCGTGACGGGGGTCAATTCGCTTGGTTTGATCACAACGCCGTTGCCTGTGGCGATGGCGGGGGCGATCTGCCAGCCCGCGGTGAAAATCGGCGCGTTCCATGGCGTGATCTGGAACACCACACCCAGTGGCTCGCGCTTGGTGTAGTTCAAATGACCAGAGGGCACGGGGATCACTTCGCCATGAATTTTGTCAGCCCATCCGCCGTAATAGGCGAACATCTCTGCAACTTTGGCCACTTCGATGCGACAATCACGGATCGGCTTGCCCGCCACCAGCGCCTCAATGGTCGCAAGGGGTTCAGCGTGGTCGATGATAGTGCGGGCGATGTTTTGCATGACTTGCCCGCGCGCCGCACCTGACAGGGCCGCCCACCGGGGCTGCGCATCCTGTGCTGCGATGCAGGCCGCCATTGCCACTTCGGCACCAGCGTCAGCGTAGCTGGTGAGCGGTTGTTCGGTGTAAGGGTCAATCAGCGTGACGGGGTTGCCCGCCCCATCAACCAACGCGCCATTGATCAAGCTTTGCGGTTTGTCCCCAAGACCAAGCGCAGCCATCTGTGCCGCTAAGATATCGGTGCGAATGCTCATGTTTCAGCCCCATGTCTTGTGATTTCGTTAAAGTCAGCGGAATCGTCGATCTGTGTTGATTGGTTCAACCAAACATCCGCAATGCCTGCGAACCCGTCCAGGTTCACACCGGTCTGCTGGGCCAATTCCAATGCAAGGCCCACATCTTTGCGCATCAGCCCCATGGTAAAGCCGGAATCAAACGCGCCGTTCAGCACCCATTTGGGAAAATTCACTTCACTGACGCCGCTACGGCCCGATCCGGCATTGACGCCTTCCAGTAATCCGTCGGGGGCTACGCCAGCGGCTTCGCACATGCGGACCGCCTCGGCGACCAGCACAAGGTTGGCAGCACACAGCATATTGTTCGCGATTTTGGCCGCGTGCCCCGCGCCGGACGCCCCGACCATCACGGTTTTTGCGGTCAGAACATCTGTGACAGGACGCAACCGATCTATCGCGCTTGGCTGCCCGGCAAGCAACATAGTCATCGTGCCGCTGTTCGCCGCCGCAGGCCCGCCGCTCACGGGGCCATCGACAAAGTCAAACCCGTGTTTTTGGCCCAATGCGGCCATGGCCTGCGACGTGGCCGGCGTAGAAGTTGAGGTGTCCAGAACGATCGCACCGGTTTCAATGCGGGCTGCTATCTCGACCATAACCGCTTCGACAATCTGCGCTTTGGGCAAGGACAGGATGATCACCAGTTGGCCCGCAACCATGTCCTGCACGTTGTCAAAAACCGTTGCACCATTGGTCTGCATCCGTGCGCGGGTGTCCATATCCGGATCGAAGCAGCTGACGTCCATTCCAGCCCCAGCGAGTTGCGCGACCATGCCGCCGCCCATGTTGCCGCAACCAATTATGCCGATTTTCAAAGCACTTTTCTCCTGTTTGGTTTTCAGGATCATAGCGTATGGTATTTGTGAAAGAATGCTTGGAAATGGAAATAACGTTGCGCTGAGCGCAACAAATATCAGGCTAAAGCTGCCAGCGATCGCGACATAAACACCAGCAATTTTTGCGTCGCCAAGGGCAGTCTGCGCCCTTGCCGCACAAACAATGTCGCCGTGCCCAGTCCGAAATCACGGATCGACACGTGCTTTGTGCACAGGGTACCAGCCTGCATGTCTTCGGCCACCACGAACTCCGGCAGAAGGGTCACACCAAGGTCGTTTTTGACAAAGGCTTTGAGCGCCGCGATAGAGCCGGTCTCCAAAACCCCGCGCGCACGAAACCCATGAGACGCCTCCATTGCTGCAATCACCGCCCCAACGCCATACCCCTTGCTGAGAAAACCGCAGGGTAGACGTGACAGATCTTGGATGTCGACAGTCTTGCCTGTGTCAAATCTCCCACCTCGCGCACAGATCATCACAAGCGGATGTTCCGTTTGGGCGATGATTTTCAAGCGAGGGTCAGGTGCTACGTTAAACGCCAACCCAACATGCGCTTTGTCTTCGATAACGGCATCCCGCACGTGATCTGTTGCTCCAACGTCCAACGCATAGGTAACACCTGGATGGTCTTGTGAAAAAGGGCGAAGCACGGATTGCGAAAAGTCGCCAAGGAAGCCTTCGCCCAAGGCAACCGATACCGTGCCGCGCTCCATGTTTGCCAGCGCATCCAGCTGCGATCGCAGAGCCTCCATCTCGCCGCTTTGTCGGTGGACATAACCCATCAACAACTCACCGGCCTCTGTGGGCATCACGCCTTTGCGCCCACGCTCGATCAACGCCGTGGCAAGCTGCTTTTCCAGCGCTGTGATGTTTCGGCTAACCGTGGATGGTTCGAGCCCGAGCTGATCTGCTGCCGCGCGAATGGTACCGGCTGAGAGGGCCGTCTTGAAACTCAGGATATGTTTCGGGTCGGGTTGCATTGCGCTTCCTATTTCGCAACGAAAAATGCGTATTTGTTGCAAGCTATGCAACTAAAAAAGTTCACCACTGTAGAAAGCGTAATTGATAACGTCTTGACCTAAAACTTTGCGGGTGTGCTATCAGGGTGCCGCCCAACGACGACCCAGCCCAGAACAACAGGCAGAGGGACTAGAGCAAAGTTAAGGTTTGGTTTGGTGTATTTTTTTATCCCGCCCCTTTAGCGCATAAATATGTATGACGAATACGCATATATCAGTGAACAGCGCCTGCTCCTTGAGTAGAAGGAACGAAGTGCTCTGCCAATCATGTTAACGCGCCGCGAGCGTCTCTCGGAAAATCGGGCGCGCGGGCAGTTCCACGGGTTTCAGCGCGATACCTTCATTGAGCAATTGCGCTAGCGCCAACCCCGCCAGACGCCCCATCTCGCGGTGAGGGACGTGGACCGTTGTCAGCGGCGGATGGGCCACTTGTGCCAGTTCAATGTCATCAAAACCGATGATCGACACGTCATTGGGCACATCAATGCCAAGTTCGCGCGCACGACGCAGCGCACCGACCGCCAGAACGTCATTGCCGCAGAAAACGGCCGTGGGTCTGATTGGCATGGCCATTGCTTTCTCAAAGGCGATGGCGCCCTCTTCGATCCCATAAGTCGTCTCAACATAGGTGAGGTCGTCAGGTGATAACCCACCGTCCTGCATGGCCGCGAGGATCCCCTCATGGCGGGCCGATGCACGGTCGTTTGATGCGGTTTCAGCAGAGATCAAGGCAAGGTTGCGATGCCCCATCTTGATCACTTCTGCCGCCATGCCCTGCATCGCGGCCTTGTTATCGAAACCGATAGATGGGCGGTCGGCAAGCGGATCGTAGGCCCAGGTGATCAGAACAGGGACATTCTGCGCATCAAGGAATTTGTAGATTTCCGGGTTGCGATGATGGCCGATCAGCAAAAGCGCGTCGGCCCCACGTGCGACCAGTGATCTGATCTGCTCTTCCTCGGTGTCGGCGCGGTAGGCGGAACTGGCAACCAACATCGTATAGCCGTGCAATCGCAGTTCTTCCTGAAACGCCTGCAAGCCGCGCGCAAAGATAGCGTTTTCCATGGTCGGAATGATCGCACCAATGGTCTTGGTGCGCCGCACCGCCATCGTGCGGGCGCCAAAGTTTGGTGAGTAACCCAAAGTGGCAACGGCTTCATTGACCCGCCTGCGCGTTTCGGGGGCCACCTTATCAGGCGAGTTGATCGCGCGTGACACAGTCGCGGTCGAAACCTCGGCAAGAGTGGCCACATCCTCAAGCGTGGGTATTGCAGGCTGTGTTGTCATCAAAACTCCAAAAAAGGATACCGGCATACTCTTATCGTTGTCTCACTATCTGAGATAGCGAAAAGATGACGCGCCCAATGTAAGCGCTTGCATGAGGTCTATGTAAGCGCTTACACTCGGCTCGAATCAGAGTAACGACGGGGGGGAGTCGCGTCATGCCGCTTTTGGGAGCAATCATCTTGTTTGTCGTATTTGCCGTGAATGTGGGACTTGGCTCTTTTGCGGACGCATCGTTTCTGGGCGATGTCGGCGAAATGCTTCTGTTGCTGGCTGTCGCGGTCTTGTTCGTTGTGACGATTCTTCAAAAGGAAGCTGCATCCAAAAAGTGATGCAGTAGGTAGCGTCCAGGGAGGACACATACATTGGATAAGAAAACAGATAGCCTGAAGTCGGCCACACGCCGCAACTTCCTCAAACTTGCAGGGACCGGCGGTTTCACCGCGGCGATAGTTGCAGGTGCGGCAGGCACATTGTGGTCCACACAGGCCGCAGCCCAGACAGCAAACGAAGAGCGCGAGCGTGAAGCCGCAGCCGATCACGTAATGACCATCGCCACTGCTTATGTGCTGGGTGCGTCCCGTGGTTACCCGATCATGCAGCTCGACCTCAAAGAAAACATCCAGAACGCCACCAACGGCAAGGTCTACGTCAAGCTGGCCCCCGGTGGTCAGTTGGGTGCGGGCGGTGCGTTGGCACAGAAGGTGCAGGGCGGCACAATTCAGGCGGCACAGCACTCGCTGTCAAACTTTGCCCCGTTCGCGTCCGTCGTCGACCTGATCAACATGCCTTACCTGTGCGGCTCTAACCAACGTTTCACAAACCTTGTGCATTCCGATATTTGGGCCTCTGAAGTGAATCCAAAGGTAGAAGCCGCAGGCTTTAAGGCGCTGTTCTATGTCAACATTGATCCACGTGTTGTGGCGGTCCGCGCTGGCGGCTCCGGTCCTGTACTGACACCTGGCGATCTGGACGGCGTCAAGTTCCGTGTTCCCGGCTCTGCGATGTTGCAGCAGTACTACCGCATGGTTGGCGCAAACCCGACACCAGTTGCATGGGGTGAAACACCTTCGGCGATCAAGCAGGGTGTTGCGGACGCACTTGACCCATCCGTTGGCGCGCTCGAAGTCTTTGGCTTCAAAGACATCCTTAGCCATGTGACATTCACACAGGCCGTGCCTGACTCTCAGGTCTATTCCTGCAACCTTGAATGGTTCAACTCCATGCCTGCCGACGTGCAGGACGGCATCGTTGAAGCGTCTGAAATCACCCGCCACCAGAACCTTGCCAAGGTCCCATCGGCGCGTAACTACGCGATGGCCGAACTGCGCAAGGCCGGTGTTGAGTTCCACTCGTTGAGCGAAGATCAACTGGCTGAATGGCAGTCCGTCGGTGGCTACCAGAACACCGAATGGGACAGCTTCAAGGTTGATCTTGCAGGCTCCTTGGACACGTTTGCGAAACTGGAAGAAGCAGCCGGCACAATGGGCCGCTACTACGTCCACGACGCCTGATAGGCATTTGCAGGCGCCCCCGTGTGGGGGCGCCTGCTCTCTCTTCTCAAACTTACCGAAATCTTTGCTGGCGCGCAGATTGCTGCGTGTGGCGGCAAGAGAGGTGCATCATGAACCTACTGCGTAAACTTGATCAGAACATCGAGCGCTGGCTGCTTTTGGTCTTCTACGTCATGCTCGTCATGACGATGGCCGTCGAAGTGCTGCGACGCGAAGTCTTTTCCTACTCGTCCATTTGGGGCGAAGAGATCGTCCGCTATTCGTTCATTTACCTTGCTTGGGTTGGTGCCGCCGTGGCCGTTAAGGAACGCGCTCACATCCGCATCGACGTCATCATGCACTACCTCGGGCCACGGCCCAAAGCACTGCTCTACATCTTTGGCGACATCGTCATGTTCGCAGTCGCAATCATCGCGCTCTATTGGTCCTGGGAGGCGGTTCACGTCTCGGCCAAGTTCGGATCGGTTACGGATGGCCTGCGGGTGTCCAAGGTCTGGGCACTGATGGCTGTGCCCGCTGGTTTTGCGTTGATGATGCTGCGCCTTGTGCAGTCTTTCATCCGCGACGTGCGTTATCTTCGAGACGGCAAGCCCGTCTACGAAGGCGACAAGCTGTTTGATTAAGGAACACCTAGATGCTTTTCAATACACTTAATCAAACGGTTGAACTGGGCTGGGATTTCTACCTGCCTGTCATCCTCTTTGTCGTCCTGATTGCCCTGGCCGTGCCCGTTTGGGCGTCCATCGGTGCCGCCGCAATCGTCATGCTGGTGATGTCCGGTGACTTGCCACTAAGTGCTGTGGGCGAAAGCTTGTTTACCGGCATTGATGCCTTTGCGCTGACGGCTGTGCCATTGTTCATTCTGACCGGTGACGTGCTGGTGCGCACCGGGCTCAGTCGTAAGTTCCTTGATGTAGCCGAGGCCTTGACGCAATTCGCCAAAGGCGGGTTCGGCTCTGCCACGGTTCTGGTCTGCGGCATGTTCGCGGCCATCTCAGGCTCTGACGCAGCAGGTGCGGCGGCGGTTGGCCGGATGACAATCGACCGTTTGGTCGAAAGCGGCTACCCACGCCCTTATGCCTGCGCGCTGGTGGCAGCGGGCGCCTGTACCGGTATCCTGATCCCACCATCAATCGCCTACATCATCATCGGTCTGGTGCTGGGCATATCGGCCTCTACCCTGTTCCTCGCGGCCCTGATCCCCGGTCTGGCAATCCTTGCTGCGATCTTGATCACCAACGTCATCGTCAACCGCATCTATGGCTATGAAGGCGGCGGCAATATCTCTGTTGGCGAATACTTCAGCCGTTTGTTCGTGTCGCTGAAATCAGGCTGGTATGCGTTCATCGTACCCGGCATCATCTTTTATGGCATCTTCTCAGGTCGCCTGACCCCAACCGAAGCGGGCGCCACGGCGGTGGTTGTGACCATCGTGATGGGCTTTATCCTTGGCACGCTGCGGCTGGCCGACTTTCCAGCGATGTTCATAAGCTCAGCCAAGGTAAACGGGATCATCCTTCCCATCATCGCCTTTTCTGCGCCGCTGGCCGAGGCTTTGGCCATCATGGGTGTCCCACAAGGGTTTGTGGCCTCAATGACAGCGCTGACGGATGAGCCATGGGTTTTGATCCTTATCATGATCGGCATCCTGATCGCTGCGGGCTGTGTCATGGAGACGACACCGAACATCGTGATCCTTGCACCGATCCTGCTGCCATTGGCCGAAAATATCGGCATGAACGAAATCCAGTTCTGCATCATGATGATTACGGCACTGGGTGTCGGCTTTATTACCCCGCCCTTGGGACTGAACCTCTTTGTGGTGGCCGGGATCACCGGTGAATCCATCCTCAAAATCGCAGCACGGGCCGTTCCGTTCGTGCTTTGCATGCTCGTCGTGGTGCTCATGATTGCCTATATTCCGGCGATTTCGACCACTATGCTTCCTGATATCTACAAATAAGGCTCAATGCGTATGACCCGTGAATACCTCAAAAAAGCAACACTGACCGCACAGTCAGGTGCATCCGATGTGCATGAACTTGTGCAAGGCATCCTCAACGACATCGAAGAAGGCGGCGACGCCAAGGCGATGGAGTATGCCGCCAAGTTCGACAAATACGAAGGCAATGTGATCCTGACAGCCCAAGAGATTGCCGCAGCCGCAGATTTGGTCCCGCAGAAGCTCAAGGAAGACATCCAGTTCGCGCATGACAACGTCAAGCGCTTTGCCGAGGCCCAGAAGGCCACGGTCAGCGATATCGAGTATGAGATTGTTCCCGGCCTCATCGCCGGTCAAAAGGCCATTCCTGTGGATGCAGCAGGATGTTATGTGCCCGGCGGGCGCTACAGCCACATCGCCTCTGCCATCATGACCGTCACAACGGCGAAAGTTGCGGGTTGCAACCATATCTCGGTCGCATCACCGCCACGCCCAGAGGTGGGGGTCGCCCCCGCGATCATCTATGCCGCCCATATCTGCGGTGCTGATACCATCATGGCCATGGGTGGTGTGCAGGGTGTTGCCGCAATGACATTTGGTCTTTTTGGTTTGCCCAAAGCCAATATCCTTGTGGGCCCCGGCAACCAGTTCGTCGCCGAGGCCAAGCGCATCCTCTTTGGTCGCGTTGGGATCGACATGATCGCGGGCCCCACGGACAGCCTTATCCTTGCCGATAATTCTGCGGACCCACATATCGTGGCCACTGATTTGGTCAGCCAGGCCGAGCATGGCTATAACTCGCCCGTTTGGCTGGTCACTGACGACAAGGCTTTGGCAGAGGATGTGATGAACCGCGTCCCCGACTTGATCGAAGACCTGCCCGAAGTGAACCGCGACAATGCCCGCGCGGCGTGGCGCGACTATGCCGAAGTAATCGTATGTGCCAACCGCGAAGATATGGCCGCCTGTTCTGATGAATACGCGCCAGAGCACCTGACCGTGCAGGCCGAAGACCTGCCTTGGTGGAAAGAACGGTTAAGCTGCTATGGCTCGCTGTTCTTGGGCGAAGAAACCACGGTGTCTTACGGTGACAAGGCGTCGGGAACGAACCACGTGCTGCCCACCTCTGGTGCTGCGTCCTACACTGGCGGTCTGTCGGTTCATAAATACATGAAGATCGTGACATGGCAGCAGGCCACCCGTGACGGATCAAAACGTGTCGCGGAAGCAACCGCGCGGATTTCGCGCCTCGAAGGGATGGAAGGGCACGCACGCGCTGCTGATGTTCGGCTTGCCAAATACTTCCCCGGCGAGAATTTCGATCTGACCCCTGATGAGTAATCCCGCCGCCCTTTTCGATCTAACGGGCCGCGTCGCTTGCGTGACCGGGGCCAGCGCTGGTTTAGGCCAGCGTGCGGCAACGGTTTTGGCACGCGCTGGAGCCAAGGTTGTTGGCGTCGCGCGCCGCGCCGATGCGCTGGACGCTTGGGTCAACGATGTTGGTGATGCGGCGGCTGTTGTTGCCGCTGATCTGTCGCAACGCGACCAGATCACGGATATCGCAGGCCAGATCGCGGCACCGTTTGGTGCGCCTGATATCATTGTACATGCCGCGGGTATCAACACCCGCGAAAATGCCGATGACGTCACGGATGCGGGGTGGGACGTCACGATGAACCTCAACCTCGCCGCGCCGTTCTTCCTTAGTCAGGCATTCGCCCCGGCGATGAAGAAACGCGGCTGGGGGCGGATCGTCAATTTCGCATCATTACAGACCACGCGGGCATTTCCGGACGGGATTAGCTATGGTGCGTCCAAGGCTGGCGTCGGCCAACTTACCCGCGCGATGGCCGAGGCCTGGTCCAAGGACGGCATCACCGCCAACGCAATTGGTCCGGGGTTCTTTCCGACAGAACTGACCGGGCCGGTCTTTGCCGATCCTGTACGCGCCGCACGCAATGCGGCGCAAACCTGCGTGGGGCGCAATGGCGCATTGTCCGATCTGGATGGCCCTTTGCTGTTTCTCTGCTCGGATGCATCGGCATATGTCACAGGTCAGGTTCTGATGGTTGATGGGGGGTTCACGGCCAAATGAAAGCACTTGTTTATGACGATGTGGAAACACTTGTTTATCGCTATATGCCTGATCCGGTACCGGGGCTTGGGCAAAGTCTGATCAAGATCGAGGCGTCGGGTATTTGCGGCTCTGATATGCACGCCTATCTGGGTCACGACGAACGCCGCCCTGCCCCGCTCATTCTGGGTCATGAGGCCGCGGGCGTTGTGGTTGGGGGCGACCTTGACCGCAAGCGCGTCACCATCAACCCGCTTGTCAGCTGTGGCATCTGCCGTGCCTGCCTGTCCGGGCGCGATAATCTTTGCCCTGAACGCATGATCATCTCGATGCCGCCGCGCGAAGGCGCTTTTGGCGAAATGGTCGCGATGTCCAACGATAATCTGGTCGAAGTGCCGGCAGATGTGCCATTGGCCAAGGCTGCATTGGCCGAACCGTTGGCCTGCGGTTGGCACGCGGTGCGCCTTGGTGCCGATGCGTTGGATGTGCCTCTTTCTGAGGCGCGCTGCGTTGTTGTTGGCGGCGGCGCAATTGGCGTTGGCGCGGCCTTGTGCCTGCGCGCTTTTGGGGCAAACGACATTCAGGTGATCGAACCCAACGCCGTGCGCCGCGCGACGCTGGATCGCATTGGTGGGTTCACAGCCGTTGAGCCGGGCACCGCAACCGAAGCTGATCTTGTGATCGACGGCGTCGGCTATGCTGCAACTCGCGCCGATGCGACGGCAATCACACGGCCCGGCGGTGTGATCATGCATATCGGCCTGGGCGAAGGCACCGGTGGTCTTGATATCCGCCGCATGACCTTGCAAGAGATCACCTTCATCGGCACCTACACCTATACCGCGCAGGATTTCCGCGATACCGCCGCTGCGATATTCGATGGCAGGCTCGGTGCGCTGGACTGGACCGAAGAACGGCCCCTGTCCGATGGCGCGCAGGCCTTTGCCGATATCCGGGCTGGCGTAGTTGCCGCCCCCAAAATCATTCTGCGCCCCTGAGCGCGAACGGAACCCCCAAGGAGGTTTGCTATGTATAAGAACATCATCGTCCCAATGGCCCTCGACCACGGCATCGCCGACAAAACCATTGAAATTGCGCGCACGCTTCTCTCCGAAGGCGGCCAGATCACAGCGCTGCACGTTTACGAAGCACCGCAAGGATCGGTTGGGGCCTATATCGATGAAGGGGTTGTTCAAAACGCCTTTGATCGCGCCAAAGCCAAGCTGGACGACCGCGTTGCGTCTATGCCAGGTGTCACCGCGGTGATCGTGAAGGGCCACAGTGGCCGCACCATCATCGACACTGCAACCAGCTTGAAGGCAGACTGTATTGTGCTTGGGTCACATAAACCCGGCCTGATCGACTACCTGCTCGGCTCGACCGCTGCCCGCGTTGTGCAACATGCGCCCTGTGCGGTTCACGTGGCCCGTTACCCATCCTAATTCCATTCCAACTCACGCCATTTCTCAGGCGCAATCAGGAGACCTAAGACCTTGGATATCAGCAAGAAGATCGTGGATGACTTTGTCGCCAACGATGTATCCTTCATAACCACTGTGCCGTGTAAGCAGTTGGCGGGTGTGATCGACGAAGTCGAAGCACGCGAAGAAATCTTCCACATCCCATCCAACAAGGAAGACGAGGGCATGGGCCTATGTGCGGGTGCCTTTATGGGCGGCAAACGCCCGGCAATCATCATGCAGAACACAGCCATTGGTGTGACCATCAACACGCTGGCGACGCTGACCCAGTTCTATCGCATGCCATTGCCGATGTTGATCAGCTACCGCGGTGAGTTGCGCGAGCCGGTGGCCTGTCAGGTCGAAATGGCGGTGCACACCAAAGCGCTGTTGAACCAGTTGAACATCCCGACCTATCACTTTCACTGGCAAAAGGATGTCGAAGAATTCGACAACATCCTCAAATACACATTCATGTCCAACAAACCTGTGGCGATCCTGACGGATGCCAACTTCTGGGGAGGCTACGGCGACCAATGATCCGTTCTGAAATCCTGAAAGAAATCGCACCGATCATCCGTGATCACCTTGTCGTCTGCAACATCGGTCTGCCCAGCCAAGAGCTGCATATGATCGATGATCAGCCCACTAATTTTTACATGTTGGGCACAATGGGGCTGTCGTCCTCCATCGGTTTTGGCGTGGCACTGGCGCAAGACAAGCCTGTCATCTCAATTGATGGTGACGGCTCTGTTCTGACCAACCTTGGCACGCTGCCAACCATCGCAAACAATGCGACGGGCAACTACACGCTGCTGATCATCGACAACGGCTCTTATGGCTCTACCGGTGATCAACCAACATATGCAGGTCAGAAAACCAGCCTGACAGATGTGGCGCGCGCCTGTGGGTGCGACAATGTGATAGAAGTGCAGGACAAGGACCTTGGCCCGGTCTTGCAATCCGCCATCGACAGCGATGAAATGACAATCATCGTGTGCAAATGTGACAGCGGCAACATCAAACTGCCGGTGATCACGCTGGACCCCGTCGTGATCCGTCATCGCTTTATGGAAGCGGTCGCAAGCTAAGATGGCACCAAAGATCCACTCCAGCGAAGACGCCCGCCGTCTGGCCCGCAAACGTCTTCCCTGGATGGTCTTTGACTATATTGATGGCGCTGCTGGCGCTGAAACAGGGGCCGCGCGGAACCGTGCGGCCTTTGACAATCTGGAACTGCGCCCACGCATTCTGCGTGATGTGAGTGACCGGTCCCTGTCGGTTCCCCTTTGGGATAAAACCACCAAAGCCCCGTTCGGGATCAGCCCGATGGGCATGTGCAATCTTTCCGGCCCCGGCGCAGATATGATGCTCGCCCGACTGGCCGCGCGCGAAAACGTACCGCTGGGCGTCTCAACGGTGGCTTCGACCGCGATGGAACCGCTGATCGAAGAGGCCGAAGGCAACGCATGGTTCCAGCTTTACTTTAGCGGCGATGGCACAGGCACATTCAAACTGGTCGAACGCGCCAAAGCGGCAGGCTATGACACAATCGTCCTGACCGTCGATGTGGCAGAGGTCGGGCGCAGGCCACGAGAGCTGCGGCATGGCTTCACCATGCCTTTCAAGATTGGCCCCAAACAGTTCATCGACTTCGCCCTGCACCCGCGCTGGTCGCTAACCTCGCTTTTCGCGGGCAAACCGCAGATGGCGAATTTTGACATGGACGGCTATGAATTTGACCGTACCGAAAGCCGCGCGCGGGCGGATTGGGATACGCTCACCCGCCTGCGGGACATGTGGCCGGGCAAACTGGTCGTCAAAGGTGTGCTGGATACGGATGATGCCGTTGCGCTGAAATCAGCCGGGGTTGATGCCATACAGGTTTCAAGCCACGGATCCCGGCAACTTGAAAGCGCACCACCACCGATCATTGAACTGGCCAAGATCAGAGATGCGGTGGGCCCCGACTACCCCCTCTTCTACGATACAGGATTGCGCAGTGGCGAAGACGTCGTGAAGGCCTATGCCCAAGGTGCGAATTTCACATTCTTAGGGCGTGTGCTGCAGTTTGCCATCGCAGCAGGCGGCGAAGAAGGGCTGCAAGAACTTTGGCGCGTCCTGCGCGCAGAGACGAGCATCACTTTGGCGCAGATCGGCAAACGGTCGTTGCTGGATGACGGCGCAGACGGCTAACCTACAAACCCAGCGCGCTTTTTTTGTCCTCGGCCCATTTCATGATCGTCAGATCAAAGGTCAACGCCATCAGTGACACGCAGATGCCCAGCACAAAGTTCTTGCCCAGATCGGTGCCTGCCAATGTGCGCTGCAACTCCTGCCCCAGATCCTGCGTTCCGATGAAGGCCGCAATAATCACCATGAAGAATGCAAACATGATCGCCTGATTGAACCCCACAGCCATTGTTGGCAGCGCCAGCGGCAATTGCACCTTCCACAGCTTTTGCATCCGCGTCGCACCCGACATATCCGCCGCTTCGGTCATTTCGGGTGGTACGGTGCGTAGCCCTTCAATAGTGTACCGCGTCAGCGGCACCATGGCGAAGATCAGGATCGAGAAGATGACCGCAATATCGGTGATCCCAAATAGCATGATCGCAGGGATCAGGTAGACAAAACTGGGGAAGGTCTGGGCGGTATCACAGATCAGCAACACCCGCCCCGCCCATTTTTCCGACCGCGCAGCAATGATACCAATCGGCAGGCCGATGAGTGCGGCAAGTGTCACCGCTGAAATCACCGAGTAAAGCGTGATGACCGCCCGATCCCACCAGCCCGACAGTGCCACCAATGAAAAGAAGATGACGGCATAGGTGGCCTGTTTGCGCCCAGCCAATGCCAACGCAAAGGCCGCGATAAGCAGGATGAACGCAGGTGTCGGGATTGACAGCATGAAATTGCGGAAGGGGATCAGCACCTGCACATTGAGGAAAGCGCGCAGGAACCCTGTCGTTGCCTTGACCCATTCAATGTTCAGGAAAGCCTTGATCAGGTTGTCGAGCTCCTTGCCTTGGCTGAAATCCTGCCCCCGCCCCACTTCGGCAAAGAAGGGCACCACAAGCGAGACCAGCGTGAAGGCCACAAATGCCACCACCGCCAGAAGCAGCATCTGATGGCGTTTCCAGAACGGCGTGCCGCGCTCAAAATGCTCTGGCTGTTTGACCACCCAAGCCTTTGACATGCGGTCCAGCATCACGGCCAGCAACACGATGGTAACGCCGATCTCGAACGAGCGGCCCAGTTTGAAGCTGCCCATCATCGCAAGCAACTTTGCACCCAATCCGGGCATGCCAATGAAAGCCGTCAGAACAACCATGGCCAGACAAAGCATGATCACCTGGTTCACACCAACAAGGATCTCGGTCCGGGCAGAGGGTAAATAGACATGCCGCAGCATCTGGAATTTCGTACAACCTGACATCTGGCCCGCCTCGACAACTTCGGGAGAGACCTTTTTCAACCCCAGCGTCGTCATCAGGATCATCGGGGGAATGGCATAAATGGTTGTGGCGACGGCACCTGCCGTAGGACCAACCTTGAAGAAGATCACGGCGGGCAAAAGATAGGTAAAGAACGGCAGCGTTTGCAGGACTGACAGGATCGGCTTGATCGCATAATCAACCCATGCGTATTTCCACGCGGCAATCCCCAGCGACAGACCGATAACAAAGGCCAGCGGTGCGGCAATCGCCAGCACCGACATGGTTTGCATGGCGATTTCCCATTGCCCGATCAACGCGGTCCAAAGCATCGTGCCACCACCCAGGATGGCAAGACGCCAACCACCCAGATAGTAACCGACAATTGCAGCGACCGCGGCCATCGCTGTCCACGGAATAGGGCCAATGAACGGCCAACGCCGTTTGCCAAAGAAGATATTGCCCGACGCATCCAAAAGCCATTCCAGCCCTTCGGTCAGGGTACGTGTCAGCACCAACAACCCAAGATCATCCTTGACGAAACTAAAGATCGCATCGAGCCATCCTGCGAAATTTGGCACCAGCCTTTCTGGCAAGCGATGCAGCCATTCCGGCAACCCGCCAAGATACTGCACAAGTGTCATGACGACGGCAGCACCGACGAAACACATGGCGATCTGGCTGTTGGACAACGCGGCCCGTTGCGTTGGCAAAGAGGTTGTCTCGACGCTCATGCGTCGGACCCAAGCAGGATATCAAGTGCGGACTGACGCGACAGCGCGCCGGCGCTGCTGCCATCTTTGATGACCGGGATCATCCTGCGTGTGTCATTGACCAGCATGCGCGCCATCGCGTGAACGGTCATGCCAGCGTCAACGGGTTCGCCTTCGCCGGTCGCTGCTGCGTCAGCCAGCACACCGGCATGCACTACGCGGGCCTTGTCGATGTCTTCGGTAAACTTGCGCACATATTCGGTTTGCGGATCCAGTACGATCTGATCGGGGGTGTCGCATTGTTCCACCGCGCCGTCTTTCATAATGGCGATCCGGTCAGCAAGGCGCAGGGCCTCGTCAAAATCATGTGTGATAAAGACGATGGTCTTGTTGAGCATCTGTTGCAGGCGCAGGAATTCATCCTGCATCTCGCGGCGAATAAGCGGGTCCAGCGCGCTGAAGGGTTCGTCAAGGAACCAGATATCCGGTTCAATGGCCAGACTGCGGGCGATGCCGACGCGCTGCTGTTGACCACCCGACAACTCGCGGGGGAAATAGTCTTCGCGGCCCTCAAGCCCCACCAGTTTGACCACTTCTAACGCGCGTTCGCGCCGTGTGTGTTTGTCTTGCCCGCGCATTTCCAGCGGAAAGGCCACGTTTTCCAGAACGGATCGATGCGGCAGCAGGCCAAACGACTGAAACACCATGCCCATCTTGGAGCGACGCAATTCAATCAGGTCTTTTTCGGCCAGTGACATGATGTCCTGCCCTTCAACCTCAATCGTGCCGCCGGTGATGTCATGCAAACGCGAGAAACAACGCACCAATGTCGATTTGCCAGAGCCTGACAGGCCCATGATCACCAGCATCTCGCCCTTATGCACATCAATTGAGACGTCTTTGACGCCGGCGATATAGCCGGCGGCGCGGATGTCATCAAAGCTCATGCCCGGATCCATGTTTTTTAGAAAACCCTTTGGGTCGTTTCCAAATATCTTCCAGGCGTTCTTGCAGGAAATGACGGGCGCTTGCGGTGCCATGGTGATCCTTGTGATAAAAGCCCCCGCCCGGACAGGCCGGACGGGGAATAGATGTAGAATTGTCAAAGGTAGGGTTTAGTTGACCCAGCTTTGCCAAACGTCAGGGTTTGCTTCCAACCATGCCTCGGCAGCTTCTTCTGGCTCCATCTCGTCGATGTCGACAAGTTTGGCCATTTCAGCAATCTGCGGATTGGTAAAGCTGACCTGCTCAAGCACAGCATAGGCACTTGGCCATTTTTCTTCCATGCCTTCCCATGCCGCCTTTTTCAGGTAGCCAGTTGCAGGGTTGCCGCAGTCATACAGCGCGTCAGGGTTTGGACCAACCGCTGGGTCTGTGTCACAGCCGTCTTCCCATGCAGGGAATTCTACAAATTCGCCGGGCCAGACGGCTTCGGCAAAGTTCGGTGTCCAGTTGAAGACCACGATGGGACGCTGATCTGCTTCCGCAGCACCGATTTCAGCCCAAAGCGCTGCAGCAGAACCTGCATTCACAACGACAAAATCCATTCCCAATGCCGCGACACGTTCCTGACCGTGCTTCAGCCAGTCAACCGGACCATCAAGATAGCGGCCCTTTTCACCGGTCTCGGCGGTGGCGAAAAGCTCTGCGCAATCATTCAGTGCTTCCCAATCAGGCAGACCGGGGCAAGCCTCTTTCGTCCACATGGGATACCACCAATCTTCGCGGGTCACGGCGTTGTGGTCGCCAACATCCACGATACCGCCCTTACCGAGCGCTTCGCGGAAGGATGCGCCAAATGCGCCTTCCCAAACTTCCAACTCAAGCGTGACGTCGCCCAAACGGACTGACTCGTAGACGGCCTGACTGTCGGTTGTGACGTATTCAACGGCGTTGCCATTCTCTTCTAGGATCTGGCCAACGACGTTGGACATCACGATCTGGCTTGACCAGTTGTGGATCGGAATGACGATTGGATCATTGCTGTCCTGTGCCAGTGCAAGCACTGGCGTCAGGCACAACACGCCAGCCGTCAGCGCTGTTGTCATCTTTTTCATTTCTATTTCTCCCTATTGTCTTGCGCCCTGTTGGTGGCGCTGGATCGCCTTGCCGGCGATTCTTTTTGCCCCGGCTTGCATTTATCCGTATCCACTCTCGCATTATTTTCCTCTCAATCAAGTTTTTTTCTTATCAGGGGTGAAAGTGTGATCGCTGAAAATCGAGCACTTGTCGCAAATGGTGATGTTCCTGTCCGATCTTCGTTTCCGGTTTGCCTTTCGTTGCAGCACATTGCCCAAGAGAGGATGTCGAGAATGCGCTATTCAGGATTGAAGGTCATTAAAGAGGCTCTGACCGGCCACAAAGAGTGGACGCCCGCATGGCGCGACCCCGAACCGCAATCTGAATACGATGTCATCGTCATCGGTGGTGGCGGGCATGGCCTGGCTACAGCCTATTATCTAGCCAAGGAATACGAGCAAAAACGCATCGCAGTGCTCGAAAAAGGGTGGATCGGGGGCGGCAACGTCGGGCGCAATACCACGATCATCCGGTCCAACTATCTGCTGGATGGGAATGAACCGTTTTACGAATTCTCACTGAAGCTTTGGGAAGGGTTGGAGCAGGACTTCAATTACAACGCAATGGTGTCGCAGCGTGGCATCCTGAACCTGATCCACTCGGATGCGCAGCGGGATGCATTTATCCGGCGCGGCAATGCGATGCTGCTGAACGGTGCCGATGCTGAGATGCTGACGACCGCGCAGATCAAGGCCCGCTATCCGTTCCTGAATACAGAAGACGCCCGGTTCCCCATCAAGGGTGGCTTGGCCCAGCATCGCGGTGGCACGGTGCGTCACGATGCGGTGGCCTGGGGTTATGCGCGGGGTGCTGACAGTCGCGGTGTTGATATCATCCAGAATTGCGAAGTGACGGGTTTCCGCATTGAGAATGGCAAATGTCTGGGCGTCGAAACCTCGCGCGGGTTCATCGGTGCCAAGAAGGTCGGTTGCGCCGTGGCCGGATCATCCAGCCGCCTGATGTCCAAGGCCGAGATGCGCCTGCCGATGGAAAGCCATGTCTTGCAGGCCTTTGTGTCCGAAGGTTTGAAACCTGTCCTCCCCGGCGTTGTCACTTTCGGAGCAGGCCACTTTTACGTCAGCCAGTCCGACAAGGGCGGGTTAGTCTTTGGTGGCGATCTAGATGGCTACAACTCTTATGCCCAGCGCGGCAATCTGCCCACGGTCGAGGACGTCTGTGAAGGTGGCATGGCCATCTTCCCGGCCTTTGGCCGCGCAAGGTTGCTGCGGATGTGGGGTGGAATCATGGATATGTCGATGGATGGCTCGCCCATCATCGACCGCACCCATATCGACGGGCTCTATTTTAACGGAGGTTGGTGTTACGGCGGGTTCAAGGCCACGCCTGCATCGGGCTTTTGCTTTGCGCATCTGCTGGCCAATGACGTGCCGCACCCCACCGCCACTGCCTATCGGTTTGACCGCTTTGAAAAAGGTTTGATGATCGACGAAAAAGGGATGGGCAATCAGCCCAATTTGCACTGATGATTATTGACCACCCGCTGCTGGGCCCCCGCGATGCCTCCGAATTCACCTATATGGGTGACGCAAAGCTGATCGACCGCCCCGATTGGCAGTCGCAGACGGCCGCACAGGAATTCTACGAATACGGCTATCTGCGCGACAACCCCGCCGGTTGGCATGAAGAGCTGTGGTTTCACGAGGCGGGCGACAGGTCTTGGCTGGTTGTGACCCGTAACACGGTCACGCACGACATTTCCAAGGTCGAACTGGCCCGCGATGTGGCCCGTGCAAGGGGGCGGTCCAAATGACCCAAGTGAACCGATTGGCAGGCGGGCAGATCGACCGCACCAAGACCTGCAATTTCACCTTTGATGGGAATCCCTACGCAGGACATTCTGGCGATACGCTCGCCTCGGCTTTGCTGGCCAATGGCGTGCGGCTGATGGGTCGCTCGTTCAAATACCACCGCCCGCGCGGGGTTTTGACGGCAGGATCGGAAGAACCCAACGCGTTGGTCGAATTGCGCGGCGGTGCGCGGCAGGAACCCAACACACGCGCAACAACCATCGAGCTTTATGATGGTTTGCTTGCCAAAAGCCAGAACCATATGGGGTCGTTGCGGTTTGATTTACTGGCGATCAACGACCGCCTTTCAAACTTTCTGACCGCCGGTTTCTACTACAAGACATTCATGTGGCCCGCCGCCTTTTGGGAAAAACTTTATGAGCCGATCATCCGCAAGGCCGCTGGCCTTGGATCGCTATCGTTGAAAGATGACCCGGATGTCTATGACAAGGGGTTTCTGCATTGCGATCTGCTAATCATCGGGGCTGGCCCTGCGGGACTTATGGCGGCGCTGATCGCCGGGCGTGCTGGTGCCGACGTCATCATCGCAGATGAGGATTTCGCACTAGGTGGCCGATTGAACAGCGAAACGCTGAGCATCGCCGATCAGTCCGGTGCCGATTGGGCGGCCGCGACCATCGCCGAGCTTAGCAGCTTGCCCAACGTGCGGATCATGCCCCGCACCACGGTGATTGGCGCGTTTGATCATGGGATTTATGGCGCGGTCGAACGGGTCGGCGACCACTTGCATACGCCCGACGCGAACAAGCCGCGACAGGTGCTTTGGCGGATCTACACACAAAAAACCATTCTGGCAGCCGGTGCGATAGAGCGCCCAATTGCCTTTGAAAACAATGACCGCCCAGGCATCATGTTGGGATCAGCGCTGCGGACCTATGCCAATCGCTTTGCTGTTGCCGCAGACAAACGCGTCGCAATCTTCACCAATAATAACGACGGGCACCGCACCGCCGCTGACCTGCATGCCAAGGGCGTCAAAATCAGCGCTGTCGTCGATGTGCGCCCCGACGCGCCGCGCAGCATGGATTACGAAGTGTTGCAGGGTGAGGTGGTGGACACCAAAGGGCGGCTTGGTCTGACCTTTGCCGAGGTAAAGCTGGCCGATGGCAGCATACGCACGCTGGAGTGCGGGGCGTTGGGCATGTCGGGTGGGTGGAACCCGAATGTGCATATGACATGCCATCAGCGTGGTCGTCCGGTTTGGAATGACGGTATCGCAGCCTTTGTGCCCGGTGCCGATCTGCCTACCGGGATGATTGTGGCCGGTGCGGCCAATGGTGACATGTCCACCGCCGGTGCATTGAAAGGCGGCGCTACTGCGGCCAAACTGGCGTTGGGCCTGAAGGGGCGGTTGCCAAAACTACCCAAGGCCGAGGACGCCCCAATCAACCTCAAACCGTTCTGGTACGTCAAAGGGTGTTCGCGCGCCTGGCTGGATCAGCAAAACGATGTGACCGTCAAAGATGTGAAGCTGAGCCACCAAGAAGGCTTCCGTTCCGTCGAGCACCTCAAGCGCTACACCACACTTGGCATGGCGACCGATCAGGGCAAGACATCGAACATGGGCGGTCTGGCGATTATGGCCGAGCTTGCGGGCAAGGCCATCCCCGAGGTCGGCACGACGATCTTTCGCCCACCTTACACGCCAACGGCCATTGGCGCGCTGGGTGGGCGACATCGTGGGCAGGAATTTCACCCCAAACGCCTGACCCCTTCACACAAATGGGCCGAAGAACACGGCGCTGTCTTTGTAGAGGTTGGCAATTGGCTACGCGCGCAATGGTTCCCCCGTGAGGGTGAGACGACCTGGCGCGAAAGCGTCGACCGCGAGGTTCTGGCAACGCGCAAATCGGTCGGCGTTTGTGATGTGACAACTCTGGGCAAGGTCGATGTGCAGGGTACAGACGCGGCGGATTTCCTGAACAAGATCTACTGCAATGGCTTTGCAAAGCTGGCCGTGGGCAAAACCCGCTATGGTCTGATGCTACGCGAAGACGGCATCGCGATGGACGATGGCACCGCGGCCCGCTTGGCCGAGGATCATTTCGTGGTAACAACAACCACAGCAAACGCCCTGCCCGTCTATCGGCATATGGAATTTGTGCGCCAATGTCTGTTCCCCGACATAGATGTGCAACTGATCTCAACCACCGAAGCATGGGCGCAATATGCTGTTGCGGGGCCAAACAGCCGCAACCTGTTGTCGGCAATTGTCGATCAGGTCATCAGCAACGAAGCATTCCCCTTCATGGCTTGTGCCAACATCACCATCTGCGGCGGGCTGCGTGCGCGGCTGTTTCGTATCTCTTTCAGTGGTGAGCTGGCCTATGAAATCGCGGTACCAACCGAATACGGCGATGCGCTGATGCGCAAGATCATGGAAGTCGGCGCACAATATGATGTGACACCCTATGGCACGGAAGCACTGGGCGTCATGCGTATCGAAAAAGGGCATGCGGCGGGCAATGAACTGAACGGAACCACAACCGCGCTGAACCTTGGGATGGCGCGGATGGTATCCAAGAAGAAGGACAGCATCGGGTCGACGCTCTCGGAGCGTGACGGATTGAACGGCGACGGGCAACTTTCTCAGGTCGGGATCAAACCTGTTGATCCTAATGATCCCGTGCCCGCCGGAGCGCATCTGATGGACGCGGACGGCCCTGTCGATGCGGCACATGATCAGGGGTATGCCACCTCGGCCTGCTATTCGCCCCATCTGGGCCATGCCATTGCGATTGGTTTCCTCAAGAACGGAACGGATCGCATGGGCGAGCGCATGCGCCTTGTCAGCCCGCTGACTGGCGTGGACGTGCAGGTCGAAATCACCAGCGCCCATTTCATTGACCCAGAGGGGGAACGTCTGCGTGCATGATCTTCAGCCAGTGACAGCTTTGGGCGGGGCCGACCCGCACATCGATACATTCGACCATATCACCATCACCGGGAACAACGGTCTGGCGCTGGCCTCAGTTGCCGCGCGAATGGGGCATGAAAAGGCCTGTCATACAGCCCTGAAAAAGCTGTTGGGCACTGTGCCCGCACCCGGCAAAGCCGTGTTGCATGACCCCGAGGCCGGGTTCTGGATGGGGCCGGATCAATGGATGATCGGCGCACCCCGCGAAACGCATGAACTGCTGGCAGATGCATTGAAGAACAAGTTCGGCGATGCAGCCTCTGTCACCGAACAATCTGGTGCATGGGTTTGCTTTGACGTGATCGGCCCCGCGATGCCGGACCTTTGTGAGAGGCTTTGCGCAGTACCCATCAGGCGGATGGTGGCAGGCGACGCCCAGCGCACAATGATCCACCAGTTGGGCTGCTTTGTGATCCGCCGCGACAACCCCGAGCATATCCGCATCCTCGGGCCGCGCGCCTCTGCCGGGTCATTGCATCATGCGTTGATCACGGCGGCACATTCGGTGGGTTAACGTCGCTAGTGCGCTTCGGCCCAGTTGGCACCCTGCCCTGCGTCCACCGCCAGTTTGACATCAAGCTTCACCGCCGGGTCACTTGCGTTTTCCATGACGTCACGCGCGGCGGTGATCAGATCATCCGTCGCACCTTCTTCAACCTCGAAGATCAATTCGTCATGGACCTGTAGCAACATCTTGGCTGGAAGACCTTCAATCGCTGCGGGCATACGGATCATGGCGCGGCGGATCACATCTGCCGCCGTGCCTTGAATAGGCGCATTAATCGCGGCGCGTTTGGCAAAGCCCGCATGTGGCCCCTTGGCGTTGATCTCTGGCGTATTGATCTTGCGACCAAAGAGCGTTTGCACATAGGCGTGCTCTTTGGCGAAGGCGACGGTGTCATCCATGTATTTGCGAATGCCGGGGAAGCGTTCAAAATAGCGGTCAATGAACCCCTGCGCCTCGCTGCGGGGAATGCGCAGGTTACGCGCCAGACCAAAGCCAGAGATGCCGTAGATGACGCCAAAGTTGATCGCCTTGGCCTGACGACGCACATCCGGTGTCATCTCATCCAGCGGCACGTCAAACATCTCTGACGCTGTCATCGCGTGAATGTCGATCCCATCAAGGAATGCCTGTTTGAGCGCATCAATCTCGGCGATATGGGCCAGAATGCGCAGCTCGATCTGGGAATAGTCGAGACTGACAATGACCTTGCCTTCATCGGCCACAAAAGCCTCTCGGATGCGCCGCCCTTCCTCGGATCGGACCGGGATATTCTGCAAGTTTGGATCAGTGGACGCGAGGCGGCCGGTGTTAGCACCTGCAATGGAATAAGAGGTATGTACGCGGCCAGTGTCCGCGTTGATGTGTTCTTGCAGCGCATCGGTGTATGTCGATTTCAGCTTCGACAATTGCCGCCAGTCCAACACTCGGCCCGGCAATTCATGCTCGGTTGCGAGATCTTCAAGTACATCGGCACCCGTGGCATAGGCGCCGGTTTTGCCTTTCTTGCCGCCGGGCATTCCCATCTCATCGAACAGGATTTCGCCCAACTGCTTGGGTGATCCCACATTAAAGGGCCGTCCCGCCATTTCTTGAATTTCCGCTTCAAGCCCTGCCAGTTTCTGGGCAAAGCCATTCGACATCCGGCTAAGAGTGTCGCGGTCCACCTTGATCCCGTTGCGTTCCATTTGGGCAAGCACCGGCACCAACGGGCGTTCCATCGTCTCATAGACGGAGGTCACCCGTTTCACATGCAATTGTGGTTTGAACTGCTGCCAAAGGCGCAAAGTGATGTCGGCGTCCTCTGCAGCGTATTTCACCGCATCATCAACCGGCACCCGGTCAAAGGTTATCGCAGATTTACCCGTGCCCAGCAGAGGCTTGATCGGGATCGGCGTGTGTCCCAGATAGCGCTCGGACAACGTATCCATGCCGTGATTATGCAGCCCCGCGTTCATGGCGTAAGACATCAGCATCGTGTCATCTATCGGAGCAACGGCGATATCTAGACGGGCAAATATCTTGGCGTCATACTTCATGTTCTGGCCGATTTTCAGGATGGCCGGATCTTCCAAAACGGGTTTGAGCAGCGCAAGGCAATCCTCAAAACCCATCTGCCCCTCGGCCAGATCGTCAGAGCCAAAAAGATCATCTGATTCCGCAGATTTATGTGCCAGCGGGATATAGCAGGCTTGGCCCGGCTCAACCGACAAGGAAACACCAACCAAATCAGCAATCATTTCGTTCAGGCCAGTGGTTTCGGTATCAACAGCAACATAGCCACGCGCGCGAATGCGGGTGATCCATGTTTCCAGCGTCGCTGCATCACGAACGCACTCGTAGGCATCCGCATCAAAGGGCACAGCCTCCGGCGCGGCAGCCTCTTCGGCGGCAGGGGTTTTTTCCTCGATCACCGGGGGTTCAACACCCAGTTTGTCTGCAATCCGTTTGGTTACGGTGCGGAATTCCATCTCTGCCAGAAACCCCAAAAGCGTTTCCACATCCGGTTCGCGCACTTCCAGATCATCCAGCGTGAATTCCAGCGTCATCCCACAATCAAGCTGCACAAGTTTCTTGGACAACTCGATCTGCGCGCGGTTTTCGATCAATGTCTCACGACGCTTGGGTTGTTTGATCTCTCCTGCGCGGTCCAGCAAGCTTTCCAGATCGCCATATTCGTTGATCAGCAAAGCGGCGGTCTTGATCCCGATCCCCGGCGCGCCTGGTACATTGTCCACGCTGTCACCGGCCAGCGCCTGCACATCCACAACACGCTCTGGTCCGACGCCAAATTTTTCTACCACACCGTCACTATCAATGCGCTTGTTCTTCATCGGATCAAGCATCTCGACCCCGTCACCAACCAACTGCATCAGGTCCTTGTCTGACGACACAATGGTGACCCGACCACCAGCATCGCGCGCCTGATGGGACAGGGTGGCGATGATATCGTCAGCCTCAAACCCTTCCACTTCTTCGCAGGCGATGTTGAAGGCTTTGGTGGCCGTGCGCGTTAGCGGCATTTGCGGCCGCAAATCCTCGGGCATCGCTTCTCGGTTGGCCTTGTACTGATCATACATGTCGTTGCGAAACGTGTGGCTGCCTTTGTCAAAGATCACAGCCACATGGGTGGCCGCATCTGCGCCATTGTTGCCCTCAATATAGCGCTGCAGCATGTTCACAAAGCCACTGACCGCACCGATAGGCAAACCATCAGACTTGCGCGTCAGTGGGGGCAGCGCGTGATAAGCGCGGAAAATAAACGCCGATCCGTCGATCAGATGCAGGTGACAGCCTTTGCCAAACGCCATGTTGGACCCCCTTTGGTGTTGGCTTAACACCTAACTCGGGGGGCGCAGGGGGTCTAGTGCGCGGACTGAATGAAGGTCCCGTTTTGCAGGTCTTTCATGGCCTGACGCAGCTCTGCCTGGGTATTCATCACAATGGGGCCGTGCCATGCAACGGGTTCCTGAATAGGGCGTCCGGCAATCAACAAAAAGCGCATTCCCTCAGGCCCGGCCTGCACGGTGACATCATCGCCGTTCCCAAAACGTACCAACGTCCGGTTGCCAGTCATGTCGCGGATGTTGACCTCTTGCCCCGCCACTTCCTTTTCGACGCGCACGCCAACTGGATCAGCCGCATCCACAAACCGCCCTGCCCCTGCAAAGACATAGGCAAATGCGTTTGCACGGGTATCAACGGGCAAAGTCTTTCGTGTATTGGGCGGGATCGAGATATCAAGATAAAGCGGATCAGCGGCGATGCCATCCACCGGACCCGCCTTGCCCCAAAAATTGCCGGTGATGATTTTTACCCTTGTGCCATCATCATCAATGATTTCGGGCACATCAGAGCCAGAAATGTCCTGATAGCGAGGTGCAGTCATTTTGAGGGATGACGGCAGATTCGCCCACAGCTGAAAGCCATGCATTTGGCCCGCCGCATTCCCGCTTGGCATTTCCTGATGCAGAATGCCCGATCCTGCCGTCATCCATTGAACGGACCCTGCCCCCAGCACACCGTTGTTCCCAAGCGAGTCGCCATGGGCAACTTCGCCCTCCAACACGTAGGTGATCGTCTCAATCCCGCGATGGGGATGCCAAGGAAAGCCGCGCTCGTAATGGGCCGGATCATCATTGCGGAAATCATCCAACAGCAGAAACGGGTCGCTCTCGCTTGGGTCACCAAAGCCGAAAACGCGGTGCAGATGGACGCCAGCACCCTCCATGGTGGGTTGGGCATGGGTGGTTTGGGTGACGGGTCGGAATGTCATTGCATGCTCCTTGCATTGCACAAGCAGCATATAGCCCGCAGATAACTACCGCAAAACACGCACCCACGAACAGAAACTGTGCAGGGCCTGAACCTAGACCCGGCCTTCGAATTCCTTATGCACCAGTTTGGCATCGCAATAAGGACATTCGATCCAACCATGCTCGTGCGGGATTTGCAGCCAGACACGTGGATGGCCCAGCGCGCCTTCGCCCCCATCACAGGCCACGCGCCAATCATGAACAATCTTCGTTTCGGGTGCCGGTGTGGACATGATCAATCTCATCTGGTTGCCGCGGGCCGCTGCCCGCCTTAGATCATGAAGATATACCGCAGGCGCGGCACAGGGGAAAGACCAGCATGACCGACAATGCCATAGAAATTCTCGGTCTGAAAAAGACCTATGCTGCAACAGGGCACTCAGCCGCGAAAGAGGCGCTAAAAGGCGTTGATCTGACAATCCCGCGCGGGTCGATTTTTGGGCTACTGGGGCCGAATGGCGCGGGCAAATCCACCTTGATCAATATTCTGGCCGGTTTGGTCGTGAAATCCGCCGGATCGGTGAAAATTTGGGGCTTTGATCAAGACGAAAACCCCCGGCAATCGCGCGCGGCCATTGGCATCATGCCGCAAGAGCCGCATCTTGACCCATTCTTTACGCCAGCGGGATCTTTGGACGTGCAGGCGGGGCTATACGGTGTGCCAAAAAGCCAACGCAAAACCGCTGAAATCCTTGACCTGATTGGGTTGACCGACAAGGCCGACGCCTATGCCCGCTCGCTTTCAGGCGGAATGCGGCGCAGGCTATTGCTGGGCAAAGCACTGGTGCATAGCCCGCAAATCCTTGTGCTGGACGAACCTACCGCCGGGGTGGATATCGCGCTGCGCAATATGCTGTGGCAGAATGTTCGCCGTTTGAACGACGAGGGCATGACTATCATTCTTACCACCCATTACCTCGAAGAGGCCGAAGAGATGTGCGACGACATCGCCATCATCAACCATGGTGAGGTGATTGTGAAAGACAGCACGGCCAATCTTCTTAGCAGGCTGGACAGCAAGACACTTGTGATCACCCCGGAAACCGCAGCCGACCTGCCGCAGTTGCCAGACACCATCATCGGGCAAAAACAACCCAATGGCACACTGGCATTCACTTACAAAAGCGGGGTCACCCCCGCAGATCAAATCCTGTCACTGGTTAAAGATGCCGGCATCATCATCAAAGACGTGCGCACCGAAGAGGCGCATCTGGAAGATGTGTTCCTGTCGCTGACCTCGTCGCGTTAACCTTGCAACATCCGCCCGAGCTGGCGGCCGCCCAGAATATGCATGTGATAATGCGGCACGTCCTGCACGCCATGGGTGCGGGTGTTCGCAATCGCGCGGAACCCTGCACCGACGTCCGTGATCCGGCAAACCTCGGCAACGGCCTGCATGAAACCGGCCTGATCTTCGGCTGACGCATCGCGGGCAAAGTGATCAAGGCTCACGTAAGCGCCCTTGGGAATGATCAGAACATGCACTGGCGCTTGTGGCGCTATATCTTCAAAGGCCAAGGCATGGTCGTTTTCATAGACCGTTTTGTTGGGGATTTCTCCGCGCAGGATTTTGGCAAAGATGTTCTGGTCGTCGTAGGCAAAGTCCATGAGGGTCCTCAATCAACAAAAAGGTGGGGGGTATCGGCAAGTTCGCGGGCCACGTCCGGCGAAGTGCTCAGAAACTGGGCAATCGCTGCGGCGTTTTCATCCAGTGACGCGGTTTCCTTGATCCGGGTTGCATTGGCAAACTCAGCATCCCGGATCGCGTTGCGTTCATAGATCATGTCATGGCGAATGGTCGGCAACAGGCGTTCCAGCGTTGCGGCGCTAGTTTGTTCACCCGCCAACCCGACACGTTTGGCGTGACCCACAAGGTAGGCATCATCAAACCGACATTCGATCTCCAACAGGCGCACAGTCGCACGGTCCGTGAAGAAATCGCGCATCAGATCAAGGTTGGATGTATCAAGGCAAATAACCAAACGATCGCTGTCGTAGTGATCAAACAGCATCCGCATGAGCGCCCGGCGGTGGCGGCCACGTTTGCGCAGACTGCTTTCAATACCACCCAGATCAGGCATCTCGGTCGCGTCCTCATTAAACAGATACTCAATCGCGGGCACATTTGTGTGCTGCCGAACAGAGGCGACAAGACGTTTGGCGACATGCCACTTCTTACAGGCAATAATCATCAACTCGCGACTGCGGCCAAGGGTTGTTTCGTTTTCCCAAAAACGCGGCGCGAAACGGCGACCGATCCGGCCGCGCCCGGTCAGGAACCGAAACAGGTTGCGCCCCTCGTCGGAGATCACAAAATCCATCTTCTCTCCGGCATAAAGATCACCGAGGCGGTTGCGTAGCCCTTCAGCCTCAGCGCTGATCTTGCGGGCAAAAATACCGTCCTGCCCAAGCAGCAGATCGTAGTGGTCATTATAGAAGGTCACCGGCATGCCGTAGTCGGTGAACATCAGGAATGTCAGCGTGCGGTTTTCAATCTCGCGCCCCGGTACAAGATGCCGAACCAGGGTCTGAAAAAACGTCTCATCGGGAATCCACGTTGTGCGGAAGAACCGCATCACATCACGGCGGGTCTTGGTGAATTCAAGGATCGCCTCAACCGTGCGGCGGCGCAGGCACCACCATTGCGATCCGATCATGATCTGCATGTCCTTGGGGATGTCTCGGGTGATCTTGAAGCGCTCTTGCAAGGCAAGGGCCGCGTAGAAACGCCGCTTTTGGGTGCGTTCGTTAAAGAAATGGCGGTAGATCAGTCGCTCTTCGCGAAACCCTGTCTTGATCCAGTCGCTGTCAAAGAAGTCATAGCTTTCGATATAGTCGACATCATTTCCATCTAGCATCTGATGCGCGAATTTGGCCGATTTGATCGGCATGCAATCGCCAGACACCATGTAGAAATGCGTGGCCCTTGGGAATGCCTCTTCGGCAGCCGCAACCGCGTTCAGTGTCGCCTGCACAAGGCTCCACTCGCCCCAACCGCATTTGATGCGCCGCTTGGCAAAAACCACATTGGGGTTGCCCGCCAGCCCATCCTGGATGGCCCGAAAATCCGATTGCGCCGCAGACCCATCGAAGTGAATGGCAATATAGTCACCCGCCGCCGTCAGCTGCGTTGCCTGCTGCACAACGGCATCTGGGTTCTTGTGACACAAGAGAATGAAGGCGATGCGGGCCATGAACCGGCAGTTATCCTTTGGTTGATACGCGTCGAGAGCTGTCATAACGCGAACAGACATTGAAGTGACAGTGTTTCTTTGCTCTTAAAGGGACAGAACAAGAAGGAACGCACAAGTGGCCAACTTTCCGGGCACATGGATGACAAGCAGCGAAAGCATGGTCTATCGCGTCGTGCCCAAATGCGCGTGCTCTAGCATTGGTCAGATCATGTATTATTCTGATCATGGCACGTTTTTTGATGGCGACATCCATGATGCGAAAACGGGTATCCATAAATGGGCGCTGGATGACAGCCAGGACGTGATCGAAACGAACGTGCGCCAGCACAAAAGCTATGCTTTCACCTGCGTGCGCAATCCCTACACCCGCATCCTGTCATCGTTCTTTGACAAAATCTGTGGCGTGCAGCGCAATGGCAAATACTACCGTGGCAATCTTGTACCCCTACTGATCCAGAAATACGGGATCGAAGTCGGGGACCCCGACAACGGCTTTGAGTTCGATCAGATCAAGAGCTTCCGCCGCTTTCTGCTGTTCGCCCGCGACACCATCCGGTGGCGTCGCCCGATGGAGCCTGACATCCACTGGTCCGCCATGTCCGGTCATGTCTCGACCTTCATTGTGAATGGGGGGCGCTATGACAAGATTTTCTGGACGGAACAATTCAACGACGGCATGCAAGATGTGTTGAACGGCATGGAAACAGCGCATCCGGTCGATCTGACGCAAATCCCCCGTTTCAACGAAAGCGAAGGGCACGGCCCCAAGCGCGCGCACCCGGTCGAGGACTACTTCGACGACCTGTCGATGCATTTGATCTATGAAATCTACAAAAGGGATTTCCGGCTTTTCAAATATGACTTTGAAAACCCCGCCAACAAGATGCCCATTGGCGAGATCGACCTTGATGAGGTGCACGCGAAACTTGGCCAATAGCAGAACCGTTGCTTATGGGCTTCCCCCGGAGATATTTTCGAACAAGGGAAGAATGGGCTGTGGCTCGACACCGGCGAATGCAACACTAGGTCACGTCTCGGTAACCTTTAGGAACGAGCAAACGTGACTGTCGTCCTTATCCTAGGCAGCGGGCCGAACGTTGTGAACTGCCGCGATTGGTCGCGCGCACCCTTTGATCGGATCGTGGCGATCAACAACGCCTGGGCGGTGCGTCCTGACTGGGATGACCTGATCCACCCCGATGATTTTCCGACCGAACGCATGCCGTCAGGGCTTCGCCCGAACCAGAGGGTCATCCGTGCTGCGGATTATGTGCCGATGCAGAACACATTGGGTGGGTTCGTTTATGCAGGGGGCACGATGGCCTTTACCGCGTCATACTGGGCGCTTGCCGCACTCAAGCCGCGTGTGATTGCCGTTTTGGGCTGTGACATGGTCTATGCCGGGGCAGGCAACACGCATTTCTATGGCAAGGGGACGGCTGATCCCCTGCGTGAGGATGTGACACTACGCTCGCTAGAGGCAAAGTCAGCGCGTTTGATGGCAATGGCCGCGCGTCAGAAATGTGCCATGGTGAACCTGTCTGAAGACGAAAGCCGTCTGATCTTTCCGCGCGCAACCGCAGCAACCGCAGCGACGGCAACGCCGCTTGCGATGGATAAAACCGCAGTTGAGGCAGCCCTCGCCGAAGAACGACGTTTGGCCTACTACGTGCCATCCGGCAGATACTGGAAAGAAGAAGAGCGCTTCGACGTAACAGCCGTTGATGCGCTCGACGCACTTTGGCTTAGATCAGCCCTTCAGCCGCAAAGAGGCTCTTGAGATCCGCTTTCGGCCGTGGGCCGATATGTCCGATCACCTCTGCCGCCGCCACCACACCCATACGCCCGCTGGTTTCCAGCGGTTGGCCGGTGGTAAACCCGTAAAGGAAACCTGCGGCAAACTGATCGCCCGCACCTGTCGCATCAACCGGCACGACCTTGCGCACCGGCACTTCAATGCGCTCGTCGCCTCGGATCAGAATGACCGGGTCACCCGAACAGGTGCAAACAACCGTCTCACAAACGGCACTGGCCTGCTTCAGTGCTGCATCAAGGTCATCCGTTTCATACAGCGTCGTCCACTCAGCCGCGTTGCCCAGAACGAAGTCCATGTCTTCGGCGACAAGGCGTTGGAAATCGGCGCGGTGGCGGTCTGCGCAGAATGGATCGGACAGCGTGATACCTGCCCGCCCGCCCGCAGCACGCATCAGTTGTGCTGCCGCACTGAAAGCGGTTTTCCCGTCGTCCTTGTCAAAAAGATACCCTTCGAGGAACAGGATCTTGCCGCCTTCAAACAAGGCCTCGGACACGTCGCCCTGCCCCAGATCGGCCCCAGCACCCAGATAGGTGTTCATCGACCGCTCGCCATCCGGTGAAACAAAGATCATAGAGCGCGACGTCGGCGCCTCCGCGCTGGCGGATGGCAAGTTGGGAAATGCTGTGCCAGCGTCTTCCATCCCTTTGGCGTAGAACCGGCCAAGTGCGTCATCTTTCACCTTCCCGATAAAGGCGGTGGACAGGCCCAAGCTACCCAAACCTGCAATTGTATTCGCCACCGATCCACCGGGCGTTTCGGTGCGATCCTGCATCGCGGCATAAAGCACCTCTGCCCGATCCCGTTCGATCAGTTGCATGATGCCCTTCTCGATCCCCATGTGATCAAGGAATGTATCATTGGCATGGCCAATCACATCGACAATTGCGTTGCCGATACCGATTACGTCGAAATTACTCATAGGTTCTTATCCTCAAACAGGCAGAGATCGCGGACCAGACAGGCCGCACATTTTGGTTTTCGCGCCACACAGGTATAGCGACCATGCAGGATCATCCAGTGATGGGCGTGCAGTTGGAAATCGGCAGGGATGTGATCCTCGATCGCGCGCTCAACCGCATCGACATCCTTGCCGACCGCGACACCGCTGCGATTGCCGAAACGAAAGATATGGGTGTCCACAGCCTGTGCTGGTTGGCCCCACCACATATTAAGCACCACATTGGCCGTCTTACGGCCCACACCGGGCAGCGATTGCAGAGCAGCGCGGGAATTGGGCACCTGCCCGCCATAATCATCGACCAAAATCTGGCTCATCTTGATGACGTTTTTGGCCTTGTTGCGAAAAAGGCCGATGGTCTTGATATGTTCGGTCACGCGGTCCAGCCCGAGGTCGAGCATCTTTTGCGGGGTATCGGCAATTTTGAACAATTCGCGGGTCGCTTTGTTCACGCCCGCATCCGTGGCTTGCGCCGACAAAGCAACCGCCACAACCAGCGTGTAGACGTTCACGTGTTCCAACTCGCCCTTGGGCTCGGCCTCTGCCGTGTGGAAGCGCGTGAAAATCTCGCGAATGGTATGATAATCAAGCTGTTTTGCCATGCGCTCCGGTATGACTGCTTGGCCCAAAGGGAGCAAGCGTCAGATGCGCAATTTCCGGGTCGCTTCACTGCCGCATTGCCCCTAATTTGAAAGGCATGGAACAGACAGAGACATATCATTACCAAATCATGCGCCGCGCCATCGAAGCGATTGATGCCGCTGGCGACGAGCCGCAAACCCTGGCCGATCTGGCGGCCGAGATGAACATGAGCCCCGCGCATTTTCAACGGCTCTTTTCCACCTGGGTGGGCGTGTCGCCCAAACGCTACCAGCAGTATCTGACTTTGGCGCACGCCAAGACGCTTTTGCGCGACCGGTTCACGACGCTTGAAACCGCACATGCCGTAGGTCTGTCAGGCAGCGGGCGCTTGCATGATCTATTTGTGCGCTGGGAGGCGATGAGCCCCGGAGACTATGCGCGTGACGGGGCTGAATTGACCATCCATTGGGGCTGGTTCGAAAGCCACTTTGGCCCGGCATTGGCCATGGGTACCGATCGCGGCATTTGCGGGTTGGCTTTCGCAGCAGAGGCAGGGCCGGAACCTGCCATGGCCGATCTGAAATCACGCTGGCCCAAAGCCCGCTTCGTCGAAGACCCCAGTTTCCTGCGCCCTTGGGCAGAGGCGGCCCTTGGCATGACAGGCGAAACCAAGCTGCATATGATCGGCGCGCCTTTTCAACTGAAGGTGTGGGAGGCGTTGCTGACCATCCCATCGGGGCATGTCACGACCTATTCGGAGATTGCGCAATCCATTGGCAAACCCAAGGCTGTGCGCGCCGTCGGAACGGCCGTGGGACGAAACCCGGTCAGTTGGTTGATTCCCTGTCACCGCGCATTGCGCAAATCAGGGGAGCTGGGCGGTTACCATTGGGGGCTTCCCGTCAAACGCGCCATGCTCGCATGGGAATCGGCGCGCGTGGATGCAAACACGGGAAGGCCGTAAAGTAAGCGAAACCATGCTGGTCACGGGGGCGCTATTGGATATCATGGGCAAATTCTGCATAAGCTGACCCATCCACGGTGCGATTTGCGCACTTATATTAAATGGAACCATGACCATGAAACTAACGAAATTTCCACTCGTCGTTGCCGCCGCATCGCTGACATTGGTTGCCGCATGCGACACCACCGGACCGAACCAGATGCAAAACACTCAGCAAGGCGCCTTGATCGGTGCAGGCGCTGGTGCGGTGCTTGGCGCGCTGACAAACAACGACGGCTCTGTGCGCGAACGTAATCAGGCGGCATTGATTGGCGCCGCCCTTGGTGCGGGTGTTGGTGCAGGCGTTGGTAACTCGCTTGACCGTCAAGCCGAAGACCTGCGTCGCCAGTTGCGCAATGATGTTGGCGTGTCCAACAACGGCCGTGACCTGCGCGTCGTTCTGAGCCAGGATCTGCTTTTTGCAACCAACAGCACACAGCTGTCCGGCACCGCCCAGCGAGAGCTGCGCATCGTTGCCAACTCGCTGCAGCAGTACCCTGACACAACAATCAACGTGATCGGCCATACCGACAACGTTGGTGATGCGTCCTTTAACCAGGGCCTGTCTGAGCGCCGTGCGCAAGCCGTATCCGGTGTGTTGCTCAGCGGTGGTGTTTCGGCGACCCGTGTGCGTTCCATCGGTGCTGGTGAGAACCAGCCTGTTGCGTCCAACCTTAATGCGGCCGGCAAGCAGGCCAACCGCCGGGTTGAGATTGTGATCACGCCAAACTAAGGCGCCGAACCTCAAGGTTTCCTGAAAGGGGCTGCCGCTGAGCAGCCCCTTTTTCGTTGTGAGCGGCGAATTTTGGTCATATCATTTGACCAATCGGAGACAACATCCCATGCCATTTGAACCTGTTCAGCAAGAAAAACTCTCTCATGGTGTGATCCGTCAGGTGGAAGGTTTAATCCTGCGCGGCATCCTGCGCCCCGGCGAACGCCTGCCGTCTGAGCGCGAATTGAGCGAGCGGATGGGCGTTTCACGGCCCTCGCTGCGCGAAGCGCTGGCGGATTTGCAAGACCGTGGTTTGCTGATGTCAAAGGCGGGCGCCGGGGTTTATGTGGCGGACGTGTTGGGATCTGCGTTTTCGCCTGCACTGGTCACGCTCTTTGCAACCCATGACACGGCGGTCTTTGACTACATCAGTTTCCGCCGCGACATGGAGGGGCTGGCAGCAGAACGCGCGGCACGGCTGGCTAGCGATACGGATCTAACGGTCATCAACGCGATCTTTGAAAAGATGGAAGTGGCCCATCAAAAACGGAACCCGGCGGATGAGGCCCGGCTTGATGCCGATTTCCATCTGTCGATCATTGAGGCAAGCCATAACGTCATCATGCTGCACATGATGCGGTCAATGTACGAGCTGCTGCGTGAAGGCGTGTTCTACAACCGCACTGTCATGTTCAAACAGCGGATGACGCGCGATGCGTTGTTGGACCAGCACCGAATGATCAATACCGCGCTGCAATCCCGTGATCCGCAGGCAGCACGTGCTGCAGTGGAATCGCATCTTAGCTTTGTTGAAACTGCTCTGTCAGATCAGCAAAAATCGGACCGCAACGAAGCTTTTGCGCTAAAGCGACTAGAGCATGAGGCCAAGCGTTAGGCCGTGATTTCGCCACGGATCAGCGCGGCCCAAAGCCAAATTGAAACGACCGCCTGAAACGACATCCCGATCAGGACAAAGGGGTGAATCAGATCGGCGATTTGGCTGGCAAAAACTGCCACATTCCAAAGCCAATGCCATAGAACGAGCGGCCAGAGGTTGCCTAGCCGGATGGCGAGCGGCGCCAGTGCGAAGCCCACAATCAGAGCAAAGCCGACCTGCTGCACCGTCCCCAAGGCCGCCTGCCCGGCGATCCCATTAACGAAATGAAGGGCGGCAAAGCCCGCCGTGCTGAGGAGCAGCGCATAGACAACAGGCAGCCCTGCAAGCGCGCCCCGTAGCAAGATGCCGCGGAACATCACCTCTTCCCCAAATGCGACAAGCAGCGGGGTGACGACAAGAAAAGCCCAAGCTGTCGCACTCAGGTCATTCAACTCCGGTGCCGTCCCGCCAAGGAACACCGTCCAGAACAACACGCCCAGCACGCACCATGCGGGTAGAAACCAGATCAGGGATGGCAGGTTTATCCGGCCAAATCCCACCCTTCGCCATCCGCCACTTCGAAGGGCAAAGACAACGCAAAGCGCGACAGCGACAAACTGTACCGGCATCAGTTTTGCCAATACGTCGGGAACATCGACCGGAGGTACGCCAATGCGGAAAACAAGGAACGTGCCAAGGGTCAGGACAGCCGCATAGCACACGGCACCACTTACCCCTCGCCAAAGGGTTGGCATTATCAGTCTTCTCCCGCTCTCGCCCCGCGGTTGAGTGTTCAAGTGCAGCAGCCTTCTGTCAACGAAAAAGCCCGGCGGCGCATAGCACCACCGGGCTTTCTATTCTGTTGTGACGACTGATTAGTGCAGCTTGTCGGCCACTGTCGCGATTGAATCGTCGATCAATGCACCGGCAGATCTCGCGTCCATCTGCTTGGCAATGACGTCTTTGGCAGCGCCAACAGCAACAGCGATAGCTTGGTCGCGCACCTCTTTGATGGCGCCCGCCTCTGCGCTGGCAATCTGCTCTTCAGCGGCGGCCAGACGGCGGGTGATCGATTTGGCAATATCGTCCTTGGCAGCGGCGGCAGCATTTGTCGCCTCTTCCTTGGCAGCAGCAACGATACGCGCTGACTGCTCCTGAACTTCTTTTTGCTTACGCTCATAGCTGGCCAGCAAAGACTGAGCTTCTTCGCGCAGCGCTTTTGCTTCATTCAGCTCGGATTTGATGCCATCAGCGCGCTTGTCCAACATGCCGCCAACAAGGCCGGGCACTTTGAAATAAAGCAGAATACCGATGAAGATCACAAATGCGATCCAGACCACAAAGTCCGTGTTCGCCAGCGAAAAGAACGGTTTGCCACCAGCGGCCAGCGCAGGGCTGGCGGCAAGGGCGAAAAGGGCGGTGAGTGTCAGTCTCATGTTTTACCCTTTCATCCGTGCCGTGATCGCCGCAGTGATCGCCTTGGCATCAGCACTGCCGCCCATGGCTGCGACCAATGCCTTGGCTGTGTCCTTGGCAACGGCGTTGACGCTTTTCTTAGCGCCCTCGCGAATTTCGGCGATGGCCGCTTCGCTTTCGGCTGTCTTGGCCGCGATCTCTGCGTCTGCTTTCTGCAGTTCCACGTCAAGCTCGGCCTGAATTTCTGCTTTGGCTTCGGCCACGATCTTTTGGGCCTCCGCACGGGCATCCAGAAGCGCTTGATCATAAGCAGCTTCAGCTTCGGCTGCTTTGTTCTTGAGCTCTTCTGCTGCAGCAATATCATTTGTGATTGTGCCGGAACGCTCTGCCAGAACCGCACCAATGCGGGGCAAGGCAATCCGTGACATCACAAAGTAAATTGCGATCAGTGTAATGACCAACCAGAAAATCTGGTTTGACATCCAATCCGCGCAAAGTTGCGGCATACCAAGGGCAGAACCCCCTGCATCTACGCAAGCACCTGCGACGGCGTCTGTTGTTTCTGTTGCCATGATGGCCCCCGAATACCTTGAAGTTTTACTGGCCGACGCGATGATACGCGTCAGTCAGCCGTAAGGATATGGGTCGCGTTCTTAGACTGCGAACATCAGCAGAAGCGACACGAGGAATGCAAAGATCCCCAGAGCTTCGGCGAATGCCAGACCAATGAACAGTGTTGCTGTCTGACCAGCAGCAGCAGATGGGTTGCGCAGTGCGCCAGCCAGGTAGTTACCTGCAACTGTACCAACACCGATAGCGGCAGCGCCGGAACCGATTGCAGCCAGACCAGCGCCGATGTGTGCGAGTTCGCCTTCCATGTGAATTCTCCTTACGATTGGAAGTTAGATAGTAGGGTGGGTGAAACCCACGTCGTTAGTGTGCGGGGTGAAGCGCGTCTTTCAGATAGACACACGTCAGAATAGTGAAAACATAGGCCTGAATACCGGCCACAAGGACCTCGAGACCGTAGATGGCTGTAATACCAAGGATCGCTACAGGGCTCACAAGCGTCAACGCGGCAAAGCCTGCGAACACTTTGATCACGGCGTGACCGGCCATGATGTTCCCTGCCAAACGAATAGAGTGGCTTACAGGGCGCACGAAGTAAGAGATCACTTCGATAATCGCGATAATTGGGCGCAGAACCGCCGGGGCGTCCTTCATCCAGAACAAACCAAGGAACGCCGGGCCGTTCAGAACAAAACCGAGGACAGTCACAACAATGAAAACGCCAAAACCAAGAACCGCAGTGACCGCAATCATCGATGTCGGGCTGTAGGACATCGGGAGCAGCGCCAGATAGTTGGCGAACAGGATGAACAGGAACAGCGTCATGATGTAAGGGAAATATTTCACCCCATCCTTGCCGGTCACATCTTCCACCATCTTGTAGATAAAGCCGTAGATCAGCTCTCCAATGGATTGCAGGCGGCTAGGGATGATGGCGCGGCCGCGGCTGCCCAGAACAAAAACAGCCAGAATAGCCAACAGGGCAATGCCCATCCAAAGCGTCACGTTTGTGGGCGTGTACCAATGAATAGGGCCGTCACCGAAAAGTGGTTTGACGATAAACTGATCCAGTGGGTGAAATACCAGACCACCTTCTGCTTTTTCTTCAGCCACGTGTGTCGCCCTCTTCTTTCGCAGCCTCAAGCTGCTTTCTTTGCACTTCCTTGGCCGACCGCATCATGGTGAGCACACCCGCCGCGAGGCCGAAGAATATGAACAGCACCAGAAAAATCGGCATCGTACCAAACGCGGTATCCAGCCCGTATCCAATGCCAAAGCCGATCCCAAGACCGGCAACAAGCTCTATCACCATCCGCCAGGCAAGCTGCGCCTGAGAGTAGTGTTCTTCGGAATGGTCCTTCACGTCCGCCGGTGTTTTGAGCGCGTCAATCTTTGCCTCAAGCGCCTTAAGGCGGTCAGCATCATCGCGTTCAGACATCAGTTTTGGCCCATCCGTCAGTTGCGGTTGGTCTATGGTGGGACCACAACAGAGTCAAGCAAGCGTTGGATCAAGATTATGTATTTAATTTCAGTTACTTATCTCAACCTTGATTGAGAGAAGCTCGCCTCGTTTGCGTACAAAATCGCATTCAGGATATTCAACCAACTGGTTGACGTTTACGCCCCGTCTCGCTTAATCGCGGATATGACGACAGAACTAGATCAGGTTTTTGCAGCCCTCGCCGACCCCACACGCCGCCGTATCCTCGCGATGCTGCTTGAGGATGATATGGCGGTCACTGATGTGGCCGAACCGTTTGCTATATCGCTGGCGGCAATTTCCAAACACCTTGGCGTGCTGACGGGCGCTGGTCTGATCTCTCAGGAAAAACGGGGCCGGGTGAAATGGTGCAAGCTGGAGCCTGATGCACTGCGCGAAGCATCAGTCTGGATGCAAGGGTTCGGCCAGATGGATGCGATTGATCTGGACGCATTTGAAAGTTTTTTGTCCAAAGAGTTGCGCACGTAAGGTGGATCAAGATCCACCTTACCCTATTCTTCACGCAGCAGCATAACCAAAGCCAACACCGTCAGGACCAACCCAGCCAGAACCAATGCGGGCGGTGCGGTTCCACCCAAGGCCAACTCCCACACAATTACCCAAGACGGCGTCAGGTAAGTGTAGGCCATCACCTTTGAACTCGGCAGGCGCAACGCCGCAAACTGCAACAGCGCAAAGGTCGCCGCGCTGGCAAAGACCGCAGTGTACAGGATTGTGAGCCAAACAATTGTTGGCAGATTGGCCCAATCTGTCGCCATCGCCGCTGCCCCACCCCAAAGCGTCAGTAGAATGGACCCGGCCAGCAATACGCCAAAACTGAACACAATCGCGCCCTCGCCCCGGTTCAGCTTGCGCACCAACGGGGTATAGACGGCATGGGCAGCACAACCCCAGAAATAGATCAACTCACCGCGGCCAATTTCGAACCGCAGGATCGCCGCGACGTCAGCACGGAAAATGACCCAGATCGCACCCATGGCTCCGATGACCAACGCCAAGGCAATACGCGGTGTCATAACCTGACGCAGCAGGAGATACCCAAAAATCCCAGACAGGATCGGTGTGAGCGTAAAGACCGCAGCGGCACTGACGGGGGGCGCGGTCTTGAGCCCTTCAAACATCAGCACAAAGTAGGTGACAAAAAAGGCCGCTAGTACGAAGTACCGCCAAGGCGCCGCTGCTGCACTGCGCGGCAGCCCACCCGTCGCCATCGCCACAGCGCCCATGATCGCCGTTGCCGTCCAAAACCGCACCACATTCAGCACCGTTGGGGCAATCTCATTCGCCGCCAATGATCCCAGTGCGAAAGACCCCGCAACCAGCATCGAAAAGGCGAACATCGCCAGATGCCCGGCGCGATGGGGTGACATTAGCACTCCAATGTCTTGATGCGGTCCTTGAGGAAACGCAGGAAGGTCTGCACCTTGGTCGTGCGATGCAAATCCACATGGGTCACAATCCACAAAGGTGCGGCCCATTCCTCGCGACGCGAAATCACCTCTTGCAATTCGGGGTGAGATTTCAGTGCCTGCGCCGCCACAAATCCGATCCCGGCACCGGCCACAATGGCATCCTGCATGTTCCGATTATCCGTCGCCCGATAGGCTAGTCGGTCATCTGTCACCGTTTCGCGTAGCCAGCGGGCAAAGGGTGCGCGGCTTTTGTCATTGTCGTGGGTGACAAAGACATGGTTCTTCAGATCCGCCTCATCTTTGGGCAGGCCGTGCCGCGCCAGATAGTCTTGCGACGCCACCAAGGCCATCTGCTGCTGCATGAATGGCTGCACCACATTGTCTGGTTCTTCCGGCATGGTGCCTGCCCGGATCGCGACATGCGCCTCGCCATACTCCAACCGGAAAAGTCGGTCACCAGTGCGGTAGCGTACATGCACCTCTGGGTGTTCGGCCTGAAACGCCACAAGGATTGGCGTCAGCAGGCCCGACGCCATCGCCAGCGAGGTAACCACCAAATCACCCGAGACACCTTCGCCCTGCCCTTTGATCCGACCCGCCAATTGGGTAAATTGATCATCCGTCGCTTGCGCCACCTGAAGCAGGTCGGTCCCCGCTTCGGTAGCGGTATACCCGCGCGCGTGGCGCTGAAACAGTTTTGCACCGAGGCGCTGCTCCAGCGCATCAATATGGCGGATCACGGTTGCATGGTGAACGCCCAACTGCTCTGCCGCCCCACTGACCGTACCCATTCGTGCGACTTGAAAGGCTGTTCTGATCTCGTCCCAGTTATCCATCTGCAATCCTGTGCGCTGGTAAACATATCCTGTTGAAATTCGGCCATATCGTTCGCCAGCGCAAGACCTTAGTTGAAAATCAACGCAACAAACGAAGCTTTCACATGACAACGGTCCTTCACATCAATGCCTCTGGTACGCGCAACGGCTCTGTCAGCCGTGCGGCGACAGCCAAACTTCTTCAGACGCTCGCGCCATCCCGCGTGATCACTCGCGACCTTGCCGAAACCGACCTGCCCCATGTGGATGAGGCGTGGATTACCACCCGGTTGATCCCACAAGATGCTTTGACAGATGAAAACCGTGCCGTGCTGGCCCGTTCAGACGCGTTGATAGCAGAGATTGGGGCCGCCGACGTTATTTTAGTCGGGATGCCGATGTATAACTTCGGGATGCCTGCCGCGCTGAAGGCTTGGGTTGATCTGATCGCCCGCCCAAAGGTGACGTTTGCCTACACTGAAAACGGGCCCGTTGGCCTGTTAGAGGGTAAACGCGCGATCGTCGCTGTGGCCTCAGGCGGCGTGCCGGTTGGCGCGCCCATGGATTTTGCCACGCCGCATTTGGAACAGGTTCTGAGATTCATCGGGATCGATGACATCACGGTGCACGGGGCCAAGGAAGTTCTGGCTGAAAACGAGGCTTGATCTGGGTCGGCCCGCCCTGCTGGCACATGCTGGTACTAATGACGGGCCGCAGCGTAGGACATGGGTGCTGGCGCTACTTATCAGGCCTTCTGCTTGTTATTCTCAGCATTGGCCTGAATGCCGCGCTCAATGGCTGTGTCAGAGTTGACTCACCCGCACCATAAGCATAAACGCCCCATAACACCCGGATAGCATCAGCTTTCCGGTCCCCGTTTATCAGGGGATCGCCCTCCGTCAGCGCGTCGCGCCCACGGGGGCGCTACTGCTTTTTGCGGCGCATATGACTATATGCAAAGCAACCGAAACGAAACGAGGGCCTTGGCCGATGTTTGAAAATCTATCCGAACGCCTGTCAGGCGTCTTTGACAAGCTCAGCAAGCAGGGTGCGCTGTCTGAAGACGATGTTAAGACCGCCCTGCGCGAGGTCCGCGTCGCTCTGCTTGAAGCTGACGTTTCACTGCCCGTCGCGCGCGATTTCATCAAGGCGGTACAGGAAAAGGCCACAGGTCAGGCTGTCACCAGATCGGTGAAACCCGGCCAGCAAGTCGTCAAAATTGTCCATGATGAGTTGCAACATGTGCTAACCGGTGACGAAGACCCCGGCGCACTGAAAATCGACAATCCGCCTGCCCCGATCCTGATGGTGGGTCTGCAGGGGTCGGGTAAAACGACAACGACAGCCAAACTCGCCAAGCGCCTGAAGGAAAAAGAGGGCAAGCGCGTCCTGATGGCCTCGCTTGACACCAACCGCCCTGCCGCGATGGAGCAGTTGGCAATTTTGGGTGGGCAGATTGGCGTGGACACGTTGCCGATTGTGCCGGGCGAAGACCCTGTAAAAATCGCCAAGCGCGCAAAGACGCAGGCGAGCCTCGGTGGCTATGATGTATATATGCTTGATACTGCCGGGCGTTTGCACATTGATCAGGAACTGATCGCGCAGGCCGCTGCCGTGCGTGACGTGGCCAACCCCCGCGAAACACTGTTGGTCGTTGACGGCCTGACCGGTCAGGACGCGGTGAACGTCGCCCAAGAATTCGACGACAAGATCGGCGTTTCCGGCGTGGTGCTTACCCGGATGGACGGTGACGGGCGCGGTGGTGCGGCGCTTTCCATGCGCGCGGTTACTGGCAAGCCGATCCGTTTTGTGGGCCTTGGCGAAAAGATGGACGCGATTGAGACGTTCGAACCTGAACGCATCGCAGGCCGTATCCTTGGCATGGGCGACATCGTCGCACTGGTCGAAAAGGCGCAGGAAACCATCGAGGCTGAACAAGCCGAACGCATGATGAAGCGCTTCCAGAAGGGTCGTTTCAATATGAACGATCTAAAGATGCAGCTTGAGCAGATGATGAAGATGGGCGGCATGGAAGGCATGATGGGCATGATGCCTGGTGCGGCCAAGATGGGAAAACAGATGGCAGCGGCTGGGATGGATGACAGTATCCTCAAGCGCCAGATCGCGCTGATCAGTTCGATGACGAAGAAAGAACGCGCCAATCCTGATCTGCTTGCAGCGAGCCGCAAGAAGCGGATCGCGAAAGGTGCAGGGCTGGAAGTGTCTGAGCTGAATAAGCTGGTCAAGCAGCACCGCCAGATGGCCGATATGATGAAGAAGATGGGCAAAGGCGGAATGCTGAAACAGGCCATGAAAGGCATGTTTGGCAAAGGCGGCGGCATGCCCGAAGGCATGCCTGATATGAACGACCCCAAAGCGATGGCCGAAGCCGCCAAAGCGTTGCAAGGCAAGATGCCCGCCGGCCTGCCCGGTTTGGGTGGCGGAGCACAACTTCCCCCCGGCCTCTCTGGTTTTGGGAAGAAGAAGTAACCGATGACACCCGCACCCACCCTCACCACTGCGCGGCTCGAGCTGCGTGGCCCTCAGAAACGGGACCTTGCGGCTTTTACCGCATGGGTCACCCGGTCTGAGCGGATGGAGGCCGTGGGTGGCCCCGCGTCAGAGCGCGATGCATGGCGCGGGTTCATTGCCGGTATCGGACATTGGCAGTGGCACGGTTACGGTTTTTTCACAGTGACAGAGCGTAAGACAGGGATCGCAACAGGCCGCGTTGGCATCCTCAACCACATCGAATGGCCGCAGCCGGAAATGGCGTGGCATATGTTTGACGGTTTCGAAGGACGTTCCTATGCGTTTGAAGCCGCCTGCGCCGTGCGGGACTGGGCCGGGCGGACATTGGGATTGCCACCGCTCATTTCGCTTATTTCGCCACAAAACACCCGTTCAATCGCACTTGCGACGCGTCTGGGTGCTGTTGAAGAACATCGCGATGTGATCGACGGCGAAAAGTGCATCGTGTTCCGGCATCTCAGCTACGATGACAGCCGCGCTGTGGCACAAGCCGCGGGGGCCATCACATGACCGCCCTAACTTTCGCACGAAGGAATGTCTCATGACCGACACAACGACTCGCGCCGCAGAGATCCTTAAAGGACACCGCGAAAGCATTGACCGGCTTGATGCCATCCTCGTCTATACGTTGGGCGAGCGGTTCAAACACACACAGGCGGTCGGACGGCTGAAAGCCGAACACGATCTGCCCCCATCCGACCCCGCGCGTGAAGAAAGCCAGATCGCACGGCTCACCGACCTTGCAACCCGAGCCAATCTGGACCCGGAATTTGCCAAGAAATTCCTGAATTTCATCATTCAGGAAGTCATCCAACACCACAAACAACACCAATCCTGAGGGCGCTGCCCTCGACCCCATCTTTAAGGAGAAAATCTGATGGCTATGAAAATCCGTTTGGCCCGTGGCGGCTCAAAGAAACGTCCATTTTATGCAATCGTGGCTGCTGACAGCCGCATGCCACGCGATGGCCGCTTCATCGAAAAGCTGGGCACATATAACCCCATGCTGCCCAAAGACAGCGAAGAGCGCGTAAAAATGAACATGGAGCGCGTGAAATACTGGTTGGGCGAAGGCGCGCAGCCAACTGATCGTATCTCCCGCATGCTGGAAGCCGCAGGCGAACTGCCCAAGAAAGACCGCAGCAACCCCAAGAAGGGTACACCGGGCAAGGCTGCTCAGGCACGTGCTGAAGAAAAAGCTGCCAAGGCTGCTGCCGCTGAAGAAGCTGCAAACGCACCTGCTGAGGAAGCACCTGCAGAAGAAGCTGCAGCAGAAGAGTAAACCTCTGATCGTTGCCCCGGCACCTGCTGGGGCAACACCCCCTTCCCTTTGGGACTGAATCCATGTTCCGCTTGCTGCGCACCCTCATTCTGGTGATGTTTGCCTTTGTTGCAGGCATGCTGTTTGAACGTGAAGGCCGCAAGGATACCTGTCAGAATGGTGGCGGTCTCTGGGTTGAAAACATCTGCGTCGGAGTGGATTTGAGCGAATGAATGATCGTGTCATTGTTGGTGCTATTTCAGGCGCATTTGGCGTTCAGGGCGAAGTGCGCCTGAAGTCCTATTGTGCCGACCCCCAAGCAATTGCAGAGTACACCCCGCTTTATGCCGAAGATGGGCGGGCCTTTGCGCAGGTGGTTCTGACAGGTCAGTTAAAGAACGGTTTTACCGCGCGCTTTGATGGCGTTGTGACCAAAGAGGACGCTGACGCCCTGCGCAATGTGAACCTCTATGCGGATCGCAGTATTATGCCTTCGCTGCCCGACGACGAATACTATTACAACGATCTGATCGGCCTCACCGTGCTGGATGCCGGTGGCGCAACGCTCGGCACCGTCAAGAACGTTATGGACCATGGCGCGGGTGACCTGCTCGAAGTTATCGTGCCCGGCGCGTCTGACACCGTTCTGCTGCCCTTCACCCAAGCCGCAGTGCCCACCGTTGATCTGACCAGCGGGCGCATTATTGCCGACCCACCAGAGGGGTTGTTTTGAGCAAGCCACCAAGATCCGCAGGCCGCATCGCCGTCCGCCCTACGCTGAAACCTGTCTCTTAWCCACATCTGACGCTGCCG
>NZ_FREV01000003.1 GCF_900143545.1 Loktanella sp. Alg231-35 | reverse complement strand
TTCCAAGGCGACACAAGAAACGCAGGCGACTGTACCACAAGGACAGCTCAATCATCCGGCTGCGGCCGCAACATCCCAATCACATCTGGAGCGTCGATTTTGTGCACGACAAACTGAGCAACGGGCGGCCCTACAAGATGCTCACGGTGCTGGATGAATATACCCGTGAGGCACTGTGTGTCGCGGTCAAACCAAAGATGAACAGCGCGGATGTGCTGGATGCGCTCTACCCACTGCTTTTGCGGCGCGGGAAACCCGTATACATTCGTTCGGACAATGGCTCAGAGTTCATCGCAACAGCACTACAAGACTGGCTGAGAAAGGTCGGGATTAAGCCGATCCAGATATACCCGGGGTCACCCTGGGAGAACGGATACAACGAGCGCTTCAATGGCACGCTGCGCCGAGAAGTCCTGAATGCTGAATGGTTCCACACCACGAAACAGGCACAGATCGTCATCAATACATGGCTCAGACAGTACAATCGTGTTCGACCCCATCAGGCTTTAAACATGCGTCCGCCAATTCCAGAAACATTGCTCAAAAGTGGCCCATAGAAATGGGGCTGGACAGAGACGCTTTAATGCGACCTTCTCAAAGCTCTACGGATGCTCACCTTCCTCCATTCGCAAGACCAACGCTCGAACTACGCGATCATGACAATTCTCTCCCAAACACCAAAAGCGGGCGTTCAACAAAGCACCCCGACCGGCAGCTTTGTCCGTGGAGTGTGAGTCCGACCATCGACTGATTTTGCGAGTGCAGCGAATGGCGGCAATGCGGGCTGCCACCGCAGCATGGGGATGTGGTGGCCAACGGCGGCTTTGGGCCGGAGCCAGAAATTGGCCCTTGCTACAGATGGTCCCGGATTAGCGCGTCGGTTTCAAGGTTTCCCGCACCCAGCATTTGCTCCGATACGGCAGACCCCGCCTCAATCAGCAAGCGTGCCGCTTCGACATGGTTTCTCGCATGCCCGGTGTCCCATCCATGCTTCATGCCAAACAGGCTCGCGCCCAATGGCGTACCGCCGAATTCATTCAGATTGTGCAGTGGCGGCTTGGGGTCTTGACGAAGAAGCAATTTGATAACGTCAGTGTATCCGTGAAATGCTGCACGGTCCAAGGGCGTGGAGTCGTGGACCCCTGTTTGATGAGGATCGAAGCCTAACTTCATTAACAGCGAGACTACTCCTACTTTGTTCTCCCAAGCGGCCCGGCACATTGCAGCAGGATCTTCTTCGATTAAGCCTGCCAATGTGGCGGGATTCGCTGTTGCGATAGCTTCGGCTGTTGCCTCATCTGCTTGCCAGATTGCGTCAAAGAGCTTTGTTGTCGGCGAAGAAAGACTGAGGATAGACGCTGCGACATCGAGATGACCCAGAGACCGTGCTGCATCCATCGGGGTGAAATCATGGCCAATTTTCCATTTATAGATGTCTCCTTTACCAAGGTTGGTCCATTCGCCAGCGCCCATGCGCACATTGCAGCACTCTGGATCAGTCCGATGGCAGGTTTCTACAATGGAGGTGTCACCCCAATAAGCGGCCATGAAGATATCCGGCGCCGCGCCGTGATCTAACAAACGCCGCACCAACACTTCGTCCTGAATGAGGTACTGCAATGGCGTCGAGCCGTGATCGACGCATCTTGCATTCACGTCGGCACCATTGGCCACAAGGAAATCGATCATCGCAACGTTGCGCGCGTAATGCAGCGGATGCACACCATCGCCGCCACCAGCAGTAACTAGCTGTGGCGTTTGCCGTAGTAGTTCTCGCACGCGCTCCAATTTGTCCAAACTGACCGCTGCCCAAATGTCCACAACCGCACCGCGTGCGATCAGTGGTTCGGCCACTTCAGGCTCGATCCCTTCTAGGATGCCAAAGCCTCCAGCCGGCCAGCCGGTCTTGGCATTGATGTCGGCCCCATTTTCCAACAGGAGGTCAACCATCTCGATGTTGTGTCGACAGGCAAAGATGGCAGAACTGTCGAAGGCAAAAATCTGGGCATTGACCTGGCCAACCAGGTCCGGATGCTGGTCCAGCAAGTCACGCGCCGAGACCACGTCGCCGTGTTCAACTACAGCTTTCCACTGGTCCAGGGGAACGGTCATGACGTCGCCTCCAATCCTGCTGTCAGTCACACTCTTTGCTTCCCCGCTGTCAATAGGGCTTGGACGAGAAGCTTGTCTCAGCAGTGAAGGATCCGATTGCGGGCTGGACGGTAGGCAGAAAAATGAACGTCTGCTCTTGGGAAGCTGCACTGCAGCATCGCAACCCTCCACCAAAGGCCGCAATGGGCCGGGAGGCGCCGATCATCCTCCGTGGCCGTTAAATGAGGAGGATCGAATAATTGGCAGGCTCCAACAAACGAATGACCGGCGATGCTAACCATGGAAACTCGCCAATTTTTGGCATTGGCCTCGTGTGTTAGGTCCGGACTAATCGCTCTTGGCCAGTCCATGGATCAATACAGCGGTATTGGCACTTAGCCATTCTTCGGCATAATCTTCATCATTTAGCACATTGGGCTGATCTTCCGGCGCCCTGGATACGTACATTATCTGCCCGCCAAGGCGGTCCAGAACAATCCCTGTAACCAGTTCAGTTTTTAGATCAGCGCTTAAAAATCCCGCGTCTTGTGCCGCGATCAGATAGGTGGCAAGCCCCGTATGAAATTGGGACGCGCCAACAAATTTTTTGCTTTCACGCGCGATAATACGAAACACCGGCGCCTGAGCTAACAGAGCGCGAAACGTCTCAGAAATGAACATCTCAAGACGCAATACGAATTCTTCCCGTGTCTTGGGCGGCTTTTCAATCAAGCGTAGTGGAACTTCAAATGTGGCTGACGTGAATTCATCGATGATCGCATCATAAAGCCCCTCTTTAGACCCAAAATAGTGATGGATCATGGTGGAACTGGCGTCTGCCAATTTGCATATTTCGCGGACCGATGTGCCTGCATAGCCACGGTCCGCGAAGAGGGTTCTGCCCGCGTCGATAAGTCGTGATTTAATAGATATGTCTTTGATGATTCTACCCTCGTTCGCCTACCTGCAAATCTGTCAGAAGATTACGCCGCTGTCATGGCTGCGTCGGCTTGAACCGTTTCAACTTTGCGCGGGTGCTGCTCTCCAGTTTCGATATAGTGGGCCAGTTCTTCAAGGCCGCGAAGATATCCAGCGTCCATTGATTTTGTTAGCGCGTTTTTCATCGGTTTGCCAAACCATTTGGTCCGGGCTTCGCCGGTATAGGTAATCGAGCAATTCTCTGGCCCGGTTTCTTTGACGACGATTGTGGCGTTGTAGCCCTTCATCGGTACCATGCGTGGAAGGTTGTGGATCGTTACCTCGGTGCTGATGGTACGGGCGGCGTCACCGTAGGCCGTGATGACTTCTGACTGATACACATGCGAATATTTACCGCGCAGATGGGATGTTCGACCTTTGGCAGGCGCGCCGGGCAAGGCTGGACCGCGGATGGCTTCTGCCCGTGAGATGGCCTCCATCCATTTGTCAACCGGGACGAATTCTTCGCCGATGATTTTCCAGGCGTGGGCGGCGGATGTCTTAACGTTAACTGTGTGTGTTGATGTCATTGTGGTATCTTTCGGTATGCCTAATTTCTCTAACAATTGTTAGGTATCTTATAGCAACCGTTTTGTCAACTGGCGGTCAAAACATTTTCCAGGCGCCAATCCCATGCCGAGGGATGCGTAAGTCTGCTTTCTCGGCCTACGTGAAAATTGCAATGTTGGGACTTCAGAGAGGTAATGTGCCGCAGTTTCCCGCGCCATGACTGAAATCCAAAGGCCGTTTGGTCCGCATGGTATGGATTCAGACATCAGCCAATTTCGCCGTCGCAGCGAGCGCCCACGATGGCGGAATACGAGAGCCGGGACGACGCGCGGCGGCTGGTCTGGAATTTGATACTAAGCTGACTATGGCACTGCCTTAGCAAAGGCTAACTTCGTCTGCATTTGTGATCTCATAACGTATTGGCGCCTAGGCAGTCGACCCTATATCTCCAACAATCATCGCTTCTTGTTTCGTCATCTCAGCCACCAGAAATCGAACAAAGGTCATCACACGGACAGATGAGCGCAGGTCGGGATGGGTGAGAACCCAACCGGGTCGGGATGAAACCGGGCCGGTTCCGGGGATACGGTCGAGGCCATCCAATGCATCTGCAAAAAAGCAGGGTAAGACAACCATGCCCAGCCCTTCCTTTGCGGCTTCTGCCATATCCAACATGTCAGGTATTTGGTGTCTTACAGCGGAGTCGGGGAAAGGGCCGTCTTTGATCCAGCCATGGCTCGGGTCGATGATCCCGCGTCCGATCCACGTTGCATCGGTTTGATTGCCGTCAAAGGAATGTTGGGCAATGTAATCCGGCGATGCATACGCGCGGTCGACGAATTCGGGCAGACTGCGGCCGACAAGATTATCGTTTGGATCAAATTGGGATCGAAAGGCAACGTCAGATGCGCCCTTCATCAGATCATCAATCGCAAAGCTTGAATGCAGGATGATTTCGATACCGGGATACTGCCGCGTGAAGGCAGCCAGATGTGGCATGAGCATATATTGCGAAAGGAGCGGTGGTGAAGTCACGCGCACCTGACCTGCTAGCGCGGTATCCAAACTGTCGGCCTCGCGTTGCAGATCGATTACTTCGCCTTCCACTCGTTCGGCCTTTGCAAAGATCTGCTCGGCCGTGGCGGTGGCGAGCAGGCCGTCCCGTGAACGGGTGAATAATACGGCCCCCAGACTGGTTTCCAAATCTGTCAGATGGCGGGAGACCGTTGAGTGGCTCATCCCCAATTCACCGGCTGCTGCGCGAACGGATCGCCCCCGGAACAGGGCGAGGAAAACCTTGATATCGTTCCAATCTAGCTTGGCCATGGGCGTCCTCGAAAAGGGTGGTCGATTTATGCACCGTAAACCCCCATATTCAGTTATTTCAAATCATTTTTGACGCGCTTAGGTCTGAGGCACACAAGAACTAGAGGTCAACATGGCAAGCAAAATGAACCGCACCGAATTCAACGAAATCATCAATGCCTCTATGGATCGCGTTTGGGATGTGCTGTTTCATCAGTACGGCGATATCCATATCCATAACCCGACGATGGTCACGTCAAACTATATGCACGGCGGCACAAAAGGTGAGCTGCATAGCGTCAGGCACTGCAAGTTCAGCGAAAAACTGTTCCTTGACGAGAAGATTGTCGCAGTGAATGGCTCAGACGGCTTCAAGATCGAAGTCGTCGCGCACAATCTGCCTTTCGTAAGCGAGATGTCGGCGATCTATGAGGTGACTGCTGTTGCGGCAGATAAGACCGCGCTCAAAATGACGTCATTCAATGCGTTCCGGCCCGATATCATGAAGTACATGATGCGCGGTCAGATGGCGAAATCCCTGCGAAAGCATCTATTTGGCCTGAAATACTATGTCGAAACCGGCGAGATCGTGACCCCCGAAAACTACGCTGCACTTCACAAAGCACACAGCTGAACTGCGCCACACTCAATTGATATAAAAGGAGATAAACCATGACCGCTCAACTAGTACTAACACCCGACGCACGCATTGAATTTGGCTTTGGTACGGTGACGTCTGGCAAAGAAGAATGGATGTATGGTGAATACTTCCCTGCCATGGCCACCACAATGGCCAAACATGGGCTTGATATCATGGCCGGTTTTGGCCTGATCGCGACCAATTTCGCAGCCGGCACCCCAAAAACCGGCAGCCTCGCCAGTTGGCCGTCAGCGGCAAACCGTGCAGCCCTGCATAGTGATCCAACGTTTCTGGCGATCCAACCGGCCCGTGATGCGGCGATGGATATGTTGTCCGGCGGGCACTTGTTTCAGTCAATCGACGATGTGATTACGCTGAACACCGATAGCGACTATGCGATCATCGTAACGGACGACCCGCATCCCGTTGCCGATCCGATCTTTGCGCTGCCCCTGACGGATGACAGCCCCGAACAAACCTATGCCGGTAAGTCACTTATCCTGCGTCCTTGGAGCGATGCGGATGACGCCTTGCTTGGTCGCTCATCCGAAGACGCCGAAGTGTTTCGCGTCCGGTTCAGCGCATCGGCAAAGTGAGCACGGTCGCCTAACATCGGGGGCGGTTTTCGTCCCCGATACTTGCGCAACATGCATAAGTGGCAGACATGGGTGCAATCACAGCGAAAGTCGGCAATGCGGGCTGCCACCGCAGCAACTGCAAAATGCTCTAAAGGTCGGCTTTGGGCCGTCCACGAAGGTGGCGCAACAGCCATAAACTGCGGATGCTGCATTGCCTCCGATGGCCGCGAAGAGCCCAAAATCACAGATGCTGCGCTCTGCACGAACGTCAGATTCTTTGAGAGAAACGTAAAGCTGTATGTCAGTCATAAGTAACGAGATCCGATCCTTCGACGCACGCTGCAAGGCCGATAAAGGATGATCCGCTACGGCACAAAAGGGTAAAGAACGCTATGCCCGCGAAGCATTGGCTGCCAAGGACCTACTACCAGATGCAGACAGGCAAGTTGTTATCGGTATGTCCATCTCAGGGTCAGATGCGAAAGGTGCATTGGATGCCTTCCGCGTTCCGAAACAACTCAAACCCAAAAAAGAAACGAGATAACGGCCGAGACCGATGAAATCGAGCGCATGGCGATCCTGATACAAAGAAACTGCAACTCTAGCAGGTCGATGCGGTGCAGCATCTATAAGTAGGGCCACTTCCATGAGGTTCGCTGCACCCAACGCATACGAACGCAATTTGAAAGAGACTGACTGGAACAAGTTCAAGTAGATTTGATTCGTGGGCAATCTTAGCTATGATAACACCTAATAAGAGTACCAAAAAAAATTGCACCAATTTCGTTTTTTAAGATGGATATTGCAGTATGACCGACCAAGAGAAATTTGAAGTTGTCATCACATCCGAGGGCAAACGACCCGAAGAACTCGCTAATTCAGTCAATGAAATGGAAGATAGTCAAGCCATGATCACTGGCCGAGCTAACCTAGATGGTTCTGCCGGGGAGTGGATGGTGATTGCAAGCGTGGCGGCGACGATGCTGCCGCATTTGGTTGATCTTTTGAAAACATATATGACCAACAAGTCCGACGTCACGTTAAAGCTCGGCGATTGGGAGGTTAACAATCCCACGCCGGAACTTCTCGATGAATTCCTGCGACGCTCACAGCAAACCTAGTGGGGTGAAGCGTCATGGCGGACTATGACGACTTTAGTAAAATGGCGATCAAGGCGGCAATCACAACTGCACTGGGTCGCGGGGCCAAGATTTCGCCGCACGACTTTAGCAATCCCACCGTTTTGACCAAGACTCTGCAAGATCTAACGGAGCAATTCGGTGACATCTTTCGGGTGTTTTGGGCAGAACACGCCCCGGCGTCGTTCTTTTGCCTCTCTGGTTTTGAGCCAACTCCGATCGTCTGCAGCAGGTCATACCTTTCTCTCTCAGCCGATGTACGCAGAGTGTTTTCCGAAGACGCGTTCAAGGGTGAGTTACGTGAGCAAGTCGCCCAGCAGACCATTTACCGTATCATGGCTGAGATGTCGCTTTTGCATGGTGATCCAGATCTTGGGGCATTGCTTCTGGCCCGAGGCGAAAGTCTCAACAACATTTCGTTCATCGACCACAAGATAGACTGGCGCGAGCGCTGGCGCGAACTTGAAGTATTACCGATAGGCGAGGCGACGTTGACATTGTGGATGGGTCCTGTGGTTCATGAAATTGGTCATGTGGTGTCCCGCGCTGGCAAATTAAAAATGTTCGATGATGCTCTTGATCCAGATGTAATAGCTGACGCATTGACGCACACCCTAAATCAATTTCCCTATCCTGATGAGGTCAAGGCGCAGATACTGAAGTCGTTTCAAGACCCCTCAAGCGGATCCTGCGTATCATTGCCCCACCTTCAAGAAGAAGCGCGCGCTGACTTATTCGCTTTGCTTTCGCTGCTCCCTGCCACGCAGCGTGCAATGGAAGATCCCGATATCGGCGGATACTCACCCGTGCATTTTTACTGGGAGCTCATGATATTTTTTAACTGCATCACCCTTGTGGATCGTTGCCGAAACATGGTGATCGCAGCCGCGATGACAGAAGTTGACGGTGCGCGAGTGCACGAAGATCTTATTGTTCGCCCCGTGGCCCACGCCACTAGATCGTTGCTATTGGAAGCCCAACTTCAGAATCCAGAATTGTACATTGACCCGACTGTCCCCGATTTTGATCACCATGCCGATGGTTTGTTGACCGATTTTGCCCGAACGAAGGAGGAAATAGTCTCAGTCGTTGACAGTGTAGACCGGGCTGTTGGAGTCTGCGCCAATTTTGCCCTTTTCCATGACCGCCGCCCGAGCGAGCCTACGATTTTTTCGGAATTCCGCGACTCGTTGCTGCGTGATGGAGCGAACACGTTCAGTTCTGTTCCTGCGTTTTTCGAGTTGGCGCAGGATATGGGTAAGGCCACACCTTTTGTGTGCGAACTTGCTAAAATCCAAATTGATCCGAAAGCGCCGTTAGCAGTTGCGACCGACTCACAAAAAGTCTTCATCATTCACGGCTACGTTGTTGGCGAAACTTTCGTACCCGTCACATTTGACATGACGAACAGATCAGTTCTCTTCGTTTTTCTCTTTGACAGCGAGGCGGAGCAACTCTTTGCCGCGCACAATCGAAGGTCACTCCCGCCTGACAGACAACTCATTGGAATAAAAGTCATGGCACATCGGTGGGAACGGGTCGTCCCCACTTTGCGAGAACAAATTGAAATTGGCGAAGTCTCTGTGATTGGCGAAGGAACGAAGGCGTTCTCAGACCATTTCGATGCTCTCAAGACCGTTTATGCTGAAGCAGGCACTTAACCCGGCGAGCGACGACTATGGCTTGTGACCGTATCGAATGGCCGCTTCGGTGTTATGGGGATCATATGTGGATAGTAGTCGAAGTCAGCACGCCATGTTGCCACTAGATTACGGGCATCGCAAATCAGCGCATTGGCCGCAAAACGGCCATTGATTCCGGTTTTGTCAAGGGGAGGTTCGTCCCGCGATGTGTGAGTTCGCACACCATCAGATTTTGCACTTGCAACGAATGTCGGCAATGCGGGCTGCGTCCGCAGCATCTTGAAGGTCGGGCGAAAGTCCGGAAAGGGCCGTCCTTTCTGGGGTGGCATCATCCTAAAGGTGAGCATGCTGCGACCGATCTAATGGCGGCGATGAGCCCATAGCAGAAGGGTCTGCGTCTCGCTGCGTGCGCTCGCAGCGAAGGAAATGCCGCGTGAGCGAAAGCCTTGCTGCTGCAAAGCGGCAGCGAGTCCGGTCATTCATGCGGTCGACAACTAGGATAAACTGTCGATCTTTCAGGTCATCGACGAGGCAGCGATATGCTGAAGCGGTTTGGAAGACTGCTTCATTCAAATAGCCTGTGAGCATAGCTCCTGGTTTCTCCGACGATTTCCTCCATCAGGGACGCCGGTGTGGGCCAGAAAGGACGAAGAATAGCCTCGGTTGCGTCCTGATCATAATGCAGCTGCGCATCGTGCTTTGCCGCGAGGTGTCGCATGCGGCTGTTTTCTTTCAGGCAAATCATTTGAATGGTCCTGACGCCGCGGTTCCGGGCCATGGCGAACATGCGTTCAAACAACGCATCCCCGATCCCGATATTCTGCCAGTCAGGTTCGACAGAGAATGCGGCTTCCGCCGTTGATGGCCAGGACTGAAAGAGACCGCGCAGTTCAACAACACCCCGCAACTGTCCTTCGACTAATGCGCCGCAGACAACCGCGTTATGGCGGAATATGTTCTGTGCGTATTTCAAGACATCTTCGTCACTGATTGCTCCACAAAACCGTGCCCAACGGGATGTAAGGTCAAGTCGTTGAAAATGATCGCAAATACTCTTTTGGCTGGCTGCCGAAAGGCGACAGACCTGAATTCCATTAGGTTCCAGACTCATAACCAGAATATGACGGTTGCGGCGAGAGCGATAGCTGAGAGGAAGACTTTGGGGCACCTGTCATAGCGCGTTGAGATGCGTCTCCAATCTTTGAGGCGACCGAACATTCTCTCAATCCGATTGCGGCGTTTGTAGCGGCGCTTGTCGTATTTGATGGTCTTGCTGCGTGACTTACGGCCAGGGATACATGGAGTGATACCCCTGTCGATTAAGGCTTCTCTGAACCAGTCTGCGTCATAGCCTCGATCCGCGAGCAGCCATTCAGCATCTGGCAGACTGCTCAACAAGGCCGCGGCACCAGTATAGTCGCTGACCTGACCGGCGGTGACAAAGAACTGAATTGGGCGCCCACTTGTATCCGTGACGGCATGCAACTTGGTGTTCATACCACCCTTGGTCTGCCCTATCAGACGTCCGCGCCCCCCTTTTTGAGCCCCAGGCTTGAGGCTGTGCGGTGTGCTTTGAGATAAGTCGCGTCAATTGAGATGGTCTTATGGTCGGGCGCCTCTGCCGCCAATCCCGTCATGATCCGCGCGAATACTCCCATATCGCTCCACCGCTTCCAACGGTTGTACAATGTCTTGGGTGGACCATACTCCGGAGGCGCATCACACCAGCGTAAACCATTGCGATTAATGAAGATAATTCCACTCAATACACGCCTGTCATCTACGCGTGGTCGACCTCGGCTTTTGGGAAAATACGGTCGCAATCGCTTCATGTGTTCTTCAGTTAGCCAGTAGAGATTGCTCATCGTTCCCCCCAATATTTGGGGAACCTGAATCACAGCAATGATTCAGCATCAAGCCAATTAATGGGTCCTGACCCTAGGATGGCTATTGAGACGCATTGCACGGGCCTCCTGATCCAGAAAAGAAATCGTGGGCCAGCACCTTCGGGAGGAGGTGAAGATGCTGGCCCTGTGCTTTGGCGCTCCCTATTGGTTTTTCGCCGCCGCTTGTGCTGGCCTACTCTGGGAGGAGCGAGAGCCGGCACTTTTCTTGTATTTCTTTATCCAATTGACCTGTTACGCTAGTCTTCGGCCATCAGTGTCTTTGCGTATTGGGGTATGTCGGAGCGCTGGATGCCAATCATCGCCAATTGCGCATCACTCATTTTCGAAAGCGTGGATAACATGCGGGCCATTTGAACGGCGCGCAGTACGGATTTTGCCTTCGCCATCGCATTGCCGCCGAACCGCGCCAATGCCTCCAGAAAAACCGGCGCGTTCTGTGTCAAAGCGCTTGTGGCGATGTGATGGCCCTCGGGTCCAGTGGTATTGGGGCTAGCGGTCATAAGCGGCCTCCATAGCGATGCGTTTGATGTTGCTGCGCGGAATCCCCAGGTCTTTCAGATCACGGTCAGTGAGTGCCGAAAGCTCGGAAAACGTGGCGTGATAGACTTTACGTCTGGCCAGAGCCTGTTTCATATGATCGTTTTTCTGTTGAAAGATTGTGCGGCCAGCATCCAAAACGACGTCTAGCCTGCTTCTTGAGCTTATAGTTGCCATGTTGTTACCTCGTCTATTGCTGCGATGCAGTATTTATGCTGCACTGCAGAGATACGAAGATCCGATAGCGCTCACAATTGGGCGATTTGGCAAAGGGCCTGTTCCGAGTTGGCACAGCAGTGAGATGAACAATGGATATTTCTGCACAGATGTTGATCTTTGCAACTGTTGTCGAGCAGGGCAGCATCTCGGCCGCGGCACGGACGATTGGTCAGACGCCCTCTGCGGTCAGCAAACAAATCGGTCTGCTTGAAGATCAGGTTCACTACCGCTTGCTCAATCGCACCCGGACTGGCGTATCGCCGACCGGGGAAGGTCAGGAATTCTACGAAAAATGCAAAGCTATGGCCGAAAAGTTCAAAGAGGCAGAGGCGCTGATCCTGAACTTGGATGGTATCCCGCGTGGTAAGCTCAAAATCGCGTGCAGTGTTGCGTTTGGTAAATCGCAATTGATCCCGGCGTTGCCTCAATTTTTTGAGGAGAACTCGGATGTTCAAGTATCTTTGGAGCTTACAGACCGCGTTGTCGATCTGCAGAGCGAGGGATTCGACGCCACCATCTGTTTCGCCGAACAGCGCACAATTCCCGATATTATGGTCCGGCGCATCATGCAAAGCCGCCGGGTGTTATGCGCTGCACCTGCCTATCTGGAACGGTGGGGATTCCCTGCAACTTTCGACGAATTGAAGCAGCACAATTGCCTGAGGATTGCTGGAAACAGCAAACGAAACTCTTGGGCCGACCCCGACCCATTCACTGGACAAGGCTTTGAACCACAAGGCCGGTTTGAGGGAAACAGCACCGACGTTGTCTATCGCGCAGCACTTGCCGGGATCGGCGTCGCGCGGCTGCCTTGTTATCTGACGGATCGAAAGTTCCAGTCAGGTGAGTTGGTCCATGTTTTACCTGAGTATTCACCGCCAAGCACTGATATCGCCATCATGTTCGCCGACAAGCGCAACCTCGCTCCAAAAACACGTGTCTTCATTGATTTTCTTGTGCGTGAGTTTCGCGATGTCCCTGAATACCAGATGACAGGGTCTTAGGCGTTGGTGTGTGAAAAAACGCTTAAAGTAGGAAGCAACATGGCAGAAGATATAACACAAACAGGCAGAGACCTCTCTGAACGTCTGAACCCAGGGATGGAAGACGCGCTGAATGCGCGCTATGGCCACTTGCTCCCTGGAATGGCCGAAGGGGTGGTCGATTTTGCCTATGGTCGCCAATATGCCCGACCCGGGTTACCCCTGCGTGACCGGTATTTGGCGACAATCGCCGCTTTGACTGCATTGGGTGGTCAGACACGGCCACAACTGATGGTCAATATCGCGGGCGGGCGCAAAGCCGGATTATCCCAAGAAGAAATCGCAGAAACGATATGGCAAATGTCACTTTACGGCGGCTTCCCATCCGCGATCAACGCGCTTAATGCCGCCTTGGAAGTATTTGAAGCAGTGGATGACGACGCCTGAGGGGCTAGCTTTGACGGTAATAACCGAGTGGTATGAAGTCTCATTTTCTGTCTGAACCAGACATAATAGCCGCGCGTAACATACCTTCATGCAATGCACAGCATCGGTCGAGGTGGGCTCGTTGCGGCCGAATGCCCTGGCAGGAATACAGCGTTCCCACGCCTTCGCACGAGCGTCGATTCAAACCAATGCTATGTTCTTCTCGTCAGCGCTGTGCTGATGTCTGGGAATGGAGGGCGGATCGGAGGGCATATTATGCCAAGAGTCCAACTTCCCGCAGTCATCCCGAAACGAAAAGCCTGGAATAAAGGTCGGATCATCGGTCAGAAACGACCGTTGCTTCCCAAACAAGTGTGGGCCATCCGTGCGCGACTTGAACTTGCAGGCCACCTTCGTGACCTTGCGTTGTTCAACGTTGCCATTGATAGCAAGTTGCGCGGCTGTGATCTGGTCAAACTCACCGTGACCGATTTGGTCAAAGATGATCGCGTTCGTGAACGGGTTTCGGTGATCCGGCGTAAAACCAAGAAACCCGTTCAGTTCGAACTTATTGAAAACACACGCGATACCGTCATTACGTGGGTAAGATCACCTGAGATGATCGGGTGCCGCTTTATGTTCCCGAGCCGCTTCCACGACCGGCCGCATATCTCAACACGTCAATATGGTCGACTTGTGCGAGACTGGGTTACAGCGATTGGTCTGGAACCCAGCGGATACGGTACACACTCGATGCGTCGAACCAAAGCTGCGGAGATTTACCGCAAGACGGGCAACCTTCGCGCCGTCCAACTTTTGTTGGGCCACACAAAGGTCGATAGCACAGTGCGTTATTTGGGTGTCGAACTGGAAGATGCGTTAAGCATCGCTGAACGCATCGATATCTGAACGAAGTTGGCGGATGGCCACTCCCGTTCGCCAAACCAGGACAGGCCTTCATGCCTCCCGCGGCAGTCGGCAGGATAGAGTCCATTGCGTAAATTCGACTTTTTCGCTCCGCGCGCTCGCAGCACAAAAAATTGCGGCTAGTGCATAATACTCTGGGTTGCCAAGCGGCGGAAAAATCAGAGGTTCATGCTCGCAGCCAAGAAAGTCAGAATGCCGTCACAGTCCAAATGGCTAGGACAGTCTTTCGCGCAAAACATCTACTGGACTGCTAGGCTTCCACCTGACCTCGGCACGCTGCGAAATCGAAAACTGAAATGTTAAAATCCTTCATAGCGGCAACGCTCAACGGGCTGCATCGCCGTGGTATATCTGCTTGTCGTGTGAACTAGCTAGCCTCATTGTTTCAGAGAGACACGAGGCCAGTTATTCTAGGCTGCCCTAAAAATACGCATCTCTGCCTTTCACGCTTATTTTGCGTGCTGTTGAAATCCAACGACAGAGACATTCCGCGAGTTTGGCATTGACCATATCCAAGCATGGACGTCTTACAGCGCCATGAACCAAAAATTGCGCATTCTCGTTGTTGAGCCCGATCCCGCAAGAGTGCGCGCGATTATTGATGCCTTGAATGATGCAGGCTGGTCGGACGTTAAAGCGCTGGCGCAAATGTCGGCTTTGGATCGGACCGTCAAAGAATTCGCCCCCGATATTGTATTGATCGATCTTGCCAACCCTGATCGCGACACGCTTGAACATATTTCGGATGCGACCGAGACATCCAAACGGGCCGTCGCGCTGTTTGTTGATCAGACGGATGACACTCTGACGCAAGCGGCGCTGAGCGCAGGTGTGAGCGCCTATGTCGTTGACGGCCTCAAGATGGAGAGGATCAAGTCCGTTCTGGAAACAGCAATTGCGCGGTTCAAGATCATGCGCCAGATGCAATCGGAACTGGATGCGGCCAAACAGGCATTAGAAGATCGAAAGACAATTGATCGCGCCAAGGGTATTTTGATGCGCCAGCGCGACATGTCGGAGGACGCGGCCTACACTCTGCTGCGCACGACCGCGATGAGCCAGAACCGCAAAGTCATCGACGTTGCCCATGCCCTTGTGACCGCAGCGGATCTTTTGTCATGAGCAACGCCGTCCTGAATTGTGGCTATGTGCCTTTGGTAGATTGCGCCCCGTTGGTGATCGCCAAAGAGCTTGGGTTTGCGGCCGAAGAGGGGCTGGCTCTTAATCTCGTGCGTCAGCCGTCTTGGTCGGCCCTGCGCGATATGCTCGCACTGGGGCATTTGGACGCTGCACAAATGCTTTCACCCATGCCTGTGGCGATGTCGATTGGCTTTGGCGGGCTTCCTGCGCGGGTCGATACGCTGATGGTTTTGTCCGTCAATGGCACAGTGTTCGGCGTTTCAAACGAGGTGGCGGCTGACCTTGGGGCGATACCGTTCGGTGATGCCGATGCCATCTTGGCGGCGCTGAGTGCGCGCAAAGGCGCAAAGCTGCGCGTTGGTGTGCCCTTTCACTACTCTATGCACCGCCTCTTGCTATCTTATTGGGCATCGACTGCATCCGGTTTGCAGATCGAAAAAATCACGGTGCCGCCGCCGCGTATGGCCGATGCCGTTGCAGATGGGTTCGTTGATGCGTTCTGGGTCGGTGAGCCTTGGGGGAGTGTCGCAGTCAGACAAGAGGTGGCTCAGCTGATGATGATGGGCCGGAATGTTTGGCAATTCGCCCCTGAAAAGGTCCTCGCGGCGCGCCATGATTGGGTCGAGACGAACGGCGATGCAGCCGCGCGGCTGATGCGCGCGGTCTATAAGGCATCTGCCTGGCTTGATGCCCAAAGGAACAAACCATTAGCGGTCGAAATTCTCGCCCGCAGCGAACACCTGAGTATGTCACCCGACCTTATTGATCCCGCACTTTCTGGCGATATCATCACCCGACATAACACTGCTCCGACACCAGTGGGTCGCTTCTTGCAGTTTCATAAACATGCAGCAACATTTCCTTGGCGCAGTCAGGCCGCATGGATCGCATCCCAGCTTGGGGCAGATGCTGCAGGGATAGAAAAGGCCAAGGCATGTTTTCGAGCTGACCTTTATCGGCAAAACCTGGCAGGCATTGGCGCTGACATGCCCGGTGCCTCGGAGAAAGAAGAAGGCGCGCTGCACTTTGAAACGGCAGTGGCGTCTAGTCGCGGCCATATGATTCTTGCACCTGATGCCTTCTTTAACGGCAGAACCTTCGATTTTTCCTCGAAATAACGCCTAAATCCTAAGCACTTTCTGCATTGCGGCATGAATCCATGCGGCGATGCAGCAAAGCGATTGCACTCTTGGATCGCGCGGGTTCATCATCACAACAAGGGGCAACGAAGCCCGCGAATACGCGCTCACTGATGTCGGTGGCGTACCTCCTTGAGCAAAGCCGCTCGTATGGATCACGGACCTCCTCCCCCGTGGCCCCTACGTGCGGCTTTTTTTGTTTTTCGCCTCTCAAGGCGTTGAAAGGATTAAATGATGAAAAAGACACTTGCGATCTTACTGGCCACCTCCAGCCTGTTGGCGACAACGGCAGCGGCCCAATCTTTGGATCTTGAAAAAGAAGACCTCACACTTGGCTTTATCAAACTGACAGATATGGCCCCGCTCGCGGTGGCCTATGAGTTGGGGTATTTTGAGGACGAGGGTTTGTTTGTGACACTCGAAGCGCAAGCCAACTGGAAAGTGCTGCTGGACGGCGTGATCAGCGGAGAGTTGGACGGCGCGCACATGCTCGCAGGTCAGCCGCTGGCCGCAACAATCGGGTACGGCACCGAGGCGCATATCATCACACCGTTTTCGATGGACCTGAACGGTAACGCCATCACGGTATCCAATGAAATTTGGGACGAAATGCGCCCAAATGTGCCCCTGATGGCTGATGGCCGCCCGCAACATCCCATCAGCGCAAGCGCTTTGGCGCCCGTGGTAGAAGATTATCTAGATCGTGGTGAGCCGTTCAATATGGGCATGGTTTTCCCAGTATCGACCCACAACTATGAAATCCGCTACTGGCTGGCGGCTGGCGGTTTGCAGCCCGGATTTTACAGCGAACAGGACATTTCAGGTCAAATTGGCGCGGATGTTTTGTTGTCTGTAACACCGCCGCCGCAAATGCCGTCCACGATGGAAGCAGGCACGATCTTTGGGTACGCCGTCGGTGAACCGTGGAACCAACAGGCTGTCTTCAAAGGCGTTGGCGTTCCGGTGATCACCGATGACGACATGTGGAACAACAACCCCGAAAAGGTGTTCGGCATCACAGCTGAATTTGCAGAGGAATATCCAAACACCACGATAGCACTGACCAAGGCGCTGATCCGCGCCGCCATCTGGCTGGATGAAAACGACAACGCCAACCGAAAAGACGCGGTCGAGATGTTGTCGCGGCCTGAATATGTCGGCGCGGACGCCGAAGTCATCGCCAATTCAATGACAGGTTTCTTTGAATTCGAAGAAGGCGACGTGCGCCCTGCACCTGATTTCAATGTGTTCTTTCGCTACAACGCGACCTATCCGTTTTATTCCGATGCGATCTGGTACCTGACGCAGATGCGCCGCTGGGGCCAAATCCCTGAAACGATGTCTGATGAGTGGTATTTTGAAACCGCAGCTGACGTCTATCGCCCAGACATCTACCTCGACGCCGCGCGTATGCTTGTCGACGAAGGCTTGGCGAATGAGGCTGACTTCCCGTGGGACACTGACGGGTTCAAAGCCCCGACCCCTGCCAGCGATATCATTGATGCCATCTCCTACGATGGTCGTGCACCCAATGCCTATATCGACAGCCTGCCGATTGGCCTGAAGTCCGGCCAAACCGTCCTTGACGGCGAAATCCAAGGCTAAGCCCGATCGCCCGCCTTGCGTAAATGCGGGGCGGGCTAATCCATTTCCAAAAGCAGCAATTGGATACCCGATATGACCGCGATTGACCCCACCGCACTTGATGATGAAACCCGCCGCGCGCGCCGCTTTGCACGTATCAACAAGGCTGATGCATGGTTTCGTGTGCTTGGCCTGTCATGGTTGACGCCGGTTCTAAGGGCCGCCGCAGGCGACAACCCACGCGCGCAGGCCGGGGAAATCTGGCAACTGCTTGGTGTGCCACTTCTTGCGATTGCGGTATTTGTGACACTGTGGGCGACACTTGCCCCAACGGTGCAAACGTCACTTGGGGCAGTGCCAGGACCCATGCAAGTCTGGGAACAGGTCGGCGAGCTGCGCCAAGACGCCATACGGGAAGGCGAAAAAGAGATTGCCTTCTACGAGCGCCAAGATGCGCGCAACGCCGAACATATCGCCAACGGTGATACAGACCGCGTCCGCGACCGCATCTACACCGGCAAACCCACCTATTACGATCAAATCTGGACCTCGATCAAAACCGTTTTCTTCGGGTTTCTGATTGCCTCCATTGTGGCCATTCCGTTGGGTATTGCTGCGGGTTTGTCGGTTACAGCAAATGCCGCGCTGAACCCGCTGATCCAGATTTTTAAACCGGTTTCCCCACTGGCGTGGCTGCCGATTGTCACCATGATCGTCTCAGCGGTTTACACAACCAATGACGGGTGGTTCGAGAAATCATTCCTCGTTTCTGCCATCACGGTCACGCTGTGTTCGCTTTGGCCCACGTTGATCAACACGGCCCTCGGCGTCAGCAGCATCGACAAAGACCTTGTTAGCGTGTCGCGCGTTTTAAGAATGAACACCTACACCAAGATCACCAAATTGGTTCTGCCTTCGGCTTTGCCATTGATCTTCACCGGATTGCGCCTGTCGCTTGGCGTGGGTTGGATGGTTTTGATCGCCGCAGAAATGCTGGCCCAGAACCCTGGCCTTGGCAAATTCGTCTGGGACGAGTTCCAGAATGGATCGTCCCAATCGCTGGCCCGCATCATGGTCGCCGTGTTCACCATCGGCATTATCGGGTTCCTGTTGGACCGCGTGATGTATGCGCTTCAGTCCATGTTCACATTCTCGAACAATCGGTGATCAGCATGAGTATTTTACAAATCAAAGGTGTTTCAAAAAGCTATGGCGACATGGCGGTTCTGAAAGACATCAATCTTGATGTAACTGAGGGAGAATTCGTTGTCCTCCTCGGGTTTTCCGGCACAGGTAAAACCACGTTGATCAATCTTATGGCAGGGCTGGAACAGCCCACCTCAGGCACCCTTACCTACAAGGGCGCGCCAATCACGCAGCCCGGTCGCGAAAGGGGCGTCATTTTTCAAAGTTATTCGTTGATGCCGTGGCTGACTGTGAGCGGCAATGTGGCGTTGGCCGTGGACACGATGTTTCCTGAATCGTCCAAAGCCGACCGCGCCGCAAAAGTCGATCACTACGTTGCCATGGTGGGCCTGTCCCACGCCGCCACGCGCCGTCCGGCCGAGCTGTCAGGCGGGATGCGCCAACGCGTGAATGTGGCTCGCGCGCTGGCCATGGACCCCGAAATGTTGCTGCTCGATGAACCCCTGTCAGCGCTTGACGCGCTGACCCGTGCCAATCTTGCGGACGAAATCGAGGCGATTTGGGACACGGACAAAAAGACCTGCGTGTTGATCACCAATGATGTGGACGAAGCGATCATTCTGGCCGACCGCATCATCGCGCTGAACCCTGACGGCACTTTGGGTGATGAATTCAAGGTCGATATTCCCCGCCCGCGCGACCGGATCGCGATGAACAATGATGCCATCTTCAAGGCGTTGCGTGGTCAGGTCACGGCCTACCTAATGGACGTTGGAATTGCCTCTAAGGTCGAAGAAACCCGCACCCTGCCAAATGTGACGCCGATTCACGGAGTGCCTGCGGCGGTGGCTAAAGTACAGGAAGGCGGGATCGAGGAGCGGTTCTTGAATTTCTCGCAACTCGACAAGGTCTACCCCACGCCCAAAGGTCCGTTAACGGTGGTCGAGAATTTCGATCTAAAAATCAACAAGGGCGAATTTATCTCACTCATCGGGCATTCGGGCTGCGGTAAATCCACGGTGCTGACCATGGCCGCTGGTCTCAACCCGATCTCCAAAGGGGCGATCCGGCTGGATGGCTGGAACGTGGAAGGCGCAGACCCCGAACGCGCCGTGGTTTTTCAATCGCCCAATCTGTTCCCATGGCTGACGGCCAAGGAAAACGTCGCGATTGGTGTGGACAAGGTTTACCCCAAAGCGTCCCAAGCGGAACGTCAGGACGTGGTGGAATATTATCTTGAACGGGTCGGCCTAGCCGACAGTATGAACAAAGGGGCCGCGAGCCTGTCGAATGGAATGAAGCAACGCGTTGGAATTGCTCGTGCTTTTGCTTTGTCACCTAAACTCTTGTTGTTGGATGAACCATTTGGAATGCTCGACAGTCTGACCCGCTGGGAGCTTCAGGAAGTCCTGATGGAAGTCTGGTCGCGCACCAAGGTCACCGCGATCTGTGTCACCCATGACGTCGATGAGGCGATCCTCCTGGCGGATCGCGTGGTGATGATGACGAACGGGCCGCAGGCGACGATCGGCAAAATCACGGATGTGAAACTGCCCCGCCCCCGTACGCGCAAGGCGCTGTTGGAACACCCCGATTACTACGCCTACCGCCAAGAGGTCCTCGATTTTCTTGAGGAGTACGAGCACGGCGCGACCCCGAAACTCAAATCCATCGCAGCGGAGTAATCGGTATGACACAGAAATTGATCGTCATCGGTGCAGGTATGGCCACGGGCCGAATGCTTGAAACGCTGGTCGAGGCAGAGGCGGATTACGACATCACCTTGATCAACGGTGAGGCGCGCGGAAACTACAACCGCATCATGCTGTCGCCCGTTTTGTCAGGGGACAAAACCTACGATGAAATCGTCACCCACGACGATGAATGGTACAAATTGTACAATATCAAAACGCGTTTTGGCTGCTTTGTACAAAACATTGATCGCGCAAAACGAACTGTGACGACCGACGCGGGCGAGGTGCTGCCCTACGACAAACTGGTCTTTGGTACGGGGTCCAACCCGTTCATGATCCCGCTGCCAGGGCATGACCTTGAAGGCGTAATTGCCTACCGCGATCTCGAAGATACACAGCGAATGATGGACCTTGGACCGGCGCACAAATGTGTGGTGATCGGCGGCGGTTTGCTGGGCCTTGAGGCCGCCGCAGGCATGGCCGCGCGTGGCATCGATGTGACCGTCGTGCATATCATGGGCCACCTCATGGAACGCCAATTGGATGAGGCGGCAGGGTATTTGTTGCGCAAGGCACTGGTGGACAAAAGGATCACCGTGAAATGCACGGCGAACTCAAAGGAAATTCTGGGCGATAGTGGCAAGGTAAAAGCGTTGCTGTTGGATGATGGCACGGAATTGCCGTGTAATCTGCTGGTGATGGCTGTTGGCATCCGCCCCAATATAAAACTGGCGCAGGACGCGGGACTCGCGGTGGGGAGAGGCATCCATGTGGATGACCAGATGGTCACCTCGGATGCGGATGTTCTGGCCGTTGGAGAATGTGTGGAGCATGACGGGGCGATCTTTGGCCTTGTCGCGCCGCTTTATGATCAAGCTCGCGTGGCGGCCCAGACGTTGATGGGGGAAGACGCGCAGTTTGTTCAAAAGGAACTATCGACCAAACTGAAAGTGACAGGCTGTGATTTGTTCAGCGCGGGTGATTTCGCGGATGGCGAGGGGCGCGAGGACATCGTGTTCCGTGATCCTGGACGCGGTGTTTACCGCCGATTGGTGATTGAGGAAAACACCGTCAAAGGGGCCGTCATGTATGGCGATACCGCCGACAGCAATTGGTTCTTTGGTCTGATCCGCGACAAGACTGACATCAGCGATATGCGCGACACGCTGATCTTTGGTCCTGCCTATCAGGGGGGGACCCCCCTGGACCCTTTAGCAGCTGTTGCAGCCTTACCGCGTGACGCAGAGATCTGTGGCTGCAACGGAATCTGCAAAGGACAAATCGAAGATGCGATCGCAAACGGGGCCACTGATCTAGGCACCGTACGATCAGCCACGAAGGCCAGCGGATCCTGCGGAACCTGCACGGGGCTGGTCGAACAGGTCTTAGCTGTTACGTTGGGCGACGAATTTGTCGTGCCTGCGGCAGCGGCCATTTGTGGCTGCACCGACATGACTCACGAAGACGTGCGCCGCATGATCAAGTCACAGCGATTGATGTCTATGCCCGCCGTCTGGCAGGAATGCGGATGGAAGACATCCTGCGGCTGCCACGTCTGCCGACCCGCGCTGAATTTTTATCTGCTGGCCGATTGGCCGCTGGAATATCAGGACGATCCGCAAAGCCGTTTCATCAACGAACGCAAGCACGCCAATATTCAGAAAGACGGTACGTTTTCAGTTGTGCCGCGCATGTGGGGCGGGATCACCACGCCCGATGAATTGCGCGCGATTGCCAATGCTGCCGATAAATACATGGTGCCGACGGTCAAGGTCACGGGTGGTCAGCGCATCGACCTGTTGGGTGTGAGAGGTGAGGATTTGCCCGATATCTGGGCTGATCTCAACGCCGCTGGCATGGTATCGGGACACGCCTATTCCAAAGGTCTGCGTACGGTGAAAACCTGTGTTGGGACGGATCACTGCCGCTTTGGAACGCAAGACAGTACGGGCCTCGGGATCAAGCTGGAAAAAGAACTTTGGGGGTCATGGACGCCACATAAGCTTAAGCTTGGCGTGTCTGGCTGTCCGCGCAATTGCGCCGAGGCCACGTGCAAAGACATTGGTGTGATCTGTGTCGATAGCGGCTATCAGGTCAGCATCGGCGGGGCCGCTGGCATGGATGTGCGCGAAACCGAATTGATGGTTCAAGTCGCGACTGAGGAAGAGGCGATTGATGTCATCAAGGCTGTGACCCAGCTGTACCGTGAGAACGCCAAATACCTTGACCGGATTTACAAATGGATGGGCAAGGTGGGCCATGATTGGATCAAAGAACGGGTTGAGGCCGAAGGTCCAGCCTTGGTTGATCGGTTTGAATTGAGCCAGTCGATCTATCGCCAAGACCCTTGGGCAGAACACGCGCAAACCAAAGCGGATCGTTATCAGCCATTGGCAAACTTGTCGTTGGAGGCCGCAGAATGACCGACTGGATTGATATTGCTTCGCTCGAAAACGTCCCAAAGCGGGGAGCGCGCATGGTGAAAACAGCGTTTGGCTGCGTGGCGGTTTTCCGGACCGCTGAGAATGAGGTGTTCGCGCTAGACAACGCATGCCCACATAAGGCAGGGCCTTTGGCCGAAGGCATCGTGCACGGAAAATCAGTGACTTGTCCGCTGCACAACTGGGTGATTTCGCTGGAAACCGGTGAGGCGCAAGGCGCTGATGAGGGCCGCGTCGCAACCTATCCGGCGCGGGTGGAAAACGGGCGTATTCTGCTGGATCGTGTATTTTTAAAAGCACGGGTGGCCGCATGAGCCTGACCCGCACCACATGTCCCTATTGCGGCGTGGGCTGCGGTGTTCTGGCGGGGTCTGATGGCACGATCAAAGGTGACCCGGATCATCCGGCGAATTTCGGACGGCTCTGTTCGAAAGGTGCCGCCCTTGGCGATACGATTGATCTTGAGGGGCGGCTTTTGCACCCGAAGGTCAACGGAGCGGATACCGATTGGGACACTGCCCTTGATTTAGTTACGGAGAAATTCAGTGCGGCGATTGCCGAGCATGGCCCAGAAAGTGTGGCGTTTTATGCATCTGGCCAGCTGCTGACCGAGGATTACTATGTCGCCAATAAGTTGATGAAAGGGTTCATCGGGGCTGCCAATATCGATACAAATTCGCGGCTTTGTATGGCGTCCTCTGTTGCGGGACACAAACGTGCCTTTGGGACCGATACGGTGCCGGGAACGTATGCAGATTTAGAACAGGCTGATCTGGTCGTGCTGGTTGGGTCCAACCTCGCCTGGTGCCATCCCGTGTTGTATCAGCGGATTGCTGCGGCGAAAGAGGCACGGCCCGACATGCGTATCGTCAATGTTGATCCGCGCCACACCGCCACGACAGATCTTGCAGATATGCATCTGCAAATCGCCCCTGATGGCGATATCGCGCTGTTCAATGGGCTGCTTGCCTACCTCGTGGAGGTTGGTGCCGTCGATTTGGCATATGTGCAAGAGCACGTGCACGGTTGCTTTGATGCGGTGAAATCTGCACAGCTGGGTGATCCGTTGAACAGCGGACTTGGTGCGGGCGACCTTGCCGCGTTTTATCAGCTTTGGACGCAGACCAAAAAGGTCGTCACGATCTATTCCCAAGGGGTGAATCAATCCAGTTGCGGAACTGACAAAGTCAACGCGATCCTGAATTGTCATTTGGCGACAGGCCGGATTGGACGCCCGGGCATGGGGCCATTTTCCGTTACCGGACAACCCAATGCGATGGGCGGGCGCGAAGTCGGCGGGCTGGCCAATATGCTGGCCAATCATCTTGAACTGGACAATGCAGATCATCAACACCTGGTGCAGGATTTCTGGGATAGCCCAACCATTTGCACAAAGCCGGGCCTAAAGGCTGTCGATTTGTTTGAGGCCTGCGCACGCGGCCAGATCAAGGCGCTTTGGGTGATGTCGACCAACCCCGCGGTATCGATGCCAGATTCCAACGGCGTAGCGGCTGCGATCGCGGCGGTTCCCTTTGTTGTCACGTCCGACATCATGAAAAAGACGGATACCAACAATCTGGCGCATGTCCTTTTACCTGCCACCGGTTGGGGCGAAAAGGACGGCACCGTCACCAATTCTGAGCGCCGTATTTCGCGCCAACGGGCTTTTTTGCCGTCACCCGGCATTGCGCGGCCCGATTGGGACATCATCAGTGATGTGGCTACGCGCATGGGGTTTGGGGATGCCTTTGCTTATAAAAAACCCGCCGACATTTTTGCGGAATACGTGGCGCTGGATGGCGCTGCGTCGCACATCGCGCGTGATCTGGACCTGAGTATTTTCGCCGATGCTGATTATGCCAAACTGATCCCTACTCAGTGGCCGCAAGATGATCATCGGTTTTTTGCCGACGGGCGTTTTTATCATCCTGACGGCAAAGCGCGGATGATCGCGGTTATTGCGCCGATACTCACAAAACCACGGTTCACGCTCAACACAGGCCGAAATCGCGATCAGTGGCACACGATGATGCGGACGGGTAAATCGGCTCGGCTGAGCGCGCATTTGGCCGAACCCTTTGTCGAGATAAATCCCGCTGATGCCGTTGAATTGGGTGCTGCGGCTGGTGCGTTGATTGAGGTGGAAAGCGTGTACGGTCGCACGTTTTTGCGGGCCCTTATTACGCCGGGTGTGGCCAAAGGGCAGCTTTTTGCGCCGATGCATTGGACACGACAGCGCACGACCAACGGCACGGTCAATAGCGTCGCTGCACCACTGACGGACCCGGTTTCAGGTCAGCCTGCGTTGAAATCCAATGCAGTGATTGCACAGGTCTACAAGGCGAAGTGGTGCGGCTTTCTGGCGTGCATCAATGAACCGACCCCGCAAACACCCTACGCGGCCATCTCGCCCACAAAGACGGGCTGGCAGGTGGAGTTGGCTGGAAGCAAAATGCCTGTCGATTGGGAAGCCGAGGCACGTCGTCTTTGTGGCCAAACGGGGGGCGATGCATCAACCCAAACTGACGCGACCATTGGAAGCACCCGCATCGCCATAACGCAGGACGGTAAAATTACCGCGCTGTTCTTTGCCTCCCCGACCCCTGTTGTCGTGTCGCGCACAGCGATCATTGACATGATCGGCACCGACACAGCGCCGCTTGCCGCATTGGCCGGGCGCAGCCCATCCGATCGACCGGACGCGGGCGCGACCGTTTGTGCGTGCTTTAATGTGGGCCGAAATACTTTGTTGGCCGCCGTTACGAATGGTGCGCACAGCGTTGCCGCTTTGGGTGACGCAACCTGTGCAGGCACCAATTGTGGGTCCTGTAAGCCTGAATTGACCGCCCTTTTGGCGCAAGCCCAGATTCCGATGGCGGCAGAATGACCCTCGCGCCGTTTGTACAGATCGTGGCACGTGGCAAGGGACGTGCGCGGGCGATGACGATGGATGAGGCTCGCGAGGCGATGGCGCTGATCCTGACGGGAGGCGCCGCCCCCGAGGCGGTTGGCGCGTTGCTGATGGTCATGCGCCTACGTGGGGAAACCGAGAGCGAAATTGCGGGGTTCACCGCCGCCTTGCGGGCCCATGTTGCGGGAATATTGCCGAAAGCAGACCTTGATTGGCCATCCTATGCCGCAGGGCGCAGTCGTGGTTCGCCGTTGTTTTTGCTCGCCGCGCGGCTTGTTGGTCAGGCGGGATATACCGTGTCGATGCACGGTTGGAATTCGCATCAATCAGCCACTGCGTCTGTGCGCGAAGCGATTGACCTTGCTGGGCCGCATGTCATCTATTCGCCGCTGGAAACGTTAAGCCCTGAGGCGTTTGCGGTGTTGAATTTGCGCGATACCTTCGGGTTGCGGTCGTGTTTCAACACGGTGCTGCGGATGTGGAACCCGTCGGGTGCCCGCGCCACAGTTCAAGGCGTATTTCATCCGTCATACCGCAGCCTTCAAGCGCAAGCCGCAGCACTTTTGGGGCAAAAAGACCTAAGCATCATCAAAGGCGGCGGCGGTGAATTTGAACGACACCCGTCCAAGGACACCGTGGTTTTCGGGTTGCGCGATGGTGCCCATTTTCAAGAAACCGCAGAGCATATTTTACAAGGCACCCGCAGACTGCATGAAGCAGGTGAAACGATAAATCTGGCTGATCTTTGGCAAGGGCGCACGCATGACCCGTTCGCTATCGCCAAGATCACCGGAACGGCAGCGTTGGCGCTTTGGACGCTAAAGGTGGCCCCGACACCTCATGAAGCACACCAAATGGCGCAGGGCCTTTGGGCCTCGCGTCATCACACAGAAAGCCTATCCGCATGAAAACCTTTCCCATGTTTTTGCAAATGTCGGGGCGCCGCGTTGTTATTGTTGGCGGTGGTGAACAAGCCGCCCAAAAGACGCGGTTGATCCTGAAGACCGAAGCGATAGTGGAAATCTGGGCACCAACGCTCGATCCTGAATTGTCGGGCCTAGCGGTTACGGGGCGGATAACACATCAAACTGGCCCTATTACGCCGGACACGTTTTCAGATACCGCACTGGTGTTCATCGCTTCAGGGTGCCCCGGCATCGACATAGCGCTGCATGCATTGGCAAAAGAGGGCGGTGCGACTGTAAATGTGGTGGACCAGCCCCAGCTTTGTGACGCTATCACACCGTCGATTGTGGATCGCGACCCCGTGGTCGTGGCCATCGGCACCGAAGGTACAGCCCCCGTTCTGGCACGCCAAATCAAGACCAAACTTGAGGAGGCACTTGAACCGCGCCTTGGCGATCTTGCGGCCCTTGCAGGACGTATGCGGGGTGCTGCGGCGGCCAGTCTTGGCCCGCGCGCGCGTCGGGATTTGTGGCACTGGGTGTTCAATGACACGCCGCGTCAGCTGTTCACCAGCGGGGCCGCGCGCGACGCGGCCAAGATGATAAAGACGGCGATTAAGACCGGTGAATTCGAGGCATCAATAGGCGGCAGCGTGAGCCTGGTGGGCGCGGGCCCCGGTGCTAAGGATTTGATCACCCTGCGTGGTGTCCAGCGCCTGCAAGAAGCAGATGTCATTTATTATGACCGCCTTCTTGATCCCGAAATCCTTGAACTAGCGCGCCGTGACGCCGAACGTGTTTATGTCGGCAAAGCCCCGGGCTGTCATAGTTTGCCACAGGAAAAGATCACTCAAACACTGGTCGCTGCCGCCAAACGCGGGCAACGGGTGGTGCGCCTGAAATGCGGTGACCCCGGTGTGTTCGGACGCAGCACTGAAGAAACCGATGCCCTCAAAGCCAGCGATATCCCGTTTGAAATTGTCCCCGGCGTTACGGCAGCCTGTGCGGCAGCGGCGAGTATCGGCCAAAGCCTCACGGAAAGAGGCAAAGTTGACACACTTGTGCTGACCACAGGTCACCGCCAAGACGGATTTACGGTGCCCGACCCCATCAAGGACATCAAACCGGGTACCTGTGTCGCGCTCTATATGGCTGTCGGCGCAGCCCCGCAGATCGTTGCACACCTTGAAACGTGTCATCCTGATGTTCCATTTGACGTTGAGGTCGTCGCAAAAGCCCAGCGAAAGGGACAAATCGTCCTGAACTGCTCTCTCGGCGATTTGGCGCACACCTTGAAGGTCCATAATATTATGGGCGAAGCCATGCTCTTTGTGCGTTGGTCTTTTGGCGTCCAAACGTCAAATGGAGCCATCCCAAGAGCCTTTGCGACCGTGTGACTTGGCGAGCCGCCTCAGCTTGTCGCTCTCTGAAAGCAAGCATACATCGCTAAGACGTCGCGAAACGCGAATTGAAATCCACCTGAATCGGTGGCGTTGAACGGCTGCTTTAACGACACAGGCTGAAACGCAGCAAAAATGCTGCTGCACCTGCGAACGAATGCTGCGTGAGCAATAGCCGCGAGAGCAAAAGGCGGCTTTGTCCGCTCAGCCGCCATTGAAGGAGTTCGTGTGTCCTGAAAGCCCGAGTGAAACCGTCAGATGTCGGTTAAGAGCCCAAAGTGCCAATTGCTGCATGTCGCACGAATGCTCACGAACCGCAGCAGAGCAGACATTGGCAATGGAAGGGGCGATCATTGATGCCAGCTCAAATTGTTGGCAATTTTGCTGCGCTCGACCATTAGCTACCCAGATATGTAGAGTATGAATATGGCGATAGCAGCAGCGGCACATGAAAGTGTATGTGTCGCGTCAACTTGAAAGTTATTGGGATAATGTCGAACAGCGCTTCGCTTTCTGCATAAGCATCTATGCTAGCAAGATATGCGCCTGCAGAGAACGAGAGCTGATAGCTCCCGAACACGAACTCGTCTTCGGGTATGACCAATTCGTCGGTTCGGCCATCCGCGTTTGAAGTCAACGTCCGAATGAGATCATCTCCAGTCTCAGAAAGCCTGAACAGTTCAATCTTGACCCCTTGCGCGGGGCAACCCCGGGCGGTGTCCAGAACGTGGGTAGAGAGATAGCCTGCCATTTCCTATCCTTCGAATGTTCGGGCTGTCCCATCCGTAGACGGGACAGCCACCAGGGAGGTTACTCAGCGATGCCTGCTGCGATGATAAGCGGCTTCCAAACCTCGATCAGTTCACCGACCAAAGTGGAGTAGTCCTCGGTCGACATGGCTGTGTGGGTGATACCCAGCTCGGTCAGGCGGTCCCGGACTTCGGGGATCGCGAAAACTGCCAGTACTGTTTCATTAATTTTTGCGGCCATTGCTGGATCGATCCCGGCCGGACCCGACAGGCCAACCCAATTCTCGATGACGACATCATAGCCCTGTTCCTTGAACGTCGGAACGTCAGGAAGCTGTGGGTTGCGTTCGGGGGACGCAATCGCGAGAGCCACGGCTTCGTTATCTTCGATCATGTCGCTATTTTGAACAACCATGTCATAAAAACTGTCTAGGACTCCTGCTCTGAAGTCCTGAATGGCTGGGGAGCTGCCTTGGTAGGGAACGTGGATCGACTCGACCCCAACGGCGGCATCTACTGCTTCGCCTAGGATGTGTGAAATCGAGCCAACCCCGCTTGAGCCATAGGTCATGGGCGCAGTTTCCACAAATGCAACGTATTCTTCCAAGGTCGTAATCCCTGAGGAAGGATGAACAAAGAGGCCGGGCGCCGAAGCACCGATATAGGCGAGGTGCGTAAACCCGTCGATTGGCTCATAGGGGATCGACTTGAACCGTGTCGGCGCAATTGTGAAGGGCGCGTTGTTGGCCAGAAGCACCGTTGTGCCATCGGGATCCTGCTGGGACACAAAATCAGCCGCGACCGTGCCTGCAGCGCCGGGGCGATTGTCAACCACGGCTTTCTGCCCGAATTCGGTATCAAGATATTGCGCCACCAGACGTGCGACCAGATCACTTGTGCCACCGGGAGGGAAGGTGACGACAATGCGGACTGGCTCATCGCTCCATGGGCCGGGTTCTGCCATTGCAAATGAAGCCGAGAGCGCTGTTAAAGCTGCCAGACTTGTTCCCAATATTGTTCTGCGATCAAGTTTCATACGGTTTACCTTCCTGTTGAGTTTTGTTGAGCCGCACGTGTCTGGCGGCGTTTGCGTTGGGTAGAATACAGACCGAAGATTAGAATTCCGACGGTGATCGCGATCAGTGTCGCGCTGATTGGTCGCTCCAGAAACACCATCGGATCGCCGCGAGAGAGCAGCATGGTCCGACGCAATTGTTCCTCCATTATGGGGCCAAGAACGAAGCCCAAAAGAAGCGGAGCAGGTTCAAATCGAAACAGCCGCATAATGTAGCCCGCAGCGCCGATCACGAGGGTCAGCCAGATGTCGAATACATTGTTGTTCAGGCTGTAAACGCCCATACAAATCAAGACGATAATTGTAGGGTACATGTATTTGTAAGGGATCTTGAGCAGCCGCACCCACATTCCAATCAGCGGCACATTCAGAACAAGAAGCATGATGTTGCCGACCAGAAAACTGGCGACCAGCCCCCAGAACATATCCGGCTGTTCCGTTAACAAGCGTGGACCAGGGGTGATTCCGTAAATCATCAGGGCCCCGATGACGATGGCCATGGGCGGGCTGCCGGGAACGCCCAGGGTCAGCGTCGGGATAAAGGCGGTCTGGGTCGCCGCGTTGTTGGCCGCTTCGGGCACGGCGACACCAGGAACGACACCCGTGCCAAAGCGCTTACGCCAAGGCGAAACGCGCTTTTCGACCGCATAGGCAATGGCGGCGGCGATTGTTTGACCTGTACCGGGAAGGGCTCCAAAGAACGACCCGATCGCACTGCCGCGCAGGATCGGCGCCGGCAGTGATTTCCATTCCTCTTTTGAAGGATAGAGATCGTCGAAATCGACCTCGACGTCGGACTTGCCTTTTAGGTTCGTGCGGATCGACGCGATCAGTTCGGTCACGCCAAACAAACCCATGGCGACGATCACAATATGCACTCCGTCGCGCAGTTCCGGTATGCCCATCGTGAACCGCAGATCCCCGGTTGTGAGGTCAATGCCTATCGTGCCAAGCATCAGACCCGTGACCACCATGGCAATCCCTTTGAGCGCGCCACCATTACTGACCGCCGAAGCCGCAACCAGCCCGAGCAAGATCACCGCGAAATAGTCCGCGGGCCCGAACGACAGCGCAAGTTTGGCAAGTGAGGGCGACAAGAATGCAATGACAATCATGCCAAAAACACCGCCTCCAAAAGAGGCCGTCGCAGTTGAAAACAGAGCAACCCCGGCACGGCCTTTCTTGGCCAGTGCATGCCCTTCGATTGCGGTGATCGATGCTGCAGGCGTCCCGGGCACATTCATCAGGATCGCCGCCGTCGATCCGCCGTATTCAGCACCATAAAACACCGCAGCGATCATGATAATCGCCGGGGTCGGGTCGAGGTAGAATGTCAGGGGCAGGATCATCGCGATTGCGGCCATAGACCCAATGCCCGGCAACACGCCAATGAAGGTTCCCAAGAACACCCCGATGAAACAATACATCAGGTTTTGCGGTTCCAGTACGACCAAAAGGCCCTGACCAAAGCTTGCGAGAATATCCATTACCAGAACCTCACGAAGGGTTTGACGGGAAGGTTCAGCAACTCAATAAAGAGAATCCAGCAGGCCACTGATACAACGACGCCGAGAATTGCTTTTCCCAGCAACGAAAGGCTGGTGTCAGGCAGGCTTGCTATAATGACCGTCAGGAACGCCGCAGGCACCAGTCCGACTTGGTCAGCGGTCAGGGCGAATACCGCAAGGGCCGCGCTTATGGCCAGAAAAGCGATCCAATCAGGTGTGTCGGCAATGCCATCGCCGCGTCGTTCATCAATGCAAATGGCGCACGCCAGAACGGCCAGTATACCGCCCGCAAAGAACGGGAACGCGCCGGTCCCCAGCCGTGTCGGAACACCAAGCCCAAGGCGCCACCCCCCAGCCATAAAGATAATGCTAAGAACGAGTAGTAACAGCCCGCCAATCGCAGACCCCCAACCCAAGGATGTTGCCTCTGCCGGTTCTGCGCCAAGCTCTGTACTGTGGTCAGGCAGTTTTGTCATTATGCCCCATTTCCCGATTTGCCGAAGCTGTTTTCGACGCGCGACCGCATGATCGCAATAATGTGGTCCAAGGCGGTTTTGATCTCTGTGGATTTATCGCCAGTCAGGCGATCTTCGAATTCGGCCAGGACACTGGCCATATCCTCGTGCCGAAAGACCGCGGTGATAAAAGGGAATCCGAATTTCTCGCGGTACGAGACATTCAATTCAGAAATGCGGTTGCGCTCGTCACCAACGCTATCGGTCAAATTCAGGCGTCCCTGCTCAGATTGGGACTCTGCCGTCATAGCCGAGGGATTATCCGGTGCCAATTCCGGATGGGCACAGAACAGCTGAATTGTCTCATCATCGCCCAGCCGCACCAACTCTTTTTGGATGACGGCAGCCAATTTCGTGGCAGTCCGGAAAGGGCGTTGGGCCGCCACTCTTTCGGCAATGTCAGGCGAGCGTTCGATCAGCGGGAGGATATAGGCCTGTGCGGTTTTATCGTCCGAAATGTCGATCTGGGCAATGCTTGTCATTTGGGACCCCATCCGTTTTGTCACTCTTTGATCAAAGGCTACGATTGGTCTGTCGTTGCTGTCTATAGATTAAAAATCAGCCTGCCGTTCTGAAAAATAGAACGCAGAGATGGCGTGTTAACCTATTGATCCTCGGTGTTTCGGCTCATGAGCGGCCCTCAATCCGAACCGATGTGCAATCGTGAACTGTAAAAATCAGATTAAGAAACTCTTTGGGTTGAGGAAAGCGATGCCGCCGTACGTTGAAAATTCTGAACCGCCATTGAAATGACTTTGACAGTCAAATCGGTTTCCATCGCATCCACATTCGAAATGACGCTGATCGTTTGCTGAAGGGCATTCTCATCTTCAACGGGAATGAACTCCAGCAGTCCGGCTCTGATTTCTGACGCCGCATCCAATTCGGAGGTAAGTGCGATGTAGTCGCCCGACGCGGCCAGAACCTTGATGAGATGCGGGGAATTCGCAACGATTGCGCGGGTCGCTTTCTCGAATATCCACCCATGGCGCGCTTCAAGGTGCTTCCTGATAGAAATATAGCTGCTTTGAAAAACCACAGGGTGGGAAATGAATTCTTCCAGAAAGATGGAGGCCCGTCCGGCCAATACGTGCTGGGGAGATACGATACATCCTAGCGGGAAGTCTTCTTTCCAGTGGCAAACCAGCTTTCTGTCCGGTGGGGCATTGGCCACGATGCTGAGGTCATAATCTCCTTGCAGGATACCTTTGACCGCATTGTCCGGGCTAAGAATGTCGATATCGACGTATACTTTCGGCAGCGCCTGGGACACATCCCTGAGTAAAGTAGGAACAAGTCCGTTCACCATCCCATCCATGGCGGCAATCCTGATGTGACCATGCTCGATGCCGCGGTTCGCTTGCACCGCCGACCAAAGCCGGGCGTTGCCCAGCCGCCAGTCCCGCGCAAGGTCCAAGATCAAACGCCCGGTTGGCGTCAGTATCATTCCCTTCGGGTCACGCTCAAACAAGGCCTCGCCAACGGACTCTTCGATCATCACGATCTGGCGTTGAATCGCTGAGGCCGAAATGCCCAATTCACGTGATGCCGCCTGGATCGAACCTTGCAGCGCAACCTGTTCGAAATACTGCAAAGAGCGTGGCACAAGATGGAGGGACATAGCGTTACCTTTTTGAAGGGCCCGTCTTGCCCCTGATGGGAATGGATCGATGACGTCAGTGCTTTGTTCTGAAATTTTGAACGCGCTTGTGATCTTTTTATCGTGGATCAGATTGGCGCCCCATGGCAAGCTTGTTTGGAGAGATGGTACCTTGGAGGGGCAGCGCTCAGGGGTAAGAGCGCGCGCAATAAACAGATGGAACAGGCGAACGACATGGGAACTTCAACCAAAGACCAGCATCGGGTTGGCGGCATTTCAATTCACGCAGTAGATATCGCGCGCGGTGTCCCAGCGGCTGGTTTGAACGTGAGATTGGTCTTTCTAGATGAAGCCCGCCGCGAGATCGCCAGAGGTCAATGTAACGATGACGGCCTATTGCAACACCCGATTATCCAAGGAATTGGCACTACCCGCGGCATGTATGAGGTCGAGTTTGACGTGGGCCCTTTCTATCGCATGTGCGGCGTTGAAGTGTCCGATCCTTCATTCCTAGAAATCGCTATCTTTCGCTTCGGGATCAATCATTTAGAAGAACATTTTCACTTGCCATTCAAATTCACACCATGGGGCTTTTCGTTGTTTCGCGGTGGTGCGTAGAACTTCGTGATTTGGATGCATCGATGAGATTCATTTAAGTTCTTCTCTGACGGGTGCGTATATCAGAACGCGCGCCCTAAATGTTTAACACTCTAATATTGGTTGTGTTTGGCGTGGGTAAAATTCTTGCCCGTGGTTAAGCACCAGGCTCACCGATGTCGCAAAGCGCCCAAAAGAGCCGTTGGGGGCGCCGCAGCGAAAGAGGGCTTGGTCCGCCTTGCCGACCTTGGAGGCCCTCATGCGGGTGAGACGGAACTGACCGCAATTTCAGCTTGATAAAACGGAAGGTTCGCCCACTTTTACCGATTTGGGAAACTTGGGCGATTTATCCAATTTTACCTTGCCGCCTCAACTCAACCAACCTCTTTCGGATTGCCTCCGCACCTATGATCTTGCCTGAACTTCGTATTTGCAGCTCTCGCGGTCTTCTCTCTGTTGCCATGGCAAAAATGGCTTGAGCGGCATTGCTATCGCGCTTCATCACCTCGGCTCCGTGTTCCTGCAAAGCCCTATGCCAATACATGACAAGAACAGTATCCTTGGCTGTAGCTTGCTCTTTCATCCGTAGTTTTTTTGCTAAGTTGGCACGATCTAAAGATCTTTGGTTCTCTCGACCTCGAATTGCCGCATCCTCTTGCTCAAGTTTCCACCACATCTGCGAAAGCAGAATGCCAATCGTCATCGCGTGATCAGGAAGTTTGTGATCTTTGAAGTAGAGATAACTGGCCTTAGCATAGTACCACTCTTGGCTATAGATCAGATCATTTAGTTCGAGTTCTTGGCAAAGGTCTTCAAGGTAGAATTCTAAATCAACTCGCGTTGAGTTTCCCCATTCCGCACGCCAACCATCTACGACAATTTCACTGAATGGGGGCAACCCAGTGGTAGAAAACTGAACGTTGGCATCAAACCATTCGCGACCTTGCAAAAAGCGCAGAGCAACCGATATTTCCGATGCAATATCATACAAAATTGCCTTGGATGCCGCTTGTAACGATACAACAGGAACTCCATCGCTACCGACTTGCGACTCATAAAAAATCTCGGAAAAATAGTTTGTTGTGAGGCCATGGTTGATCTTCCCAAAGACCATCCCAACACCACCATACTTCATTTTTTGAGAGAATCTGTCAAAGCGAATTATTTCAACAAAAGCTTCATTGCTGCCACTCAAGATAGCCCCCCAATGCTTGGGTCAAAACGAATACTGACCACTGCTCTATCAACACCCGCCGCTTATCCAGCAAGTCTGACCGCGCATAGGCACGCTCTACATCTGACCCTACTCTATGTGATAGGCTCATTTCTGCAATCTCTCGCGGTGCATTGGCAACCTCAGACGCCCAATCGCGGAAAGTTGATCGAAAACCGTGGACCGTGACCCCTTGGACATCCATCCGCCGCAACAGCATTAGCATCGACATATTGGATAGCGGCTTGTGGCGTTTCTGGCCCTCAAATACGTACTCAGACTTAAGAGCCTTGAGCGGCTCAATGATCGACAGCATTTCATCTGTCAAAGGAACGCGGTGTTCCGCGCCCGTTTTCATTCGTTCCAACGGACAGGTCCACAGCCGTGCATCAAAGTCTATTTCACCCCAGCGCATCCCCAAGACTTCGCTTGTCCTTGATCCAGTCAAACAGGTGAACCGCAAGGCATGGGCTGACATTGCATTGAGGGTTTTTAAATCGGCGTAGAAGGCTGGCACATCCTGCCAGCGCATAGCCTTGTGGTGTTTAACCTTGGCTTTCACCTTGGGTAGCGCACCTGCGTCCTTGATGGAGTTTACGGGGTTTTCGCCGGACCGAAAGCCCTTGGACTTGGCCACGTCCAGAACCGTCTTGATCCGCTGAGATAACCGCCGCGCGGTCTCGTGCTTTTCCGTCCAGATTGGCGATAGGCACATCATCACTTCAGGTTGGTCGATGCTGTCCAGCGGCATCCGTCCAATCTTGGGAAAGGCATAATCGCGCAGTGTGTTGATCCATTGCTGCCCATGCTTGGCGTTCTTCCACGTCGGCATCCGATCAATGTGAACCTGTTGCGCAAATTCTTCGAAAGTCGGGATTTGGCGCTGGGCATTGAAACGGGGGTTCAATCCCTGTTTTGCCATGCGGCGATATTCCAGCGCACGGTCGCGGGCTTGGTTGATGGTCACTACATCCGCGCCACCCAAACCAAAATCAGTCCGCAATGGCGCACCCTTTTTGTTTTTCTGGCCTTTAACCACAACCCGAACAATCCAGCGCCGCGCGCCGGATGGATCAACCACAAGATAAAGCCCGCCGCCATCGCCGTGACGCCCTGCCCCAAGGTTCTCAACCAGCTTCTTTGTAAGCTTGCCAGATATGGCCATCCAAAATACCACCTTCCATACCACTTCATGAACGAACATAGACATCATCGAAAGAAACTCAAGGTAAGCGGTGAACTGCACATCAAGCATATAAACAAAGCAAAAAAGCCGCCCAAGGCGATCTTGCGAAACTGCTTAAAATGGGATGGTGGCGGACAGACAGGGATTCGAACCCTGGAGACGGTCTCCCGCCTACACACTTTCCAGGCGTGCGCCTTCGACCACTCGGCCACCTGTCCGTGGCGGCGGTTTAGCCCCTTCTGGCCATTGATTGCAAGACCCCACAGCTATGTTTGTGCGTGCCGCATTCCCGGTCTTTACATCAGACATCGATATGGTGAGACTTCACGCCGATGTTGCACGATCCGCCCAAGACCGCCCCCGCCGAAAGGCCCAATGAAACAACGCGCCTGCAAACCGGTGCGCTGGTCATTATTGCCTTTGCTGTGGTGTTGTTCTTGCTGGTGCAGGCGCGGTTTGTTCTGATATCTCTGGCGACGGCCATCATTCTTTTCAGCCTGACCAGTGATGTGATCAACTTTATCGCGCGCCAGCGCATCGGCATGATCCGAATTCCCAACGCGATTGCCAGTATTGCCGCACTGTTCTTGATCTCTGCCGCCTTGCTGACGCTCACGTCGATTCTGCTGGCACAGGTGAACACCGTGCTGGTGACGACCCTGTCTTATACCGAACGCGCACCATCTGCTGTGGCATCGCTTTTTAGTTGGGCGGGTGATGACAGCCAATTGGCGATTTCCAACGCCCTGCGCTCTGTTGATGTATCAAGCTATCTGCGCTCTGCTGCGGGACAGGCAAGCGGGATCACACAGGCCACCGTGCTGGTCATCCTCTTTGTGGGCTTTCTCTTTGTTGAACGTCTCTGGTTTGAAACCAAGCTGCTCAGCTTTCTGGGGGATGAGGAACAGGCCGAGAGGGTGGGCAAGATCATCCGGTCGATCATTCACCGGGTCAACTATTACTTACTGGTCAAGACGCTGATCAGCGCCATTACGGGTGCGATGATATATGTGCTTGCCCGCGCCTTTGAGCTGGAGCTGGCCACATCCATCGGCATCATCACCTTCGTGCTGAATTTCATTCCCAATATCGGGTCTATCGTGGCGACCGCCTTGATCGCCTTGGTGGCCCACGTACAGATCGGTGACGCGACAATCACAGGCATCATTTTCGTCATCTCTGGCGTCATCCAATTCGTGAACGGCAGCATCATCGACCCCATGCTGATGGGGCGTGCGCTGCGCCTGTCCTCTTTTGGAATTATCCTGTTTCTGGCCTTCTGGGGCGCTGTCTGGGGAGTGCCGGGCATGTTCCTGTCGGTGCCGATCATGGTGATGATGCTGGTTGTGTGCAGCTATGTGCCCAAGCTGCGCCCCTTTGCGGTGCTGCTATCGCGCGAGGGGCTGCCGGAAACCGAAAGAATGCTGGATCAACCTCTGGAACGTGACTTATTCGGGCAAGAGGTCGAACCAGATTAACGATCTGCACGCGGCGCTGGTGGCGGTTTGTTTGTCAGTGGCTGACGGGCAAAATAGGTCACATCTTCAGTATAATACTGGTAGCTGTCGGCGTTATCGATGGCACGTGTCGCATCGTTGCTTGCCATTTCTCGACAGATGAGCCGTGAATAGCAGTGATCGTCGGTCCGGGCGACACGCAGGAAATGCGAAATCTCGTGGATCAGCGTCCCTTCGCGGGTACCGTTCTCGCTCCAGCGTGAACCCGGTTGCAGCCGTTCCAGCACAGGCAGGTTAAAGAACGAAGGGCACAGATGTATCAGATAGGGTTCATCCGCATAGACCCAAGCATATTCCCCGGCCGAGCATCCATCCTGTGAAATCTGATCGCATTGCGCGGTCACGCCCCCGCCCCTGATGGCTGTGACAATGGCCTTGAGGTTTGCGCGCACCTCATCTGCATTGGCTTGGGAATAGGTGCCGAACCAGCGATGATAGTCAGGCGTGTCCCCCACGACAGCGGCAGCCTTCAACGTGAGGTCTTTGGCAGAGCGCATCGCCTCGTCGATAATGCGCGCCTCACTGAAATTGCAGCCTTGATAGGACTGCGCAGCGGCGGGTTGGGCCACCCCCCATAACATCAAAAGCGAGATCACAAATGAACGCAAAGCCTTACTCCAAATGCAGATAAACACGCCGGTTCTGGCGGCCTTTCTTTTCAACTTTCCCAAGGCGAACGCGACCGATTTCTTCGGTATTGGCCACATGGGTGCCACCACAGGGTTGCAGATCGGCGGTTTCATTGCCAACCCCAATTCGGATCAGACGGATCTGGCCGCTGCCACGCGGTGGCTGCACCGACATTGTTTTCACAAGATCTGGCTGCGCGTCCAGTTCTGCATCTGTGATCCATTCATCAGTCACGGCCATGTTACAGGCAATCAGACGGTTAAGGTCATCCTCAAGTGCGGCCTTGTCTTCGGGCGCTTCGGGCATGTCAAAATCCAGCCGACCTTTCTCTGCGCCAATGGACCCGCCTGACACTGGCAGCGGGATCACGACCGACAGCAGATGCAATGCGGTATGCACACGCATATGCCTATAGCGGCGGTCCCAGTTGATCACTTGCACAACTTCATCACCTACTGCGGGTATGCCAGCCGGTTCAGCACAGAGCAGCAGGACATCATCGCCCTCGCCTTTCTGGGCGGTTGCAATCTCGACCTCTTTTTTGCCCCAACGCAGACGGCCACTGTCGCCGGGTTGCCCACCAGACGTGGGGTAAAAGATCGTTTGATCCAGCACGATCCCCCCTTCCGAGGTGATCGCAGTTACCGTTGCTGCCGCCTCTCGCAGATAGGCATCGTCGCGAAACAAAAGTTTGGTCATTCAGGTCGCTCCTTGAGCACTTCGGGATTGCGCAACCAGATATCGCGCTGGGCAAATGGGATCTCGATCCCGGCTTCGGCAAATTGCCGGGCAATCTCGACATTCATTTCCGATTGGGCCACCAGAACATAATTCACATCGCGCAGGATTGCCCGAATTTCGAAATCGAGGGAATCCGCGCCAAACCCACGAAACAGCACCGAGGGCGGTGGCGTCATGATCACCAGCGGATGGGCCTCGGCAATGCCGCGCAGGATCTCTGTCACCTTGTCAACGTCGCTGCCGTAAGCAACGCCAACAGGTACAATGACCCGGCCCACCAAATTGCCACGGGTCCAGTTTGTCACCTGCCCGCTGACCAGATCGGCATTGGGGATGATCACATCGGTGCGGTCGAACGTCTCAATCCGAGTTGAGCGTACAGAGATTGACCGGACATAACCCATTTGCCCGCCGACCTCGATCCAGTCGCCTTCGCTAACGGGGCGTTCAATCAACAAAATAATGCCAGAGACAAAGTTTGAGACGATGTTTTGCAGACCAAACCCGATACCAACCGACAAGGCACCGGCCACAATCGCCAGACTGGACAGATCGATGCCCGCGCTGGTGATCGCCACGATCGCCGCCAGAATAACCCCGACATAGCCAAAGCCCGCGACAATGGCGTTCTGCCCACCCAGATCAAGCCGTGTGCGCGGCAGAACCGACTTTCGCAAGGTGCTTTGGATGAACCGCGTCAGCAGATAGCCCAAGGCAAAGACCAACGCGAAGGTCAGGAAATCAGTGGGCGAAATCTGCGTGTCGCCAATGGTAAACCCTTCGCGGAATTGCGTCCAAACCTCGCGCAGGTCGTCCACGCGCGCGCCCCAGATCAGCGCAAAGACGGGCAAGCTTAGCAGATAGATCACAAAACTGGCAAAGACCGGCAGCAGCGCGCGCAACCCTTGTGCTTTCTCTGCGTCCTCGGCGGTGTTCAGATCATGCACGATGCGTTGCAGCAGCAAAATGACCCCGACAAGCGTCAGCGACAGAATGAATGCCAGCATCAACTCCTGACCAGCAACCGTATACCCCAGACCGGCCAGCAGCGGGCCCGCGACAGCCACAAGCGTACACAACCGCCCCACAAGGTTTCGCATCTGCCCCGCCGATACGGTTTTGCCTTCAATCTCCTCTGGACTGGTCTGGACGGCACGGCCCAGACGCCACAATAGAACTCCAAGCACCACCAGTACCGGCCATCTGATCGCGGCCAATGTGGCATCGGTCACATCCATCGTGGTCAAAACGACCTCAAGCAGTGCTACGACGGCCATAACCCAGGCCAGTGCAAGCGCATAGCGGCGACCCGATGCCCGGACCGTTTTATCATAGCCCAGAAATCCGTTGGACGCTCCGCTTGGGAACAGATGCCGGGCCAGCCACCAACCAAGAATGACAAACAGACCTGCAACAGGAATTGCCTCAACAACAAGATCCCCCCGCAGCCCGAAGATATCAAACTCCTGCAAGCTCGCCGTGAGCAGCACCAGCCCCAGCAAAGGAACAATGATCTGCACCAAAGACAGCAAGAACAGACGCAACGTCAGCCACCGCCCGCCACGCTCGGCCAGATTTGCGCGCAGGCGGGTGATGTAGCGGCGACCGCCACCGATCAACGCGATGCCGACAACAAGCAAGGCCAGCGCGCGCGGCAGCACGGCAAGCAACGCGCCCGACCCAAAGCGCACGCCGATCTCAGTTGTGGTTTCGGCACCGATGAACCCGAGTATCTGCCAGATAGCCGCAACTGCCGCCGCCAGATGCGTGGGGTTCAGCGGCGATGGCCCTCGTTGGCCCAGTTGTGCCGTCTGCTCGCGCAAAACAAGGCCATCGAACTCGGAAATAATACCATTTGCCCGCGCATAGGATTCTTGCGCCAGCAGACGCGGCGCGGTCAGATTGGTAAGTTGTGCCTGAAGCGCAGCACGCCTTGCCGCCACGGCTTCCGGCTCTATTCCGCTTTCCGGCACTGGGCCAAGGGCCGCAATTTGCGTATTGACCGTGCCAATGCGCCCGCCATTGACGGCACTGTCCGCCAGAAACTGATCACGCCATTTGACAAGCTCTGCGCGCAAGCGCTGGATAGTAAATAATGACGGGTCTTCTGATCCGGCCAATGCCTCAGCGCGGGTGGCCAGTCTTTCCCAGTCGTTTTGTTCTGCAATAACGTCAACCGGACCGCTGGCGTCTTGCGCCATTGCAGCAAGGGGCAGTGATATCGCGACGATTGCGACCAATAGGAAGGCAGAGAGGCGCCGGATCATGCGTCCTCGAACACAGTGGGCACATCGACGTCAGCTTCGAGCCATGCAGGCACCGGCAGGCCCTTGCCCCGCAAGAAATCGGGGTTGAAGATCTTGGACTGATACCGCGTGCCATAGTCACACAGGATCGTCACAATTGTATGCCCCGGCCCCATCTCACGGGCCAACCTTATCGCACCGGCTATGTTGATCCCAGTCGAACCGCCCATGCACAGCCCTTCGTGCTGCAACAAATCAAAGATGAGCGGCAGCGCCTCGGCATCGGGGATTTTATAAGCGAAATCAGGGGTAAAGCCTTCAAGGTTCGCGGTAATCCGCCCCTGCCCGATCCCTTCGGTGATCGAGTCGCCCGCCGGGGGCACCTTGTCGGTATAGAGTTTGTAAAGACCAGATCCATCAGGATCCGAAACGCCAACCTTCACGCCCTTGGGCTGCAAAACCTGCGCGACACCGGCCAGCGTGCCTCCCGACCCACAGGCACAGGTAAAGCCATCAACCTTGCCACCTGTTTGTTCCCAAATCTCGGGGCCTGTTGTTTCGACATGGGCTTGCCGGTTGGCGGTATTATCGAACTGATTGGCCCAGATCGCGCCATTTGGCTCTGTCTCGCTGAGTGCGGCCGCCAAACGGGCCGAATATTTGACGTAGTTATTGGGATTGGAATAGGGCACCGCCGGAACTTGGACCAGATGAGCCCCGGCTACGCGGATCATCTCTTTTTTCTCTTCGCTTTGGGTTTCGGGGATCACGATCACCGTTTTGAACCCCATGGAGGCACCCACCAGCGCCAACCCGATACCGGTGTTGCCTGCCGTGCCTTCGACAATTGTCCCACCGGGTTTTAGATCACCGCGTGCAATCGCATCCTTGATCATGAAAAGGGCCGCACGATCCTTGACCGACTGGCCGGGATTGAGGAATTCAGCTTTGCCTAGGATGGTACACCCCGTTGCCTCTGAGGCGGCGCGCAGCTTGATCAGCGGCGTGTTTCCAACGGCATCTGCAAGGTTCTCTTTGATGGTCATGGCCCGGCCCCTTTATTCGGTCCTCTCTGTGTAGGACTGCACCCTGCCAACATCAAGTCATCTGCGTTGATCACACTGCCGCAAGACGTGCCCGATGGCGCAAAATCCAGTAGAGCAGAAACAGCGCCGGGCCAGTTGCGATTTCGCCACTGTCAGCCAACGCCAAACCTTCATCCAAGGACATCGGGTGCAGGCGTAAATCCTCGGCCTCATCGGGCAGACCGCCCAGATAGGTTTCGCTCTGCGGCAGATCGCACAGGCCGACGTAGGTGTAAAAGTAATCGGTCGTGGCCCCCGGCGAGACATAGAACTGCCCTGCCCGCTCCAGCGAGGTAAACGTCAGCCCAGCTTCTTCGTGGCCTTCGCGCATTGCGGCCTGTTCCGGCGTTTCGCGGGCATCAACGATCCCGGCCACAGGTTCAAGCATCCACGGATTAGGATCATGGCGCAGCGCAGGCCCCATGCGGGCCTGTTCGACCAGCAGGATGCGGTCGCGTTTGGGGTCATATGGCAGCACAATCGCAGCATCGATGCCAAAGAACCCTTCGCGGTGCAGCACATCACTGCGCGCGCCCGAGAACATGCGGTGTTGCACATCCATGCTTTGAAAACTGAAGAATCGGCCCGCTGGCGGATGCGCATGCAGAACAGCGAAATCACCCTTTGATGGGGTAAATCGGCGCGCCGCCGGCGCCGCTTTTGGCCGGTGTTTTGACCACGCGCGCGCCTCGATCATCGGCCACATGCCCCGCAAGGTGGCAGCGTCAGGGAGCGGATCAAGCGAAAACACCTCTTGGGCGCCCAAGATGGCGGGGGCCAGATGGTCGGCCTCCCACACGGCCAACGACCAGGCGCCGTCACCCACAGGCAACCCCGCAGGTGGCATATAGCATTGCACAATGCGCGCGCCTTGGGCGGTGCTGACGGTGGTCTCCTCCAAGACATACCCAAACGCGCCTTCATAAACGTCTAGACGGGCAACCTGTGCTGGCGTCAGACCCTGCCAGATCAGGCCGAATGCGGCGGCACCGGGTGAGGCACGGATGAAGGGGACCACGTTTCCGGCCAATGGATAAACGGCGACATCAGGCAGGCGCGCCTCAACTGGGGTCATCGGACCTTCACCAGCCACCGCGGCCATCAAGGCATGCGACCGCAACGTGCCGTAAACAAAAATATCCATGGGTTCAGGGGAAACGCCGGCCAAAGAACTCTGTGGCAAAGGCACAAACAATTGCACCGATGACCAGAGTGGCAATCAGACCCCAATCGTAGAAATACAGTGCGAATTCCAGCATCTGGCTAAAGACATCCATCACAGCGTCAATCGGACCATCGTAGAACAAGCGCATCGCGTTCGAGATCATCTGATTGAACCCCAAGGCAAACAGCAGACAAAAGGCGATCGACCCGGCGGCCGTAATCCCTGTGGCGATGGCCTCATTATAGCCGCGTCCAGCGCGGGAGCCGCAAACACGCCAGCCGATAATCAGGCTGATGCCTGCACTTGCAGGGATCCAGAAATCAGGCGCATTGGATTCTGGAAAGAATGGAATGGTTATCCCTGCCAAATACCACCCGAAGAGGCCGAAAATCACGGCTCCGGCAAGACGTCCGGCTGTAGGCATGTCACTGCGTCCTCGTATTGGCGCGCACGACCTGATCTATGCAGAGCGCGTCACGGTAATCTGCGTTACATCACAGTTTCGGCTATCAAATGTCGCGGCACAAGAGGTCAGATAAAAATCCCACATCCGTTTGAACCTGTCATCAAAGCCCAAAGCGGCAACCTGATCCCATTTTTCGTTGAAGGTCTCGTGCCAGCGGCGCAGCGTCAGGCTATAACTGTTACCAAATTCGATTGAGCATTTCACATTTAATCCAGCCTTTTCAACCTCTTGGCGCAAAACTATCGGGCTAGGAAGCATGCCGCCGGGGAAGATGTATTTCTGGATAAAGTCCACGCCACGGCGGTAACTTTCCCAACGTTCATCCTTCACGGTGATGATCTGGAGTGTTGCGTGTTTACCCGGTTTGAGCCGCTCTCGCACCGTTTCAAAGTATGTGGGCCAGTATTGTTCACCGACCGCTTCAAACATCTCGATGCTGGCGATGCCGTCATAGGTGCCCTTTTCGTCGCGGTAGTCTTGCATCTTGATCTCGACCATATCCGACAGGCCTGCCTTGGCCATCCGCGCGACCGCATAGTCGTGTTGTTCTTTGCTGATCGTCAGCCCGGTCACTTTGATCCCGCGTTCCTTGGCGGCATATTCCGCAAAACCGCCCCAACCGCAGCCGATTTCAAGCACGTGATCTCCGGCCTTCGCGCCCATCTGATCGACCATGCTGGCGTATTTGGCTGTTTGTGCCGCTTCGGTGCTTTCTTGACCCGTCTCAAAGATCGCCGACGAATAGGTCATCGTATCGTCCAGCCACAGACCATAAAATTCATTACCCAGATCATAGTGATAGCTGATGTTCTTGCGGGCCTGCGATCTGGAGTTGCGCTGCATCCAAAAGCGGACACGCTCGTAAAACCGGATCAGCTTTTGGGCGGGGAACCCGTCGTAGATATGATCGGCATCATCATGCATGAAATCCATCACGGCCATCAGATCAGGCGTTGTCCACCAGCCGTCCAGATAGGCTTCTGAGAAGCCCATATCGCCTTCGCGCACAGTGCGCGCAAAAACATCATCGTTGTGAATATGCACTTCGGCCACATGCCCCGGCTCTGGCCCCTCGGCGCGAAACTGGCGTCCGTCTGGTAGGACAATATCAACGCGCCCCTTGCTGAGGTCCTTGATCTGGTCAAAAACCCGCGCGAAGTAACGCGGCAGTCCGGTTTGGCCCTTGGTACTGGTTAAGATCATGCGTCTTCCTGTCGTCTTTTCTTGCGCGGGCGTCCCGGCCCACGGTATTTCGGTTGAAGGTAACTCTTGATACGGCGAAGTCACTGAAAACGATCAAACTTTGTTAAGGGTGACGTAACGGCATCTAAAATCCGCGCGTTTGATAGGCGTCAAGCGCGCGCTGCCGTCCAACGTCTGCAGGCACCACAGCGTCTGGATACCTGTCCATTGGCGACATGCCCCAACTGCCGGGGATCATATCATAATATGACAAGGCTGTCGCGCTGGGCGCGTTGGTGCCTTGAGCAATCCAGCGTTTGACATAAACCCTGTCCTTGTCGAACTTGTCCAACTGCGTGACCGGATTGAACACCCGAAAGTAGGGCGTGGCATCCGGGCCGGAGCCAGCCGACCACTGCCAACCCATCGCATTGCTGCACGGGTCCCAGTCGGTCAGACAATCGGCAAACCACGCCTTTCCGATCTTCCAATGGCTGAGCAGATGTTTGGTCAAATACGAGGCCACAATCATCCGCCCCCGGTTATGCATGGTGCCTGTCACATACATCTCGCGCATGGCCGCATCGACGAAACGGATACCGGTGCGCCCTTGTTTCCATGCGGTCACGTCGGGGGTCTCTTCCGTGTTCCAGGGAAAAGCGTCCCACTCCGGCTTCCAGTTGTCGCTGACAATGCGCGGCGTATGAAACGCCAGATGATAGGCAAACTCGCGCCAGACCAGTTCTTTGAGGAACACTTCTGCATCGGCCTTGCCGTCGTTCAGCGCCTTCCAGCCTGCATGCCAGCAGATGCGCGGGCTGATCTCGCCGTAGGTCAGGTTCTCGGACAGGCCAGAGGTGCCTGTGACACCGGGAATGTCGCGGTTTTTGACGTAAGCACTGACATTATCGGCGATAAACGCCCCTAGCCTGCCCAGGGCCGCCGTTTCACCGACCGTGCAGTGGTTGGTCAGGATCGCGGCACCACGCCGCATGGCGGCACCCATCTGCCAATCCTCAAGATTGTCAGACGCCGGCCAATCGTCAGGTGTCGGAACCCGGCCCGGCGCAGGCAGCGCGCTGGGCACATCATTGCCCCGTACAGATTTCCACATCGGGGTGTAGACCTTGTAATAACCACCCGTCTTCGTCTCGACGGTCCAAGGTTCAAACAAGACATGCCCGGCAAAGCTCTTGGCTTCTACACCATCCGCTTTCAGCGCTGTCTTCACGAGGGTATCACGCGCACGGCTGGCCGGATCATACTGGCGCGACCAATAGACGGCCCCTGCCCCCGTCTGGGCGATCAACTGGCGCAGCACCTCATCCGCATTCCCACGCCGCAGGATCAGCTTGCTGCCTTCATCGCCCAACGCCTTGGCAAGATCCGCAACTGACAACCCCAGCCGCATTTTGGGGGCGGCTCCCATTTCTTCCGTCAGCTCATCAAGGATAAACACCGGAATGACAGGATGGCCCGCAGCACAAGCCGCCGTCAGGGCCGCATGATCGTCCAGACGCAGATCGCGCCGGAACCACATCAGAATGGGGGATTTGCTCATCAGACCTCCGCGCAGGTCGTCTTGGCCTGCTTACAAGACTTGATCTAGCGCGCCCATCAATCCGTCAACGTCTGCTTTGGTTGTGTAGTGGACAAAGCTGACGCGCAGCACGCCCTTGGCAGGGTCGACACCCACCGCAGCCAAGGGGCGTTGGGCATAAAAATCACCACCACCGGCCATGATGCCAAGCGGGGCCAAAGCGGCGGCTGTGGCGTCGGCATTGGTGCTCAAGGCCATCGCAACTGTCGGCGCACGCGTGGACGCGTTGGCAGGGCCGATCAGCCGCACCGAATTCTTGGATGAGACATAATCCAGTAGCGGTTGCAGCAAATCGACCTCATGATCGCGCATCAGATTATGGGATAACCGCGCAGCATCTGCCGCCGACCCGCCACCATGGTGGGCTGACATCGCCTCAAAATAGTCGGCCATCCCCGCGGATGCAGCGACCTGCGCATGATCCGGCCCCGCAGGGGTGAAGCGTTTGTAAAGGATGTCACCATTAAAATGATGCCCCTGATTGGGCAGTTCAAAACCCCACGCCTCGCGGATCACCATGAGGCCCTGATGTGGGCCAAAGGTCTTGTAGGCACTGAACAAATACACGTCACAGCCCAAGGCACCCACATCAGGAAACCCATGCGGGACATAGCTGACACCATCCACGACAGTGCGCGCACCTGCGGATCTGGCCAGTGCAGTGATTGCCGCCACATCATTGATCGCCCCCACCACATTGGAACAATGCGGAAAGCAGACAAGGGCCACGTCCTGTTCTAGCAGTGCTGCCAGATCATCAAGGTGAAGTTCACCCGTGTCAGGGTCAATCTGCCATTCCAGTATCGAAACACCATCCTCTGCCAAACGTCGCCACGGGCCGCTGTTTGCTTCGTGATCCTGATTGGTCACAACAATGCTCTGGCCCGGTTTGATCCATTTGCGCACGGCCTGCGATAGAACGTAAGTGTTCTGTGTGGTCGAAGGCCCAAAGGACAGCTCTTGCGTTTTCACACCCAGCATTTCAGCCAGCCGCGCCTGCGCTTCGTCCATCTCTTCTCCGGCAAGGCGCGATGCCTCAAAGGGGTGATGCGTCTGCACCTTTCGTTCAGTATAGAACCGATACAAACGGTCGATCACCTGACGGCAGGCATAAGACCCGCCTGCATTTTCAAAATGCGCCTGATCTTGCAGCGACGGTTGGTCAAAGGCGGGGAACTGGGCACGCACCCATGCGATATCTAAAGTCATATGCGCATGGGGCCCAAGCACCGCCCAAAGGTCAAGCCAAACTATCACCCATCGATGACCACACGCATGCCTGTGTCGTGGTTAACTTGGCCAAAGAGCAAACCGTGGACATCAAACCCGGCGCAATCATTGCTGAAACGACGGCGCAACAGCAAAGCGATGCTGCAACCGCAGCAAGCGCGCACGCCAATAAGGACTGCGCTGACAGGGCAGAGCGGTCCCGCAAAATGACGTATTCAGTACGCAAAGCGGGCATTTTCGCACATTATTCGGGCATTCTATGGTACCATTGCCCGCAATCAGGTTCGCCAAACCTGATCAAATTGATGGGCGCACATAGATTGCGTCCACAACAGGAGGGAAAAATATGGCCGTTAAACCACCGTTCACAGATGTGGACATCAATACACAAGACAGCGGATTCTACGAAGGGTACTCCCTTCCGATCGCGCTGATCTCCAAGATATCAATGGTCGTTTTGGTGCTATGGGCACTGATCTGGCCGCTAGGCGCCGGCACAGCGCTTTCCAGCTGGAACGCAACGCTGCTGAATGGCTTCAACGGCTTTTACGTAATTGCAACGGGCTGCTTTGCCGTCTTTCTGTTTGCTGTGGCTCTCATCCCGTCAACAGGCAAGCGGATCCTCGGGCAACCCGGCGACACGCCCGAGTTCTCGAACTTTTCGTGGTTTGCGATGATGTTCGGTGCCGGTTTGGGTGTTGGTCTGATGACCTTTGCCACCGCAGAGCCTGTGGGCCTTTGGGGCTCTAACCCGCTGACCGTCGCCGGAGACGTCGCACCCAATACCGAAGAAGCCCTTACAGGTGCCTATCGCTATACCTTCGCGCACTACGGGTTTCACGCATGGGCCATCTATGTGGTGACTGGTTTGTCGCTGGCCTATTACGCCTATACACGCGGCATGCCGCTCACGATCCGTTCGGCCCTGACACCACTGATCGGCAAATGGGCAAACAGCCCGCTGGGTCACCTGATTGACGTTCTGGGTGTTGTCGCAACGATCCTTGGTGTGTCTGTGACGATCGGCTTTGGTGTCGCCCAGTTTGTTGACGGTGTGTACTCTGTCACTGGAATGGCATGGCTACAGGATACATCTGGTGATGCCCCTGCCCCATCGACCATCGGTCTGCTGGTGGCGCTCTTTATCATCATGTCGCTGTCGATCATCTCGGCTGTGTCGGGCGTTGGGCGCGGGGTAAAATACCTGTCGAACCTCAACCTTGTGCTTTCGGTGATCTTGCTCCTGACATTCGTGATCTTTGGCAGCTTCCTGTTTGCCATGACCACCTATGCAACCGCTTTCGCCGATTATGTCTTCAACTTCCTGTCGCTTAGCTTTGGGGCGCATTCGACACAAGACATGGCGACCTTCACGGCAGCCTTGCCAGAAGCGGCAGCCGCGCTGTCCGCTGAGGACCTTTCGGCGCTTTATGCATCTGCAAGCGGCAACCCTTGGGGCTCATTCGCGAGCTTCAGTGAAGGCGCACCTGCTGCGGCACAAGGGCTGGGCGAGGAGACACTTACCGCCATTTATGCAGCTGGCACCGAAGGGCGTCTGTTTGCATGGCAGGCCGGTTGGACCACTTTCTACTGGGCCTGGTGGATCGCGTTTTCGCCCTTTGTTGGTTTGTTCCTTGCGCGCATCTCGCGCGGGCGCACTGTACGTGAATTCGTACTGGGCGCTGTCATCGCACCAAGTCTGGTGTGCTGGGCATGGATGACCATCCTGGGTGGCACAGCGATTGATCTGGAACTCTCCGGTGCGGCTGATGGGGCCATCATCGCAGCGTCCAACTCTGCCAAGCTCTTTGTGACCATGGAGGCCATGCTGCCAGATGCACTCTATGGCATTCTGGTTGTGATGTGCGTGATCCTGATCATGACGTTCCTTGTGACATCCGCTGACTCCGGCATTCTGGTGATGAACACCATCATGTCAGGCGGGGCCGAAGAAACCGGCGTGTTCCACCGCATAATCTGGGGTGTGATCATGATGCTGCTGATCGGTACGTTGCTTGTCGCAGGTGGCGGCGGTCTGTCGGCCTTGCAAAACGCGATGATCATTGGGGCGCTGCCCTTCTGTATCATCATGGTGGGCATGATGCTTTCACTGGCCAAGGCGATGTGGAACGATCACCGCCGCGACAAGGCTGGTGTTGCGGTTGATACCAGTCAGGCACAACCGGCTGAGTGATCCTTGCCACAAACAAAAAGAAAGGGGCGCCCGGTTCGGGCGCCCCTTTTTCGTTATCCGTTGGGCTGGGATCAGCCGTTTACATCAACAACCACGCGGCCCTTCACCTGACCTTTCAGAATACCACGCCCCAGATCAGGCAGATCGGACAGGGTCGCTGGCTGGATCATCGCCTCTAGCTTGTCCATCGGCAGATCTTTGGCGATCCGTTCCCATGCACGCAGACGGTTCTGATACGGCTGCATCACGCTGTCGATGCCTAGCAGGTTCACACCGCGCAGCAGGAACGGAATGACAGTTGCAGGCAGACCGGCACCACCGGCCAAACCTACCGCTGAGACGGACGCCCCATACTGCATCTGCCCCAGCACCCGCGCCAGCATGTCGCCGCCAACAGCATCAACACAGCCGCCCCATGTTTCGGCCTCAAGCGGGCGCTTGGTGGTCTCATTGATCTCTTCACGTGGCACAATCTGGGTCGCCCCCAGCGATGTCAGATAGTCCGCCGTTTCAGGGCGTCCTGTCACAGCGGCAACCTCATGACCCAGATTGGCCAGAATCGCCGTCGCAACGGACCCCACACCGCCAGCCGCACCGGTGACCAGCACAGGACCATCCTTGATGCCGTGATCCTCTAGGGCCATCACCGCCAGCATCGCCGTGAAACCTGCCGTACCCACAGCCATCGCCTGACGGGTATCCAGACCGCTGGGCAGCGGCACCAGCCAATCGGCCTTGACCCGCGCCTTTTGGGCATACCCACCCCAATGGGCCTCGCCCACGCGCCACCCGGTCAGAACAACCTTGTCTCCGGGCTTGTAACGATCATCATCTGAGGTCTCGACCGTGCCTGCAAAATCAATCCCCGGCACATGCGGATAATTACGGACCAGACCACCACCCGGCCCAATGCAAAGACCATCCTTGTAGTTCACCGTCGAATAATCGACGGCAACGGTCACATCGCCTGCTGGCAATTGATCAAGGCTGATCTCTTGCACGGCGGCGCTGGTCTTGCCCTCGTCGTTCTTATCGACCACCAAAGCGTTAAACATCTTCATTCCTCTCCGTCCGGGCGCCGGGCCCATCTTTTTCTTCGTCCAATCAGACTTCCGTCGGAGTCTCCGACGGCGCATCACGCGCTATAGCCAGAAGTCCTCGTTTACCGTCACATCACGCGGCCCATCGGGTGTGTCCACCTGCAAAACTGTGCCCTCATCCCAATGGGTCATACGCACCATGCCAATGGCCACATTGGTCTTGAAATCCGGTGATTTCGCGGCAGATGTGATCTGCCCCACCCGCTTGCCCTTGGCCATCAGCGGCCAGGCGGCATCGCAAGGGGGAATGTCACCATCAATCGAGATCGCCCGGATCTGCTGGGTCGGCCCTTCTTTGGCCACCCGCAACAGCGCATCACGTCCCACACAGCCAATGGCCGTTTGCGTTGAGCAAAACCGGCCCAATCCACATTCATGCGGTGTGTTCTCGCGGGTCATGTCATTGCCATAAGACAGCAAACCGCCCTCGATCCGTTCAATCAGGTTGGGGCAACCGGCATAAACGTCAAGGTCCCTGCCCGCCTCCATCAGCGCATTCCACAGCGGCATCCCGTTCTTGGTGCCATCGACGTAAATCTCAAACCCGCCCTGCTTGGAATAGCCCGAGCGGGCGACGGCCATGCTGACACCGTCAAAATCAAACCAGCCAAAGCGGAAGAACTTGATCGCACGGACCGCATCCCCAAAGACCCGCGCCATCAGATCATCGGCCAAAGGCCCCTGCACGGCCAAAGGCGAGATGTCGGGCTCATCCACCAGCACATCAAGCCGGTACCCATAGGCAAGCCCTTTGACCCAGAACAGCAAATCACTGTCGGCGATCGAAATCCACCAGCGGTCCTCGGACAGCTTCAGCGCCACCGGGTCATTCAGCATTCCGCCGGTTTCATCAACAATCGGCACATAGAAACACTGCCCCGGCATCATCCCGCGCAGGTCGCGGGGCGTCAGCATTTGCATCAGTCGGGCGGAATCTGGGCCGCGCAGTTCCACTTGCCGTTCAACAGCAACATCCCAGACCTGCACAGCGGACTTTAGATGGTGATAGTCCTCTTCCACACTGCGAAACACAGTTGGCAAAAGCATATGGTTATAAACGGTATAGCCCTTCACCCCGGCAGCTTCGACGCCAGGGGTAAAGGGGGTGCGCCGGATGCGGCGCGAAGGTGCAATGACGGCCATGGGCGTTACTCCGGCATGAATGGCAGATCAGTGTCGTTGGGTTTCAAACCCAACGCCGTCAGCATGGCATGAACCTGCCCGCGGTGATGAGTCTGATGATTGAACAACTGCATAACGCAAAGCGCCTTGGGTCTTGTGATTTCGCGACCCGCCATGTCCGAGTACCACGTCAGATCGCCCACCAGATCAACGGCACTGACACTTTGCGCCCATAGCGTAACGCGCGCATCCATGCGAAACCTCTCTGCCGCCCAAACGGCAGGCGTCGGGGTAATCTCGCGGTGGTCCTTGGCAGGCACAGCAGGCCCTTGACCGCCATCGAAACGGCTGATCCAGATCGTGTCACCCCACAGCAGATGGTTCAGCGTCGCAAAAATAGACCCGAAAAATGCGCCACGGTCTTCGATCAGGTCTGCGACGCTCATTACGCCAACCATCTTGCGCAACCCATCATTCTGCCACGCATTATAGCGTGCCATGGTCTGGCAATACGCGGGGCTGATCACGGCTTGGGGCCCTTCCAGTCGATCGCGCAGACCTCTGCCGATTTACCGCCAAAGTCCCAGACACGGCCATAGTCGCGGACCTTGGACCGTGTCCCAGTGGCCGCGATGATATCGGGGCCCATCCAGTATTTGGAATTTGAGATCATCACCGGATGATCGGGGCTCGCGCCCTTCATCAGCTCAATCTCTCCTTGGATTTTGCGACCAATGTAGATACCGCGCTTGCTGCCTTCGCGCACAATCTCGACTTTCTCGCGCTCGGCCCCGATGATCTCGGAGACCAGCATGGTGAACAGGCCTGTTGTGCCCCCCGCAGCGCCGCTGAAAATCTTCAGAATGCCATTATAGGCTTTCTGGGTAGAGCGTTCATCCACATAGGCCGCAACCTTCCAGTTGCCCTCGGCCATGCGGCCCGGAATATCGACCAGCAGACCCACGTTCAGACCTGACAGGTCCTCGCCCTCAAAATGCCCTTCATCAATGGCAATCGCCATCCACGCATGGCAGTGCCCTTCCGTCGGAGGGTGCGCGCCGAGGCTCACGACGCAAGGGCAAAACACTGTGCAAGAGCAGTTCAGGAACAGCTCTCCCTTGATCGCCCATTCGGTGGGCTTCATCTTGCGACGCAGCGGATTGCTTTCCATCCGCTGGTCAATGCGTTGCGAGATCGGCAACCTGTCAGCGGGTGCGCGTTCTTTTTCAGCCATATCTCGTCCCTTTCGTTAGAAAAATGCCAGCACGATGCCTGCGCCGATCAGCACAACACCGGTAGGCTTGATAATACGATGCCCGATGTCGGGCAGTTTCTCAAAGACCATCAGCAACGTCGCTAGGCCCATCCAGGCCAGGCTCATCACGCCGCCAACAAAACCCAAGGCCATGAAGCCCCAACAACAGACCACACAAAAAGCGCCCAACCCAAGGCCCATGCGCAGACCACCACCAAAACCAGTTTTCCAATGGCCTAGGAAGTAATTCATCGGCGCATGACAGACACCATGGCAGACCTCTTTGGCGCGGGTGAACTGAAACGCCCCAACCACCACAAGCAGTGTGGCCGACAACCACGTTGGTGCAATCCCCAGCATATCTATCACGCCGCCAAACAGCAGGATCAATTGGACACCTGTAATGACGGCAGCAAAGGCGACCCAGACGATGAAATACCCCAGCAATACGCCCAGCCACCCGGCCCGCGTGCCGTCGGCACTGACCATCAAACTTTCATAGGTTGTCAGCGTTGGCACCATTGTGGGCAACATCATCGCAGCCATCATAATGGCCCACATCGCAAACAGCGGACCAAACCGCGCCATGGGCATATCCATCGGCATGCGTGGATCCATTGCCGCCATCGCCTGCCCCATCGGCCCCGGACGGCCCAACAGGTCAAGATCCATATCCATTGCCATGACATACATGATCCACCAAGCAACAAGGATCGCTCCAAAGAACGACAGCCATAGCGTTGATCGGATCAGATGTGGCACGAACGTCCTCCTACGATGCATTATTTGCGACTCAAGACTTGCCTAATCATATGTCAGACGTTTAATTGTCTGACAAATGAAAATTGATCCCTCCAGCTCTGCCGATCTTTCGGCCCAGATCGCCAAAGCGATCCGCGATGCCATCATATCGGGGGCCTTGCCCGTCGACGAACGCCTGCCGTCCGAGGCAGAATTGGCCGAACAATTCGACGTCTCGCGCCCCACCGTGCGCGAGGCATTGAAGCGGCTTGCCGCCCAATCGCTGATCCGGACGCAGCGTGGGGCCACTGGCGGGGCCTTTGTTAACCGACTGAAATTCGAAGATGCCTATGGGCAGCAAATCACGACCTCGACTTTGCTGCTATCCATGAATGCGGTCAGCTTTGCCACAGCCTGCGAAGCGCGTTACGCACTCGAACGTGCCTGCGCGCCACTGTCGGCCCAGCGGCGCAGTGCAGATCATCTTGCCACCATGCGCGCCGAGGCGCATCGGCAATCACAACCGGGCCTGACGGACGAGGCCTTTTGCGCCTCTGACGTAGCCTTTCACCGTGCGTTGGTGGATGCAGCAGACAACCCGGTTTTGTCCTATCAACTGGCAGGCGCGGTTGAAGCGATGCAGCCGCTGATGAACATGATCACCTTCTCAGCGCGCTCGCGCGAGAAAATCATCGGTTTGCACCAGATGATCGCCGACGCGATTGAAGCGCAGGACGCCGGTGCCGCCGACGCGAACCTCGCAGCACTTGCCACCTATACGCAAGAGCTCGCGCAGGGTGTGATTGCCGCACGAGACAAGGCCGCACGGTAGCGGCAATCGGTCACGCATCTTTGCGTTGCAGCCCGCCGCGATCGGCATAAAGTGCGCCCAAATCGAATAAACAGGAGCAGGTTATGAAAGCCGTCATCTTTGGGACAACCACCCTCGCCGTGGCCGCCGCATTAGGGCTCTATGTCTGGCAGTCACAAAACGCGTCATACGATCCCTGCGGCAACACCGCCGTTGCAGGCAGCACGATTGGTGGACCATTTGAACTGGTCTCGGAAACCGGGGAAACTGTCACCGACACTGATGTCATCACCAAACCGACGCTGGTCTACTTTGGCTACACCTTCTGCCCTGATGTGTGCCCCATCGACAGTGCACGCAACGCCTATGCCGCAGAACTGCTGGCCGAAGACGGGTTGGACATTGGCACGGTCTTTATCTCGATTGATCCCCAGCGAGACACGATTGAGGTCGTGCGCGATTATACCGACAACTTTCACGACGACATGATCGGACTGACGGGCACGCCGGAACAAGTGAAAGCGGCCTCGCAGGCCTACAAAACCTACTACCGCGCGCAGGACGATGATCCAGAGTATTATCTGGTCGATCATTCCACCCAGACCTATCTGATGTTCCCTGAAACGGGCTTGGCGACGTTCTTCAAACGCGAATCCACCGCCGAGGAAGTTGCAAGTATTTCAGCCTGTTTCATGGAACAACTCAGCTAAGCGCACTTGATCCTGCCGCCCGTTGGGCCACATTGCCATGCACCACATAAGAGGCGGCAGTCATGGACATCATCAACATCATCTTTGCAGTGCTCAGCATCGGGCTGGGCTGCTTTGGCTGGCTGGCGCCACGCTATACGCTGGGCGCGCTTGACCTGACCATGGGCGACACCACGATGGGCATGTCAGAAATCCGTGCATCGGTCGGTTGTCTGTTCGTGGGCATGGGGATCGGCGCGCTGATCCTTGGCTCAGCCGAGGCATATGTGATGCTGGGGTTCTGCTGGTGTGGTGCCGCCGCCGGGCGACTGACCTCGGTGATCATTGATGGCGCGAGCCGCAAGAAATGGATCTACTTTTGGGTAGAGGCCGTCGTGGGCGTGCCTGCAATCTGGCTCAACCTCTGAACCAGACCACCGATGATCTTAGGTTCACCAGCAGGAAACGGACACTGCGATCTCAGAAGCGCTGCGACAGCTTAGAAAGGGCAAGCAATGAAGCCAATCAAACTACAGGTCGTTTCAGATAGAGGTGTCGAAGCGACGATATCATCCGATGGCAGCCAAGCCGGTGTAGAAGACTATTACGCCGTTGTTTCTGTTGAAGGCTTTGTCGAAGAAAAGCGCGTTTACGGCATTGATCCCATTCAGTCGTTCTCTCTAGGCTTAGGATTGATCGAACAACTCACAGAGACAATGCGCATCGGAGCCGATGATGAGGAGCCGGTGCCGGGCGCTTCATGGCGCATTGAGGTGGTCGAAGAGTAAACCCGCAGGCTTTTTACCCCTGCGATATCTGACGTCTCCGGGCTATTACGCCCTGCCCAGTCAGCGGAGTTAATAGCACTTCAGCTCTGCACAACCGGTGACATTGCCACTTGGTTGCAACACTGAATGCTGTGGACACAGTGTCTGTACACAGACCACAGAATTCATGCATCTCGTTTGCCTTTTGACCCAAATCGCCAAAGGTCCCAACTACGGTGAGAGTTAGCTCGCACGCCCAATTGCCCATCGTCTCTTTTCTAAGCAGACAGGAAAAGGCCAATGACGCGACGCTTATGGAAACCGGATGTCCACCCAAAGCACAGAGGCATGCGCTGTCACCGTGTGAAACTGGGACTGCACGAAGAAGCGCGCCGCGCGCTAAAGCTGCGACGACCTGTCCTGAGTGGTGCGCCGCCCGCGCTTGAGATGTGCTAGCCCTTGCGCGCGCCTTCGCGCTTGCCTATCTATAAGAAGTTCTTCGGGACTATGGACATAAACGCGCTCGTAATAAGCGGATCGGACCCGGGGGCGGTACCCGGCGTCTCCACCAAACACCCTTCATTTGAGGGCTATGGGGACGAAATAGGATCGACGAACGTCTAAAGGGGTTTGCTTTGTCTCGGTGAGATACCACCGTTATCGGTTCAAATTGTATAGTTGCAAATGACAACAATGCACCGATGGCAGTCGCAGCGTAAGCTGTGCCTAATATCGAAACTTAACTCCTTGGGTTTTGCGACCTAGGGCGGGGTTCGCAGGTACCTGGCAACAGAAACCTGCACTTACCCCACCTTTTGACGCGCCCGGCCAAAGCCATTGTGACTTGCAATGCGCGGTCACTCTGCGCACCATAAACCGATGAGATTTCTACGGTTTGCCTGTGCCGCCATGCTGTCCGCGGCCCCGATTGTTGCTGAGGCCTGTGACACGGCGCTGATACTGACAATTGATGTGTCCAATTCCATTGATTCCGCTGAATACCGCCTGCAAACAGACGGCCTGGCTGACGCCCTGCAAGACCCTGAAATCATAGACACAATGGTTTCGGGCGGCACAACGGTTGCCGTGGTGCAATGGTCCGGGGCAGACAGGCAGACTGTCTCGATCCCATGGACGCAAGTGCGCACGGCGCTGGATGTTCAATCGCTGTCTGATCAGGCCCGTCTGATGCCCCGCGCCTTTGTGCTGTCCGATACCGCCCCGGCCGAGGCGATTTATTTTTCATTGAAACTTTTTGATCAGGTCCCAAATTGTGCGCGCCGTGTGATCGATGTCTCTGGCGATGGTACGCCAAATGGCGGCACTGACGTGCGCGCGGCGCGCAATTCAGCCGAGCGTGCCGGTGTGACCATCAACGGGATTGCGATTGAATCGATGGGATTGGCCATCACCAATTTCTATCGGGGGGCCGTGATCACCCGGAACGGCTTTGTCATGACCGCCCGCACCCACCGCGAATACCCCCGGACGATCCGTGCCAAGATCCTGCGCGAGATTAGCCGGATTGTTGGGTAGACTTGACTGCATTCTCCTGATCTCGCATCAATGGCGCATGGGGTCCGCGAACGCCCCGTGAGGCCCCGGCCAAAGCGTCGCATCCACTGACCACTTCAGAAAGGATGCACCTATGGCTGCTTTCAACGAAATCTCACCCTCCCAACTGATGCGGCTGATTGGCACGGTTGACTGTCCTGCCATCATTGACGTCTGTGTTGCCGAAGACTTTGCCGAAGACCCGCATTTAGTGCCTTCGGCGTTTCGGCATTCGCACCGCGATATCGACGGATTGCTGGCACGGCTTGCCGGTCAGCAATGCGTTGTTGTCTGCCAGAAAGGCCTGAAACTCTCGCATGGTGTTGCGGCCTTGTTGCGCAGCCATGGTATTCCCGCGCAGGTGCTTTCAGGCGGTAACTATGCGTGGCGCGACGCCGGTTTGCCGCGTGTGCCTGCGGCGGCAATTCCCGGATCGCTTTGGGTGACGCGTCACCGGCCCAAGATCGACCGTATTGCTTGCCCGTGGCTGATCCGGCGCTTTGTCGATCCTGCCGCGCGTTTCATGTTTGTGCCACCCGCGACTGTCGCTGATGTGGCCGTAAAGTTCGACGCCACACCCTTTGATGGTGATCAGGCACCCTGGACCCACGACGGCCCGCTTTGCACCTTTGATGTGATGGTACGCGACTTTGGCCTGCGCCACCCTGCCCTTGATACGCTTGCCACCGTGGTGCGCGCTGCCGATACCGACCAGCATGACTTAGCACCGCAAGCCGCTGGTCTGCTGGCCATTTCGGTTGGGTTGTCGCGCATGTACCGCAATGACCCGGCACAGTTGGAGGCAGGTATGTTGATCTATGACGCGCTATATCGTTGGGCGCGCGATGGACAGGATGAAGGGCATGATTGGCCAACCGGTAGCACGGCATGACCTCTGACCTGATCCGCGTCTTTGGCCGCATCGGGCTTTTGTCTTTCGGCGGCCCGGCGGCACAAATCGCCTTGATGCACAAAGAACTGGTCGAAAAACGCGACTGGCTGACCGAAGCGCAGTTCCTGCGCGCACTGTCATTCTGCATGCTGCTACCGGGGCCGGAGGCGATGCAATTGGCCACTTATGCAGGTTGGAAACGAAAAGGCATCATCGGGGGGCTGATCGGCGGCGGGTTGTTTGTGCTGCCGGGGGCTGCGGTGATCTTTGCGCTGGCGCTGGCATATGGCGCATACGGCAATCTGCCGATCGTGCAGGCGCTGTTTCTGGGCGTCAAAGCCACTGTTGTGATCATCGTGATCGAGGCGTTGCTAAAGATCGCCAGACGGGCGCTGATATCGCAAAAACACATCCTGATCGCCGCCTGCGCATTTGCGGCACTTTTCATCTTCGCGCTGCCCTTCCCATTGGTCATTGCTGTGGCTGCGGTCATTGGTGCTATCGGCGCGACCGATGATGGCACAACTGCCCTCCCCGCATCTGGCAGCTTAGGTGGCAGTCTGCGTATTCTGGTGATCGGGCTTGTGATCTGGGCCGTACCCTTTGTGCCAATCGCGGCCACCGGCAACGGATTTCTGATGGATGTAGGTGTTTTCTTTTCGACCCTTGCGGTGGTCACATTTGGCGGGGCCTACGCGGTACTGGCCTATATGACGCAAGAGGTCGTTGTCGGGTTTGGATGGCTCAGCACGCCACAAATGATGGATGCCTTGGGGTTGGCAGAGACAACGCCGGGGCCGCTGATACTTGTGACCCAATTTGTGGGCATGGTTGCCGGATTGGCCAATGCCGGGCCGGGCATGGCGGTGCTGGCGGGGATGCTGACACTTTGGGTGACGTTTGTGCCTTGTTTTATCTGGATTTTCGCTGGCGCCCCTCTGATTGACTGGCTGGATGGCAGGCCACGGTTGCGGGCCGCGTTGGCGGCAATCACCGCTGCGGTCGTCGGTGTTATTGCAAATCTGTCAGTGTGGTTTGCGCTGCATGTGATCTTTGAGAGGGTCAATCCCGTTGTCATTGGCCCCATCAAGACGGTCCTTCCGGTGTTCAGCACCCTGAACCCACTTGCCTTGGCGTTGGCATGCACTGCCGCCGTTCTGCTGCTTTGGCGGCATTGGTCGCTGCCGCTGGTCCTGCTCATTTCGGCAGCGCTTAGCCTGCTTGCCAGCATTGGATTGGGATTGATGTAATCCGCCCCTTTTCACGCCCAAGGAATCCCCTATGGTAAGGGCGAACCAAGGGGAAAAGCACCGTGACCAGCACCATCGACTATGGAAATCTGATGCACAGCGCTATGCGCAGCCTGATCCAAAAGGTGTTGACGGACGTGCAAAAGGACGGGCTGCCCGGCGCACATCATTTCTTTATCACCTTTGATACAATGCACCCTGATGTCGAGATCGCCGATTGGCTGTCGGACCGGTATCCCGGTGAGATGACCATCGTGGTACAGCATTGGTTTGCCGATCTTGAGGTTACCACTGAGGGCTTTACGATTACGCTGAATTTCGGGGACAATCCTGAAACACTTTATGTGCCCTATGACGCCATCAAGACCTTCGTTGATCCATCTGTTGAATTCGGCCTGCGCTTTGAAACGCAGGACGAAGACGACGAAAACTTGGCCCTAGGCGCGGATGCCGAAGAAGCACCGATGGAAGAAATGGTCGAACCCGAGGACGAAGGCCAAGACGCCCCGAAAGAGGCCGAAGTTGTCAGCCTCGATCAGTTCCGCAAGTCCTAAGCGCCCAGCGACGTATCAAAAAGACGTCCTTTGACCAGCCAAGCAATGCCAAAGGCCCAAAGTGCGACTGCTTCGCCATAAAGAATGACCCTCTGCGAGAAATAGCCGCTGATGGCGTCAATCTGACTGAGCCCCATCACAATCATCGCCGCTGCAATCACTAACGCACATGCCGCATAAATGCGATTGCGCTTGCGTTTCACCACCAGCAACGCCTGCGTGTCGGGGTCACGATCCTGCGCACCGGAGCGGCGAAAAACAATGGCGCAAAAATACAGCATAATGGCAAAAAGCACGAAGGCCGCAATATAGTGAATAGTCCCGACACCGGGAAACAGAATGAACGCCGTCGCAAAGACAACCATCGGCGTTTCAGCGTTGATTGATCCAAACATCCGGGCGGTAAACGCAGCCTCTGTGCAGCCCGGCCCTTCTGTCGGGAAGACCGCCACCAATAGCCCCGCCATGCCTGCGACAATCGCAAGACGACGCACAAAACGCGCCTCGGCCCGGTAGGACGACAAAAGCGTGCCAATAAAAGCCAGCGTCATGACAAAGACCACACCAGCGCGCTGGCTATAAAAATAGTGGCTCAGACTGTCGCGGAAACAGGGCGACGGGGCAAAACGATCCACGATTACCACAGCAGGCGGCAAGAGAATCGCCGTCAGACCGATGATAGAAATCAGAATACGCTGACTGCGCAGCGCTGCATCCTTGTCGGGGCTCACCCAATTGGGATCAAAGGGTTTTTCCTTTTCGGGGTCTAATCCAAGCATTGTAAATCTCCTCTGTTAAAATACCCCTATTTCACCACGCAGTGACCGATCTGTCATCAATTGCCTTCGCCAGCCTGATTGGATATCCCTGCGCACAACCAGCAACGACAGGGTATTCCCATGACCGACACACGCACAGAAACGGACAGCTTTGGCCCTTTGGAGGTTCCCTCTGATCGGTACTGGGGCGCGCAAACGCAGCGCTCGATCATGAATTTCCCCATCGGTTGGGAAAAGCAGCCAGTGGCGATTGTGCGTGGGCTTGGCGTGATCAAACAGGCCTGTGCGATGGCCAACAAAGACCGTGGCAAGCTCGATCCTGCTTTGGCCGACGCGATGATCGCCGCCGCCGCAGAGGTAGTAGCGGGCAAGCTAGATGATCATTTCCCGCTGGTGGTCTGGCAGACCGGATCGGGCACGCAATCGAACATGAACGCCAATGAGGTGATCTCGAACCGTGCAATTGAGATGCTGGGCGGCACAATCGGGTCCAAGGAACCGGTGCACCCCAATGATCACTGTAATATGGGGCAATCGTCGAACGATACGTTCCCGACAGCGATGCATATCGCCGTGGCCACAACCGCGCACAACGTGCTGCTTCCGGGGCTAGAGAAACTGCACAGCGCCTTGGCGCAAAAGACCAAGGATTTCGACGATATCATCAAGATCGGCCGCACCCACACAATGGACGCGACACCGCTGACATTGGGACAGGAATTTTCCGGCTACACCCATCAGGTTTCCATGGGCATGCGCCGTATCAAAGCCGCCCTGCCCGCCATCTATGAGCTGGCCCAAGGCGGCACGGCTGTCGGCACGGGATTGAACACGCCAAAAGGTTGGGGCGAAACGGTTGCGGCCAATATGGCAGAGATCACCGGCCTGCCCTTCGTGACAGCCCCGAACAAATTTGAAGCACTCGCCGCACATGACGCGTTAGTTGAAATGTCAGGCGCGCTCAAAACCGTAGCAGCGAGCCTTTACAAGATAGCGGCTGATATCCGCATGCTGGGTTCCGGGCCCCGTTGTGGTCTGGGCGAGTTGATGTTGCCCGAAAACGAACCCGGATCGTCGATTATGCCCGGCAAGGTGAACCCAACACAGGTTGAAGCGATGACGCAGGTTTGCGCCCATGTCATGGGCAATGATGCGGCTGTCGGGTTCGCTGGATCACAGGGGCATTTTGAGCTGAACGTGATGAAGCCGATGATGGCCTATAACGTGCTGCAATCCATGCAGCTAATCGGCGACGCCTCGGTTACCTTTACCGATAACTGCGTGACCGGCATTCAGGCGGACCGTACGCGGATCGAAAAACTGATGCGGGAATCGCTGATGCTGGTGACGGCACTTGCCCCCACAATCGGTTATGACAACGCCACAACCGTTGCTAAGACCGCGCATAAAAACGGCACCACCCTCAAGGAAGAGGCGATCAAGCTGGGGTTTGTGGACGAAGCGACATTCGACAAAGTCGTGCGCCCAGAGGATATGATCGGCCCGAAATGAAGCCGGTCAACCTTAACAAGGCACGCAAGGTGAAAACCCGCGCCGACGCAAAGGCCAAGGCGGACGAAAACGCCGTCCGCTTTGGCCGCAGCAAGGCCCAGCAGGTGCTAGAGGCATCGCAAGCCGAGCAGGCAAGCAAGCGTCTGTCACAACTCAGGTTTGAAGACGAATGACCCACCGTCGCCCTGTCAAACGCTCGCTCACGCTGCGCGGCCACCGCACAAGCGTGTCACTGGAAGATATATTCTGGGATGAGTTCCGCCGGATCGCGGAAGCGGACGCAAAAACCATCAATGGGCTGGCCGCAGAAATAGACGAGACGCGCGGCGATATTGGCCTCGCGTCTGCAATCAGGGTTTACGTTCTGGAACGCGCCTTGGGCTGAAGTCAGTCTTTGGCGTAAAGTGCGCCGCGCAGTGATGACAGCCGGTCACGCTCGCGCGTTTCAGAGGCATTCATCTTGGCAGGCTTGACCGCTTTCGGCTTTGGCGTGGATTTGTCGAAAAGACGCGCCAATTGCTCACCTTCAAGCGGTGCCTTCGTCTTGGTGATATTCAGATCAAGCGCCTTCTTCTTGCGCCCAAATAGTCCACCACGAGAAGATCCTGGAAGAGAGATTGTCATGGAGACCCCCGGTTTACTGACAAAAAATAACTAACATAACACTGCCACATTTGTGTCATGAAAAGATGAACAGCACAATTATGTGACAGGTCAAATCTAACTCAAACCGCAGAGGTTTTCACCTTAAGTAATTGAAATTGAATGATTTCTAAAATTTCATCGCATGAGTGGAAGATCGCCGACGCGTTTCGGACTAGACTGCGATAAGTACGATTATCCTATTCTGTCTCCGGTTTGGAAACAAGGACGCCATTCCGCGACCCGATTCGCAAAATGATTCCCTGACGCGCGCGGACCGTCAAATGCGCAACCGGCACCGGCACCTGCCCATCAACCGGGGAAAATCGGTAGGCCCGCAGCAAACCGGCCAGAACCACCACACCTTCGATCATGGCAAACCCTGCCCCGGTGCAAACACGCGGCCCGGCAGAAAACGGCATATAGGCCGTCCTTGCGCTGAGCGTGCCTGCATCAGTGTCCCATCGGGCGGGATCGAATGCATCTGGGTTCTCCCACAACCGGGTGTGCCGGTGTTGATGCCATGGCGATAGAACGATTTGCGCGCCACGTTTGATCTGGCGCTTGCGAAAGACCGTCTCTGCCTGTGCTTCGCGCACCATCATCGGGACCGGGGGATACAGACGTAGCGTCTCGCGGAACACATCGCGGGTTTGCTTGAGCTGCGACAGCTCAGAAAATTGCCCCGAGAACACCGCCGCCTCTGCCGCCAGCAGATCCTGCCAGTCTGGGTTAGTCGCCACTAGGTACAATGCCCATGCGATGGCTGACGCACTGGTTTCATGTCCGGCTAAAAAGAAGATCGCGACCTGATCGACCATCTCATCACGGGTGAATGTCTGGCCGGTGTCAGGATCGGCCGTGGTCAGTATCTTCGTGGCCAGATCATCGGGCGCCTCACCAGAGGCAATCAGGGCCAACCGCTGTTCCACCAACTGCGTGATCAACCGGCGAAGGTGCCGCGCTGTCTGCCGCGTCTCGCGTTTGAAGAACCGGGGCATCCAAGACGGCCCCCTGACAAATGCTGCAAGGTTCACGATTGGCTGGCTGCGTTGGTAATCGCGAAAGGCGGAAAAGACTTCTTGCGCTGTTTCATCCTCAATCGGGATCGAAAACAACGTGCGAAAGATCACGTCAGCGGCGATATGGCTGGTAAGCGCCTCGATTTCCTGCGGCGTATCGTTTGCCACGTGGGCAAGACGCGCCACCCCGGCCTCAGTCGCCGCGAGAATACCGGGAAACGTGTCGCGCAACCGCCCGCCTTCAAAGGCCGGATCAATGATCCGCCTTTGGCGTTTCCACAGCTCTCCGTTGGTCAGGAACACGCTGTTTCCCAGCAAGGGTCGCAACCCGGCCCCTATCCGGTCAGATTTTGGATAGGCATCAGGATTGTCCCGCAGCACCTCTTTGACCAGAACCGGATCATTCACCAGATAACTGCGAAAGAAAGGGGTCCGAAACTCGGCCATCCATGCGCGGTACAGTTTGGCTGGCTGCGCTGACAGGATATCCTGCCGGAACAGCCGCAGATACCGCCATAGCGACACCTTCTCTGGCCGGGAGGGCGGCTTGGGGGGCAGCGCTGTCATGGTAGCATGGACGTGTATTTCGACACCGGTGTGTCGATGCGGGATTTTGAGGGTTTGCGCCCACGATACCGTTCGCCCAGAAACATCGGCCCTGCCGTGATCTGAAAATAGTCATAGTCCTTGGGCTGATCAAAGGCGCAAAGGTACTGAAAATGCAGCCGGAAGAACCGCCATCGCAGCGCCTTCCACTTTGCCGGTGACAGGCTTTGGGTGAAGGCCGCGGATATGACCAACGGCCAGCGTTTGCCTTCAGGCGCGACGCCGCTGACCCCCACCGGATCACAAAGCGCAAAACAGCAGCCATCGCCGGGGGCAGAGACATCCACCCAGGTGAAATTCTCTTGCGTGGCCAGAAAGGCCAGATCGCGGCGCAACCGGCGCGCGCGTGGCAGGAATGACATCATCGGCACCACATGGCCCAGCGACAAAAAGGCCAACCGCGTGCCATCTGCTGTCACATGCCCGCCACGGATCACATCGGCCAGGATTGACACAGCCAGATGCGCGCCAGAGGAATGGCCCACGATCAGCACTTCGTCCACGTCTTCGGCCAGTGCCGCCGCGATCGTGTCCGAGAATTGCGTCATCCGCGCTGCCAACTCTGGCGGGTCTTCCCCACTTAGACGGGCGGAAAAGGCGTAGTCGTGCATTAGGTAATAGGCAAAGAGGGTGTTGTCCTTGGTCTTAAACCAACGCAGCAACACCACCACACTGGCAAAGAACAACACCCAATAGATGCCCCATGCACCCCATGCGACACTTTCAAAAACCACCCCTTCGGTGAACCCGACAAGCCCCAGTGCGCCCATGATCAACCGATGGGCCAAACCACCAAGACCCGCCCCAACAAGCACTGCGGCGGCAAGCTGCGCCAAAAGCATCACTACTGGATAGAGTGCGGCAATCACTGGCCCTTTGCGCATCCACATCAAACGCCGCAGCGTACCAGTGCGGATGTAGATCCACGCTGTATGGACGAGCTGCCAATAGGTTGCCGGGATCGACTGTGCCATGCTCTCACGCACGATGTCGGACCAAACCAGCATATCGACTTGCGCCAGCGTCGATTGCCCATCAATCCTTGCAGCCACCGACCAGCGAAAACTGTCTGCGGCGGTTTCGGCCTTCACTGCGATCTCATACCCGCTGATTTCGGCCTGTGCGGCGGCCTCTTTGCGATAAAGCTCGCGGTAGCGGCGGGGATGCATAGGGTCATAGCCGGGAATATGAAAAACCCGACGTCTGGTGACCTGTTGATTGGCTGCGTTCATCCCTGCCCCGTGCTGACGTTCCGCTTAGGTTAGCGGCACTCTGATCAGCCCACCAGAGCGAGTGCAGGGAATTGCTCAAGCAGCCAATAGCTGAGAGCGGCAAACTGGCCTGTCATCATCATCAGGCCGACCGTCCAGAGCAACAGACCAGAGGTCCTTTCGATCCGGTCCATATGCCGCTTCATCCAGCCCATGACACCTTTGAGGCGCGGAAAGAACGCGGCAACCAGCAGAAAAGGAGTGCCAAGCCCAAGCGCATAGACCGCCAAAAGCACCGTACCGCGCGACACGTCACCCTCCGAGGCCGCAAGGCTAAGGATCGCGCCAAGGATCGGGCCAAGACAGGGTGTCCAGCCAAAGGCAAAGGCAAGCCCCAGCAGATAAGCGCCAAAGGCCGAACCGCCCTTGTCGCCCGCATCGACACGCAATTCACGGTCCAGAAACCCGATACGGAAAACACCCACAAAATGCGCCCCGAGGATCATGATCATGGCGCCCGCCACGACGATAAACCAGTCCTGCACTTGCAGCATCATCCGGCCCATCTGCGAAAACGCGAGGCCCAGCAGCAAGAACACGGTGGACAGACCAAGCACAAAGAACACCGCAGACACGAATACCCTGCGGCGGGCCTGTGCGGTTTCTTCCATCTCGCTGACAGACACCCCACCCATATACGCCAGATATGGCGGCACGACAGGCAATACACAGGGGCTAAGGAATGATAAGATGCCTGCCAACATGGCAACCAGCATGGCCGGCAACAGGGCGGCATCAAAGATCAGGGCAGTGTCGAGCATTGGGTCTTCCTTCCCGTCCTACCTAACCACGGATACCGGACAGGTCACGGGTCTTGTTGTCACAAGTTAGTGGACAAGTTGAAACATCCCACATACCTCCGACCCATGACATACGACGCTGATCTTGACGCCAAGGGATTGCTTTGCCCCCTGCCCGTTCTCAAAGCCCGCAAGCGGTTGCAGGCGCTGCAATCAGGTCAGGTTTTGCGGGTGCTGGCGGATGACCCAGCAGCGGTGATCGACGTGCCACATTTCTGTGCAGAGGCCGGCCATGCCTTGCTGGCCAGCGAAGACAGCCCCGACGGTCAGGTCTATTTCATTCGCAAGGCCTAAGCCAAAACGAAAAACGCCGCCCCTGAGGGACGGCGTTTTTTTGTTTTATGGTACGCAGATTGCCTGTTAGCGGCCCAGTGACCACCAGCCCTTGCGCTTTGGCTTGTCGGCCGCTGGCTCTGCGGCGGCAGGCGCTTCGACAACTGCTGGCGCGGCAGGCGCTGGCGTTGGTTCTGGCGCCGCTTCTGGTGCCGGTTCTGCCTTGGCTGTCTCGGCGGCGGGTGCTGCTACAGCAGCCACCACATCCTCAACCTTCGGTTTCGCGCGGCTACGGCGTTTTGGCTTTGGCTTAGGTTTTTCCTCGGCTGCCGGGGCTTCGGCCTCGGGTTCTGCCGCCGGGGCCTCTTCAGCCGGTGCATCGGCGACGACGGGTTTCTTGCGGCTGCGCGTGCGTTTCTTAGGGGCTGGCGCTTCCTCTGCCGCAGGCGCGTCGGCCTTTGGTTCCGCTTCTGCGACCTCGGCATCATCCGCTTTCTTGCGGCGGGTCCGGGTGCGCTTGGGCTTTTCTTCTGCCTTGGGGGCCGCGTCCTCTTCAGGTTTGGCTTCTGGGGCGTCTTCCGTCTTCGCTTCAACTGGCTGGGCGTCTTGGTCAGCCTCACCTGATGGTGCGTTTTCGCCTTCGGCCTGCTGCTGGTTTTGGTTCTCACCATTGCCACCGCCGCCACGACGACGACGACGACGACGACGCTTGCGCTTGGGCCGCTCTTCACCGTCGTTGCTTTCGGCGTTTTGCGGTTCTGCTTCATCCTCGATGGGATCAATGATCACACCCTCGTCAACATCATCCATGATGACAGAGGTGCTATCAACGGCCGCAGCTTCGGGTACAGAGCGGGTAGCCGTCTTGAACTTTTCAATCGCATAATCCGGCGACACCAGCGTCGGATCACATTCGATCCGTACCGACATGCCATAGCGGGCCTCGATATCGGCGATATGCTCGCGCTTGCCATTCATCAGGAAGTTGGCGATCGAAATTGGCGCCTTGACCAGCACCTCTTTGGAACGACCACGCACGCCCTCTTCTTCCAAAGCGCGCAGGATCGACAAAGAAACGTTATCATCAGAGCGCAGCAAGCCCGTGCCGTGGCAGTGCGAACACATCTGCGTTGTGGCCTCTAGCATGCCGGGGCGCAGGCGCTGGCGTGACATTTCCATCAGGCCAAAGCCGGAAATGCGACCCACCTGAATGCGCGCACGGTCCGTCTTGAGCTTGTCTTTGAAGCGTTTTTCAACGGCCGTGTTATTGCGACGTTCGTCCATATCGATGAAGTCGATGACGATCAGACCGGCCAAATCACGCAAACGCAACTGGCGTGCCACCTCATCGGCGGCCTCAAGGTTGGTCTTCGTCGCGGTTTGCTCGATCGAGCCTTCTTTGGTCGCACGACCAGAGTTCACATCGATGGCAACAAGCGCCTCGGTGATCCCGATCACGATGTAGCCACCTGATGGCAATTGAACGGTCGGGTTGAACATGCCGTTCAGGTAGCCCTCAACCTGATAGCGGGCGTAAAGTGGCAGTTGTTCGCTATAGTATTTCACGTTCTTGGCGTGGGACGGCATGATCATTTTCATGAAGTCCTTGGCGGTGCGGTATCCCGCCTCGCCTGCGACGATCACCTCGTCGATCTCTTTCGAGTAAAGATCGCGGATCGAGCGTTTGATCAGGTCACCTTCTTCGTAAATCTTGGCCGGGGCCGTCGATTTCAGGGTTAGCTCGCGGATTTGTTCCCACATCCGTTGCAAGTATTCATAGTCGCGCTTGATCTCGGCCTTGGTGCGCTGAGATCCGGCGGTGCGGATGATCAGACCAGCACCATCAGGCACCGTCATTGATCCCGCAATGTCCTTGAGCTTCTTGCGGTCGGCAGCATTGGTGATCTTACGGCTGATGCCACCGCCACGGGCAGTGTTGGGCATCAATACGCAGTAACGGCCAGCGAGCGACAGGTATGTTGTCAGGGCGGCACCTTTGTTGCCGCGCTCTTCCTTCACAACCTGAATCAGCAGGATCTGGCGAACCTTGATGACTTCCTGAATTTTGTAACGCTTGGGGCGCGGTTTGCGTACCGGGCGAACCTCATCAGTGTCGTCTTCTTCGGCGACGCTTTCGATGCTGTCGTCCTTGGGCTTTGGGTCCGACTTTGGCTGCTCATCGTCGGCGCCATCATCAGCGTCATCACCATCGTCGGCTGCTGGTGTCTCAACCGGGGTTTCGGCGACCAGCTCCATGGGCGAGCTGCCCTCTTCGCTGTCGTCAATATCGATGGTTTCCATACCCGCGATATCGCCCGAGGTTTCTTCCTCTGGCGTTTCCACCTCTTCGGTGGCTACGGCATCGTCAGTCGCAACTTCTGCGGCTTTCGCCCTGCTGCGGCGGCGGCGCTTGGGTTTGGGTTTTTCATCCTCAGCTTCGGCCTCGGCTTTCATCGCCTCGGCATAGGCCTTTTCTTCGGCGATTAGCGCTTCGCGGTCGGCGACCGGGATCTGGTAATAGTCGGGGTGAATTTCCGAGAAGGCAAGGAAACCGTGGCGGTTTCCACCATAGTCCACGAAAGCAGCCTGCAACGACGGTTCAACCCGCGTGACCTTGGCTAGATATATGTTCCCAGCAAGCTGACGCTTGAACTGGCTTTCAAAATCAAATTCCTCGACTTTGTTCCCGTCGACCACAACAACGCGGGTTTCTTCCGCGTGTGTGGCATCGATTAGCATTTTCTTTGGCATATTTTCCGTTCGCACATAACCCCGGTGGCGCCCCAGGGGGCGCAGGTGTCCGTGTTACATGTCTGATTAAGGCGATCTGCTGCGCGCGGACAGTGCCAGCGCCCCTTGGGGCGGCTACATCTTGCCTCATATGTTGCGCGCGTTGCATCGCGTTTCTGCTCCGACCCCAGCAATTCTGGGGCCCGTTCATGGCCCGGTCGGCGTTGAATGCGCGACGCAGGGCGTTCTCCTGATCCCGAAGGATCAAATCAGCTGCTGGATTATGGGTTATGACCACTCACCCAACAGAGAATCTCGATCAGATAACACCGTGCAACCAAAGCACGAGCATCTGTAAGACATACATAAGGGAGGATGGTATGCGAATACAATGCCAATTTGATATGAGGGGCCGCTTGCCCATTGCGGACTTGACGTCGATCAGCGCTATGCCAACAAAAGGCAAACCGTTTCGCCGTGTCTAAGTGGCGTATTGCAGGAGAAGTCAGTGCAGGTCATTCCCCTTACCGGCAGCCTTGGGGCCGAAATATTTGATGCGGACCTCAAAGACCCGGCGCAATTTTCCGCGATCAAAGCCGCCTTCGCGCAACATTCTGTCATCACATTGCGTGCCCAAGCGCTGACGCCAGACGATCTGCTCTCGTTTGCGCGTCGTTTCGGGCCGATCAACGTCAATCGTTTTTTCACGCCCCTCAAGGGTCACCCGAAAATCGCCATTGTCCTTAAAGAACCCGACCAGACACGGGCCATTGGCGAAGATTGGCACACTGATCATGCCTATGATCAGGCCCCTGCTATGGGATCAATCCTGCATGCGATTGAAACACCGCCGTCAGGTGGCGATACGGTCTTTTGTTCCATGGGTGCGGCCTATGACGCGCTGAGCGATCGGTTCAAATCCATGCTAGAGGGCCTTTCTGCCTGGCATTCGTCGCGACATGTCTTTGGCGTCAGCCAAGCGGACGCGGAAAGTGTCACGTCGGGCCGTGTCGGCAATGCGAACCTTGCGACCCAGGACGCGCTGCATCCCGTTGTGATCAAACATCCCTTGTCTGGGCGTCTTGGTCTTTACGTCAATCCGCAGTTCACGACCCATATTGATGGCTTGGCCAAACCCGAATCCGATGCCCTGCTACAGATGCTTTATACCCATTGCCAAAAGCCAGAGTTCCAATGCCGCGTCAGATGGCAACCCGGCGACGTCACCATGTGGGACAACCGCGCGACATGGCATAAGGCTATCAACGACTACCAAGGGCACCGGCGCTATATGCACCGGGTGACCGTGGAAGGTTGCCGATTAGACGCCCCCTAAAGGTAGTCAGATCGCTGCAATCCGTATTTCGCCATTTTCTCGTTCAAGGTCCGGCGCGGCAGGCACAGTTCTTCCATGACTGACACGATTGACCCTTTGTGGCGGCGCATCGTGTTGTCGATCAGCATCCGCTCAAAGGCTTCGACGAACTCTTTCAGCGGCTTGCCTTCGGTTGTCATCGCAGGTTTGGCTTCTTCGGTGTCGGCCATCAAAAGCGATGCAATTGACCCGGTGCCACGGCGGTTTTGTAGCACTGCACGTTCTGCCACGTTGATCAACTGACGCACGTTACCCGGCCAAGGGGCCTGTAGCAGTTGGGCTGCTTCCTGCGCATTCACTTCGGGGGCCTCGCAACCATATTCCTCAGAGAATTGTTCGCCCAGACGGGTAAACAGCGACAGGATATCCTCACCACGTTGGCGCAAAGGTGGCACTGTGATGCGCAATGCGGCCAAGCGATAGAACAAATCGGGACGCAACACGCTTTCGCAGGTCTTGTCCTGTTCTTGCAAGTTACAGATCGCCACGATCCGTGTTTCGGCAGGCGTGCCTTGCTCATTGATGGCCGTCAGCAAACGGGCTTGCAACGCGTGGCTGAGCGCTTCGATATCTTCCAGCACCAGCGTACCGCCACGGGCCTCTTCCATCGCTGGGATCGGTTCATCATCCTTGGCAGGACCAAAGATGATCCGGCCCAGCGTTTCCTCGTCATACGCCGAACAGCTGAGCAGGACGAATTTCTTGTTGGCACGGGCACCCACGGCATGCAGGGCGTGCGCCACAAGGGTTTTGCCAGTGCCGGTCTCGCCCTCGACAAGGACATGGCCGTCGGCCTGCCCCAGATCAAGGATGTCTTCTTTCAGACGCTCCATTGGTTGGGACTGACCAATCAGTTTCTTGATAATGGCGGAACCGTCCGACAGCTCACGCCGCAGCGCACGGTTGTCCAAGGTCAGACGGCGGGCCTGCGTGGCCTTTTTGGCCAATTCGGTCATGCGATCAGGGTTAAACGGCTTTTCCAGAAAATCGAACGCACCAACGCGCATCGCTTCAACCGCCATGGGCACGTCACCGTGGCCTGTGATCATGATCACAGGCAGGCTGCTATCGAGACCCTTGAGTTTCTTGAGAAACAGCATGCCGTCCATGCCCGGCATCTTGATATCGCTGACCACGATGCCCGGATAGTCATTGCCAAGCCCTTTCAGCGCATCCTCGGCCGAGGCAAAGGTTTCAGTGTCGAACCCTGACAGGGCCAGCCACTGTGAAATCGACTGACGCATATCTTTCTCGTCATCGACAATCGCGATCTTCATGACCTTACTCATGATCTTTTCCTTACTCTGCCGCGGCGACGTCCTGCCGGATGATCGGCAGTTGCACCTCGAATATAGCCCCGCCATCAACCGCATTGCGTGCAGTCAGGCGCCCACCCAAATCGTTTACGATGCCAGAGGAGATAGCAAGCCCCAGACCGACCCCATCGCCCGGTTGTTTCGTTGTGTAAAACGGCTCGAACAATTCATCGAGGTTTTCGATCCCCTCACCGTTGTCCCGGATCTGGATGCTAACGGTGTCACCGGCCGCCAGAAGGATCTCAACCGTTGGGTTGGCGGCGGTCTTTGTGGCGTCCAATGCGTTGCGCAAAAGATTGATGATCACCTGCTCTAGCCGCAGCCTGTCACCAAGGATCATCACCGGTTCATTGGGCAATGTGCGGATGATATTGACCGCGCGGGTTTTCAACTGCGGCTCCATTAGCGCCAGTGCGGTGGACACCGCAGCCCTTGTATCTACGGGTTCAAAGGCTTCCCCACCCTTGCGGGCGTAGGATTTGAGTTGCCGCGTGATCGCCCCCATCCGTCCCAGCAGATCATCAATGCGCTGGAACGATGACAACGCCTCATCTGGGCGCTCGCGTTGCAGCAACAGCCGCGCACCGGCAAGATAGGTTTTCATTGCCGCCAGCGGTTGGTTCAACTCATGGCTCACCGCTGCAGACATCTCGCCCAGTGCGGCCAGTTTTGAGGACTGCGCAATTGTCTGTTCGGCCACCTGAAGGGTCTTTTCCACCTTCTCGCGTTCGGCAATTTCCCGCTGTAGGCGTCGGTTCAGTGCGCGAAGCTCTGCTGACTCGCGTTGGAAGAAAAGCAGGCGCGATGCGGTCTTGCGCGAGGTTGTCCAGAACACCAGCGCCAGCAGAATCGCGAATCCCATGACTTCGAGCGCCAGAATGCCATTCACCCGCTCGCGGACTGACGCATAGGTCGTGAAACTGACCAGCGTCCAGCCCTGATGCGGCACACGGGTTTCGCGGCGCAGCACGGCTTCGCCCGCCAGATAAGCGTCAGCAGGCAAGGCAGCCCAACCTTGGGTCACACGAATGGCCCGCTCAATCGCGGAAGGTGCAGATTGGCGCGCCAAAGCCTCTTCTTCTACCAGACCACGCCAGCGCGGCTCTGTGGCCATGATGATCGTGCCATCGCTATCCGTGACCAAAACGGCATCAGCGACCCCAACCCAACCGCGTTCAAGGCGAGAGGTATCAACCTCAACCATCAACACGCCCAAGAAACCAAGGCTGCTTTCGATCCGACGCGAATAGATGAAGGCGTAACCGCCTTCGTCGGTCTCATAGGTGGTATAGATTGTTTGATTGGTCCGCACCGCATCCACAAAATAGGGCAGATTGCGGTGCATCTCGCCAATCTCATTGCGATCCGTGGCAGCAACGGTGCGCCCATCCCGGTCCAGCAATGTCAGCGACGCCGCCCCGATTTCATCAACAAAGGACAACAACCGCGCGGTCGAGCGCGAATAATCCTGCCCTTCCAGCGCCAATATCAACTCTGGATCTCGCGACAACAGTTGCGGCACAACCGAGTTGCGCTGCAATTCGTTCATCAGGTTCGTGACATAAAGCGCCAGCCGCACTTCAGAGCGATCACTGATCGTTTCGGTAAACCGCTTGGTCAGCACCTGATTGGAAACATAGATAACGATCACTGCGAACAGGCAGATCACCAGCACAGTCAGACGCAGATACCATCGCCCCCGGCCACGCCCCCGCGTCATCGTATTTAGTCGACCAAACATGGGCAAAGACTATGCGTCAATGCGCTGTCCAGCAAGCAGATCAGCCTAGGCCGTGGCGAATTGCCCGACCAGCCCGCGGAAAAGCGCCTGCCCATCAGTGCCACCATGCCCGTCGTCAACGGCACGTTCCGGATGTGGCATCATGCCAAGCACCCGGCGGTTGTCTGACAGGACACCGGCGATATCGGCAATCGATCCATTGGGATTGTCGCTATAGGTAAAGGCAATGCGATCTTCGCCGCGCAGTGTCGCAAGCGTTTCAGGATCAACTGTGTAGTTGCCATCATGATGCGCCATCGGAAACCCAACCATATCGCCCGCATTATACCCTTCGGTAAACGCGCTGGCAGAAGTTTCCACTTTTAGATCAGTGGTTTTGCAGATGAACTTCAACCCCGCATTGCGCATCAGCGCACCGGGCAGCAACCCGGTTTCTGTCAGCACCTGAAAGCCATTGCAAACGCCCAGAACATAGCCACCACGCGCCGCATGGCCGACAACCGCCTGACTAATCGGTGATTGTGCGGCAATCGCACCGCAGCGCAGGTAGTCCCCGAATGAGAACCCACCGGGCACGGCGACCAGATCAATGCCGTCAGGCAGGCTAGCATCCTTGTGCCAGACCATCTGCACATCCGCACCAGCCGCGCGCAAAGCAACAGCCATATCACGATCACAGTTCGATCCGGGAAAGACGATGACAGCAGCGCGCATCACAGCACCTCGACGCGGTAGCTTTCGATGACTGTATTCGCGAGCAACTTTTGACACATCTGCTCAATCGTGGTCTCGGGTGTACCATCGGCCAGATCAAGTTCGATCACCTTGCCCTGGCGGACCCCCTCAACACCGTCAAACCCCAGTGAACCAAGAGCATGGCGCACGGCCTCTCCTTGCGGGTCAAGAACGCCGTTTTTCAACATGACATGTACGTGGGCTTTCATCGGGTTTGGTCCTTTAGTTGATCAGTGTAGGCTTGCTGGGTGCATGGGTCACATTCGAGGGCATAACCCCCAACCTGCGGGCAACTTCGGTATAGGCATCCTTCAGGTCACCCAAGTCGCGACGGAACACATCTTTGTCCAGCTTCTGGTTTGTCTCCATGTCCCACAAACGGCAGCTATCGGGGCTGATTTCATCGGCCAGCATCAAGCGCATGAATTCATTATCCCAAACCCGGCCAACTTCGATTTTGAAATCGATCAGTTTGATGCCAACGCCATACATGACACCTGACATCCAGTCGTTGACCCGCAAGGCAAGGCTGACGATATCGTCCATATCCTGCTGGGTCGCCCAGCCGAATGCGATAATGTACTCCTCTGGCACCAGCGGATCACCCAGGCTGTCGTCTTTGTAGGAAAACTCGACAATCGGACGGGGCAGTGCTGTGCCCTCTTCCATACCCAGACGCTGGGCCATGGTGCCTGCGGCAAAGTTACGCACGATGACCTCAAGCGGAATAATCTCAACCTGCCGGATCAATTGCTCGCGCATGTTCAGGCGTTTGATAAAATGGGTCGGGATGCCGATCTGACCAAGGCCGGTCATGAAAAACTCTGACAGGCGGTTGTTCAGCACACCCTTGCCTTCGATGACGTCTTTCTTTTCGGCGTTAAACGCAGTGGCATCGTCCTTGAAATACTGGACCAACGTGCCGGGCTCGGTACCTTCATAAAGGATCTTTGCCTTGCCTTCATAAATCTTCTTACGGCGTGCCATGTCAGCCCCTTGCCCCGTGCATGTCCCCCCTCGGGCCATGTCATATGCGCGTCATAGTGCAAGCCCCCCTTGCGGGCAAGCACCTCAGGGGGCATATCAATATCAAGAGTGATCCAAACCACGAGGCCCAGCCATGAGTACCTTTGACGACCGCGAAACCGCCTTTGAAAACAAATTCGCCCATGACGCTGAAATGCAGTTCAAGGCAGAAGCACGCCGCAACAAGTTGGTCGGGCTCTGGGCGGCTGATTTGCTGGGCAAAACCGGCGATGATGCAGCAGAATATGCCAAAGAAGTGGTCAAATCCGACTTTGAGGAAGCAGGCCACGAGGATGTTTACCGCAAACTGGCCGGTGATCTGAACGACAAGGCCGATGAGGCCACGATCCGCACCAAAATGGCCGAATGCATGACACAAGCCAAAGCACAGCTGCTCGACGAAGTCTAAGCCGCGCGCGCACGAACCTGAAAACCGCGCCCCAAGTGGCGCGGTTTTATCAATTTACGCATAAAGAACATGCATGGTTTGCATTTGCATCTGACCGCAGTGCATGACACGGCACTGACAGATGACAGCGAGGCTTGCAGACCGATGACAAACGCTCTTTCCACATTGCTTGAAACACGCGATTGGCTGATGGCCGATGGTGCAACCGGCACGAACCTCTTTAACATCGGGCTCATGTCAGGCGACGCACCCGAGATGTGGAACATCGAGGAAACCGCAAAGATCACAGCGCTCTACAAAGGGGCGGCTGACGCGGGCAGCGACATCTTTCTGACCAACAGCTTTGGTGCAAACGCTTCGCGGCTGAAACTGCATGGTGCAGAGGGGCGGGTGAAAGAACTTAATGAGGCCGCTGCAAATATTGGCCGCGACGTTGCTGATGCGTCCGGGCGCACCATCGTCGTTGCCGGATCGGTTGGACCAACCGGCGAGATCATGGCCCCCATGGGCAGCCTGACCCATGAGATCGCCGTCGAAATGTTCCACGAACAGGCCGAAGGCCTGAAGGCGGGCGGCGCAGATGTGCTCTGGGTCGAAACAATCAGCGCCGCCGAAGAATTCGCCGCCGCCGCCGAGGCTTTTGCGCTGGCTGACATGCCCTGGTGCGGCACGATGAGTTTCGATACCGCTGGGCGCACGATGATGGGGATCACTTCGACCGATCTGGTCAAGCGGGTTGGCAAACTCGCCCACCAACCCCTTGGTTTTGGGGCCAATTGCGGCACCGGAGCATCTGATCTTTTGCGCACCGTTCTGGGGTTTTCAGCCGCGGGGAGCGATCTGCCGATCATCGCCAAAGGCAACGCCGGCATCCCCAAGTATCATGATGGACACATCCACTATGATGGCACGCCCGAGCTGATGGCGGATTACGCCGTTCTGGCGCGTGATTGCGGGGCTACGATCATCGGCGGATGCTGTGGGACAACCCCAGACCATCTGCGCGCCATGCGCGACGCGCTTGAGACGCGACCAAAAGGCGACGCGCCGACTTTGACTGCAATTACCGATGCATTGGGGGCGTTTTCCTCTGCCTCCGATGGCACCGATGGAGCGGGGCCAACTGCGGCACCGCGGCGCGGACGGCGACGCCGCGCCTAGTCGCGCGGTCAGAGGGGGCGCTGCCCCCGTCCCTGCGGTCCCCCCCGAGATATTTTTGAACAAAAGAAGCACAAGCGTAATCTTTGGTTAACCTTGCACGGCGAAACTCAGTGATGCGGTTCAGGCTGAGAAGCCGATGACCGTAACGGAAGAAGCCCCGCGCGGTCGATGATCGGCGCGGGGTGGACCGTCGCCCTACCTTTTCTTTTGTTCTTAAAAATCTCCGCCGGAGGCATCTGCCCTCGCAACAACTACTACGTCAGAACAGTGAGAACTGATCGCCGGGTTGTGGCGGAGGCGCAAAAAGATCGCTGCGCAAGGGTGGCAGACTGCGATCCAGACCCAGCTTGCGCGTGGCCAGTTTGAACCGCTGCCGCATCACCGCAGCCCATTCGCCTTGCCCCGTCATCCGTTTGCCAAAAGCCGGATTATAGGATTTGCCCCCATGCAGTTCACGCACACGGCCCATGATGCGGGCAGCACGGTCGGGGTAGGTTTCTTCCACCCAGTCCTGAAATAAACCCGCCACCTCGCGCGGCAGGCGTAAGACTATGGAAGAGGCCGCGACCGCCCCTGCCCGGTGCGCCGCATCCAAGATCGCCTCCATTTCGTGATCAGTGAGGGCCGGAACAATCGGCGAGACCATCACCCGCACCGGAATACCCGCATCGGTCAGACGCCGGATACTGCGCAGCCGGGCGGCAGGGGCCGGCACACGCGGCTCCATCGCGCGCGACGTGGCGGGATCAAGCGTTGTGACGGACATGCCCACGCGCAGTAGGCCCTTGGCGGCCATCGGGGCGAGGATATCAATGTCACGCTCAATCAACGTGCCCTTGGTCACGATCCCCACGGGATGATTGAAATCGCTAAGAACCTGCAACACCTCACGCATGATTTTGCGCGATTTTTCAATAGGCTGGTAGGGATCAGTATTGGTGCCAATCGCGATAACCCGAGGGGCGTAACGCGGATTACTAAGTTCTTTGTGCAATTGCGTCGCTGCATTTGGCCGAGCTATCAGTTTTGTCTCAAAATCCAGCCCCGGTGACAGGCCCAGAAATGCATGGCTGGGCCGGGCAAAACAGTAGATGCAGCCATGTTCGCAGCCGCGATAAGGGTTGATGGACCGATCAAAAGACAGATCGGGCGAGGTGTTGCGACTGATCACTTTGCGGGCCATTTCATCGCGCACCTCGGTGCGCAGTACGGGCAGTTCCTCTTCTCTGTCCCATCCATCATCGATGGCCTCTGCATGGAAGCGGTCAAACCTGACATCAGGATTCGAGGTCGCCGCACGCCCCGGTGTGCGATGTGATTTCTTAAGTGGAAGATTGCTCATAATGAATATTAGAACGTATCAAGAACATTCTCAAGCATTGGTCGGTCACGTTCTTGCACATGTCGGAAATCAACAGGTAGAATGTGGCAAACCGGCGCACTAATGATTTGAGACGATTTTGCAAAGGGTTGGCCCATGTCCGACGAAGAAGATGACATCATCCTGTCCGAACTGAACGACGAAGACCTTGTCGCGCAGATGTTCGACGACCTTTACGATGGTATGAAGGAAGAGATCGAAGAAGGGGTAAATATCCTTCTGGGGCGCGATTGGCCGCCTTACCGGATCCTGACCGAAGCGCTGGTTGGCGGTATGACCATCGTCGGCCACGACTTCCGCGACGGCATTCTGTTTGTGCCCGAAGTGTTGTTAGCCGCCAATGCGATGAAGGGTGGCATGTTCATTCTGAAACCGCTGCTGGCCGAAACCGGCGCACCGCGCGTTGGTAAGATGGTCATTGGGACTGTCAAAGGCGACATTCACGACATCGGCAAGAACCTTGTGTCGATGATGATGGAAGGCGCGGGTTTTGAAGTTGTGGACCTTGGTATCAACAATGCGGTTGAGGCCTACCTCGAAGCACTGGAAACCGAGGAGCCTGATATCCTTGGCATGTCCGCCCTGCTTACCACCACCATGCCTTACATGAAGGTTGTGATCGACACGATGATCGAAAAAGGCCTGCGCGATGACTATGTCGTGCTGGTTGGTGGTGCGCCATTGAACGAAGAGTTCGGCAAAGCGATTGGCGCTGATGCCTATTGTCGTGATGCGGCTGTGGCCGTTGAGACAGCCAAGACATTCATGGCCCGCAAGCACAACCAAGGTGCTGTAGCAGTCTAATCTTACAAAATGCGCATGTCGTCCTTATCTGAATACTCAAGGAGGACGACATGCCATTGAACCGTCTTATTATTCTACTCGCCCTTGTGATTGCGGCTGCGGCAGGCACGCTTTATCTGGCTTTGTCCATTGTTGGCGCGCTGCAATTGCCCCCGCCGCTGGGCATCGCAGGTTTGAGCATTCTGGCGCTTTGTGCAGCAGTCGCTCTGCGCCGAATGACCCGGCACTAACAACACATAGGATGAACAGGTGACCAACGACGCAACCCTGACAAACGATGGTCTGGCCCCCAAGGGCCAAGGCCGCGTGTTGCTGATTGCCTGCGGTGCCTTGGCCCGCGAAATCCTTGCGATCAAGCAATCCGACGGGCTGGATCATCTGGACCTGCAGTGCCTGCCCGCCATCCTGCATAATCACCCCGAACGCATTGTGCCTGCGGTCCGCGAGGCCGTTGCCAAATACCGCGATGCCTATGAAACCATCTTTGTCGTTTATGCCGATTGCGGCACCAGCGGCCAGCTAGAGGCCGCCTGCGCAGAGCTTGATGTTGAAATGGTCGCTGGGCCCCATTGCTACTCCTTTTTTGAAGGCAATGAGGTTTTTGCCGCGCGCGATGAGATGACAGCCTTTTACCTGACCGATTTCCTTGTCCGGCAATTTGATGCCTTCGTTTGGGAACCGTTAGGGCTGGGCCGCCACCCCGATCTGCGCGACATGTATTTTGGCAACTATGAAAAGCTGGTCTATCAGGCCCAGACCGATGATCCGGCTTTAACCGCAAAGGCAGAGCTTTGCGCAGCGCGCCTTGGGCTTGCGTTCGAGAGGCGATTCACCGGTTATGGTGATCTAACGCCTGCCTTGACTGCGCTGACCTAAGCCGCCGCAGCCGTTTGTCGGATACGTTCGACCATGGCCCGCAAGCCGTTGGATCGTTGTGCCGATAGGTGATCATTGAGCCCCAACCGACCTAGCTCTGCCGCTGCATCAATCCGTGCGATCTCACTCACAGGTTGCCCGTTATAAAGTGCCAGAAGCACGGCGATCAGCCCGCGCACGATCATCGCATCGCTTTCACCACGGAATGTGAAAGTGCCATTTTCGATCTTGGGCACAAGCCAAACCTGGCTGGCGCAGCCATCTACCTTGGTGGCAGGCACGCGCAGCGCATCCTCTAGCGGGTCCATCGCCTTGCCCATGTCGATCACATGGCGATAGCGATCTTCCCAATCATCAAGGAACTCAAAGGTGTCCACCAAATCTTCAAAATCGGGATTGGCCATGATGCACTCTTATCTCTGGGTCTTGCTCTGATGTAGGTCCGCCGTCCGACGGCGTCCAGATCAAAGGGTGACGGTGACAACCTTTTGGCCTTTCACAGCCAGCCCCACCTGCCCTTCGCAAAGCTGCAACGCGTCATTGCCAAAGACTTCGCGGCGCCAGCCCTTCAAGGCGACCACGTCGCGTTGCCCAGCGGCCAAAGCATCCAGATCAGCAGAGGTAGCGATCAGCTTTGGGGCAACCTCGGCATCATCCGTCTTGGCCTTAAGCAGTACACGCAGCATATCCGCCAGTGCGGGGTTCACCTGCAGTTTGGCACGGCTGTTATCGGCCTTGGGCAGGTCTTCGGGTTTAACAGCCAGACCGGCCTTGACGCTGGCAATGATGCCTGCGGCGATATCACCCTTGCGGGCCTCGCGCAGCAACAGGCGCGATCGGCCCAAGTCCTGTTCGGATTGGGGTTTGGTCGATGCCAATTCAACCATTGCATCGTCTTTGAAAACTCTGTTGCGCGGCACATTGCGCTCTTGCGCATGTATCTCGCGGAACCGGGCCAACTCGCGCACAATCGCCAGAAACCTGCCCGACTGCGTGCGTGTTTTCACCCGCTTCCAGGCATCATCAGGATTGGCCTGATAGGTGGCGGGATCTTCTAGCACGGCCATTTCTTCGGCCACCCATTTGACGCGCCCGGATTTTGCCAGACGGGCCGACAGGTACTCATAGATGTCACGCAGATGGGTCACATCGGCCAAGGCGTATTTCGCCTGCGCATCCGTCAGCGGACGGCGCGACCAATCAGTAAACCGCGAGGATTTGTCCAGATCGGCCTTGGCAATTTTGCGCACGAGGGTTTCATAGCCCGCCTGCTCTCCGAAACCGCAGACCATCGCGGCGACTTGCGTGTCAAACAGCGGCTCTGGGATCACCCCGGCATCGACATAGAAAATCTCAAGGTCCTGACGGGCGGCGTGAAACACTTTCACACAGCCATGATCCTCAAACAGTGCATAAAGCGGATCAAGCGACAATCCATCAGCCAGAGGATCAACCAGCACCGCATCGGCCCCGGCCTCGTCCTGATAGGCCAACTGAACAAGGCAGAGCTTTGAATAATACGTCCGCTCTCGCAGAAACTCTGTATCAACTGTGACATAAGGCCGTTTGGCGGCCTCAGCACAAAATGCGGCCAACGCGTCGGTCGTCGTGATTCTTTTCATTCTTGGTCCGTGTGTCTTTGGTTCCGGCGACGATAGGTCATTGGTTGGGTGATGAAAAGCGCCTGTCAGCCCTGCAAATTGACCGGGGTGTCGTCGCCTTGCGCGAAACGGCGTAAAACAGCCGGGTAAAGCTGATGTTCCAGCGGCAAAAGACGTGCGGCAAGTGTGTCTGCCGTATCATCGGGACGCACGGCAATACGCGCCTGTCCCCGGATCGGCCCATCGTCCAGTTCCGCAGTCACCTCGTGGACCGTGCAACCATGCGCGGCATCGCCTGCCTCAAGCGCGCGGGCGTGGGTGTGCAACCCTTTGTATTTGGGCAGCAAAGAGGGGTGGATGTTCAACATCTTCCCTTCCCAGTTCCGGGTGAAATCTGCGGTCAGAATGCGCATGAACCCCGCAAGGCAGATGATATCCGGCTTGGCCGTCGCAAGCGCGCTCTGCAATGCCGCCTCAAACCCTGCCCGGTCTTTGCCAAAGGGTTTGTGATCGATGGCCAGCGTTGGGATATTCAGCTTGCGCGCCTTCGCCAGCCCGCCCGCATCAGGATTGTTGGACAGCACCAGAACGGGCCGTGCGGGATGATCACCGCGCATCGTTTCCGCGAGCGCCACCATATTAGACCCGCCACCCGAAATCAGGATCGCAACGCGTTTGTTCACAAAAGCGCGCCTGAATAGCGCACGCCCTCGCCCGCCGTGACATGGCCAAGCCTGTGGACCGTTTCACCCTGATCCGCCAACAAGGCCGTCAGGGCGTCCGCCTGCTCTGCGTCCACGGATAGAACCATGCCGATGCCCGCGTTGAAGGTTTTCAAAAGCTCGGCTTCTGCCATGCCGCCGGTCTGTGCAAGCCACTGAAACACAGGCGGCAAATCCCACGCGTTCAGGTCGATCTTTGCGCCCAAGCCTTCGGGCAGAACCCGTGGCAGGTTTTCGGTCAGACCGCCGCCAGTGATATGGGCCAGCGCATGCACGCCGCCTGCCCGCACGGCCGCCAGCGCCTGTTTCACATAAAGACGGGTTGGCGCCAGCAATGCAGCACCCAACGTGCCATCAGCAAAGGGCGCATCATCTTCCCACGCAAGGCCCGACAAATCGACCACACGACGCACCAGCGAATAACCATTCGAATGCACCCCATCCGAGGCTAGCCCCAAAAGCACATCGCCTTCGACCACACCTGCAGGCAGCTCAGCACCGCGTTCCATCGCGCCAACAGCGAAACCGGCCAGATCAAAATCTCCGGCCTCATACATACCCGGCATTTCCGCCGTCTCGCCGCCGATCAGCGCACAGCCAGAGGCAGCACAGCCCGCGGCAATGCCTTCGATGATACGGGTTGCGGCGTCCAGTTCCAGCTTGCCAGTTGCGAAGTAATCAAGGAAAAACAACGGCTCTGCACCCTGACAGACCAGATCATTAACGCACATCGCCACCAGATCGATGCCGATGGTATCCACATTGCCCGTATCAATCGCGATGCGCAGCTTGGTGCCAACACCATCCGTCGCAGCAACCAGAACCGGATCGGTATACCCGGCACCTTTGAGGTCAAACAGCGCGCCAAAGCCACCCAGTCCGGCCATCACCCCCGGACGCGCGGTGCGTTTGGCCGCAGGTTTGATCCGCTCTACCAGCGTATTGCCAGCGTCGATATCCACCCCAGCGTCCGCATAGGTCAGGCCATTCTTGCTCATCTGCGCAGCTCCTTTGATCTTTGGGCCGTCGTTACCTCATGATTTGGCCAAAGGGAACACCGAACCCGCGATCATTCGCTTGACGCTTCCGTATGGTCTGCTACTCCGATTTCTTAGGGGGCCTGTAGCTCAATTGGTTAGAGCAGAGCGCTCATAACGCTTTGGTTGCGGGTTCAAGTCCTGCCGGGCCTACCACCTCCCCGCCCCAATGCAGTATACAAATGTATGCAGACTTCCCGTGGCAACGGAACTAGGCTATTGCAGGGGTAAACCACTATCTGCGGAGCGCGCACCATGTCGAAAATCAAAGTAGCGAACCCTATCGTCGAACTTGATGGCGATGAGATGACCCGGATCATCTGGGATTTCATCAAGAAAAAGCTGATCCTGCCCTACCTTGATGTTGATCTGCTTTACTATGACCTTGGTATGGAGGTCCGCGACGAAACCAACGACCAGATCACAATTGATGCCGCCGAAAAGATCAAGGAAATCGGCGTTGGCGTGAAATGCGCAACCATCACCCCGGATGAGCAGCGCGTCGAAGAGTTTGGCCTCAAAGAGATGTGGCGTTCACCCAACGGCACAATCCGCAACATTCTGGGCGGCGTTGTCTTTCGCGCGCCGATTATCTGCAAAAACGTCCCCCGCCTTGTGCCCGGCTGGACCGACCCGATTGTGATCGGGCGCCATGCCTTTGGTGATCAATATAAAGCCACCGATTTCCTGATGCCCGGCCCCGGTAAGCTGACCATGAAATTCGTCGGTGAAGACGGCGAAGTGATCGAGAAAGAAGTGTTCGACAGCCCCTCTGCCGGTGTGGCGATGGGCATGTATAACCTTGATGCTTCGATCTATGATTTCGCGCGGGCCTCATTCAACTATGGCCTGAACCTTGGTTGGCCGGTCTATCTGTCCACCAAGAACACGATCCTCAAAGCCTATGACGGGCGGTTCAAGGACATCTTTCAAGAGGTGTTCGAGCGCGAATTCAAAGAACAATTCGACGAAGCCGGGATCGAATACCAGCACAGGCTGATTGACGATATGGTCGCCTCGGCAATGAAATGGTCAGGCAAGTTCGTCTGGGCCTGCAAGAACTATGACGGCGATGTGCAGTCGGATACGGTCGCGCAGGGCTTTGGTTCGCTGGGCCTGATGACATCGCAGCTGATGACGCCCGATGGCAAAATCGTCGAATCAGAGGCCGCCCACGGCACCGTCACCCGCCATTACCGCCAGCATCAGGCAGGGCAAGCGACCTCGACCAACTCTATCGCGTCGATCTTTGCCTGGACTGGCGGGCTGAAGCACCGCGCCAAGCTGGACGACAACAGCCAGCTGATGGGTTTTGCTGACACGCTGGAAAAAGTCATTGTGGATACTGTGGAAAGCGGGTTCATGACCAAAGACCTCGCCCTGCTGGTGGGCCCAGATCAAGGTTGGCTGACAACCGAAGGGTTCCTTGAGAAGATCGATGAGAACCTGAACGCCGCGATGTAGGTCCGGCGCGTCAACGCATCGATTAAGGCGGTCCCATGGGGCCGCCTTTTTTCGTTGCGGAAAAACCAGCGATTAGCACTAGCCTTTGCTGCAATTGCACGGTATCCGCGCGGCAACTTACCCAAAAGGCTGATCCAATGGATATCCGCAATATCGCGATCATCGCGCACGTTGACCACGGCAAGACGACACTTGTTGATGAACTCCTCAAACAATCCGGTGTGTTCCGCGATAATGAGGCGGTGTCAGAACGCGCCATGGACAGCAATGATATCGAACGCGAGCGCGGGATCACCATTCTGGCGAAATGTACGTCCGTTGAGTGGAAAGGCACCCGCATCAACATCGTCGACACTCCCGGCCACGCCGATTTCGGCGGCGAGGTTGAGCGGATCCTGTCGATGGTTGATGGTGTTGTTCTGCTGGTGGATGCCGCAGAAGGCCCAATGCCACAAACAAAATTCGTGACCTCCAAGGCGCTGGCACTTGGCTTGCGTCCAATCGTTGTGGTCAACAAGGTCGACAAACCCGATGGCGAACCAGACCGCGCAGTGGACGAGGTGTTTGACCTTTTCGCTGCATTGGAAGCCACAGACGAGCAGCTTGATTTCCCATCCATGTATGCCTCTGGCCGTGCAGGATGGTGTGACGCGGACCTCGACGGTCCCCGCGAAAACCTTGATGCGCTGTTTGACCTGATCGTCGAGCACGTGCCCACCCCCGCACAGATCACTCGCAAATCCGAGCCGTTTCAGATGCTGGCAACCACCCTGTCTGCCGACCCTTTCATCGGGCGCATCCTGACGGGCCGTGTCGAAGCTGGTACGCTAAAAGCAGGCGACACGATCAAGGCGCTGTCGCGCGAGGGCGAAAAGATCGAACAATTCCGGGTCTCCAAGATCCTCGCGTTCCGTGGTTTGGCACAACAGCCCATCGATCAGGCCGAAGCGGGTGACATCGTCACCATTGCAGGCATGACCAAAGCGACAGTTGCAGACACGCTATGCGATCCAAGCATCGAAACACCGATCCCTGCCCAACCGATTGACCCACCCACCATCACCGTAACCTTCGGCATCAACGACAGCCCGCTGGCTGGTCGCGATGGCAAAAAGGTACAGTCACGCGTGATCCGCGAACGTCTGATGAAGGAAAGCGAAGTTAACGTCGCGATCAAAATCGCCGACACCCCTGGCGGTGACGCGTTTGAAGTGTCGGGCCGTGGCGAACTTCAGATGGGTGTTTTGATCGAAAACATGCGCCGTGAAGGGTTTGAACTTTCCATCTCGCGCCCGCAGGTGATTTTCACCGAAGAAGATGGGCAGCGCATGGAACCCGTAGAAGAAGTCACCATCGACGTGGATGATGAATACACTGGCGTTGTGGTCGAAAAACTGACCGGTCCGCGCAAAGGTGATCTGATCGAGATGAAACCCGCAGGTGCCGGTAAAACCCGCATCATCGCGCATGTGCCATCACGCGGCCTGATCGGGTATCACGGTGAATTCCTGACCGATACGCGCGGTTCTGGCGTGTTGAACCGTCTGTTCCACGGCCAAACCGCCTATAAGGGCAAGATTGACGGCCGCCGTCAGGGTGTTCTGATCTCTATGGAAAACGGCAGCTCGGTCGCCTTTGCGCTGTGGAACCTCGAAGATCGCGGCAAGATGTTCATCGGTGCGCAAGAGCACGTCTATACCGGCATGCTCATTGGCGAACACAGCCGTGAAAACGATCTTGAAGTGAACCCCCTTAAGGGCAAGAAACTGACCAACGTCCGCGCCTCTGGCACCGACGAAGCGGTGCGCCTGACAACGCCAGTGACAATGTCGCTTGAGCAGGCGATTGCCTATATCGACGATGATGAATTGGTCGAAGTGACGCCAAATGCTATCCGGCTGCGCAAACGCTATCTGGACCCGCACGAGCGTAAACGGCAGGCCCGTTCTGCCTAAGCTGGCGCCACGACGTCACCTATATTGATCACACGAGGCGTGGCGACGCTGGCATACCAGCCGCCATGTCCGCGCATCGCATTGTAACCACCGGGGCCAAGCGCCTTTTCCATCCGTGAACACGGTGGACATGGCCCGTGGATGTCCAGCACGGCATCGCCAATGCGCAACAGGCCTTTGCGCAAGGCCAACAGGTTCAATCCTGAAATCAGCAGATTGCGCCGCAGCATGTCGGGCGTCACCGCGGCATTATCAGAGAGTGCAGCGATCACAGGCAGATGTTCGGCCTGCATCAATGTCACCGCGCGTTTGCCCGCACGGCCATGATCGCCGATCAAACCTGTCTCTGTGATCTCCGCCTGATCGACGACGTCAATCTCGGCATAGCGCGCTGCGCGCAACCCAATCCGTTCTAGCCGCCCCACATGCGCGTGGGTGGCCATCATCTGGGCCAGTTGGCCCTTCACCCGATCTCTTCGACGATGCTCAATTCGCGCTGCGACGCGCCTTTGGCAAAGCTCAACGCCTCTTGGTAGGCATCGGAGAAATAGCAATCATGGGCCGCCTGAAGGCTTGGGAATCGCGCCACTACATTGCGCGGGCGATCTGGTCCTTCCAACTGCTCATAAGCCCCACCACGGGCCAGAAAGACGCCACCATGATCGGCGATCGCGCCGGTCGCGCGTTTGGCATACTCACCGTAAGCCGCCTCATCCGTCACCATGACGTGGGCAATCCAAAGTGCGCTCATTTCAATCCCTCCAAAACAGATTTCGCCGCTGCAATCCCGGCATTCGCATTCTCAGCGGACGCGCCACCGCCCTGCGCCATATCCGGGCGACCGCCGCCGCCTTTGCCGCCCAGTTCGGGTGTCACAGCACGCAAGATATTAACGGCAGACACCCGGCCCAGCAGGTCCTCGGACACACCTACGGCGACGGCGACCTTGCCGCCTGTGTCAGCAATCAACAGAACCGCACCGCTGCCCATGGCCGCTTTCATCTCGTCAATCAGCGCGGGCAGGTCTTTGCCCGTCACGCCGGACAAAACCTGCGCCTGAAACGCAACACCGTTGATCACCTCAGAGGGTGCTGTTTCTTTTGCACCGCCCCCCATCGCCAACTCGCGGCGCAATTGTGCGACTTCGTTGGATAACGCCTTGCGTTCATCCAGCAGCGCCTTGACGCGCTCTGCCACTTCGGCACTGGGGGCTTTCAAGGCAGCAGCCGCCTGCGCCAGCCGCCCGTCTTGTGCGCGCAGATGGTCCAGCGCAGCTTGGCCGGTCAGCGCTTCGATCCGGCGTACACCAGCACTAGACGCACTATCGCCAAGCGTCACAAAGGCGCCAATCTCACCCAGTTGTTTCACATGGGTGCCCCCGCAAAGTTCCAGCGAATAGGTATTGCCAAAAGTCCCTTTGCCCGAGCCCTCCTGACGGCCCATGGACACAACACGGACCTCATCGCCGTATTTTTCCCCAAAGAGCGCCTGCGCGCCCATCTCGCGGGCATCATCAGGCGTCATGACCCGCGTCTCAACAGTGCCGTTCTGGCGGATTACCGCATTCACATCACGTTCGACCTGCGCAAGTTCGGCCGCGTTCAACGCCTTTGTATGGCTGAAATCAAAGCGCAGCCGATCCGGCCCATTCAATGAGCCACGCTGCGCAATATGATCGCCCAGCACGTCGCGCAAAGCCTCGTTCAGCAGGTGCGTGGCAGAGTGGTTGGACTGAATGGTCGCGCGGCGTTGCGCATCCACCACCAGCTCTGCGCCCTGCCCTTGGTGCAAATGGCCGTTGGTCACCTTGGCGAAATGCACATAGACATCGCCAAATTTTTTGGTGTCCGTGATATCGGCCTGCCCGGTTTCCGTGCGCAATGTGCCGGCATCGCCGACCTGACCACCCGCCTCTGCATAGAACGGGGTCTGATTCAGCACGATCTGCACTGTACCATCGGCATGATCCTGTGTTTGCCCATCGGTCACCAACGCCATGATCTGACCTTCGGCCGTCAGCGTGTCGTAGCCCAGAAAATCTGTGGCGCCGCTTTCGTCAGCGATATTGAACCAGATCGCACTATCCGCAGCCTCGCCCGTCCCTGACCATGCTGCACGCGCCTTGGCCTTTTGCGCAGCCATCGCGGCGTCAAAGCCATCGGTGTCTACTTCGCGGCCCTTTTCGCGCAATGCATCCTGCGTCAGATCAAGCGGGAAGCCGTAAGTATCATACAGTTTAAACGCCGCCTCACCGGGCAATGCGGCATCATCCGGCAGGCCCGACAGCTCTTCATCCAAGAGCTTCAACCCGCGATCCAAGGTCTGTTTGAACCGCACCTCTTCGTTCAACATGGTCTCTTCGATCAACCGCTGGCCTTGGCCCAGTTCAGGGTAAGCGGCGCCCATCTGCTGCACCAAGGCAGAGACGAGTTTATGCATCACCGGATCTTTGCCGCCCAGCTGATGGGCATGGCGCATCGCCCGGCGCATGATCCGGCGCAGCACATAACCGCGCCCTTCGTTGGAGGGCAGCACGCCTTCGGCAATCAGGAACGATGTCGAGCGCAAATGGTCCGCAATCACACGGTGATGGGTATTGCCCGGACCATCGGGGTCCGTCGACGTGGCATCAGCAGAGGCTTCAATCAATGCGCGCATCAGGTCAGTGTCGTAGTTGTCGTGCTTGCCTTGCAGCAATGCTCCGATCCGTTCCAACCCCATGCCAGTGTCGATCGACTGCATTTCAAGCGGCTTCATTGTGCCGTCTTCGAACTGCTCGTTTTGCATGAACACAACGTTCCATATCTCGATGAAACGGTCGCCGTCTTCTTCCTCCGATCCCGGAGGGCCGCCCCAGATGTGATCGCCATGATCATAGAAAATCTCGGTGCAGGGCCCGCAAGGGCCGGTTGGCCCCATACGCCAGAAATTGTCATCGGTCGGAATGCGGATGATTTTGTCATCGGACAGGCCCGCGACCTTCTTCCACATGTCCGCCGCCTCATCATCGGTATGATAGACGGTGACCAGCAGTTTATCTTTGTTGATGCCGAACTCTTTGGTCAGCAATTCCCAGGCATAGGGGATGGCCTCGCCCTTGAAATAGTCACCAAAGCTGAAATTCCCCAGCATCTCAAAAAACGTATGGTGCCGCGCCGTATAGCCCACATTGTCGAGGTCGTTGTGCTTGCCGCCGGCACGCACGCATTTCTGACTGGAGGTGGCACGCGTATAATCGCGCGTCTCGACCCCGGTGAACAGGTTCTTGAACTGCACCATGCCAGAGTTGGCGAACATCAGCGTCGGATCATTGCGCGGGACAAGCGGGCTTGAGGCGACAACCTCATGCCCTTGTTTGTCAAAGTAGTTCAGAAAGGTTGAACGGATGTCAGCAAGGCTTGTCATGGCAGGCTTTCAGATAGAATGCACGTTGATCTGCAGAAATAGCCCTGCACCTATGGACTGTCCACAGCCAAAGAACCTGCGGTTTTCCATGTCCAATCAAACTTCCCCCGGAGGCCGCTTTCAACGAAGCACGAAACAACGAAAAAGGGCGCCGCATTCTACGGCACCCCTTCCCAGAGTATTCTCCACCATCATGCAATGATGTGGGCGTTTTCGCAGTCGGCGGTTCTAAACCTCAACGAGGTCGTCATCACCATCTTTTGCGCCGCCTTCTAGCGGGTCAAAATCCAGACCGTGGGCGGCACGGATTTTATCTTCGATCTCCAACGCAACACTGGTGTTTTCCTTCAGGAAAGCCTTGGAGTTCTCACGCCCCTGCCCGATCCGCTCGTCACCGTAGCTGAACCAAGCACCGGATTTCTCGACCACACCAGCCTTCACACCCAGATCAAGCAATTCGCCCATCTTCGAGATGCCTTCACCATACATGATGTCGAATTCCACCTGCTTGAATGGTGGTGCCACCTTGTTCTTAACCACTTTCACGCGGGTCGCATTGCCGACAACCTCATCGCGATCCTTGATCGCGCCAATGCGGCGGATATCCAGACGGACCGAGGCGTAGAATTTCAACGCGTTACCGCCTGTCGTCGTCTCAGGTGAACCGAACATCACACCAATTTTCATCCTGATCTGGTTGATGAAAATCACCATACAGCCAGAGCGGTTAATCGAACCTGTCAGCTTGCGCATCGCCTGTGACATCAAACGGGCGTGCACACCAACGGAACTGTCGCCCATATCGCCTTCAAGCTCTGACTTTGGCGTCAGCGCGGCAACGGAATCGACGATCACCATATTCACCGCACCAGACCGAACCAGCGTATCGACAATCTCCAACGCCTGTTCACCTGTATCAGGCTGCGAAATCAGCAGCTCATCCAAGTTTACGCCCAGTTTCTTGGCATATTGCGGGTCCAACGCGTGTTCGGCATCAACAAAGGCGCAAACACCGCCTTTTTTCTGCTCTTCCGCAATCGCATGCAGTGTCAGCGTTGTTTTACCGGACGATTCCGGTCCGTAAATCTCAATCACACGGCCCTTGGGCAGACCGCCAATCCCCAGCGCAATATCCAGACCCAGCGATCCTGTCGATGTCGCCTCGATGTCGGCCATCTTGTTTTCGCCGCCGAGCTTCATAATAGAGCCCTTGCCGAACTGCCGTTCGATCTGCGCCAGCGCGCTTTCCAGCGCCTTTTCTTTATCCGCGGTCTTCTTATCAGTCATTTTGAGGAGTTCTGCCGTTGCCATGTGTCCTGTCCTTATTTCACGCGCCCTGCAGGGCGGCAATCACTGCTTTTGTTCTCTTTGTGTTCTAATCCTTAATGAGATCAAAAGCAGAACATTGCAACATAAATTTTCACCGTGAACCCTGCGCCAAAGGTGGTTAAGGAAAGGTTTATCGCCTAGCATTGGGCGCGACGAACACGAAAGAAACCGACCAAATGCTTGTTTTCTGGCAAGAAAATCTGGTGCTGCTTGCGGTGCCGAAAACCGGGTCAACCGCGTTAGAGGGCGCATTGGCCCCGCGCGCGTCCATGGTCCTGCGTGATCCACCGCATCTCAAACATGCGCCGTGCTACCGCTATAAACGATTCCTTAAGCCGTTTTTCGTACAGGCCGGTGGTCAAAAACCGGAACTGATGGCCGTAGTGCGCAACCCTATCGACTGGTTGGGCAGCTGGTACCGCTACCGCACGCGGCCTGATTTGATCGGGCATGAAAACAGCACGGCAGAGGTCAGTTTCGACGACTTCGTGCTGGAGTATTGCAAAGGATCACCCGCCCCCTATGCCAATGTCGGCTCTCAAAACAAGTTCTTGCGGATCAACGATGGAGAAATCGGCGCGCAGCATCTGTTTCAGTATGAGCAATGGGACAAGGTAATCGGATATCTGGAGGAACGGCTAGATATGACGATTACGCTGAAGCAGAAGAATGTATCGCCCGTTATGGAATTGTCGCTGTCCGCAGAGGTTAAGGCAAAGCTGCGCGATAAACGCACGGCGGAGTTTGAAGTTTGGGAGATGGCGCGGCGATCGTAGGGTGGGTAAAACCCACGCTACGTCAAAGTCCGCTTCACCGCATCCTGCCAGCCAGCATAGCGGCGTTCTCGCGTCGCTTCTTCCATCTGCGGTTCAAACCGCTGGTCCAACGCCCAATTCGCAGCAAAGCCTTCCTGATCGGGATAGACCCCTGCACGCATTCCGGCGAGCCATGCAACGCCAAGCGCTGTTGTCTCCAGCACCGTGGGCCTGTCCACCGGCGCGCCGATAATGTCGGACAGAAATTGCATCGAGTAATCCGAAGCGCTCATCCCGCCATCAACCCGTAAAACTCCATCTGCATCAGAGGCTTGCCAGTCACTCTTCATTGCCTCAAGCAGGTCGCGTGTCTGAAACCCGACGCTTTCCAACGCCGCCCGTGCAAACTCAGCCGGGCCAGAGTTCCGGGTCAGCCCATAGATCGCACCGCGCGCGTCAGCGTCCCAATAGGGCGCACCCAGCCCGGTAAACGCCGGCACCATGTAAAGCTCTTGCCCTTCGTCGGCAGTCTGCGCCAAAGGTTGCGTTTCTTTGGCCTCGCGGATGATTTTCAAACCATCGCGCAGCCATTGCACGACCGCGCCAGCGATAAAGATCGACCCTTCCAGCGCATAGGTCGGTTTCCCATCGAATTGATAGGCAATCGTTCCCAACAGGCGCTTTTTGCTTTCTACCAACGTGTCGCCGGTGTTCAGCAGGGCAAAACAGCCAGTCCCATAAGTAGATTTCAACATGCCGGGGGCAAAACAGGCCTGCCCGATTGTTGCGGCTTGCTGATCGCCAGCCACGCCCAGGATGGGCAGTTCCTTGCCAAAGAGATCAGCGCGCGTGGTGCCGAAATCTGCGGCACAATCCATCACCTCAGGCAGCATCTTCATCGGAATACCAAAACGGTCGCAAATCGTGCTGCTCCACCGCCCCTCGCGGATATCATAAAGCATGGTGCGGGCCGCATTGGTGGCATCTGTGACATGCCGTTTACCGCCTGTTAGCTTCCAGATGAGGTAACAGTCGACAGTACCAAACAGCAGCTCTCCGGCTTCGGCCCGCGCCCGCGCGCCGTCGACCTTGTTAAGGATGTGATGCACCTTGGTGCCGGAAAAATAGGGATCAGCCAGCAGGCCGGTTTTTTGAGTGATCGTCGGTTCAAACCCTTCGCGGCGCAGTTCTTCGCAAAAAGGGGCGGTTCGGCGATCCTGCCAGACAATGGCGTTGTGAATGGGTTCACCCGTCGCCTTGTCCCAGATCAGCGTCGTTTCGCGCTGGTTGGTAATACCAATCGCCGCCACATCGCTGGCCGTGATCCCGGCCTTTTCCAATGCACCCCGGCACGTCGCCGCAACAGAGGACCAGATATCGGATGGATCATGCTCTACCCAGCCAGACTGCGGGAAATGCTGGGTGAATTCCTCCTGAGCGGTGGCTTTCACGCGCATATCCGCGTCAAAGATGATCGCGCGGCTGGATGTCGTGCCTTGGTCGATGGCCAGAATATAGGTCATGGTATTCCCCCGATTTGTCTTTTTTGTTTCAAGCCGTCATGAAGGCGTCAAGGGTTGCAATCTGATCTGCGGTCAACCGCAGACCGAGTTTTGAGCGGCGCCAAACCACATCATCGGCCGTGCGCGCAAATTCGCGCGACATCAGCCATTTGACCTCGGCCTCGCTCAGCGTTGCGCCAAAATCGCGGCCCAGATCATCCGCCGTCTTTGCACCGCGCAAAATCTCGCGCGCCTCGGTGCCGAAACCTTTGATCATACGCAATGCCCAGCGGTCGCTCAGAAACGGGTAGTCCGCGGCAAGGTCCGCAACCAACTGATCGCGATCTTGTACTTTGAAATCCCCCCCCGGCAGGGCGGCGATTTCAGTCCACGGATGAGCGCCACCCAATAGCGGTGTGAGCTTTTGCAGCGCGTTCTCGGCCAGTTTGCGATAGGTCGTGATCTTACCACCAAAGATGTTCAGCAAAGGCGCGCCGTCATCATCCAGCGACAGCACATAATCGCGTGTCGCCGCCGTTGCCGATTTTGCCCCGTCATCATACAGCGGACGGACGCCGGAGTAGGTCCAGACCACATCGTCGCGGGTCACGGGTTTTTCGAAATATTCAGAGGCAAAGGCGCACAGATAGTCCTGCTCTTTCTCCGTCGCATAGGGTTTCTCTGACAGGTCGTCATGCTCTGCATCTGTCGTGCCAATCAGGGTGAAATCCGTCTCATAGGGAATGGCGAAAATGATCCGGCCATCTTCGCCCTGAAAGAAATAAGCCTTGTCGTGATCGAATAGCTTTTTGGTCACGATATGGCTGCCGCGCACCAGACGCACGCCTTCAGAGGTATTCAACCGCGCCACACCCCGCACAATATTTTCAACCCAAGGACCGCCAGCATTGACCAAAGCGCGCGCGGTATGCGTCTGCTGTACGCCTGCATGTTCGGTTACGATCTGCCAATGATCATCGACGCGCTCGGCGCTCACCACCTTGGTCTGCACCATGATCCGCGCCCCGCGTTCTTCGGCATCACGGGCGTTCAGCACAACAAGGCGCGAATCCTCAACCCAGCAATCAGAATACTCATAGGCGGTTGCGAATTTATCCTTGAGCGGCGCACCATCGGGACCTGTCTTAAGGTCTACCACATGGGTGCCTGGCAAAATCTTTCGCCCTCCCAGATTGTCATACATGAAAAGGCCCAACCGGATCAGCCACGCCGGCCTGCGCCCTTTCATCCACGGCATCACCGTCGAGAGGAGCTTGGACGTCGGTGTGTCGTTCTCGAACCGCATGTCCTTGTGGTAGGGCAGCACAAAGCGCATCGGCCACGAGATATGCGGCATATTCCGGAGCAGCACTTCGCGTTCCACCAGCGCCTTGCGGACCAGCCCGAACTCAAAGAACTCCAAATAGCGCAAGCCGCCGTGAAACAGTTTTGTCGAAGCCGAGGACGTGGCCGACCCAAGATCGTTCATCTCGGCCAATGCCACCTTGAGCCCCCGCCCCGCCGCATCGCGCGCGATCCCGCAGCCGTTGATGCCGCCACCAATGATAAAGACGTCGAATTCCGGTTTCATCTCATGCCTCATGTGTTTCCGGGCGGTTTAGACCTGTTGCGCACAGGTGCAAGATGTAACACTTGTGATGTTCGCGCAACCTAATGCGAAAACAATCCGAAACCCCATAATATCACCTATTAAAGATATTTGTGTTGCATGATGTTCGCTTAAATTCATAAACGAACATATGGATACCGACGCCCGCCTGACACACATCCGCACCCGCGCCCAGATCGACGGCAAGGTCATGGCGACCGCCCTTGCCGCTGACCTTGGCGTCGCGGTCCAAACCATCCGGCGCGATCTGCGTCAGCTTTGCGCAGCGGGGCTGCTAGAGCGTATTCACGGCGGCGCTGTCCTGCCATCTGGCGTCAGCAATATCGGCTATGGCGACAGGCGCGCGCTGAACCGGGATATCAAGATCAGGATCGCACGGCGGGCGGCGGCACTGATCCCTGACAATGCCTCGCTCTTCCTCAATATCGGCACCACAACCGAGGCTGTGGCCCATGCCTTGCAAGCGCATCAGAATCTGATGGTGGTGACGAATAACCTGAACGTGGCCAACATCCTTGCCAGCAATCCCAGTTGCGACGTGGTCGTCGCAGGCGGCAGCTTGCGCCGGTCGGATGGCGGATTGGTCGGCGATTTGGCGGCACTTGCCATCGACCGCTTCAAGGTTGATTTCGCCGTGATCGGCGCTTCCGCGATTGACCTCAGCGGCGACTTGCTCGACTTCGACCCCGAAGAGGTGCGGGTCAGCCAACAGGTGATCAAAGCGGCGCGGGCAACAGTGTTGGTGGCCGATAGCAGCAAGTTCACACGCAAAGCGCCGGTCAAGATCGCGTCACTGGCGCAGGTGGATCATTTCGTGACGGATCGGGTGCCGTCTGAGGCGTTGATCAATCGGTGCAGCGATTGGCGGACGCGCGTGGCTTTGGTGTAGGGTGTGAAAAGACGAGTGTCTGGTTAGAGCCCGAAGCGTCGGATGCTGCGGCTCGTGCGAACGACTGCTTACCGCCAACTCCGCTTCCAACCAAAGCCGACCAGCCAAAGAATTCCAGCATATGCGAGTGTCACTGAAATGTCGGTTACAAGGCCATCAATCTGAAAGAGTTTCTTGAGGGGGAAACTGGCAAAGTACGATAAGCCCATTAGCATGCCCAGAGACCAGTTCTTGTCTGAAATTTTATGGATGACCACGGGCGCAGATATTGCGGCTATGAGGCCGAACTGCAAAGTGGCTTGAGAATATTTTAGGCCGATTGGCACTGCTAATGTCAGCGCCCCGAAAACTGCAACAAAAACACCCAACCCAAATTTATTCATCTAGCATTCCAACGTTCGTAATTGCGGCGAGATACCACCAGAAAGCGGCCATTGGCAATCGGCTCGATTGTGTCCGGTTTGTCCGCCAAGCAGACCTTGCCGCGTCTACTCCATCACCCCTTAAACCCCGTCGCCACAACAAACTTCTCTGAACTATCTGACCGCGACGCGGGCGGCTTCACATTTGCCACTTTCGTGAACCGCGTCTTCAGCAGTTTCTGCAAATCACCCTCGGCCCCGCCTGCCAGAACCTTGGCGACAAATGTGCCGCTCTCTTCCAACACATCAAAAGCAAAGTAAGCCGCTGCCTCGCACAAGGCGATAATCCGCAAGTGATCGGTTTGCTTATGGCCCGACGCCGAGGCCGCCATATCAGACATCACCACATCGGCCTTGCCGCCCAGCCATTCGCGCACTTTCAGGTCTGCATCATCTTCCATGAAATCCAACTGGTGGATTTCGGCACCCGCCACAGGTTCGACCTCTTGCAGATCGATGCCCAGAATATAGCCCTGTGCCTTGCTCTTGCGTTCGCCCAGTGTATTGGCCCGCTTGACGGCCACCTGAAGCCAGCCTCCGGGAGCGCAGCCCAGATCAACGATGCGCGCACCGGGCACAAGGAACCGGTATTTGTCGTCCAGTTCCAGTATCTTGTAAGCCGCCCTGCCCCGATAGCCATCGGTTTGGGCACGTTTCACATAGGGATCATTCAACTGACGCTGCAACCAGTTGGTCGAACTGATCTTGCGCCCTTTGGCGGTTTTCACCTTCACCGTCAGGTCACGATACCCGCGCCCGGATGCATTCTTTGTTGGTTTCTTTACCATGCCGCAGCCTATCCCCTAAAACGGCCGGTCTTCCAAGACCCCATGCGCCGACATCTGCGCATAAAGCAGACCCTCGCGCAGGCCACGGTCAGCCACAGACAGGCGGTCAGTGGGCCAAAGCCGCATCAACGCCTGCAAAATGGCGGAACCTGACATGATCAGCGCCTGCCGGTCCTTGCCGATGCGCGGGTCAGACCGACGCCCCACCGGGCCAAGCGACAAGTAATCACGGATCACCGTATCAATCTGGTCCGAAGTCATGCGCAGCCCGTCCACCTTGGTCCGGTCATAGCGTTTCAGGCCCAGATGACTGGCGGCAACTGTCGTGACGGTGCCGCTGGTGCCGATGATCTGGAACCCTTCGCGCGCTTGCGTCGCCGCATAGGGTGAAAACTCTTCAAGGTTTTCCTCAAAGAACCACGACATCAGCGCAAACCGCGCTGAGTCGTCCTCTACATCCGAAAACTGATCACGGAGCGTGGCCACGCCCAAAGGCACCGAAATCCAATCGACCACCTTGGCGGCGGCAAAGGGGCCGGGATCAGACTTGAAACCCGCATGCAAGCGCATGATCGCCCGTGGTCGCTCGCGCTTGGGCACATGGGTCAGGTCAATCCAGACCAATTCGGTTGAACCACCGCCGATATCAACCACCAGCAACTGCTCAGTGTTCACACTGACCAGCGGCGCGCAAGAGATCACGGCAAGCCGTGCTTCCTCTTCTGGTTTGATAATCTCTAGGTTCAGCCCGGTTTCACGTTTCACCTGACTGATAAAATGATCGCCATTCAGCGCGCGGCGGCAGGCCTCGGTTGCGACCAGCCGCATATGTTCCACACCATGACGCCGGAGCTTATCACGGCAGATACGCATCGCCGAAATCGTACGATTCATCGACGCGCGCGACAGCCGCCCTGTACTCTCAAGGCCTTGGCCCAGTTGCACGGACTTTGAAAAGCTATCAACGACGTGAAATTGGCTGCCCTTTGGTTGGGCAATCAACATCCGACAGCTATTTGTGCCCAAATCCAATGCTGCATATAGCTGCGCCGGATCAGGCGGGGTTGGCGCGGGGGTCACAACCGCTTTGGGGAACGCGCCCGCACCTTTGGGACGCTTGGGCGCCATAATTCACGCCCTCCATTTTCAAGTTACCTCCAAGCTATGTTGTGATCGACGATTGCACAAGTCTTGTGAATGGAACGCATAGACAACTTGAACACAATGACAGAGCCAGCGCGCACAGGATCGGTTAGGCAAGCGTCAGTCGCTCACCGCTTCCGTGATGTCGAAATTCGACATTGGGCGACCTGCGCGGGTGATAGAACGAAGACAAGAAGGTAAGGGAGAATCACATGGCTGACGTCACCATCGTTTACTGGCGCGATATGCCGGCACAGGTCATTGTGGGCCGGAGCCGCCGCGGTGTGAAACTGCCTTTACCTGAACGGTTTGAGCAAGCCATTGATCGCGCTGCGATGAAATCTGGTGCAGCTGAATCCGATGACTATATGTCAGGTTTCCGCAAGGCTGATCCGATCCCGGTTGATGGCACCGATCACGAAGCCGCCGAAGCCACCGTTGCCCGGATTGATACCGAATACGACCTCGACCGGATCAAGACCCTTATTGCCAATGATGGCTGGGCTTGACGCCGCCGCCCCCTTTCACCACGCGCCTAACGGAGGCCCTCATGTCCCTGCTGCCTTTTCGCAAAACCCAACCGGTCGAAGAAACCACCGTCAATCCACAGCTGGAGGCGCTGCTCAAGGATTATTCTATCGAGGTGATGCCGCGCACGGCTGAAAAGGTAGAAGATTTCACAGCCCTTCTGCCTGCAGGCACCCGCGTCTATATCGCCCATATCGAAGGTACACCCATCGAAGATATGGTCGCCACGGCCAAACGCCTGGCCACTGATGGCTACAATGTGATGCCGCACTTCCCTGCCCGCATCATCAAGGATGAAGCGACACTGGCCGATTGGATTGCGCGTTACCAAGGCGAAGCTGGCGTTGATCAGGCGCTGCTTTTGGCCGGTGGCGTGGCGCAGCCGCATGGTGATTATCATTCCTCCATGCAACTGCTGGAAAGCGGACAGTTCGACAAGGCAGGCTTTAAGCGGCTGCACGTTGCAGGCCACCCCGAAGGCAACCGCGATATTGACCCTGATGGGTCTGACAAAAACGTGCAGGACGCGCTGCGCTGGAAGCAGAAATTCTTAGACACAACCGATGCCGAAATGGCGCTGGCCACACAGTTCGCCTTTGAGGCAGGCTCGATCATCGCATGGGCCGACGCGCTGAAAAAGGCCGGGATCACCATCCCCGTTCACATCGGCATCGCGGGTCCGGCCAAACTGCAAACGCTGATCAAATTCGCCATTGCCTGTGGTGTTGGCCCATCGCTGAAGGTGCTACAAAAGCGTGCAATGGACGTCACCAAACTATTGTTGCCCTATGAACCAACCGAGGTGTTGACCGAACTCGCCGCCCACAAGGCCGCGAACCCTGATTTCAACATCACCCACGTCCACTTCTTCCCACTTGGCGGCATCAAGACCAACGCCAACTGGGCCATCGCAAACGGCGGATCCTCCGCTGTGCCTGCTTCTCAATCCTAAGGACCGCTTTATGACACGCACGATTGTCGAATCCAAAACGAAGACTGCCATCATCGGGTTCGATCAACCCTTTTGCGTGATCGGTGAGCGGATCAACCCAACAGGGCGCAAGATCCTTGCCGAAGAACTGGAGCGCGGTGATTTCAGCCGCGTGGAAGCCGACGCGCTGGCGCAGGTTGCGGCTGGGGCGAACATCCTCGACATCAACTCTGGCGCTGTCTTTTCTAACAAAATGGCCGAAGATCCGCGTTACGCTGACAACAACTTTGTTGAACCACCCCTGATGAAAGAAATGGTCGAGCGTGTGCAGGCGATCACCGATGTTCCGCTTTGCATCGACAGCTCTGTCCCCGGCGCATTGGAAAACGGTCTTGCGGCAGCAGAGGGTCGCCCTCTGTTGAACTCTGTCACAGGTGAGGAAGAGCGCCTCGAACTCGTCCTGCCGCTGGTGAAGAAATATAACGTGCCGGTCGTCGCGATTTCGAACGACGACACTGGCATCTCTGAAGACCCCGACGTGCGCTTTGCGGTTGCCAAGAAAATCGTGGAGCGCGCCGCAGATTTTGGCATCCCCGCGCATGACATCGTGGTTGACCCGCTTGTTATGCCCATTGGTGCGATGGGCACCGCCGGATTGCAGGTCTTCACGCTGGTGCGTCGCCTGCGCGAAGAACTGGGCGTGAACACCACCTGCGGTGCCTCCAACATCAGCTTTGGCCTGCCCAACCGACACGGCATCAACAACGCGTTCCTGCCGATGGCCATGACCGCTGGTATGACCTCGGCCATCATGAACCCTGTTGCCTTGCCCACCGGCCCCAAAAAGATTGCCGAAAAGAAGGCAGAGATTGAAGCGGCTGGCATCATCCTGCCCGACGGCATGGATGACGAGGCGTTTGTGCAGATGTTCGGTCTTGGGTCCACCAAACCCCGCGCGGGCAAGGAAATGGAAGCAATTCGTGCGGCCAACTTCCTGACGGATAATGATGCGTCCGGCACCGAATGGATCAAATTCAACCGTGTGCCACCAAAAGAAGGTGAAGGGCGCGCGCGCACCGGGCGCCGTCGGCGCGGCTAAGCATCAGATATATTCGAAAACCGAAAAGCGCCGATGAAAGATCATCGGCACTTTTTCTTTACTTCACAATGGGTTGCCTAGCGATAATAAAGCGAATGCCCATTCAAGAACATCTGCACCTTTTCGGGTGCCGCCGACATCCGCACCGACTTACCACGCAAATCAGCATGAATACCGGGCAGTTTGCCGATCACTGCGTCATTGTCGCCAACCTTGTCAAAATACAGCAGCGTGACCTCGCCCAGAGCTTCGGTAAAGTTCACTTTGCCTTCGAAGGCATATTCATCATTGGTCGTTTCCAGCATGTCCTCCGGCCGGATGCCGACATTGACGGTCTGGCCCATGTCATCACTCTTTGTTGGGGCTGCTGATTTCACAGTTCCACCGCCATGCAGCTTTACCGTGGTCTCTGCCCCTGTGCCCACGATCTCTCCTGATAGCAGGTTCATAGCCGGAGAGCCGATAAACTGGGCCACAAATTCATTCTCGGGACGCTCGTAAAGTTCCAAAGGTGTCCCAACCTGTGCAATGCCCTTATTGGCCAAAACAACGATCCGTGTGGCCAAGGTCATGGCCTCAACCTGATCATGCGTCACATAGATCATCGTGCTGTTCGGCATGGATTCCTTAAGTTGCGCAATCTCGATCCGGGTGGCGACACGCAGGGCGGCATCAAGGTTCGAAAGCGGCTCATCAAACAAGTAAACCTTGGGATCACGCACAATCGACCGGCCAATGGCCACACGCTGGCGCTGACCACCGGACAGGGCCTTGGGTAGGCGATCGAGATATTCATCCAGTTGCAGGATTTTGGCGGCGCGCCCCACGGCCTCGTCAATCTCGGCTTGTGATTTCTTGGCGAGCTTAAGCGCAAACGACATATTATCGCGCACCGTCATATGCGGATAAAGCGCGTAGGATTGAAACACCATCGCGATGCCACGCTGCGCGGGCGGCACATCGTTGACCACCTGGCCATCGATCTGCAGCTCACCGCCGGTGATCTTTTCCAGACCCGCAATCATGCGCAGCAAGGTGGATTTACCGCAGCCTGATGGGCCGACAAAGACGATCAACTCGCCCTGTTTGATATCCAGATCGATGTTTTTGAGAACATCAACGGTGCCGCCATAGGTCTTGGCAACGTCCGTAAGTTTCAGATCAGCCATGTCTCACTCCCCTAAATTCATGACTTGAGCGCGAGGCAAACTTGCCAAGGCCCAAGGTGCAGTCTTCCGTCTGCGGATGTATGTGCGCTGCCCAACTCGGCCCCGATCGGGGTCCAGTTTCCGGCAGGTAAATCGAAATCGGATGGTGTTTCGCTGACGTTGAAGGCACAAAAGATCGTCTGTTTGCCTTGCGTCCGCGTGAAGTAAACCACATCCCCCTTGGCCCGCACCCCATCATGCGCCCCGATACTAAGAGCCGTATGTGCTTGCCGAAATGCGATGGCCTTGCGGTAGTGGTGCAGCAAGGCGCCGGGCTCATCTTCCTGTGCCGCCGCTGACAAATGCAGATGCTCTGAGGCAACAGGCAGCCAAGGCTTTGCCGCGGAAAAACCGCCGTTCTGATTGCTCGGCTCCCAGACCATCGGCGTGCGACAACCGTCGCGGCCTTTGAACTCTGGCCAGAACTCAATTCCGTAAGGGTCTTGCAGGTCTTCAAAGGCAACGTCGGCCTCTGGCAGTCCCAGTTCTTCGCCTTGGTACAGGCAAACCGACCCGCGCAGGCACAAGATCAGCGTAGCGAACATGCGCTGTGCCGCGGGCGGCAGGTCCCAACGGCTGGCGTGGCGCATCACGTCGTGGTTGGAAAACGCCCAACAGGCCCAGCCATCAGCGGCGACTTCATCCACCCGGTTCATCACCTCGACAATGCGCGCGGCGGTTGGTTGATCTTTTGCTAAGAATTCAAAGGCATAGCACATCTGCATCAGATCATCGCCGGCGGTGTATTCGCCCATGATCTCAAGACCCTTTTGGGCATCCCCCACTTCGCCTACGGCGGCGGCGCCGTAAGGTTCCATCACCGCACGCAGCTTGCGCAGAAACGCCAGATTCCCCGGCTGGTTCTTAGAATAGAGGTGTTCTTGATGGTTATAGGGGTTCACTGATGGCGCAATCGTCGCGTTACGCTTTTCAGGTGGCAACGCGGGGTTATCGCGCAGCTTCGCGTCATGCATGTAGAAATTGATCGTATCAAGCCGGAACCCATCACAGCCCCGGTTCAACCAGAACCGAGCGACATCCAGCAAGGCATCCTGCACGGCAGGTTCGTGAAAGTTCAGGTCGGGCTGGGACACAAGGAAATTGTGCAGATAATACTGCTCGCGCCGCGCATCCCACTGCCAACCAGAGCCACCAAAGATCGACAGCCAGTTGTTGGGCGGCGTGCCGTCAGGCTTTGGATCGGCCCAGACGTACCAGTTAGATTTGTCGTTCGTGCGGTTGGCGCGGCTTTCGCCAAACCACGGATGCTGGTCGCTTGTGTGGCTTAGCACCAAGTCGATCATCACACGGATGCCCAAACGGTGCGCAGTTTCAACGACCGCATCAAAATCGGCCAACGACCCAAACATCGGATCAACGTCGCAATAATCGCTGACGTCATAGCCAAAGTCTTTCATCGGCGACATGAAGAATGGCGAAATCCAGATTGCATCAACACCAAGCGACGCGATGTACGGCAGGCGTTGGACAATGCCCAACAGGTCACCAATGCCGTCACCATTGCTGTCTTGATAGCTGCGCGGATAGATCTGATAGATCACCGCACCGCGCCACCAATCCTTGTTGATCGCCATATCCGTCTTTGTGGCCAGCGCCGTATTCATTGCCGTTGTTCCTGTCATTCTGGCAACGTCCCGGATCTGATCCGGGACGTGTGTTGTTACTTGACCGAGCCTGCGAGCAGACCGCGCACGAGATATTTTTGCATCGCAAAGAACACCACAAGCGGCACCGCAATCGACACGAAAGCAGAGGTTGCAAGGATTTCCCAATCGCCGCCGCGTGTGCCCAGCAGTTCAACAATCTGCTTGGTCATCACCGTCGTCTGGCCCGAGGCGTCAATCAAGAACACCAGTGCCACCAGCAGGTCATTCCACGTCCACAGGAATTGGAAGATTGCAAAGGACGCAAGTGCAGGAAAGCTTAGCGGCAGGATGATCTTGGTGAAGATCTGGAAATCCGTGGCCCCGTCCACCTTGGCGTTCTCAATAATGTCGCGCGGCAAACCCACCATGTAGTTGCGCAACAGATAGATCGCGAGCGGTAGACCAAAGCCGGTATGGGCAAGCCAGACCCCCAGATAGCCTTTGCCGATACCAATGGAGTTATGCAGCGACAGCAGCGGGATCAGCGCCAATTGCAGCGGGACAACCAAAAGACCAACAACCGCCGCGATCAGCAACGCGCGCCCCGGAAAATCCATCCACGCCAGCGCATAGGCAGCAAAGGCGGCAATCAAAATCGGAATGATCGTCGCCGGGATCACCACCGTCAGCGTGTTAAAGAACGCCTTGGCCATACCTTCTGAGTTGTCTTCGTCAAACAGCACAAAATTATAGTTCTGCAAGGTGAAATCCGGCGGCGTTGTCGCATCAATGAACACGCGCTGCGCACGGCCACTGATCTGGTCATCATTGCCCTGCCAGACATATGACCCATCTGCGTTCATCGTAAAGGTTTCACCATCCCCCAGATCGGCCGTCTCACCGGGGGCATAGGCACCCAAAGCGCGGCTTGACGTGGCCCAGGCAGACATTTCGCCGTCAAACGGGTCATCGCCAAAGATGTTGCCTTCGACGACAAAGACACCGCCCCCGGCCTCAACCCGGTTGTCATCGGGATCAGCGGCCCTGATTTGCAGTGTCTGCTCCGCAGGGAACATCGCCGACCACCAGCCCGACGCAGTGATCTGATCACCGGTACGGAAGGAGGACACAAACAGACCCAGCGTCGGGAACAGCCAAAGGGCCACCAGCAACACAACCGATATATTCAGCGCCCATACGACAACGGGTTTCTTTCCAGCCATCGCATCCATCAGCGCATCTCCTTACGGGCGTTGTGTACGTTCCAGACAAGGATTGGCGTCACCATCAGCATGATGATCATCGCCGCAGCCGAGCCCATACCCCAGTCATTGGCACGGAACAGTTTGTCGTACATGTAATTGGCCAGAACCTGCGTTTCCCATTGGCCGTTCGTCATCGCAAACACGATGTCAAAGACCTTGAGCGTGGCAATCGTGATTGTGGTCCAGACCACAACGATGGTTGGCACGATCTGCGGGATCTTGATCTTAAAGAATATCTGGAACGGATTGGCACCATCCACAATCGCCGCTTCAACGGTTTCCTCAGGGATGCCGCGCAAGGCTGCCGATAGGATCACCATGGCAAAGCCAGTCTGGATCCAGATCAGCACAATCATCAGGAAGAAGCTGTTCCAGAAGGGAATTTGCAACCACTGCTGCGGCTCTGATCCGCCAAACAGCATGTAAAGATGGTTCAGAATACCGATCTGCGCCACGTCTTCTGGGCGCGCTTCATAAACCAGCTTAAAGATAACGGCAGCACCAACAAAGGAAATCGCCATCGGCATAAAGATGATCGATTTGGCGATATTGCCCCATGCCAGACGGTCTGTCAGCTGGGCCGCCAATAGGCCAAAGGCTGTTGAGGCCGCAGGCACAACAACCAACCACAGCACATTGTTCTTCATGGCTTCGATAAACTTCGGCTCTGCAAACATCTTGGTGTAATTGTCCAAGCCGACAAAGGCGAATTCGTTACCGGGGAGCCTTTCAAGAAAGCTCAACCGCAGGGTCGCGAAGACCGGGTAAGCGAGGTACAGACCAAGTGCGAGCAATGCGGGCATCAAAAAGACCCAAGGGCGGATCTGGTTGGCGCGGTTGATATTGCGTCCGGCGTTCTCGCCCGTGGGCTTGAACAGCACCTTATCAAGCAGCAGGTTTGCGCCGTAAAAGTAGCCGACACAGCCACCGACCCCGATGATGATCGTCAGTAATCCTTGCAGTGCTGGATGCATTGCGCCCTCCCTCGCGATGTATCTAAGCGGCCTTTGCGTGCCGCAGGATGTCCGGGCGGCGCACCGCCCGAAACTTTAGCTGCATCTGTCGCGCCGTGGCGTTGCACGGCGCACAGGCGCTTACTTTGCGGCGTCCCAGCTGTTCTGGATCGCACCGGTGACGTCTTCGGCGGATGCACCACCGACATAGTCAACCATGCCCGTCCAGAATGACCCCTGACCAACAGCGCCCGGCATCAAGTCAGATGCGTCAAAGCGGAATGTTGTGGCGTTCTGCAGAATTTCACCCTGACCACGCAGCGTCGCGTCCTTGTACGTATCAAGGTTCACACCAGAGTGCGGTGTAAGGAAACCTGTTTGCGCCATCATGACCTCATGCGCCAGCGGCTGCTGAAGGTACTCAACAAAGGCCATTGTCGCATCCGATGGGTTTGTGATCGCCATCAACGTACCACCACCCAGAACAGGATTTCCGAGGTCCTTTTCGGCGAAGGATGGGAAGTAGAAGAAGTCCGCATCTTCGCCAATCACAACATCCTCTGGCATGAAGGCCGGGATAAAGGACGCCTGCTTGTGCATGTAGCACTGCGACGGCGAAGTGAAGAGACCGGCAGGACTATCACGGAAATCCGTAGACCCAACCGCAGCAGAGCCGCCCGCAACCATATCGTCATTCTTGGCAAACATGCCGAATGTCTCAATCGCTTCGATCACTTTGGGATCGTTGAACGGGATTTCATTGGACACCCATTGGTCATAGACGTCAGGTGTTTGCGTGCGCAGCATGATGTCTTCAACCCAGTCTGTCGCGGGCCAACCTGTCGCCGGACCAGAACCCAGACCGATGCACCAAGGTGTCTCACCATCTGCGATGATCTGCTCGGATAATGCGATCAACTCTTCCATGGTTTCTGGAATGTCATAACCCGCATCTTCGAAGTTCTCTGGCACATACCAGACAAGCGATTTGACGTTCACGTTGTAGAAGAAGCCATAGAACTGGTCGTCACCACTTGCGTCAGCATAAGTGCCCAGATCAACCCATGATGGGCCAGCGGCGTAATTGTCATTGACCCAACTGGCCATATCATCGCCCAGCGGTGTCAAAAGACCGCGTGACGCAAGATCGGCTGCCAAACCGGGCTGTGGGAACACAGCGACGTTTGGCGCGGAGCCGGCCTCTGTATCAATCACGATCTGCTGCTCGAACCCGTCAGAGCCGGTGTAGGTGATCTCGGCGCCCGTTGCTTCGGCAAAGTAGGCGATCGCCGAACGGAAAATATCATCCTCTGGGGACAACCAAGGACCGAACACTGTGACCGACTGACCGCTCAGGTCTGGCGCGTTTGCCGCCCATTCATTGTAGGCGTCCCAGCTAAAGTCGCCCTCGCCCGGTGTGAACGGCAGATGGCCGCCGGCATGTGCCGCGCTCGCAAGCAAAGCCGCTGCCGCAACACCTGAATAAATCTTCGTTCTCATGGTTTCTCCTCCCAAACGCGCCACCCTCTGGCGCGGCATTAATTTTGGCACATGCGTGCGCGACGTCCATACAGGCGCAACGGAATCAGTTCCCAAAGCGCTTTGGATGAAGCTACCCTCAGGCAAGTTGACGCCGCTGTCAACTGGCCATTCCGGAAATGAAAAATTGCTTGGATTCTCTTCAATTCATGTTACTGAAACGATTACGGCCAGATCAGCGATGCGGATTAGGGCGTTGCCCCGTGACATTTGATAGCGCTTTGGATACAGCTTTCGGACCATGAACCTCAAAGAACTCTCGCAAAACCTCGGATTGAGTCAGACAACTGTCAGCCGCGCGCTGAACGGCTATCCAGAAGTGAGCCCGGCGACACGTGCACGCGTGGAAGAGGCCGCGCGCGCCTTCAATTATCGCCCCAGCACACGCGCCAAAGGGCTGGCCACCGGCCAGGCATTGGCCATTGGCCACGTCATCCCGATGTCCAGCAAACACGAGATGGTGAACCCGATCTTTGGTGATTTCATCGCAGGCGCCGGCGAAACCTACGCCCGGCATGGTTATGAAATGATCCTCTCGATCGTGGACGACAAGAACGAAACCAGTGTCTACCAAGGTCTCAAATCGCGCCGTGCCGTTGACGGGGTGATCGTCCATGGGCCGCGTATGAATGACACACGCATTCCCCTGCTCGCCAAGCTGGGTCTGCCCTTTGCCGTCCATGGGCGCGCGTCGGGCTGCACCGTGCCATACGCATGGCTGGACGTGAACAACCGCAGCGCCTTTGAGCGCGCAACCAAGTACCTTTATGACCTTGGGCACCGCCGCATTGCCCTGCTCAATGGGCTTGAGGATATGGATTTCGCCCACCGTCGTCGCGACGGCTATATGTCGGCACTCACGGCACAGGGCCTATCCGTCGACACCAGCCTCATGCGTTCTGGCGAAATGACCGAGCTGTCAGGCTATGGGGCCACGCGCGAAATGCTGGCGCGACCAGGGGCGCCTACCGCAATCCTGTGTTCATCGCTGATCAGCGCACTTGGGGTGCGGCGGGCGATCGAGGAAAAAGGACTGGTGATGGGCAAGGACGTGTCGGTCATTACCCATGATGACGTGCTGTCATACCTCAAGAACGGAGAAGAGGTGCCCATCTTTACCGCCACACGATCATCGGTGCGCGATGCAGGCCGCAAACTGGCCGAGATGCTGCTACAGGCCATCGCCAATCCAGAAGCCGCACCATGCTCTGAATTGCTTGAAGCTGAATTGATTGTCGGGGCCTCCACCGGCCCGGCCCCCCGAAAGGACTGACATGGATTTCAAACGCGCTGACTTCCCTCAGGGCTTTCTCTTTGGGGCGGCAACGGCCGCATATCAGATCGAAGGGCATCAGTTTGGCGGCGCAGGTCCGACCCATTGGGACACCTTCGCAGCCGGTCCCGGCAATGTCGTGCGCGCTGAAGACGGGGCTGTCGCCTGTGACCATTATCACCGCTTTGGCGAAGACCTTGATCTGCTGAAAGATGCAGGCATGGACGCCTATCGGTTTTCGACGTCATGGGCGCGGGTGATGCCGGATGGGCAGACGGTCAATCCAGAAGGGTTGGACTATTACGACCGTTTGATTGACGCGATGCTGGAACGTGGGCTCAAGCCGTTTCAGACGCTTTATCACTGGGAATTGCCCGCCGCACTCGCCGACAAAGGCGGGTGGATGAACCGCGATACCTGCGCCTATTTTGCTGATTTCGCCGATGTGATCACCGACCGGATCGGGGATCGCGTCGACGCGATTGCCACGATCAACGAACCGTGGTGCATCTCTTTTCTGTCGCATTTTCTGGGGCTTCACGCGCCGGGACTAAGGGACATCCGCGCCGCGGCACGTGCCATGCACCACATCAATCTTGCACATGGCGTGGCGATGTCGCGGCTGCGCGCCAAGGGTATGAAAAACTGCGGGATCGTGATCAACTTCGACCATACCGAAGCGCAGGATGACAGTGCTGCCGCAGCACAGGCTGCGACCACATGGGACGCCATCATGAACCGGTGGTTTGTGGAGGCAGTAACCAAAGGCACCTACCCAAAAGAGGCCCTCGCAGGGCTTGGGCCCCATATGCCTGATGGCTGGCAAAACGACATGGCCGAGATCAGCCAGCCTATCGATTTTCTGGGCGTCAACTACTATACGCGGCACAACGTGACCCATGACGCAAACGCGGTCTGGCCACATATCACGTCCGAAGACGGCCCCGGCGACAAGACGCAAATGGGCTGGGAGATTTACCCAGACGGCCTTTATGGCTTTCTTACCCGGCTGTCGCGCGACCATGTGGGCGATCTGCCAATCTATGTTACCGAAAACGGTATGGCGTGGGATGACACCGTCGAAAACGGCGCGGTTTATGACCCGGTGCGCATGAAATTCGTCTCTGATCACATGCTCGCCGCCAAACGTGCGATTGCGGATGGGGCCAATGTGCAGGGCTTCTTTTACTGGTCCCTGCTCGACAATTATGAATGGGCCTATGGCTATGAAAAAAGGTTTGGCATGATCCACGTGGATTTTGAAACATTGAAGCGCACACCCAAAGCGTCTTATCACGCGCTCAAAACCGCCATCGCGCGTTAGGACATACCTATGGGACACCCCGACAACTTCTATTCACTGGTTGCCGATATCGGCGGCACCAATACCCGTGTCGCCTTGGCCGACGGGCGCAAAATTGTCGGCGGAACCATCCGGCGCTATCGCAATACCGATTTTCCAGGTCTGGAATCAGTGCTGCGCCGTTACATCGAAGATGAAGGTGGTGTGGATCCGATTGCGGCCTGTGTTGCTGTCGCTGGCCCGGTGCGTGACGGGCGCGCGACGATGACCAACCTTGATTGGACCATCGACAAAGACACGCTGGCGCGCGCCACGAAGGCCGAAACCGTCGCCATCTTGAATGACCTGCAAGCGCAGGGGCACGCCCTTGGCCACCTTGATGCGGCTAATATCCGCACCATCCTGCCGGGGCCGGAAGGCACCGCGAATGCGGCAAAACTTGTGGTTGGTGTGGGCACCGGTTTTAACGCCGCCCCTGTTTTTGATCTTGATCAGGGTCGCATCGTCACCCCATCCGAAAGCGGCCACGCCAATCTGCCGATCCGCAACGAAATGGAATTGCGCTTGTGCCAATTCGTCTCAACCGCGCATGGGTTTCCTGCAGTCGAAGACGTCCTGTCTGGTCGTGGCCTGGAACGCGCCTATGCGTTTCTGGGGCAAGAGGCCAACGACCCGCGTGAATGTGCAGCCAAGGATATCATGGCGGCCTGCGACGATGGCAGCGACCCGCGCGCCGAAGACGCGGCCGCGCTGTTTACCCGCATTCTGGGCACGGTTTGCGGCAACCTGTCGTTGATCCAACTGCCATTTGGCGGGGTTTACCTTGTTGGCGGCGTCTCGCGTGCATTTGCACCGCACCTGACCCGCTTGGGCTTTGGTGATGCCTTCCGCGACAAGGGCCGTTTTGCAGGCTTCATGAGCAATTTCGCCGTGCATGTGATCGAAGATGATTATGCCGCCCTGACCGGGTCAGCCGCCCATCTGGTGGCGCTTGGTCAAAGCAACTAAGGCGCGCGCTACGCCGGTTCCGGGTCCTTGGCCAATTGGCCTTGCACCGTTTGTGTCAAGTCGGTCAGCGAGAATGGCTTGGGCAAAAAGACCGTGTTCTCGATCATCGCCTCGCCATCATCAAATGCATCTTCAGGATAGCCAGACACAAAGACCACCTTTGTGGTCGGGCGGTCGACGCGCGCCTTGCGCACCCATGTCGGGCCATCCATGCCGGGCATGATCACATCGGTCACAAATAGATCCACCACCAGATCAGGGTCGCTCAGCAAATCAAGCGCGGCCTCTGCGCAGTCCGCCTCAAGCACAGTATAGCCGCGCAGGCGCAACGCGCGCGAGGCAAAGGCACGAACTGGCGCTTCGTCCTCGACCAGTAAAACAACGCCTTCTGCACGGCTTGCTACTGGCACCGTTTCGGGATTTGCCAACTTCATCGGCGCCGCAGCACTGGCCCGCAAGCTAGGGAAGAGCAGCGTAAAGGTAGTTCCGCGTCCGATCTCGCTTTCCACAAAGATATATCCGCCGGTCTGTTTCACGATGCCGTAGGCGGTTGAAAGCCCCAGACCAGTGCCTTCGCCTTGGCGTTTGGTCGTCCAGAACGGTTCAAAAATCTTGTCCAGGGTTTCCGAGGCGATACCATGGCCGTCATCCTTGACCTTGACCATCACATAGCTGCCTTTGGGCACAGTGACCCTGTCGCGTGTCATCTCAGTGGACAGTGACAGGTTCTTCGTGACAATCTTGATCTCGCCGGTGCCCTGCATCGCATCGCGCGCGTTAACCACGAGGTTCATCATCACCTGTTCTAGTTGCCGCTTGTCAGCTTTGATGCGCAGCAGATCACAGTCGTGATCCAGCGTTAGCGTCACCTTTTCGCCCACAAGCCGGTTCAGCAGATGGGTCAGGTCAGACATCGTATCGCGCAGGTCGATCTCTTCGGGTAGTAGGTTCTGCTTGCGCGAGAACGCCAAAAGCTGGCCTACCAGACTGGCGGCCCGATTGGCGTTCTGATGAATTTGGATCAAATCACCGTAGTTTTGATCGCCTTCATCGTGACGCAGAAGCAAAAGATCACAATGGCCTGATATTGCGGTCAGCAGGTTGTTGAAATCATGGGCAACGCCACCCGCCAATTGGCCGATTGCCTGCATTTTCTGGCTTTGCACAAATTGCGATTCGAGCGTCTTAAGCTCGGTCACATCGTTCAGCACCGCAATCAAATGCGGATCATCCTGTTCGCCTGCGATGGACAGCGTGACCTGAATAAACGTGTCCTCGCTCGCGCCCCGCACCCGCAGGAATTGCGACACATGCGCGCTCCGCCCGTTCAGCGCTTCTTCCAGCCAATCGGTGATCAGACGCCCCGGACCGTCAAGCACATCTGACAACCGGCGCCCTTGGGGGGTTGGAATGTGCAGCAAGGCGCGCGCTTCGCTATTGGCGGCCAGTAATTGCCCGTCATTGGCAACCTTCAGCAGTGGAACAGGAAGATCGTCGATCGCATCCCACCCGCCTTCCAATTGTGGCGGCGCTAGCGGCGCTTTTTCCTCTGGCAGAAGGTAGATGTCGGTCGTATCGTCCTTACCCGGTGTCTGCACCACAAGACGGTGCAATGGCCCGTCCGCCCCATGCAACATGTTGCATTGCCCCGATCTGATCGGCAGGTCGAAAAAGACATCCGTGATATGTTGGCGCTGCTCGCCCAACAGACCGCGCATGCTCTTGTTGGTTTGCAGGATCGTGCCATCCAAGTCGACCGAGATCATCGGCAGCGGCACCGCATCGGCACCCCGAGCGGCGGATTGAATGCCCCCGGTCAGATCATCCAGCCACCAGACCTGACACTCTGGTCCCATCCACAACACACGCAGTCGGAAATGCCCTGCACGGGTCACGATATCTTCGGCGCTCGCACCCGATTGAGCCGCCCGCAAGACCAACTGATCCAAAAGCCCGTGCGGTTTTGCCCACATATGCCGGAACACATCCGGAAGGCACACGCCCTCGGCGGTTTCAAAACGTTCCTTGGCGGCGGCATTGGCATAATCAACGTGGCGCGCACCTAACGTGACAAAACCGGCACCAAGATCATGCGCGATCATGCGCCGCGCATTGGCCCGTTGCCAGCGGCCCAGCACCCTGCGCCACAGGGTGGCAATCCCGATCCAGCCAGACACGCAGCACAGCGTTGCACCAAAGACCACAAGCCCGAGTTGTAGGGTACGCAAATCTGTGACGAAGGAAAGAGCAACGCAAACCAGCCCCGCACTCAGGATCTGCAATACAGGCGAAAACCCGATATGAAACGATGGTTTATCTATCTCTAACGAACGATCAGAAGGCAAAGCCGCACCTTTTACTACACCCCGCCACAAACTAAAGGCGAGGTATTACGCAAATGTTAAGGGCGTCTTAGCAGCATTGGGCAAACAATCATAGGTTGTTTTGGCGCGACAGTATCGCCAGATAGAAACCATCACCCAACTGACCCGGCAACAGTTGCATCCGGCTTTCGCAGGTCCACTCGGGGTTGGCCTGCACGAAAGCAGCGATCCGATCATCATTCTCGGCCTTCAGAACCGAGCATGTGGCATAGGCCAACCGCCCGTCAGGCCCCACCAACGGGGCCGCATCGGCAAGCACGGCGTCTTGCATCGTTTGCAGCGCCTCAAGACGGTCCTGTGTTAGCCGCCATTTGGCATCAGGGGTTCGCCGCCATGTCCCGCTGCCACTGCACGGCGCATCACAAAATACGATGTCAAACGGCGCATGCTCCGCCAGCGCCGCGGTTGGCAGCTCGGTGATCAACACCTCTGCCCGCCCTGCCCGCGCAGGCAAATCCCGCATCCGCCGTGGCGCGATATCATGGGCAAAGACCTGTGCGTCGCTCTGATCAGCAAAGGCCAGCGCCTTACCTCCGCCGCCGGCGCAATAGTCCAGCAACTGCGCTGCTGCGGGCACGGGAACCTGTTGGACAGCATGCAGTGATGCGGCGTCCTGCAATTCAACCATTCCATCCAGATAAGCGCGCGCCGTCTTAACCCGGCGCGGATTGGTCAGGACACGCAGACAGCCGGCAACTGTATCATGCAGGGCTGTGGCAACATCATCCTCGGACAAAGCCCTCTGGGCAGCGTCCGTCGTGCCTTTGCGGCAGTTGACCCGCAAGAACACCTCTGCACGTGCCTGCTGCGCCAATGCCGCGGTTTCAGCGTGATCTCCAAGACTGTCCTGCCACTGCGGCCACAGCCAATCGGGGACATCACACCGCGCCGCATCAGCCAAGGTTTGTGGCGCAGCAAGGGTCGCGCGTTCTGCTTCGGTCAAAGGCGTGGGCGCATGGCCCTCGCCCGAAAACAACGCATCCAGATCCCAGCCCTCGCGCTGCGCCAAGCGCTGCATCAGGCTGCGCCCTGCGCCATCACCCAAAGACCGCCTTGCGCGCAGCACATCAAAGACATGATCACGCACCGCCGCGCGATCTTTGGATCCGGCAAAGCGGCTGGCCCGCGCCCATGCGGTCAACGCCTGCTCGGCCGGTTGGCCATCGGCAATCTGGTCAAGCACCGCAATTGCAGCGGCCACACGGGCACCGGGGGTCATGGTTTAACCAACGCGGTAGTTGGGGCTTTCGCGGGTGATCTGCACATCATGCACATGGCTTTCTTTCAGGCCCGCACCTGTGATCTTAACAAAGTTGCAGTTCTGGCGCATCTCATCAACGGTCGCACAGCCGGTATAACCCATCGCTGCGCGCAGCCCGCCCACCAATTGGTGAACCACCGCACTGGCAGAGCCCTTATACGGCACTTGGCCTTCGATCCCTTCAGGCACCAGCTTGTCACTGGCGGCATCTTTCTGGAAATAGCGATCCGCTGATCCGCGCGCCATTGCACCAAGACTGCCCATGCCGCGATAGGATTTGAACGACCGGCCCTGATAAAGGATCACTTCACCGGGGCTTTCATCTGTGCCGGCAATCATCGAGCCGACCATGGCGCAGGATGCTCCTGCCGCAATTGCCTTGGCGAAATCGCCCGAGAATTTGATACCGCCGTCTGCAATCACCGGCACGTCACCGGCACCGGCCGCGCAATCCATGATCGCGGTTAGTTGCGGCACACCGACGCCTGCAACCATGCGCGTGGTACAGATCGAACCGGGACCGATGCCCACTTTCACAGCGTCCGCACCTGCGCCAATCAAAGCTTTCGCAGCTTCGCTCGTGGCGATATTGCCAGCCACGATTTGCACTTCGTTTGATAGTTTTTTGGCACGTTCAACGGCTTGGGCCACGCCTTCGGAATGGCCGTGGGCAGTATCAATGACAATCATATCAACGCCCGCATCAACCAAGGCCTGACTGCGCTCAAACCCAGCATCACCTACGCCAGAGGCGGCGGCGACACGCAAACGACCCAATGCATCCTTGCAGGCCATCGGGTTCAGCACAGCCTGTTCGCTGTCCTTAAGCGTCAGCAGACCCGATAGCTTGCCTTCACCATCGGTGATCAACAGCTTTTCAATCCGGCGGGATTGCATCAATGAGCGGGCCTCATCAAGGTCGGCGGGTTCTTGCAGAATGGCCAGATTGTCGGTGGTCATCATGACGCTGACAGGGGTGTTATCGTCCTGCGCAAAGCGCATATCGCGATTGGTCACGATGCCCACAACATGGCCATCAGGGCCAACAACCGGGAAACCCGTAATGCGGTAGCGTTCCATCAGGGCCTTGGCATCTGCCAATGTCTGATCGGCGTGCAGGGTGACGGGGTTATAGACCGTGCCAGAGACAAAGCGCTTTACCCGGCGAATTTCCTTGGCCTGCTCTTCAACGTTGAGGTTCTTGTGAACCACCCCAATGCCACCGGCCTGCGCCATGGTAATGGCCATGCGGCCTTCAGTGACTGTGTCCATGGCACTGGACAACAGCGGGATGTTCATTGCGATAGATTTGGTGACCCGCGTGCTGGTATCTGCCGTTGACGGCAACACAGAAGATGCCCCCGGCACCAGCAAAACATCATCAAAGGTAAGTGCCTCACGAATCTCCATCAACCGCTCTCCTTGGGTGGTATCGTTGGCACGTCCCTATCGCACGGATGTATGAAGACCGAAAGAGCTAAGTGGGGTAAATCCGTACTTGTGACGGCATGGTTCTGCGCCCATGGTGATCTGCATGATGAATGAAAGCAGCAACGATCAGCCAACATCGCATCGGTTTTGGCGCATCGCGCTTAAGCTGCTGGTCGTCTTTGCTTTCGTATTTGTGATGAAACTCGGGATCGATGCTCTCATGGCCAAGATCGCCCTGTTCGAAAGCGATGCCGCGGCCCGGGCCATGACAGGTCTGCTGATCACGGTGATGATCGGCTATGCCATCCTGCTTGCCATTCCCTTCATACCAGGGGTGGAGATCGGGATTGCAATCCTGCTGCTCGAAGGTGCGCCTGCGGCACCTATGGTTTATCTGGCAACTGTGGCGGGGTTGCTGTTGGCGTTTTTCATCGGACAATACGCCCCTTTGCCGCGCCTGATCCGCTTTGCCAATGACGTCTACCTTTACCGGATCGCCGGACTGCTAGAACGAATCAAGCTGACCCCGCGCAAGGACCGGCTGGATGCGATGCAGGACCGCCTGCCCCGCTGGCTTGCTCCGATATTTTGCAACTACCGCTATGTGACGCTTGGGCTGGCCGTGAACCTGCCGGGGAACATTGCCCTTGGCGGTGGCGGTGGGATTATGATGGCAGGTGGGCTCAGCCGATTGTTTCAGACGCGTCTTACGATCATCACCGTCATTCTGGCGACCCTGCCGGTGCCGCTTGGTGTCTGGCTGCTGGGGGCTGATATCCTGCAATAACATGCCGCTGCTCATATTTAATATGACGGATACGGGCCTTTCCATTGGCAGGGCAAAAGATACAGTCAGGCCAAGACAAAACAGGCGCGCAAAATGTCCAATGATCCCCTCGTGATTTTCACCCCCTCCGGCAAGCGGGGAAACTTTCCTGTCGGCACACCTGTCCTGACAGCGGCCCGGCAGTTGGGCGTTGACCTTGATAGCGTCTGCGGCGGGCGGGGTATCTGTTCGAAATGCCAGATTACACCGTCTTATGGTGAGTTTTCCAAACACGGGGTCACCGTTGCCGACACAGCGCTATCCGCATGGAACAGTGTTGAGCAACGCTATGACGACAAGCGCGGACTAAAGAAGGGCCGCCGCCTTGGCTGCCAAGCCACAATCCAAACCGATGTCGTGATCGACGTGCCCGCCGAAAGTCAGGTTCATAAACAGGTCGTGCGCAAACGGGCCGAAGCGCGCGACATCACGATGAACCCGTCAACCAAGCTTTACTACGTTGAAGTCGCCGAACCGGACATGCACGATCCTTCGGGTGATCTGGAACGGTTGATCATGGCGTTGCAACGCGACTGGCAGCTGCCCGATCTTGAGGCCGATCTAGGCGTGCTGAAAACCCTGCAATCGGCGCTGCGCAAAGGCGAATGGAGGGTCACCGTGGCCGTGCATCTGGGCGACGCTGTCTTTAGCCCGCGCATCATTCATATCTGGCCGGGGTTCTATGAAGGCACGCTTTATGGGCTGGCCGTCGATCTGGGCTCTACCACTATCGCGGCCCATCTGTGTGATCTGCAATCAGGCGAGGTTGTCGCCTCTTCCGGCATCATGAACCCGCAAATCCGCTTTGGCGAAGACCTGATGAGCCGGGTCAGCTATGGCATGATGAACCCCACCGGATCGGATGAGATGACAACAGCCGTGCGCGAAGGCATGAACGCGCTGTTCGTGCAAATCGCCGCAGAAGCCGAGATTGATCGCGATCTGATTGTCGATGCGGTGTTCGTGTGCAACCCGGTGATGCACCACCTGTTCCTAGGCATTGATGCCTATGAATTGGGACAAGCCCCCTTTGCGCTGGCAACATCCGAGGCGATCTCGTTGCGCGCGTCGGAATTGGACCTCAACCTGCATCCTGCCAGCCGTGTCTACCTGCTGCCTTGCATCGCGGGCCACGTGGGGGCGGATGCGGCTGCGGTTGCGCTATCAGAGGCACCCGATAAATCCGAAGACCTTGTGCTGGTTGTGGACGTCGGCACCAACGCCGAAATCCTACTGGGAAACAAAGAAAAGGTGCTCGCCTGTTCCTCGCCTACTGGTCCCGCCTTCGAAGGCGCGCAGATCACCAGCGGCCAGCGCGCCGCACCCGGCGCGATTGAGCATGTCGCAATTGATCCAGTGACCAAACTGCCCCGCTTTCAGGTCATCGGGTCCGAGATATGGTCTGATGAAGACGGCTTTGACGCCGCTATCGCGCAAACCGGGATCACTGGCATCTGCGGATCGGGGATTATCGAGGTGATCGCCGAGATGCGCATGGCAGGCATCGTGGATGGGCCGGGGTTGATTGGATCAGCCGAACAAACCGGTTCACCCAACTGCTTTCAGGATGGGCGCACGAATTCCTACCTGCTTTATGATGGCTCTGAAAACGGCGGACCAAAGATTACCGTCACCAACACCGATATCCGGCAAATTCAGATGGCCAAGGCCGCGCTCTACTCTGGCGCGCGCCTGCTGATGGACAAATTCGGCGTTGATAAGGTTGACCGGGTGGTGCTGGCGGGGGCCTTTGGCGCGCATATCAGCCCCAAACACGCCATGGTGCTGGGCATGATCCCTGATGCACCGCTGGACAAGGTAACCAGCGCGGGCAACGCCGCCGGCACCGGGGCACGGATTGCGCTGCTAAACACCGAGGCGCGCAAGGAAATCGAAGAAACGGTGCATAACATCCACAAGATCGAAACCGCGATTGAACCGCGCTTTCAAGAGCATTTCGTGAATGCCTCCAACATCCCTAACGCAGTAGAGCCCTTCCCCATTTTGCAAAGCATCGTGACAATCCCGCAGGTGAACCACAATCAGGGTAGCGGCGGCGATGGCGGACGCAGACGGCGGCGCGCGCGGCCAGGTACACCGTCATGACCTCTGATGATGACGCATATGATCCGGCCAGCGAAGGCGCGCAGATGCGCTTTGACGGGCGCATGTCCTACACCGACTACCTGCAACTTGATCTGGTGCTTGGCGCGCAGAAACCACTGACCGACACCCATGATGAGCTGCTGTTCATCATCCAGCACCAAACGTCAGAGCTATGGATGACGCTGGCGCTGAAAGAGATCAACGCCTCCCGCGATCTTATCGCACGTGATGCGCTGCAACCAGCGTTCAAAATGCTGGCACGGGTTGCGCGGATATTCGAACAGTTGAACAACGCCTGGGACGTGCTGCGCACAATGACGCCCAGCGATTACACCGCTTTTCGCGATGATCTGGGGCAGTCATCGGGGTTCCAGTCCTGGCAGTATCGCCTGATCGAATTCTGCCTTGGCAATCGCAATCAGGCGCTGTTGCAACCCCATGCGCACCGCCCCGATATCACCGAAAAGCTGACAGCCGAGCTGGCAAAACCCTCGCTTTATGATGTGGCAGTGCAGGCGCTGGCCCGTGGCGGTCTGGACGTGCCGCAATCCGTTTTGACGCGTGATATCGCCCGCCCACACAGCTATGACGAAGGCCTGATGCACGTGTGGGAACAGATCTACCGCGACCCGCATCAATATTGGTCATTCTACGAACTGGCCGAAACGCTGGTTGATATCGAGGATTACTTTCGCCGCTGGCGTTTTAACCATGTCACCACAGTAGAGCGGGTGATCGGCTTTAAACGGGGCACCGGCGGGACCGGCGGCGTGGATTATCTGCGGCGGATGCTGGCCGTTGAACTCTTCCCCGAACTCTGGCGGGTACGCACGGTCCTCTAGGCCGCAAGGGACAATTGGCCCGTTGACGATCCACCGGACGCGGCGTATCCACAACCAGCGCGCGGGTATGGTGAAAAGGTATCACGAAAGCTTCCCAAGCTTCAGTTACGGGTTCGATTCCCGTTACCCGCTCCAAGCAAGCCTAAAGCGAGAACAGTGACACCAACCCGGCAATGCCAATGGGGATGCTCATTGGTAGAACGGCGTGGGCCATCACGTACCATTTGCTTTGCTCTGATCCGGCATATTTGCGCAGTTGCACGATCACAAAGGCGCTGACGAAAAAGGCTGTCATAAAGACCATCAGCGTGTAAAACGCCTCGCTCACAGGGACAAATAGGGCCACGCCGCTCATCAGTTTGACGGCTCCTGCCCCAATGCCCGCAATCGCAAACAGCAGCAAACCAGCCACAAAGACACCAACGCCAAGATAGACCTGCGGCATCAACGCCCAGATATCGCCCGCGCTGAACAAGACCACTGCAAACAAGGCGAATGGGGTGAGGGTGAGCCAATTTGGCAGGCGCCCCGTGCGCACCTCTAGAACCATTGCGGCAATCAGGATCGCGGCCATCGCGACGGGGACATACTGGGCAATCATCGTGTTATCCTTGCAGATGTTTGACCCGCTTATGGCAAATGGCGCGGCTCAAGACACCCCATGGCTTTGCAGAAATCCGACAAGTGCGGCAGTTGCGCCATCCTTCCCGCTTAGTTCCTGTTTGCCTTCGACAATCGGTTGCAAGGCGGTGGCCAATTCCTTGCCCAGCTCTACGCCCCATTGATCATAGGAATTGATACCCAAGATCACCCCCTCGACGAACACACGGTGTTCATAAAGCGCGATGATCTGGCCAAGGACCTCTGGGGTTAGCTGCGGATAGGCCAGCGTGGTTGAGGGGCGGTTGCCGCTAAACACCCGGTGACGGGCCTGCCGTTCCAGTTCATCCCCGTCAAATTTGCCCGCAATCTTTGTGCGTGCCTCGTCCAAGCTGCGGCCGCGCATCAGCGCCTCGGATTGTGCCAGACAATTGGCCACAAGCAGTTGATGCTGGTGGTGCAAATCGTCTTCATGGCCACGGGCCGCGACAAGGAATTCACACGGGATCACCCGCGTGCCCTGATGGATCAGCTGATAAAAAGCATGCTGCCCGTTTGTGCCCGGCTCTCCCCAGACAACGGGGCCACTGTTGAGAGGCAAATCAGCCCCGTCCATACTGACGCCCTTGCCGTTGCTTTCCATCTCAAGTTGTTGCAGATAGGCCGGTAAACGATTGAGACAATTATCATAAGGCAACACAGCGCGCGTCGCATAGCCACAAATCTGGTTGTGCCAGATGCCCACCAACGCGAGCATAACGGGCAAGTTGTCCTGCCATTCTGCGGCCTGAAAATGACGGTCCATCGCCTGCCCGCCACGCAGGAACGCCCGGAAGGCATCCGGCCCGATCGCCATCATCAACGACAGGCCAATGGGGCCCCACATCGAATAGCGGCCGCCGACCCAATCCTCGAACCCAAAGACACGGGACGGATCAATGCCAAAATCAGCAGTCTTTTCGGCAGCGGTAGATAGCGCCGCAAACTGCGCCCCGGTGTCGCTGACGCTTCCGCCCATCCAGGCTTGCGCTGTGCGCGCATTTGTCATCGTCTCAATCGTGGTAAAGGTCTTGGAGGCCACAATCACCAAAGTCGTTGCTGGATCGCAGCTGCGCAGTACGCCGGCAATATCTGCAGGGTCCACGTTAGAGACGAAATGGCAGCGCGGCCCGTCATGATAGGGTGCCATCGCCTGCACCGCCATCGCCGGACCCAGATCCGAGCCGCCGATGCCGATATTCACAACATCGGTGATCTTGCCACCCTGCCCCGTGAACCTGCCTTCGCGCACATCATCGGCAAAACGTTCCATCCGCGCCAGGGTGTCCAGCACATCTGGCATCACATCGGCACCGTCGACCATCACCGGACCGCCATCAAGGTTGCGCAATGCAGTGTGCAAGACGGCCCGCCCTTCGGTTTCATTGATCGCGGCACCGTTGAACATCGCATCGCGCTTGGCGGCCACGCCTGTCTGCTCAGCCAGATCAATCAGTTGCGCGCGCCCTTCGGCATCAATATTGGTCTTGGCGTAGTCAAAGCGCATATCACCAGTCTGAGCCACGAAATCAGCCGCCCGGTGCCCATCAACCAAGGTTTCGAAGCGCCGATCTGCGACCTTTGCATGATGCGCGCGTAGTTTATTCCACATGGTTTAGCTTTCTGCCCAATGAACAACAGTATCTTTGAGGATCGCCGCGACTGGCGCCTCATCTGGGGTAAGGGTGCGGGCGCGTTCAAGCGCCTCGCGTTTTGCCGCACCAATAATCACTAAGTGACGGCTCATCGCCGCGCGCAGCACGTTTGCTGACAGGGTAATGCGCGGTTCCGGCGCGCCGGGGGCACGCATCGCCACCAGCCGATCATCCCCGAGCAAGGCCTTTTCCAATTGGTCGGCACCGGGAAAGATTGATGCAGTGTGCATATCCGTGCCCATCCCCAACAGCATAACGGAGATCGGCAGTTCGGGCGTCAGCGCCGCCGCCAGTTCCGGCAACTTTTCTTCCGGTGTGTCAGCCTCTGCATAAAGCGGTATGTATTTCGCGGCAGCGGCGTGGTTCACCAACAGCCGCTCGCGCAGCAGTTTGGTGTTGGACCGGTCCGATGTTTCCGGGACCCAGCGTTCGTCGGTCAGCATCACATGCACGCGGCCCCAATCCAGATCGACACCGCAGAGGCTGTCGAAAATTGGCCCCGGCGTTGTGCCGCCGGGCACCGCAAAAGATGCATGTTCATGCATCAGCAGGCAATTCTTAAGCTCACTGGCCAATGTGTCGGCCAGATCCATCATCATCATTTCCGCGTCGGGATATTCGACCAGTTTCATCACTTCGTCCCCCTTTGGTACGGCAGGTGTATGCACAGATTGTAAACAGATTCTGCGCAGCAGTTCAGGCTTTGATATCGCGCCACTTACGACCATCACGGTGCATCAGCATCAGCGCATCTTCCGGCCCGGCAGAGCCCGCATCATAGACCTTAGGTACATCATTGCGCGCCTCCCATCCTTCGATCAGCGGGTCGGTCCAACGCCATGCGGCCTCGACTTCGTCGCCGCGCATGAACAGCGTCTGATTGCCCCGGATCACATCCATGATCAGGCGCTCATAGGCGTCAGCGACGTCTTCGACATTGTCACCCAAGGCGTCGGCAAAGGTCATGTCAAGCGGCACATCGATCAGGCGCATGCCCCCAGGCCCCGGTTCCTTGATTGTCACCTGCAAATCCATGCCTTCGTTGGGTTGCAGCCGGATCGACAGGATATTGCGATGCCGTGCCTCATCACCTTCAAAAATCGTATGGCCGAGATCTTTGAAAACCACCGTAATCTCGGACGACCGCGCCTTCATCCGCTTGCCTGTGCGCATGTAAAACGGCACACCCGCCCACCGCCAATTGGCAATATGGCAGCGCATCGCGATGAAACTTTCGGTAAAACTGCGTGGGTTTTCAGCATCTTCACGGTAGCTTGGCCCGTCAGGGCTGGCATCGTACTGACCGCGCACAATGTGGTGGTGATCAATCGGCTGCAAAGCGCGAATGACCTTGAGCTTTTCGTCACGCACCGCATCTGCCTCAAACTGGCCGGGCGGTTCCATGGCAATCAGACACAACAGCTGCATCAGGTGGTTCTGCACCATATCGCGCATCGCACCTGATTTGTCGTAATACGCCCCGCGCCCGCCAACACCAACCGTTTCGGCCACAGTGATCTGGATATGATCGACGTAGTGATTGTTCCAAAGCGGCTCGAACAGCATATTACCAAAGCGGACCGCCATCAGGTTTTGCACGGTTTCTTTGCCCAGATAATGGTCAATCCGGTAAATCTGTCGCTCGCGGAAATGTGCCGCGAGGGTTTCATTCAGCGCCTGCGCACTTTCAAGGTCACGACCAAAGGGTTTTTCCACCACGATGCGACTGTTTTCATTCGCAATACCATTTGTATGCAGCCGCTCTGCCAGATCGCCAAAAAGCGATGGCGCAACAGAGAAGTAAAACGCCTGCACAACATCCTGACGCACAAGTGCTTTGAGCGCGGCCCAGCCGCCTTCGCCCTTGGCGTCAATCGCGACGTATTCGAGTTGTTGAAGAAAGGACTGCAAGCTTTTGGTATTGCTTGATTCATTGCCGCCAAACTCAGCGACGGCGTCAGCGATCATCTTGCGATAACCTGCACTGTCCAAATCCGAACGAGCCGCACCGATGATCCGCGATCCCGCAGGCATCTGCCCCGACAGGAAGCGACGGAACAAACCCGGCAGGATTTTGCGGCGGGCCAGATCACCTGTGCCGCCAAAAATAACAAGATCAAATTTCTCGACCGGAATGACGCGAGAGACCATAAGCATACTCCCCTATGGATAAGCGTTAGCGCTAACGTGGGCTTCCTACCGCGCAGCCGCGAACAAGTCTAGCACCTGATCGACCTAAGCTTCGAGTTCTGCATCCCAATAGAGAAAATCCACCCAACTTTCATGCAGATGGTTCGGTGGAAACTTGCGACCGGCGTTGTGCAACTGCCCTGCAACGGGTCTGCGCGGCGGTTTACCAAGGCTCATGCCGGACTGCCGCAAGGATCGCGATCCTTTGCGCAGATTGCACGGCGAACACGCCGCCACAACGTTTTCCCAACTGGTGATTCCACCACTGGCCCGCGGCACAACGTGGTCAAAGGTCAGATCACCCATTGCGCCGCAGTACTGGCAACTAAACTCATCGCGCAGAAACAGGTTAAAGCGCGTAAACGCCACCTGCTTTTGCGGCTTCACATAGTCTTTGAGCACCACCACCGAAGGGATCTTGATCACTGTTGAGGGGCTGCGCGCGACCTCATCATATTCGCTGACAATATCGACCCGATCCAGCCAGGCGGCCTTGATCGCCTCTTGCCAAGGCCAAAGCGACAGCGGGTAGTAAGACAAGGGGCGATAATCTGCATTCAAAACCAAAGCAGGAAAGTGTTTGAGCGCGCCGGGCGCGCGCACAAAGTCAGTTCTGAATTCCGTCTGCGTCATAGCTCACACCCCAGAATCGGCAGTGCGGGAACAGTCAAAGCGGCAGTCCCGCATTCTTCTTAATGATGGACTATATATGGCGTCAGTTTTGTGACAAGCCCTAGATTATGTGGTCAAATCCGGGGTTGCGCCATCAGGCAGCCAGCTGCACCTCTGACACCTGAACCTGTGCTGGCCCGCGTGCCTTGGCCCGCAGCATCGCAGCCTCGGCCCGTTTTAGCAGATGCGCCAGCGGCGTTTGCCCGTCGGCCACCACCATACCCGCAGAAACTGTCACATCAAATCGTACGTGGCCTGCATGGATCTGAATGCTGTCAGCCAGATGGACGGCGGTGTCATACCCTGATTCTCTGGGCGCACCGGGCAGGTAGACGGCGATTTTCGCGCCATCGATGCGCCCGACGATATCGGTCTCGCGGGTCACGTCCCGCAGGCGGATCGCCAACGCCATCAGGCAAAGGTCACCTGCGTGGTGGTCATGTTTGGCATTCACTTCGCCCAGCCGGTCGATATCCAGCATTAGCAAGACGCCGGTTTGCGACAAACGCCGGTTCACGGCCTTGATGAACCCCTGCCGTTGCAACAGTCCTGTCATTGGGTCGATTTCCGCCGCCGCAAGCAATTGACGGCGCAAGCGCCCCATATCGGCCATGATCCCTGTTGCCACCGCATAAAGCGGCAGTCCGATCATCACCATCGCCCCTACATAGTCCGGCCAATTGCCGTGAAAGGCGTGATCGTGCAGCACATCATGCGCAAAGACAGTCCCCACCACACCAAGTGCAAGGATAACATAGCGCACCGCCCAACCCACACGGTTGCGCGGCCCCAGAAGTGAGACAATCGGACTATGGACCATTGAAATTGTACTTACAGTTTGTGCGATGCCCCTACCCAGCTTCGCTAACAAAGGTAGGCATTTGTTTAACGCAATCGCGCGTCAACTCAACCCCAAGCGGTCGCGCATGAAAGCTAACGCTACGGAAAGCCCATCAGGTGCGATGCCGTGGCCCGTGCCTTTCATGACGTGGGCGTAAACCTCTTTCCAGCCTGCCTCCTGCAATGCATCAACCGCTTGCGGCAGGGATTGCGGCGGCACAACATCATCCTGATCGCCATGGATCAGCAAGACCGGCGGGCGGCTGAGCGCGGCGTCCGCCAACAACTCAGGCTCAAGCAGGCGCCCGGAAAACGCCGTGATCCCCGCAATCGGATCCTCGCGGCGTGGGATAACGTGCAGCGCCATCATCGTGCCCTGCGAAAAGCCCAGTACCATCACCTGTTCTGGCAGCAGGTCTTCATCCACCATGACCCCGTCAAGGAACGCATCCAGATCAGCAGCAGCGCGATCCAGACCGGCGCGGCTTTCTTCCTCGCTTGATCCATCAATCCAGGGGATGGGGAACCACTGAAAGCCCATCGGCGCACCGGCGCAGGCCTCTGGCGCATCAGGTGCAATAAAAAGCGTATCTGGCAGATGTTCGGCCAATGGGTCCGCCAGACCCATCAGATCGGCAGCATTGGCCCCGTACCCATGCAGGAATATGACGCAAGAGCGTGTCTCGCCTGAGAGCGGCTCGCGCCGCTGTGCTTCCAATGCCCGTGTCATCTGATGCCTTCTCGCTGTTTGTGATGCTTGTAGTAGGCCCACATGATCCGCGCTGCAACCGATCGCCATGGCGTCCATTGCGTGGCCATCACCCGCAGGTCCTTTTCCTTGGGTCGTTCGGGCAATTCAAAGATCACTTTGGCCGCTTCCTGCAATGCCAGATCGCCGGGCGCAAAGACATCTGCCCGTCCCAGTGAAAACATCGTGTAAATCTCTGCCGTCCAAGCGCCGATCCCCGGCACCGCCGTTAGCGTTTTGATCGCTTGGGTCCCGGGCATCTCTCGCAGCGCATCATAGTCGATGCCCGCAGAGGCCAGTGCGACGGCATAGCGCGCCTTTTGGCGGCTAAGCCCCAGATCGCGCAATGCCGCCTCATCCACTTCCGACACCGCTTGCGCGGACGTCATGCCCTCCGCCTGCAGTTTGCCCCAGATCGCATTGGCCGAAGCAACGCTGACTTGCTGGCTGACAATTGCGCTAAGCAATTCGGCAAACCCTTCGGGTTTCAGCCGCAGCGGCAGCGGAGGCAGGACCTGCATGACAGCGGCAAAGCGTGGCTCGGCCTTGCATAGCCACACCGCCCCTTCGCGCACGCAGGCGTCGCCTTTGATGACCCGCTCTTTCACAGGTCAGCAACCCATTGCAGTGCCGCGTCGATGCTGTCCACCATCGGCCAGCAACCTTTGGGGGGGCGCGCGATCATCAGGACCGGTATCCCCAATTGTCGCGCCGCTGTCAGCTTGGTCCCGCTTGCAGCACCGCCTGCGTTTTTGATAACCAGCCAGTCAACGCCCAGTTTCGAGAACAACGCCACTTCATCGGCAACAGAAAATGGCGGGCGTCCCACCAAAAACCGCCCATTGGCAAAGGGGAATGGCCCGTCGGGTGGGTCAATCTGGCGGCAAATTACCTCGCGCCCCGCGAGATTTGCGAAACCTGGCAAGGTTTGCCGTCCGGTGCCCAGAAACACCGTCGCGCCCAAGGGGATATGCGCTGCGGCTTCTGTTTCATCCGCAATCTCGGTCCATTGATCGCCTTCAACGGGCTGCCATGCCGGGCGCAGGAATTGTAAATAGGGCAGACCCACCTGATGGCAGATAGTCGCCGTGCGCGCCGTAATCTGTTGCGCAAACGGATGGGTGGCGTCCAGCACAGCCGTGATTCCTGCCTCTGCCAGATAGGCCTTGAACCCATCCGCTCCACCAAAGCCGCCAATCCGCGTGGGCAATGACTGCGCCTCGGGCGCGCGGGTGGCCCCGGCAAGCGAGATGATGGCGTCCTGCCCTTGCAAGGCAGATGCAATCCGGCGTCCTTCGCCGGAGCCGCCCAAAATCAACAACGTCATACGCCTGCCCTTGCGATGATTGTGCCCGCGCGGTCAATGATGACGATGTCATAGGCGATGCCTGCCCCCCCGAACCGGGCGTTCACCTGATGCAAAGCCGCCTTTGCAACGGCATCAGCCAAGGCGGGACCGCCCATGCCATAGGCCTCAAGTGCGGTATTGGCCTGTGCCACCGCGGGCAGATCTGCCAGCGCGGCCAGAGCCGCAAAATCTACCTGCGAGCGTCCCGAATGCAGGTCCACCGCCCCTTGCGCCAGCTTGGTGATCTTGCCGATCCCGCCACCGATGGTGACACGCGCAATCGGGTGTTTGCCAAGGTATTTGAGCATCCCGCCCGCAAAATCGCCCATGTCCAACATCGCATGATCCGGCAGCGCATAAAGCCCCTGCACGGTTTTTTCAGACGTGGCCCCGGTGCAACCTGCCACATGGGTCTGCCCATCGGCACGGGCCACATCAATTCCGCGATGGATCGAGGCAATCCAGGCGGCACAGCTAAAGGGGCGCACTACGCCAGTTGTCCCAAGAATCGACAGCCCACCGGTGATCCCCAAGCGCGGGTTCCATGTCTTTTGGGCCAGCGCCTCACCACCGGGGATCGACACTTTGATGATCACATCGGGCGCCACACCATGTGCAGCGCTCAATTCTGCGACAACCGCTTGCATCATCTGGCGCGGCACCGGGTTGATCGCAGGTTCACCCACCGCAATCGGCAACCCCGGTTTGGTGACAACACCCACGCCCTCGCCCGCTGCAAACCTGATACCGCCGTCAGAGGCGCACACCTCGACCACAATCATGGCGCCATGGGTGACGTCAGGATCGTCGCCCGCGTCCTTGGTGATGCCAACACGTGCCCAACCATCGCCCGCTTCTGCCAAAGCCAGCGGAAACACAGGTGTTTCACCCTTGGGCAAAGTGATCCCCACATCACGGGCAAACGCACCACCCCAAAGCCGCTGCAAGGCGGCTTTGGTTGCGGCGGTAGCACAGGCGCCAGTGGTCCAGCCCCGGCGCAATTCTGTCGTTTCTGCATCTGTCATCTTGCCGCGACGATAGGCAGGCTGAACCATGACGGCAACGGGCAATCCTGCGTCGTTTGCCACCTTTCCAAGGCAGGCGATCATAGCCATAATGGAGCCATGACAAATACCATTCCCCTTCCCGCCCATAGCTGGCCTGTTTTAGAACCCGGCTGGGTCTGGCTTTGCGGCGCAGGCCCCGGCGATCCGGGGCTTTTGACCTTGCATGCGGTCAATGCACTGCGGCAGGCGGATGTGGTGATCTATGACGCGTTGGTGCAAGAGGCGATCCTGGAATGGGCGCCGCAGGCCGAACATATCTATGCAGGCAAACGCGGCGGCAAACCTTCGGCAAAACAGCGCGATATCTCGTTGCGGTTGGTTGAGCTGGCGCGTGCGGGAAAACGTGTGCTGCGGCTAAAGGGCGGTGATCCCTTTGTTTTCGGGCGGGGCGGTGAAGAAGCACAGACATTGGTGCAGCATAACGTGCCGGTGCGCATTATTCCCGGCATCTCTGCCGGGATCGGCGGCTTGGCCTATGCGGGCATCCCTGTCACCCACCGCGATGTGAACCAATCTGTCACCTTCGTGACGGGTCACGACCAATCAGGCGACACCCCCAGCTCGCTGGATTGGGTCAGCATATCCAAAGGCAGTCAAGTGCTGGTGATCTATATGGGCATGAAGCATATCGCCCAAATCAGCCAATCACTGATTGACGCAGGCCGCAGCATGTCCGAGCCGGTCGCGGTGGTCACCACCGCCACAACCGCAGATCAAAAGGTTCTTGAAACAACCCTTGGCACCATCGTCGACGATATCGCCCAAGCGGGGCTTACCCCGCCCGCCATCATCTGTGTTGGGCAATCGGTTCTGATGCGGCAGGTCCTTGACTGGCAGGGCATGGCAGCCGGAGACCCCCCGCGTAACCTCGACCCGCTGGGCCGTGGGCGTCCTGCGGAATCGGCCTGATCCTTTGCCTCCCCTCGTGGACCTGAAACGCCTGCCACAGGCATCTCCAAGCATCAATCAGCCATGAGTGTCCTGATCGCAGCCCCCAGTTCAGGCAGCGGCAAAACGACTGTCACCCTAGGCCTGCTCCGCGCACTGACGAGGCGCGACGCGCCCGTCAGGGCCGCCAAATCAGGGCCGGACTATATTGACCCATGCTTTCATGAGGCCGCCTGCGGGCAGCCCTGTCCCAACCTTGATGCATGGGCGATGCCGCCGGACCGGATCAAGGCACTGGCCGCAGGACAAACCCCGCTGATCATCGAAGGGGCGATGGGCCTTTTTGATGGCGCGCCGCCTGACGGCAAAGGGGCGGCGGCAGATCTGGCGCGCATTCTGGACGTGCCCGTCATTCTCGTTGTTGATGCAGGTCGGATGTCAGGCTCGGTCGCGCCGCTGGTGCAAGGTTTTGCGGGGTTCGATGCAAGCGTCAATATCGCAGGCGTAATCCTGAACAACGTGGGCTCTGCCCGGCATGAGGCGATGTTGCGGCGCGCCTTACGGAATGTCGTCGTGCTCGGCGCGCTGCCCCGCAGCAGCAACCTTAGCCAGCCATCACGGCATCTAGGGTTGGTGCAGGCGCAGGAACGCGCTGATCTGGAGGTGTTTCTGGATCAAGCCGCTGATCTGGTAGAAACGCATTGCGATTTGACGGCTATTGAAACGCTCTTGCAGCCGCTTCAATCATCCGGCGCTATACGCGGCATGCCACCACCGGGGCAACGCATTGCCATCGCCAATGACGCAGCCTTTGCGTTTCACTACCCGCATCTGCTGGACGATTGGCGCACCGCCGGGGCAGAGCTGTCATTCTTCTCGCCACTGGCCAATGACCCTGCCCCAGATGCCGATTTCATCTATCTGCCCGGCGGATATCCCGAATTGCACGCCGGGCGTTTGGCGGCTAACGCGGCTTTTCTTGACAGCCTACGGCGCAGCAGGGCCACGATCTATGGGGAATGCGGAGGCTATATGACCTTGGGCGACGTCCTGATTGATGCCGATGGCATCGCCCACCAGATGGCTGGATTGCTCAGGCTTGAGACGTCCTTTGCCGCACGCAAACGCCATCTCGGCTATCGCGATCTGCAAGCCGCAAAAGGCCCGCTGGCAGGAAAATGGAAAGGTCATGAGTTCCACTATGCCAGCACGATACGCACCGCAGGCGAGCCGCTTTTTGCAGCCAGTGACGCCGAAGGACAGCGCCTCGCGCCTATGGGTCTGATCGCGGATCACGTCAGCGGCAGTTTTGCCCATATCATTGATGTTGCTTGACACTTGTCAGCGACCGGCGACAGGCATACCGATACGGTTATGACAGATGTTGATGACACCCGCGCCCGGCGCAATGTAACTGTTCTGGTACTGGCCCAGGCGATCCTGGGCGCGCAGCTGCCGATGATTTTCGTGGTCGGCGGTTTGGCCGGAGGACAGCTGGCCTCCAACCCTTGTCTGGCCACCCTGCCGATTTCCTTCATCGTTTTTGGGTCAATGACCACGGCCCCCTGGCTGAGCCCGCTGATGCAGCGTAACGGCCGACAATTCGGCTTCTTTCTGGGGGCGTTTGCAGGGGCTGTTGGGGCCGCAGTTTCAGCCTACGGGCTTTATACCAGTTCCTTCGCCATCCTTCTGATGGGTTCCTACCTGACAGGTATCTATATGTCGGCGCAGGGTTTTTACCGCTTTGCCGCCACCGACACCGCGTCAGATGCGTTTCGACCCAAGGCCATTTCCTACGTCATGGCCGGGGGGTTGCTATCCGCCATTGTCGGGCCGCAACTGAACAAGCTGGTGGCCGAAGCCTTTGTGATCCCGTTTTTGGGCACCTATCTGGCCATTATCATTCTCAACCTCGTTGGCATGATGCTTTTCCTCTGGCTCGACCTACCCAAAGGCAGCAAGTCTGAACCATCAACAACGCCCAATGCAAGCCGGACCAAATTGGAACTATTGCGTGAACCACGCATCCTTGTCGCCGTAATCTGCGCCATGGTGTCGTATTCGCTAATGAACCTGGTGATGACATCAACGCCTTTGGCTGTTGTCGGATGCGGTTTCACAACGAACAACGCCAACGACATCGTCTCGGCCCATGTGCTGGCGATGTTTGCACCGTCCTTTGTCACCGGTCATCTGATCGCCCGATTTGGGGTTGAGCGGATCATCGGGGTCGGGCTGTTGATCCTGACGGCGGCCGGGATCGTGGCACTTTCTGGTGTGACGCTGGGCAACTTCTTTGTGGCGCTTGTGCTTTTGGGCTTTGGCTGGAACTTTGGCTTCATTGGGGCCACCACGATGCTGGCCGGTGCGCATAAACCCGAAGAGCGCGGCGCGGTTCAAGGTCTGAACGACATGATCGTCTTTGGTATGGTGACAATCGCATCATTGGCCTCAGGCGGGTTGATGAATTGCTCAGGCGGGACACCTGTTGAAGGCTGGAATGCCGTCAACTTTGCAATGATCCCCTTCCTTGTGCTGGCCGGTGGGTCGCTGGTCTGGCTGATCCGTCAACCGAAAGTGGCGACCTGAACCTGCGCAAAGATTTTTCGTCGAAAAATCTTTGGAGCCCGGAAAATTTTAGCCAGAAAATTTTTCGGACTACCGCCACCAGCCGCGCAGGTTAACATTGGCAAAGCGCAGGCTGTCGCGCGCTGGGTTGGGGTTCAGGGCGTCCTGTGCCACCAGACCGGGCGCCTTGATCACAGCTTGTAGGACAGGCCGCGCATGATATCCGGCGATCAATGCAGCGCCCGATCCATTTGAAACGCTGTGACGGTTCATCTTCGAGCGGTCCAGCCGCGCTAGTGCGTCTTCAGCCAAGGTCTTCACCGCCTCAGGCGATCCCGCCACCAAAGGTTTGCGCCCCTGCGCTTCAAGCGCCGGGATCGCCTGAAACATATTTGCAATGCCCACCGCATAGGCGAAATCGCGGACGACTGTTTCTTTTGCGTCACCTAGTAGGCGTGCCGCCGTCCACATCAGGTGACCTGAGGTGGCATCAATGTATTCCTCAAAATGCCCTTGATCCTCGAAGGCGTCTTTGTAGACATCCCACCGCCGCGCGGCGATCAGCCCATCCAGACATCGTGCCCCATCGGCATCCAAAACACCCGCAAGCGCATCGACAACCTCGTGCTTGCGCACTGTCTTGCCTTCCGCAATCTCTTCCAGCGCGTCGCGCCACCATTGCAAGCGCATTTCTGCGATCATCGCCTCTTCGGTCACCCAAGGGGCGCGGGCGACTTCAACGTTGAAGGCATAAAGCGGGAACAGAATTTGGCGCGCAGCTACGGGTGCCGCCATCGACGCGCGAAAGCGCAGCGGGTCGGCGCGTTCGACCAAGGCAGCGCAGGCCTCAAAGCTCATGTGCTGGCCTGTGCCCCGTCACGGATCAGTTTCCAGTTGATCGCATCGATCAGCGCATCAAACGACGCATCCACAATGTTGGCGCTCACACCCACGGTCGACCAACTGCGCCCCTGCCCATCTTCGCAGTCGATGATTACCCGCGTCACGGCCTCGGTGCCGCCATTGGTGATACGCACCTTGAAATCGACCAGCTGCATATCATCAATGATCGTCTGATACGGCCCCAAATCCTTGGCCAACGCCCGGCTAAGCGCGTTCACTGGCCCTTGGTCGGATCCGTCCGGCCCTTGGCTTTCGCTGACGTTCAGCATCTTTTTACTGCCAACCTTGGTGACCACAACAGCCTCCGAGATTGAGACCATCTGATTGCGCTTATTCTTGCGCCTCTCCACTGTCACCCGGTAGCGCTTGACCTCAAAGAACTGTGGTAGCGTGCCTAGTTCCTCGCGGGCAAGCAGTTCGAAACTGGCCTGTGCGGTGTCATAGGCATAGCCCTGCGCCTCGCGTTCCTTGATCCGTTCGACAATGCGAGGCAAGGCCGGGTCATCCGCCGCCACCTCTAACCCCGCATCCAGCAGGCGCGCGCGCAGGTTGGACTGACCTGCTTGATTGGACATGGGTACGATGCGGCTGTTGCCGACGGACGCCGGATCGATGTGTTCGTAGGTGCTTGGGTCTTTGGCAATCGCACTGGCGTGCAGCCCCGATTTATGGGCAAAGGCCGAAGCCCCAACATAAGGCGCTTGTTTTGCTGGCACCCGGTTAAGGATATCATCCAACAAACGCGACGCACGCCGCAGCCCCCTCAGCGCCTCTGGCGTCACGCTCGTCTCAAACATGCTGGCGTATGGTTCTTTCAGCAGCAGTGTTGGGATAAGTGTGGTCAGATTGGCATTCCCGCAGCGCTCGCCCAAGCCGTTCAAGGTGCCTTGCACCTGCCGCGCGCCTGCGAGCACTGCGGCCAGCGTGTTCGCCACGGCATTTTCTGTGTCATTATGCGTGTGGATCGCCAGATGATCGCCCGGAATGCCGCTGGCAATCACGGCCGTGACAATCTCGGACACTTCATGCGGCAGCACGCCGCCGTTGGTGTCGCACAGGACAATCCAGCGCGCGCCGGCATCATAGGCCGCATGAATAGCCTTCAATGCATAGTCCGGGTTCGCCTTATAGCCGTCAAAGAAATGCTCGGCATCAAAGAGCCCTTCGCGCCCCTGCGCCTTGATATGGGCGAAACTGGCGCGCAGGTTTTCGGTGTTTTCGTCAAGTGAGATGCCAAGTGCGGTCGTCACATGGAAATCATGCGCCTTGCCCACCAGACAAACAGCAGATGTGCCTGCATTCATCACCGCCGAAAGCACATCGTCGTTTTCCGCAGAGCGGCCTGCGCGTTTGGTCATGCCAAAGGCGGTAAAGGTCGCGCGGGTCTTGGGCGGTTTGGCAAAAAATGCTGTGTCAGTGGGGTTGGCACCGGGCCAACCCCCTTCGATGTAATCCAAACCCAGATCATCTAGCACCGCGGCGATCTGGTGCTTTTCATCGGCTGAGAATTGAACGCCTTGGGTCTGCGCCCCATCGCGCAGCGTGGTGTCAAAGAGGTACAGACGCTCTTTAGTCATCAGCGCGCACCACACGACAAAGTCTCATCGAGACTTTGAACCCAAACTTTCCTCGAAAGTTTGCCATCACAGCCCCTCCAGCTTGGCGGCGTCAAAATCCGGCCCCGGTGCCCAGGTCGCCTGCCCGCCCACATCAGTGACCTGTACGCCCGCGGCATTGAGGATATCGCGCACCTCATCGGCGCGCGCCCAATCTTTGGCCCCCCGTGCGGCGGCGCGATCCGCCAGCAACGCGTCAACGCGTTCAGCAACCGCAGTGGCCACACCGGCCCCGGCTTCGCCACCGTCAAACTGCGGGATGGCGGCCCAGTCATTGACAAGACCCATCATAGCCAACCCATGGGCAAACCCTGCCAGTGCAACAGGTGTTTTCCCTTTCGACAGAACATGCAGGCGCGACAAGGCACCGGACGTATTCAGGTCGTTGGCCAAAACGCCAAGGAATTCAGCGTCCGCCTGCCACTTGCCGTCCGCCTTCAATGCCGCAATCAGATCAGGGCCAAAGCCATGTCCATGCAGGATACCGTACCACTTGCGCAGGGTGCCTTCGGCTTCGACCTTGCGGGTTTCGGTCCAATCCATGGTCTTGCTGTAGTGCGTACCCAACATCACAAGGCGGATCACCTCGCCGGGTACGCCTTGATCCAGCAGGTCACGGACCGTAAAGAAATTGCCCAGCGATTTGGACATCTTCTTGCCTTCAACCTGGAGCATTTCATTATGCACCCAATAGCGCGCAAATTCGCCATGCGGATGAGCGCAGGCCGATTGGGCGATCTCGTTCTCATGATGCGGAAATTGCAGGTCATTGCCGCCGCCGTGGATGTCAAAACTTTCACCCAACAGCTCCAGCGACATGGCCGAGCATTCGATGTGCCAACCGGGGCGACCATAACCCCAAGGGCTGTCCCAGCCTGGCACCCCATCATCCGAAGGCTTCCACAACACAAAATCCATCGGATTGCGCTTGTAGGGGGCGACCTCGACGCGCGCGCCCGCGATCATGTCATCAATGGACCGACCGGACAGCGCACCGTATTCAGCATAACTATCAACGGCGAACAGCGCATGACCGTCGGCGGCGTAGGCATGGCCCTTGGCAATCAAGTCTTCAATCATCGCAATCATATGCGGGATATGATCAGTCGCGCGCGGTTCATGCGTCGGGCGCTGCGCCCCAAGCGCATCCATATCATCGTGATACCAGCCAATCGTCTCGGCGGTGACGTCACCAATCTCGCGGCCCGTCTCAGCGGCGCGGGCATTGATCTTGTCATCCACGTCGGTGAAATTGCGCACATAGGTCACGTGATCCGCGCCATAGACCTCTTTCAGCAACCGAAACAGGACGTCAAACAGCAACACATTGCGTGAATTGCCCAGATGCGCACGGTCATAGACGGTCGGCCCGCAGAGGTACAAACGTACATTTTCAGGGTCGATAGGCACAAAATCCTCGCGTTTGCGGGTCTTTGTATTGTTCAGCCGGATAGTCGTCATAATGCCTCGCGCAGGGTTACGCCGCGGGCTTACCAAGTTCAGTTTTGTTTTGAAACGTGAAAGAGCAACCCGCGACAGATGTCAGCAGATAATAATGCAGCAGCTAATGATACATATGCTCTTCATGGGGGAGGCATAGCAGACCAAGGGTGAGTACGTCCAGCGGCACGGCGCATAAAATCGGCAATCACATCAGACCTTAGGCACGTTTGCCCCAAGGGACCGGAAGCTGACAAGCATCGGTCGGTCATTTGGAAAGTTCTCAGGTTTGGATGGACCAACGCCGGTGTCGATGTTTGTGCTGAACGCAAAGCGCGCTGCCATCTTGCCAGATCTTGCCGCATCCGCCATCCTAACAATATGTCCCGCGCCCTCGTTAACACTCTTTGTGCCACACATGCCGGTGCCATGGCCTCTGATCCCACGACCGAGTTGGATAGCTGGAAGGTCGGCGGCAAGATGTTTGCCTGTTTTGGCGACCGGATTGACGGGGTTTGCGTCAAGACGGACAGTGTTGAGACCGCGCAGATGTTGATTGATGCAGGCGCCGGGACCAAGGCCCCCTATTTTCACAAAAGCTGGATTCTGGTGGCGTTTGACAGTGACGCAGACGAGCTGCGCCACCGGATTGCTGTGTCCTACGACATCATTTACAAAGGGCTGCCAAAGAAAACACGCGCCGCAATTTCAGAGGCTTAGTCGTAACTGACCACCTCAATTTCAACACCATCAGCATCGTGAAAATAGAACCGGCGACCCGGTTCATAGTCGGCATGGCTGTGCGCCTCAAACCCCAGCGCTTTCACCTTGGCCTCAACCGCATCAAGGTCATCCACGACAACCCCAATATGATTAAGCCCGCCGCGCGTCTGATAGCTGGCATCGGCCTTGGGCACGGTCTGCGCGGGATCAGAGCCTGAATAGACAGCAATGTAGCTGTCGGCGGTGCCCACATGCACCGTGTAGCCAAGCCCCGCCATCGCCTGCCCTTCCCATCTGGTATGCCAGCCAAAAAGGTCTGACAGCATGGCCGCCGTCCTTTTGGGATCGGATACGGTGATATTGACATGTTCGAGTTGTGCCATTGTTATGATTTCCTTTTGAATGATGTGATGAAGCGGGCAAAGCCCTTTTGCTTGGGAGCGGCGGCATCCTGATAGAAACTGCCGCACTCAAGATCATGGCCCCAGCCAAGCCCGTCACGCTTCATCGCGGCAATCGTCTGGGGGTCGGCGCAGTATCTTTTGGTGCTCTGTGTGACCATGTCTTTTCTCCTCTGTTCATGTTTCGTCGAATCTGTTGTAATTTCTCAAGTTAACTTGAGATCAAGGAGTTTCTTCATGACCGACGGATTAACCATCGGGGATTTGGCATCGCGCACGGGTTTGGCCGTCTCTGCCATCCGGTTTTATGAAACCCATGATATCGTTAAACCCCTGCGCAACAAAGGCGGGCACCGCCGTTATGGGCGCGCAGACATCCGGCGGTTGTCCTTTGTGATGGCCGCACAGAAACTTGGGTTCAGCCTGTCCGAAATTGCCCCACATCTGCGCGGCCTGCCTGATCACAAGGCCCCCTCAAAGGCAGATTGGGCGCGCATCAGTAAGAAATTCCGTACGAATATCGACGCCAGAATCGCAGGACTGGAAGAGTTGCGCGAAAAGCTGGACGGCTGCATCGGCTGTGGCTGTCTGAGCCTTGAGACCTGCGCGCTGTACAATCCGGCCGACATCAAAGGCAAAGAAGGCCCCGGCCCGCGTAATCTGCATGCTATCACATCTTGACTTCGGTTCGCAGAGACCGTTCCCCTAGCCTCATGAAACTTTCGCAGCGCATCACAGATATTAACGGCGGCGGCTCTGACGGCTGGGGGGTTTTTTATCGCGCCCGGCGCATGGTCGCCGAGGGCGTGCCGGTCACCGAGCTGAGCATCGGCGAGCATGACATCGGCACCTCTGAGGACATTCTCAGGGCGATGCATGCCTCTGCCACTGGGGGCCATACCGGATATGCGATGGTGCCCGGTATTGATGCGTTGCGACGCACTGTGGCGGATCGGATTGCGACGCGCACAGGTGTGCCAACCACTCTGGACAACATCCTGATCACGCCCGGCGGTCAATCGGCACTTTTCGCAGCCCACACAGCGGTCTGTGATCCCGGCGACACCGCCCTTTACATTGATCCTTATTACGCCACTTACCCCAGCACCCTACGCGGTGTTGGTGCAGTGCCCAAAGCGATCGTGACATCGCCCGATACCGCATTCCAGCCGACGCGCGCTGCATTGGCCCAAGCGGCCAAGGGCGCCACGTCCCTGTTGGTCAATTCTCCCAACAACCCAACCGGTGCGGTCTACTCCATGGCCACGCTAACGGCGATTGCCGAGACCTGCATCGCCAACGATCTTTGGCTGATCTCGGATGAAGTTTACGACACCCAGGTCTGGGACGGCGAACACATCAGCCCGCGCAGCCTGCCCGGCATGGCAGATCGCACGCTGGTTGTAGGCTCCATGTCGAAAAGCCACGCAATGACAGGCAGTCGTGTGGGCTGGATTTGTGGCCCCAGCGATGTGATATCGCGGCTGATCGATCTGGCCACCAACACCACCTATGGCGTGGCCGGTTTTATTCAGGATGCCGCCCTTTTTGCCCTTGGCCAAGGGACGGCCGTGGAAGAAACAGTCGCCGCCCCCTTCCGCCGTCGCCGCGCGTTGGCACTGGCGGTACTAGAGGGGCAAAACATCGTGCGGCCTGTTCCGGCCCAGGGGGCCATGTATGTGATGCTGGATATCCGCGGCACGGGCCTGTCGGGCGAGGCCTTTGCCGAAGCCCTGCTTGATGCAGAGCTGATTGCAGTGATGCCGGGCGAGAGCTTTGGCCAAGCCGCTGCCGGTCATATCCGCGTGGCGATGACCGTCGCGGATGAGGCTTTCACAGATGCGCTGAAACGGCTGGTCCGGTTCGCGCAAAACCACGCAAAGGTAGACGCAAAATGACCAGTATCGGCGAAACCTTCCGCGCCTTACACCTGCGCGGTGATCCGTGCCTGATGGTGAACGTCTGGGATCGCGGCTCGGCCAAGATGATGCAAGCCATGGGGGCCAAAGCGCTGGCAACTTCATCTGCCGCCCATGCATTCACCATGGGCAGACCGGATGGCGGGACCTTGACGCGTGATGAAGCATTGGCACATGCCGCAGAGCTGCTTTCGGTGGTCACGGTCCCGATGCAAGGCGACTTCGAGAACGGGTTTGGTGATGATCCAGATACCTGTGCCGAAACGGTGCGCCTGTCCGCCGAGATCGGCCTTGCCGGCATCTGCATCGAAGATATCGCCCTGCCCAACGACACCGCCTATGCGTTCGATCACGCCGTTGAACGCATTGCTGCTGCCAGCGCTGCCGCACGGGCATTGCCGCAAGATTTTGTCCTGACCGCGCGCGCTGATGGGATCATTTGCGGGCAATATGACACGGATGAGGCCATTCGCCGCCTGCGTGCCTTTGCCGATGCCGGGGCCGATTGCCTTTATGCGCCCCTGCCCCCGGATATGGACGCGCTGGCCAGAATTTGCGCGGCGACTGATGTGCCAGTGAACGCGCTTGTTGCAGGGTCATTTACAAAGCAAACACATGCCGCTTTTGCAAAAATCGGTGTGGCTCGCCTTTCGCTGGGGTCATCGCTGGCGCGCGTCACCCATCGGGCAATGCATGATGCGGCAACAGAAATGTTGGGTGTGGGCAGTTTCGCGGCTTTGCAAAAGTCGATCAGCAGCGATGTCATTGACGATCTGCTGACATAAAAAGAGACCCACCGGCGAAGCGGCGGGTCTCAAGTCAACATCCAAAGCGACAGGATTTGGGAAGGGACAGTGCGCCCGGATGCTATGCCTTGTCCGTTGACTTAGAAGCTGAAGGACACGCGGGCGGAGGCTGTTGTCGCGTCGATATCTGCGGCACCACCGAAGTCATCAAACTGGTGCTGCAGCACTTCACCACCAACGCGGATGTTGTTGGACACCTGATAATCCAGCCCCAGACCAGCGAATGAACCGTCGTCAGTTTCATCCAATGCGCCAGAGGTCGTGGCCCGTGCCACACCAGCCGTCAGATAAGGCATCCAGACACCTGCGTCATAACCAACCCGCAGCTTTGCACGTGCAACGCTGTCCAGTGCGATATCGGCGGCGTCATCTTCGATTTCGGTGCCGTCAACATCCAGTTCTGCGCCCAGAACGATGGTGCCAAGGTCATAAAGGTAACCTGCATGCACACCATAGGTCAGACCGTCGGTATCGTCGGCCAATGCGTCACTGTCCAATTGACCATAGCCAATCTGACCACCTGCATAAAAGCCAGTCCAGTCAGATCCCATGCGCACTGGGGCCGGTGCCATGACCGGGGCCGGTGCGGGTGCAGGGGCAATCACTGGCTCTGCCATACCGCCTGCTGACGCCATCCCTGCAGCCATTGCGAGTGGGGCTGCCAGCATGCTCGTGCGGATGAGTGTCGATGTCGTTTTCATTTGTTGTCTCCGATTTTTCGGTTGTCGTGTGCGGCATATCTGACAACCTCTGAGACAGGTTCAACCGGCCTCACGGGCCTGTGAATTTGGTCGGCTAGAACTGGCGTAGGCCCTACAGATTGATCGGCCAAACGCCGCCCAGAAATGAAACAGTATCGTCATTTCGGCGTGATTGTGTCGTGATAAGCGGGATTTAGCGCGGTATTTGGTGAATTTAGCCGCCGATCTTGAAGTTGCCGCTGATCCTCCCACCGGTGATGGGGGCGGCAATGCCGGTGGTTTGTGGGCTGGATAGCGGCAAGCCGCGTGCAGCACGTACGGCTAGATACCCAAAGGCCTGCGCTTCGATCATGTCACCATCCAGACCTGCATCCTCAACTGGGGCGACGGGGCAATCAAGGACCTCTGCCAGTCCGGTCATTAGCGTATTGTTGTGCCGTCCGCCGCCAGTGACGAATAATTTGGCGGGCGGCGCGGGGCAAAGCGTCATGGCCTTGGCCACGCTGGCAGTGACGGCCTTGGCCAAGGTTGCCAGCGCGTCCACCTCAGACAAAGCAGTCACAGCGTCTGACAGCCCCGCAAATGCATCCCGATCCAGCGACTTTGGCGCAGGCCGGGCAAAATATGGATGCAACAGAAAATCATCCACGATCTGCTGATCCGCTGTGCCCAACGCGGCCAAGGCGCCATCAAGATCATAGGACAGCCCGCGGCACTGCATCAAAAGATCATTCATCGGGGCGTTGGCCGGACCGGTATCAAACGCCAATAACGCCTTTGGGTCCGCAGGATCATCACAGGATGGATCAACCCAAGTGATATTCCCCACACCACCGAGGTTTAGGAAGACAACCGGCGCATCTGCCTTCATCCATTTCGCCAGCGCAAAGTGATAAAACGGGGCCAAGGGCGCACCCTGCCCGCCTGCCACCACATCCGCCGTGCGAAAATCCCACGCGACGGCCACGCCAAGCCGTGCCGCCACACGCGCGCCGTCGCCACATTGATGCGTGCCGCGCCCGCCGGGATCATGGGCCAATGTCTGGCCATGGAACCCTGCCAGTGCGATACCCGCGAACCCGGACATCACTGCAACATGCGCGTCCTCGACCACGGCTTCTACGACGGAAACATCATCGGTCTGCCACTTTCCCAGATGCGCTTTGAGAATTGCCTGATCTTGGGGCGTATAGGCCCGATATGCGGTCGACCCGAGCCCATGGATTGTAACGCCATCCGTCTCGATCACCGCCGCATCCACGCCGTCCAGCGATGTCCCTGACATCGTGCCCAATGCCCTGACGATCTCACCTTCAAACATCCGCTTTCCCTTGCTCCAGCTGATCACTATAGAGTGCATCGTGACGCAAGCAGGAACAAGCCTATGACCTACCATCCCAAATCTGAATTCATCAATGTGATGATGACGCGCGGCTTTCTGGCTGATTGCACAGATTATCAGGGCCTTGATGAGGCGCTGAGCAAAGGGGTTGTACCGGCCTATATCGGCTTTGACGCAACGGCCAAGTCGCTGCATGTGGGCAGTCTGATCCAGATCATGATGCTGCGCTGGCTGCAAAAGACAGGCCATAAACCGATCACCTTGATGGGCGGCGGCACCACAAAGGTTGGTGATCCATCGTTCCGCGCGGATGAGCGCCCCCTGCTGGGGCCAGAACAAATTGATGACAATATCGCGGGCATCAAAAAGGTGTTTTCGGCCTACCTTGCCTATGATGATAGCGCCAATGGCGCGATGATGATCAACAATGCCGAATGGCTGGATGGTCTGAACTACCTCGATTTTCTACGCGACATTGGGCGCCATTTTTCCATCAACCGGATGCTGTCGTTTGAAAGCGTGAAGTCACGGCTGGACCGCGAGCAATCACTGTCTTTCCTTGAATTCAACTACATGATTTTGCAGGCTTATGATTTCCTTGAGCTGAACCGCCGCTATGGCTGTCTGTTGCAGATGGGCGGGTCGGATCAGTGGGGCAATATCGTCAACGGGATCGACCTGACCCGCCGCGTGCTGGATCAGGAAATCTACGGCCTCACCTCGCCACTGCTGACCACCAGCGATGGCAAGAAGATGGGCAAATCGCTGGCCGGTGCAGTCTGGCTGAACGCCGATATGTGCAGCCCCTATGAGTTCTGGCAGTTCTGGCGCAATACGACGGATGCCGACACGGGCCGTTTCCTCAAACTTTACACTGAACTGCCGATTGAAGAGTGCGACCGTCTGGGCGCGCTCGAAGGTTCGGAAATTAACGCCGCCAAGATCATCCTTGCCAACGAGGTGACAACGCTGCTGCACGGCGCCGAGGCCGCGCAGGCGGCAGAGGCAACCGCGCGCGAAGTCTTTGAAAAGGGCGGCATCGGGGACGATCTGCCGACGCTGACACTCAGCGCGGATGAGTTGGGCGACGGGATGTCCATCGTGCAGTTGATCGTCAAATCCGGCCTTGCCAAAAGCGGCAAGGAGGCCAAGCGCCTGATCGCCGAGAACGGCGCCCGGATGAATGACGCGCCGCTCACCGACGCAGGTACGATGATTGATGCGACAGCCCTTGCCGCCCCGATCAAACTGAGCGCAGGCAAGAAACGCCACGCGCTGGTTCAACTGGGCTAAGCCAAAGGAATGCCATGACCCTACTGCAAATCACGTCCCTTCTGATCGTTCTTGCAGGGGCGTTTGGCACGATTAACTACCTCTATCTCAAGCTACCAACGGCAATTGGGATATTGGTTGTGTCGCTCGCTGCGTCCTTTGGCGTGATGCTGCTGGACATTATTGTGCCAACGCTGGGCGTCGCCACGGTGGTGCGCACGGCGGTATTGGATATCGAATTCTCCGACGCCCTGCTGGAAGGTATGCTGGGGTTGCTGCTGTTTGCAGGCGCCTTGCACGTCAAACTGTCTGACCTAAAACGCGAATGGGTTGTCGTGGCTTTGATGGCCACAATCGGCATCGCCCTGTCGACCACAATCGTTGGCTACGGGTTCTCGTGGCTCACCGGCATGCCGATTCTGGTGGCGCTGGTCTTTGGTGCGCTGATTTCACCGACAGATCCTGTGGCGGTGTTGGGTGTGCTGCGGCAGGCGGACCTGCCCAAATCGCTTGAAACTAAGATCGCGGGCGAAAGCCTGTTTAATGATGGCGTGGGTTATGTTGTCTTTCTGGTGCTTGTCGGGCTGGCGTTTCCGCATGGGGACAGCCACGGCGCAGGCATGGCAGGGGCGGTGCAGCTGTTCTTTCAAGAGGCCCTGGGCGGAGCCGTGTTGGGCCTTGTGCTGGGCTGGCTGACCTTCCGCATCATGCGCCGCATTGATGATTATTCACTTGAGGTGTTGATCACGCTGGGGCTGGCCTTTGGCGGTTATGAACTGGCCGTGTATCTGCACGTTTCCGCCCCGATCATGGCGGTTTGCGCAGGGCTGTTGATCGGCGATGTGGGCGCGAAATACGGCATGTCCGATGAGACCCGCCAATATGTCGATGCCTTCTGGATGCTGATTGACGAAATCCTTAACGCGGTGCTGTTCCTGCTGATCGGGATCGAGGTGTTTGCCATTGCGTTCGAGTTCGATTTCCTTGTGGCCGGCGTCGCCTCTATCGCGCTGGCACTGGTGGCGCGTCTGGCCGCTGTGGCCGTGCCTGTGCTGATGCTGCGCCCGTTCCGCGGGTTCTCGGAAGGGGTGATCCCTGTGATGACATGGGGTGGGCTTAAGGGTGGCATCTCGGTCGCATTGGCCTTGTCCCTGCCCGAGGGTGAATGGAAACCACTCATCCTGACGGCGACCTATATGGTCGTCATTTTTTCAATTGTGGTGCAGGGTCTAACGGTGGCAAAACTCGCCACCCGTGTCACAACAACCGAAGGGTAATTTGATGACTGCATATTTTGTTTATGACGTCTTCACCGACCGCGCCTTTGGCGGCAACCAACTGGCGGTGATCCCCGATGCAACCGGGCTTGCCGAAGACCAGTTGCAACGCATCGCGTGCGAGTTCAATTTTTCCGAAACGACCTTTGTTTATCCACCCACAGACCCCGCTAACACGGCCAAAGTGCGGATTTTCACCCCTACGATGGAGGTCCCTTTTGCCGGGCACCCAACCGTTGGCACGGCTATCGCATTGAAGGATGAAGGTGCGACAGGCAACATCACGCTTGAGCTTGGGATTGGCCCGATCCCCTGCACCTATTCGGGTAACAAAGCCGCCTTTACGGTCACCGCCCCGTTGGAGCGGCTAAGCACCCCCGATCCCGCCCTGATTGCCGCGGCACTCGACCTGACGGCAGAGGCGATCAAGACAACAACTCATGCGCCCGTTCAGGCCAGCGTCGGCTTGCCCTTTGTGATGGTCGAATTACAGGACCGGGCAGCATTGACCCAATGCCAACCTGCCACCGATCACTTTCGGGAAGGTGCCGCGCGGTATCCCTCTAATCTGGATTTCGCGATTTATGCCTATGTGCGTGACGGCGACCAGATCGACGCGCGCATGTTTGCCCCGCTCGACAATATCCCCGAAGACCCAGCCACCGGCAGTGCCGCTGCGGCATTGGCTGCACTCCTGACCGATGAGGCCGGGCGCGCACAATCGCTGAGCATCCTACAAGGCGAGGACATGGGGCGCCCATCCTACATCATGGCGCAAACGACGCCTGCTGATCCGATCCCTGTGACCATCAGCGGTGCAGCTGTCCGCACCATGCAAGGCACGCTGACGCTCTGACAGCACTGGAAACCCGGCACCCTGCCCGTTATCACTGGGGCACCAAGATGAGGCTGCAATGTCCAAGACAATTCTAGAGCGCTGCGAAGCAAACGGGTTGCGCATGACCGAGCAACGCCGGACGATCGCCGCTGTGTTGCAGGCGGCAGACGATCATCCTGATGTCGAAGAGCTTTACAACCGGGCCTCTGCCGCTGATCCGCGCATTTCGCTAGCGACAGTATATCGGACCGTCAAACTGTTCGAGGAAACCGGCATTCTGGAAAAGCACGAGTTCGGCGATGGCCGCGCCCGCTATGAGGCGGCAGACCGCGAACACCACGACCATCTGATCGATGTGCATTCCGGCGCGGTGATCGAATTCGTCGACCCCGAGATTGAGGCGTTGCAGGAAAAGATCGCTGAAAAACTGGGGTACCGTTTGATGGGTCACCGGTTGGAACTTTATGCCGTGCCCCTGACTGACAAGGACGACTAAACTTGGACAATATGCGTGGCGCGGCCTTTATGGTCTTTGCGATGTTCTGCTTTGCGGTGGAAGACGGTCTTATTAAACTTCTGGCCGTGGACATGCCTGTGGGGCAGATCATTTCGGTGACTTGCCTTGGCGGCCTTATTGCATTTTTGGGCTGGTCGGTGATCAAGGGCGAGACGCTTTGGCAACCAGCCTACCTTGATCGCAAGGTCATATTGCGCAGCATCTGCGATACCGCCGGTTCAATGCTTTTCGTCACCGCGCTGGCCCTGATCCCACTGACCACAGCATCCGCTGTGATCCAGGCGACGCCGCTTGTTGTCACCATGGGCGCCGCGATCTTTCTGGGCCAAGAGGTGGGCTGGCGGCGGTGGCTTGCAATCCTTGTCGGTTTTATCGGCGTCATGGTCATCATTCGGCCCGGGATGGAAGGGTTTACGCCCGCGACATTGCTCGCCTTGGGTGGAATGCTCGGGTTGGCGGCACGTGATCTGTTCACGCGCAGCCTGACGGTCCGGCTCAGCGGTGCGCAGCTTGCCACCCATACCTTCACGATGATCGTACCCGCCGGCTTTCTGCTGATGCTGTTTCAGGGGCAAAGCGTTGTCATCCCCGACGGGCGGCAGTCCGTGCTGCTGCTGGCCTGCATTGTGGTCGTCATGATTGCCTATCTTGCCATCGTGGCGGCAACCCGTGGCGGCAATGCTGGAATTATATCATCGTTTCGCTACAGCCGGATGGTGTTTGCGCTGATGATTGGCTATGTGATGTTCACCGAAATTCCTGATGCGGCGACCCTCATAGGGGCCGCGATCATCATCGCCTCTGGCATCTACACGCTTTGGCGCGAGGCCCGTCTGCACCGCGCTTCACTTAAGAAAAAACCCGCGCTATAGAGCGCATGATACCGCTAACATCTGCCTTTAGGAGCCGCGCCAATGAGCACGATCATCGACATCCACGCCCGCGAAATTCTTGATAGCCGGGGCAACCCCACTGTTGAGGTTGATGTGATCCTTGAAGATGGCACCATGGGCCGCGCAGCGGTCCCTTCGGGTGCGTCCACCGGCGCGCATGAAGCGGTTGAAAAGCGCGACGGCGACAAGGCCCGCTATATGGGCAAGGGTGTGCTGGAAGCGGTCGCTGCAGTAAACGGCGAGATTGCCGAAGCTATCCTTGGCTTTGATGCGACCGAGCAGGTCGCCATCGATATGGCGATGATCGAACTGGATGGCACACCGAACAAGGGCCGCCTTGGCGCGAATGCGATTTTGGGTGTGTCCATGGCCGTTGCCAAAGCGGCGGCTGAATACAGCGGTCAGCCTTTGTATCGTTATATTGGCGGCACATCCGCGCGCACCCTGCCCGTCCCGATGATGAACATCATCAATGGCGGTGAGCACGCAGATAACCCAATCGACATTCAGGAATTCATGATCATGCCGGTCAGCGCGGAAAACATCCGCGAAGCGGTGCGTATGGGGGCCGAAGTATTCCATACGTTGAAAAAAGAGCTTTCTGCCGCAGGCCATAACACAGGCATCGGCGATGAAGGCGGCTTTGCACCAAACCTTGCCAGTACGCGTGACGCGCTTGATTTCATCATGACGTCGATCAAAAAGGCAGGCTATGAGCCGGGTAAAGACATCTACCTCGCCCTCGATTGTGCGGCGACGGAATACTACAAGAACGGCAAATACGAGATGGTCGGCGAAGGTGTATCGCTCACCTCCGAAGAAAACGCAGCTTACCTTGCCAAACTCGCCGAAGATTACCCCATCATCAGCATCGAAGACGGCATGTCAGAGGATGACTGGGACGGCTGGAAAGCCCTCACCGATATGATCGGCGATAAGGTGCAACTGGTCGGTGACGATCTGTTTGTCACCAACCCCACACGTCTGGCGGACGGCATTGCCAAAGGTTCGGCCAACTCCATGCTGGTCAAGGTCAACCAGATCGGGTCACTGACAGAAACATTGCAGGCGGTTGATATGGCGCACCGTGCGCAGTTCACCAATGTGATGTCGCACCGGTCAGGTGAGACAGAAGATGCCACGATTGCAGACCTTGCCGTGGCCACGAACTGCGGTCAGATCAAAACCGGTTCCCTGTCCCGCTCGGACCGTTTGGCCAAGTATAACCAGTTGATCCGTATCGAGGAATTGCTGGGTGAAACGGCCGTTTATGCCGGGCGGAGCATCCTAAAAGGATGATCCTGACCGAAGGACTACACGAGGTTCCGGCAGGCCAGGTCGCAGCCGTTGTCACCTATCTAGAGATGACAGCCGCGGCACGGATGCCGGCCAAACCCATGCCCAATGGCTTCACAGCCACGCAGGAAAAGATGGACGTGGACAGCTACCGCGCGCTGTTTCGGGCGGTGGGTGCGCCATGGCTCTGGACCTCGCGGCTTACCACCGAAGACAACGCCCTGCGCGCGATATTGGCTAGCGTTAACACCGAACTTTGGGTGATCCGCGACGCCGATCAGGCGATCGGGTTCATTGAACTTGATTTCAGCGCACCTGCGGTCTGCGAACTGGCTTTTTTCGGTTTGGTCAAATCGGCAACAGGCCATGGTCTTGGCGGCCCACTGATGGCCCACGCGCAGGACCGTGCCTTCAGCCGGGGCGCAAACGTGATGACGGTGCATACCTGCAGCCTTGATGATCCGCGCGCGTTGGCCTTCTACCAAAGGGCGGGCTTTACCCCGATCAAACGGGCGGTTGAGGTGTTCGCCGATCCGCGTTTGGACGGCCCGCATAACCCAGATACAGCACCGCAAATCCCATGCCTGAGTTGACCGTCGATCAGATCATCGCGCAGCTTGACCTCACTCCTCATCCCGAAGGCGGATACTATCGTCAGACATGGATCGCTGAAAACGCGGGCCGCGCGACGGGCACTTGCATCTATTTTCTGCTGAAAGCAGGGCAAGAAAGTCATTGGCACGCCGTTGATGCGGTAGAAATCTGGCACCACTACGCTGGCGCACCGCTGATCTTGTCGCAGGCCCAATCGCTTGACGGGCCAGCAACAGATCACATGCTGGGTCCGAACCTCGCACAAGGTGAGTTGCCGCAAGCGATCGTGCCCGAAGGGCATTGGCAAAAGGCCGCAACGACGGGTGACTGGACGCTTGTAGGATGCACCGTATCACCCGGTTTTCACTTCGCGGGCTTCACCCTCGCCGCACCGGGCGTTGATATCGCTCGCTGACCCCTAACCGGTCGGCCCATCAAAGAACGCATCCTCTTCGGGCATCTCGCCGGTCTCAAGGATATGCATCATCTCAGCGTTCACCGCCGCCTCGCGTGGGCCGATGATTTCCTGCACGCGGGCGATGTAGGTCTCGTTCTCCATCACTGGAATGTTCGGATCATAGGCATCCGCCAGCGAAATCATCGAAGACCGATCCGAGCGATTGAAGGCATCCACCATCATGGCCGCGCGGTCCTGGGGGATGTTCAGCGCCTCGAGTGCAGAGCGGCCCATGCGCAAAGAGCTATCATAATTCTCGCGGATGATATCGCGACAGCCAGCCGCCCAAAGTTCATAGACATGATGGCGGTCAATCGCGCGGGCGATGATATGCACGTGTGGCGCTGTCGTGTGGACGTAGTGAACCAGTTCAGTCAGTTTTTCCTTATCGTCGATGGAAGCTACAAACACCTTGGCATTGTGCAAGCCCGCCGCATGCAGCAAATCGGGACGCGTGGCATCACCGTAGTAGATACGCGCACCAAAACGACGCATGTTTTCAAGATGTTGGGCATTGTAGTCAATGACCGTCAGACTATAGCCCGCCGCACTTAAGATCCGACGCACAACGCCTCCAACACGACCTCCGCCTGCGATAATGACCTCGCCCTGTTCCTCGATATCATCCGCCTCGCCCATATCCGCCGCGTTGTGGCGCGGGACGATGACCCGGTCATAGAAGATGAACAGCAGTGGCGTCAGCATCATTGAGATGGCAACTACTAGCAGCAGTTGATCGGCCAGCATTTGCGGCAGAATAGCGTTGCTGACTGAAAAGGACAGCAGCACAAAGCCAAATTCACCGGCCTGTGCAAGGCTGAGCGCCAACAGCCAGCGGTCCGCGCCACGTAGTTTGAATATCAGCGCAAGGACTGCCAGAACCGCTGCCTTTACCGCAATGAGCAGGACAGTCAGCCCAACGATCAGCATCAGGTTTTCGGACAACAGCGAGAAGTTGATCGCGGCCCCCACCGTCATAAAGAACAACCCCAAAAGCAGCCCCTTGAACGGGTCGATGTCTGATTCCAGCTCGTGCCGGTATTCACTATTGGCCAGCACAACACCCGCAAGGAAAGTGCCAAGCGCCGGCGACAGCCCGACCAGCGACATCAGCAGCGCAATGCCGATGACCATCATCAATGCGGTCGCTGTGAACAGCTCGCGCAGGTTAGCCCCGGCGATGAAGCGAAAGATGGGCCGGGTCAGGAAACTGCCCGCGCCAATCACCGCCGCAATGGCCACAACGTTGATCAAAGCCGTCTGCCACCCGTTCAGCCCCGCAACAAGGCTCATCCCTGCGCCATGATCGCCACCGCCGCCATGATCATCATCACCATGCCCGGCCTCGGCGCCGTGGCTCGCCTCCGCGCCATGTGCGACCTCACTGGCCATATCCAACAGTTCCGGCATTGCCAGCAACGGCATCAAAGCCAGCATAGGGATCACTGCGATGTCTTGGGCAAGAAGGACAGAAAAGCTCGACTGGCCTCCATCGCTTTTCATCAGGCCTTTTTCGTTTAATGTTTGCAGTACGATAGCTGTTGAACTTAAAGCTCCGATCAGGCCAACAGCCAGCGCCACGGTCCATCCCAACCCAAACAATAGGCCAATCCCCATGATCACGGCCGCGGTGATCCCGATCTGGCCACCGCCCAGCCCCAGGAGCTTGCCGCGCATCTGCCACAGGCGTTTGGGTTCAAGTTCAAGCCCCACCAGAAACAGCATCATCACAACGCCAAATTCCGCGAAATGCTGGATCGAGATCACATCAACATTGAGCACTGTCAGGATCGGGCTGATCACAATGCCCGCAATCAGATATCCGAGCACCGAGCCAAGCCCCAGCCGCGTGGCAATCGGTACTGCGATCACGCCCGCGATCAGAAAGATAAAGGCCAGCAGCAAAAAATCGGTCATGGATGGGTCCCCTTGTTTGCAAAATCATGCACGTGGAATTTTGGTATGGAAAGAGCGAAATAAAAAAGGGAGGACCGAGGCCCTCCCTGAGTTTCGCTGATTAGGCTCACTCATTATGTACCGCTCGGTTTGTTTGCCTGCGGCCCAATCCGCGTCGGAGCGAGCGCACCCGCTCCGAAGCTCTGTTTTCAGCGAAGGAATTTCGTCGAAATTCCTTCTATGCGCATAAGATTTTTCGTCGAAAAATCTTAGCTGCAGCCAGATGTCCCGCCGCAAGTGTTGCACTTCATGCAGGTCCCATTCCGCACCAGCGTGTAGTTGCCGCATTCGCCGCAAGCCTCGCCTTCGTAGCCCTGCATCTTGGCCTTATCGCGGGCCGAGATTGTGGTAGCGGCACCTGTCGCGACGATGCTTTCGCTCGCTTCTGGCACCAGCGTTTGCAAGGCCGACGATGGGTCAGTACCCGTGGCCAGCGCTGTAGCCCCTGCACCGCCCTGCAGCACAACCAGATCCTGTGGCATCCGCTTGCGCAGGTAACCCGTGGAGGAGATCTGCTTGAGCACCTCAAGCGACCGCGAGGCTGTGTTCTCGGTTGGTGCTTTGATGTTGGACACGCCCTCTTCTTCACCACGGCCGATGTCATCAAAAGACGCGCCTTCGGGCTTTACATGCGCCAGATCGGTGCGGTCGAGGTAGCTGACAGCGAGTTCGCGGAAGATGTAATCCAGCACCGACGTCGCATTCTTGATGCTGTCGTTGCCTTGCACCATGCCAGCAGGCTCAAACTTGGTGAATGTGAAGGCATCCACGAATTCTTCCAGTGGAACTCCGTATTGCAGGCCGACGGAAACCGCGATGGCAAAGTTATTCATCATGGCCCGGAAGCCCGCACCTTCTTTGTGCATGTCGATGAAAATCTCGCCCAACTGGCCGTCTTCGTACTCGCCCGTGCGCAGGTAGACTTTGTGCCCGCCAACGATGGCCTTCTGGGTATAACCCTTGCGGCGCTGCGGCATCTTTTCACGCTCACGGTTGCGCACTTCCTGCACGATGATCTTTTCGACGATCTTTTCGGCCAAAACAGCCGCTTTTTCGTGGTGGTTGCCGCTTTCGAGTGTTTCCTGCGCATCCTCATCGTCTTCAACCAAAGCCGCCGCAAGAGGCTGAGACAGCTTAGAGCCGTCGCGATAAAGCGCGTTCGCTTTCACGCCCAAGGACCAAGACAGCTCATAAGCCTTCTGGCAGTCCTCAATCGTTGCATCATTAGGCATGTTGATCGTCTTCGAGATCGCACCAGAGATGAAGGATTGCGCCGCCGCCATCATGTAGATGTGGCTGTCAACGCTCAGATAACGCTTGCCTTTTTTACCGCATGGGTTGGCACAATCGAACACGGTGTAGTGCTCTTTTTTCAGGTGTGGCGCCTCTTCCAGCGTCATGGTGCCGCAGACGTGGTCGTTGGCCGCATCAATATCCTGCTTGGAATAGCCAAGGTGGCGCAGCAAATCGAACGTTGGGTCGTTCAGTTTGTCGGCAGGAATGCCCAGCGTCTTGGTGCAGAACTCTTCGCCCAGCGTCCACTGGTTAAAGACAAAGCGGATGTCGAATGCCGAGGCGAGCGCCGCTTCGATTTTGTCCAGTTCCGCCTGACCAAAGCCATGCCCGATCAGCGAGGTATGGTTGATCGCAGGCGCCTGCCCGATCGAGCCGTGACCGACGGCATAGGCAATGATTTCTTCGACCTGTGCAGAACCATAGCCAAGCTTTTCCAATGCTGCTGGCACGGACTGGTTGATAATCTTGAAGTAACCGCCACCGGCAAGTTTTTTGAACTTCACCAAAGCAAAGTCAGGCTCGATCCCGGTGGTGTCGCAGTCCATAACCAGACCGATTGTGCCGGTTGGCGCGATAACCGAAACCTGCGCGTTACGGTAGCCGTGCTTTTTGCCCAGCATCAGTGCTTCATCCCAACTGCCAACAGCCAGTTCGATCAAACGCTGATCGGGACAGTTAGCGTGGTCGAGCGGTACAGGCTTTACATCCAGCTTGTCATAGCCGTCTGCTTTGCCCAGAGCGGCCTGACGGTGGTTTTTGATAACACGCAGCATATGCTTGCTGTTTTTCTTGTAGCCGGGGAATGGCCCCAACTCGCCCGCCATTTCGGCAGAGGTCGCATAGGACACACCCGACATGATCGCCGTCAAGGCAGCGCCCATCGCGCGGCCTTCGTCGCTGTCATAGCCAAAGCCCATATTCATCAGCAATCCACCGATGTTGGCATAGCCCAGACCCAAGGTGCGGAAGTCATAAGACCGCTGCGCGATTTCCTTGGACGGGAACTGCGCCATCATGACGGAGATTTCCAACGTGACCGTCCAAAGACGCGTCGCGTGCATGTAATCTTCGGCCTGGAACGCGCCGTCCTTGTAGAAGGTCAGCAGGTTCATCGACGCAAGGTTACAGGCCGTGTCGTCAAGGAACATGTATTCAGAACAAGGGTTTGAGCCGCGGATCGCGCCATCTTCGGGGCATGTGTGCCATGCATTGACCGTGTCGTGATACTGGATGCCCGGATCGGCGCAGGCCCATGCGGCGTGGCCTACCTGTTCCCACAATTCGCGCGCTTTGATGATCTTGGCAACTTCACCGTTCTTGCGGTTGATCAGTTTCCAGTCAGCGTCGTTTTCTACAGCCTTGAGGAAGGCATCAGTCACGCGGATCGAGTTGTTGGAGTTCTGGCCAGAAACGCTGTTGTAGGCTTCCGAATCCCAGTCTGTGTCATAGGTCGGGAACTCAATGCTGGTGTAGCCTTGCTTGGCATAGTCCAGCACGCGTTTGATATAAGTCTCTGGGATCGCTGATTTCTTGGCGTCTTTGACAGCAGCGGCCAAGGTTTCGTTCGTTTTGGGGTCGTAGGCGGAAACCGCTTCCCCGTCCCATGTCTTGATCGCACCAAAGATCGCGTTCAGATAGCGCGCGTGCATCTTGGAGCCTGCGACGATGGACGCCACTTTCTGCTCTTCGATGACCTTCCAGTTGATGAATTCCTGAATATCAGGGTGGTCGGCATCAACGATGACCATCTTGGCCGCGCGGCGTGTTGTGCCGCCCGATTTGATCGCACCCGCCGCACGGTCACCGATTTTCAGGAAACCCATCAGGCCAGAAGATTTACCACCACCTGACAGAGGCTCGCCTTCGCCACGCAGGGAAGAAAAGTTCGTGCCTGTGCCAGAGCCATACTTGAACAGACGCGCTTCACGCACCCAGAGGTCCATGATGCCGCCTTCATTCACCAGATCATCGTCAACCGACTGAATGAAGCAGGCGTGCGGCTGTGGGTGCTCGTAAGACGAGGTTGATTTGGTCAGCTCACCGGTTTGATAGTCCACATAGTGGTGGCCTTGGGCCGGTCCGTCGATGCCGTAGGCCCAGTGCAGACCAGTGTTAAACCACTGCGGGCTGTTTGGCGCGGCACGCTGGGTCGCGAGCATGTAGCGCATTTCGTCAAAGTAAGCGCGGGCATCTTCCTCGGACGAGAAGTAACCGCCCTTCCAGCCCCAGTATGTCCATGCACCGGCCAGACGGTCGAATACCTGCTTGGCAGAGGTCTCTCCGCCATAGGTCGCACCCTTGGCAGGCTCAGCGCGCCACAGGAACTCTGGCACGCCCTTTTCCTTGACGCGTTTCACTTCGGACGGAACACCTGCCTTACGGAAGTACTTCTGCGCGATAACGTCAGAGGCCACCTGGCTCCAACCTGTCGGAATTTCACAGTCATCAAGTTTGAAAACGATGGTGCCGTCAGGATTGCGAATCTCAGACGTTGTTGTTTTGAACTCAAGCTCGCCGTAGGCGCCTGATTTGGCCTTGGTGAAATTGCGGTCGATTTTCATCTACTCTGCCCCATACTGTTTTGCCGTCGTTGCGGCGATCATTGAAATCGTGCCGCACACGCGGCACCTACTCAGTGGGGTTCATTTCATTTTGGCAAACGCTTACCGTCCCGATCAACGATCAGGTCAAAGTCAGAACGGTGCCTGCGATTCTGCACCCGCCAATGTCTAAATCCCCATGCCGCTACCACATCTTGTGTTGTGACCGTCGGCTCGCACAACTTGACGCATCTAGCCCTAGTGGGTCAACGGGTTTTTAACACAAAATACAGATTTATAGAGTTGACTGCTACGGTTCGAAATGGTCCCGATCCGGCACAGTGATTCACTCACAGATTTGTCCACATGTGGACGTTCTGCGGTAAGCCGCAGAAAGCCTTTTAGTCGGCAGGCTTACGTAGGGAAACTCAGACAAAAGTTGAAGTTAACGCCCGCGCTCGAATGCGCCGTTAACTGAGATTAACAAGTTATTAACTGTGAATTTGGGGCCTTAACCGTGCTTGGAATGCCACGATAGGCTGATCAACAATAAGCGATTCACGCCTTGATTGTTGAAAGTGGTGAAGTGGTCGGGGCGGAGAGATTCGAACTCCCGACCCTCTGTTCCCAAAACAGATGCGCTACCAGGCTGCGCTACGCCCCGAACCATGTGCGGTTCTTTAGCCCCACAAAAACGATTTGAAAAGCCCTAACCGTCAGTCTTTTCGTCACAAGGCAAAATAGCGTCGGGTCCAAAGCTGGGATGCTGCATCACATCCCCTTCTGTGATGCCCAAACGGGCGGACAAACCGCCGTTGATCTCAAGCACCATCTGAATGCCATTGCCACCCCGGATCGGCGTCAGGTCACCGGGCACGGCATTCTCGTGGATCGACAGGATTTCTCCGGTTGGTCCGGCAAACAACATATCGAGGGGAATCAGCGTGTTCTTCATCCAGAAGCTGACGAACTGCGGCTCTTCATAGACAAACAGCATGCCTTCCAAAAGCGGCATGTCCTCGACAAACATCAACCCCTGTGCCCGCTCTTGCGGGTCGTCAGCGACTTCGATGCCAAAAGTCGCCTGACCGAATTCGCCCGAAATTGTCAGCTTGTCATCGGCACAAATGGCCAGAAGCGGCTGTGCGCTGCAGCTCAGCAGAATTGCCAGCGGCAGGGTTTTCACTTTGCGGCCGCTTCCCAGCCGATGATTTCAATCGCCATGCGGCCACGTTCACCATCAACCATACGCAGACCCACCGCTTCGCCCGATTGCAAATCGGACAAACCAGACCGACGCAGTACCTCAACATGCACGAACACATCGTCGTTGCTGCCGAATACATTTGCAAAACCAAAGCCCTTGGCCTTGTCAAACCACTTCACGCGAGCAGGCTCGATCGGCTTTTGTGCGATATCTTCGGGTGTGAACTCAACCATGTCGCGCAATGGCAAAGCCTCATCAGCGACAGGAGGTACAATAGAAAGCACCTCGGTCGCCTGAAGTCCTCGCTGTGTGTCCTGTACGACAATTTCGATCGCAGAGCCGTCCACAACAGACCCCTGCCCAAAATTACGCAACACATTCGCGTGCAACAAAATATCCCGTCCGCCGTCGTTAGCGACAACAAAGCCAAAGCCCTTGGTGGGATCAAACCACTTGACTTGCCCGTGCACCTGCCGTTGCGGCGCGGTGTCTTGCGTTTCCATCTGTTATTCCTCTTGAATCCCGGCCCTTGGTTCTGGCCGACACCCATACTTTCATATCTTCAACTGTTCATGACCGAACATTCGGCCATCCATTCACACTTGACACGAGAACTGATTACGGCGAGAGGCGCGTGACCTCCCAATCTTGATCGACATGTTGGCGCGACCACCGAAACCGGTCGTGCAAACGAAAAGCCCCATCTGCCCAAAACTCGATTTCCAGCGGCTTAATCCGGAAACCGCCCCAAAAAGGCGGCCGTTCCGGGTCCAAACCTTTTTGAGTTGTTACTTTAGCCACCTCAGTCATCAAAGAAGTACGTGACGTCAAGGGTTGTGATTGCATTGAAGCCCAGGCACCTACTCTACTTTTGAGAGAACGCGAACGGTAATATGCATCTGCGGTACGCCCATCTTCCTTATTCACAGTGCCCCGCACGCGAATCTGGCGGGCCAGCGACTTCCAATGCATCACAAAAGCCGCCTTGCCGGACTGAGCAATTTCTTGCCCCTTCTTGCTGTCGTAGTTTGTGTAAAAGACGAAGGCATCCAACTCGATATCCTTAAGCAGGACCATCCGCACATTCGGCAGACCATCGCCGTCCACTGTGGAAAGCGCAATTGCATTGGGGTCGTTTGGTTCTGTCTCGCTGGCAGCATCCAGCCATTGCTGAGCAATCGCAAACGGGTTTTCTCCCGCAAAAATGCCATCCCGGTCAGACATCGCTGATCCTTAACAAAACCCCCATCAATAGGCTTAAGTTGATTTGGACACAGTGGCAACCTTTTTGAATGATTGTTCAGATGCTTGCCGCATCCATTGCAATGGCCTAAACGAAATGCGAGCCACGTCAAAAAGCGCAAAGGAAAAATAGCGATGACATCACAGTTGATGCAAGGCAAACGCGGCCTGATCATGGGGCTTGCCAATGACAAGTCGATCGCCTGGGGAATCGCCAAAGCCTGCGCCGATGCCGGTGCTGAGCTTGCGTTTTCATATCAGGGCGAAGCCCTGAAAAAACGGGTGGACCCATTGGCCGCTTCTGTTGGATCGGACATCGTTCTGCCATGTGATGTGGGTGATGAGGCATCGATTGACGCCCTGTTTGCAGCACTTGAAGACCGCTGGGGCAAGTTGGACTTTATCGTACACGCCATCGGCTTTTCCGACAAAGGCGAGCTGCGCGGGCGCTACGTTGATACCAGCCGTGGCAATTTCCTGACCTCGATGGATATTTCGGTCTATTCTTTTACCGCCGTTGTCCAGCGCGCCGAAAAGATGATGACCGAAGGCGGCTCTTGCCTGACCCTGACCTATTATGGCGCCGAAAAAGTCATGCCGCATTACAACGTCATGGGTGTTGCCAAAGCCGCTCTTGAGGCCTCCGTACGCTATCTGGCCGAGGATCTGGGCAAGGACAACATTCGCGTCAATGCCATCAGCGCTGGCACGATCAAGACACTGGCCGCCTCAGGCATTGGCGATTTCCGTCTGATCATGAAGTGGAACGAATATAACTCGCCGCTACGCCGCACAGTCACACAGGAAGAGGTCGGGAAATCAGCGCTTTATCTTTTGTCTGACCTTGGCAGCGCCGTCACCGGCGAAGTTCTGCATGTGGATGCAGGCTATCACGTGGTGGGCATGAAGGCGGTCGACGCCCCGGACATCACCAAGGAATAGGATACCCCAATGACAGACCGCCTGCCCCATGAAAAAGGCTTCCACATCAGCTGGGATCAAATTCACCGCGACAGCCGTGCTTTGGCCTGGCGGCTTGACGGCCACGGGCCGGACGATGGGGCTTGGCGGGCGGTTGTTGCCATCACCCGCGGCGGCATGGCCCCCGCAATGATTGCAGCCCGCGAGCTGGATATTCGCACCGTCGATACGATCAGCGTAAAAAGTTACGATCATCAGGACCAGTCAGCGGCCAAAGTGCTCAAAGCGCCTGACGCGGCACTTATGGGCGATGGCACCGGCATTTTGATCATCGACGATCTGGTCGACAGCGGCAAAACGCTAGAACTGGTCCGCGCGCTGTACCCCAAGGCCCATTTCGCAACGGTCTATGCCAAACCAAAGGGCCGGCCGCAGGTGGATACCTTCATCACCGAAGTCAGCCAGGACACATGGATCTTCTTCCCTTGGGATATGGCCTTGCAATATGTCGAACCCTATCGCGGGAAAGACTAACCTCCGGCTTCTTTTGTTCATAAATATCTCCGCCGGAGGCATCTGACGTCACCCCCGCGCACCACCGCCCTTTGGACATCGAAAATGACCCAACCCCGCACAGCCAACACTTTCGCCCCGCCCGTCATGGAGGCCCGGCGCTGGCTGGCGGGTGTGGACCACCCAGCCAACCGCCCGTTGCTGAACGTCAGTCAGGCCGCACCGGTTGACCCACCGCCCGCTGAAATGCGCGAGGCGATGGCCGAGATCATCCGCAACGATGCCGAAGCCCATCTATATGGGCCGGTTCTGGGCTTGCCTGCCCTGCGGGCAGAGGTCGCCACACAATGGGCGGCCGCGTATGGCGGCGCGGTCTCACCCGATCAGGTGGCCATCACCTCGGGTTGCAATCAGGCCTTTGCAGCGGCCATCGCCACGCTTTGCGCCGAAGGCGATGAGGTGATCCTGCCGGTCCCCTATTACTTCAACCACCGCATGTGGCTGGATATGTCCGGGGTCAAAACCGTACCTCTTTTGGTGGGTGACGGGATGATTCCCGACGCAGCCGAGGCCCGCAAACTGATCACTCCACGCACGCGCGCAATTGCCTTGGTCAGCCCCAATAATCCCTGCGGCGTAGAATACCCCGCAGAGGTTCTGTCGGCCTTTCTGACGCTCGCACGCGACCACGGCATAGCGCTCATCGTCGATGAAACCTATCGCGACTTTGACAGCCGCAGCGGCGCACCGCATCCTTTGTTCACCGAACCGGACTGGGACGACACGCTGATACAACTTTATTCCTTTTCAAAGGCTTACCGCCTGACGGGCCACCGCGTAGGCGCCGTAATTGCCGGAACCGCACGACTGGCAGAGGTCGAAAAATTCCTTGACACCGTTACCATCTGCCCCAACCAACTGGGGCAACGGGCCGCGCTTTGGGGAATGCAGCATCTCGGGGATTGGCTGGCGGGCGAACGGCGCGAGATCCTCGACCGCCGCGCGGCAATCACCGCGTATTTCCCACAACTGGCGGCCAAAGGTTGGGAGCTTTTGGGGTGCGGCGCATATTTTGCCTATGTCAAACACCCTTTCGCGATGTCATCGGCCGACCTCGCCCCGCTTTTGGTGAAAGAAGCCAGCGTACTGACCTTGCCCGGCACCATGTTCATGCCTGATGATATGCCCGGCGGTGACGCACAATTGCGCATCGCTTTTGCCAACATCGACCGGGCTGGCGTGGCCACCTTGTTCGACCGTCTGGCATCGCTCGCGCACTGACCCTTGCGCCCCTGATCACGGCCCCTTATTCATGCGCAAACCAGCGGTGAAGGCAGGCAGATACATGGCACAGAAAAGCAACAAACGTTACGGCGCGTGGATCATCGTCGGTGTGATCCTCGTGGGTCTTGCAGGCTTTGGCACAGGCGGGCTGAGCGGGAACATCCGCAGCATCGGTACCGTGGGTGAAAAAGAAGTCTCGGTCGCGGCGTACCAGCGGGCCCTGAACGAACAAATCCGCGCGCTATCAGCGCAGTTCGGGCAGCAGATTTCTTTCCAGCAAGCGCAGGCCTTCGGCATCGATCAGATGGCGCTGAGCCAGGTCGTCCTGCTGCGCACCCTCGACAATGAGGCCAGCACATTGGGCCTGTCAGTGGGCGACGAACGTGTTTTTGAACAGCTGCAATCTACCCCCGACTTTCAGGGCGCAGGTGGGTTCAACCGTGAAACCTACCGTCTGGCTTTGCAACAGTCCGGCCAATCCGCAGCCGAGTATGAGGCGAACATCCGCGAAGAAACCGCCCGCGCACTGCTGCAAGGGGCCGTCATTGGCGGCGTGCCCGCGCCTGACGCTTATGCCGACGCGCTGGTGCAATATATCGGCGAAGGCCGCAGCATCACATGGGCCACCGTTACCCAGGACGCACTGACAGCACCTGTACCGGGGCCAACAGATGAAGCCATTCAGACCTACTATGATGAAAACCCTGCTGAATTCACCCTGCCAGAGACCCGCGACATCACTTACGTCTGGCTGACACCCGCGATGATCCGCGACCAAATGACCGTCTCGGACGAGGCTGTGACCCAGCTTTACGAACAGCGTATTGATGAATTCATGCAACCAGAGCGCCGTCTGGTCGAGCGTCTGGTCTATCTCAGTCAGGATCGCGCCGCCGAGGCAATGACGCAGCTAGAGGCAGGTGAAGTAACCTTCGAAGATCTTGTGGCAGAACGCGGGCTGGCGCTGGCCGATGTGGACCTTGGCGATGTGGATCAGGCCGAGCTGGGCGCCGCCGGTGAGGCCGCTTTTGCAGCTAATCCCGGCGATGTGGTTGGCCCTTTCAATGCCTCGCTTGGCCCTGCCCTGTTTCGGGTCAACGCGGTTCTGGCCGCGCAGGAAACACCTTTGGATGATGCAGCCCCAATGCTGCGCGACGAATTGGCAACCGAGGCCGCGCGCGATTTCATCAATGATCAGGCCGACAGCATGATCGATCTGATCGCTGGTGGTGCCAGCATGGCCGATCTTGCTGAACGCACGGATATGGAATTGGGTACAATCGCTTGGACACCTGATAATGCCGAAGGCATTGCCGCCTATGACAATTTCCGCGATCAGGCCGCCGTGGTGCAAGAAGGCCAGTTCCCAGAGCTTTACGATCTGTCAGACGGTGGCATCTTTGCCCTGAACCTTGACGGGATCACCCCACCAACCCTGCAACCGCTTGATGCGGTCGGCGAAGACGTCGCGGCAGCATGGCAAATCCAGCGCCGCCAGCAGGCGGTGATGGAAAAGGCCGCCGAAATTGCCGCCGATATCCTGCCTTTCACCGGGTTTGATACCCTTGGCCTGACCGCCCAGACCGAAGACGCACTGACACGGCGTAGCTTTGTCGAAGGCACACCGCCTGCGTTCAATGAAACGGTCTTTGCAATGTCCGTGGGCGATGTAGAAGTACTCGACGCCGAAAACCGCGCGATCATCGTGCGGCTTGACGGTGTCTCTGCGCCTGATCTGACAGAGGAAAGCATCATTGCTCAACGTGACGCTGTGGGCACCAATGCGGGCTCTGGCATCGCGCAGGACATCTTTGATGCCTATGTTTCACGGTTGCAGCAAGAAACCGGACAAAACCTTAACCAAGCGACGATCAACGCGGTCAACGCGCAGTTCCAATAGGCAAATTTATGGCCCTCCTGCCCGATTTTGACCAATTCGCCAGCGGCTATGACGCAGGCGCAAACCAGATCGTCTATACCCGGATCGCCGCCGATCTAGACACGCCAGTGTCCTTGATGCTCAAGCTGTCGGGGGCCGGGCGCAACGCCTTCATGCTGGAAAGCGTGACAGGCGGCGAGGTCCGCGGGCGTTATTCGATCGTGGGCATGAACCCTGACTTGATCTGGGAATGCCGGGGCACGACATCACGGGTCAACCGCGAAGCGCGGTTTGACGATACTGCTTTTGCTGCGCAATCCGAGGATCCGCTGACAGCCTTGCGCGGCCTGTTGGCCGAATCGCGGATTGATCTGCCTGCCGATCTACCTGCTGCCTCTGCAGGGCTATTTGGCTATCTGGGTTATGACACGATCCGGCTGGTCGAACATCTGCCTGACATCAACCCTGATCCACTGGGCTTGCCGGACGCGGTCATGCTGCGTCCGTCGATTGTTGCCGTGTTGGATGGGGTCAAAGGCGATGTGATTCTTGTGGCACCCGCTTACGTAAACTCGGGCCTGTCGGCCCGTGCGGCCTATGCGCAGGCCGCCGAACGGGTGATGGATGCCCAACGCGCGCTGGAACGGCCTATGCCCAGCGAAAACCGCGCCTTGGCAGAGCCTGCACCGACAGCTGCACCTGTCTCAAACTTCGCCCACGACGAATATTTGGCCGCCGTTGAGAAAGCCAAAGATTATATCAAAGCCGGTGACATCTTTCAGGTTGTCCCCTCACAACGCTGGACCCAAGATTTTCGCGAACCACCGTTTTCGCTTTATCGGTCCTTGCGGCGCACAAACCCGTCACCGTTCATGTTTTTCTTCAACTTCGGCGGCTTTCAGGTGATTGGGGCCAGCCCCGAGATCCTTGTCCGTGTCTTTGGCAAAGAGGTTACGATCCGGCCCATCGCGGGCACGCGCCCACGCGGGGCGACGGTGGCCGAAGACAACGCCAATGAGGTCGATCTAATGGCCGATCAAAAGGAGTTGGCAGAACATCTGATGCTGCTGGATCTGGGCCGCAATGACACCGGCAAGGTCAGCAAGATCGGCACTGTGCGCCCGACCGAGCAGTTCATCGTCGAACGCTACAGCCACGTGATGCACATCGTGTCCAACGTGGTCGGTGAATTGGCCGATGATCAGGACGCGCTGAGCGCATTTTTCGCAGGCATGCCCGCTGGGACGGTCTCTGGTGCGCCCAAAGTGCGTGCAATGGAGATCATCGACGAGTTGGAGCCCGAAAAGCGTGGCGTTTACGGGGGGGGCTGCGGCTACTTCAGTGCCAATGGCGATATGGATATGTGTATCGCGCTGCGCACGGCTGTGTTGCAGGATGAGAAGCTCTATATTCAGGCTGGTGGCGGTGTCGTCTATGACAGCGACCCCGAGGCCGAGTACCAAGAGACCGTGCATAAGTCCAACGCGATTCGTAAAGCTGCCGCCGATGCCGCCATGTTCCGCAGCGGGGGCAACTAAACGACAGCAAGCAAAGATTTTTAGCTAAAAATCTTTTGGCGCGCAGTACAATTTTCTGCCGAAAATTGTACGCTCAGGGGTTACTCCGTCTGGCTGAGCAAGAGTGCTGACGCCGGTGCAATCAGCAGCTGATCACGGTCAACTGTCGCGGCCCATTCCTGCAAGGCGGCCAGCGTTTCCGGCGTCACACTGCCCGCTAGAACTGCACCGCCCGATTGCCGCGCCCGGAACGCCGCCTGATCCAGCGCACGGACAATGGCGTTCTGCTGCGCTCCATTGCCATCGATCTGACGCTCGACGGCCGCCGCTGGCACGCCTGCATCCGCAGCATCGCGCACCGCACTGCCAAGCCCACGTTGCACCGCAACAAAGCCCCGCCCTTCTGCGGCAAGCACCGCCATGGCCTGTGCCGTCAGATTGCGGTCGCTTTGCAAAAACCCGGTGCCATCTGAAAATACCAGCACCGTTTCAGGCAAAATATCAAAAGCAGCAGCAAAAGCGATTTCCACATCTGTTGGCTGCGCACCGTCGGGCAAGCTGATCTGCATCGCAACTTCGACCCCGGCGGCCCGATATTCCGCCATCTTGTCCGAGGCATCTGCGGCCAATGCATCAATGACAACGGTCGGAGCAAAGCCCAACGCCGCGAATTTATCGGCGGCGTCAGGCACCGCGCCATCATCGACAAGAACCAAGGACAGCAGGGGCAGGCCTTCGGGGTTTTCAAATTCAACTGCGAATTGGCGCAGCGCGGGGATATCTTCTGCCGGAGATTCTGTTGCGACAACCGCCGCTTCCTCGCCCGCAGGTGCGCTGGGGGCAACGCCGATGCGGTTCACGCGAACCGGGCCGCTGCGCGCAGGCGCTGCTGCGGCCTCAGCGGTTTCGACTTCATCTGCCGGGGCAGGTGTTTCTTCCAGATCAGTCGCCGCAGGGGCTTCTTCTTCGATCAAGGCAGGTTCATCTTCAACGGATGTTTCTTCTGCGGTCACAGTTTCTTGCGGGTCTTGGTCAGCAACGTCTTCTGACGCCACCGGGGCCTGCACGATCAAAGGAGCCGCCGTCGCCTCAGGCTCGGTCGTGGACACCAATGGCGGCTCACCCTCTTCAATCGTCTCTGTCGGCACCACAACAACCACATCAGTTTCGGGTTGTGCGGCGGTTTCTGCCCCATCCGCTGTCATCGTGTCGGCGTCAGACATAGTGTCTTCTGCCATCTGGGGCTCTGGTTCAGTGACCGCTGGCTCTGCGGTTACAATGGCGTCTGGTTCGTCCAGCACCTCTTGGGTCACGACGACTTCTTCTACCGGCGTTGGGTCTTCTTGCTGTTCTTCTACAACAGCTGTCTCAGCTTCCACTTCCGGCTCCGCAGCCGTTTCAACCTCTGCGACCACTTCGGGTTCTGCTGGGGCTATCGCGGGCGCCGTATCAAGCATAGGATCGGTGTCGTTGCGCACAGGCAATGCAACCTGCGGGCCGGTTTGCGCCACAGTGTTTTCGCTTTCAGATGTCAGCGCGGCCAATCCTGCGGGCGCAGGTGCGGCGACCATTGGCTGCGGGATCTGTAGTTGCGGGGTCACGGGTGCATCACCCTGCATAGGTGACGTTGTCACCAATGACGCCACGCTCAAGCTCACGCCGCCCAACGCCAGCGCCCAAAGACTGCCTTGTATGCTGCCTCGCATCTTGCCCACACCCCTGAGTTCGACCTTGACGCCACCACGCGACACGGCCCATGTATGGCAGGGCTTATACCGTCCAAATCACCTTGAACGGTAGCCCCTATTTTCTACCTGCGCGGGATTTTACCATGCTGCTTTTGATCGATAACTACGACAGCTTTACCTACAACCTTGTCCACTATCTGGGTGAACTGGGGGCCGACGTCGTGGTCAAGCGCAACGACGCCCTTGATGTGCAAGAGGCGATGGCGATGCGCCCCGAGGCGATTATGCTGTCGCCCGGCCCTTGTGACCCGTCACAAGCCGGGATTTGCCTGGCCCTTGTGCATGCCGCAGCTGAAACCAAGATGCCGTTGATGGGTGTGTGTTTGGGGCATCAGGCCATTGGAGAGGCTTTTGGCGGCAAAGTCGCGCGCTGTCACGAGATCGTGCATGGCAAGATGGGGGTGATGAAACACGCAGGCAAAGGTCTGTTTGAAGGGCTGCCCAGCCCCTTTGACGCAACCCGCTATCATTCACTGATTGTTGAGCGAGAGAGCCTGCCCGATAGCCTAGAGATCACGGCAGAACTGGATGACGGCACAATCATGGGCCTGCAACACCGCGAACTGCCCATCCACGGCGTGCAGTTTCACCCTGAAAGCATCCGGTCGGAACATGGCCATCAACTGCTACAAAACTTCCTCAAGATGACAAAGGTGCCCGCATGAGCGACGCAATGAAGCCCCTGATTTTCGCAGCCTCCGAGGGGCCATTGTCGCGCGCGCAGGCAGAAGAGGCCTTTGGTTATCTCTTCGAAGGCCTTGCCACCCCGGCCCAGATTGGTGGCTTGCTGATGGCGCTGCGCGCGCGCGGTGAATCAGTATCAGAATATGCCGCCGCCGCCGCAGTGATGCGCGCCCATTGCATTCCCGTCAAAGCGCCAGAGGGGGCGATGGACATCGTCGGCACTGGCGGTGACGGCATGCATACGTTGAATATCTCAACCGCCACGGCCTTTGTTGTGGCGGGTGCAGGCGTGCCGGTGGCCAAACACGGCAACCGCAACCTGTCATCCAAATCCGGCACCGCTGATGTGCAGGGTGCGCTAGGCATTAACGTAATGGTCGGGCCAGAGGTTGTGGAGCAAGCGATTGCAGAGGCCGGTATCGGTTTCATGATGGCCCCGATGCACCACCCCGCAATGAAACATGTGGGGCCTGTTCGGGTCGAACTTGGCACAAAAACGATCTTTAACATATTGGGGCCACTAACAAATCCAGCAAACGTCAAACGTCAGTTAACCGGTGCCTTCGCCCCGGATCTGATCTTTCCGATGGCAGAGACGCTTCAACAGCTTGGCACCGAAAAGGCATGGCTGGTTCATGGCAGCGATGGCACAGATGAAATCACGATCTGCGGCCCCACCGCCGTGGCCGCGCTGGAAAACGGCAAGATCACTTCGCGCGAAATCCACCCCGAAGACGCAGGCCTGCCTGTCCATAATTTCCGCGACATCCTTGGCGGCACGCCAGAGGAAAACGCAACCGCGCTGACCGCCCTTCTGGACGGCGAAAACGGGGCTTACCGTAATGCGGTCTTGCTGAACGCAGCAGCGGCGCTGGTGGTGGCTGACAAGGCCGACACGCTAAAGGACGGTGCCGCTTTGGCCGCAGAAAGCATCGACAGCGGCAAGGCCAAGGCGTCCTTGGCCGCACTGGCGCGCATCACCTCTGCGGCTTGATGTTTGATCTTAGCAAGTTGGGGGATTGGGCAGATCTGCCCTTTTTTGCTGATGAGTTGCCGCAGATCTCCGCAAAGATCACACCCGGTTTTCTGCCTCCGCCTGCGCTAACCTTTGCCGCACTTAATCGCTGCCAACCGGCAGATACGCGCGTCGTGATCCTTGGTCAGGACCCCTATCATACGCCGGGCAAGGCCGATGGATTGGCGTTTTCGATACCTGATGGGTTTGGCGGCAGGCTTGATAGTTTGGGGAATATCTTCAAGGAAATTCAAAGCGATACCGGGGAAGCCCGGACCAAGACATCGCTGGATGACTGGGCAGATCAAGGCGTGCTGCTGCTAAACACCGCGCTGACGGTGCCACCGGGCCAACCCAAAGCGCACGCGAAATTAGGGTGGGCAAAGCTGGTTCAACAGGTCATTGCGCGGCTTAACGACACTCCGCGTGCATTCATCCTTTGGGGCGGCCCTGCGCAAACCTATGGCAAATCCCTTGCACCCCATCACCTTACCCTAATGTCAGCGCATCCATCGCCCCTGTCCGTCTATCGCGGCTTTTTCGGCTCCCGCCCATTTTCAAAGGTGAACCAGTGGCTTATTGATCAAGGCCAACAGCCAATTAACTGGGCAGACCGATGAGCGATATCCTCGACAAGATCAAAACCTACAAGCTGGAAGAGGTTGCAAGCCGCAAGGCCGCCGTGCCCCTGTCAGACGTCGAAGATCGGGCGCGCAATGCCCCGCCAACGCGCGGGTTTGCCGCAGCATTGGGAAGTGCTGCGCGTTCCGGCTATGGGTTAATCGCGGAAATCAAGAAAGCCAGCCCATCCAAAGGGTTGATCCGTGCAGATTTCGACCCGCCTGCACTGGCAGAGGCTTATGCCGCTGGTGGGGCCACTTGCCTGTCGGTTCTGACCGATACGCCGTCCTTTCAAGGTGCCGACAGCTATCTGACGGCAGCGCGCGCGGCCGTTGATCTGCCTGCACTGCGCAAGGACTTCATGTATGACACTTATCAGGTGGCCGAAGCCCGCGCGCTACATGCCGATTGCATTCTCATCATCCTCGCCTCTGTCAGCGACGCGCAAGCACAGGAATTGGAAGAGGCGGCCTTTGAATGGGACATGGATGTATTGCTCGAAGTGCATGACGCGGCAGAGTTAGAGCGCGCCTCACAGCTCAAATCGCCGCTGATGGGCATCAATAACCGCAACCTCAAGACATTTGAGACAACATTGGGCACCACCCGCACCCTGTCCAAGATGGTGCCTGCCGACCGGATGATCGTCTGTGAAAGCGGGCTGAACACGCCCGAAGAACTGGCGGATATGGCTCGCTACGGCGCGCGCAGCTTCCTGATCGGTGAAAGCCTGATGCGGCAGGATGATGTCGCGGCGGCGACGCGCACCTTGCTCGCTAATCCTGCAATGGGTGCGATGTAATGGCCGACCTGACGCATTTTGATCAGGACGGTCAGGCGCATATGGTTGATGTTTCGGACAAACCCGTGACAGCACGCACGGCAATTGCCGAAGGCCATATCAAGATGACGGCTGAGACATTGGCCCTGATCACCCAAGGCCGCGCGCAAAAGGGTGACGTGCTTGGCATCGCCCGGATCGCGGGCATTCAAGGCGCCAAGAAAACCGCCGATCTGATCCCGCTTTGCCATCCGTTGCCCATCACCAAGGTCGCCCTTGATCTGGTGCCCGACGCCGCGCTGCCCGGCGTGCGCATCACGGCGACAGTGAAAACTGGCGGGCAAACCGGGGTCGAGATGGAGGCGCTGACAGCCGTCAGCACCGCCGCGCTGACCGTCTATGACATGGTGAAAGCCGTGCAAAAAAACATGGAAATCAGCGGCATCCGCCTGACCTTCAAGGATGGCGGCAAATCGGGACGGTTTGAAAACCCATGATCACGGTCGCTCAGGCGCTCGCCAATCTTTTTGCACTGGTTGATCCGGTCGCGGTCGAAACCGTTCCACTGGCCCACGCCAATGGTCGCGTTTTGGCCGAAGATCTGGCGGCGGCCCGCGACCAGCCCCCCTTTGCCGCTTCTGCGATGGACGGCTATGCTATCGCTGGCACTGCCATCGCCCCCGGAACACGCTTCAAGGTGGTGGGCGAGGCCGCTGCGGGCCACCGCTGGGGCGGCACGGTCGGCACCGGTGAGGCCCTGCGCATTTTCACTGGCGCACCGCTGCCCGCTGGTACGGATCATGTGGTCATTCAGGAAAATACCAGCCGCGACGGCGATATGATCACATTGGATGACAGCCCCAACGACAAATCCAATGTGCGCCCGGCGGGGGCTGATTTTCGCACCGGTGATCTGATCAAGGCGCCACGTCTGCTTTCACCATCGGACATCGCCCTGCTCGCCGCGATGAACATCGCCAGCGTCCCGGTGCGTTGCCGCCCCTCGGTCGCCATCATCGCCACCGGCGATGAGCTGGTGCAACCCGGCGAGACACCGGGCGACGATCAGATCATCGCTTCCAACAGCTATGGGCTTGCCGCATTGGTGGAAAACCTTGGCGCCCACCCGCGCCTGCTGCCGATTGCGCGCGACAATCAGGCCTCGCTGGCGCTGGCCTTTGATCTGGCGGCAGATGCCGATTTGATTGTCACCATCGGTGGAGCCTCGGTCGGTGATCATGATCTTGTCGGCGACGTGGCCCAATCCAAAGGGCTGGAACAGTCGTTCTACAAAGTGGCGATGCGTCCGGGCAAACCCTTGATGGCCGGGCGCATGGGACAGGCGGCCATGATCGGCCTGCCGGGCAATCCGGTCTCGGCCATGGTTTGCGGACATGTGTTTCTAGCCCCCGTGATCCGCAAGATGCGCAACTTGGGCGAAGCGCCTGCCCCTCGCGAAACCGCGCCCCTTGCGGCAGACATCGGTGCAAACGGCCCCCGCGAACATTACATGCGTGCGCAGGTCAGCGCCGACGGCGTGACCGTCTTCACACGCCAAGACAGCGCCCTGCTTACCGTTCTGGCCGATGCCAACTGCCTTGCCGTGCGCGCGCCCAACGACGCGGCCCGCAAAGCCGGTGAGATGATCGAGATCATCCGCCTCTAGCGCCACCTTCCGGGTGTCTTTCTTCGTCCCATCAAACTTCCGCCGGAGCAAACCGCCATCTCAGGTCGAGCGAAGCCCAGAGTTGACACAAAACAAGAACATGAATAGAACATAAGCAAAACTCGGCTATGGAGCAGACAATGCTGACCAAAAAACAGCTCGACCTTCTGGAGTTCATCCATAAGCGCGTGCAGCGCGATGGTGTGCCCCCCAGCTTTGATGAGATGAAAGAGGCGCTTGATCTGCGCTCGAAATCCGGGATTCACCGCCTGATCACGGCGCTGGAAGAACGCGGTTTCATCCGCCGCCTTGCCCATCGCGCCCGCGCGCTGGAGATTGTGAAACTGCCCGATGCGATGCAGACCAAAACCGGGTTCACACCGCGTGTGATTGACGGTGACAAACCCGACAGCACCCCTGAGAATGCAATCCCGGTCGACAGCGGCGCAGTTAATCTGCCGATGATGGGCCGTATCGCTGCTGGTGTCCCGATTGAAGCAATCAGCGAAGCCTCTCGCAACGTTTCTGTCCCACAATCCATGGTGGGGGCCGGTGATCACTATGCCCTTGAAGTCAAAGGTGATTCCATGATCGAGGCGGGCATCAATGACGGTGATGTCGTCGTGATCCGCGAAACCGCCATTGCTGATAATGGTGATATCGTTGTGGCCCTTGTGGAAGGGCACGAAGCGACGCTCAAGCGGTTCCGCCGCAATGGGGCCGCCATCGCGTTGGAAGCGGCCAACCCCGCCTATGAAACGCGGGTGTTCCGTGATGATCAGGTTAAGGTGCAGGGCCGCTTGGTGGGATTGATCCGCACCTATTGATCTATCGCATAATTTTCGGACAGAAGGGCCGCTGCTGTGGCCCTTTTGCTGTTTGGGGCCAACAACACAATGGGCGCTATGGCCGGGCCTTGCCCCGCATTCCAAGGGCGTTCTCCCGCCAGCCCATGCGCCGTTGTCACCACAAGATCACCGGTCTTTGAGACATCAAACGCCAAAGACCCGGTGCGGCGCAGCCTCCCCGTATCGAAGACCGCACAAGGGCGCCGTTCGGTCACATCCTGATTGCTGATCAACACATCGGCCCCGCCACAGCCAACCAGCGCCGCGAGGGCCGTCTTGCCCGAGACTTGCAGGACGCGCCAATCACCAACCTGCGCCTCTGTCGTGCGGCCCTGCTGCAACAGGCCGTCACGCGCCGCAGCCTCGGCCTGCGCCACAGGCGCGCCGTCGTTTTCCATCCAGATGCCTGCCACAAAACTACTGCCCGTGGGTTTAGAAAGCGCCCTGCCCTGCGGCCCCAGCAGCCCGATCAGTGACCCATTATCAGCGATCAAAAGCGCCGGCCGCTCTGATTGCTGCCAAAGCACCCCGGCAAGGAACACGACCGCCAGTCCGGCATGGCGCAATCGCCCTTGGATGAGGATCAGCCAAAGCAGGCCCAACGCCAGCACTGGCAACACCATCCAATCGGGTGCGTGGACATGGCTAAGCGCGCCCGGCTGGGCCGACACCGTATGGGCCACAAACAAAATCCACCGCAGGCCCAGTTCCATAAACCACAGGCCCACAGCCCACATGCCAAGTGGCGCCAGACAGACCGCAAGCACAGCCGCAGGCATGACCAACACCCCCATCAACGGCACGCAGAGCAGGTTCGCGATCAACCCGTAATGCGCGATCTGATTGAAATGCGCCGCCGCAAAAGGTGCCGTGGCAAGCCCCGCCACGAAGGACGACAGCACAACCGACAAGATCGGGCGCGACCACGCGGGCAGTCTGGAATAGTCAAACCGACGCAAGGCCCCAAACACCGCCACTAGGGCGGTTGTGGCAGCAAAGGACATCTGAAACCCCGGCCCGATCAGGGCCTCCGGTTGCCACACCAGCACGATGATGGCGGCAATGGCGACCGCGCGCAGGGTCAGCGCGCGCCGGTCCAAAAGGACCGCCACAAACATGACTGCAACCATGATATAGGCCCTCTCAGTTGCGACATTGCCGCCTGACAACGCCAGATAGAAAGCGCCGACCAGCATTGCGCAAGCGGCGGCGATTTTCTTGACCGGCCAGCGCAGGCCAACGCCGGGCAGCAGGACCAAACCGTAACGCAACGTCGCAAAGATAAACCCGGTCAACAGCCCCATATGCAGCCCCGAGATTGCCAACAAATGCGCAAGGTTTGCCCCACGCAGATCAGCCAGCGTGCCCTGCCCCATGCCAGACCGATCCCCAGTCATAATGGCGGCGGCAAAGGCGCCAGTTTCGCCCGGCATCGCAGCCTGCACCGCCGCAGAAATCGCCATCCGCATCGTGAAAATCCGCATCGCGATGTTGGGCTTTTCGGGCATGGCCAAACGCAGGACGGGCGTGCGGGTGTACCCAACGCCACCCAGTTCCAAAAACCAAGCATGACGCTGGAAATCAAAACCACCGGGCTCTGCCGGCCCGGCTGGTGATGACAGGTGCCCAGTCAGGATAATCACCACACCCGGCGCAAAGGGTGCTGCCGGCTGATCGCCATGCAACGAAACTCGGACCCGCTCTGGTGTGCGATGGGGCGCCATTCGGGCCAGCACGACCTGATCAAGGGTCAACCGCACAGCGTCGCTGGCCGAGCGATCAATATTCACGATACGGCCTTGGATCGGGCCATAGTAGCGAAAGCCAAGCACTGGGGCAGACATCGCTTCGGTCCGGGTTTTGGCAAGGCCAAGCCCCACGATGATCAGAACCAATGCCATCACCAACGGCGCATATGCCACGCGCACAAGTCGTGCCATCACGACCAGCCCCACCACCACAAGCGCAAGCGTTCCCAAGCCAATCAGCCCCGGCTCTTGCGCACAGGCGAAATACGTCCCGATCCCGATGCCCAGACAGACGGGCACCCAGCCGATCAACGCCCCGCGCTGCGCCAATGCTGCGTCCTCTATGAGCGCACGCACTTGTCCTTCACCCCGCAGTTTCGTATCCCACCTGCAAGCCGGAACTTACCGGAATCCTGGTTAGCGAAAGGTTAATTTCCATGTCCGTTGTCACACGTTTTGCCCCGTCCCCCACTGGCGCCCTGCATATCGGCGGTGCGCGCACGGCACTGTTCAATTGGCTCTATGCGCGTGGCAAAGGCGGCAAGTTTCTGTTGCGGATTGAGGATACCGACAAGGCGCGGTCCACGGATGAAAACCGTCAGGCGATCCTTGATGGGCTGACATGGCTGGGGCTTGATTGGGATGGAGAACCATCAAGCCAAGCCTCGAATGCTGACCGGCACGCTGCTGTAGCCCATGAGATGCTGGACGCAGGCAAAGCCTACAAGTGCTTTAGCACGCCCGAAGAAATCGAGGCGTTCCGTGAAAAGGCACGGGCCGAGAAGACCTCGACTTTGTTCCGCTCGCCCTGGCGCGATGTGGCCGCAGCCGACCACCCTGATGCGCCCCATGTGGTGCGGGTGAAAGCGCCGCGCGAAGGGCAAACAACGCTGCACGATGAGGTGCAGGGCGACGTAACGTGGTCCAACGATCAGTTGGACGACATGATCCTGCTGCGCTCTGATGGTTCGCCGGTTTATATGCTGGCGGTGGTGGTGGATGATCACGACATGGGCGTGACCCATGTGATCCGGGGCGATGACCATCTGGCCAATGCATTCCGGCAAAACCTGATTTACGAGGCCATGGGCTGGGACAAACCCACGCTCGCGCATATCCCGCTGATCTACGGGCCCGATGGCAAAAAACTTTCGAAACGGCACGGGGCCACGGGTGCGGCAGAATATCAGGCTTTGGGTTATCCGGCGGCAGGGATGCGCAACTATCTGGCACGACTGGGGTGGAGTCATGGCGACGATGAGTTCTTCTCTGACGCGCAAGCCAAAGAGTGGTTCGATCTGGGCGGGATTGGCAAATCACCGGCCCGATTTGACTTTAAGAAACTGGAAAACATCTGCGGGCAGCATATTGCGGTCGCAGATGATGCTGCACTGCTGCAAGAACTACAGGAATTCCTTGCGGCCACAGATCAACCTGCCCTGACTGAAACACAGGCTGACGGCATGGTGAAGGCGTTTTACTGCCTCAAAGAGCGCGCAAAGACATTCCCGGAACTCATTGATAAGGCATATTTTGTTTTGGCTGAACGGCCTTTGCAGCCAGATGAAAAAGCAACCAATCAGCTGACTGATGTATCCCGTGGTATACTGTCGGAATTGACGCCGCAGTTGCAAAATGCTAGCTGGTCCCGAGACGCCCTTGAAGGGATCGTTGCATCCACTGCCGAAGCTCACGACATGAAACTTGGCAAGCTGGCAGGTCCGCTACGGGCGGCACTGGCAGGGCGCGCGGTTTCACCAAGTGTGTTCGATATGATGCTGGTGCTTGGGCGTGATGAAACCATCGCCCGCCTGAAAGATACCAGCGCCTGAAACCGGATCGTTACCTTTGATCCGTAAAGGCAAGACAATAGCAAGATGCCTGCCAAACACCCGTTTGCGCAGGCCCGAGAGGGGAAAGATATGGCAGAAAATTCTGATACAGCGACACTGACAATCAAAGGCAAGACATATGAATTGCCGATGCATTCCCCCAATGGTGGCCCTGACGTGATCGATATTCGCAAGCTCTATGGGCAGGCGGATGTGTTCACCTATGATCCCGGCTTTACGTCGACTGCGGCCTGTGACAGCACAATTACCTTTATCGATGGCGATAAGGGTGAACTGCTGCACCGCGGCTACCCGATCGATCAACTGGCCAGCAAATCGCACTATCTCGAAGTGTGCTACCTGCTGCTTTATGGTGAGCTGCCCTCGGCTGAGCAGTTGGAAAAATTCGAATCCCTCGTGACAAATCACACGATGATTCACGAGCAGATGCATAACTTCTTCCGTGGTTTCCGCCGCGATGCACACCCGATGGCCACGATGGTTGGCGTTGTGGGCGCAATGTCCGCGTTTTATCACGACAGCACCGACATCACGGACGAGCACCAGCGCGAAGTTGCGACCATTCGCCTGATCGCCAAGATGCCGACTGTGGCCGCGATGGCCTATAAATACTCTATCGGGCAACCATTTGTGTATCCGCGCAATGATCTCGATTATGCGGCGAACTTCTTGCATATGTGCTTCTCTGTGCCTGCACAGGAATACAACGTGAACCCGATCCTGAGCCGTGCAATGGACCGCATTTTCACACTGCATGCCGATCACGAACAGAACGCGTCAACCTCGACCGTGCGTTTGGCGTCTTCTTCCGGTGCCAACCCGTTTGCCTGTATCGCCGCTGGCATCGCCTGCCTATGGGGCCCGGCGCATGGTGGTGCGAACCAAGCCTGCCTTGAGATGCTCAAGGAAATTGGCACGCCGGATCGCATTCCAGAGTTCATCGCCCGTGCCAAAGACAAGAACGACAACTATCGTTTGATGGGCTTTGGCCACCGCGTTTACAAAAACTTTGACCCGCGTGCGACTGTGATGAAAGAAAGCGCCGACGAGGTGCTTGATCTGCTAGGCGTTGAAAACAACCCGATCCTGCAGGTGGCAAAAGAACTTGAAAAACAAGCGCTTGCCGATCCGTATTTTGCAGACAAAAAACTGTTCCCGAATGTCGATTTCTACTCCGGCATTATCCTAGAGGCGATGGGCTTTCCCACATCAATGTTCACGCCAATCTTTGCGCTGGCGCGCACCGTGGGCTGGATTTCGCAGTGGAAAGAACAACTCGCCGATCCACAGTTGAAAATCGGCCGCCCGCGCCAGCTTTATCTGGGCGAGATGCAGCGCGATTATGTCGACATCGAAAAACGCTAAGGATGAAGGGCTGCCAGTTTGGTGGCCCTTTTCTTTGCTATGCTGAAAACTGGACGCTTGATCCTCCGAGCTGCGGTTCAAACCGATCTGATGGACCTCTACGCCATCTTCAGCGACCCGCGCGCGATGCGGTATTGGTCAACTCCGCCGCACCCCAATCCCGAACGCACCCAACAGAATCTGGATCGGTTGATCGCCTCGGCCAAGGACCGGCTGACCTATTTTGTGATCGAAATGGACGGGCGCGCGATCGGCACGGCGGGCATGCATAAGGACGATGAAATCGGCTTTCTTCTGCATCCTGACTATTGGCGGCAAGGCATCGTGACAGAGGCCATGAATGCGATCATTCCCCATCTCTTTGAAACGACAGATGTCGCGAGACTGACCGCTGATGCCGACCCACACAATGCAGCGTCGGTCGGCATTCTCAAGTCGCTGGGGTTTACGGAAACAGGGCGCGCCGAAAAAACCTTCTGCATTGATGGCGAATGGTCAGACAGCGTGTATTTCGCAAAGTCGCGGCCTTAGTTAGCGCCCTTCAAACACCGCCTTGCGCTTTTCCAGAAACGCTACAACGCCCTCTTGAAAATCGCGGGTTGTGCCGCAGCGCCCTTGCAGTTTCGCTTCCAACGCAAGTTGATCATCCAGCGAGTTTTCAAACGAACCCCGGATCGCGGTTTTAAGCTGACGATAAGCGACCGTCGGCCCTTGTGCCAATTGCGCGGCCCGGTTTTGCACGTGGTCGCGGAATGTGTCGGCAGGGGCGCTTTCATAGATCATGCCCCACTCATCCGCCTGCTTTGCGCTGATTTTATCAGCAAAAAGCGCGGCGCCCATCGCCTTGGCCGCCCCCATCTGGCGCGGCAGCCAATAGGTGCCGCCAGCATCCGGGATCAGGCCAATGCGGGTAAAGGCCTGCATGAAATAGGCGTCTTCTGATGCGATCACCACATCGGCAGCCAAAGCCAGATTTGCCCCTGCCCCAACGGCTGCGCCATTGACGGCGGAAATCGTCGGAACACGGCAATCAAAAATCGCCTTGAGCATCGGTACATATTCGTCGCGCAGCGTGCGCTCCAGGTCCATGCTGGCGGCGTTACCGCCTGCACCCAAATCCTGACCTGAACAAAACGCTGGACCTGCCCCCGTCAGCACCAGAACGCGGGCATCCTTTTCAACGGCTTTGACGGCATGAGTGATCTCGGCGCGCATTTGCGTATTCAGCGCGTTCATCATGTCGGGTCGGTTCAGCGTGATAACCCCGACCGAGTTACGGACAGTAAGTTTGATTGCCTGATAGTCCATGCGATATCCTTTGCGCAAATTGCGGGCGTTTGCGGGTTAACTTAGTGAACTGTTCGGTTCAGGAAACCCCGCCGCAGCGTCACGGGCGCAATATTTTCTCTAATTCTGCTTTTTCTGCGTCGCTGAGCCCTTCGTCAGCCGCAGGTCTGCGCCGGATGGCCGTCCAACCGATGCCCAAGGCCACCAGCAACAGCGCTGGCGCTGCAAACCACAAGATCAGATTTGCGCCGCGTGTATCGGGCCGCAAAAGCACAAACTCGCCATAGCGTGACACAATGAAATCAACCGCTTGGGCGTCTGTGTCACCCGCGACGATCCGTTCGCGCAGGACAATCCGCAGTTCTTTGGCCAGCGTGGCATTGCTTTCGTCGATGCTTTCGTTCTGGCAGACCGGGCAGCGCAGGCCTTGTGATATTGTCCGCGCGCGGTCTTCCAATACCGGATCATCCAGCATTTCGCCCGGCTCAACCGCCCAAAGCGGTGCCGCCAACAGGCACAGGATCAGGACCAGCCGCTTCATTCCGCAGGCGCGCCCTTGGGCATAGTTTGTTTGGCAGCCGCCGCCCCAACCCGCAAACGCCGGTCAGAAAGCGAGAACACACCGCCCAACGCCATCAGAATCGCCCCGCCCCAGATCCAATTGGCAAAGGGTTTGACATAGACGCGCACGGCCCAGCCGCCGCCCTCTTGCGGGTCACCGATCACGACATAAAGATCGCGCAGGATGCCGTTGGCAATCGCGGCCTCTGTCGTGGGCATATTCGCCACGGGGTAGAACCGTTTTTCAGGCTCAAGCATTGTTACTTCGCGGGTGCCCCGCCAAACCGAAATTTCCGCCAGCGTGGTCTGGTAGTTTGGACCCTGTTCTTGCCCGACATCGTCCAGTTGGAAACTGAACTGCGCCACATCCCAGCGGTCGCCCACATTGGCCACGCGGATATCTTCCTTTTGCCAGGCAAGCATGGCCGCGATGCCAAAGATCGTCACCCCTATGCCGATATGGGCCGTGGCCTTGCCCCAATCGGCACGCGGCAGACGGCTCATGCGGCGGACACGGTCCGCGAATCCTTCGCGTCCGCTGCGTACCCATAGATCGGCAATCGCACCACCAACCACCCAGACGCCAAGCGCCACCCCGATAGGACCAAGCGCCGAATTCCCACTTTGCACCGCATAGGCCAATCCGGCCAACGCAACTGCAAGCATCAACCACCCCAGCAAGGGTTTTGCCGCGCGGCCAAACGTCCCGCGTTTCCAAGCCAGGATTGATCCCAGCGGCAGCACAATCGCCAGCGCTACCATGAAGGGTGTAAAGGCCGCGTCAAAAAACGGTGGCCCAACCGAAAGCGTGCGGTCGAACAAAAGCTCTGCCACTAAGGGCCAGATTGTACCGATGAAGACAACAAAGCTGCTGACGGCAAGCAGGATATTGTTGAGGATCAGCGCGCTTTCGCGGCTGACGGTTGAAAATACACCTTTCGATTCCATCGCATGGGCCCGGAATGCAAACAGTGTCAGCGCCCCTCCAAGGAACACCGCAAGGATGATCAGGATCAGCATCCCCCGCTCTGGATCATTGGCGAAAGCGTGAACCGAGGTCAGCACACCCGACCGCACAATGAATGCCCCGAGCAGTGAGAACCCAAAGGCAAGGATCGCCAGCAGGATCGTCCAGCTTTTCAGCGCCTCGCGTTTTTCCACGACAATGGCCGAGTGCAGCAAAGCGGTGGCGATTAGCCATGGCATGAAAGAGGCGTTTTCAACCGGATCCCAGAACCAGAAACCACCCCAGCCCAGCTCGTAATAGGCCCACCACGACCCCAGCGCGATGCCCACAGTCAGGAACATCCACGCCGCCAACGTCCATGGACGCACCCAACGGCCCCAAGCGGCGTCCACGCGGCCTTCGATCAGGGCCGCGACCGCAAAGGAAAACGCCATGCTCAGGCCAACATAACCGAGGTAGAGGAATGGGGGGTGAAACGCCAAACCGGGGTCTTGCAGCAAGGGGTTCAGGTCGCGCCCGTTCAAAGGGGGCACTTCGAGGCGCAGGAATGGGTTGGAGGTGAAAATTACAAAGGCAAAGAAAGCCACCGCAATAGAGGCCTGCACCGCCAGCACCCGCGCCCGAAGGCGCGTAGGCAAACCATCACCAAACCATGCGGCAAAAGCCCCAAACAAGGTGAGGATCACCATCCAAAGCAGCATCGACCCCTCATGGTTTCCCCAGACGCCAGTGATCTTGTAAATCATCGGCTTGTCAGTGTGGGAATTAAGGAAGACCAGTTGCAGCGAGAAATCAGAGGTCACAAAGGCCCATGTCAGCACGGCAAAGGCAAATCCCGTCAGTAGGAACTGAACGGTGGCCGCAGGTTCCGCCACCGCCATCCAGCCGGCGTTGCCCCGATGCGCACCCACTAAGGGCACGATCATCTGCACACTCGCAACGCCAAATGCGAGAATCAGCGCGAAATGTCCAAGTTCGATCAACATGAGGCGAGTAGTACCCCAAACCCTGACCGGACAACAGAGAGGTCAGGTCACTTTTGACGGCGTTATTGCCGCACCTCAGACGATGACAAGCCCACCTTGCATCACATAGGTCACGCCTGCCATCAGCAGCCCGCCAATGATCAGGCGCACCAGCCATTTCAGCGTGTCTTCAATCGCGCTAAGTCGGTCAGAGACATTCAGCCGATGCACCTCATCCACGGCATTACGTGTTTCAAGCGCGCCGATCCGCCGGGTCAGTTGATCAATGCGATCACCCTCCATTGCGGACCTGCCATTCCTGTAAGGCTGGGTTGTGCGATTTAGGGGTTTCTGGCGCGGGTGCGGGCTTTGTCACAGCAAGGCTCATGGCAACAGCGCGTTGAAAATCCTGCGCTTTTGCCTGATGCCGCGCGCCGAAGTAAAAGCTCACAACCGCCCCCATCAACCACCACAGCGACTCTGGCACCAATGCCAACCCCTGCATGCCCGCCGTAAAGCGGTCAGGGTCAATCATCGCCATCACAAACAACCAGATCGTGCCAAGCGCCAGTGCCGGGCGCGGCAAACGGTTGAGTGCATCCACCAGACGGTCGAACAGACCCCGCCGAGGATGCACGAATTCTGCGGCAAACTGTTGTAGACTGTGCGCCTTGGCGTCGGCGGCACGGCCTGCACCATTCTCGGCGTTCTCGCGGAACACCTGCGCTGTTTCGGCTACGACATTGCGCCCATCGCCAAACAGAAAACTCATCAAGCCAGAGATTGGTAGTGGGTCACTTTGAAATTCGTTTCTTGTAAGGTCCGCGTTTCTTGGGCGCGTCCTCATTCGCATCAATGATAGCCACCAGATCAGAGATATCCCAGAGGCGATCTGTCAGGCCAGCTTCCATTGCGGGCGTAACCTTCAACGTCTGATGAACCTTGACGAAGTTGTAATACATGAAGTGCAGCGCAACAGCGTGCATGTGGTTCTCAACCTTCTTGCTGAAACCGTTGGTCAGGCGCGTAAAACGGCGCATGTGCATCCGCATGGTGAGGTTTTGACGCTCAACATGGCTGGTGCTGATCAAGGACTTGTCGGGGTTGCCTTCGACGGTGCGCTTCTTGATCCCGGTGCATTCGGCTGGTGAATACTTGCGGGCCGCTGTCTTGCCGCCCATGTCGCCGTAAATCTTGATCAACTGCGCATAGTTCACATCGCCACCGAAAGCGCCCTCTACGGCTTCCAGATACGCCTTGTGACCATCTGTGGTCAGTTGCACCCGGTTGGACAGACGGGCGCACAGATCATCCATAAACTCGATTGCATATTCGCTGTCGCGACCACCGACCATGTAGGACACAATCAACTTGCTGTCGCTGTCGATAGCCGTCCAAGTCCATGTGTCACCAGCACCCTCTGGTGCCGCCGTGGCTGTCTTGACGTTCTTTTGCTTGGCATAGGTGAACGACCAGATTTCATCACACTGGACCACTGACGCTTTTACGTTGCGCACGTTCTCGTCGTGATACTTGGCGCAAGCCTTTCCAGCGTCGATCAGCAGCTTGTTGACCGTGTTCTTGGACACGTCAGTGATACGCGATGTGGCACGAATAGAGTTACCTTCCACCAGCAGGCGGATAATCAGGGCGCGGGTTTTGGTGTCCAATTTCCTCATACCCCATACATAATTCATTCTGACCTTTAGTCAAGCATTTTGGGTCAGTTTAGAATGGAATTTCATCATCCATGTCGGTTGACGTGGAGGCATAACCAAAGCCCTGTGGCGGGGATTTTTCAACTTCTTCAATCTCGAAGTGCTTCAACTCGATAAGTCCGAATGTGCTGGGTGCGGGGCGTGTGAATATCTCTTCCTTCCGAACGTAAGCAGCTAGTGATCCTGTAAGAGACGCTTTTGTTTCACGGGTCACTTCTCGACCTAAGGCCTCAAGAAGATCGTCAATGTGGATGGGTGAGCCGCGTCCCATTATCACATCACGTGCTTTAGCCACTAAGCTGCCTTTGCGCAGGGTTACATCTCCCACGCTCACCGAATCATCCCCACCCTTATCGATGGCTTTAATGACATCCTCCAACGCTTTAACATACACTTTCGCCACTTTGAGTTTATCCTCAAGTGATTGAATTTCAGCAACCTTTTTCTCAAGTTGCGCTTCGATTATTGCTCTTTCAGACATAATGTGGACTCCTAAATCACATGTATGGTATTACGTTAGTCACATACATGGCAATAGGAGCTGAAGAATGGCGGAAGACCTACCTGACGACCCGAAATACAAAAGCACGATGGAACAGATTGAGGCACTCAAGCACACGCTTAAAAACGGCACAGACTACTGGCGCGCAAGGGAAATTCAGAAAGTTCTTGGGTATGCTGACTGGACAAATTTCAGGGACACAGTGGGACGCGCAGCAAGTGCGATGGAGGCCAATGGCACGAATCCGTCACATCATGTCGGTGCAACCACGGTCATGATGGCACGAGGAAATGGCAGTCGTTATGAAAGTGATGACATGTTTCTCACTCGCGGTGCGTGTTATATGGTGGCAATCAATGGTGACGCCACAAAGCCAGAAATTGCGGCGGCTCAGGCCTACTTCGTTACAAGAACTCGGGAGTGGGAGATAAAGCAGCAAGCCATTCAGGACGAGAAACGACTTGAGATCAGGGAAAAAACCAAAACTTCATTTAAGGCCGTAAGTAGTGTGGCCAAAAGTGCAGGCGTAAAAAATTCTAGCCAGTCTCGCTTCCACGATGCTCGAAATCTAGGCCTATACGGCATGTCAGGTAAGGACGTAAAATCTCGGAAAGGGGTCGGCCATAAAGAGAACGCGTTTGATCGCATGGGAACACTGGAGCTTTCAGCACATGATTTCCAAATGAACCTTGCCGCAGAAACAATCGAGAAAGAATCCGTTCGGGGCGAGTCAAATGCTATTCGAAAAAATCGGGAGGTGGCCGCAAAGGTCCGACAAACCATGCTAGATAGCGGATCACGTCCACCAGAAGACTTACCTGCGGCGGAGCCCATCAAAGAAGTGGCAAAACGCCTCAAACGGTCAAGCGTTACCCAAAAAATTACTTAACCCACCGGGCCTTTGCTGCTTTCTTCGCAATCTCACTACGTTCCTCTGGCGTAAGTCTTTCGGATCTCGACTTTCCGCCCTTCAAGCCGCCCTTGCGCTGCCCTGACGTGTCAGGCTCGTGCTTCACGTCCTCACCAGTGGCGATCCCCGCGATCATGTGGGCAAGCTGGTTGGTATCACGGGGTCTTTTGGGTTTGTCTGTCATGGCAACCACTGCTTCACCGAGTTCTCATCAACAGGAAAGGGCGGATCGCCCGCTAGATGCGAAGCTGCCACTCTTTCACTTGGCAGCGCCCCAGGTGCCTCCAAAGCCAATGCGGTAGCCAGTTCTGCATCCTCGCAATTTGCAATCCAGACCTGTTTGTTTTCTCCGTGCCGGAGTTCGACGCTAAAATATGCCATGCAGGTAATATGGGGTCTACGCGCGGCGCATGCAAATCAAAGCTGCACAAGGTCAGATTTCAAAGTGACCCACTACCCAGAGATTAAGCCCATTGCGCAGTCCTTTCGCGGTGCTGTGCGTCCGTCAAATGGAAACGCGGTGCGATGAATTCCTCAGCACGGGTGATCCAACCACCTTTGCCGCCATCGCGGCGGCAGGCGTATTTTCGGCTTTGGGCGCGGCTGTCGGCCAAAGCATAGTAATAGTTCCGCCGCGCAATCCCGTAAGCATCCACCAGATGATCCGGCGCGGCGTCATAGGCCTGACCAGTTGCATTGATCGTTTGCGGCCCGATCGCACCATCCACAGTGACCGAAATCCGCATCTCGCCCAGCAAGCGTTGCAGGATTTTCACCGCATTCGCGCCCGCGTTCACATACATATCAAAGACCGTGGCATGCAGCGCCTGCGGCAGCTGATCAATGCCTGGGCGGCGAAAGTAATGTTCCACAAAGATCGACACCGCATGCGCCCGCGTCAGAACCCGCACATCATCGCTGTCAATGTCGCTGTCGCCATCCAGATCAAGGCCAAGGCGGCGCATGGTATGAATGGTGACCCCGTATTTGGTGGCCCCTCCGGGATCATCGGGGTCATTCACATAGCCGCCTTCGCGGGCGACGATCTCTTGTGCAATCTGGGTGACGGTTCGCATCTTTGCCCCCTCCATAAGGTCTGGAGCAAAGGTGCCGCTTAACGGTTAATTGGTGACGACAGTACCGTCCGGTGCCACGTAAGTGCCCTGCTCCTTGAGCGCATCAATGACTTCAGAGGGCATGTAAGTTTCGTCATGTTTGGCAAGAATCTCAACAGCTTCAAAACGACCATTAATGTAATTTCCTTGCGCGACCATGCCCTGACCTTCCTCGAACAGATCAGGCAGGATGCCTGTATAGACAACCGACACCACCGCACCGCCATCGGTGACCGAAAAACTGATCTGCTCACCTTGTCCACGCACCAGTGACCCTTCGGTGACCAGCCCACCGATACGGAACCGCTCATTTGGCGGCGGCGGCGCTTCGGTCACTTCCGAGGGGGAGCGGAAGAACTGGAAACTGTCATCTGGCAAGAACCACAAAAGCACGAGGACCAGCGCAATGCTGACCCCCGCCATGGAAATCACCTGCACGCGGCGGCGTTTCTTAAGGCTCTTGAGTCCCCCGCTCATGGGAACACCGGGGCTAGCATCAGCCCTTCCGTCTCGGGCAGGCCCAACATCAGGTTGGCGTTCTGCAAGGCCTGACCCGATGATCCTTTGGTCAGGTTATCAAGGGCGGCAATCACAATTGCGCGGCCCGGCACGCGATCAGCGGCCACACCGATATGGCAGAAGTTCGAAGCACGGACATGTTTCATCGACGGTGTTTGTCCCATCGGCAGTACCTCAATAAACGGCTCATCTGCGTAAGCAGCATGCAACGTATCATATATAGTCTGCGGATCGCCCTGCACATAGGTGGTGGCCAAAATGCCGCGGTTCGCTGGGATAAGATGTGGGGTGAACTGCACCTGGACCGGGCGCCCGGCTATGGCGCTGAATTCCTGATCAAACTCTCCCAGGTGCCGGTGCGTGCCGCCCACGGCATAGCCATTGGCCCCTTCGGACAATTCCGCATGCAACAGGTTCTCTTTCAGGCTGCGCCCCGCACCGGACACGGCTGCCTTGAGGTCAATGATGATCTGATCAAGATCAATAACGCCCGCTTCAATCAAAGGCCGCAGCGCATATTGACCGGTCGCCGCGTTACAGCCAGTCCCGGCGACGAGACGCGCCGCCTTGATCTGATCACGGTAGAATTCGGTCAGGCCATAGACCGCCTCGCCCTGCATCTGGGTTGCGGCGTGGCCTTTGCCGTACCACTTTTCATAATCCGCCGGATCACGCAGCCGGAAATCAGCCGAAAGGTCCACGATCTTAAGGCTCTGCGGTAGTTTCGAAATCACCGCCTGCGAGGTGGCATGCGGCAAGGCGCAAAACACCAAATCGACGCCAGAGAGGTCCATTTCCTCGATCGTGGTTAACGCAGGCAGATCCAGATGGCGCAGATGCGGGAACACATCGGCCATAGCCATGCCCGCTTTGGAATTTCCCGACAGCCCGGTGATCGTCAGGCTGGGGTGTGTTGCGATCAAGCGCACAAGTTCGGCGCCAGTGTAACCAGAAGCGCCAAGTATGGCGACGTTATAGGTCATGTCTTTATCCCTTGGGATGAATATCTTGGAATGGGTTTATGCAGCGTCAAAGGTGATCTGTCGTCGCAAGAATTGCGTCGCGCGCGACGACACCTGATCAGGGTCACCGGTCGTCAGAAAACCAGAGTCCGTGCCGGGCCCCACCATCTCGGGACGGCGCTGCAGATAGTCAGCAAGGCTTTCGGCCACCAGATCAGCCTGCGAAAACACTTTCACATCTTCGCCAAGGGCCGCCTGAAACGCATCTGCCATCAGCGGGTAATGGGTGCACCCCAGAACGGCGGCATCCGGGTCCGGCATCTTGCGCTTGAGCGCATCAACATGGCTGCGCACCAGAGCCTCGGCTAGGATCATGTCACCGTCTTCGATGGCATCAACAACACCGCCGCAGGCCTGTGCTTCGACATCGACACCAATGGCGCGAAAGGCCAATTCACGCTGGAAGGCACGGCTGGACACCGTGGCTGGGGTCGCAAACAGGGCCACATGTTTGATGTTCACCTCGCGCGGGGGCGAATTGTCGCCCCATTGCCGTTCGGTCAGCGCCTCAATCAACGGCACAAAGACACCCAGCACGCGTTTATCGGTTGGAATCCAACCCTCCTGCATGCGCCGCAAAGCCGCCGCAGAGGCCGTGTTGCACGCAAGGATCACCAGATCGCAGCCCGCATCAAACAGGCGCTGTGTGGCGGCAGTTGTCAGATTGTAAATATCATCGGGGGTGCGCACACCATAAGGTGCGTGGGCGCTGTCGCCCATGTAGACCAGTGGCAGATCGGGCAAGCGTTTCGCCACGGCGTCCAGCACCGTCAACCCGCCTAGCCCGCTATCGAATATGCCTACCGCCATTGCGCCGCGCCTTGTATTTCTCTTCGAATTCATGCCCGATGTGACTTGCGTCAAGCGGGCTTGGGCTCAACTCATACGTGGCTTTGCGCAGGAAATCCATGCACGCTTTGGGGTCTTTTTTGTAGACGCCCAAAACCGCCGTTGGGATCGGTTCACCGACCACGATCCGCACGGGTTTATTGATCTTGGTTTTGAACTCGCGAACGAACATACCGGTGCGCAAGGTGCTGTGCAGATGGCTGGCCAGTTGGAACAAACGGCTGTTGCGGCCTTCGAAATATACGGGAACAACGGTTGCGCCCGATTTGGCAATCATCTTGGCCGTGAAAGTCCGCCAGTTGGGGTCCATCGGTTCCGAAAAAGGCGTCGCTGAAGTGGACACCGTGCCGCCGGGGAAAATGCCAATCGCGCCACCTTGTTGCAGGTAATCAACAGCCGCCTTGCGGGTTTCCAGGTTCAGCTTGGCCGCTTCTTTGGTTTCATCAAATGAGATCGGCAGAATAACTTGCTCCAGATCGGGGGCGTGGCGAAAGATGCGGTGTGCCAGCACACGAAAGTCACCGGACCTGCGTTCGGACAGGATGCGACCCATCATCAGCCCGTCCAGAATGCCGTAGGGATGGTTTGAGACAACAATCAGAGGACCACTGCGCGGGATGTTTTCAAGGGTGCCGCTGACAACGTTCAGATCGACGTTGTAGCGATCCGTCATCACGGTCCAGAAATCCTGCCCGGCGGCGACATCCACGTCATAGCCTTTGGCCCTGCGGATCAGCCGCAAACGCCCGGTCGCGTTTTCCATCACACGGATCACGGCCCGCCCACTGCGCCCCTTGGCCGAGGAGGCGTAAGTGATATCGCGGGCCACTTGCCTGTCGGTGGCCATGGTCTTGCGTCTGCGTTTCTTCATTACACGCGCTGGGTGCCACAAAACTGCGACAGTGTCATGACGTTAGATGCCTATTCTGCCGCCTGTTGCATCGGCTGCGCGCGCAGCACCGCCAGCAGTTCCTCGCGCCGTTTTGCCGCTTTGCGCGCATTCGCCTCTTTCACCGGACCAAAGCCGCGAATGTCCATGGGGAGACGTGCCAGCGCAATCGCTGCATCGCGCGTATCGGGGCGTAATATTTGCAGCACTTCGCGCAGGTCGGCCTCGTATTCCTTGATCAAGGCGCGCTCCATCTTGCGTTCGGCTGTGCGTCCAAATGGGTCAAAGGGCGTGCCGCGCAGGAATTTCAGCTTGGCCAGTTTGGGAAAGGCCCATGCCATGCGCGCGCCGTATTCCTTTTTGACGGGGCGCCCATTTGCGCCGGTCTTGGACACCATTGGCGGGGCCAAATGATAGGTCAGCTTGAGGTCGCCATCAAATTCTGCGGCGGCTTTGTCTTTTGTGTCCGACAGCAGCCGCGCAACTTCATATTCGTCCTTATAGGACAACAGCTTGTGATAACCGTCGGCCACGGCCTCTTGTAACGGCGCGTCCTGAAACTGCTCTACAAAACGGTGGTACCGCTTGGCTAGACGCCTGCCCTGATAGGTCACCAACCTGTCCGCGCGGAACGCAATTCTTTCGTCCAGCGTCTTGGGCATCGCCGCCACATTAGGCGTCAGCAACTTGGCTGCGTCCTGCGGATGCAGATAGGCCCAACGCCCCAGCTCAAAGGCGCGAATGTTGCGGTTGATCGCCGCTCCGTTCAATTCTATCGCGCCAAGGATCGCCTCGTAACTTATTGGAATAGCGCCCATTTGCCAGACAGCGCCAAAAACCATCATGTTGGAATAGATGCTGTCGCCAAGCAGCGCCTTGGCCAGATCAGAAGCATCAAACATCGCCAGCCCCTCTGCCAGCCGAGCCTCTAGCGATAGCTGCAACTGATCGGCAGGCAGTTTGAATTCAGTGTCGCGGGTAAAATCGCCGGTGATAATCTCGTGACTGTTGACCACACCTTTGGTGCGACCTGTCTTCATGAGGCCCAAGGTTTTCGAACCCGCCGAGACGACCAGATCGCCCCCGATCAGCGCGTCACATTCCCCGGTTGCCACGCGGATCGCGTTGATGTCTTCGGGCGCATTTGCAATGCGGCAGTGAATGTGGACAGCGCCGCCCTTTTGGGCAAGGCCGGCCATCTCCATCATGCCTGCACCTTTGCCATCCATATGGGCGGCCATCGCCATGACGGCCCCGATGGTCACAACGCCCGTGCCCCCAACGCCAGTAATCACCACATTATGCGTGCCAGTAATGCTGGGCAGCTCTGGGTCAGGCAGGTCTGGCAGGTCGATCTCTGCGGTGGCCTCTTTGCGGATTTGCGCGCCTTCAACGGTGACAAAGGACGGGCAGAACCCGTTCACGCAGGAAAAATCCTTGTTGCAAGAGGATTGATCAATCGCCCGTTTGCGTCCCAGTTCGGTTTCGACCGGGACAATAGAAACGCAGTTGGATTGCACTCCGCAATCACCGCAGCCTTCGCAGACGTCGGTGTTGATAAAGACGCGCTTGTCGGGGTCCGGGAACTGGCCACGTTTGCGGCGACGGCGTTTTTCAGCAGCACAGGTTTGTACATACACAATGGCTGATACACCTTTGTATTTGCTGAATTTATCCTGCACAGCGGGCATCTCTGCCCGTTCGTTCAGGTCGAGTCCTTTTGGGAACAGCCCCAGATCAACATCTTCCTTTTCGTCATAGACCAAGGCGATGTTGCGCACGCCCATGGCCTGCAATTCGCGGCAAATCTGGTCCGCTTTCAGGTCTCCATCATTGCCCTGACCGCCAGTCATGGCGACGGCATCATTATAGAGGATTTTGTAAGTGATGTTCGTGCCCGCCATCAGGGCAAAGCGGATCGCCTGCACGCCAGAGTGGTTATAAGTGCCGTCACCAAGGTTCTGGAACACATGGTCGCGGGTGGAAAACGGCGCCTCACCCACCCAGTTTGCGCCTTCGCCACCCATTTGGGTAAAGCCCACGGTTTCGCGGTCCATCCACTGCACCATATAGTGACAGCCGATGCCTGCGTAGGCGCGCGATCCTTCGGGCACTTTGGTGGAGGAATTATGCGGACAGCCCGAACAGAAATAAGGCAAACGCGCTGCGATCTCTGGCGCGTTGTCGGCGCGGCGTGCCTCTGACAGCTGTGCCAGACCGGCGCTGATCCCGTCGGAACCGCAACCTTCCTCGGCCAATATGTTGCCAAGTTTCTCTGCAATAACAATAGGATTCAGGTCGGCCTTCGTCTGAAAAATCTCTTCGCGGCGACCTTCGGAATGCTCGTCACCCTTATGCCAACCATAAACCCGCCGCCCGCGCCGATCATCGAACAGGGCCTCTTTGACCTGCACTTCGATCAGCTTGCGCTTTTCCTCGACCACCACAATCAGATCGAGCCCCTCGGCCCATTCATGGAACGACGCCATATCCAGCGGCCAGACCTGCCCCACCTTATAGGTCGTGATGCCCAGACGCGCGGCCTCGGCCTCATCAATGTTCAGCAATGATAGCGCGTGCTGCAAATCCAGCCAGTTCTTGCCCGCCGCGACAAAGCCGACCTTGGCGCCCGGTTTACCCCATTTGCGATGGTCCATCTTGTTGGCCCGGCTGAATGCTTCGGCGGCAAAGCGTTTGTGGTCAATCATGCGCGCTTCTTGCAATTGCGGCGTGTCGACCAGACGGATGTTCAGCCCACCCTCTGGCAATGCCAGATCAGGGCGCACGAAAGACGTCCGATGCGGGTCACCATCGACAACGGATGTGACCTCAATCGTGTCCTTCATGGTCTTCAGGCCAACCCAGACGCCCGCATAGCGCGACAGTTCCCAAGCGTAGAGGCCATAATCAAGGATTTCCTGCACGCCCGCGGGCGACACAATCGGCATATAGGCATCGATCATCGCCCAATCGGACTGGTGCAACGTGGTCGAACTTTCGCCGGTATGATCATCACCCATGGCCATGATCACGCCGCCGCTGGGGCTGGTGCCTGCCATGTTGGCATGGCGCATCACATCGCCAGAGCGGTCCACACCGGGGCCTTTGCCGTACCACAGGCCAAAGACGCCATCATGCTTGCCCTCGCCGCGCAATTCCGCCTGTTGACTGCCCCATAGGGCGGTGGCGGCAAGGTCTTCGTTCAATCCGGGTTGAAACGTAATCTGCGCAGGTTCCAGCACCTTTTGCGCGCGGGTCATCTGCATATCAACCGCACCAAGCGGTGATCCGCGATAGCCGGTGCAATACCCAGCGGTGTTCATGCCTGCCTTTTCATCGCGGGCGCGCTGCATCAGCATCAACCGGACCAGTGCCTGGGTGCCGTTCAGCAGGATTTGCGATTTTGACAAGTCATAGCGGTCATTCAGCGATACTTCCTGATGGCTCATTCCGCACCTCCCTGCGTGTCAAACTCTCGCACCAACTATAGGTCAAAATTGCTGACCTACAAAGTGGAAAATAATCGCCATGGCCATTTGCATCGAAACGGGTAATCCGCGTAATGTTCTGCCAATTCGAGCAGGAAAACGATTGGGCAAAGGCCGATATGGACTGGGACAAGCTAAGAATATTTCACGCCGTTGCCGATGCCGGATCGCTCACCCATGCTGGTGACGCGCTGCATTTGTCGCAATCTGCGGTCAGCAGACAGATCAGGGCGCTCGAAGAATCACTCAACACCACCCTGTTCCACCGCCATGCACGTGGCTTGATCCTGACCGAACAGGGTGAATTGCTGTTTGATGCCACGCGCAGCATGAACAAACGGCTAGAGGCCGCGGCAGCACGTATTCGCGATAGCGAAGAAGAGGTGTTTGGCGAATTGCGGATCACAACGACGACCGGTTTCGGCACGCTCTGGCTCGCTCCGCGCCTGCCTAAACTTTACGAGCAATACCCCGACCTCAAGATCGACCTGATGCTGGAAGAGCGCGTGCTGGACCTGCCCATGCGCGAGGCCGACGTGGCGATCCGTATGAAGGAACCCAGTCAGGCCGACCTGATCCGCAAACGGCTGATGTCCGTGCGGATGCGGCTTTATGCGACGAATTCCTATCTTGAACAGAATGGCACACCGCAAACCCCCGAAGAACTGGGGGCGCATCGATTGATATGCCAAAGCCTGAATTCCATTCAGGTCGCGGCTGGTGCCACGCTTGTGCAGCACTTGATGACCTATGACATCCCCAATGTTTTCACGGTCAACAACTACTTTGGCGTGCTGCAAGGGGTGCTGAACAATATCGGGATCGGCGTGCTGCCGGACTACGTGACTGAAGATTTCCCTGATCTGGTCCGCGTGCTGCCTGATCTGGAAAGCGGCGAGGTGCCTGTGTTTTTGGCATACCCCGAAGAGTTGCGCCAATCCAAACGGATCAGCGCCTTCCGCGACTTTGTGCAAGAAGAGATTTTCGCCCATCGGCGCAAAATCCGCGAGACCCAGGCCGTGTCCTGACCCCAGCCATGCAACCAGAGCATAGCGGCTTTGCACAGTTCAGTTTCGATTCTTTCTTGAATGGCGAAATGTTGCACACTATCTGAACTTTCGAAGGCGATGATGCTTAGCGCTCATCCTCTTCACCTCCCTGTTGGACTTGCCGGGCCTTGTGCCCGGCATTTTTTTTACCCAAAGCCCATTGATCGCGCATCATGCACCGTTTTGCGGCTTTAACCCATGGGACCACCCCGCTATGACACCGTCAAGTTTTCTGGGGGCCGCCATGACCGAACCAACTATCACCGAAGACCTGATCGCAGCACACGGGCTTTCGCCCGATGAGTATCAGCGCATTCTCGAGATTATCGGGCGTACCCCTAGCTTTACCGAGTTGGGTATTTTCTCGGCGATGTGGAACGAACATTGCTCTTACAAATCCTCCAAGAAATGGCTGCGCACCCTGCCCACTGAAGGACCGCAGGTCATTTGCGGCCCCGGAGAAAACGCGGGCGTCGTCGATATCGGTGACGGTCAGGCAGTGGTGTTCAAAATGGAAAGCCACAACCACCCCTCTTACATTGAACCTTACCAAGGTGCGGCAACAGGCGTGGGTGGCATCCTGCGCGATGTCTTTACCATGGGGGCACGTCCCATTGCGGCAATGAACTCTTTGTCGTTTGGCGAACCTTCTCATCCGAAAACCAAACAACTTGTTAATGGCGTCGTTGCTGGTGTTGGTGGCTATGGTAACTGCTTTGGCGTGCCAACGGTTGGTGGCGAAGTGCGCTTTGATCCGGCTTACAATGGCAATTGCCTTGTGAACGCGTTCGCCGCTGGTCTGGCTGATGCCGACAAGATTTTCTACTCTGCTGCCTCTGGCATTGGCATGCCTGTTGTCTACCTCGGCGCCAAAACCGGGCGCGACGGTGTGGGCGGTGCAACCATGGCCTCTGCCGAATTTGACGACACGATCGAGGAAAAGCGCCCCACCGTGCAGGTCGGTGATCCGTTCACCGAAAAACGCCTGATGGAAGCAACGCTTGAGCTGATGGCGACAGGTGCGGTGATTTCAATTCAGGATATGGGGGCCGCTGGCCTGACCTGCTCTGCGGTGGAAATGGGCGACAAGGGTGGTTTGGGCGTCAAGCTGAACCTCAACGCCGTCCCGCAGCGCGAAGAGAATATGACAGCCTATGAGATGATGTTGTCGGAGTCTCAGGAACGCATGCTGATGGTCCTCAAGCCGGAGCTTGAGGCCGAAGCCCGCGCCGTGTTCGAAAAATGGGACCTCGATTTCGCAATCGTGGGCGAGACCATCGCCGAAGACCGCTTTATCGTAGAACACAACAGCACCGTTATGGCTGATCTGCCACTTGCCACGCTGTCAGGCTCTGCCCCCGAATACGACCGCCCTTGGGTGCCAACCCCTGCGCCCGCGCCGTTGGAAGACGTTGTTGGCGTCCATCCCATTGACGGTCTAAGGGCCCTGATCAGCAGCCCGAACTACGCAGGCAAGCAGTGGGTCTATGAACAATACGACCAACAGGTCATGGGCGACACGGCCCGCACACCCGGTGCAGGTGCAGGCATCGTGCGGGTGCATGGCACTGGCAAGGCTTTGGCCTTCACCAGCGACGTGACCCCCCGCTATGTCAAAGCGAACCCGGTTGAGGGTGGCAAACAGGCGGTGGCCGAGGCCTATCGCAACCTCACATCCGTGGGGGCAACGCCATTGGCGACCACGGACAACATGAACTTTGGCAACCCCGAAAAGCCGCAGATCATGGGGCAGTTTGTGGGCGCGATCCAGGGGATCGGCGAAGCGGTGAGCGCGCTGGATATGCCCATCGTGTCGGGCAATGTGTCGCTTTATAATGAAACCGATGGCACCGGCATTCTACCAACCCCGACCATTGGGGCTGTGGGGTTGATTGCTGACCCGGATCAGATGATCACAGGTGAATTGCGCGACGGACACATGCTTTTGCTTGTCGGGGAAACCATCGGGCATCTTGGGCAATCTGCCCTTCTGGCCGAAGTTTATGACCGCGCCGAAGGTGATGCGCCCCCCGTTGATTTGGCCGCAGAGAAGGCGCACGGCGATTTCATCCGCGCCAACCACGCCTATATCAAGGCCTGCACCGATCTGGCCGATGGCGGTCTGGCACTGGCCGCGTTCGAGATGGCCGAGGCCGCCGACACAGGCGTGACGCTCGACGTCGAAGACACGCCGACCCTCTTTGGCGAAGATCAGGGGCGTTATCTGATTGGGTGTAATTTCGATCAGGCCGAAGCACTGATGATCGCGGCCAATCAGGCAGGCATCGCCCTGACAACAGTGGGTAAGGTCGGCGGAGAAGATGTGACATTCGGCAGCCAAAGCGCCCCATTGATCGAACTTCGCACGATCTTCCGCACGTCCTTTGAAAACGCTGTCGCCTAACCATCAACTTGCAGGGAAACCACTCGTCGGTGGCCTCCCTACTTGCCCGACGGCAACGCCATGCTTAACTTAAGTGCAACCGATCAAAGGACACCCCATGCCGATCACTGCCCACGAGATTGAAACACTGCTGCGCGACAGTTTCCCTGATGCGCAGATCAACGTGCAAGGCGATGATGGCGCGCATTTCGCGGCCGAAGTGATTGATGAGAGCTTTCGCGGCAAGAACCGCGTGCAACAGCAGCGGGCAGTTTATGCCGCCCTCAAAGGTAAGATGGACGGCAGCAACGGCGAATTGCATGCATTGGCCCTGACCACGAAGGTCCCGGATTAACGCCCAAATTTTTTGAAAAATTTGGCCCCAAAATCTTACAAGATTTTGTTCGATCACAAAGGAAACGAACATGACAGCCCAAGACCAAATCAAAGAAACCGTCGCCAGCAACGACGTCGTCCTTTTCATGAAGGGCACGAAATCCATGCCGCAATGCGGGTTCTCGTCCCGCGTGGCCGGGGTGCTGAACTTCATGGGCGTCGAATTCAACGACGTGAACGTGCTCGCCGATGAACAACTCCGTCAGGGCATCAAGGATTATTCCGACTGGCCGACCATCCCGCAGCTTTATGTCAAAGGCGAATTTGTCGGTGGCTGCGACATCATCACCGAGATGACGCTCTCAGGTGAACTGGACACGCTCTTTTCGGAAAACGATGTGGCCTTCGACAAAGACGCCGCTGACAAAATCCGCGAAGCCAACGCCTAAAGACAGCCGTTAGCGGGTCTCGATCTGATCCGCTATCGCTTCGGCTTGTGCTGCAATCTCGGCCATTGCTTCGGTGATTGACGCGGGCACCACTGGCACTTCAACGCGCTGCGGCTCTGGTGCCGGGCGCGCTTGCAGTTGTTCCACCGCTGCGCGCATTTCACCCGCTTCCGCCTCTAGCTGGCGCACCTTGTCTTCCAGACCTGCGGTTTTGTCCGCCAGCATCAAGCCCGCCATCAGCAGCATCCGCGCTTCGGTCAGACGCCCCAGTTGATCCGCCAGATGGGCGGCTTCGCCGTCCAGCATGCCTGCGGCCGATTGCAGGAAATGCTCTTCACCTTGCTGACAGGCCACTTCAAAGGTGCGGCCTCCGATGCTGATTTCAACTTGCGGCATTGGATGTCTCCTCAATCAGCGGCTTAAGCTCGGCCAGAATAGCGTCAATCTCGGCGGTATCAGCCGCGCGTTGAGTGGCCAGCGCCTCGATCTCGGCGGCGACGGCAGCATCATGCAGTTCCGGCGCCAGCCCCTTGGTGACCGTCTCGCGCAGTTGGGTGTTCAGCGTGCGCAGCTGCTGGTTTGAGGCGCGCAGCTGTTGCAATTCTTCGTCGAGTTTCAGGATTTGCGTCTGATAGGTCTCGATCCGCCCGGTCAGTTTGGCCACCTGCGTGTCCTGACGATCCTGAAGCTGGGCAACACGGGTTTCCAGTTCGGCATTGCTGGCGCGTTCCGCACTTAGCGCGTCGTGCAGGGCATCATCGCCGCCGCCGTCGCCATCTTGCCGGTCAAGCCCTTGCCTGATCCGTTCAAGCGCCGCAGCAATGCGGCTTTCTAATGCACTGATATCACTCATTCACCGATCCTTTGTTGCGTCACGGTTGGTCTTTGGGGCGCCATAGCGCGCCGAATCGTGCCGCTCGTCCCAAGGGTATGCCATCCCCCGCCCCCTCGCAAACCAACGATGCCCGCAATAAGAGGAACTTAGCCGTCATGCTTGAACTCCCACTTGGGCCTGCTATGACGCTGTCGAGCCTGATGTTTCTCTTGCCAATAGGACCTGAACACCTTGGATATTGCAGCCCTGCGCACCGCCCACCCTGACCATTGGAAAAAAGCCACTGCCATCCGCACCCTGACGCTTGATGCGGTTGCGGCAGCAAACTCCGGCCACTCTGGCATGCCGATGGGCATGGCCGATGTGGCGACGGTTCTTTTTGAGAAGCACCTGAACTTTGACCCAAAGGCGCCGCACTGGCCTGATCGCGACCGTTTCATCCTGTCTGCGGGTCACGGCTCTATGCTGCTTTATTCCCTGATGTATCTGACCGGCTACGAAGATATGCCATTGGAGCAGATCAAGGACTTCCGCCAATGGGGTGCCAAAACCGCAGGTCACCCTGAATTCGGGCACGCCCGCGGGATCGAAACAACAACCGGCCCCTTGGGTCAGGGCATTGCCAATTCGGTCGGCTTTGCCATTGCAGAAGAAATCCAGCGCGCCAGCTGGGGCAAGAAGGTCATCAATCACCACACCTACGTGATGGCGGGTGACGGTTGCCTGATGGAAGGCGTCAGCCAAGAGGCGATTGCCCTTGCGGGCATGCAAAAACTGTCCAACCTGATCGTGTTCTGGGACAACAACAACATCACCATCGACGGCACCGTTGATATGGCCGACATCACAGATCAGCCGATGCGCTTCAAAGCCTCCGGCTGGCATGTGCAGGAAATCGACGGGCACGACCCAGAGGCCATTGATGCCGCGATTGTTGCCGCCAAAAAGGCCGGCAAACCATCCATGATCGCTTGTAAGACCCATATCGCATTGGGGCACGCAGCACAGGATACGTCCAAAGGGCATGGCGCGTTGACCAACGCTGATCAGTTGAAAGCCGCGAAAGAGGCCTATGGCGCGCCTATGGGTGATTTCGAAGTCGCCTCGGATGTCAAAGCCCAATGGGAAGCCATGGCCGCACGCGGCACGCAGGCCCATAAGGATTGGCAAGCCCGGTTTGAAGCCCTGTCTGCCAACAAACAGGCCGAGTTCAACCGCACCTATGCAGGTGAGCCGCCCAAACGTCTGTCCGCCACAATCCGCGCCTTGAAAAAGCAGATCTCCGAAGGTGCGCCCAAGGTCGCAACCCGCAAGTCATCCGAGATGACGCTGGAAGTGATCAACCCGATTATGCGCGAAACCATCGGCGGTTCGGCTGACCTGACCGGGTCAAACAACACGCTGACCTCTGACATGGGCACCTTCCACCCCGACAATCGCAAGGGCCGCTACATCTACTACGGTATCCGCGAGCATGGGATGGCCGCGGCCATGAACGGTATGGCACTGCACGGTGGTGCGCGGCCCTATGGTGGTACTTTCATGTGTTTCACCGACTATGCACGTGGCGCTATGCGCCTGTCGGCACTGATGGGCATCCCCACAACATATGTGATGACCCACGACAGTATCGGCCTTGGCGAAGACGGACCGACCCACCAGCCGGTGGAACATCTGGCCATGCTGCGCGCGACGCCAAACACCAATGTGTTCCGCCCTGCCGATACGGTAGAAACCGCAGAGGCATGGGAAATCGCACTGACATCGCAGAAAACACCCAGCGTGCTGGCACTGACCCGTCAGGGCCTGCCCACCGTGCGCACCGAGCATAAGAACAAGAACATGGTTGCCCAAGGTGCCTATGTATTGGCTGATGCCGAAGGCAAGCGTCAGGCGATCTTGATGGCCACCGGATCCGAGGTTTCCATCGCCATGGAAGCCCGCGAATTGTTGCATGCCGAAGGCATCGGCACGCGCGTTGTCTCCATGCCCTGCTGGGAACTCTTTGAAGAGCAGGACGAAAGCTATCGCAAACGCGTCCTGCCCGGCGGCCCTGTGCGCGTCGCGATTGAGGCGGGCGTCCGCTTTGGTTGGGACCGTTGGCTCTTTGGTGAGCGCGGCAAGCGCGAGAAATCAGGGTTTGTTGGCATGCAAGGCTTTGGCGCCTCTGCCCCGGCCGAGCGGCTTTATGAAGAGTTTGGCATCACAGCAAAGGATACGGTCGCCAAGGTCAAATCCTTGATCAAGTAACCTTCGTGAAGGCATCAACGATGACATACCTCAAGATTGGCGGCGTTTTGGCCGCAGTGGGCCTGATCGTTCTGGCCAGTTGTGCAGAAGAAGAACGACCGCCAATTCTTGCGGCAACCGACAATGTTGATGCCTTTGCAACCAGCGTGCTGAATGACCTTCAGCCGGTCTCGATCGCGGAAGGCCGCGAATACTGCGGCTATATCTTTGAGACCGACACAGGTGGGCTGGCGGCAACAGCCCCTGCCCCCGGCGGCGAGGATTTCTGCGATCTGGCCGAACCGGACGATAGCGTGATTGCCTCGTACCACACCCACGGTGGATACTCAGAAGATTACGACAACGAAGTGCCGTCGACCGATGACGTCGAAGGTGACTTTGACGCCGGGATAGACGGCTACATCGGCACCCCCGGTGGCCGTGTCTGGCTGGTCGACTATGACGCACGGATCGCGCGGCAATTGTGCAGCGTGATGTGCATCACCTCTGATCCCAACGATGACCCGAAAGACGCCGGTTTTGTCCCGCAGACCTTTACGCTGGACGAGCTGCGCGCCCGGTTCGAGTAATTACGCGATTCGACTGCACCGGAATGTTTGCGATAACAATGGCGCCGTGACGCGGTGGCGTTATCGCTAACAATTCATGTTATCGATAACATATTGGCATAAAACGCTTTTTTCTTTCCTCAGCCCCACATCTCCCCCTATACGTTGGGCAACAATAAACTGCGGCCCAAGGACATCCCATGACAGTCACAATCGGTATCAATGGCTTTGGCCGCATCGGTCGCTGCACGCTGGCGCATATCACCGAGGCCGCGCGCAACGACGTGCAAGTCGTCAAGATCAACGCCACCGGCCCGATCGAGACAAACGCGCATCTGCTCAAGTACGACAGCGTGCATGGCCGTTTTGGCAGCCCCATCACCGTAAAGGGCAACACGATGGATCTGGGCCGTGGTCCGATTGACGTGATGTCCACATATGACCCGACCGAGCTGAACTGGGATGGCGTTGATGTGGTGCTGGAATGCACGGGCAAATTCAACGACGGGCAAAAGGCCGATGTGCATTTGACACGCGGTGCCAAGAAGGTGCTGATCTCGGCCCCTGCCAAGAATGTCGACCGCACCGTGGTCTACGGTGTTAACCACCGCGCACTGGATGCGGCAGAGCGGATGGTGTCCAACGGGTCTTGCACAACGAACTGCCTCGCTCCGCTGGCGAAAGTGCTGAACGATGCCATCGGGATCGAACGCGGGATTATGACCACGATCCACAGCTACACTGGCGATCAGCCAACACTGGACCGCCGTCATAGCGACCTATATCGCGCACGGGCCGCCGCCATGGCGATGATCCCCACCTCCACCGGGGCCGCAAAGGCCTTGGGTGAGGTTCTGCCAGAGCTGGCAGGCAAGTTGGACGGCACCGCAATGCGCGTGCCCACACCCAACGTCAGCGCCGTTGATCTGACATTTGAGGCCGGTAAATCGGTAACCGTGGCTGATGTGAACGCCATCGTGGCAGAAGCTGCAGCAGGCTATATGGGTATGGTGATGTCATACGATGATGAGGCCAAAGTCAGCATCGATTTCAACCACACCACCGAAAGCAGCATCTTCGCACCTGACCAGACCAAGGTTGTCGGCGGCAAAACCGTCCGGGTGCTGGCATGGTACGATAACGAATGGGGTTTTTCGGCCCGCATGGCCGACGTTGCGGCAACCATGGGGCGGCTGCACTAGCACCGCCACAAATCCTCGCAGAGGATTTGACCCAGACTTTCCACGAAAGTCTGCGTACCTTTGCCATTTGCGCAGCGGCCCGTTAGACCCATCATCATGACCAATACCATTGCCATTTGGCTGGGCCTCATCATCGCGGCCCTGCTTGCCACGGATTATGTCCTGTACGACTGGGCCAATACGCTCTTTGTGTTACGCAAATTCATGGATTTGATCGAGTGGGTGGCTTTCTGGCGCTAGGTGGTGTTGACCTTTGCGCGGAAATGGCAATGTTAGCGCCAACATTGACCCATTGAGGAGAATACGACCATGGCCGTCAAAGTAGCTATTAATGGATTTGGCCGGATCGGCCGTAACGTACTGCGCGCAATCATCGAGAGCGGGCGCACAGATATCGACGTTGTCGCGATCAATGACCTTGGCCCGGTTGAAACCAACGCCCACCTGCTGCGCTTTGACAGCGTGCATGGCCGTTTCCCCGCCACTGTGACCACAACCGAGACCACAATCGACGTCGGCCGCGGCCCAATGGATGTGACCGCAATCCACAACCCGGCAGACCTGCCGTGGGCGCATGTCGATGTGGTGCTGGAATGTACAGGTATCTTTACCAGCAAAGAGGCCTGTCAGGCGCACCTGGACAACGGCGCCAGTCGCGTGTTGATCTCTGCCCCAGGAAAAGACGCAGACAAAACAATCGTCTATGGCGTGAACCATGACGTGCTGACCGGCGATGACATCGTGGTTTCAAACGCGTCCTGCACAACCAACTGCCTGGCACCTGTGGCCAAAGTCCTGAACGATGCTATTGGCATCAACAAGGGCTTTATGACGACGGTTCACAGCTATACCGGCGACCAACCTACGCTGGATACGATGCATAAGGACCTTTACCGCGCGCGTGCTGCGGCCCTGTCGATGATCCCGACCTCTACCGGTGCAGCCAAGGCCGTCGGTCTGGTCCTGCCAGAGCTGGACGGCATTCTGGATGGTGTCGCAATCCGCGTGCCAACGCCCAACGTGTCCTGCGTCGACCTGACCTTCGAATCCAGCCGCCCCACAACGGTTGAAGAAGTGAACAATGCCATCATCGCAGCCGCTGACGGCCCGCTGAAAGGCGTGCTGGGCTACACCGACCTGCCGATGGTCAGCACGGATTTCAACCACGACCCGCAGTCCTCGATCTTCCACCTGGATCAAACCAAGGTGTTGGACGGCAATATGGTCCGCATCTTGACGTGGTATGACAACGAATGGGGTTTCTCTAATCGCATGGGTGATACAGCCGTTGCGTTGGGCAAACTTATCTAAACATATTAGTATGTTAGCATGATCTGGCCGGTCCCATCAGGGGCCGGCTATTTTTTGTGCAAAGCGCAGATACCGCCATGCATTTTGCGCAAGGGTGCTTTCAGTTTTTTGACAGTTGTGCTGCATCGCAGCGTTGTTAGATGTGAATCACGACACAACAACGCGATGACTAAAAAGGAGCACGCAAATGACCGTATTGAATTCAGTCCGCACCGCCGTGCAAAAACGCCTGGCATACAGCAACCTCAAGTACCAACTGGCCAACATGCCGTTGGAAACCGCCATTGACCTGGGGCTGTTCCGCGAAGACGCAGCAAAGACTGCCGCAAAAGCCATCTACGGCTAAACACCCGGCATTATGAGAAAACCAGCCGCGCCCAAGGGTGCGGCTTTGTCATTACTGGAGCCCGGACAGGAACTGATCAATGCGGTTCGCATATCCCACCTGCCCCGCCAGATTGTTGTGGGTCGCCCCTTCGACTGCGTGAAACGTCACGGCCAACCCCGCCGCCGCCATCAAGTCGCGCAGACGTTCGCCATTTGACATCTCAATCAACTGATCTTCTGTTCCGTGCTGGATCAGGACGGGCGCTGTGACGTCAGGCACCAAAGCGGCTGAGTTCCAGTGCTGCACCCCCGGCATATAGCAGGCCGGCAGCCAAGACGCTTTGGTCATCAATTCGCACATCTTCACAAAAGGCGCATCCAGCAGCACCGCAGCAACCGGCCGCGCTGCGGCCACATGCAAGGCCAGCCCCGAGCCCATCGAATAGCCATGCACCACAATCGGTCCTGCATGCCGTGCAGCCAGCCAATCATAGGCGGCAAGCGCATCGGCCTTCAGCCTGACTTCGGAGGGAGTACCGGGAATACCACCACCGCCGGGGTATTCCATCGCCGCAATCATGCGTCCGGCCTGTTCATGCGCATCAAGCGTATAGGTGAAATATGTCAGCGCCCCACCATTGCCCATGAAAAACAAAACGGCGGTGTCAGCATCCCCGTCGCGCCACGCCATGGCGACCCGACGTTCGGTGACGACCTCTTGTGTATAGTTGGGATTGGCAAATGGATCAGCGCCAAAAGGATAGATGAACTGCGGATGGGCAAAGACCATCGCAACCCCATACAGCAGATAGACCCCAATCAGCATCCAGAGCCAATTCAAGCGCTGAAGCGTTCCAGCAAGGCCCTATTTACCGAAGGAGAGACAAATTTGGACACATCGCCGCCAAGGCGGGCGATTTCCTTGACCAGCTTCGACGCAATCGCCTGATGTTCGGCCTCTGCCATCAAAAACACCGTTTCAATGCTATCATCCAACGCGCGGTTCATGCCAACCATCTGATATTCATACTCAAAATCAGCCACCGCGCGCAGGCCACGAATGATGACGCTGGCCTCTACGTCGCGGGCGCAGTCGATCAGGAGGTTCTCAAACGGATGCACTTCGATCTCACAACCCACAGCCTTGCCAAGGGGGGCGGCTTCGGCCTCGACCATGGCAACACGCTCTTCAAGCGAAAACAATGGGCCCTTGTCACGGTTGATCGCCACACCGATGACCAGACGGTCCACGAGCGAGCACGCCCGGCGGATGATATCGATATGCCCATACGTGACCGGGTCAAAGGTGCCGGGATACAGTCCTACGCGCATGGTCTTCCTCGTCTCAGCTGCGTTTGCGCCAAGCAACATGATTGTGTAACGAAATGCAATAAGGGCTAAGCAGCTAGTGCCCCATGATCATCCCTTCGAGTGCGTCTTTTTCCATCGACAGTTCAGCAAGACGCGCCTTAACGGCATCCCCGATGGAAATCAGGCCAACCATTTTGTCGCCATCCATGACCGGCACGTGGCGAAAACGCCCCTCGGTCATCATTTCCAGCACCTCGATGGCGCTGTTTGAAGGAGAACAGGTCACCAGCTTGGACGTCATCAGATCCTTGACCTGATCGGTTAGACAGCCAGCACCGCGCTTGCCCAACTCGCGCACAATGTCACGCTCAGACAGGATGCCATCAAGGCTGTCTCCGTCGGCGGAAACCACAACCGTACCGATCCGATGCTCCGATAAAAGTTTCGCCGCATCCGATATGCTTGCCGAAGGCTTGACCGAAATCACACCGACATCAGGCTTGGACTTGAGAATTTGGGAAACGATCATAACGGGCTCCTTAACACGGCTCCGGGGTTTCAGCGTCTCAAATCAAAGGGCTGGCTGTCAAGCATGCTTTGCGTTCCAGACGCACAACTTCTTCCTGCAGGCCCCGGCGCAGGGCATCAGCAAAGCGGTTCAACCGATCTGAATGCCGGTCGGTCGTGTGACGCACAAGGTAGAATGCCCGTTGCAATGCGACCTCTTGGATCAGCACGCGGCGCAATTCCGGCGCAAAGGGCAACGCGAAATCATGCACAATCCCCACGCCTGCCCGCCGGATCATCTGCAACTGCACGGCAACCGAATTTGACGCCAACTGTACGCCGCCTGCGCCGATGGCCCCCAGATAATCCAGTTCTTTGTCAAAGATCATGTCGGGGATGTAACCCACAATCTGATGGGTTTTCAGGTCGGCCACTGACAGCGGTTCGGGTTGGTCAGAGCGCATCGCGAGGTGCAACTGGTAATCTGTGATCTTCTGCACTGTCAGCTTTCCAGCCTGCGGCGGGCTCACGGTGATCGCCATATCGGCCTCGCGCCGCGAAAGGTTCACGACGCGCGGCAGGGCGAGGATTTGCACCTCCAGATCAGGATTGTCGTGCTGAATGGCAGCACAAACCTGTGGCAGCAGGAAATTAGCCGCCCCATCAGGTGCCCCGATCCGAATTTGCCCGGTCAAGGCCGCTGAGGCCTCTTGGCCTTCGTGCAGCGCGCGGGTCAGGTGTACTTCGGCCTGCATCGCGCTGTCGCGGATGCGCACGCCCAGATCGGTCAACTGATACCCTTGCGGCGACTTCACAAAAAGCGCGCCACCCATCGCACGTTCAAGCCGCGCCACACGACGGCCCAGCGTTGAGGGGTCCATCTTCAACCTCGGCGCTGCAGCCGAAAGCCCTTCGGCCCGCGCCACTGCCAGAAACACTCGCATGTCATCCCAATGTTCCATAGCGCCCTTGCGTTTTTGCAAAATGATTTTGGGATATTGGCTCTTTTACGGGAAAAAACGCAAGGTTAAACTGACGTCAACCAAGGAGGATTCCATGCAAGAACTGACCCATTACATCGGCGGCGCGCACGTCAAAGGCACATCTGGCCGTTTCGCAGACGTCTATAACCCGGCCACAGGCGAAGTGCAGGCCAAGGTGCCGCTGGCCAATGCTGACGAAATGGCCAAAGCCGTGGCGATTGCCGCCGAGGCGCAACCCGCATGGGCCTCCGTCAACCCACAGCGCCGCGCGCGCGTCATGATGGCCTTTGTTAGCCTGTTGAATCGGGACATGGACAAGCTGGCCGAAGCACTTAGCCGCGAGCATGGTAAGACCCTGCCAGACGCCAAGGGCGATGTGATCCGTGGTTTGGAAGTGGCCGAATACTGCATCGGCGCCCCACAGCTGCTGAAAGGTGAATTCACCGACAGCGCGGGCCCCGGCATCGATATGTATTCCATGAAACAGCCGCTGGGTGTCACCGCAGGCATCACGCCCTTCAACTTCCCCGCTATGATCCCAATGTGGATGTTCGCCCCTGCCATCGTTTGCGGCAACGCGTTTATCCTCAAACCCTCTGAGCGTGATCCATCCGTGCCGTTGATGCTGGCTGAACTGATGGAAGAAGCGGGCCTGCCCAAGGGCATCCTGCAGGTCGTGAACGGTGACAAGGAAGCGGTTGACGCGATCCTTTATGACGACACGATCCAATCGGTTGGCTTTGTCGGATCGACACCGATCGCCGAATACATCTATGGCACTGGTTGTGCGCAAGGCAAACGTGTGCAGTGCTTTGGCGGTGCCAAGAACCACATGATCATCATGCCCGACGCGGATATGGATCAAGCCGCCGATGCATTGCTCGGCGCAGGTTACGGTGCGGCGGGCGAACGCTGCATGGCGATTTCGGTTGCTGTGCCTGTAGGCGATGAAACCGCAGACCGCCTGCTGGAAAAACTGGTGCCCAAGGTTGAGGCACTGAAGGTCGGCCCTTACACCTCTGGCAATGACGTGGACTACGGCCCGGTTGTGACCGCCGCCGCAAAAGCCAACATCGGCCGCCTTGTGCAATCAGGCATCGATCAGGGTGCGAAGCTGGTTGTTGATGGGCGCAACTTCAACCTGCAAGGCTATGAAGACGGGTTCTTTGTTGGGCCGCATCTTTTTGACAACGTCACCAAGGATATGGACATCTACAAGCTAGAGATTTTCGGGCCTGTTCTGTCCACAATCCGCGCCCAATCTTATGAAGAGGCCATCGGCCTTGCCATGGATCACGAATACGGCAATGGCACGTCGATCTATACCCGCGACGGCGACACCGCCCGTGATTTTTCCAACCGGATCAATATCGGCATGGTTGGCGTGAACGTACCGATCCCTGTGCCGCTCGCCTATCACACCTTTGGCGGCTGGAAGAAATCCATGTTTGGTGACCTCAACCAGCACGGGCCAGATGCGTTCAAGTTCTACACACGGACGAAAACGATCACCTCGCGCTGGCCGTCGGGCATCAAGGAAGGCGGCGAGTTCTCCATCCCGCTGATGGAATAAAACAACCCAGAGCCTCGCCTGAAAAGGCGAGGCTCTTTTGCTTCAGGCTTGCGCATATCCTCCGTTCACGGCAAAATATGAACAAGCGTTCAATTCTTGCAGGAGCTGCCCCATGGATTTCGCACTCACCGAGGAACAAACCGCCATCTTCGACATGGCACTTGCGTTTGGCCAAGAGCATATCGCACCCTATGCGCGCACTTGGGAAGCAGAGGGCGAAATTCCTAAATCACTTTGGCCAGAGCTTGCCGCGCTTGGCTTTGGCGGGCTTTATGTGTCGCCTGACAATGGCGGTTCCGGCTTGTCGCGGCTTGATGCCACGCTAGTCTTTGAAGCGCTCGCGCAGTCCTGTGCCTCGGTCGCTGCCTTCCTGTCGATCCACAATATGTGTGCCAAAATGATCGAAAGCTACGGCACGCAGACGCTCAGGGATCGTGTCTTGCCCAAAGCCTTGGCGATGGAGACGATCCTGGCCTACTGCCTGACGGAACCGGGTTCCGGCTCTGACGCGGCCGCGTTGAAAACCAAGGCAGATCGCACCAATGAAGGCTACAGCCTGACGGGCACCAAAGCATTCATCTCCGGCGGCGGCTATTCTGATGCCTATATCGTGATGTCGCGCACCGGGGCCGATGGCCCCAAGGGGGTCAGCGCCATCGTCGTCGAGGACGGCACCAAGGGTCTGTCTTTCGGCGGACTCGAAGACAAAATGGGGTGGAAATCGCAACCGACCCGCCAAGTCCAGCTCGACACAGCGCACGCGCCAGCAGAGAACCTGTTGGGCGAAGAAGGCGCCGGTTTTAAATACGCTATGGCAGGCCTTGATGGTGGGCGGTTGAACATCGCGGCATGTTCCATCGGCGCGGCACAATCGGCCCTTGATCAAACGCTGGCCTATATGGCCGAGCGGCAGGCCTTCGGCAAATCCATCGATCAGTTCCAGGGGTTGCAATTCCGGCTGGCCGATATGGAGATCAGCATGCAAGCTGCACGCACCTTTTTGCGGCAGGCCGCATGGAAACTGGATAACGGCGCACCCGATGCGACAAAATTCTGCGCGATGGCCAAAAAGCTTTGCACCGAGACGGGCAGCAACGTGGCAGACCAATGCCTGCAACTGCATGGCGGTTACGGCTATCTGGCCGACTACGGGATCGAGAAAATCGTACGCGATCTGCGCGTGCATCAAATCCTTGAAGGCACCAATGAGATTATGCGCCTGATCACCGCACGCCAACTGATCAGCGCATGACCGACATCAACATTCGCAAATCCGGGCGCGCCGGATGGATCACCCTGAACCGGCCCAAGGCGCTGAACGCGCTGACTTGGGATATGTGTTTGGCGATCGAGCAGGCGCTGGATGACTGGCGCGATGATCACGAGGTTGCGCTTGTCATCGTTGATGCGGCAGGCGACCGGGCCTTTTGTTCCGGCGGCGATATCGCCGAGATGTATGCCGCAGGCCAGCGCGGTGATCTGGATTACGGGCGGCGGTTCTGGCGCGACGAATATCGGCTGAACGCCAAGGTCCACAGCTATCCCAAACCGGTGGTGTCTTTCCTGCAAGGGTTCACCATGGGCGGCGGTGTCGGTGTCGGATGCCATGCCGCACATCGGATCGTCTGTGACAGCAGCCAGATTGCGATGCCGGAATGCGCGATCGGGCTGGTCCCCGATGTGGGCGGGTCGCTTTTGCTGGCACGGGCACCCGGCCATGTGGGAACCTATCTGGGGCTGACGGGCGATCGGATGGATGCGGGTGACGCAATCTTTGCAGGGTTTGCCGATCACTATGTCCCCGAGACGGCGTGGGAGGCATTAAAACAAAATCTCGCCACTAGCGGCACGACCGATGCCATCGCAACAGTAAAACACCCTGCCCCGGACAGCCGCCTTGCAGATTGGCAGGCAGACATCGATATCTGCTTTGTAGGGCCGACCCTCGCAGCGGTGTATCAAGCCATGCCTGCCGACGCGGGCCTCGCCATTGAACAGGCACGCAAACTGATGGGCCGCAACTGCCCGCTCAGCATGGCGGTCTCTGCCCAGATCATCGATGCCGTTTGCCGCGACCAAAGGATCACAACGGCGCTTGATCACGAATTCCGCTATACCTTTCGCTGTGTCGCCCAAGGCGATTTCATCGAAGGGATCAGGGCGGCGATCATCGACCGCGACCGCAGCCCACAATGGCAACACAGCACTTGGACCGGTGTGACAGACACAGACGTGGCAGCAATGACAGCGCCCTTGGGCAAAGATGCGCTACAATGGGAGGACAAGATATGAAAATCGGATTTATTGGATTGGGCAATATGGGTGCGCCGATGGCGGCCAATCTGGCCAAAGCCCATGATGTGACAGGGTTCGACACCGCAGCAAAACCCGCAGGCCTGACATTGGCCGAAAGTGCCGCCGCCGCCGCCAAAAACGCTGATGTGGTCATCACCATGCTACCCAATGGCGATATTCTGCGGGCCGTTGCCAGCGACATCCACCCGGTGATGAAACCCGGCGCGGTGCATCTTGATTGTTCAACCGTGGACGTGGAAAGCGCGCGAGCAGTTGCCATGGCAGCACAAAACGCGGGGCTGTCGGCGGTTGACGCTCCTGTCTCTGGCGGCATCGGCGGCGCAACCAATGGCACGCTGACCTTCATGGCGGGCGGCCCGGATAAGGCATTTGCGACGGTACAACCTCTCTTTGACATTATGGGGCAAAAAGCCGTGCATTGCGGCGACGCAGGCAACGGCCAAGCCGCCAAAATCTGCAACAACATGATCCTTGGGGTGACAATGATCGCCACCTGCGAAGCCTTTGTGCTGGCTGACAAACTCGGGCTCGACCGACAGGCGATGTTCGATGTGGTCAGCACATCCTCGGGCTATTCCTGGACCATGAACGCCTATTGCCCCGCCCCCGGCGTCGGGCCGACCAGCCCTGCAGACAACGATTACACACCCGGTTTCGCGGCAGAGCTTATGCTGAAAGACCTCAACCTGTCACAAATGGCGGCAGAGGCCGCAGACGCCGACACGCCCATGGGCAAAGCGGCTACAGCGCTTTACGCGCAATTCGTTGAGGATGAAGACGGCATGGGCAAAGACTTCTCGGCGATGCTGCCACGGTTTGAAAGCAGGCGCCGCGCCTGACTTTTATGTCCAAACAAACTTCCGCCGGAGGCATCCTCAAAACTCCTGGAATTTTCGGGATTATTCCGCAGCGACAGATTTTGCCGCCAACATCTCTTTGAGGTAGCGTCCGGTATGGCTCCCGGCGACCTGTGCCACCTTCTCTGGTGTGCCTGTGGCCACGATCTTGCCACCGCCATCGCCACCTTCAGGACCGATATCAATGATATGATCGGCGGTTTTGACGACGTCCAGATTATGCTCAATCACAATGACAGAGTTCCCCTGATCCACCAATTCATGCAATACTTCCAATAGCTTACGCACGTCTTCGAAATGCAATCCCGTGGTAGGTTCATCCAGAATATAAAGCGTGCGCCCGGTGGAGCGTTTCGACAACTCTTTGGACAGCTTGACCCGCTGGGCCTCGCCCCCTGACAGGGTTGTCGCCTGCTGGCCGACCTTGATATACCCAAGACCCACGCGCATCAGTGCATCCATCTTTTCTCGGATCGACGGGACCGCGGTAAAGAACCCTTGGGCATCTTCAACGGTCATATCCAACACATCGGCAATGGATTTGCCCTTGAATTTGATCTCCAAGGTTTCGCGGTTGTATCGCGCACCCTTGCAAGTCTCGCAGGTGACATAGACGTCGGGCAGAAAGTGCATTTCGATCTTGATCACACCGTCGCCCTGACAGGCCTCACAGCGTCCACCCTTCACATTAAAACTGAAACGACCGGGTTTATAGCCCCGCGCCTTTGCCTCTGGCATCCCCGCGAACCATTCGCGGATCGGGGTAAAGGCCCCGGTATAGGTGGCCGGGTTTGACCGGGGCGTGCGACCGATGGGGCGCTGATCAATGTCGATCACCTTATCAAGATGCTCAAACCCTTTGATCGTTTCACAAGGCCCCGGCGTTTGCCGCGCGCCGTTCAACTTCATCGAGGCGTTCTTGAACAGCGTCTCAACGGTCAAGGTGGACTTGCCGCCGCCAGAGACACCGGTCACACAGACAAACTGGCCCAGTGGGAAATCAGTCGTGACGTTCTGCAAGTTGTTGCCGGTGGCTTTTACCACGGTCAGCTTCTTGCCTTTGCCTTTGCGGCGCTTCGCCGGCACGGCAATTTCTCTGGCGCCAATCAGATACTGTCCGGTGACAGAGGCTTCATTGGCCATGATCTCTTGCGGTGTGCCTTTGGCGACGACTTCGCCACCATGGACGCCAGCGCCGGGACCAATATCAAAAACATAATCGGCCTCGCGGATCGCCTCTTCGTCATGTTCAACAACAATCACTGTATTGCCCTGATCGCGCAGGTTTTTCAGCGTCGTCAGCAAGCGGTCATTGTCACGCTGGTGCAGGCCGATCGATGGCTCATCCAGCACATAAAGCACCCCTTGCAGGCCCGAGCCTATCTGACTGGCCAAACGAATACGCTGGCTTTCACCGCCCGACAGTGTGCCTGAGTTCCGTGAAAGCGTCAGATACTCCAGTCCCACATTATTGAGGAACCCCAAGCGCTCGCGGATTTCCTTGAGAATGGCCGCAGCAATCTCATTCTTCTGCTTGCTCAGCGCCTCTGGCACCTCTTTGCACCAGTCATAGGCCTCTTTGATCGACATCTGCACGACTTGACCCACATGCAAGCCACCGATCTTCACCGCCAAAGCCTCTTCACGCAGGCGATACCCGCCGCAAGTGCCACAGTGGCGGTTGTTCTGGTAATTCTCAAACTCTTCGCGGATCCAGTTGCTATCGGTCTCGCGATAGCGACGTTCCATATTGGGGATCACACCTTCAAAGGCACGCTCCACCTGATACACGCGCCCGCCTTCGTCATAGCGAAATTTGATTTCTTCCTTGCCGGAGCCACGCAGAAACACCTGTTGCACCTTCGGATCAAGGTCTTTCCAACGGGCGTTCTTGTTGAAACCATAGTGCTTGGCGATGGCTTCAATCGTTTGCAGAAAATAGGGGCTCTTGCCCTTGCGCCAGGGTGCAAGTGCGCCATCGGCAATCTTCAACGTCACATCAGGAACAACAAGTTGTTCGTCAAAGAACAGTTCAACCCCCAGACCGTCGCACGACGGGCACGCCCCAAACGGTGCGTTGAAGGAAAACAGGCGCGGTTCAATTTCTGGGATCGTAAAACCAGACACAGGACAAGCGAAGTTCTCTGAAAACGTCAGGCGCTCGGGGTCGCCCTCTTTGGGGGCCGTCTCCAGTATCGCGATGCCATCGGCCAGATCGAGTGCTGTGCGGAAACTATCAGCCAGCCGTGTTTCAAGCCCTTCGCGGATAACAATGCGGTCCACAACCACATCAATGTCATGGCGGTACTTCTTGTCCAGCGTCGGTGGTTCGTCCAGATCATAGAATTCACCATCGACCTTCACACGCTGAAATCCCTGCTTGCGCAGTTCCAGAAATTCCTTGCGGTATTCCCCTTTACGGTCACGGATGATCGGGGCCAGAAGATAACCGCGTGTCCCTTCTTCCAAGCCCATAGCGCGGTCAACCATGTCCTGCACTTGTTGCGCTTCGATGGGCAGGCCCGTGGTCGGACTGAACGGGGTACCTGCACGGGCGAAAAGCAAACGCAGGTAATCGTAAATTTCGGTGATCGTGCCCACAGTGGAACGCGGGTTTTTCGATGTCGTCTTCTGCTCAATCGAAATGGCCGGTGAGAGGCCCGAGATATGATCCACATCCGGCTTTTCCATCATATCAAGGAATTGGCGGGCATAAGCGGACAGCGATTCCACGTAGCGGCGCTGCCCTTCGGCATAGATCGTATCAAAGGCGAGCGAGGATTTGCCCGAACCCGACAGGCCCGTGATCACGACAAGCTGGTCGCGTGGAATATCAACATCGATATTCTTGAGATTATGCTCGCGCGCGCCGCGCACTTCGATGTTCTTCAGCTCTGCCATGACGGTCTCCTCAGACGACAGCTATCAGATAGCGGCGCGATGCGGGAACGCCACCCTGAAAACGGAACGTTTCGGGAACATATACAAATTAATATTCCGCTACCAGCCAAAAGCGAACAGGCCCGCCAAGATGGCGAGCCTGTGCAAACGGTAAGGTGGATTTCAATCCACCTTACATGTGGATCACACGGTCATAAGCATCCAAAACGCTCTCGTGCATCATCTCTGACAAGGTCGGGTGCGGGAACACCGTGTTCATCAAATCCTCTTCAGTCGTCTCTAGCTGACGACCCACAACATAGCCTTGGATCAGCTCCGTCACCTCGGCACCAACCATATGCGCGCCCAGCAACTCGCCTGTCTTGGCATCGAACACCGTTTTAATCATGCCCTCAGGCTCGCCCAATGCAATCGCCTTGCCATTGCCAATGAAGGGGAACCGGCCGACTTTGATGTCATAACCCAGCTCCTTGGCCTTCGCTTCGGAATAACCAACCGAAGCCACCTGCGGATGGCAGTAGGTGCAGCCTGCAATGCTTTCTGGCTTGACCGGATGAGCATGTTTGCCTGCAATCAGATCGGCGACCATAACACCTTCATGGCTGGCCTTATGGGCCAACCATGGCGCGCCGGCGATATCGCCAATAGCATAGAGACCTTCAACACCCGTGCGGCAGAATTCATCGGTCACAACATGGGTGCGATCAACCTTCACGCCCAGCTCTTCAAGGCCCAGCCCTTCAACGTTGCCGACGATGCCTACCGCGCTGATAACAGTATCAAATTCCATCTTCTCGGTCTTGCCGCCAGTTTCGATATGGGCGGTGACCTTGCCTTTGCCGCGGTCCAACTGCTTGACCATGGATTTTTCCATGATCTTCATACCCTGCTTGACAAAGGCCTTCTTGGCAAAGGCTGAAATCTCGGCGTCTTCCACGGGTAGCACCCGGTCCATCACCTCAACCACTGTCGTGTCAGCACCCAGCGTGTTGTAGAAGCTGGCAAACTCAATCCCGATCGCACCAGAGCCGATGACCAACAGTTTCTTGGGCATCTTCTTGGGCTGTAACGCGTGCTTGTAAGTCCAGACCAAATCACCATCCGCTTCAAGCCCCGGCAGTTCGCGCGCGCGCGCACCAGTGGCCAGCACGATGTTCTTGGCCGTCAGCTCATCAATGCCCTTGTCGCCCTTGACGGACACTTTGCCCTTGGCCGGCAGTGCTGCTGCGCCCATGAAGACAGTGACTTTGTTTTTCTTCATCAGATGGCCGATACCACCCGAAAGCTGCCCCGCAACAGAACGGCTGCGCTTGACCACGGCATCCAGATCATAGTCAACACCCGTCGCTTTCAGGCCAAATTCCTTGGCGCGATGCATCAAGTGAAACACCTCTGACGAACGCAGCATTGCCTTTGTTGGAATACAGCCCCAGTTCAGGCAGATCCCGCCCAGATGCTCGCGCTCCACAATGGCGACTTTCATCCCCAGCTGCGCGCCACGGATCGCGGCCACATAGCCGCCCGGTCCGGCACCAATTACGATCAGGTCAAAGTTCTGCGCTGCCATCAGACGGCCCTCCAAATCCAAATTTAGTTGAACACTAAACTATTTCTGGAAAGACCTCTAGTGACCTAGGGGCATAACAGCTACCCGATGGGCGCAAAGGGGCTATTCTGCGGATTGCTGCGCCCGAATAGCCGCACCATAACCACCTGCATCCAGAAAGGCTTGCTCGGCGGCTGTGGTTTTGCGACCCAATGCATCATTGCGATAAGGGAAGCGGCCAAAGTCACGGATGACAGCGCGGTGGGCGCAGGCATGCTCACGATTGCTTTCGCCGCCTTCAGGCATGCGGGTGTGGATCAGCCGCACGGCACGGTCCTGATCGCAAAGGTTCTCGGCATGCATCAGGGGCAGATAAAAGAACTGTCGTGCAGGTTCATCAATCTTAAGATCCCAGCTGCGATCAATCGCCATCTTTGCCGCCGCCCGTGCAAGCCTGTCAGTCGAGAATGCATCGCTGTTGTCGCGGAACATGTTGCGGGGGAACTGATCCGTCAGGATGATGTAAGCCAATGCGCCCGAAGGATAGGTCAACCAAAGACCCAATGCCCCTTCCGTGGCCAGTTGCCATGTACTCTTGAATTTTTCTGTAATCCTGGCGTCAAACGCCGGGTCCGATTTATACCAATCCGCTGGCGAACATTCGTCCAGCCAAAATGCCAACACCTCGTCGGGGGTTACCACAACACCACTCCTTGATGGTTTATTAACCTGATACAATTCGAAGCAGAGAACCCCTGCCCTGACAAGGGGTAAGTTTAACAAATCATTCACCGTTTCTTTCGGTGTGACATCTAGAGTGACCTTACGGCACTCAAGATGGCTGATCTGCCTGCTCATCATCCTCAACACCCTCAAGGTAGACCTCTTGCGCCAGCTCCACAGCCACGGTTGAGGAAGCCGCCGACACCGGTACATAGCTGCTCTGTTCGTCTTCCCAATCGGTGCTTGTGCGCTGCGTGGCGCGGTACATTCCGTAGACACCGACAGCGAGCATTAACAACGACATGAAAAGCCAAAACCCGTTCACCCCGATTGCATCCATCATCACACCAACGATGAGCGGGCCAGCAATCGCAGCCACCCCATTGATAAACAGCAATCCGCCCGAGGCCGACGCCATATCTTCGCGATCAAGCCGGTCGTTGGCATAGGCCAAGAGCAGCGCATAAAGCGGGTTTGATGTCCCTCCGACAATCGCGCCGCTGGCAACAATGATGTAAAGGTTTCCAGGCAGGAAAAACGCAAGCAGCGACCCGGTGCCACCAATCAAGGACACCCAGACAATCAGCACCCGGCGGTCCATGCGATCAGACAACCATCCGATGGGGTATTGCAGGACCAAAGCAGAGACGTAAATTGCCGAAACAAACAATGAAATCTCGCCCACGGTTAGCCCGGCCCGGCTGCCATAGACAGCCGACATACCAAACTGCGCCGAAAACACACCACCCAGCATGAACATGCCCACACAGGCCAAAGGTGAGGCCGCAATCAGATCTTTTATCTTCATTGGCTTGGCGGTCTCAAATGCGGGCATCGGGCGTGCAGACAACAGCACCGGCGCAAAGGCCAATGAAACAAGGATCGACGGGATAATAAACAGCACGTAGCCTGACACGTCACCCCGGCTCACGATCCATTGTGCAAAGACGATCCCCGCCATTTGCACGATCATGTAAAGCGACAGTGATTTGCCCCGGTTTTCATTGCTGGAGGCATCGTTCAGCCAGCTTTCCGCAGTGATATAGACGCCACAAAAGCAAAAACCGATGATGACCCGGCCAATGGCCCAGGCCCATGGTTCAACCAGAATGGGATAAGAGATCAGCACCGCTGACACGAGTGAGCCCAGTGCCGCAAAGACCCGCACGTGGCCCACCCGGCGGATCAGTTCTGGCGTGAACCGCGAACTGAACAGGAAACCCAGAAAGTAGGCTGACATGACGATCGAAAGCGACAGGGTGCTGAACCCTTCCATGTCGCCACGCAGGCCCAGCAACGTGCCTTGCAGACCATTGCCAACCATCAACAAAAACATGCCCAGAAACAGCGCCCAAGAGCCTGTAAACACCTGAATCATGACGTGCCCTTTCACGGAAAATCTGAACCGCCTATCCCACGATTCGAATACAAGCACACCACGTTTCAGCGACCACTTCGCGTCTGTTTGCGCCCTATCCTTTGGGCAACAAAAGCGATGCATCTCCATAAGAGAAAAAGCGATACTCTTGGGCAATCGCATGGGCGTAAATCGCCTTGATCGGATCAACCCCCATCAAGGCTGAGACCAGCATCATCAGCGTTGATTTCGGTAGATGGAAATTGGTCATTAGACCATCCGCGATCTGAAACCCAAACCCCGGCACAATGAAGATATCCGTGGGCCCGGTCCAGGGATGCATCGCACCATCCTGCGCTGCACTCTCAATCAGCCGCAGCGCTGTGGTGCCTACCGGAATGATGCGCCCGCCAGCGGCCTTTGTGGCGGTCATGTCGGCGGCCGCCTGTGCTGTCACCTCGCCCCATTCGGCATGCATCTTGTGCTCTGAGACGTCATCCACTTTGACCGGCAGGAACGTGCCTGCCCCCACATGCAAGGTCACATGGGTGAACTGCACGCCGCGCGCGCGCAATGCGTCCAACAGCGGGCCATCGAAATGCAGCGACGCTGTCGGAGCGGCCACAGCACCTGCATGGCGCGCCCAATATGTCTGGTAATCTTCCTTGTCTGCCTCATCCGCTGGTCGTTTGGCAGCGATGTAAGGCGGCAGCGGCATCGCCCCCACCGCGGACAAGGCCGCATCAAAATCGTCACCCGCCAGGTTGAACCGCAGCCGCCCCTGCCCGTCAGCGCGGCCCGTCACCTCGGCCGAGAGATCATCTGAGAACACAATGACTTCGCCATCGCGCACCTTCTTGAGTGGTTTGATCAGCGCCGTCCATGTGCCATCCGCCTGCGGCTCTAGCAGCGTGACGTCCATCCGCGCGCTGGTTTCTCCGGTCTCGCCCATGCGGTGCCGTGCCCCGAACAGCCGTGCGGGAATAACCTTGGTGTCATTGAGGATCAGCCGATCACCCGGTTGCAGGATATCGGGCAATTCATGCACAATCCGATCCGCAATCTGATCGGCTCGCGCCAGCAACAACCGCGCAGAGGACCGTGGGCGCGCAGGCCGCGTCGCTATCAGATGCTCGGGCAGGTCAAAATCGAATGTGCTTAGCTTCATTGTGACAGCTCTGGTGCGGGTCTGCGAAAGATTTCGCGAAACATCCCCGGTGTCAGGATCGACAATGGGTTCACCGCCACGCTTGGCGCATCAGAGGTGCCGCCAATAGTAAAGTTGAAGCCAATCAACCCTTCACCACGGCGGGTCAGGAACGACCCAATACTATTGACGAAAAAAAATGGTGACACGACGCCCTGCAGATCAATCTGTTTGTTGGCGAGCGTGTAAATCCCGTCGACCGAAATGCCAAGCCCCGGCCCCACGGCGCTGGCCTCGGACACAATTACCTGCTGCGGGGTCAGGCGGAACCGTGCATCAACATCGTTGAACACAAGCCCCTGACCATCCAGCTGTTGGAGCAGTCCAACGCCGCTGATTGCATCCAGCAAGGCGGCCATCGCAGGCGCATCGGTTACGCGAATATCACGAATGCCAAAGAACCCGTCAAAGGTTCCCGCGGCAACGGCAGGCAATAGCGTCAGATCCAATGCGCCACCGCGCCCATTCTGGGTCAGCCCGGCCGCGCGCAACACAGCCCCCGCATCATCGCTACGTAGCCGCACAGCCGACCGCCCGTCGCGGGGTGCCACAGCCCCGCGCACGGGTGCCGCGCCATTCAACTGGCCGCTGAACTCGCCTCGGAAGCCGCCTTGTCCGCGAAAATCACCCCTGAAATCGGTCAGCGCGATGCCCTCGCTGATCTGCAACCGATCCAGCGCGATTGTCACCGGGCCGCTGTCACCCTGCCCGGCCCCGAAACGCGCACCCCGCAAATCCAACGTGCCGCCGTCGATGCGCACGCCCACAGGCACACCTTCACCGCGGCCTGACAGCGTAATCGCGGCATTCAGCCAATCATCCAATCGCACCCGCGAAAAGACCGCACTGTCGAACTGCCCGTTGGCATCAAGGTTGATCTGTCCCGCCGCATCAAGACCGCCGCCTGCAATCTCAAGCGTGTCAATTGAGGGCACCGCCCCCAGTGCTCCCTCAACCAAAAGGCGGCCAGAGGCCTCAGGCGATTTGGACCAGCCAACCGCCGGAATGCCCACGCGTATCCCCGCCAGATCAGAGCTGAGGCTGAATTGCGGCGGCAGTGCCGGAAGCAGGTCAATGCGCAATGCGCCGCGCCCGCGCCCGTCAATCGTACCGGGCGGCAGCGCTATGCCAAACTCATCCAGAAAATTCTGCGACAGGGTCACGTCCGCTTCTACCCGGCTTCCGGGTCTGTCGGGATCACCAAACCGCTGTTCCCAAGCGCCGTTGGCCGACACATCACCAATGCGCACCGGCCCTGCCACGCGCACGCCTTCACGGGATACGCTCACATCCAGTCGGGGAGCGATAAACTGTTTGTCGGGCACAAGCGTCGCGCTGCGGACCCCAACCAAAACCGAGCCAATATCAATCGCAACATCATCGATCGACGGGCGCGGTTCCAGCGGCCAGATGATCTGCCCGGCTGTCTGCGCCCGCCCTTCCGCGACAGTCACAGGCAAACCTGCCTTATCGAGGAATGCAAAGGGCGGTTGGTTCAGAACCGAAAATGACGCTGTAATGGACCCATCAACCTGCAAATCCAGTATGGCCGGTGATGGGCGCAAGCGCAGATCAACCACACTGAAATGCGATCCTGCCAGTTCCAAAGGCCCCCCTTGGGGTGCCAGAACCGTCCCTGCGTCCAGACTGACAACAAACTGATGCTCGGCAATGCTGGCCACGCCCTTGGCACCCCGGATCGGGGGCACATGGCGCAGAAATTTGACTGTGGTGTCGTCAAATTCGAACCCAAAGGCGATGCGCGGCTCCTGTGCAGGCGCCACCCGCACTCCGGCAAACAGGTTGAAAAGTTGTCCCTCGCTGACATTATCGGCAAACCATTGCCGCGAACGGGGCTTCATCGACAGCGGCCAGAAATCCAGCAGGCGTTCGGGTGTGATCTGATCAATTTCGGCATCAACTGCCACCTGCCAGCCTGCATCTGTCGCCGCCGCCTCGCCCTTGGCGGTCAAACGCGTGTCGCCATCGATGATCACGGCCTGACCCACCTCAACCCGGAAAGGATCAAAACGAAAGCGCAGGTCAACGGCGGCCTGCCGCACCTGCGGGGGGGCATCAAAGAAACCGGGTGGGTTCAGCGCGACGTCACGCAGTTGAAATTGCGCAAGCAAGGCGCGCGGCAGTCCGGCACGGAATTCACGCAAGTAGGCATCGCCCTCGGCGGACAGGCTGCCCCATTCGGTCTCAAGATTGATTTCGCTGAACGAAATTCGATCACGCACCGGATCATAACTGAAATAGGCGCGGGCGGCATCAAATGCGATGGGCCGGGTCGCCGGATTGGGTTGCAAAACCCCCTGCCCGATATCCAACGCAGCATTGAGCGGGCCAAGCGCGCCATCTTCATCCAGCTCCGTGCGCAGCGAGGCCGAAATCGGCGCATCCACGTCGCGCAGCCAACTAAGTGCGGGGGATTGCGCGGCGATATCGCTGGCCACTGCATCACGCAAGTTCATCCCGATCTGCGCCTCATGGCTGCCACGCGGGCTGACGTAAGACAGGTTCACATTTGTTACCCCTGCGCGCCCCGACAAAAGCGAGAAATTGCCCCGCAATGAGGTTTGTTCATTGCGCAGATCAAGGGCCACCGTCCCCCCATCCACAATCCAGCTGCGCCCCGCACGGGCATCATCGAAGTTCACGACCATGCCTTCCGCGCGCACAATTTCAAGCGCCTCGAGCGCGGGTCGTTCAAAGACCTGATCAAACTGATCAAGCAATTCCGGCAATGTCCGCGCGCTGCCCAGATCAGACCCGCCTGTGGTAAAGGCAAAAGACACATCACCATCAGCATTGCGTCGCAGGTTCACCTGCGCCCCGATCAGGCGCACTTCTTGCATCAGCACCTCTTGGCGCAGGATCAGACCGCGCGGCGACATCAGCCCTTCGACAACAGGCACGCGGGTCAGGATCAGCCCACCCTGATCCACCAACCTTGTATCAACAAGACGCACAGTGGGATGCAGATCGCGACCAATGCGCAGCGTTATCGCGCCAAAATCTAGCGTCGCCCCTTCCAGCAGATCACCTGCGCGGGCCTCTACCCGCTCTGTGATCCAGCTGGGCGCCGTGATCTCGCGGTCAATGATCATCACCGCCGCCGCCGCTACGAAAACCAACGGCAGCAGGCAAACGACAAAAGTCGCGCGCAGCCAGAACAGCCACTTTGGCATGGCTTTGGCCCGCTTGCGTTTGGGGGGCGCATCGTCAGGTTTGTCGGGTTCGCTGTTGTCGGTCATCGGCTCTTCTGTTCAGGCCACCCCTTTATCTTTCACGGAACGGGGCTAAAACAAAACCAAGAAACGTCACCAGCCCAAGGACATCCCCATGACCCAGCCCGCCGTCGGCGACCAAGCGCCTGCCATCAGCCTGCCCCGCGACGGGGGCGAAACCGTCAATCTGTCCGATTTTGCGGGCAAAAAGATCGTGCTTTATTTCTACCCAAAGGACGACACACCCGGCTGCACCAAAGAGGCGATCGGCTTTACCGGCATGGTCGATGCTTTCGCCGCTTTGGACACGGTGATCCTTGGTGTGTCCAAAGACAGCGTCAAAAAGCACGACAAATTCGTAGCCAAGCATGATCTGAAAATCGCCCTGTTGTCGGATGAAGACGGCGACCTGTGCGAACGTTACGGCACCTGGGTCGAGAAAAACATGTATGGCCGCACGTATATGGGGATCGAGCGGGCGACCTATCTAATTGGTGCCGACGGCAAGATCGCGCAGGTCTGGCGCAAAGTACGCGTGCCCGGCCATGTGGATGCGGTGCTGGAAGCGGTGCGCGCGGCATGACGCTAACGGAAATGGCAGTCGCGGTACTGACAACCGCTGACGGGCGCGCCAAGACCGCCCTTTCGCGCCAATACGCCAAGGTCTGGCAAGAGGCGCGCAAAGCAGGAGAAGAGATCGCGATTGGCGACGCCCAACCGCCGCTGTTTCCGGCGCGCCCGGACAGGCCAGAATTGTTGAACCCGCGTGATGTACCCCATCGCAAACCCGGATCAGAGGCCGGGCGCATCGCCTTGTTACATGCGGTCGCCCATATCGAATTGAACGCTGTTGACCTGCACTGGGACATCATTGCGCGCTTTGCGGACACGCCATTGCCGCGGGGTTATTATGATGATTGGGTCAAGGCTGCAGACGAAGAATCCAAACATTTCAATCTGATGTGCGACTGTCTTGAAGCAATGGGCAGTCACTACGGCGCATTACCTGCCCATGCCGGCATGTGGCGTGCGGCCGAAGACACAGTCGATGATCTGATGGGGCGGCTTGCCGTGGTGCCGATGGTGCTAGAGGCGCGCGGGCTCGACGTCACACCGGGGATGATCAAGATCTTCAAACAGGCCAAACTGACCCAAGCGGTCGACGCACTTGAAGTGATCTATGCGGAAGAGGTGCATCACGTGGCTTATGGGTCCAAATGGTTCCACTTCCTTTGCGGGCGGCATGATCTGGACCCCACCGGCGTGTTCCACGATTTGGTGCGCAAGTATTTTCACGGCAACCTCAAACCACCCTTCAACGAAGAAAAGCGGGCCGAGGCCGGGATCCCGCCAGACTTCTACTGGCCCCTCGCGGGCATCGATCCTATCACCCGAAAGTGAGCCGATGCATCGGCGGGTCCTTGCGCAGAACGCCTTTACGCTATGGCACTTAGCGAAAAACAAGCGCAAAAATCTTGCAGGATCGGCCCGGCCTGCGTAAACGAGGTGGGACCGCCAAAAAGAAGCTTGGCATTTGAACGGGACAGGGCAGAGACAATCGTGAGATCACGACTGACAGCACGCATTCACGGAATGCTCGAACGCGTCTTTCCAGAGCGGCGACTTTTTCTGCGTTCGGATACTGAGACCCGGTTCATCCGACTGAAACCCGAAACGCAACTGGTCGCCTGGACCGGCAGCATCATCGTTGTCGCCTGGACCATTATCGCCACCGCCATCTTGCTGATGGACAGCATTGGCGCAGGCAACTTTCGCGCGCAGGCCCAGCGGGACCAGCTGACCTATGAACAACGCCTGAACGCCCTATCCTCAGAACGCGACGCCCGCGCAATGGAGGCATTGGCGGCGCAGGAACGCTTTACCTCGGCGCTCCAGCAAATCTCGATCATGCAGACCGAACTGCTGGCCACCGAAGAAAAGCGACGCGAGCTTGAAACCGGGATGGAGGTTGTTCAAGCCACTCTGCGCGATGCCATGCGCGCCCGCGAAGAGGCCCGCGATCAAGTGGCAGCCCTTACGGCAGAAGATAACGCCGCTCCTTCTGCCTCGATCAGCGAAGATGCCGCTGGCACGGTCGATCTGCTGGCCACCGCGTTGGCCGAAACCGCATCAGAACGTGATCAGATCGCGGCGGATGCCGAAAACGCCATCACCGTGGCGCAGGAGATGCAGCTAGAGCTGCGGCTTTTGCAGGAACGTAACGATCAGATTTTCCGCCAACTGGAAGAGGCGATGCTGGTCTCGGTCGAACCGCTGGATGATATGTTCCGCGCTGCGGGCATGAACCCCGATAACCTGATTGATCAGGTGCGCCGCGGGTATTCTGGCACTGGCGGTCCGCTAACGCCCATTCAGTTCTCGACCCGCGGCGGGGAACCTGACCCGGACGCCCTGCGCGCCAATGCGATCCTGACCGCGATGGACCGGATCAACCTTTACCGGATTGCCGCTGAAAAAGCGCCCTTCTCAATCCCGGTCAAATCGAACTTTCGTTATACCTCTAGCTTTGGGCCACGCTGGGGGCGAATGCATAATGGTACCGATTTTGCCGGGCCCATCGGCACGCCGATCTACACAACCGCGGATGGCGTTGTAACTCATGCAGGCTGGTCGTCGGGATATGGCCGATTGATCAAAATCCGGCATGACTTTGGCATTGAAACACGCTATGCGCATCTTAATGCGATGGATGTCCGCGTCGGCCAAAGGGTCTCGCGCGGCGAACGTATCGGTGCTATGGGGAATTCTGGTCGCTCGACTGGCCCCCACCTTCACTACGAGGTCCGTGTGAACGGAATCCCCGTCAACCCCATGACCTATATAAGAGCTGGACAGAATGTTTTCTAAATCCAAAATCAATGAGCCCGGGCCAAAGGCGTCCGAAACCGACACAAGCACCGCCCCTCAGGCGGCCAAGCCCACCGACAGCGCACCGGTTACTCCCAAAGCCAAGCCTGCGGCCTCTGTGTTGTCCTCTGATCTGCTGATCACCGGCAACCTTAAGACAAGCGGCGACATCAAAGTCGAAGGTCAGGTCGAAGGCGACGTTCGCGCCCACCTGCTGACCGTCGGCGAAGGGGCCACCGTCAAAGGCGAAGTGGTTGCCGATGATGTTGTGGTCAATGGCCGTGTTGTGGGCCGTGTGCGTGGATTGAAGGTGCGCCTGACATCAACCGCGCGGGTTGAGGGTGACATCATCCACAAGACCATCGCCATCGAATCCGGTGCGCATTTTGAAGGGTCCGTGCAGCGTCAGGATGACCCGCTTGCGACAGGTGCAAAGAAGATGCCAACGACCCCTGCCGCAGAGACAAAGCCTGCTGCAAAACCCTAAGCGACGCATCATCATCAGATTGAAAAGGCGCCCCATCGACGGGCGCCTTTTTCATTGGGCGTGCAACGCGCGCCGATAAAGATGCCATGTGGCATGTCCCAGGATCGGTAACACGACGATCAGTCCCAGAAACCAGGGGATCAGCGCCAGAACCGAGAGCACCGCAATCAACGCCGCCCAGACCAGCATCACCGGCAGATTGGCCCGTACCGCTGCAAGGCTGGTAAGCATCGCCGTGACAAAATCAACCTCGCGGTCCAGCACCATTGGCAGGCTCATCACCGTAAGCGAGAACAACAAGAAGGCCAGAACCGCCCCAATCCCAAGCTCTACCGCGATCATTGTCAGCCCGTTGGGCGTTAGAAAAACGGCATAGCTTTGCGAGATATTGGTCATCGTGGACAGCCCCATGAACAGCGCAAAGATCATATGCGCCAAAAACGTCCAGAACAGGAAATAGACCACGATCAGCGCGCCCAGCCATGGCAATTGCCGCGTGCGTTCCTGCCAGACAATCCCCAAGACACCGCGCCATTCCAGCGGGTCGCCCTGTTCCAACCGGCGACTGACCTCGTATAATCCGGCAGCAGCAAAAGGTGCGACCAAGGGAAACCCCAGCGATGTGGCCAATGTCCATGTGACATGCCCCGCCCCCAGCCAAAGCATCGCAAAGCCGCCCACCACATAGACGGCACTGAAAAACAGCCCGAACTGCGGTGCGCGCCGGAAATCCTGCATGCCTGCACGCAGGACAGCGCCAATATCGGCAAACGTCACCTGTTTGACCGTTGACTGTATTTTCCCTGTCATGCGCGCGCCTCCTCCCATGCCTGCCCCAATTGCAGCACCGAGAGATCGGCCCCGCGCGGCCCGGCAATCTGCAATCCCATCGGGCGCGGGCCGTCGATTGGGACGGCCAGACAGGGCAGCCCAATCAGGCTCACCGGTACTACAATTTCCATCCAGCGGTGATAGGTATCCATCGCAACTCCGCCAATGTGCTTTGGCCAGTGCCAGTCAATTGGGAACGGCCAGCATTGGGCGGTAGGCAGGACAAAGGCATCATAGGTTTCAAACAGTGCGCCCGCCGCGCGATACCAATCGGACCGCAACGCGCTTGCGCGCTGGATCTGCTGACCGGTCAGCGCCCGCCCCTGCGCGACCTCCCAAATCGCCTCGGGCTTGAGTTGGTCACGCAATTCTGGCTGATCATAGATCGGCCCCAGTGATGCAGCGACAGCAAAAGAACGCAGGGTGATCCACGCCTCCCAGATCGCATCGGCGGCGAAGGGCGGTTTGACCGCCTCAACCGTGCAACCCATCTGGGCAAAGCGCCCTACCGCTGCCTCTGCCGCCTGTTGCACGCCGTCCTCCATCGGATAGGCCCCGCCCCAATCGGCCAGCCACGCGATCCGGCGTCCTTTCACATCAGCCCTAATGCGGCCTGCAAACGCGTCATTTGGCAACCCCAAAGGCTGGCGTGGGTCCGGCCCCGATTGCACATCCAGCAGCAAAGCCACGTCACGCGGACAGCGCGCCATAGGCCCGCCCGTTGACAGCTGATGCATGAACATATCCCCGAGCGGCTCTGACGGGACACGGCCCCATGTCGGGCGCATCCCATAGACCCCGTTCCAGCCCGCCGGATTGCGCAGGCTGCCCATCATGTCAGAACCATCGGCCAAACACACCATATGCCGCGCAAGGGCCACAGCAGCACCGCCCGACGACCCGCCCGCACTGGTCCCCGGCATCAGCGCATTCTGCGTGGCACCAGCAACTGGGTTGAACGTATGACTGCCCAGACCGAATTCTGGCGTGTTGGTTTTGCCAATAACAATGGCACCGGCGTCTTGCATGCGCTGCACCATCATATCGCTTTGCGCAGCGACAGAACCCGCAAACAAGGGCGAGCCTTGTGAGGTTGGCAGGCCAGCGACATTTGCCAGATCCTTTACCGCTATCGGAATGCCATGCAGCGGGCCGTGTGGGCCTTGCTGATCTGCGGCACGGGCTTCTGCCAGCAAAGCATCACCGTCGCGCAGCGACACGATTGCATTGACCGATGGGTTTTCAGCGGCAATTTGATCCAGTGTCGCCTGCATCACCTCGGCAGCCGACACCTGCCGGGTTGCCAAAGCTGCCGTCAGTTGGTGCGCCGTCCATGTCATAAACTCTGCCATACGCCATCCAAACGCGGGACGGCGAGCTTGGCAAGGCTACTCTGCGTTGGCCTCGGCCCGGCTCTTGCCGGATACATCCATCGCCAGCGTCGCCGCCATCAAACCATCCAGATCACCGTCCAGAACGCCTTTGGTGTCGGATGTCTCGAAATTCGTGCGCAGGTCTTTGACCATCTGGTAGGGCTGCAACACATAAGACCGGATCTGATTGCCCCAGCCTGCGTCGCCAGCGTTCTCATGCGCTTCATTCACGAGGGCTGATCGCTTGTCCAACTCGATTTGATAAAGCCGGGATTTCAAGGCTTTCATCGCAATATCGCGGTTCTGGTGTTGGGATTTTTCGGAACTGGTCACGACGATCCCCGTTGGCGCGTGGGTGATCCGCACGGCCGAGTCGGTGGTGTTCACGTGCTGCCCGCCCGCACCCGACGACCGGTAAGTATCAATGCGAATGTCCGAAGGGTTCACCTCGATCTCGATGTTGTCATCCACCACCGGATAGACCTTTACGGAGGTGAACGAAGTGTGGCGCTTGGCGGCGCTGTCAAAGGGCGAAATGCGCACCAGACGATGCACGCCGCTTTCGGATTTCAGCCAGCCATAGGCGTTATGGCCGCTGATCTTGTAAGAGGCGGATTTGATGCCTGCCTCATCACCGGCCTGCTCGGCCTGCAATTCAACCTTATAGCCCTTCTTTTCGGCCCAACGCACATACATGCGCGCCAGCATGTTGGCCCAATCGCAGGACTCAGTACCGCCAGCGCCTGCGTTGATCTCAAGGAAGGTGTCATTGGCGTCAGCCTCACCGTCCAGCAGAGCTTCCAACTCTTTCTTGGCAGCTTTGTCAGCGAGTTTCAGCATCGCGGCTTCGGCCTCGGCCACCACTTCGGTGTCCTCTTCCATCTCGCCCAACTCGATCAGTTCGATGTTGTCGGACAGCTCTTGCTTGATGCCGTCATGGTTCGCCATTGCATCCACCAGCAACTGGCGATCACGCATCAGTTTCTGTGCCGCTTCGGGATCATCCCACAAGGTCGGATCCTCAACACGGGCGTTGAATTCTTCCAGCCGATGCGGTGCCGTTTCCACATCCATCCGCTGCGCCAGCAGGGCCAGCGATTTTTCAATCGCCTCCACAGTATTTTGGATTTCCGCGCGCATGGGGCACCTATTCAGGGATGGGTCAGTTTGATTGTCGATTTGGTCTTAACGCGCAGCCGCGCGGGCGACAAGCGCAAGGTCAGTAAAGACCGCCCGTCGACAGCGTACCAAAGGTCGCCTTGTCACCAACAGTTGCGGTTTCGCCTGTGGATGTCGTGACCTGGCGCTGCGTGCGCGGCACCTCATCAAACAGCGGCAGATCAGCCGCCATTGCAAAACCACCATCAAACATAATGCCAAACAGCGGCTCTTCGCCGGGGCGGAAGCATTCGCCGATCACGTTTTCACCAGCAGCACCCACCGGCAGGCGTGCGCCGCTAAAGCGGTCAATATTGATGAACTGGCAATCAGCAGGCACGTCAAACGGGCCAGAACCCAGCTTTTCGATTGCCTCACCCATAAAGCGGTTAAAGACCGGGCCGCAGATCCCACCACCAGAAGCGCCACGCCCCAAGGTACGCGGCGTGTCATACCCGATGTAACAACCCGCGACGATGTTGGATGAAAAGCCAATGAACCACACGTCCTTGGCCTCGTTTGTTGTGCCGGTCTTACCTGCAATTGGCACCGGCAGGTTGACCGTACCACTGGCCGTGCCGCGCTGCACAACGCCGCGCATCATCGAGGTCAGCTGATAGGCCGTGATTTCATTCATCACCCGGTCGCGGTTGGTCACGATCCGCGGCCCTTCGCCTTCGGCAAGCACTGCATTGTTGCAGTCCACGCAGGTGCGTTGGTCATGGCGATAGACAGTGTTGCCGTAACGATCCTGCACGCGGTCTACCAATGTCGGCTCGACCCGCTCACCGCCGTTGGCGAACATCGCATAGGCCGCAACCATCTTGAACAGCGTGGTTTCGTCAGAGCCAAGCGAGGCCGCAAGCACCCGGTTCATGTCTTCATAAACGCCAAAGCGTTCGGCATAGCGCCCAACCGTATCAATCCCGATCTCTTGTGCCAGACGAATGGTCATCAGGTTCCGAGACCGCTCAATCCCGGTGCGCATCGGGGTTGGGCCGTAGAACTGGTTCGATGAATTGCGCGGGCGCCAGGTGCCTTGCGGCGTGTTGATCGTAATCGGCGCATCCACAATGATCGTGGCCGGGGAATAGCCACTGTCGAGGGCGGCAGCATAGACAAAGGGCTTGAACGAAGATCCCGGCTGACGCTGCGCCTGTGTTGCCCGATTGAACACCGAATGCTGATAGCTAAAGCCACCCTGCATTGCGATCACACGGCCGGTGTTGACGTCCATCGCCATGAACCCACCCTGCACTTCCGGCACCTGCCGCAAGGACCAGTTCTGGAAATTGCCGTCACCATCAACGGCGCGACGCACATGCACCACATCGCCGGCGGTGAAATTGTCGAAGAAGTCACCGATCAGCCAACGGATATCTGCGCGCGGCACGGTGGAAGGTTCAGCCTCAGTCGCTTCGATTCCTTCAATGCCAATGGTCAGCGTATTCTCGGCCACATCCAGAATGACCGCCGGGTACCACTGTCCGCCATAATCCACATCGCGCGGCACGTTCACGTTTGCCAAGGCTGCGCGCCAAAGTGTTTCATCACCAAGCGCGTCTTCCGCAATCGTTTCCCCGGTTCCACGCCATTCGCCGCTTTCGCGGTCATAATCCTCAAGTGCGCGCTGCAAGGAATGCGCAGCTGTCACCTGTAACTCAGGATCAATCGTCGCCCGGATCGACAAACCACCCGAGAAGAATTCCTCTTCACCAAAGTTCTGGCTTAGCTGGCGTCGGATTTCATCGGTAAAGTAATCACGCTCTGGCAGGCTGTCGCGGAAATCATCATAGTCACCGCCTTGAACGGACAGCAAAGGCGCTTCGCGTTCTGCGTCATAGGTCGCCTGATCAATATAGCCGTTCTCGAACATCTCGCGCAGCGTGTTGTTGCGCCAGAAAATCGCCGCATCACGATCGCGGACCGGGTGGCGGTTACTGGGCGATTTTGGCAGGGACGCCAGATAAGCCGCTTCGCCCGGAGTGAGTTCTGTCAGCGGTTTGTTGAAATAAGTCAGCGCGGCGGCAGTCACACCAAAGCTGTTCTGACCCAGAAAAATCTCGTTGAGATACAGTTCAAGAATACGCTCTTTCGGCATCGCACCTTCGATGCGGACCGCCAGAATGATCTCTTTGATCTTGCGCTCAATCGACCGCGAGCCATCCAGAAGGAAGTTCTTCATCACCTGTTGGGTGATGGTGGATGCACCACGGACATTCTCACCACGCGATTCAACCGCATCCACAAAGGCCGAAACCATACCCATGGCGTCATAGCCGGAGTGCTCGTAGAAATTCTTATCCTCAGCGGAGATAAATGCCTGTTTGACGATATCGGGAATTTCCTCGGCCGGAGTGAACAAACGCCGCTCGACCGCGAATTCATCAATGATGCGCCCCTCGCCCGAATAGATCCGGCTGATGGTCTTGGGGGTGTACTGCGACAACGTCTCGTAGCTGGGCAGATCGCGCCCATACATGTAAAGAACGCCACCCACGACAAGCGCGCCCATGACAAGGCCAAGGGTCAAAAGCGTGAAAAGACCGCCAAAAAACGAAGAAATAAAGCGCAACATGGGCGGTGATACAGTCCTGTTTGTTTTGTCTCTATATACTTGGACGTGGCCCGATGGTCAAAAGACCAATTGTCCCGTTCGGCTATAACGTGCCGCCTTGCTGTTCACATCTCGAAGAGGTCTTGTGCAGGAACTGGCCAGACGCCATGCAGGCGCCATGCAAGCAGATGATGTGATCGAGACCTATGAACGCGTTGGCCAGACCTGGGCCAAGCAGCGCAACCGCAACCTGATGGAAAAACAGTGGCTGGACAGGTTTCTGGCCGCCGCCCCCCGCAATGCCGGACGTAGCCATGTGCTTGATCTGGGATGCGGATCGGGTCAGCCCATCGCCACCTATCTGTCAGAGCGTGGCCTGCGGATCACGGGCGTGGATGCAACTGAAACGATGACAGCGCTTTATGCGCAAAACCTGCCTGCGGCAAAGGTGGTGCAGGCTGATATGCGCGGGCTGGCGCTGGATCAGACGTTTGACGCGATACTCGCATGGAACAGCTTCTTTCATCTTTCGGCGGCAGATCAGCGCCCGATGTTTGCGACGTTCGCCGCCCACGCCGCCCCTCGTGCCGCGCTGATGTTCACTTCGGGTCATATCGCAGGCGAAGCGATCGGCAGCGTGGCCGACGCACCGATCTATCACGCGTCACTCGATCCTGACGAATACCGGCAATTGCTGAAAGAGGCAGGTTTTAAGGTCCTGCGCTACACGCCCGAAGACCCCAATTGCGGACAGCACACCGTCTGGCTGGCGCAGTTTCATCCCTAACGGGCCAGCAACGCCACGGTCCCTGTGATGGCGGCAATGATCTTGTCGCGGCCTTCACGGGTTGCCAGCACAGCGCGGTCGTCGGCGTTAGATAGGAATCCAACTTCGATCAGGACACTGGGAAAATCCGCCGCCGTCAGAACCGCAAACTGCCCTTCCCGGCGTGGGCGCGTATTCATGCGCACGCCTTCGGTGGCCATCGCCGTGGCAAGCGCATCGGCAAAACGCCGGGCGGCGGGGCCGGTTTCAGCGCGCGCCAGATCCATCAGCGCCGTCGCGACCCGGTCCTCTGAGGCGCTCAGATCGACACCCGCCAACAAATCACCGCGTTCATGACGTTCCACAATCCGCTGGGATGCTGCGGTGCCCCCATCCGACGACAAGGTGTAGACCGACGCGCCACGCGCCTCGTCCACTTCCAGCGCATCCGCATGCAGCGAAATCATCAAATCCGCGCCAACCTGCCGCGCTATGGTCAGCCGTGCGGACAGTGGCACAAAGATATCTCCGTTCCGGGTCAGCACCGGTTTGACCTTCGGCACCTCGGCCAGACTGACCGCCAGTTCTGCCGCCAGCAGCAACATCAGATCGGCCTCTTTGATGCCGCCTTGGCTGGCGCCGGGATCAATACCGCCATGGCCGGGATCGATGACCACAACAAAATCTTCACTGCGGGCAATCTGCGCGGCTTCCTGACTGTCAAAACCGGTGACAACCTCCCAGCCCGGATCGGGCGGCGCACCGCTGGCGGCGGCAAACTCCAGCTCCGATGCCTGCTCTAGCACCAGCGACAAAGCAGCCCCTTGGGGGTGCGTCACCATGCCTGCTTCGGCAATGATCAGCGGCTCGGCCAGATCAATGACCATGCGCGACCAGCCGGGACGTAAGGGGCCAAAGCGCACAGCAGTGGCGCGATCCCCTGACAGCATCGCATCCGGATCAAGACCGCCGAAATCCACCGCCTCAAAATCCAGAACCAGACGACGCGGGGCATCCAGTGTGAAGACGCGGTAAGGAACAATCTCGCTCAGCCCCAGTGCGACCTCTAACTTCCACCAACCATCACGCACAGCGCTGCGTTCAGGATCAAACGTGGCTTGGGCGTGGCCCATTGTGGCCAGACACAGCACTGCCAGAACCCAACGGATCATGATGCGCGCGCCTGCATGAACCGGGCCAGACGGGCCAACCCTTCGCGGATATCTTGCGTTGAACGGGCATAGGAAAAACGCAGCCAGTGATGCCCGCGCCTGGTATCAAAATCGAGGCCGGGGGTCACAGCGACACCTGCCTTTTCAAGGATTTCATCGGCAAACCCCAAGGCATCATCGGTATAGTCCGACACATCAACATAGACGTAAAATGCCCCATCGGGCGGGGCAAACCGGGTGAGGCCTGCCGCCTGCAAGCCTTCAATCATCAAAGCCCGGTTCGCCGCATAGACGGCCTTGTTGGCCTCCAACTCTTCAGTGCAATCCATTGCATGTAAGGCCAGACGCTGGGCGGCGTGGGGGGCGCAGATGAACATGTTCTGGGCCAATCGCTCAACGCGGCGCACATGGTCTTGCGGCACGATCATCCAACCGACACGCCAGCCGGTCATGGAAAAATACTTGGAAAACGAATTCACCACATAGACGTCATCCGTGACCTGCAAAGCGGTCGCAGGCGCAGTGTCATAATCAATTCCATGGTCAATCTCGTCCGAGATCAGTGCTGCATCCCGCGCCGCACATGCATCCGCCAAAGCGGCCAGTTCAGGCCGATCCAGCATGGTGCCGGTCGGGTTCGCAGGCGAGGCGATAATCAAACCGTCCAAATCATGCGCTGCCACATCTTCGGGGCGCGGCTGAAACCGCTGGGCAAAGGTTGTGGGGATATCCACCGGGGTCAGGCCGACAGCTTTCAAAATCTGCCGGTAAGATGGGTAGCATGGCGTGCCCAACCCAACGCGGGCGTCGTTGTCAAAAAGCGCTGAGAACGCAAGCAAGAAGGCACCAGAGGCCCCGCTAGTGATCACCACACGGCCGGGATCCAGATCGACACCATACCAATCGGCGTAATGGCGGGCGATCCGAGCGCGCAGCTCTGGCAGGCCAAGGCCCACGGTATAGCCCAGCGGATCAGTCATCTCGGCAATCAAAGCAGCCTTCGCGGCCTCCGGCGCACCGGTGCCGGGTTGACCCACTTCCATATGGATAATGTGGCGCCCGGCCGCCTCGGCCCGCCGGGCCGCTTCCATCACGTCCATCACAATGAACGGATCAACATCGCCGCGTGTTGAGTGTCGCATCTGCCGCCTCACGTTTCTTGGCACCTGTGTGCCCGCGACAGCAGGGGCGCGTCAATGCGCAATGGACGGGCGCGCAATCTGCGCTAGTTTAAAAGCAGGATAACGAAAGGACACCAGCCATGCACACCCGCCGCAGATTCCTTAGCTCAGCCGCCGCCGCTGGCGGGATCACCCTTTTGCCCTACCGGGTCAACGCCGCAAGCCACGGCGCGCACGACAGCTTTGCCTCGGCCACGGGCGAGGTGATCGTGACACCCAAAAGCCACGCCTCTTTTGTGATGGAGACACCGGCAGGTACGATTTACGTCGATCCCGTGGGCGAAGCGTCACTTTATGCGGATATGCCTACGCCTGACCTGATTCTGATCACCCACGAACACGGCGACCACTACAATCCCGCAACATTGGGCGCGATTGCCGGGGCCGACACCGTGATGATCAGCAACCCCGCCGTCTACAGCATGCTGCCTGCCCAGATGCAGGCTAAAACGACATCTGTCGGCAATGGCGACAGCACCAGTGCAATCGGTGTCAGCGTGGACGCGATCCCGGCCTACAACACAACGCAGGAGCGCTTGAACTTCCATCCGCAAGGGCGCGACAACGGCTATGTCGTGACGGTGGATGGGCTGCGCATCTATATCTCTGGCGACACCGAAGACATCCCCGAAATGCGCAGCTTGCAGAATATCGACATTGCCTTTGTTTGCATGAACCTGCCGTTCACCATGGACGCCGAGGCGGCAGCATCGGCGGTCAATGAATTCGCACCCACCTATGTCTATCCCTACCACTATCGGGGGCGGGATGACGGCACACAGGACCCAGCGAAATTTGCAGGAATGCTGGAAGGGGATAGCGAGGCGAAGATGGGAGCGTGGTACGGGTGAAACAACCGAAGCAGCCAAGTATATGGTGTGGCGGCTTAGCGGGACGGAGCGGTCATTTGTTCAGGCGCTGCCAATGTCCGCAGTCGACCCACTGCGTTGTGCAGTCGCGCGATCAACGTTAGACAAACAGCATGCGTGTCTACAAATTTTATCCTGCCAAATGGGGGCTCGAAGCTCTGTCGAAGCGGCGCCTCAAGGTATCTCCGATTGATGAATTGAATGATCCATTTGAGTACTTGTCACTTGATCTGGGTGACAAGAGTGTACGCGCTTGGGCGAAGCGATTTCGGGAAACAGTCTCTCAAGATAATGGAATCATCTCGTTTTCAAGAAATTGGTTTCAACCTTTGATGTGGGCGCACTACGCCGACTCGCACAAAGGCCTCGCGCTTGGTTTTGAGGTGCCCGACGACCTTCTTTTCAAAATCAATTATGTCGATAAAAGGATAAAGCCTGCAAGCGATGTCGATGTTTCCAAGTCTTCGATGGAAGTCCTAATCCACAGATTACTACGGACAAAGCATATAGAATGGTCCTACGAGGACGAGTATCGGTTGGTTCGTCCACTCGAAAACTGCGTTTGTGAAGGCGATAAATTCTTTGCAGCGTTCAACGACAAGGCCATCCTGAAAGAAGTTGTCTTAGGTGCGAGGTATCAAACTTCAGATGCCGAAAAACTCTCGTCTGAATTGAAATTTGAGCGCGTCATTTTTCAAACTGCTCGTGCCGAGTTTAGGGGATTTCGAATGACACCTCAGAAATTAGCTGGCCTTCAAAAACAGCTTTGAGCCTCTGGAACTACTTCGGCGCATTGCAGACACAGGTATTGTCCGCAGCATCATACACATTAGGCTCAAACCAGCCATTCAGGTCTGTTATCCGTCCCCCTACTCCGCCGCCGCACTCAGCGCTTCTAGCTCTGCTGCCTTCTTCTCAACCTGTTCCACAATGTGATCGACCATATCGTCGTTGGATTGCTTGTGACTTTGCTTGCCCGCCAGATAGACCATGCCTGATCCGGCCCCGCCGCCGGTGAAGCCGACGTCGGTCATCAGCGCCTCGCCCGGCCCGTTCACCACACAGCCGATGATCGACAGCGACATGGGCGTCTTGATGTGTTCCAGCCGCTTTTCCAGCGCCTCAACCGTTTTGATCACCTCAAACCCCTGCCGCGCGCAGGACGGGCAGGAAATGATGTTCACGCCGCGGTGGCGCAACCCAAGGGATTTGAGGATTTCATACCCCACCTTCACCTCTTCCACCGGATCGGCGGACAAGCTGACACGGATCGTGTCGCCGATCCCCATCCACAGCAGATTGCCCAGACCAATAGCAGATTTGATGGTGCCCGAGGTCAGACCACCCGCCTCGGTGATGCCCAGATGGATCGGCGCATCCGTTGCTTCGGCCAATTGTTGATAGGCGGCCGCAGCCATGAACACGTCAGACGCCTTGCAAGAGATTTTGAATTCGTGGAAATCATTATCTTGCAGGATTTTGATATGGTCGAGACCGCTTTCCACCATCGCATCGGGACACGGCTCACCGTATTTATCCAATAGATGCTTTTCCAAAGACCCCGCGTTCACACCGATACGGATCGAACAATTATGGTCACGCGCGGCCTTGATCACCTCTTTGACACGCTTTTCATCGCCGATATTGCCAGGATTGATGCGCAGGCAAGCCGCCCCCGCCTCTGCCGCCTCAATCCCACGTTTGTAGTGGAAATGGATGTCGGCCACGATGGGCACGGACACCTCGGGCACAATCTGCTTGAGCGCCGCACTCGACGCCTCATCGGGTATCGAGATGCGCACAATATCGGCACCAGCCTCTGCTGCTGCCTGCACCTGTTCAATCGTCGCTTTGATATCTGTGGTCAGCGTGTTCGTCATTGTCTGCACGGTGATCGGGGCGTCGCCGCCGACAGGGACGTTACCCACCATAATTTGGCGGGATTTGCGGCGATAAATGTTACGCCACGGACGGATATGATTTAGGGACATGGGGCCAGCCTATGAAAGCATCTGTTGGGGCCAACCTATGCGGCAAAACCAGCGCCAGCAAGGCCGCGCGCTGCGACTATTCAGCCGGTGCGACGGGCGCAACCTGTGCGACATTCACGATCCCGGCAAGATCAGTGTCAGCAGATAAATCCGCAACAGCAAAAGCCTGGGTCAGACTTTGCGTGGTCAGTTCAACATTCGATGTCACTGTGCCGGTCTGGCCAACCGGGCCATAATGTACGCCGTTGACAGCAAAATACATCGCGCCACTTTCACCCACACGCAGGCTGGCGGGTTCCTCGGTGGAAGGCACGACAAAGTTCTGTCCCGGCTCCATCACACCTTCAAAGATCACTGCGCCATTGGCCGCGCGCACCCGCACCCAAGCCGGACGCACGGCAACCAGTTGCAGCTCTGGCACGTCGGGTTCGACAACCTGAATTGGCGCGGGTTGTGGCATATCAAGGGCAGCAAGTTCGGTGGCGGGCGAACCGGACACGGTTGCTTGCGGCACCAGCGCGCCGATTGTATCGCGGCTGAGCGTCGAAATCGGGGCGTCACGGGCGACCAGAACCGGCACGTCAAGCGCTTGCGGGCGATACAGCCGGTCAAGCGCTTCGGCGGTGGGCGCTTCAAATCCAGCCAACGCATCAACAGGTTGGATCGCGTTGGTGGCACCGGCCAAAGGATCAAGGTCAGAGACAACAACAGGCGCCTGTTCAACAGGCGCAAACTGCACCTTCTGGACCTCTTGCAGGACGGTCCAGCCGCCAAAACCCAAACCGCTGATCAAGGCGACAAGCACCAAAACGGACCCTATGGCGCGCGGCTCAATACCCGACAAAACGGCATCGCCTGCAGGCACGAAAGGCGTCGCAGAAGCAGAAAAGATATCTTTGCCGATAGCGGCCGAGGACGGATCAAAGGTTTTGCCTTTCAGCGATGAGGCCTCTGCCGACATGCCGTGGGCCGTCGCAAATCCGCTTTCCTCGCAGAAGGTGTCAAAGGCGTGATCGGGATCCATGTTCAGATAGCGGGCATAGGACCGCACATAACCGGCGATAAAGCCTGGCGTATCAAAAGCAGAAGGATCGGCATTTTCGATGGCAGCGATATAGGCGGCCTTGATTTTGAGCTCGCGCTGCACGTCCAACAGGCTCTTGCCCATTGTCGCACGTTCACCGCGCATCAAATCACCAAGACGCAATTCATAGTCGTCAAACCCTTTGGTTTGAACGTCCTCCTGTGCGTCTTCACGCTTGAAGGTAATCCCGATCATCGACTGTCCCGTCGCTCAATGCCCCTAAACTGCTCACTTTTTCCGAATCGAGGACGGCGAGCAATCTGACACCGTCATAGCATGTCAGCAGAAGTTATGCACAGGTTGATTGAAGGTTAACCAACCAACTCGGCACGATTCAGCGCGCAATGTGACCAAAGATCATCCAAAGCGCTTACCAAAGCATCCAATTCGCGCGCGCCATGGACAGGCGACGGTGTGAACCGCAGCCGTTCTAAGCCGCGCGGTACAGTGGGGAAATTAATCGGCTGCACGTAGATACCGAAATCGGACAGCAGCATATCCGACAGCTCCTTGGTATGTACCGGATCGCCCACGATCAGCGGTACAATATGCGTGCCGTGATCGATGATCGGCAGCCCTAGCCCCTTGAGGCGCAGTTTGAGGATCTTCGCCAGGGTCTGATGTTGCACGCGCAGGCTGTCGTCGGTCTTGAGGTGGGCAACACTGGCCGCCGCACCCGCAGCAACGGCGGGTGGCAGGGACGTGGTAAAGATGAAGCCCGGTGCATAAGATCTTATCGCATCACACATCTTTGCAGATGCCGCGATATAGCCACCCATGACACCATATGCCTTGGCCAGCGTGCCATTGATGATGTCGAGCCGGTCCATCAGGCCATCACGCTCGGCCACGCCACCACCGCGGGGGCCGTACATGCCCACTGCGTGGACTTCATCAATATAAGTCAGTGCGCCAAATTCGTCGGCCAGATCGCAAATCGCTTCGATGGGGCCAAAATCGCCATCCATCGAATAGATCGATTCAAAGGCAATCACCTTGGGGGCGGCAGGATCGTCAGCTTCCAGCAATTCGCGCAGGTGATCGAGATCATTGTGCCGGAAGATGCGTTTGGCACCGCCATTGCGGCGCACACCTTCAATCATCGATGCATGGTTCAACGCATCGGAATAGATGATCAGGCCGGGAAACAGTTTGGGTAACGTGCTGAGCGTGGCATCATTGGCGATATAGGCCGAGGTAAAGAGCAGTGCTGCTTCCTTACGGTGCAAATTCGCAAGCTCGGCCTCAAGTCGTTTATGATAGACGGTTGTGCCAGAGATATTCCGAGTGCCGCCCGAACCTGCGCCGGCCGCATCAATCGCCTCATGCATGGCCGCCAGAACGACAGGGTGCTGACCCATCCCCAGATAATCATTGCCGCACCAGACGGTGACGGGTGCTTCTGAACCATCAGGTTTGCGCCAAGTCGCATGGGGAAACTGGCCGCGTTTGCGTTCGATATCGATAAAAGTCCGGTAACGGCCTTCATTATGCAACCGATTAATCGCGCTGTCCAAATGAGCGTTATAGTCCACGGGGCCGTCCTTTACTTCACACCAAAAAGCCGCCCCAGCGGGCGATTTCCTGATCGTTCTCGACCTTATAGAGGGCAGACCGACGCCCGACAAGGCGTTTCAAATTGCCGCCTTTTACAGCAGCTTGATGCAGGGTTTTCGCATGAATTTCATTGATCTGGATCAAAGCATCAATTGCGCCAAAAATCATTCGCCTGTGCAACGGTTTGAAAATTTTGCGCAACAACGCCTGATGCCATTGTCAGGCTGTCGGCACTATTGGCGTAATCCGGGCGCATGCGGGCACGGGCCGCATCATCCGGCTGGGTCATTTTCACAGCCATCCGCGACAGTTTCAACGCAAGGGCATAGCCCTCTTCGGGGGTTTCGGTTTGCAATGTTGGTAGCCAGCTCATGTAGTTCTCCTTTATATATATCGTACACGATACAATCGTACTCGATACACATCTTGGCAAAATCCGTCAACACGATTATATCGGGCGCGATAGAAAAGGACGCACCAATGCCCCTGCCCTCCTCTGCTGATGAAATGTACTGCTTTGCGGTCTACACGGCCTGGCACAGAATCAACCGCGCCTACGCACCGCTTTTGCGCGAGATAGGGCTGACCTATCCGCAATACATCACGCTGACACTGCTTTGGGAGCGCGACGCGCAAAGCGTTGGCGATCTCGCGCAGCGGCTTGGCATGGAAACCAACACCGTCACTCCCCTGCTCAAACGGCTCCAGGCAGACGGGCATGTGACGCGCCAACGTGGCAAAGACGATAAACGCAAAGTGTTCGTGCATCTGACCGGGCAAGGACGCGCCTTGCAAGCCAAGGCCGAAGAGATAACTCGCTGCATCGTAGAGCAATCAGGCTTTGCGCTACCGAAACTTGACGCGCTGGTGGAGCAACTCAAGACGCTAAGCAACAACCTTACACCGCAAGACTGACAACGGCGTTTGCCTGCGCAATGCAACGCGCCCCTTCCCTTTTTTTGTCCGTATGGGATAATGCGCGATCCAGGGGGATACGAACTTTCGCAGGTCAGCCATCGACTCGTCTTACTTCCAACGGGATCTTTGAACAGATCAGCTTGACCTCCCTTGCGATAGGGTCAACCCTGCGGCAAATCCTCAGCAATAGGCCGCACGCATGACCCTTGATCCCGTCCTCGCCCGTATCGACGCAGACCTGCCCCACGCCACCAACCGGCTGTTGGAACTTCTGCGCATCCCCTCCATCTCGACCGATCCGGCTTACAAAGGCGATTGCGACACAGCGGCTGACTGGCTCGTGGCTGATCTGCAATCAATCGGGTTTGAAGCCTCCAAGCGCCCCACGACGGGGCACCCGATGGTTGTGGCGCACACCGGCGGCGACGGGCCACATATCCTGTTTTACGGGCACTACGACGTGCAACCTGTTGACCCACTTGAACTTTGGGACCGTGACCCTTTCGACCCGCAGGTCGAGGATACAGCCAAAGGCAAAGTCATCCGTGGCCGTGGATCATCCGACGACAAAGGGCAGTTGATGACCTTTGTTGAGGCCTGCCGCGCATGGAAAGCCGAACATGGCACCTTGCCCGCCAACATCACGATTTTCTTTGAGGGTGAAGAGGAATCGGGCTCGCCTTCTCTTACTCCCTTTATGGAAGAAAACCGGGACGAGTTGACTGCTGACATCGCGCTGATCTGTGACACCGGACTATATGGCGACAGTACGCCTGCGATCATCACTCAGTTGCGCGGGTTGCTGGGCGAAGAACTGACCATCACCGGTCCAAACAAAGACCTGCATTCGGGCATGTACGGTGGTCTGGCCATGAACCCTGCACGGGTGCTGGCCCGGATCATCGCGTCTTTGCACGACGACAACGGCCGGATCACCGTCCCCGGTTTCTATGATGGTGTGCCCGATCTTTCCAATGAACTGGCCGCCGCATGGGACGATCTGAAGTTTGATCATAAGGAATTCCTGGGCGAGGTCGGCCTGTCCGATCCGGCAGGAGAAGTTGGGCGCCGCCCGTTGGAAATGATTTGGTCACGACCTACCTGCGAAGTGAACGGCATCTGGTCAGGCTATACCGGCGACGGTTTCAAAACCGTGCTGCCGTCCGAAGCCTCTGCAAAGATCAGTTTCCGCCTTGTCGGCACACAAGACCCGCTGAAAATCCGCGAAAATTTCCGCAAGATGGTGCAAGACATGCTGCCCGCCGATTGCGCGGTCACATTCGGCGACCACGGTGCAAGTGCTGCGGGGCAAATGACAACCACCCACCCCGCATTTGACCAGGCACGCAAAGCGCTATCTGACGAATGGCCCAATGCAGCGGCCTATGTGGGCTGTGGCGGCTCGATCCCCATCGCGGGGCATTTCAAGGATATCCTCGACATGGACGCCATGCTGATCGGCTTTGGCAAGGATGACGACCAGATCCATTCACCCAATGAAAAATATGACCTGTCGTCGTTTCACAAAGGCATCCGCAGCTGGGCGCGGATTTTGGATGCGATGACGCGATAAAAGGCCCCCGGAACAGCCCTAGCGCCACCATGGGTTGATGCGATACCGCACATCACAGTAGGCTTGCCTTGAATTGAAGCCATTTGGAGCGATCTAAATGCCGTGCAAGACACTCAAAGCAGCCATCATGAGTACCTTATTGACCTGCGGCACCGCCGTCAGCGCCCAAGAGCCTGCTTTCGAACGTGTAGCGTCCGGGTTGCAGGCAGAAACGCTCAGAGGTGGTCTGGGCGCTGCACCGGGCAACAGTTCACGGGTCATTGTGAAATCAGCCATTGAGCTGATCAAACAATTCGAAGGGTGGTTCGCTTCCCCCTACAATGACCCGGTTGGATATTGCACAATTGGATATGGGCATCTTGTTGCGCTAAAGCTCTGTTCTGACAGTGATCTGTCTGGTTTCGATATCCCGCTGACAGCGGATGCAGGTCAGGCAATACTGGTGGATGACACAGGGCTTGCGCGGCACGCAGTAGAACGTTTTGTGTCCGTTGATCTGACTGACGCGCAATTCGGCGCCCTGTCGTCTTTTGTGTTCAACGTCGGACAAGGCAACTTTAGCAGTTCGACACTGCTGAAGCGGGTCAACGCCAGTGATTTTGACGGTGCCGCGGCACAATTTCATCGTTGGACCATGTCCCGTGGGGTACGCCTCAAGGGTCTTGTGATCCGGCGGAGCTGCGAGGCGGCCCTGTTTTCCGGGCGGGATCTGCTGAACGCACAAGGCGTGTTTGACCAAAACAGATGCACCTTGCTTGGCGCGCCCGGGCCGGTCGACGACCCAATTGATATCATCGCGGGTGAATAGGTCCGGCATGCATTACTCTTGACTTTCAAACTGTATTATCAGATATTTCTGTCATGACAGAAATTAAAGACATAAACGAATCGCGGGCACGCGAACAATTCATCCTCTACTGGGGCAATATGGGCAGCCAATGGGGGGTCAACCGTTCAGTTGCCCAGATCCACGCGCTGCTGTTTCTTTCACCGCAACCCAAGAACGCCGAACAAATCTCGGATGAACTTGGGATCGCGCGGTCGAATGTCTCGAACTCGTTAAAGGAGCTGGTCGGCTGGAAACTGATCCAGCGCGTGCCTGTGGCTGGTGACCGCCGCGAGCATTTCGCCGCAGAGGTCGACGTCTGGGAAATGGCCACACGGATCGCCCAAGGACGCAAGGAACGCGAGTTCGATCCAGCCCGTGTCGCCATCGCCGACTGTGTTGCGCAGGCAGAGACCGAAGAGGGCACCCACCCCATCATTCTGGAACGCCTGCACAACATGCAAGAGTTTCTGGAAACAGCAGACAAATGGTATTCCCAAATGCTCGGTGTTCCCAAGAAGCAACTGAATATGCTTATGAAAATGGGTGATAAAGTGTTCTCGGTTCTGCGCCTGACGAACCGCAAATCGGACGAGTGAGTTTTTTTACCCCTATGTTTCTGTCTATACAGAAATAGCGGACTTTACAGAATGAGATGACGCTATGAAACATCAGCTGATTAAACCTGAACCCGCCAAAGACTGCCGCTTTCGCGACCTATTGGGCGAAGGGGCATGGTGCTGCCTGCCCCCGGCCATCCGCCGCCGCTTTGGCAAACGACTAAGCGGGGGCAACAGCGTCACTTATCAAGGTCAGGTGGTGCGGATGCGGATGAGTGCGGCAGGCTGGTGCATTGCCCAACTTGTGCGACTTGTCGGCAGCCCCCTGCCCTTTGATCGCAGCAGCGTGGGGCAACCTGCCGTGGTTGTCGTGACCGAAGATATCCAAAGCGAAGGGCAGTTCTGGGTGCGCCAATACGGGCGCAAACGGGGCTTTCCGCAGGTCGTCCATAGTTCCAAACGGTTCGACGGGCCGACCGGGTTGGAGGAATACATCGGCTACGGCATCGGCATGGCGCTGCGTGTCGCGGCAACTGAGAATGCACTCTACTTCAAAAGTGCCGGTTACTTCTTGCAACTGCGCGGGCGAAAATTGCGGCTTCCAGCCTTTTTGTCCCCCGGCAATTTGGTGATCGGCCACCACGATATGGGCGACAACAACTTTCTGTTTTCGCTGCACCTGTCGCATCCGCTTTTGGGCGAGATGATCGCGCAGGACTGCGTCTTTCAAGATACCAAGGAGTAACCCAATGAACGATCCCATCCTCTGGAGCCTCATTGCCATTCAGGTCGCCATGGGGGCCTTTGATACATTGGTACATCATGAAGGCACTGAACGCCTTGCGTGGCGGGCTTCACAGCGCCGCGAGCTGCAACTGCACGGGGTGCGTAACTTCTTTTACGCGCTGATCTTTCTGACCTTTGCATGGGTCGAACCTCATGGCATCTGGACCATGATCCTTGGTGGTATTCTGCTGGTCGAAATACTGATCACCCTGTGGGATTTTGTCGAAGAGGACATGACCCGCAAGCTGCCCAGCACAGAACGGATCAACCACACCCTGCTGGCGCTCAACTATGGGGCCATTCTGGCCTTGGCCGCCCCAGTCTTGTGGGGATGGGCGCAGATGCCAAACGCGCTGCATGTGGCCAACTACGGATGGTGGAGCATCTTTGCGACCCTGTCTGCCATCGGCGTGGGCCTGTTCAGCGCACGTGATTTGCTGGCAGCAAAGCGCAGCGATCGTCTGGATCGTGGCGATCCAGCCCGGCTGGTCGATGCCCTGCCACCGCGCCAGAATATCCTGATCACTGGTGGGACTGGCTTCATCGGCACACATCTGGTCACCGCATTGGTCGGTGCAGGCCATGACGTGACCGTGCTGACCCGGTCCTTGCGCAATGCAGACGCGCTTGCACATCCCGTGCGGCTGATCACTGACCTAGATCGCGTGCATGCCGATGATCGATTTGACGCCATCGTCGATCTGGCCGGTGACCCTGTCGCGAACTGGATTTGGACCCCGCGCAAACGCGCCCTGATCATCAGCTCGCGGGTTAAGATGACCCGCGCATTGGATGCGTTGATTGACCGGCTAAATGTCAAACCACGTGTGGTCATTTCCGGCTCTGCGGTTGGCTACTACGGCTTGCACGGCGATGCAGTGCTGACCGAAGCCTCTGCCCCCAATCCAGCCTTTGTTCATGACGTCTGCCGGACTTGGGAAGAAAGCGCCGCCCCTATCGCGCGTGACGGGGTGCGGTTGGTTGTGCTGCGCATCGGGTTGGTGCTTGGGGTCGAAGGTGGGATGCTTGCCCGCCTGCTTTTGCCGTTTGAATTTGGCGGTGGTGGTGCAATGGGCAGCGGTCAACAGTGGATGCCCTGGATTTCGCACAATGACATGATCCGGGTGATCGCCTTTGCCATTGCGTGCGAAGACCTTCACGGGCCGGTCAACGCGGTTGCCCCCGAACCGGTCCGCAACAGCACATTCACCCGAGCATTGGGCAAAGCACTGCACCGTCCGACCCTCTTGCGGATCCCCGCGTGGGTGATCGGGCTGTTGGGCCAGATGGGCCGGGAAACCATGCTAGGAGGGCAACGGGTTGTGCCGGAAAAACTCACCCGGCATGGGTTTGTCTTTCACGATAACATGATTGCACCACTGTTATCCCGGATCACCGGCGCGCGGACAGACAGCCCTGCCCCAGCAGCATCAGCGGTGCCTCGGTTGAGGGACCGTAAATCTGAACGCGACCCAGAAAAAAAGAAGGTGGGCCATGACCCCCACCTTTTTGGCAGCAACTTAGGAAAATGGCGCGGTTGACGGGGCTCGAACCCGCGACCCCCGGCGTGACAGGCCGGTACTCTAACCAGCTGAGCTACAACCGCGCGTATCGGGCGGGATAATCGCGGATGCGCGGGCCGTCAACGCCAAATCAACAGGAAGATGCGTTTTTGCGCGGGTCGCACAGCGAATTTTACATCTTGTCTAGATTTATCCTTCGAAAACCCCTGCGCCACCGTCGGATTGAAGAGGTTAAGACTTGCCCCAAGCCTTGCAAAACAAAGGCATTGACGCACGCATGGTCACGGCGCAGGAAAACCCACAACGATCCAATCAGTTTTCAAAGAAAAGGCAGTGGCGCGGTTGACGGGGCTCGAACCCGCGACCCCCGGCGTGACAGGCCGGTACTCTAACCAGCTGAGCTACAACCGCGCATCTGCTTGTTCAGCCGATGACTGAACGTGGGCCGCTTCTATGTGCGCTTTCGCGCCCCGTCAAGCACCCCTACGGTCAGGCAGCGGAATAAATTCAGCGTCGTCGCCGGGGGGCAGTTGAAAGTGGCCGTTTTCCCAATCGCCAGCGCGCCAGGCCTCTTTCGCCTCTTCTATCCGTTCCTTGCTAGAGGCCACAAAATTCCACCAAATATGGCGCGGCCCGTCCATGGTGGCCCCACCCAACAGCATCACGCGTGTGCCCTGCGGACCCGCCTTCATGCTCACGCGGTCGCCGGGGCGAAAGACCATCATCTTGCCAGTGTCAAACCTCTGACCTGCAATTTCCACTTCTCCTTCAAGCACATATGCACCGCGATCCTCGTGATTGTCCGGCAAGGGCAGCCCCGCGCCCGGTTCCAGCACAGCATCCAGATAGAACATCTCGGATGGGGTCTCGACCGGGGCACGTTCGCCGTAAGCCTCGCCCAGGATTAGGCGCACCTGCTTGCCCTCACCCTCCATGAGCGGCAGATCACCCTTGGGCGCATGGATAAACGCCGCTTCACGATCTTCGGCCCCTTTGGGCAACGCGATCCACGACTGAATACCAAAGAGGCTTTGCGGTTTTTGTAGCGCCTGGCCATCCATCCGTTCCGAATGAGTGATCCCCCGACCGGAAATCATCAGGTTCATCGCCCCCGGTTCGATCCATTGATCGGTGCCCAGACTATCGCGATGGTGAATCGATCCGCGATGCAGATAAGTGACCGTGGCGAGGCCGATATGCGGATGTGGGCGCACATCAATGCCTTTGCCGGTCACAAACTCTGCCGGACCCATTTGATCGAAGAAAATAAATGGGCCAACCATCTGACGCTTGGGCGCAGGCAAGGCGCGGCGCACCTCAAACCCTCCCAAATCACGGGCGCGCGATACAATCACGGTCTCAATCGCATCCACAGCATCCCCGGTGGGACAATCTGGGTCGAGTGCAGGGTTCCAGCTCATGGGTTTTCTCCTCAATGGGTCAAAGAGGAAGGTACGCTGTGCGCGTACGAATGCTAGGCCGACCAATGAATAGAATATGTGCGTGAATGCACATATTTGGACATGGAAAGCCGTTTCAGAGATTTGGCAAACATGAGCAAGGAGAATGGTGGGTGATGAGAGGCTCGAACTCCCGACATCTTCCGTGTAAAGGAAGCGCTCTACCAACTGAGCTAATCACCCGACGACGCACCGTTTAGACCAGCCGTGCGGACAGTGCAAGCCTCATTCCAATAGGAATTGTTCACCATCTTTAAGGTGGTAAACACAGCCTTGCCCGCCTTGAACAGATTGGCCCGCATAGGCCTTTTCACCCACCACAAGTGCGCGCAAAATGGCGCTGGTGACACCGTGGGTGACCAAAACGGATGGTCCTGTTAGATCGGTCAGAAATGCCTCTGCCCGCGCCTTGACCCCGGCAAAGCCTTCGCCGTTTGGCGCCATCTGGTATTGTGCCATCACCGGATCGCGGCCTTCTGGCATTGGAAGCTCGGCCCTCAGGCGGCCGGACCAATCGCCGACCCCGATCTCGCGCAATCTGTCATCCGTGCGGATGTGATCGGCGATACCCGCCAAGGCAATGCCCGCAGTCTGGAACGCGCGGCCTTGTGGGCTGGACAGGAAGGTAAACCCTGTCAAATCAAGCCCGCCCAGAATGACGCCTTGCCGTGCGGCGTCCGCCTCTCCCTTGGTGGTCAGTCGCGAGTTGAGCTCGCCCTGCATGCGGTTTTCGGCGTTCCACTCGGTTTCGCCGTGGCGCAGGATGTAGAGTTCGGGAAAGGACATTAGCAGTTTACTCAGGTGCGCGCGGCAGGATCAGGAATGGTGGGTGATGAGAGGCTCGAACTCCCGACATCTTCCGTGTAAAGGAAGCGCTCTACCAACTGAGCTAATCACCCGTCCGTGCCGATTTACGTGGCACTGCCGTCCGCATCAACCCCGGATGCCGCCGCAGTTGCATTTTTTGGCGTGCGCAGTTTGAGCGTGATCACACTGGCCCCATTTTCAAGGTCCTTGGATTTGACCACCCGCAGCTTGCCAAGCGGCGGCAGGTTCACATCCGTGCCCTCGCGCAGGGTATCGGCAATCACCGCCAGTGCAGCCTCGACCGCCGGTTTCACATCGCGTTTCTTGAGGTTGGTGCGGGTCACCACCTCATCGAACAGCGCAGGTTTTTTCATCATCTCGGTTTCAGCCGGCGCGGCAGGGGGTGTGGGTTTCGGTGTTGTTTGGCGTGCCATGTCATTGGTCCTGAGGATTGGTTCTGCGCTGGATGGCACAATGGGATGGGTCAATTCGTATCATAAAAAAGGCGCCCCAGCACGGGGGCGCCTTTTGACTTTGTATCACTTTGCCTCAGTGGGCCGTCGCACCATGTGCCGCACCGCCTGCTTTGAGTGCGGCTGCTGCGGCCTCTTCTGCCGCCTCGTCCCACTCAATCGCCTCGGGCTTGCTGACCAGCGCATGCTCCAGCACTTCGGACACATGGCTGACTGGAATGATCGTCAGCCCGGCCTTCACGTTGTCAGGGATTTCCGGCAAGTCCTTGGCATTGTCCTTGGGGATCAACACAGTTGTGATCCCGCCGCGCAGTGCCGCCAGCAGTTTTTCCTTCAGACCACCGATTGGCATCGCATTGCCGCGCAAAGACACCTCGCCGGTCATGGCGATATCTTTGCGCACCGGGATACCTGTCAGCACCGACACGATGGATGTGACCATCGCCAGACCGGCACTTGGGCCATCCTTCGGCGTTGCCCCATCGGGGACGTGAACGTGAATGTCGATCGCATCGAACTTTGGCGGTTTCACACCAATCTCTGGCGCGATAGAGCGCACATAGGACGACGCCGCATCGATGGATTCCTTCATCACATCGCCCAGCTTACCTGTGGTCTTCATCCGGCCTTTGCCCGGCAGGCGCAGCGCTTCGATATTCAGCAGCTCACCACCAACAGATGTCCAGGCCAAACCAGTGACAACACCAACCTGATCCTCGTCCTCGGCCAGACCAAAGCGGTGCTTTTCCACACCAAGGAAATCGTTCAGATTGCCAGCCGTCACGTTGATGACATCCGCCTCTTTCTTCACGATCATGGTCACAGCTTTGCGGGCCACCTTGGCCAGTTCCCGCTCCATGTTCCGCACACCGGCTTCGCGGGTGTAGACACGGACCATCGCCAGCAATGCATCATCCGCGACCGAGAACTCTTTGTCCTTCAACCCGTGGTTTTTCATGACCTTCGGCAGCAGATGCTGCTTTGCAATTTCGACCTTTTCGTCCTCGGTGTAGCCAGAGAGAGAAATGATCTCCATCCGGTCCAGCAAAGGCCCCGGCATGTTGTAAGAGTTCGCAGTCGTTAGGAACATCACGTTCGAGAGGTCATATTCGACCTCCAGATAGTGATCGACGAAGGTGCTGTTCTGCTCGGGGTCCAAGACCTCCAACATGGCAGATGCAGGATCACCGCGGAAATCCTGCCCCATCTTGTCGATCTCATCGAGCAGGATCAGCGGGTTTGTGGTTTTCGCCTTTTTCAGCGCCTGAATGATCTTACCGGGCATAGAGCCAATATAGGTCCGTCGGTGACCGCGAATTTCAGATTCGTCACGCACACCACCCAACGAGATGCGAATGAACTCGCGCCCCGTGGCTTTGGCAACAGACTTACCAAGCGAGGTTTTACCGACACCCGGAGGACCCACCAGACACATGATCGGACCTTTGAGTTTCTGCGAACGTTGCTGCACCGCGAGATACTCAACAATCCGTTCCTTGACCTTTTCAAGGCCATAGTGGTCGTTATCCAGCACCTCTTGGGCCTTGTGCAGGTCCTTCTTGGTGCGGGATTTCGTGCCCCACGGCACGCCCAAAATCCAATCAAGATAGTTGCGCACAACGGTCGCTTCTGCAGACATCGGCGACATATTCTTGAGCTTTTTCAGCTCCGCATCGACCTTCTCGCGGGCTTCTTTGGACAGCTTGGTCTCGGCGATCTTCGCCTCGAGCTCGTCAACCTCGTTCTGGCCTTCTTCGCCATCGCCAAGTTCCTTCTGAATGGCCTTCATCTGTTCATTCAGATAATACTCGCGCTGGGTCCGCTCCATCTGGGTTTTGACGCGGGTTTTGATCTTTTTCTCGACTTGCAGCACGGACATTTCGCCCTGCATCATGCCAAAGACCTTTTCCAGACGCCCTGACACGGAAAGTGTTTCCAAAAGCCCCTGCTTTTGGTCCACTTCAATGCCCAGATGCCCGGCTACCAAATCGGCCAGTTTGGCGGATTCTGTGGCCTCACCCACAGCGGCCATGGCCTCTTCGGGGATGTTTTTCTTGATCTTGGCGTAACGCTCAAACTCGGCCGAGACATTGCGCACCAGTGCCTCAATCTCATCGGGGTCGCCGGGGATTTCTTCCAGATAGGCGCAGGAGGCCTCAAAGAAGGCGTCATTGGGGACAAAGCCAGTGATTTCCACACGGCTGCGTCCCTCGACCAGCACCTTGACCGTGCCATCGGGCAGTTTCAGCAGTTGCAGCACATTGGCCAGCACGCCTGTTTTGTAAATCCCGTCTTCATCGGGGTCGTCCTGACCGGGGTCCACCTGACTTGATAGCAGAATCTGCTTGTCGTCCTGCATCACTTCTTCCAGCGCGCGGACGGACTTATCACGGCCGACAAACAGCGGCACGATCATGTGGGGAAAAACCACAATGTCGCGCAACGGCAGGACGGGGTAGGATGAACTCAATGGTTCTTGCATGCTCTTTTCCTTTTTTGGCAAGACGCAGCCGGTCCCGCTATGCGGCAACGTGGGGCGTCTCCTCTTGGGGTTAATATGTGGGGTGACGCATTCTGCGTTTCAACCAAACATATTCACCCAGTTGACGCAGAGTGCCCCTGACGCGCCAGAGTCGCAAGGACAGAAATCACAAAAAGCCCAACAAATCATGTAAATGCAAAGGAGTATTTGGGGCGGCGGCCCCCTCTTTTTATGTCCAATCAAACTTTCGCCGAAGGCAATCCCGCGCTCGTCACCTGTCAGGACACCGGCGCAATGTCACCCAAGGCCCGCTGCGCATGGAAATCCTCTTCCCAGGCCGCAAACCGCCCGGCCGCAATCGCATCCCGCATTCCCTGCATGATCTCTTGAAAATAGTGCAGATTATGCCAGGTCAGCAGCATCCCAGAAATCATTTCCTGTGCCCGGAATACATGGTGCAGATAGGCGCGGGAATAGTTGGAACAGGCCGGGCATGTGCAGTGTTCATCCAAGGGGCGCGGATCATCAGCATGACGCGCGTTCTTGATGTTCAGAACGCCGCGCCGTGTAAACACTTGGCCCGTGCGACCTGACCGACTGGGCAAGACGCAATCCATCATATCAATGCCGCGCTTTGCTGCGCCCACGATATCATCGGGCTTGCCAACGCCCATCAGATACCGCGGCTTATCCACGGGCAGCTGGTCAGGGGCGAAATCAAGCACATCAAACATCGCCTCTTGCCCTTCGCCCACGGCAAGACCGCCCACCGCATAGCCATCAAACTCAACCGCGCGCAGCGCTTCGGCGCTTTGTGCGCGCAGGTCTTCTTCCAACCCACCTTGCTGAATACCAAACAGCGCATGGCCGGGCCTGTCCCCAAAAGCATCGCGCGAACGCTGTGCCCAGCGCATCGACAATTCCATGCTCTGTGCGATGCGCGCCCGATCCGCAGGCAAGGCCGGACATTCGTCAAAACACATCACAATGTCAGAGCCGAGCAGCTTTTGAATTTCCATCGACCGTTCCGGCGTCAGCTCGTGCTTGGACCCGTCGATATGGCTTTTGAAGGTCACGCCCTTCTCGGTCAGCTTGCGCAATTCCGCCAAGCTCATCACCTGAAAGCCGCCACTGTCGGTCAGGATCGGCTTGTCCCAGTTCATGAACTTATGCAGCCCGCCCAAACGGTCGATCCGCTCGGCCGTGGGGCGCAGCATCAAATGATAGGTGTTGCCCAATAGAATATCGGCACCGGTGGCGGCGACACTTTCAGGCATCATGGCTTTGACGGTGGCGGCGGTGCCCACTGGCATGAAAGCAGGCGTGCGGATGTCACCACGCGGGGTCGAGATCACCCCGGTGCGGGCTTTGCCATCAGTGGCATTAAGAGCGAATGAAAAGCGTTGGGTCATGGCCCCTCATCCTTGATCTTGAGGAATTTGCCAAGGGGGCATGACTTCACCATTGGCGCGCGGTAGCGTCCCGACAGAGACGAAAGCCGAGCCATTTTCTTACAATCGCCATTGTCTGACTGCCACAGGCATCATTGCCACGCTGATCCTTCGGCCCATGTGGGGCGGGTTGCGGGCATCACTGGCGCCATTTTCAAGCTATTGATGCCATCTGTGATCAACGTCGCTGCCGCGCTTTTTCTCAGCGTGTTTGGCGGTTGGGGCTTGCCGCGTGGGGCTGCCACTCTCTAGGTTTCCGCCAAAGGATGTGAAAGAAACCATGACCAATCCCGAGACACCAACACAATCGCCCGCCATCACTGCCGCCATCTATGCAGGCTGTGTCATCGCCTTTATCAGCTTTGGCTTTGCGGCCACCTTTGGTGTGTTCCTGCGCCCGATGTCCGAAGCACTGGGCTGGCCGCGAGAAGTATTTTCGCTGTCGGTCGCCCTGCAAGCGATTTGCTGGGGGATCACCCAGCCGTTGGCGGGTATGGTTGCAGATCGTTATGGCAGTGGGAGGGTTCTGGTCTTTGGGGCCATAGTTGCTGCCATCGGTTTTGCCATTCGGGGCTTTGTGATTGATCCTTATATCTTCATCTGGTCGGGCGTTGTTGTGGGGATCGGCACTGGCGCTGCGGCGTTCCAGATTGTGATCATTGCCTTGGGCAAAGTCGTGGCCCCGGCCAAGCGCAGTTTCATCCTGGGGCTTGGGACGGCATCCGCCTCTGCGGGGATGTTCATTGCCGCACCGATGTCCATTTTCCTGATGGAGCGTATCGGATTGCAAAATGCCATTCTGGCTATTGCCGCCAGCTTTCTGTTCATTCTGCCTATGGCGATTTTCGTCAATCGCGTCTCTGTGCCAACGGTAGAGGCCGGCAACAGCCGCTTTGGCTATGCCATCAAATCGGCGTTTCAGGACCGCGCCTATGTCCTTTTGTTCACAGGGTTCTTTGTTTGCGGCTTCCATGTAGCCTTTATTCAAACCCACCTGCCCGCCTATATCACCGATGAGGGGCTGGCGGCGTCCTTGGGGGCTTGGTCATTGTCGCTGATTGGTTTGTTCAATATCGCAGGGTCTTTCTTGTCGGGCTGGTCAGGCCAGAGAATGTCAAAGAAGCGGGTGTTAAGTGGGATCTATTTTACCCGCGCGATCGTCATCAGCCTGTTTATCCTAGCGCCGCTGACACCGGGCAGCATCTATATCTTTTCCGCCGCCATGGGGCTGCTTTGGCTGTCCACGGTGCCGCTGACCACTGCCCTTGTGGCCCAGACCCAAGGCATCGCCTATCTGTCGACCTTGGGCGGGCTGGTGTTCCTGAGCCACCAGTCAGGTGCGTTCCTTGGCACGTGGCTGGGTGGGCGCATCTATGACATCTACGGGCATTACGGTCCGATGTGGTGGGCGGCTGTGGCGTTGGGTCTTTTGGCCACGCTGATGCATCTGCCGATCCGGGAAACACCGGGGCCGCTGGCAAAGGCCACCTCGTAAGCTCTGTCGCGCGCCCCCCTTTACGGCCATCACCTCAATCCCTATATGTTTGCTCAGGAATAAGAGGCTCATCGACCATGACCGACGCAAACGCTCAGCTTGAAGGTGCGCCAATGATTGCGCCCTCCACGACCGATCACCCTTTGTACGACGATGTCGTCAAAGCCTGTCAGTCTGTCTATGACCCAGAGATCCCGGTCAATATCTATGACCTTGGGCTGATCTACACCATTGATATCAAAGACGATAACGCCGTGAACGTCATCATGACCCTCACCGCCCCCGGCTGTCCTGTCGCAGGCGAGATGCCCGGCTGGGTTGCCGATGCCATCGAACCTCTGCCCGGCGTCAAACAGGTTGACGTTGAAATGACGTTCGAGCCGCAATGGGGCATGGATATGATGTCAGACGAAGCCCGTCTTGAACTGGGCTTTATGTAATCTGCGACAAACCGTCACTATGACGTAACCTCCGCGTACAGACGGCCCACATTCCCGTTCCAGCGGCATTGCCCTGACGAAATTCATGACCCGGGATCAGGGCATTGCGACTTGCACTTGCCCCCGCGCCGCGCCAGCATGGCGACAAAACGCGAGGGGCCGATGACCAACTATGCCGTTCTGACAGGCGATATCGTTAAATCTTCCCAACTGCCCGAGGGCGGGCTGGACCGGATTTTCGGCAATTTGCAACGGGCGGCGGATTTGATCGCAGGCTGGCAGGATGCCCCGACATATCTGACGCGCAACCGTGGTGACGGCTGGCAGTTGGCCGTGGCGCCGCGCTTTGCCTTGCGCGCCGTTTTTGCCGCCCGTGCGGCGGTGCGGATGACCGACAAACGCTTTGACACTCGCATCGCACTGGCCATCGGCGATGGCAGCGTGCCCGGTGAAACGCTGGCAGATGCCCGCGGCCCGGTGTTCACAGCCTCTGGTCAAGCGCTCGAGGCCATGCCCCGCCGCCGCGACATGGTTGTTGTAGGCGATGAGGGCACACTGGCGATTACCCTGCGCCTGTCCGAAGAGATCATCAAACGCTGGACCGAAGCGCAGGCCGAAGTCGCGTTGCTGGCGCTTAATCCATCAGGCCCCACACAAGAAAGCATCGCCACGCGTTTGGATTTGTCCCAACAGGGTGTGCAGAAACATATTGATGCCTCTGGTGTGGATGCGCTGATTGACGTGTGCGAGGCGCTGGATGGGTAAGGCACAACCGGATTTGGGTGTTTCGATGCAGTACAATCTTATTAGGTTGTATTCACTCATTACAACTTTATTTGGTTGTAATTCAGCATTACAACTGCGGGCCACCCCATGCTGACAACCGCACTCGCATTAATGCTGGCCCATGTGCTGGCCGATTATCCGCTGCAAAACAGCTGGATTATCAGCAACAAGAAAAAACCCGAGGCGATGGCAGCACATATCGGCGTGGTGTTTTTGCTGACACTGCTGGCGCTGCGCGGTGAAATCGTTCCCGCCCTGACAATTGCGGCGGTGCATCTGGGGATCGACCTGATCAAGACGCATCTGGCCCCGGAAACCCTCTGGGCCTACATCGCCGACCAACTGACGCATTTTGCGACAATCGCCGCAGTCCTGTGGTTCACGCCAGCGCTGGGCGCAGTTTGGCCAGAGGCGACGCCCTTCGCCCAGTATCTTCTTACCATCACCACAGGGCTGATCATCTGCGTTCATGCCGGTGGGCCTGCCGTTGGCCTGCTGATGCAGGGCTTTGAGGAAAATCAGCCTCAGGGCTTGCCCCAAGCGGGGCGCATGATCGGTATTCTGGAACGTGCGCTGATCTTTTTGATGGTTCTGGCCGGACAGCCGGCTGGCATCGGCTTTCTGATCGCGGCCAAATCGGTGCTGCGCTTTGACACCGCCTCTAAGGATCAACGCGCCAGCGAATATGTGATCATCGGCACGCTGGCTTCTTTCGGGTGGGCCTTGCTGGTCAGTTTTGCGACGCTCTCGCTTATCACATTCTACGGCATTGATCCCACACCGTCTTGAGCGACAGCCCCCGCTGCCCTACATAAGGGTCAAAGGAGCACTACAATGTTCGGCATTCCAGGCAAACAAGCAGTCAGCATCACTGACAAAGCAGCGGCGCAAATCGCCAAGCTGATGGACAAAGACGGCCATGAAGGCCTGCGCATCGGCGTTAAGAAAGGCGGCTGTGCGGGTATGGAATACACGATGGACTATGTGACCGAGGTTGATCCTTTGGACGAAGTTGTCGAACAAGATGGCGCGCGGGTCATGATCGCCCCTATGGCGCAAATGTTCCTATTCGGCACCGAGATTGATTACGAGGTTTCGCTATTGGACTCCGGTTTCAAGTTCCGCAATCCCAATGTGGTGGATGCCTGTGGTTGCGGTGAGTCGATCAAGTTCGACGAGAACCTCAGCGCCAGCTGATGGCTGTTTCGGACGCGGATATCGCCTTCGCAACTGACCTGTTCTTTGATCTTGGCCAAGTGACCAGCCGCAAGATGTTCGGCGGCATATGCCTTTATCATCAAGGCGTCGTCTTTGTGCTGGTCAGCAGCGATGGCCGGATCTACCTCAAAGTGAAAGGCGCACTGCTTGAAAAACTCAAGGCAGTAGGATCATCGCAGTTTCACAATATGCCTTATTGGTCATTACCGCCCTCGGCCCTTGACGATCCCGAGGAGGCCTGCACATTGGCACGCGCAACACTTGCCACTTTGTAAAGGACGCCAATATGCCCCGTAAGATCGCCGCCGGTAACTGGAAAATGAACGGGCAGCGCGAGAATCTGCGGGAACTCCAACGGCTTGAAGACCTACATGGTGATGCAGACATCGCGATCCTGATCTGCCCACCGGCGACATTGATCAGCGCCTGCGAAGACACTCCCTTTGATATTGGTGGGCAAGATTGCCACAGCGCTGTCTCCGGCGCCCACACTGGCGACGTCAGTGCCGATATGCTGGCAGATGCAGGCGCAAGCTATGTGCTGACTGGCCATTCCGAGCGCCGCACCGATCATGGTGAGACCGATGCATTGGTCGCCGCAAAATCCGTGGCCGCCATTGATGCAGGCCTAATTGCGGTGATTTGCATTGGTGAGACGCTGGATGAACGCGAAAGCGGTAAGACACTTAACGTCATCGATACCCAACTGGCCGGATCGCTGCCTGACAGCGCCAATGCCCAAGATTGCGTGATTGCCTATGAACCGGTCTGGGCCATTGGCACGGGCAAGGTTCCGACCCTTGAACAGATCGCAGAGGTTCATGCCCATATTCGTGCCCGCCTGAATGCACGTTTTGAAGATGGGGATGAATTTAGCTTGCTCTATGGCGGTTCGGTCAAAGGCAGCAATGCAGCCGAGATATTTGGCGTTGCAAATGTCGATGGCGCTTTGGTTGGTGGGGCCAGCCTGAAGGCAAAAGACTTTTCGCCTATCATCACAGCGCTTGAGCGGGCCTAGTTTCGGCACAGACAGGGCAGCAATCACCGCGCGCACTTGCGTCTGACGACGGGCTGCTACAATGCTGCGATATGCAAAGATTTCAACAATCCCCCAATGATCCGCAGTTCGTCCAGAACCCATACCCGTTTTACGATCAGGCCCGCACGGCAGGTGATTTCTTTTGGTGGGATGACTACGGCATGGCCTGCGCCGTGTCGCACAAAATGGTCCATGCGGTATTGCGCGACAGACGGATGGGCCGCGAATGCCCAGCCGAGCAGGCACCCGATATTCCACCACATCTGCAGCCCTTCTATGATGTTGAGGCGCATTCGATGCTGGAACTGGAACCACCCCGTCACAAACGCCTGCGCGGTCTGGTTCTGCGCGCTTTCACCAGCCGCACTATCGCCGCACTCACCCCCGATATCGAGGCGCTGTGCCACAGCCTGATCGACGGTTTCCCCGACACGCCCTTTGATCTGCTGACCCACTACGCCCAGCCCGTGCCTGTGATCATCATCTCGCGCCTGCTTGGCGTGCCCGAAGAACGCGCAGACGATCTGCTGCGCTGGTCCAATGCCATGGTCGCCATGTATCAGGCCCGCCGAACACCCCAGATCGAGGCCGCCGCGGTGGCCGCCACCAATGATTTCGTCGATTTCATGCGCGGTTATGTTGCCAAGCGGCGCAAAACACCCACAGATGATCTGATTTCCACCCTGATCGCTGCCGAGGAAGATGGTGCACGACTGAGTGAGGATGAGTTGATCACCACCTGCATCCTGCTGCTGAACGCGGGGCATGAGGCCACTGTGCATACCTTGGGCAATGGCACCAAAACCCTGTTGGAGCATGGGCAACGTCAGATCAGCGATGCCGCCGTTGAAGAGGTCATCCGCTACGACCCGCCACTGCATATGTTCACCCGCTGGGTCTATGAGGATGTCACCTTGGGCGATCACAGTTTCAAACGTGGTGATCAGATTGCCTGCCTTCTGGGGGCGGCAAACCGTGATCCGGCGGCATACACCGCACCCAACACCTTCGATCCGGCCCGTGATGGGCCACAGAACACCAGCTTTGGTGGTGGTATTCACTTCTGTGTCGGCGCCCCGTTGGCCCGGCTTGAACTGCGGATCGCGCTCGAGGCCCTGTTCACACGTTGCCCGCATCTGCGCCTGACAGAGGCACCGCGCTACGGCGACGTGTATCACTTTCATGGGTTGGAGCGGTTGATGGTCTCAACCGCTCCTGAGACTTAGAACCGGAATAGTCGCTCCGGTGTGATGCGGTAAGTCTCATCACTCAGGTCGTGTGCCTGCATAAAGCGTGCAATCGACCCGAATGTCGCTGTGCCCACGGATTGACCATGATCGGCCGTTGTAAGCGCGCCCGATGCCGCTGGCGCAAACAAGCGCTGCAAACCATTCAAAGCCACCGGCTGCGGAGTGAAATGTGCCGCGATATTCGCTTTGATCTGGCGCGGGTCATTGGTGTCATAAAGCGCGGCCATCAGCACATCCAACGTGTGTTCCGTGCAGTTCTGGAACTGCCCAGAACGTGGATTGGCCAACGCCGCGTAATTCGCGTTGTGCAGCGCCGCATAGGTCGGGCTTGCAATCACTGCCAGCAATTTTTGTTGCAGGCGCCGATCAGGAATAATGACGCCAGCATCCAAACGATACGCACCTGCAAAGAAATCACCGGGCGTATCTTGCACAAGATCACTGCGGGTCAGATCGCCCTCTTGTTGATACAGGTTATAGACCCGGTACCCCATGCCGGTGCTGCCATCGGCCTGCGTGATCCGCGAATAGACCCAGAACGCGACATGGGTGTAGTTGACCCCGTCCGGCAGAACCGATGGATCACGGCCCACACGCGACACGATGGCGACATTGGCGCCACGTGATGCAAGATCGCGCTGCACTCGGTTTGCGAATGTTGCCACATCGACGGCGGGCAAGACGGGGTTCGCGGCGGCAGAGCTGCCAGCCGTGGACATTACCGGATTGAGCGCAGCAAGACCCAGTGCTACCGCGGCAAAAATACCTTTGAGTTTCATGGCCTTATTCCAAATTCGGCGCAGCTTGCGGTGCGACGCATGGCGCTGGGGTATTGCCCACACAGATCTGCTGCGGAGCATTCCCCAACCCTGCATTAAGCACCTCAGCGCCGGCATTGACGGAAGCTGTGCCAACGCTTTCCAGCGCTGCCCCCGTCACGGCAAGCACAGAGCCCGCAGCGACAACCGGCACGGCTGAAACGGTTGCAACACTGGTGACCGCGGCGGCAGCGCTATGCCCTGTTGCTTGCGCGCTGTGATCGGCAGATGCGGCGGCATGCTGAACGCTGGGGGACGCGCAGGCCGAAGTGAGAATGAGCGCAAGAACGCTTCCTGAAATGACAAGTCGGTGCATGGGATTCTCCATAAATGAACACTGTTCATATACCTAGAGCGTCAGCCATACATCCGTCAAGAAAAATATTGAACGTCGTTCAATTTCGTACCCTAAAGCGGCAACGCCACCGTCGATTTGATCTCTTCCATCGACAAAAGCGCTGTTACATTATGCACCTTCACCTCCGATATCAGCGCTTGATAAAATGTGTCGTAGGCACGCGCGTTCTGCACCCGCACTTTCAGGATATAGTCGATATCGCCTGCCAGCCGATGCGCCTCTTGCACCTCTGGTCGGGATTTCAGTGCTTTCAAAAACCGTCCCTGCCAATCCGCGTCATGCTCTGACGTGCGGATCAGCACAAAGAAACAGGCCTCAAACCCCAGCGCCTCGGCATCCAGCATCACGGTCTGCTGACCAATGATTCCCGCCTCGCGCATTTTGCGAATCCGGTTCCAAACCGGCGTCTTTGAAGAGCCGACAGATTTGGCGATTTCGTCCAGTGATTGCGCTGCATCAGCTTGCAATGCTGCCAAAATCTTCCGATCTGTGGCGTCGATCCGTGCTGACATTCTCTATTCTCCGCAATTACAGGACAGGTGGTCCAAATTCAGGCCTCCATGGAACACGCGTCCTTAACTGACCTCTGGGGGAGGCAAATAGCAGAACGGTATTCTATATTGAACCCAAGAAATTGAGGTTCGCTATGAAGCACTTTCCAATCTTCCTTGCCGTTGAAGGCCGTCGCATTGTCCTGTCTGGCGGTGGTGATGCCGCCATGGCCAAGCTGCGCCTGCTGATGAAGACCGAAGCGCAGCTGACTGTGATCGCAACTGAAGTTGCCGATGACATCCGCAAATGGGCAGCGCAAGGCAAGCTGCGCATCATCGCGCGCGCGATGGAACCTGGTGACGCGCTGTGCGCGGCACTTTTCTATGCCGCCAATGAGGATGACGCCGAAGACGCCCGTGTAGCGGCCATCGCCAACGCCGAAGGCGCATTGGTCAATATCGTTGATAACCTCGAAGACAGCCAGTTCATCACCCCCGCCATTGTGGACCGCGACCCGGTGACCGTCGCCATCGGTACCGAAGGTGCAGCCCCCGTGCTGGCCCGTGCAATCAAGGCTGATCTGGAAGAACGCCTGCCCACATCGCTGGGTGTCCTTGCCCGTATCGGCAAAACCTTCCGCCACGCTGTTGATATCCTGCCTATGGGCCGCAAGCGTCGCGATTTCTGGACGTCATTTTATTTTGGCAGCGGGCCAAAGGCGCTGGAAGCGGGCGAACATGCCGTGATCCCGGCACTGGAAACCTTGCTCGACGCCCATGTTTTGGCGACAGATAAGCAAGGATCGGTTGATCTGGTTGGCGCTGGTCCCGGTGATCCAGAACTGCTGACACTCAAAGCGCGTAACGCGCTGGATAAGGCTGATGTTGTCATTCACGACCGTTTGGTCACTGGCGAAATCCTTGAACTGGCGCGGCGCGAGGCGATCATCATTGATGCTGGCAAAGAAGGCTTTGGCCGGTCGATGAAGCAAGAAGATATCGATGCCTTGATCGTACAGCACGCACTGGACGGTCATCACGTGGTGCGACTGAAGGCAGGTGATCCAACCGTGTTTGGCCGTCTCGACGAAGAAATCGAAGCGATCGAAGCCCATGACATCCCCTATCGCATCATCCCCGGCATCACTGCCGCCTCTGCTGCTGTTGCGAACATCGGGCAAAGCCTGACCAAGCGGCATCGCAATTCCGCCGTGCGTCTGATCACCGGGCACGACACCAAAGGTTATGCCGATCACGACTGGAAAGCGCTCGCCGCCGCTGGTGAGGTTGCCGCGATCTATATGGGCAAGAAAACGGCCCGGTTTATCCAGGGCCGCCTGCTGATGCATGGCGCTAACCCCAGCACACCCGTGACGATTATCGAAAACGTCAGCCGCGCCGATCAGCGCATCATCGCGACCACGCTGGTCGAGATGGAACCAACAATGACGCAAGCCAACCTCACCGGCCCTGCGATCACATTCTACGGTCTCGCCCCGCGCGATGCCCAAGCCAACGCACTGAAGCTCAAGGAGTTTGCATAATGGCCCGTGAATTCACCCCAAAAGTCGTGACCGCCAACGCATTGCTGGAGGGCGACGCGGTTTGGCTGACCGAGAATGACACATGGACCCGCAACATGCATGAGGCGGAGTTGATCACAGATGAAGCGCACGGCGATCTGCGTCTGCTGGAAGCTCAAGCGCGTGCAGACGAGATTGCAGGCCCTTATCTGGCCGACGCCAAATCTGGCGAGAACGGCCCTGAACCCACCCATTTCCGGGAAGAATTCCGCACGCGCGGCCCATCCAACTACGCCCATGGCAAGCAAGTGGACCTTTCATAATGTATACCTACTCCGACTTTGACGAAGCATTTGTCCGGTCTCGCGTTGCCCAATTCCGTGGCCAAGTAGAGCGCCGCATCGATGGATCCCTAACCGAGGATGAATTCAAGCCGCTGCGCCTGATGAACGGCCTCTACCTGCAACTGCACGCCTATATGCTGCGCGTCGCGGTCCCTTATGGCACGCTGAACCCCAGCCAGATGCGCCAGCTCGCGTTCATCGCTGACAAGTGGGACAAGGGCTATGGCCATTTCACCACGCGCCAGAATATCCAGTACAACTGGCCAAAACTGCAGGACGTGCCAGATATGTTGGAGGCCTTGGCTGATGTGGGCATGCACGCCATCCAGACCTCGGGCAACACGATCCGCAACGTAACGGCGGACCACTTTGCCGGCGCTGCCGCCGATGAGGTCGAAGACCCGCGCGCGATTGCGGAACTGCTGCGCCAATGGTCCACCGATCATCCTGAATTCCAATTCCTGCCCCGCAAATTCAAGATCGCCGTGACAGGTGCCGCGCATGACCGTGCGGTGACCAAAGCGCATGACATTGGCTTGCGCATGGTACGCAATGACGCCGGTGAGCCGGGTTTTGAAGTCATCGTTGGTGGTGGCCTTGGTCGCACACCGATGGTGGGTAAGGTCCTGCGAGCCTTCCTGCCCAAGGCCGATTTGCTGCCCTATTGCGAGGCGATTGTCAGCGTCTACAACCTGCTGGGCCGCCGCGACAACAAGTACAAAGCACGGATCAAGATCACGGTTCACGAGAACGGGCTGGAAAAAATCCAAACGCTTGTCGAGGAACGTTTCGCGACCATCCGCGCAGGTTTTACAGGGTTTGATCAAGACCTGCTGACCGAGATTGAAACAGCCTTTGCGCCGCCTGCTTTCGCAGAAAAATCTATTGGCGGGTATGAGGCAGCACGTCTGGCCAACCCCGCGTTCCGGTCATGGACCGACACCAACCTCGCTGCGCAAAAGAATGATGACTATGCCATCGTGTCAATCAGCATCAAGAAGCATGGCCAAACGCCGGGTGATGCATCATCCGACCAAATGCGCGCGATGGCCGATCTGGCTGAGCAGTACGGCCATGGTGAACTGCGGATTAGCCACGAGCAGAATGTCATCTTGCCGCATGTCCACAAAGCGGACCTTGCAAAGGTCTATGCCGCATTGCGCGAAGCTGACCTTGCGACGGCCAACATCGGTCTCGCGTCTGACATCATCGCTTGCCCCGGAATGGATTACTGCGCGCTGGCCACTGCCCGGTCGATCCCGATTGCGCAGGACATCGCAACCCGGTTTGATGAATTGAAGATCGAACATGAAATCGGTCAACTGAAGATCAAAATCTCGGGCTGCATCAATGCCTGTGGGCACCACCATGTGGGGCACATCGGCATTCTCGGCCTCGACCGTGCGGGCGTTGAAAACTACCAGATCACGCTGGGCGGTGACGGGACCGAAACAACAACCATTGGCGAACGTGCTGGCCCCGGTTTCAGCGCCGACGAAATCGTACCTGCGATTGAACGTCTGGTGACTGGATACCTTGATCTACGCAATGACGTGGATGAAACTTTCTTGCAGACCTACCGCCGTCTGGGTCTGGAACCCTTCAAAGCCATCCTTTACCCCACAGAGGACAAAGCCAATGCCGCTTAAGGAACTCGCTGAACGCCGCAACATCCTGCACCGCAAATCTGATGCGCAAACCGTACTGCGGCACGTGCTAAGTGATGTGCAGATCGGCAAGATCGCTTTGGTCTCGTCTTTTGGTGCCGAAAGCGTTGTGCTGCTGCATATGGTCGCAGAGATCGACAAGAACGCACCGGTCATCTTTCTTGATACCGAAATGCTGTTCCCTGAAACGCTGACCTATCAGCGCGAAGTTGCGGCTTCGCTGGGGCTGACCGATCTGCGTGTCATCACCCCCAACCGCAATGATGTGCTGACTGAAGATGTGGATGGCATCCTGCATCTGGCCGACACTGACGCCTGCTGTGATCTGCGCAAAACGCGGCCATTGAATGCGGCACTGCAAGAATTTGACGGCTGGATCACTGGCCGCAAGCAGTTCCAGGGTGGTCAACGCGCGCAACTGCCGCTTTTTGAAAAAGACGAACGCAAGATCAAGATCAATCCGTTGGCAAAATGGACAACAGACGATCTGAAATCCTACATGGATGCGCATGATCTGCCGCGCCATCCGCTGGTCTCCAAAGGGTATCCATCGGTGGGGTGCATGCCCTGCACCACGCGCGTTGGTGATCATGAAGATCCCCGCGCAGGCCGTTGGCGCAACAGTGAAAAAACCGAATGCGGCATCCACTTTACGGATGGTAAAGCAACACGTGAAGGAAAAGCAGCATGAGCGTGATTGTCACAGATGCCGGCTTTACCGTTGATGATTTCGCCTGCGGCTTTGTTGCGGCGGACGAGGTCGCAGCGAACGACTGCGACTATGGCATTGATCTGCCGTCTAACACCGCACCAGAGGCGCTTGCAGGGCTGAATAATGCGGCCATGATCCGCATCGACTTTCCGTCATCCGCAGATGGGCGTGGGTTCACGTTGGCCGCTTTGCTGCGCCGGGCCGGATACAAAGGCCGGTTGCGGGCCAAAGGCCATATCTTGGCAGATCAATACGCCATGGCGCGCCGGTCGGGCTTTGACGAGGTTGAAATCGATGACGCACTCGCCGCCCGTCAGCCAGAAGATCAATGGCAGTTCCGTGCCGATTGGCAGAACCACAATTATCAGGCGCGCCTACGCGGTTAAGACCAAAGCACCCTTTCCCTGATCCAAATCAATGACTAAACGGGAGGGCGGCTCTATTGGGCTGCCATGAGACATATGACCGAGCAAAAACCAGTGACCTTAGACACCGCCAAAGCTGTCCCCACCCTGCCCGACGCGCAGACCATAACGGAGGTGAAACACTACACCGACCGTTTGTTTTCATTCCGCGTGACGCGTCCTGCGTCCTTGCGGTTTCGTTCGGGCGAATTTGTGATGATCGGCCTGATGGGCGATCCACACCCCGAAACTGGCAAGCAGAAACCGCTGCTACGTGCCTATTCCATCGCCTCGCCATCCTGGGATGAGGAATTGGAATTCTATTCGATCAAGGTGCAGGACGGCCCGCTGACCTCAAGGCTGCAACACATCAAACCCGGTGATGAACTGATCCTGCGCCCCAAACCTGTTGGCACATTGGTGCATGACGCCCTGATCCCCGGCAAACGCATTTGGTTCTTTGCCACAGGCACTGGCTTTGCCCCCTTCGCATCCCTGCTACGCGAACCGCAGACATACGAAGACTATGACGAGGTGATCATCACCCACACCTGCCGCGAAGTGGGCGAACTGACCTATGGCCGCGACCTGATCGAGAGCCTCAAGCATGATGAACTTCTGAATGAAGTCATCGGCGAAGGTTTCTGGAAGAAGATCAAATACTACCCCACCACCACCCGCGAAGAGAGCCCCAAGTTGGGTCGGATCACTGATCTGATGCGCTCGGGCGAGGCTTTTGCCGATTTGGGCGTACCGCCGCTGTCACCCGAGACAGACCGCGCAATGATCTGCGGAAACCTGGCGTTTAACCTTGAGCTGAAAGAGATGTTTGAGGGATACGGACTGGTCGAAGGCGCGAACTCAAACCCGCAGCATTATGTGGTTGAGAAAGCGTTTCTTGACTAAGAAACGTAGCGCTGAAACGAAAAAGGCCGCGTCATCACTGACGCGGCCTTTTGTTTTAAGTGCGGTAGCTTAAAGGCCAAGCAGACCGCGGATATTGTCCAGAACAGGCTGCAGCAAAGCAGGGTTGTCCTTGGCGAAATCCAGCGCGCTGGTCAGCGTTGTTTTCTGATCGTCAGAAATGTCAGCGCCATCAAGAAGCTGGGTAACCTTTTCGGCATCAAAGCCGTCCAGTGTCAGCAGGTTGTCGGCCATCGCCATCAGATCGTCGCCAGCGGCGGCAACTTCTTCGGCTGCTTCTTCAGCAACTTCTTCCACAGCTTCCGCGGCGCCTTCTACAGCTTCCTCTGCTGCGGCGGCAGCGGCCTCAGCCTCTTCTGCAGCAGCGGCAGCAGCGGCTTCAGCTTCGGCTGCAGCAGCGGCGGCGGCCTCTTCGGCTTCTGCGGCGGCGGCAGCAGCAGCCTCTTCAGCGGCAGCAGCAGCCTCTTCAGCGGCAGCAGCAGCTTCTTCAGCGGCAGCGGCGGCTTCTTCGGCGGCAGCGGCTTCAGCTTCGGCCGCAGCGGCCTCGGCCTCTGCTTGGGCGGCAGCAGCAGCTTCTGCGGCCACACGCTCGGCCTCTTGTGTGGCGCCTGTTAGCACGCCGATTGCTTCACCTGGGCCACGGCCTTCGGCCGCATATTGGTAGCCAAAAAATCCCAGCACAGCCAAAACCACGAGAATAATAATTGCACGCATTGGTCAGTTCCCTCCAAATTACGTCATTTGGGCCCCGATCGACCCGTTCTGGCGCCGATATGTCAGAAGGCGAACAAAAGGGAAAGCCTCACCCGGGGGGAACTTTCGGCGAAAAACCGCATCTTTTGCGGGTTGAAGCTGTCCAATGGGGTGTTTAGTTTCCACCTCACCAAGTCTGAACAATCAAAGGATAAAGACCATAGGACGCAGACCACATAACGCGCCACCACAACGTGACACAGGGCCCCGGATCAATGATCGTATAAGGGCCACAGAAATCCGCCTTATTGGCGCAGAAGGCGAAAACGTGGGTGTCGTGACCCCCGAACGCGCGATGGTAATGGCCGATGACGCTGGCCTTGATTTGGTGGAAATCTCACCAAACGCCAATCCGCCGGTTTGCAAAATCATGGACTATGGCAAGTTCAAATACGAGACTCAGAAGAAGGAAGCTGAGGCCCGTAAGAAGCAAAAGATCATCGAAATCAAAGAGGTGAAGTTCCGCCCCAACACGGACAACCACGATTACGATGTGAAGATGCGCAACGTGTTCAAGTTTCTCGAAAACGGCGACAAGGTGAAAATCACCCTGCGTTTTCGTGGCCGCGAGATGGCCCACCAACAGCTTGGCCGCGAGCTGCTTGAGCGTGTGGCCGAAGACACCAAAGAGACCGGCAAGGTCGAGAACTTCCCAAAGATGGAAGGTCGTCAGATGGTGATGCTGATCGGGCCGCTGACAAAGTAAATATTCGGAACCAGTGGTTCTACGAAAAGCCCCCGCATCCGCGGGGGCTTTTTGCTTTAGCAGGCGGCGACCGCCCTGCCCGTCATCACTTTGACCAGATGTGCGCGATACTCTGATGATCCGTGAAGATCGGAAATCATCCCATCGGCCGGCACCGAAAGCCCGTCCAATGCACCGGCTGAGAAATCAGCCGCGAGCGCGGCCTCCGCCTCTGTCCAGCGGAACACGCCATTCTCGGATGCACCTGTGACGGCCACCCGCACACCATCGGCGTATTTGGCGACAAAGACCCCCACCAGCGCAAAGCGCGAAGCAGGTTGCACGAATTTTTCGTAATGCGCGGCCTCTGGCACCGGAAAGCGTACTTCGGTAATCACTTCGCCTTCGTCGAGGGCTGTTTCAAACAACCCTTGAAAGTAATCATCCGCCGCAATCTGGCGGGTATTGGTGATGATCGTTGCACCAGAGCCAAGCGCCGCCGCCGGATAGCACGCCGATGGGTCGTTGTTGGCCAATGACCCGCCAACCGTGCCACGGTTGCGCACAGCAGGATCGCCGATGTTTCCTGCCAAACCAGACAATCCGGGATAGGATGACGCCGTTTCCGCGGCAACCGTCGCGTGGTTGGTCGCGCCACCCACACAGACTTCTCCGTTGTCACCAATACAGACGCCCTGCATCTCGCCAATGCCCGTTAGGCTGACCAATGTGGCAGGCATCGCAAGCCGCTGTTTCAGCGTGGGGATCAGTGTTTGCCCCCCGCCCAGCGCCTGCGCGTCCTCATCCGACAGTGCCTTGACCGCATCCGCAATGGTGGAAGGCCGTTCGATATCAAAAGCATACATGAGCGTTCTCCCTTACGCGTTGTTCATGGCAGCCCAGACGCGCGCAGGCGTCAAAGGCATGTCGATATGGGTGACGTTCTTGCCGCCCGATTGCAGCGCGTCAATAACCGCGTTGACGACGGTGGGCGGTGATCCAATCGCACCACCCTCGCCGCACCCTTTGGCGCCCAGCGGGTTATGCGTGCAGGGCGTGCCATCGGAATGGTCCACCGCAATGAACGGCAGATCATCGGCACGCGGCATGACATAGTCCATATAGCTTGCCGACAACAGCTGACCGTCCGCGTTGTAGGTGGTGTTTTCCAGCAGCGCCTGTCCAATCCCCTGCACGACACCGCCTTGCACCTGACCGCTCACGATCATCGGATTCATCACATTGCCAAAGTCGTCACATGCCGTGAAACGTTCGATGGTCACTTTGCCCGTGTCGGGATCAACCTCGACCTCGCAGGCATAAGCGCCAGAGGGGTAGGTAAAGTTGGCGGGATCATAAAACGCCGTTTCCTCTAAGCCTGGTTCGATATCCTCAATCGGGAATTCATGCGGGATATAGGCCTTGAGCGCCACATCCCCGAACCCAACGGATTTATCGGTGCCTTTGACGGTGAATTGGCCATCGGTAAAATCCAGATCATCGGCCGCGGCTTCCAGCATATGCGCTGCAATCTTCTTGGCCTTGGCAATGATCTTTTCCGTGGCTCGCACCACAGCAGAACCACAAACCGCAAGGCTGCGCGATCCATAGGTGCCCATGCCAAACGGAATCTTGGAGGTATCACCATGCACGATATCGACGGACTGAGGATCAATCCCCAGCATCTCGCCCACAATCTGCGGGAACACAGTCTCGTGCCCTTGCCCGTGGCTGTGCGCCCCCACCATGACACTTAGGTTGCCAGTGGCGTTCACACGCACGGTTGCTGCGTCATAAAGGCCGACACGGCTGCCCAGCACACCCACAAGGTTGGACGGCGCGATGCCGCAAGCCTCGACGTAGGCGTTGATGCCAAGACCGCGCATTTTGCCGTTCGCTTCGCTTTGCTTGCGGCGTTCTTCAAATGCCTTGCGGTCTACCATCGCCTCCATCTTGTCCATCAACGCATCGTAGTTACCGCTGTCGTATTCCAGCCCTGCAGCAGTGCCGAAGGGATATTGCTCTGGTTTGATGAAGTTTTTGCGCCGGATCTCAACCGGATCAATGCCCAATTCGCGCGCGGCCATGTCGATGACACGCTCTATGGAATAGGTGGCTTCGGGCCGCCCGGCACCACGGTAAGCATCAACGGGGGCTGTATTCGTAAACACCGCCTTGAGGTTCACATAGACGTTGGGCACCGTATAGTTGCCCGCCATCAGCGTGCCATGAAGGAAAGTCGGCGTCGCGGTCGAGAAATTCGACAGATATGCCCCCACATTGGCCAGCGTTTCCGTGCGGAAGGCGATGAATGTGCCATCCTTCTCGCAAGCCAGTTCAATCTTGGTGACGTGATCACGGCCATGGGCATCGGTCAGGAAGGATTCGGTCCGATCTGCCACCCATTTGACAGGGCGCCCTACCTTCTTGGCGGCGGCCAGCACCAATGCTTCTTCACCGTAGTGATAGATTTTCGAACCAAATCCACCCCCCACATCAGGTGCAATCACGGTCAACTTGTTTTCCGGGATACCCATCACAAAGGCCGAAATGAGCAAGCGCGTTAGATGCGGATTCTGCGACGTGGTTTGCAACAGATAGCTATCACCCGCCGCGTCATAAGTGCCGATAGAGGCACGCGGTTCCATCGCGTTGGGCACCAGACGGTTGTTGACCAGTTCCAGCGTGGTGACATGCGGTGCGTTTTTGATCGCCTCATCGGTGGCCGCACGGTTGTCCTCGATCCAGCCCCAGTCAAAGCATTGGTTGGTTGCGATTTCATCATGGACATAAGCGTCACCCGCAAGGGCCGCCGCCATATCAATGATCGCAGGCAGTTCTTCGATATCGGCGATAACTTCTTCTGCGGCGTCACGGGCCTGCTGTTCCGTCTCTGCGATGACGGCGGCATAGGCATCACCCACATGGCGGACCTTGCCGTGGGCCAGTACCGGGCGTTTGGGTTCTTTCATCGGCTCGCCATCGCGGCTGTTGATCAGCCAACCTGCGGGGTTGCCGCCAACATCAACGAAATCTTCTCCGGTAAAGATCGCCAGCACGCCGGGCATTTCTGCGGCGGCACTTGTGTCGATTGATTTGATCACCCCATTGGCCACGGTCGCGCGCACAAAGATCGCGGCGGCCTGTCCAAAGGTGTTGATGTCAGCGGTATAGTTCCCTTTACCAGTCAGAAAGCGCACGTCCTCGCGGCGTGTCGTGCTGGCTCCAATTCCACCATCTTTTGGCATTGATATTCCTCCCTGTCAGGACACAATTTTTCATCGAAAAATTGGCCCCAAATTTTCCTTGAAAATTTGCTTACTCGGCAGCGACGGCGCTCACATCCTGTCCTGATGCGGCCATGATCGCCTTGACGATGTTATGATAGCCAGTGCAGCGGCAGATATTGCCTTCCAGATATTCCCGTACCTCGCCTTCGGTCGGTTTGGGATTGTCCTTGAGAAGGGCTGCTGCCGACATCACCATGCCCGGTGTACAGAAACCGCATTGCAATCCGTGATGATCCTGAAACGCCTGTTGGATCACATTGAGCGACCCATCCGTATTGGCCTGCCCCTCGATGGTCGCAACCTCTGCGCCATCTGCTTCAACGGCGAACATGGTGCAGGATTTCACCGCTTCCCCGTTCACATGAATGACGCAGGCGCCACATTGCGATGTGTCACAGCCGATATGTGTGCCCGTCAGCCGCAGGTCATTGCGCAAGAAGTCCGACATCAGCGTGCGGCCCTCCACATCACCTGACACGGACTTCCCGTTCACGGTCATAGTTACCGATGCCATTACTTCCTCCCAGAAATGTTATGCTTTGGGCTGAGTTAAGCACGCAGAACCGCAGTTGAGAACACATAACTTACGCTGCAGCTGCACGGTCGGTCAGATCTCCGCGCGGGGTTTTGGCCGTGTCGGGATTTCCTTGAGCAACCCGCCCACCCCCATCTGTGCAAAGTCTTCAGGCGTCAGCGCCACGCCGCAAAGCACCCGTTCGATCACCCAATCCGCCCCGTTAAGCGCGGGTGACCGCGCGCAGCCCGGCAAGCCAATCACGGGCCTTTCCCCCAGCGTGCCAAGGAAAAGCAGGTTTCCGGGATCCACCGGCATGCCAAATTGCGTGAGCGTGCCACCAGCCTTGCGCAGCGCGGCGGGGCCTATGTCATTGGCGTCGGATGTGGCAGAGGCGGTGAGGACGAAAACCACTTCGCCGGCAGCCTTCGCAATCGCAGCACGCAGCGCATCCTCAGCATGCGACACAATCACGCGCGGGCCAAGGGAGACGCCAAAACGGTCCAGCCGTCCTTGCAGCGCCTGTCGGCCTTTGGGGGACGGCTCCGTGCCGATCTCGGTTTCGATCAGCGTCGCGGTTTGGAATTGCGGCGCGCGACACCCAAGCGCGCCCGTCGCCAAGGCGCAGGCTGTGGCAACGTCGCTCTCTGGCACGGCATAAGAAATGATCTTGATCGTTGCGATCATCGTGCCCGCATCCGCCCGGTGGTGCGGTGGCACGGTCGCCACTGTGATCATCGGGTTCACCCCGTTGAAGGCGTTGATGGCGGCTGCATTGATCTGCGCAATCCCAGGCCCTTCGGCAAAAAGGTTGACCCGCCCCGTGGCCGCATTGGAGACCAGCAACCCCGGCCCCGCAAGTGCAGATGCCAGACGAGCCGCGGCAATGTCTTCGTCCAGATCACCGGGATCATAGCGCGCGACCATGACCTCTTGCAGACCGGCATCGTGCAGGGCGGCAATGTCATCCGCCCGCAAAACATGCCCCTTGCGCAAGCGCCCTGTCGCCACCGGCACGGCATAGGCCAGCACCGCACCCACGGCAGCTTTCACGGGGACAGGGCCAAATTTCACTTGGCTTGCCGCAATACTTGCGTGACTTGCGCCATGACACTCACAGCAATCTCAGCTGGTTGTCGCCCACCCAGATCAAGGCCCACAGGGGCGTGAATGCGGGCGAGGTCTTCATCGCTAAAACCAACAGCTGCCAAACGCTCGACCCGCTTGGCATGGGTACGTTTTGACCCCAGACAGCCCAGATAGAAAGCGGACGATTCCAGCACGGTCACAATTGCCGGGTCATCAAGTTTGGGGTCATGGGTCAGGGTGACAACAGCCGTGCGGGCATCAATCTTGAGGGCGCGCAGCGCCTCATCGGGCCACTCATCCAAGATCACCTCACCGGGAAACCGCGCCTCGGAGGCGAAAGCCGGGCGCGGGTCGATAATGATGGGCTGATATCCGCAAGCGCGCGCTATCGCTACCAGATGCTGGGCAATATGCACAGCACCGATGATGATCATGCGTAGGGACGGGTTGTGGATCGCCACGAAGGTCCGCCCATCCTCTTCCACGCCAGAACGGTCCAGACGGAACCGCTCTGCATAGTGAGGGGCGGGCACCAAACAGGGACCGCCAGTTTCCAGATCGGTGACATAGGCCAAGGGCATGTTCTGCGCTCTGGCTTCAACCAGTTTTTCCAACAACTCGACTGGCAGGACCGGGCCAACAGGCTCCAACAGCACCTTGATCTCACCGCCGCAAGCCAACCCCACAGCAAAGGCCTCATCATCGCTGACGCCAAATTCCAGCACGCGGTGTTTGCCATCGGCAACCGCATCCAATGCTTCCGTGATCACCGCCCCTTCGACACAGCCGCCCGACACAGAGCCTTCCATCGCGCCGTCAGCATCAATCACCAATTGGCTACCCACCGGACGCGGGGCCGACCCCCAGGTCTGCACCACGGTTGCCACCACAACGCCCCGCCCGGCACGGTGCCAGTCAAGCGCCAGTTTGGGTAAATCGGTAATCTGATCAGTCATGCGGAAATCCCCCCATCAATGCCATCACTTCAAGGTAGTCCAGAACGCGCGTTTTGCAAAAGCTCTCATGCATCGCGCAGCATGGCCAGCAGGCGGGTCTTTTCGCCGTTGTCATCTGGCCGTGACAGCGCGTCAGCCAAGCCTTGCAGTGAGGCGATGTTATGACCTGCCCGGAAGCTCGAACAATGCGGCAGCATCTGCGTGATCCCGCGCGCCCGTGGCGCAAAGCCATCCCAGCGCAGCAAGGGGTTCAACCAGATCAATTGCCGTGCGCTGAGGTTCAGCCGCTCCATCTCGTGGCCCAACTGGCCATCGTCGGCACGGTCGAGCCCATCTGTGATCAAAAGTACAACGGCACCCTGCCCCGCCATCCGGCGCGACCAGTCACGGTTATAGCTGTGCAGGCAAGCCCCGATGCGGGTGCCGCCTTTCCAATCCTGTGCCTCGGCCCCAGCGGCGGCCAATGCCGCATCTACGTCACGTTGCCGCAAGTGTCGGGTGATATTCGTCAGCCGCGTGCCGAAGGTAAAAGCATGCACCTGCGCCCAGCCTTGCCCTTCGCGGTTTGCCACTGCATGCACAAAGTGCAAAACGGCCCGTGAATAACTGGCCATCGACCCCGAGATATCGCAAAGCACCACCAGATTGGGATAGCGCTGCCGCCGTCTTTTGGTGGCGAAATCCGTAACCTCACCGCCCCGGCGCATGGCCTGCCGCATCGTTCCCGGCCAATCAGGCAACAGGCCATGACCGCCTTGGGTGCGGCGGCTGAGGATCGGGGGCACAGGCAAGGACAAGGTGGCCAGCATGCGCTTGGCCGCTGCCATCTCGGATGTGCTCATCAATTCAAAATCAAGCGTGCGCAGGTGTTCTTGGGCTGAGGTTGTCTGAGAGGCATCAAAGTCGATCTCAACCTCATCTTCTTTGTCCTCTTGCGGTGGCAAGGGGCGGTCCTCGCCATCTAGCAACGCCTCGGCCGCGCGTTTTTCAGCCGGTTGGGCGGCGCGTTCTTCCTGCACCCCATGCACCGCTGGTCGCAGGAACGACATCATATGTTCCAGATACTGTGGGTCACGCCAGTAAAGGCGGAAGAGTTGCGCAAAAAGCGGGCGGTCTTCGGGTTTACTCACAAAGCAGGCATGCAGCGTCCAGTAAAAGTCCGCCTTTTTGGTAAAGCCCACAGCTTTGACCGCGTGAATGGCGTCAATGACACGCCCCGGCCCGACGGCCAGCCCTGCCTTGCGCAACGCACGGGCAAAATGGGTGATGTTCTGGGCCAGTTTTGGATCGTCCGGCACTGCCATTTCAGGATAGTTAACCATAGCGGCAGCGTCGGACCGGGGATTTCACATCCCCGGACCCCTGTGAGATATTTTTGAACAAAAGAAGGGACATCAGGCCGTTTCCAGATCGCCCTTGGCGGCATCAAGAATGCGTTTTGCCTCGGACCCTTGCAGTTTCTGGATATCGTCTTGGTATTTCAAGATCGCACCCAACGTATCAGCAATCGTGGCCGGTGAGAGGTTAATCACATCAAGCGCAAGCAGGCATTTCGCCCAGTCGATGGTTTCGGCAACGCCCGGTTTCTTGAACAGATCCTCACCGCGCAATCGCTGGACAAAGGCCACGATTTCGCGCGACAGCGCGGCGGCAGCTTCGGGTGCGCGGGCTTGCAGGATTGCAACCTCGCGGTCAAAATCGGGATAGTCCACCCAATGATAAAGGCAGCGCCGTTTGAGCGCGTCATGCACCTCGCGGGTGCGGTTGGATGTGAGGATCACGATGGGCGGTTCGGGTGCGGCGACCGTACCCAATTCGGGGATGGTAACCTGAAAATCTGAAAGTGCTTCAAGCAGGAACGCTTCAAACGGGGCATCTGTGCGGTCCAATTCGTCGATCAGCAGGACCGGCGCGCCGCCCGGTTGCGGGCGCATTGCCTCTAGCAGCGGACGTGCGATCAGGTAGTCTTCGGTGAACAGCTCAGTTTTGAGCGCGTCGCGGTCTGCGCCGCCTGCGGCCTCTGCTGCACGAATGGCGATCATCTGTTCAGCGAAGTTCCATTCGTAGACCGCAGAAGACGCATCAAGCCCTTCATAGCATTGCAGACGGATCAACCTGCGCCCCAGGGCGGCAGCGATCACTTTGGCGATCTCGGTTTTGCCGGTGCCCGCCTCGCCTTCAAGGAAAAGCGGGCGGCCCAGTTTGAGGCTTAGGAACACAACCGTGGCCAAGGCACGCCCGCACACATAGTCTTGCGCGGCCAAGCCTGCCTGCACCTCTTCAATCGTCGCAAATGTCATCTGGCATCCTCCGCCGCTATAGCTGCATCCCGTATCACCCACGTCAAGCCATCCATTGCCCCTACTTGCACAACCGCATAGCGTGGTCCTTGCGCGAAGGGAGTATTTGCGATGAATGATTCCACACCGATCACCGGCACTGGCTTTGGCCCCGATCTTGGCCCGTTTGACTGGGCTGACCCGCTCCGCCTTGAAGGGCAATTGAGCGAAGATGAACGTATGCTGCGCGATGCCGCAGCGGCCTTTGCCCAATCGTCCCTGCAACCACGTGTGACGGACGCCTATCGTGATGAAATTGTTGACCCAGAGGTCTTTGCCTTGATGGGCGAGGCCGGACTGTTGGGCATCACCATTCCAGAAGAATTCGGCGGTCTTGGGTCATCCTACGTCACTTACGGTCTTGTTGCCCGCGAGATTGAGCGTGTGGACAGCGGGTATCGGTCGATGATGTCGGTGCAATCCTCGCTGGTGATGTACCCGATCCACGCTTATGGCTCTGACGCGCAGCGCCAGAAATATCTGCCGGGATTGGCTGCGGGCACCTTGATCGGTTGCTTTGGCCTGACCGAGCCTGACGCGGGCAGTGATCCTGCGGGTATGAAAACAACTGCCAAAAAGACCAATGCGGGCTATGTGCTGAATGGTTCAAAGATGTGGATCAGCAATGCACCCATCGCCGATGTCTTTGTTGTCTGGGCCAAATCCGAGGCGCATGGCGGCGAGATACGCGGTTTTGTGCTTGAAAAAGGCACCAAGGGGCTGAGCGCGCCCAAGATTGGTGGCAAGCTAAGCTTGCGCGCCTCTGTCACCGGCGAGATCGTGATGGAGAATGTCGAAGTCAGCGAAGATGCGCTGCTGCCCGGTGTGCAGGGCCTGAAGGGGCCATTTGGATGCCTGAACCGTGCGCGTTATGGCATTGCATGGGGTGTCATGGGCGCGGCAGAGGCCTGCTGGCACGCAGCCCGCCAGTATGGGCTGGACCGCAAGCAGTTTGGCAAGCCATTGGCGCAAACACAGCTGTTCCAGAAAAAGCTGGCGGATATGCAGACCGAGATCACATTGGGGCTGCAATCAGCCTTGCAATTGGGTCGTCTAATGGATCAGGGGCAGGCCGCGCCTGAGATGATCAGCCTGATGAAACGGAACAACTGTGGCAAGGCGCTCGATATCGCGCGGGTGTCGCGCGATATGCATGGCGGCAACGGGATCAGCGAAGAGTTCCAGATCATGCGCCATATGGTCAACCTTGAAACGGTGAACACATATGAGGGCACGCATGATGTGCATGCGCTGATCCTAGGGCGTGCGCAAACAGGGTTGCAGGCGTTCTTCTAACCCCGCATTTGCGCAAGCCGGATCAGCAGTTGTAGATGTCGCCGTAGACGCAGCGCACGATGCTTTCGCGTGAGACACCGATGTTGGCCAGCTCGCGATCCGAGAGATGTTGCATGCGCGCAACTTCGACAGAGCGGCTGCGCGCGTCAGTCAGGTTTTCAACGAAGGTGGCAACCGCGCTGAAAAAGGCCATTGGGCCAGAGGCTGCGGGACGAGATGTGACAGTATTGGTGTAGAAGGCCATGGTTGTATTCCTGATGCGATAATCTGTTGTTGCTGCCTATATAGGCCTTACAAAAACAACGAGAAGCGCCAATGCTGCATTGCCGCATTGCACGCGTCGCATAGCCAGAAATCCTGTGTTAGCCGTCGCTGCGCCCTTCGATCACGCCTTTGATCACATTGAAGATGCGCAACCCAAAATAGCCCAGAATTGCGCCAACGATCACGCCAAAGACCGATCCGCTGTCAACCAGCGCAACAAGGATGGCGGCGCCAAGCAGGGCCACCATGAAAGCAATGGCGCGGGTCTCATTGGGTGTGACCGGGATATGCTTTTCAAGCGCGCTCATGATGGGTTTCGCCAGGGCGCTTTCAATCTGTGGTGTCAGAAATCCGGCAGCGGCGGCGATCAGAAACCCTAGCATTGGCAAACTCCTCTTCATGGTCCCAGTGGGCGGACTATCCGAAATCAACGCCGGACCTGCAAGTGCTATCACATGGGCTATGGCATCCGCGCGCGCGACGGTGTAACCGGGAAACATGCCTGATAGACATGTAACAAGCCTGACCATTCCCCGCCCTGACGATTGGCATCTGCACCTGCGTGACGGGGCAATGCTGCAAGCGGTGCTGCCCGAAACCACGCGTCATTTCGGGCGGGCGATCATAATGCCCAATCTTGTCCCACCCGTGGTGACGGCCGAGCAGGCAAAGGCCTATCGGGAGCGGATCATGAATGCGATGCCTCCGGGCGGGCAGTTTGAACCGCTAATGACGCTCTATCTGACCGAAGCCACGGACCCTGCTGATGTGCGCCACGCACATGAGGCGGGCATTGCCACGGCAGTGAAACTATACCCAGCAGGGGCCACGACCAATTCCGCCTCTGGCGTGCGCGACTTTGAAAAGGTGCGCCCTGTTTTGGAAGTGATGGCCGAAATTGGCATGCCTTTGTGCGTCCACGGCGAAGTCACCGACAGTGCCATAGACATCTTTGACCGCGAGGCAGTGTTTATCGACAAGGTCCTCAAGCCGCTGCGCAAGAAGGTGCCCGACCTTAAAATCGTGATGGAGCATGTGACAACGCAGGATGCTGTTGATTATGTCCGCGACAGCGTCAAAAACCTAGCCGCCACTATCACCACCCATCACCTGATCATCAACCGCAACCATGTCCTTGCGGGTGGAATCAAACCGCATTTCTACTGCTTGCCTGTGGCCAAACGTGACACCCATCGCGTGGCGCTTGTGCAGGCGGCGGTGTCCGGTGACAAACGGTTCTTTTTGGGCACTGACAGCGCGCCGCACATTGATCCGCTGAAGCTGCAGGCCTGTGGTTGTGCAGGTATCTTTACCGCGACGAATACCATGTCTTGTCTGGCAGAGGTGTTTGACGCCGCAGCGCGTATCAGCAAGCTGGAAGACTTTGCCTCGCGCAATGGGCCAAAGTTCTACGGGCTACCGGTGAGCGAACAGACAATCACGCTGACTAAAGGTGATCCGGTCAGCTATCCCACACAGATTGAAACCGCTGACGGTCCGGTGACGGTATTTGACCCCGGTTTCGACCTTCATTGGCGTGTAACCTGCTGAAACGTCGGAGCCTCCGGCGGAGATATTTAAGAACAAAAGAAGACAGGACGACCTCATGATCCCCACCTCCTTTCCGGCAAAAGAAGAAATTGCACGGCTGACCGCCGGTATGCTGATCGAAATCGGCGCGGTGAATTTCAATGCCAAAGAGCCCTTCACGCTGGCCTCTGGCAAACAGGCCCCGACTTACGTGGATTGCCGCAAGCTGATTTCTTTCCCACGTGTGCGGGCAACTGTGATGGATTTCTTGTCTGTGACGGTGATGCGTGAAGCTGGGTTTGAGGCTTTTGACAATGTGGCCGGTGGTGAAACCGCAGGCATTCCCTTTGGCGCATTGGTGGCCGAACGTCTGGCCCTGCCGATGACCTATGTGCGCAAGAAACCCAAAGGCTATGGCCGCAATGCCCGCATCGAAGGTGTGATGACCGAAGGGCAGCGGGTCTTGCTGGTTGAGGATCTGACCACCGATGGCGGATCAAAGCTGTCTTTTGTGGATGCGATCCGCGAGACCGGGGCGAGTTGTAGCGCGACGGCTGTGATCTTTTACTACGGCATCTTTGACGGCGTGGAGAAGACGCTGGGCGATCATGGTGTGCAGTTGATTTCGCTGTGTACATGGTGGGATGTGCTGGCCGAGGCCAAGGCGCGCGAAGCCTACGATCCGGCGACCTTGGCAGCGGTTGAGGCCTATCTCAATGACCCTGCTGGCTGGACCCCGGCCTAAAAACTTATCCACTGGCTTTGCACAATGTGCGCTGAGAATCGTTGGGCGTTTCGCCTATGTTGTGTTTTCTTTGCACGCTGCCACTATTTGCGGTAGGATAAACCCCTGCCTCTTGTTGTCCACAGAGTTATCCCGCCGGATATCCCCGATCATTTCCAGATGGTCAGTGCCGCGGGCCTGCTGATAGGAGAACGGGAGGGATTAAGAGGGTGAGACATGAACGAGATTGCAGCATTTAACGCAACAGGTGTCGAAGAAGCTGGCGCTGATCTGATGCCGCATTCGATTGAGGCAGAACAGCAGCTATTGGGCGCTATTCTGACCAACAACGATGTGTTTGACCGTGTGGCCTCGATCATCGGCCCCAAGCATTTCTATGATCCTGTGCATGCCCGTATTTTTGAAACCGCCGCCTCACGCATTGGCCGCAACATGCTGGCCAGCCCTGTCACGCTCAAAACCTTCATGGAGGAAGATGAGGGTCTGAAGGAACTGGGCGGTCCGCCTTATCTGGCCCGTCTGGCTGGTGCTGCGATTTCTGCTTTTGCCGCCCGTGATTATGCCCAGATGATCTATGATCTGGCGACCCGGCGCGAGTTGATCAAACTGGGCCGTGACATCACCGACAAGGCCGCAAAGGTGGATGTTGAGCACGAACCAAGAGAGCAGATCGTCGAAGCCGAGCAGGCGCTTTATTCGCTTGCCGAACAGGGCGTGTCCGAGAAAGGGTTCCAATCGTTTCTGGCCGCTGTGACCGAGGCCGTGAATGTTGCTAATACGGCCTATCAGCGCGATGGCGGATTGGCTGGTGTATCGACCGGTCTGACGGATATGGATAAGAAACTGGGCGGCCTGCACAAGTCTGACCTGCTGATCCTTGCCGGACGTCCGTCGATGGGGAAGACATCGCTTGCTACCAATATCGCGTTCAACGTGGCGAAGGCCTATCGCAAAGGCCAGTTGCAGGACGGCAGTGAAGGGGCTGTGGATGGTGGCGTCGTCGGTTTCTTCTCGCTTGAGATGAGCGCAGAGCAGTTGGCGGGCCGTATCCTTGCCGAAGCGTCCGAGATTTCTTCCCATAAGATCCGCCAAGGGGACATGACCGAACCCGAGTTCCGGAAATTTGTTGATGCCGCCAAGCAGCTTGAATCCTGCCCGCTTTATATTGATGACACAGCCGCGATCCCGATCTCGCAACTGGCCGCCCGCGCCCGCCGTCTGAAGCGGACCCATGGGCTGGATGTGCTGATCGTGGATTATCTGCAACTGGTGCGCGGGACCTCTGAAAACAGGGTGCAGGAAATTGGCGAGATTTCGATGGGGCTCAAGGCCATCGCCAAGGAACTCAACATCCCGGTCATCGCCCTGTCTCAGCTGTCGCGTCAGGTTGAAAACCGCGAAGACAAGCGCCCGCAACTGTCGGACTTGCGCGAATCCGGGTCGATCGAGCAGGACGCCGATGTGGTCATGTTCGTCTATCGCGGTGAATACTATGTCGAACGTGAAAAGCCTGAAGACCACAACATGGAAGCCATCGCCGCCTGGCAGGAAAAGATGTCGAGCCTGCATGGCAAGGCTGAAGTGATCGTCGGCAAGCAGCGTCACGGCCCGATTGGCACGGTGGAGCTGTCGTTCACGGCCGAATTCACCCGATTTGGAAATCTGGTGAAGCCCTGGCAGCAAGGCGACGATCAGGAGTTTTAATGCGGGCTGATACCCGAACCTGACCACACCCTTCCCCGCAGGGAAAACGTGCGGAGGGTTAGGGATTTGTTAACTATGATTGCCAACTGGTCGTGATTGTCGGGGCTTGGTTTGCGGCCGCTTGGCGGACTTAGTTGCCATTCGCAAATTGATCTAAGCAATTTCCCGTGGCCCCTTGGTTAACCAAATACCAATGGCGCAAAGTACGGCACCTGCGACCTCAAATGGGGCAACAAACTTAAATTCCACCCCCGCAGGGCTTTCACAAATTACGGACGACGGTACCTCACCAAATACTTCGTAGAACCCCCAATAGCACTGGAAAACTTCCCCAAGCCTCGGCCCAGAGAAAATCAGCACCAGACCAAAAAGAACTAGCATCCATCTCATAGTGATTCAGTACTTCGTGTTTGCATCGTTTGAAAATCAAACATGATATTCATTCGGGTTCTCAAGATTGCGCTTGGTAGGTTTGGCCTCACAGCAGACATCGGCGGCATTCCACTCAGGCGTTCGTATCGCTTTGCATTGTTTAAGTATCACTACTCACTCCCCTTTCGCCCAACATCAGCATTCCCAATCCTCCCTTGGCGTGGAGTGACGCCAATAGGCTATCCAGTAGGCCATTGGAGGGCGTTCCATGCGGATCGACGGGATTGAGGCGGGGTTCGCGCCGCTCTATTCTGCCGGTTCTTTGGGTTTGTCTTTCAGGAACGGATGCACGAACTGCTTCCAGTACCCTTTGGGAACCGTGTCACCAACCACGCCGTAGGCCTCTGGCCATTCCTTTTCGGGCAGGTGGTGCGTGCCAAACAGCCAATCATAGATCGGAAAATGACTGGCGTAGTTGATATCAATCGCCGCCCGGTCCGACCCGTGATGCCAGTGGTGAAAGCGCGGGGTGACAAAAAACCGCTCCAAAAACCCCAGCTTCCAGCCGATATTGGCGTGGATTAAGCTGGAGTAGAAATACACGATCAGCAGATAGGCTTGAATTGCCTCGGGCTTGAACCCCAGCGTGAACATCGGCACTGCCGTCAGACTGCGCAGCACCGCAATTTCCACGAAATGCATCCGTGCCCCCGCGAGCCAATCCATTTTCTTGGTGGAATGGTGGATCGAGTGGAACCGCCATAGCACTGGATAAGTATGAAACGCCCGATGCACCCAATATTGCACGAAATCCGTGGCCATCATGATGATGATCACCTGCACAAAGAACGGCAGCGTGACGACATAGATGCGCAGATCATCCAACGGGATTTGCGCGTTGACATAGTTGGACGGGGCCAGCGTTATAAAACCCAGCACCTGCACCAGCATAGAGCTGACGAGGTAATAAAACATATCCTCCTGCCATTCCTGCCGGAACACGGTTTGCTCAGCGCGGGCGGGGAAAAAGCGCTCTAACGGGACAAAGAGGAACCCTACGATCAGGACATTGATAATGAAGTAATCAAGGCCAAAGTAGAAACTCTGCGGCGCCTCAGACCCGAATTGTGGTTGGGTCGTGGCCATCAAAGATGCCACCACGGACACCGCCAATGCCGTCCAGCCAAGCGATTTGCGCGCGCTCAGGATCAGGCTGAGCAAGGACAGCGCGTAACCGGCCAGCAAGGTAAAGCGCAGGAACGCCGTCACCACACCGCTGTCCTGAATAAACGCAATCTCGGGATAGGACAGTGTTTCAGGGAACCAGCGCAACAACACGATCAGCAGACCCGCCAGTGACGCCAAAAGCGCCAATGCCCCCGACAGCCAGCCACTGCCCAAGGGCCGCTCATCGCGGGGGGTTTCCAACTGAGTGACAACTTTCTTCAAAATGCCCACGGCGCACCTCATGAATTACCGCCCCAGACTACTCCGAGAAATCTGACAAGAGAATGGCATGAGTGCCAAAGCTACCCAAGATGTTGCGCAAATCTCTTGCCCCATCAACGCACCCCTGCCAAAAGGCGGGGCATGAGCACCGGACGCCTCACTATTGACCTAGACGCCCTCGTCGCCAATTGGCGCGCGTTGGACGCGATGACGCAATGCAAGACTGCTGCGGTGGTTAAGGCTGACGGTTATGGGCTGGGCGCTGCAAATGTCGCCAAGGCCCTGTTCAAAGCCGGGGTGCGGCAGTTCTTTGTGGCTGTGGCAGAAGAGGCCATTGCCGTGCGCGAAGAACTGGGCGCCAAGCCTGAGATTTGCGTGTTTTCCGGCCATATGAAGGGTGACACTGACCTGATCCGCGAATTGGGTCTTACGCCGATGCTCAACTCGGTCGAGCAATTGACCCACCATCTGGAAACTCTGCCTGACCACCCTTTTGGCATCCAACTTGATACCGGCATGAACCGTCTGGGGCTCGAAATACAGGAATGGGCGGCGGTGGCGGAACTGGCATTGGCACAAAAGCCACGGCTGGTGATGTCGCATTTGGCCTGCGCGGATGAGCCGGACCACCCGATGAACCCCTATCAGCTTGCGCAGTTTCGCAAGATGACCGACGGAATCAGCGCACCGCGTTCATTGGCGGCCACCGGCGGCATCTTGCTGGGGCCAGAGTATCACTTTGACCTGACCCGCCCCGGCATCGGCATGTACGGTGGTTTCCCGTTTGAAAAGGCTGCCGCGGTGGTGGAACTTGATCTGCCCGTGATCCAGGTCCGCGACGTGGCCGAAGGCGAAGTGGTTGGCTATGGCAACGCATGGCAGGCCACGCGGCCGTCCCGGATTGCAACTGTGTCGGGCGGCTATGCGGATGGGGTCATGCGTATCCTGTCAGACCGGGCGAAACTATATCACGGCGCCACCGTCTGCCCGCTTGTGGGCCGTGTTTCGATGGACCTGCTGACGATTGATGTCACTGACCTGCCCGAACCCCCAAGCAAGCTGACCCTGATCGGGCCGCAGCAATCGGTGGATGATCTGGCGCGGGCTGCAAACACCATCGGCTATGAGGTTCTCACACAGTTGGGTGGACGCTATGGTCGTAAGACTTTTGGCAAATAGACTTGATCCAGTGGGCGGGCGACATATCTAACCTATGGAAATAATTCAGGTTTTTCATGCTTAACATATTGCGCCTTGCTAATCTCGCCCTGCTTATCCTGTTTCCCATTGCCTGGTTCGCGCCATTGATGCGTGCGGGACTGCTGCCCATCTTTGGGCTGAGCGAGATCAGCGTCATCTCTGGTATGCAGGCACTGTGGGAAAGCGATATCGCGCTGGCCCTGTTGGTGACTGCCTTTGCGCTCTTTGCGCCCTACCTCAAGACAATTGGCATCGCGCTGGTTCATTTTGACCTGCTAAAAGATAAGACATTGCCAGTTCTGTCATGGATTGGAAAACTGGCCATGGCTGACGTCTTTTTGATCGCGCTCTACATTGTTGTTTTCAAGGGCGTGGGCATTGGCAAAGTGGAAACCGGCTGGGGCCTTTATATGTTCACGGCCTGCATTCTCAGCTCTATCGTGATTTCTGCACTCACGCCGAAAGCAAAGGCCGAGTCTGCGCCAAGCTGACGTTTTTCGCCGGTTATTCCCCTTGGCACGCCGCCACCCGAACGGGTTGATTGGCGTTGAACTTTAGGGAGAGTAACTATGAAAAAAGAAATCGCTGAGTTTATCGGCACATTCACACTTGTTTTGCTGGGCTGTGGCTCTGCCGTCATCGCGGGCGGCGATATTGGCCTTTTTGGCATCAGTTTCGCCTTTGGGCTGGCGCTGATCGGCATGGCCTATGGAATCGGCCCGGTGTCGGGCTGTCACATCAACCCCGCTGTATCCCTCGGCGCTGTCGCCGCAGGGCGCATGCAGATGAAAGATGCGGTCCGCTATATCGTGGCCCAAACCGCTGGTGCCATCGTGGCCGCAGGCGTGTTGTTGCTGATTGCCAGCGGCAAGGCGGACTATACGCTGGTCGAAAACGGGCTGGGCCAGAACGGTTGGGGTGTGGGTTATTTGGGTGAATACACACTGATCGCCGCATTTGTGTTTGAGGTGGTTGCGACCTTCCTTTTCATGGTTGTTATTCTGGGCGCGACAGGCGCTGGCGCACCAGCGCAGTTCGCCGGTTTGGCGATTGGTCTGGCCTTGGTTGTCATCCATCTGGTTGGCATCAATGTCACTGGCGTCTCGGTGAACCCTGCGCGATCCGTCGGTCCCGCGCTCTTTGTGGGCGGTACGGCGCTCGCGCAGCTGTGGCTCTTTGTCGTCGCACCGATCGTTGGCGCAGTCGCAGCAGGACTGCTGTTCAAATCCGGGACACTCGACGCGGCCTGATTGCGCTGCCGGGTCGCATGCCTTTTGCGGTCCGGCAATCCCCCATTGCCGCGGTTCGCTTTTTGGTCCAAAAGGTGAACATGGCCAAAGATCCTACCTTTTCCTGTTCTGAATGCGGCGCGTCCTTTCGCAAATGGTCGGGGCAATGTGATGCGTGTCAGGCGTGGAACACCATCAGCGAAAGCAAGGCGTTGTCCAGCGGTCCCAAAGGAAAATCCCTTGGTGCCATCCGGGGCAAATCCATCCCGCTGACCGATCTTGATACCCAAGAGGCGGAACCACCGCGCACCAACGCAGGCGTCGGCGAATTGGACCGGGTGTTGGGGGGCGGATTGGTCAAGGCCTCTGCCCTGTTGGTCGGCGGTGATCCGGGCATCGGGAAATCCACCCTGTTGTTGCAAGCTGCTGCAAGATTTGCCCGTAACGGGCTGAAAGTCATCTATATATCAGGCGAGGAATCAAACGCCCAAGTCCAAATGCGCGCGCGCCGGTTAGGGCTAGAGAAAAGCCCTGTCATGCTCGCGTCAGAGACGAACCTGCGCGATATCCTCACGACGCTAGAGGCCGAAAAACCTGACCTCGCGATCATCGATTCCATCCAGACAATGTGGGCCGACAATGTGGACAGCGCGCCAGGCAGCGTGTCTCAGGTCCGGTCCTCTGCACATGAGCTGACCACATTTGCCAAGCGCAACGGCATGGCGGTGATCATGGTCGGGCATGTGACCAAGGAAGGTGCCATCGCGGGCCCTCGTGTCGTAGAACATATGGTCGATACGGTGCTTTATTTCGAAGGCGAGCATGGACATCAGTTCCGCATTCTGCGCGCGGTCAAGAACCGTTTTGGCCCGGCAGATGAAATCGGCGTCTTTGAAATGACCAGCAAAGGATTGGCCGAGGTTAAGAATCCTTCGGCCCTGTTTCTGTCCGAACGGGGCGACCCTGCGCCGGGTTCGGTGGTCTTTGCAGGCATCGAAGGGTCGCGACCAGTGCTTTGCGAGATCCAAGCACTTGTGGCACCTTCGCCACACAGCCAACCGCGCCGATCCGTGGTTGGATGGGACGGTGGCAGGCTTGCGATGATCCTTGCGGTGCTCGAATCCCGTTGTGGTGTGCCCTTCACCGGATTGGACGTATACCTCAACGTAGCAGGGGGTTTGCGCATTTCTGAACCGGGTGCAGATCTTGCTGTGGCTGCTGCCCTTGTTTCTGCGCGGGAAGACGCCGCTCTGCCCGCTGAGGCTGTGGTTTTCGGCGAAATCAGCCTGTCGGGCGCGCTCCGTCCTGTGGTTCAGACAGAAAATAGATTGAAAGAAGCCCAGAAACTTGGTTTTACAACTGCGATCATACCGCATCAGGCCAAAACGCCGGGTGTGTCCGGCCTGAAACTGCGGCAAGCCCGCGATCTGGCTGGTTTTGTTGAAGAAGTTTTTGGCGCAAGATAGCGCCACCGCAGGAGACGGACCATGGAAGGTTTCACACTCGTCGACGCTGGCGTCGCTATCATCGTATTGCTGTCGGGCGTTCTTGCCTACAGCCGTGGCTTTGTCCGCGAAGCGATGGCGATCATCGGCTGGATTGGCGCGACAGTTGTTGCATTCATCTTTGCTGATCAGGTTGAACCGCTTGTCCGGCAAATCCCCGTTATCGGCGATTTCATCGGCGACAGCTGCGAATTGGCGATTATCGCGGCCTTCGCAGCAGTCTTTGCTGTGGCTTTGGTTGTTGTCTCTATCTTTACCCCGCTGTTTTCCAGCGTCGTCCAGCGCTCTGCCCTTGGCGGTGTTGATCAGGCGCTTGGGTTCTTCTTTGGTGTGCTGCGCGGCATCCTACTGGTCGCCGTGGCTTTCTTTGTCTACGACACGATCTTTGCCAGCCAGCAATTCGCGATGATCGACGATAGCCGCTCGGCCGAAGTCTTTGCCCAGCTCACTGGCCAGATCGAAGATCAAAACCCAGAGCAGGCCCTGGGCTGGATCACAGAGCAGTACCAGCAGTTGGTCGGCAACTGTGGCGCACCTGCACAGTAACTCATCCTAAACTCAGCTTGGATCGCCCGCAAATGTTGCGGGCGATTTTCGTTTTGCGTGACTGCCGTTCGTGTCTACGGATGTTGCACCCCTGACAGATCGATACGCCAAAGCGCGTTTTCGGATGTCACAACGTAAAGCATCCACTCTACGACAGCCAATCCAATCGCAAAGTTGCAGTGGTGAAGATCATGCCAGTCATCGCTTTCAGAGATGAAATCGCGGTTGGTGCGCAGTAGTCGATTAGTCGACGTCGCGGCAAACAGGATATCACTGTAAGTCGTCAGCGCTACGATATCACGGTTGGGCGCAATCCACGGCATCTGTGTGAATGTTGGGCCCGCTTGCCTTTGTGCTGTGCGTCGGTGCAAAGCGCCGTTGCTATCAATGGCGTAGATCATCCCACTGGCACCGGCGATTGCCTTTGTTCCGGCTGCGGGTCCCTGCCCCAGCCTTTGCCAGCCAGCATCGGCCTGCAACAACGGCCGCGCCCAAAGCAAATTGTCCGAGGTCACACAATACAAATAGCCATCGGCTGACGCCATTGTCGTGACATGGTTGGCATGCCCGATCTTTGTCCACGGGACGTGCGCCCCGACGGGGTAACGGCGCCAAAGGTCATTTTCCGATGTGCAGAGAAACAGTTTGCCGTCAGTTGCGGCCATAGCGGTTGCATTGCGGGCTTCGCCGACGTGTTCCCAATTCCATGGCACCGGCCGCGCCAGACGCGCAAAGACGTTTCGGGTGATTTGGTCAACCACCGGATCGGACCCCAGCGCTGCAATCCAATGCGTGTTTGCGGCATTAAAGACGGTACCGTTGCGCGAAAAAATCGTCATGGTCGCGCGCCCCGGTTTGCTGAACCAATGGCGCAAATCAGCCTTTGCCAAGATGGTGGTATTCAAAGGGGTGCCTTCTTCACCCGTCACACGTGGATAACCGTCATCTTCGTCAACATAGGCCGCAGCATCTGTTTCATAAAACAGGAATGGGCTTGTTTGTTGGGCATCGATGCCCTGAAACACCCAATGATCGGGAAAACAGATGTCGTAAGGCCGCCTGTCACGCCCAGCAAGGCTAAAGGCCCCTTGTGTGAACCCAACCCCCAGCAAATGGTTCTGCGGTCGGTTTACGGGTGGTTCGGTCCAGGCAACAGTGACCTCATCAAGGTTTTCATGCCGCATCGGGTCAAGTTGGGCGTATTTGTAGAAGACAACGGTCCGATTGTTATTCTCAAGGCGCACCTGACGATAACATGTGTTGCCCGACAGGCAGATGATATTGCCACCGTTTCGCACAAACGCCTCGCAATGATCGCGCATGGCTTTGGTCCAGTATTCATCGTGAAACGCAAGGACCAGACAATCATAATGACACAGCAACGCAGGGTCGCTGTGCAGATCAATGCTTGAACAGCAGTCAATCGGTTGATCTGCGTCGTGCAACCAGTTCAGCAGCTTTGCCTCGTTGATATAGATATCAGGGCTCTCATCCTCGGCCAGTCTTGGGTAAAGCGATGGGCGGTCAAATGACACCTTCCGCGCCCGGTCCACGGCATCGTTTTCATCACGCGGCGAATAGAACCCCCTTCCGCCGCTGTTATTATAGGCCGCGGGTGTCAGATAGCTGACATGCAACAACGTCCGTGCAGACGACTGTGCGGCGTCAGGCGCAACCACGAAACTCAGGACGTTTTGCGTGACCCCATCGTTGATGTAGATCAAGCGATAAAGGCCTGAGGGCCAATTCGCGGGCACTTGAAACGCCAGCGTCGGCGTCCAGCCAAACCCTTTCCAAGCATCCTGCGCCGGAGTGGCTTGCACCCGGACTGTCGCGTTAAAGCGTCCCGTCACGGTCGCATCCGCGACATTTTCGATGATAAATGTGGTCAGCCGTGTGGTGCGTCTGCTGTCAACCAAGCCAAAGTAGAATGTCAGTGTTTCGCCCGCCTTCACGCTGGTGGCTGACGCGTATCCGGAAACGGGCATAACAGGTCTCTGCAAAATAATGGCGATGATTGCGCGGAACGTAGCACAAATGCGGAAATCCAAGAAACGCAGCACAGAAACATGATCCTACCGTGACACCACGCAATTCAGCCACTAAGAGAGGGGCATCCTTGATGAAACGGATTCGGAGCTGCCCCCTTGTCCACCGCAATGCCCCCCGCCCATCCCTTTGACGATGATAAACTGCGGGAGGAATGTGGCGTCTTTGGCGTTGTCGGTGTGACCGATGCTTCCAACTTTGTGGCCCTCGGCCTGCATGCCCTGCAGCACCGCGGGCAAGAAGCGGGCGGCATTGTCACTCATGACACCGAAACCGGCTTTAACCAGCAACGCCGCATGGGGCTGGTCCGCGATAATTTCACCTCTGCCTCCATGATGGAACGCTTGCCCGGTATGATCGGCATTGGCCATGTGCGCTATTCAACCGCCGGGTCCAAAGGGCAAACGGCAATGCGCGATGTGCAGCCGTTCTTTGGCGAGTTTTCGATGGGTGGGGCGGCGATTGCCCATAACGGGAACATTACAAACGCGCTGTCCCTGCGGCGCGAGCTGATCGAGCGCGGTTCGATCTTTCAAAGCTCCTCGGACAGTGAATGCATCATCCATCTGATGGCGCGTTCCATGGGCCGCACCATTCCTGATCGCATGGAAGAGGCGCTGCGCAAGGTTGAAGGCGCGTTCTCTATCGTCGCCATGACCCGTACCAAACTGATCGGTTGCCGCGATCCGCTGGGCGTGCGCCCGCTGGTGCTGGGCAAGATCGGGGACGGTTGGGCGCTGGCGTCAGAGACCTGTGCATTTGATATTATCGGCGCAGAGTTCGTCCGCGAAATCGCGCCCGGCGAAATGGTCGTTGTCACCGACAAAGGCGTCGCGAGCCATTTCCCTTTCCGTCCCAATCGTTCGCGCTTCTGCATCTTTGAGCATGTATATTTCAGCCGCCCCGATAGTATCCTCGGTGGTCGCTCTGTCTATGAAACCCGTGAAAACATTGGCCGTGAGCTGGCCAAAGAAAACCCGGTTGATGCCGATCTGGTCTGCCCGGTGCCTGACAGTGGCACACCTGCGGCCATCGGCTATTCGCTGCAATCGGGCATTCCCTACGCAATGGGCATCATCCGCAACCAATACATGGGCCGTACATTTATCGAACCCACCGAAAGCATCCGTAACATGGGTGTGCGCCTGAAACTGAACGTCAACCGCGCGCTGATCAAAGGCAAACGGGTCATTCTGGTGGACGACAGCGTCGTGCGCGGCACCACCAGCCGCAAGATCAAGGATATGATCCTTGATGCAGGCGCCGCCGAGGTGCATTTCCGCATTGCATCGCCGCCCACCGCCTGGCCTTGCTTTTACGGTGTGGACACGCCCAAACGCGAAAAGCTGCTCGCCGCGACGATGACTGAGGAAGAAATGCGCGCGCATCTGGGTGTGGACAGCCTCAAGTTCATCACATTGGATGGTCTTTACCGCGCCGTGGGCGAGGCAAAGGGACGGGACGCCAAGGCGCCCGCCTATTGCGACGCCTGCTTCTCGGGGGAGTATCCGGTCGCACCATCCGATATGATCGAACAGGGGTTCGAGGCAAAAACAGCGGCAGAGTGAAGCAATGACAACCGTCATCCACCACAACCCCGACTGCGGCACGTCTCGCAACGTTCTTGCCGTCATTCGGGCGACAGGGACGGACCCCGTCGTTGTTGAATATCTCCAAACCGGCTGGTCCCGACCGCAGTTGCAAGCGCTGTTTGCCGCCGCAGACCTGTCACCACGTGCCGCCCTGCGCATCTCCAAATCCCCAGCAGAAGACTTGGGCCTGCTGGATCCAACCGTCAGCGACAACGCGCTGTTGGACGCGATGGTCGCGCATCCCATCCTTGTGAACCGGCCCATTGTCTGCACGCCCAAGGGTGTAGCACTTTGTCGTCCGTCCGAGGCTGTCTTGCCGCTTCTTGAAAAACCACTGACCGAAGCGGTCTATAAGGAAGACGGGACACTCATCCTCGCCCCTTGATCGCAGCGATGTGGCCCCGGATCGGCAATAAACCCCGCGTCATATCGCTCTGCGTCTCTTTTGCCCGGCATATTTCTCTGTCAGAAGCGCGCAAAATCAAAAGCGACGCAGTATCACCCATGCCAGAACCAGACCCCGCCCTCGCGGCTGCTAATGCCACCATGCCTGATGCATTGGATATGCACCGCCTTGCCCTGATTGGGGTGGTGGATGCCCATGACGGGCCTGCGGCGCTGTTGCGCTCTGCGTGGGGCAGCATCGCGCGTGTCAGCGTCGGGCAAGAGGCCTTTGGCGCGCAAATCACCGCAATCGGCAACAGTCAGGTGATTGTCACAGATCGCTGGGGGCGCACTGTTGCTCTGGCATTGCCAGGCGGCTGATACTTGACCTCTGGCGCGGTTCAGCACATGAGGCACATATGACAAAAACCGTTCTGATCACTGGCGCTTCGCGCGGCCTGGGTGCGGCCCTTGCCAAGGCCCTCGCCCCTACACATCACATCATCGCCGTTGGCAAGACCGTCGGCGCGCTGGAAGAGCTGGATGACGCCATTCAGGCGTCAGGCGGGCAAGCCACGCTGGCCCCGATGGATATCGGCGTGGATGCGGCCATGCAGCAGCTTTGCCGCGGCATCTATGACCGCTGGGGATCTTTGGATCTGTGGTTGCACACCGCCGTTCACGCAGCCCCCCTGACCCCTGCGGGCCATATCGGCCCCAAGGACCTGGCCAAATCGATGGCAATCAATATAGAGGCGACGTCGCGGCTCATCGCCTATGTCAGCCCCTTGCTGGGCACATCGGGCAAGGCTGTGTTCTTTGATGATCCGCGCGGCGGGCAGCAGTTTTTTGGCTCTTACGGGGCCACGAAGGCCGCGCAGATCGCATTGGCGCGCAGTTGGCAGGCGGAAAGCGCCAAGACCGGCCCGCAGGTTGCGATCATGACGCCCGAGCCGATGCCCACTGCCACACGCGGTCGGTTCTTTCCCGGTGAGGACCGCAGCGTTCTGGCCGATACGGCAGCGGAAGCGGCCCGTTTGTTGCCGGGCATCTTGGCATAGCCCCAACGAGCGAAGATTTTTTGTCAAAAAATCTTCTGACGAAACAATTTTCGCGAAAATTGTTTGCTCCACCGCGGCAGGCGTGCTGGTGCTTGCCGTAACCGCCGTGCTCGCATAGGAACAAACGCAGACAATCAGGGGCAAGGTATGCGTATTCTCATCACCAATGACGACGGCATCAACGCACCCGGCTTGCAGGTTCTCACCCAAATCGCGCAAGAGATCGCCGGCGACGATGGTGAAGTCTGGACGGTGGCCCCCGCCTTTGAGCAATCCGGTGTCGGGCACTGCATCAGCTACACTCACCCAACGATGATTGCCAAACTCGACGACCGCCGATTTGCCGCCGAAGGATCGCCCGCCGATTGCGTGATTGCGGGCCTCTATGACGTGTTGCAAGATACGCCCCCCGATCTGCTGTTGTCCGGCGTCAATCGCGGGAACAATGCCGCCGAAAACACACTTTATTCAGGCACGATCGGCGCCTGCATCGAAGGCGCATTGCAAGGCGTAAGATCGATCGCCCTGTCGCAGTTCTTCGGCCCCGATAATGCCAAACTGGACAACCCGTTTGAAGCCGCAGCCGTTCATGGTGCGGCAACCGTCCGCGCGTTGCTGGCGGATGCACTGTGGGACAGTGCCGATTACAAACTGTTCTACAACGTCAATTTCCCGCCCGTCGCGGCACAGGATGTCAAAGGCATGGCAGCGACCACCCAAGGGTTCCGCCTTAACACACGCTTCCGGGCCGAGGCGCAAACCTCGCCCACGGGGCGCCGCTTTCTTTGGGTGCGTGGCGGACCACAGCACGAACCCACGGCCCCCGGCACAGATGCCGCCGCAAACCTTGATGGCTATATCTCGGTCACGCCGATGCGCGCTGATCTTACAGACTACGACATGGTCGCAACGCTTGAGGATGCCCTCAAGTGACTTTTGACGCAGCCACCAAGATGCAATTCCTCTACGCACTGCGCAGCAAGGGCGTGACTGATGCCAGCGTGCTGACCGCGATGGAGAAAGTTGACCGCGCCGATTACGTCAAAGGAACCTTCGCCGACCGCGCCTATGAGGATATGCCCCTGCCCATTGCCTGCGGCCAGACAATCAGCCAACCGTCGGTTGTTGGTTTGATGACGCAGGCGTTGCAGGTAAGCGCGCGCGACAAGGTCCTCGAGATCGGCACCGGCTCCGGTTATCAGGCCGCGATCCTCAGCAAGCTGGCACGGCGGGTCTATACGATCGACCGCTATCGGCGGTTGGTCCACGCGGCCCGCGCTGTGTTTGAGGCCAATGACATCACCAATATCACCACATTCACCGCAGATGGCAGCCACGGGTTTGCCGAACAGGCCCCGTTTGATCGCATCCTGCTGACCGCTGCCGCAGAAGACCCGCCGGGGCCGCTGCTGGCGCAATTACGGGTTGGCGGGATCATGGTTTTGCCGGTTGGACAGTCGGATGCAGTGCAAAGTCTGATCCGCGTGACGCGGCTCGAGAGCGGTTATGACTATGATGAATTACGTGCCGTGCGCTTTGTCCCCTTGCTAGAAGGGCTCGGACAAGAGTAAACTGACACAAAATATAGTATGACCCCATAATAAGGGGCAACTAAAACAAGGAGCGGTACAGATGGCAAACGGGCAAATGCCAATACGGCGCATGATGATGGCGGGGGTCGCAGTGACGGCCCTTGTGGCGTGTGAAGGATTTGATCCTGATCTGCGCGATATCGGCAACGGGTTTGATACCAGTGCCGCCGTGCAAGAACTTCCCGGTCGCCCCCGGCCAGATGATCGCGGCGTGATTTCCTATCCGAATTATCAGGTTGTTGTCGCCCGCCGCGATGACACGATCCGCGCCATCGCCATCCGGCTTGGACTGAACGCCAATGAATTGGCCGAATACAACGGGATCGAACCGGACGTGATCCTGCGCCGGGACGAGATTATCGCCCTGCCGACGCGCGTCACCGAACCGTCACCTGCAACCGGTGCGCTGACCACGGGCCCAATCCAACCGCTTGATGTAACGGCTGTGGCCACCACGGCGCTTGATCGCGCGGATGCCTCTGGCACCGGCACGGTGGCTGCAACCCCATTGGCCCCGGCGGCCACGCCCGCCGCCCCAACCCCTGCGGTACAGGGCACGGAACCCATCCGCCATCAGGTCAAACGTGGTGAAACGGTTTTCTCGATTTCGCGGCTCTACAATGTGCCCGTGACGAGCATTGCGGAATGGAACGGTCTGGATGCTGAATTCACGATCCGTGAAGGGCAATTCCTGCTGGTCCCACAAAGCGGTGCGACCCCGGCCCCAACACCTGCAACAGATGTGACAGAGCCCGGCGCAGGCACGCCAACGCCGCTGCCCCCAAGTGCGGCAACGCCGTTGCCCGCAGTCACACCAGCGGCCCCCTTGCCCGACACGGCGACACCAGAGGCCCCAGATCTGGGCGAACCTGAAGCACCAGCCGCGTCAGGCGCACGCCTGCAGATGCCCGTACAGGGGTCGATTATCCGCGCCTATGCGCCGGGATCAAACGAAGGTATCGATATTGGCGCCGCCGCAGGCACGGACGTCAAAGCGGCTGATAGCGGCACCGTTGCCGCTGTCACAACCGATACTAGCGGTGGCTCTATCGTGGTGATCAAGCACAGCGATGGCTTGCTGACGGTCTATACACAGATGGATGGGCTGACGGTGGAAAAGAACGCCAGTGTCTCGCGTGGGCAGACCATCGGCAAGGTGCGTGCGGCTGACCCCAGCTTCTTGCACTTTGAGGTACGGCGCGGGCTGCAAAGCCTTGATCCGGTTGATTACCTGCAATAACGGACCTGCAATGTAAGGTGGATCATGATCCACCTTACGCCAGGGTCACTCCCCGCCTGCCGGCCAAATCCGTGAAATACTGCCAGGCCACCCGGCCGGAGCGGCTGCCTCTTGTGGCCTGCCATTCAATCGCTTCGGCCCACAGCGTGTCGTCATCAATTGTGACACCATAGGCATCGCAATAGCCGCGGATCATCGCCAAATACTCATCTTGATCGCAGGGATGAAAGCCCAGCCACAGCCCAAAACGATCCGACAGCGACACTTTCTCTTCCACCGCCTCGGACGGTGAGATCGCGGTTGAACGTTCGTTCTCGATCATATCACGCGGCATCAGGTGCCTGCGGTTTGACGTGGCATAAAGCACCACGTTATCCGGCCGCCCTTCGATCCCGCCATCCAGCACCGCCTTGAGCGATTTGTAATGCGCATCATCATGGCCAAAGGACAGATCGTCACAAAAGAGGATAAACCGCTCCTCTGCGTCCCGTAGCAGGTTCAGACAGCGGCCAATGCTTGGCAAGTCCTCGCGCTGCACTTCGACGATCTTGAGTGTAGGGTGATCCTCATGAACAGCGCCATGCACGGCTTTGACAAGGCTGGATTTTCCCATCCCGCGCGCGCCCCACAACAGAGCGTTGTTGGCAGGCAGCCCTTTGGCAAATTGCACCGTATTGGTGATTAGGGTGTCACGTGACCGATCCACACCTACCAACAGGTCAACACCAACCCGGTTGACCTGTGCAATAGGGACAAGCCTGTCAGGATCAGGGTGCCAGACAAATGCTGCCGCCGCCGCGAAATCAGGAACCGCGGCGGGTGCGGGGCTCATCCGTTCAAGCGCGTCAGCAATCCGGTGCAATGCTTTCTTGCTCACGCCTTGGGGTCCTCTTCGGTGGTCTCTGGCTCTTCGGGATCATCGTCGTCCTGAGGGAAATCAAACAGGCTTTCGCCTTCGCCAATGATCCCTTCCGCACGGGCCGCACGATCTTTCTTGCGTTCGACAGCAGCCACCAGATGAATGGAAACTTCGTAAAGGCCATAGACCACGACAAACAGAATGACCTGTGTGGTCACATCAGGCGGTGTCACCAATGCCGCAACGATCAGAATGCCAACCACCGCATATTTCCGCGTGCCGCGCAGGCCGCGCGAACTGGCCAAACCAGCAGAGCCCATCAAGGTCAGCAGCACAGGCAGTTGGAAACATACACCAAATGCCACAATCATCTTGAGCGTGATATCCAGCGTTTCATTTACCTTGCCGTTAAAGACGATATCTACGCCAGTATCCGGCAAGGCGGTGCCACCTGCGGCCCCCGGCAACAGCGCTGATCCTTCCGGCGGTGGCAAAGCATCCGCCATGATCGCAGAAACGAAAGACGGCAAATCAGCGAAGCCTAGGAAAAACGCCATCGCCAGCGGGACAACAACGTAGTGGGCAAAGGCCGCACCGATCAGGAACAAGACGGGTGAAGCAATGATGAACGGCAAGAAGGCGTTCTTTTCATTGCGGTAGAGGCCGGGCGCCACAAAGCGCCACATCTGATAGGCGATCACCGGGAAAGAGATCGTCAGACCACCCACCACGGAAATGCGGATCAGGGTAAAGAAATACTCTTGCGGTGCCGTGTATTGCATCACCGGGTTTGGATTGCCCAAGTTCCGCATCGTGCGCTCAATCGGCATCAGCAGAAAATCCAGCAACATGCCGCCAAAAGAGAAGCAGATGATCATGCCAACCAAGAACGCCATGACCGAATAGATCAGGCGCGAGCGCAGCTCGCTCAGATGCTCCAGCAATGGGGCGGCGCTGTCTTCGATCTCGTCTTGCGCACTCATGCCTTCGCCTCTGGTTTGGCTTTCGCCGCTGGCTTGGCCTTGGTCTTTGGTTTGGGCTTCGCCGCTGGTTTGGCCTTCGCGGCTGGTTTGGCCTTCGCGGCTGGTTTGGCAGACTTGGCGGCAGCAGCCTCAAAGGCGGCATCCTCGGCCTCGCGGGCTTTACGCTCTATCGCGGCATCGGCCATGGCTTTGCTCATCTTTTCCTTGGCCGCTTGGCGTTCCTCTGACAAGGCTTGGGTTTCAGGGCCTTTGGTCATGCCCGTCGCTTCCTTGATCTTGTCGGTGCCGAATTTGGCCGGATTACTGGCCGCGCGCAGGGTTTTGGACACATCCTTGACCCCGCTTTCATCAGCGGCCTGCTCCATCGCGCGCGAAAATTCTCGCGCCATCATCCGCGCCTTGCCCGTGAATTGCCCCAACTGCCGGAACAATCCGGGCAGGTCCTTTGGGCCGATCACAATCAGTGCCACGACACCGACGACAAGCATTTCGCTCCAACCAAGGCCAAACATCAGGCGTAATCCTTCTTGTCAGGCAATCGCGTTAAACTTTGTCTTTTTCTTCTTCTGGCGTGACGTCTTTCGCCTCGGCCATGCTGTCTTCGATCTCTTGCTTGCCATCATCAACGCCCTTCTTGAACGCGGTGATGCCTTTGCCGACTTCGCCCATCAGGCTAGAAATTTTGCCGCGGCCAAACAGCACCAGCACGACGACAGCGATCAAAAGCAGGCCGGGAAGACCAATATTGTTGAGCATCTTTCTCTCCTTGCGCAGGCCATCCGCCTGCATTCGGTTTTCATTCCTATGCAGACAAATAGGTGCCGCACCGCGCCAAGGAAAGGACAAAAGCATCAAATACCTCTCGTTAAGCCCCTTTTTCACAAGGGTTTTCCCATTCTTGTGACAAAAACTTGTCAGTTGTCAGAAAATTGACAAAACTGACCATCTCAAGGGGGGAATCACATGCGCCGCGCCGACCGTCTGATGCAACTGGTCCAGATCCTGCGGGATGGCACCCTGCACCGAGCCCATGATCTGGCCGAGGCCACGCAGGTATCCTTGCGCACCATCTATCGCGATATGGAAACGCTCGCCGCCTCTGGCGTGCCCATTGAGGGCGAACGCGGCATCGGCTACCGCGTCACCGCGGCGATCACCCTACCCCCGCTGAACCTGACCATGACCGAGATGGAGGCGCTGCATATCGGCCTGAGCGCCGTCAGCCACAGCGACGATGCCGAGCTGTCCTCCGCCGCTCGTGCGCTTTCTACCAAGATCGACGCGGTCATGCCCGAAGACCGCAGCCGCGCGCCCAGCGGCGGCGGCTTTGCGATCTACCCTTTTGCGGATGCCGCACGGGGGTTCCAGCATCTGCCCAGCCTTCGCCAAGCCGTACGCACCCGTCAAAAGCTGGAACTGGTTATGCAAAATGCAACGCGCACCGTGCGCCCGCTACAACTCGACTATTGGGGGCGGCTCTGGACTTGCGTTGTCTGGTGCGAGGCGCGCATTGCTTTTGATGAAATCCGGGTTGATCAGATTGAAAGCCTGCGCATCCTGCCCAGCCTTTTTGTCGATGAGCCGGGGAAATCCCTGCGCGATTTCAACCGCCTAAAGGGTTAGAGCCACTGCGCCATATCCACCTGTGGGCGGAAATAGGCGATCATACGCATGTCTCCAGCGGCACCTTCGGCCCAAGGCGCCACGCCATGTACTAGATGCCGATCCAGCAGGATCGTTTGACCGGGCTTGGCTGCGACCTCCACCCTTGGGCACATTTCAAAGACCGCGCGACGAGCCACCTGATAGGCCTCGGTGATATCCAGATCGCCACAATCTGTGGGCTGCACCCCGGCAAAGACCTCTGCAAAGGCCTTTTGCATCACCAGATGGCTACCCGGCCAGACCACCAAAGGGCTGGCCGCAACGTCATCCAAGGGCAGCCCAAGGATAAACCCATGCGGTTCGCGCAGATGTCGCCGTTTGTCGGGCCCTTCGGGCAACAACCCATCCACATGGGCGGCGTCACGCAGGCGGCGATAGCGGTGCGCGGCATCGCTTTCGCCCTCGTCCTGCTGCGGATACCCCGAAAACACCACCGAAAGCTGCGCATGATGCCACTGCGCAGGTGCGGTCACATGCGCCATGAACGGCCCGGCAAGTGGCACACCACCAATGCTGCCGTCCGGCGCATTCGGCAAAGCATCAACGCCCACGAACCACGTGCGCCCATGACGAAAATCGCCACCCCTTTGAAGAACCGTCAGGCCCGCAATCCGCGCGGCCTCTGCCCAAGCCGCCACCTCTGGGGCATGGGGAAAGACGACATAACCGTCCTGATCCAACCTATGTTGAAGGCGCACCTTAAGCGGCCAATCGCGTGACATGCTCCAGCGCGGCAAGCACGACATCCGGTCCGGCACCATCCGCATGCGCGTTTTCTGACAGATGCCGCCGCCACCCGCGCGCGCCGGGACGACCCTGAAACAGACCCAGCATATGGCGGGTAATCTGGCCCAGACGGCCACCGCTGGCGATATGATCTGCAATGTAAGGCAGCATCAGATGCACAACCTCTTCGGCACTGCGCCGCAGCGGATCACCAAAGATCCGCGCGTCGGCATCCAGCAGCACAGCGCTTGGTGTATGATAGGCCGCGCGCCCGATCATGACACCGTCCATGCCTTTGGCCAGAAATCCCTCCGCCTGATCCAGTGTCTCGATCCCGCCATTGATCGACAGATGAAGATGCGGAAACAAGCCTTTCATTTGCAACGCTAAATCGTAATCCAGTGGTGGGACATCGCGGTTCTCTTTCGGGCTCAGCCCTTGCAACCACGCTTTGCGCGCATGCACTGAAAACCGGTCCACCCCGGCCGCAGAAACGCGCGCCAGAAAATCCGGGAGCACAGTCGCCGGGTCCTGATCGTCCACACCAATGCGGCATTTCACAGTAACGGGCACATCAACCGCCGCACGCATTGCAGCCACACAGTCGGCGACCAATTTGGGCGCCTCCATCAGCACCGCACCAAAACTGCCCGATTGCACGCGGTCCGACGGACATCCACAGTTGAGGTTAATCTCAACATAGCCATACCCTTGCGCAATCCGCGCAGCCTCGGCCAGTTGGTCAGGATCAGAGCCACCAACCTGCAGTGCAACGGGTTGCTCAGCGGCATCAAACCCCAGCAACCGATCCCGATCCCCGTGAATGATCGCCGGCGCTGTGACCATCTCGGTGTAAAGCAACGCATGCCGCGACATCAGCCGATGCAGATACCGGCAATGGCGATCGGTCCAATCCATCATGGGGGCGACCGAGAGGCGCGCTGCCGCGGTGGTCGCGTTGTTGGGCATGATCAAATCTCCTATCGGCAGCGATCCAGTATTCGCCCCATGCCGCACACATACTGCACAGGAAATGGGTCGGTCTAGAGCAAACGATGGCGGTTTCAGGCGCAATTTAGCAGAGAGCGCGCGGCCCGTGCAGTTACCCGTCCAGCATCTCTGCGATAAAGATATACCCCGCCCCATAGACCGTCTTGATGATCTGCGGGTTTTGGGCGTCATCACCCAGTTTGGTGCGCAACCGCGAAACTTTGACATCGATAGAACGATCAAAGGCGTCGTCGGCGCGGCTGCCCAGATAATCCAGGATCTGTTCGCGCCGGATCAGCCGGTTGGGCGATGCCAGAAACATCTTCAGGATCTCGTTTTCCGCGAAGGTCAGGTTCTGGCTTTCGCCTGTGTCTTTCGTCAGTTGCAACAGATCAAGGTCAGCGGTCCAGCTGCCAAAGCGCACGGTCTTTACTTCGGTCTTTGGGGTCTCGGGGTTGGCGCGACGCAAGATGACACGCAGGCGCGCAATGACCTCTTCAACCTCAAACGGCTTGATGATGTAGTCATCCGCACCCAGTTCCAACCCAACAATCTTGTCCTGCGTGCGTGACCGGCCCGAAATAATCAGGATCGGCGCGTCTGATTGGCTGGCAAAGCGATGCACCAGCGCCAACCCGTCGCTGTCTGGCAACCCCAAATCAATGATGCAAGCGTCGGGCGAAATGGTCTTGCAGGCCTGCTCAAACTCTGCCGCCCGCCCGAACGACCGCACCCGGAACCCCGCCTGTTCGAGGGCGTCCGACAGGATGCTGCGGATTTCCGGCGTATCGTCTAGAACCGTGATCAGCGGGGCGGGTTTCATCTGTGTGTCGCCTCATTCATTTTCGTGGCCAAGGCATCAAATTCAAACGGTTTATGCAAGACCGGATAGCGGCGCGCCGCCACCTTGTACTGCGGATCATTTGAGGGCAGCCCGGTGATGATCAACACTGGCAAATCGGGCCTGCGGTCATGCAGATGTTCGGCCAGTTCAAACCCTGTGCCGCCGTCCTTCAGCATCAAGTCTGTCACAACAAATGTCACCTCTCCTACCAACGCCAGTTTGCGGGCTTCATTCACATTGTCGGTCTCAATCACGGCATGGCCCATGCGTTGCAGATAGTCCCGGACGGTTTGCCGGATATCCACGTTGTCTTCGACCAAAAGGACCACGCCGGGCACGACGGGTTTTGCCGGTTGGTATGGAATGAGAATGCAAACTTTGGCCCCACCTTCGGGGCGGTTGGCCAGTCGCACCGTGCCACCGCTTGAGCGCGCAAAATCAAAGGTTGTCGATAGCCCCAGCCCACGCCCGGCCCGGTCTGATTTGGACGTAAAGAATGGCGCCAAGGCATTGGACAGCGCGTCTTGCGAGAACCCTGATCCAGTGTCTTCGACGCAGAACGTCAGAAAACCCGCCGCATCCACAGATACGGTCACAGTTACCGTGCCCTCGCCCGCGATTGCGTCGATCGCGTTTAGCACAAGGTTCAGCAGGGCATCCTGCGCAAACCCTGCATCGATCATCAGATGCGAAGCATCGACCTTGTTTGTCACGGTCAGCGCAATCCGTTCAGGCGTCGCCGCTTTGGCCAAAAGCGTTGTCTGCTTAAGAAAGCCCACAAATTCCGTCAGTCGAATGTTGATCGACCGCTGCGCGTCCAGCTCTCCTAATCCGCCGATCAAATCCCCTCCGCGGCGGGCTGCGGATTTGATTGTCTCAATATATTGCAACGCCTCTTTGGGCATGCCCTCTAACCGGGCAAGCCGGTCCTGTTCGCCCAGAATGATCGTCAGTAAATTGCCGAAATCATGGGCCAGCCCGCTGGTCAATTGTGCTGCCAGCTCTCGGCGTCTTGTGTGGGCAAGGGCCTGCCGCGCGCGCACCTGTTCGGTCACATTGGCCGACAGAAGATAGGCCCCTACGACCTCGCCTGCGTCGTTGATATCGGGGGTAAAGGCGACGCGGTTATGCCGCCCGGCCTCTTTGTGTTCGAATTCAACAACCGGGGCCTCGCCTCGCAATGTCGCAGCAAATCCATCCTTGATCCTGTCATAGACCTCGGCCCCCAGTGCCTGGGACATATGCATGCCCACGATATCGTTGGACCGTCCTGGTACAATCGAATTCAGCTTGTGATTTGTGTAGGTATAGATGCCTTCGCGGTTGACCCGTGCGATATGGGCGGGGATCATGGAATTGGTGAGGTTCAGCCGCGCCTGTGACGCCAGCAATTGATGCTTGGCCTCTTCCAGTGCTGTGACCGTCGCCGTCAATGTGCGGTTGGCGCGGGCCAGTTCCTCGGATCGCGAAATCAGTTCTTCTGACAGGTCCGCAGAGCGGGACCGCAACAGCGCCTCCTGCGTCTTTAACTCTGTGATGTCAGAATAGACCGCGACCCAGCCGCCATCCTGTAAGGGGCTGCCCTCGACGGAAATGGTCGTGCCATTGGCGCGGGTGCGTTCAAAATAATGTGGCTCAAACGCTTTGGCCTGTGCCACACGTTCGGCCAAAAAGCTGTCGACATCGTCCAACTCGCCATAATCGCCACGTTCTGCCAGAACACGCAGGGTTTGCTCAAACGAACCGCCGGGTTCCACCAATGCATTGGGCAGATCAAACATGCGTTGGAATTGCAGATTGGCCAGCACCAGCCGCAGGTCTTGATCATAGATCGAAATCGCCTGTTTGATCAGGTTCAAGCCGGCCTGTGTCAGGCTTTCATGGGTCGCGGACATGCGGGTCATGGCCCATCTGTATCAGCAAAGTGGCGCGTCACAAGAGCACGCGACGCTTGCAAGATTTCGCAACATTTCGGATAAACTTCTGAAAAACTTGTCTGCCACACATGCTGCAAGCGACCTTTGGGGGGAACATCAAAGGTCATTCGGATTTGCGTTTGGGAGGATGCATGTCGGATCAAAACCAGCCGGATCAACTGGTCTCTGTGCCGCAATTACTGGCGCGCAACGCGCGTTTGCATGGCGACAAAGCGGCCTATCGCGAAAAAGAATTCGGCATCTGGCAAAGCTGGACTTGGGCCGAAACCGCGCAAGAGGTAGAAGCGCTGGCACTTGGCCTATTGGACCTTGGCGTGCAGACGGGCGATCACATCGCCATCATTGGCCGCAACCGCCCTGCCCTTTATTGGTCGATGGTTGCGGTGCAATCAGTTGGCGCTGTGCCGGTCCCGCTTTATCAGGATGCCGTCGTCGAAGAGATGACCTATGTGCTGGAAAACTGCGGCGCGCGCTTTGCGATTGCGGGCGATCAGGAACAGGTCGACAAGATCATCGAAGCCCAGCAGACCGTGCATGGCATCGCCCATGTCATCTATTACGACACGCGCGGCATGCGCAAATACGACCATAGTGAGATCACGTCCTTTGCTGATATTCAGAACGCCGGACGGGCCAACGCACCGCGCCTCTCGAAGGAACTGAACGCCCGTCGGGATGTGCTGGGATATGACGACACCTGCGTGATGCTTTATACCTCTGGCACCACAGGCCGGCCCAAGGGCGTGGTTTTGTCCAATCGTAATGTCATCGAGACCTCCAAGAACTCGTCCGAGTTTGACCACCTCAGCGCGGGCGAAGAAACGCTTGCCTATCTGCCGATGGCTTGGGTGGGTGATTTCATCTTTTCAATTGGTCAGGCCTATTGGTCGGCCTTCTGTGTGAACTGCCCCGAAAGCGCCGAGACCATGACGTCTGATCTGCGCGAGATTGGCCCCACATATTTCTTTGCGCCCCCTGCGATCTTTGAAGGGCATCTGACGCAAGTCATGATCCGTATGGAAGACGCCAACCGCTTCAAGCGCTGGATGTTTTCCTATTTCATGGAACGGGCGAAAACAGTTGGACCGAAACTGCTGGATGGTGAAACGGTCGGGTTTGGCGACAAACTGCTTTATGGGCTGGGTAAATATCTGGTCTACGGGCCGCTGAAAAACAGGCTGGGGATGAGCCGGGTGCGCGTGGGCTATACCGCGGGCGAAGCGATTGGGCCGGAACTCTTTGATTTCTATCGCAGTCTTGGGATCAACCTCAAACAGCTTTACGGGCAAACCGAAGCGACCGTCTTTATCACCCAGCAACCCGATGGTGAGGTGCGTTCGGATACGGTTGGCGTGCCCTCCCCAGGTGTGGAGTTGAAAATCGCCGAAAGCGGCGAGGTGTTCTACCGCTCTCCCGGCACCTTTGTGGAATACTACGGCAACCCTGAAAGCACGGCTTCGACCAAAGACGCCGAAGGCTGGGTGGCGACAGGCGACGCAGGCTTTATCGAAGAGACATCCGGCCATTTGCGGATCATCGACCGGATCAAGGATGTGTCGAAAATGGCGGATGGCAGCCTGTTTGCGCCGAAATACATCGAAAACAAGCTGAAATTCTATCCCAATATCCTTGAGGCGGTGGTCTTTGGCGCAGGTCAGGATCGCTGCATGGCTTTTATCAACATTGACCTGACCGCCGTGGGCAACTGGGCCGAGCGCAACAACATTGCTTATTCCAGCTATCAGGAATTGTCGCAGCACCCGCAGGTGCTTGATACCGTGCAGAGCCATATCAATGCGGTGAACGAAAGCGTGGCACAGGACGAAATGCTGGCCGCCTGCCAGATTCACCGCTTTTTGGTGCTGCACAAGGAACTGGACGCCGACGATGGCGAAATGACCCGCACCCGCAAGGTACGCCGTGCTGTGATTGCCGAAAAATTCGATGACCTGATTGATGCGCTTTATGACGGATCGGGCGAGATCTACACCGAAACCGAAGTGACCTATGAAGACGGTCGTAAGGGCCACATCAAGGCCACGCTGGATATCCGCGATGCAATCGTTGTCGCCAAAGCAAAGGCCGCAGCATGACAGCAGATGCGACCCCCTATGTGACCGAGGATGGCCGCCAGATTGGTGGTGTGATGATGGACCTGCGCGACATCACCCTGCGCTTTGGTGGTGTTGAAGCGATCAAATCCATCAGCTTTGACATCCGCGAGGGTGAAATCCGCGCGATCATCGGGCCGAACGGCGCGGGCAAATCTTCGATGCTGAATGTCATATCGGGTTTCTATAAACCGCAAGAAGGTGAAGTGCATTTTCGCGGCAAGAAGCGCCCGCCGATGAGACCCTATCAGGTCGCCCGCCAAGGTGTCGCGCGGACATTTCAGAACATCGCATTATTTGAAGGCATGTCCGTGCTCGACAACATTATGACGGGCCGCATGGGCCACATCAAAAGCAATATGCTGGCGCAAGCAATCTGGGCGGGCAAAGCCCAGCGCGAAGAGAACGAGAACCGCGAGGCGGTTGAGCGGATCATTGATTTCCTGGAGATTCAAGCAATCCGCAAAACGCCTGTGGGCCGCCTGCCCTACGGTTTGAAAAAGCGGGTGGAATTGGCGCGCGCCTTGGCGGCAGAGCCTGATTTGCTGCTTTTGGACGAACCCATGGCAGGCATGAATGTTGAAGAAAAAGAAGATATGAGCCGCTTTATCCTTGATGTGAACGATGAATTCGGCACCACAATTGCACTTATCGAACATGACATGGGTGTTGTGATGGATCTGTCCGACCGTGTCGTCGTGATGGACTACGGCCGCAAGATCGGCGACGGCACCCCCGATGAGGTGCGCAACAATCAAGAGGTGATCGATGCCTATCTGGGGGTGGCCCATGACTAAGCACCGCGGAGGCGCATATGTCCGCTGATTTCCTCTATGGCATCGAAGTTGTCCTCAACGGATTGATGGCGGGTGTGCTATATGCCCTTGTCGCCCTTGGGTTCGTGTTGATCTATAAGGCCTCTGGCATCTTCAACTATGCCCAAGGTGTTATGGCGCTGTTCTCTGCGCTGACATTGGCGGGCATCATGTCCGGTCAGGTGCCCTTTGCGCATCTGATCAACGCAATCTTTGGCACCGATATCCACTATTTCGGCTGGAACGTCCCCGTACTGGCCGCCATTATCTTGACCCTGGTCGTTATGGTCATCTTTGCGTGGTGCGTGCAGCGGTTCGTGTTCCGGCATCTGGTCGGACAAGAACCCATTATCCTGTTTATGGCCACTATCGGACTTGCCTATTTCCTTGAAGGCGTTGGCGATCTGATGTGGGGTTCTGATATCAAGACGCTGGCCGTTGGCCTGCCGCAGGGCGGATCGCTTTGGGTGGAAGACGCCACCAGTGGTTTGGGCGGCGATGATTTCTACGGCTTCTTTATTGATAAGCTGGATATGGTCGCAACAGTGGTCGCAATCATTCTGGTCGCAGGCCTGATCGCGTTCAGCCAATACACCAAGCAAGGCCGCGCAATGCGGGCGGTGGCCGATGATCACCAAGCGGCCCTGTCGGTCGGTATTTCTCTGAACTTCATCTGGGTGCTGGTTTGGTCACTGGCCGGGCTTGTGGCGTTGGTCGCGGGCATCATGTGGGGCGCGAAATCAGGTGTGCAATTCTCATTGTCGCTGATCGCGCTAAAAGCCCTGCCCGTGCTGATGCTGGGCGGCTTTACCTCGATCCCCGGCGCGATTGTCGGCGGGTTGATCATCGGCGTGGGTGAGAAACTGTTTGAGTATCTGATCGGCGCACCCTTCCTGGGTGGCGCGACTGAGAACTGGTTCGCCTATGTGCTGGCCCTGCTGTTTCTGGTGTTCCGCCCGCAGGGCCTATTTGGGGAGCGGATTATTGAACGTGTGTGACAAGACAATCCGCATAAAGGAGGCCGCCCATGCTCTATCGTGAGGCCGGTGATTTCAAAACAACCTATGTCGCGGACAGCCAAACCTTTCCGCTGAAACTCGACCGCATCGGGTTTTGGGTCACGATGGCCGTAGCATGGTTGGTGATCCCCTTTGTGATCAACGACTATTGGGCAAGCTCCCTGCTGGTTCCTTTCCTCATCTACGCCATTGCCGCGATTGGGCTGAATATCCTGACGGGCTATTGTGGGCAGGTGTCGCTGGGCACGGGTGGGTTTATGGCTGTTGGGGCCTATGCCTGCTATAAGCTGATGACGTCGTTCCCTGATATCAACATCATGATCCACATCGTGCTGGCAGGCGGGATTACTGCGATAGTGGGTGCGGCCTTTGGCCTGCCCAGTTTGCGGATCAAGGGGTTCTATCTGGCCGTGGCGACATTGGCCGCGCAGTTCTTTCTGGTCTGGCTCTTCAACAAAGTCGCGTGGTTCTACAACTACTCTGCCTCTGGCCAGATCAACGCGCCAGAGCGGTTGGTCGCGGGTGTCGCAGTGACAGGCCCCAGCACGCCAGCTTGGGCGCAATATCTGATCTGTTTGTTTTTTGTCACCCTCTGCGCGCTGATCGCCCGCAACCTGACACGCGGCACCATCGGCCGGTCATGGATGGCGATCCGGGATATGGATATCGCCGCCGAAATCATTGGCGTGAACCCATTGAAAGCGAAGCTGACAGCCTTTGCTGTCAGTTCTTTCTTTGTCGGCATCGCAGGTGCGCTGTTCTTTTCCGTCTATCTGGGCGCTGTGGAAGTGGGCGAGGTCTTTGGCATCCAAAAGTCGTTCCTTGTCCTCTTCATGATCATCATCGGCGGGCTGGGCTCGATCTTTGGCAGCTTTGCGGGGGCCGCGTTCCTTGTGCTGTTGCCTGTCGCGCTCAAATGGATCGGCGTTGATGTGATGGGCTGGCCTACTGATTTGGTGGCGCATTTCCAACTAGTGATTGTTGGCGCGCTGATCATGTTCTTCCTGATCAAGGAACCACATGGATTGGCCCAGCTGTGGCGGCTGGCAAAAGAAAAACTTCGGCTTTGGCCGTTCCCTTATTAACGGGTGAAAACACCCACACGACAATCGGACATACCTATGGGAGGAGAAAACCGATGAAGATGAAGAAACTGGCCGCAATGGCCTTGGCGGGCACGATGGCCGCCGCACCAGCAATGGCCGAACTGGTCATTCCCGACCTGTCATACCGCACCGGCCCTTATGCGGCAGGAGGCACGCCGTTCTCGGACGGTTATCAGGATTACTTTAACCTGCTCAATGCCCGTGACGGTGGCATCGGTGGCGAGGCGATCCGCATTGTAGAATGCGAGACCGGCTATAACACCGAAAAAGGTGTGGAATGCTACGAAAGCACCAAGGGCGAAGGGGCGTTGATCTATCAGCCGCTCTCTACCGGGATCACCTATCAGCTGATCCCCAAGGCCACCGTCGATGAAATCCCGATCCACACCATGGGCTATGGTCGTACCTCGGCTGCCAATGGTGAAGTGTTCAACTGGGTCTTCAACTACCCTGCGAACTATTGGGACGCGGCGTCTGTGATGGTGAACTACCTGCTGGACGAAAACGGCGGTGATCTGTCGGGCAAATCCATCGCGCTGGTCTATCACAACTCTGCCTACGGCAAGGAACCAATCCGCACGTTGGAAGAGCTGTCCGCGATGCACGGGTTTGAGCTGAGCCAGTTGGCCGTTGACCACCCCGGTCAGGAACAGAAATCGCAGTGGCTGCAAATCCGCCGCGAACGTCCTGATTACGTCCTGATGTGGGGCTGGGGCGTGATGAACCAGGTGGCCGTGCAGGAAGCCGCCAACATTGGTTTCCCGATGGAAAACTTCATCGGCAACTGGTGGGCCGGGGCCGAACACGATGTGACCCCTGCGGGTGCTGGTGCAGACGGTTACAAGTCGCTCAACATGAACCGTGTTGATGCAAGCCTGCCCGTCTTTGACGAGATCCGCACACTTGTGCATGAGGCTGGCAATGCTGCCGGTGACGGATCGAACATGGGTTCGGTGCTTTATACACGCGGCATGTATGCGGCGATGTTGGCATCCGAAGCCATTGCCAACGCACAAGACATCCACGGTGTCACGGACGTGACAGCGGCGATGGTGCGCGACGGCATGGCCTCTTTGGAGATCACCGAAGCACGCATGGCGGAACTGGGCATGTCCCAGATCGGGCCAGAATTCAGCGTGTCTTGTGAAAACCACGGCGGTTCGGGCCTTGGCATTGTGCAGCAGTGGAATGCGGCAGATGGCCAATGGGTTGCGCTGACTGACTACATCGCACCCGATGACAGCGTGATTGACCCGCTGATCGCCGCAGACTCGGCCGCCTTTGCCGCCGAAAACAACATCGAGCCTGGCTGCCTCTAAATCAACAATCGGGTGGCCTGTCATGGGCCACCCTTCCCCTTTCAACCCTGCGACGGATCAAAACGCCATGCTGGATGAGAAACAAGCTGAGACCCTGCTTGAGGTCAACAACATCGAGGTGATCTACAATCACGTGATCCTCGTGTTGAAGGGTGTGTCATTGACCGTGCCCAAGGGTGGGATCACAGCCCTGTTGGGCGGCAATGGTGCTGGCAAGACAACGACACTCAAAGCGATTTCCAACCTGCTGCATTCCGAACGTGGCGAAGTCACAAAAGGGTCAATCACCTATCGCGGTGACCGTGTGCAGGACAGTTCCCCTTCTGATCTGGTCAAGCGCGGTGTTATTCAGGTGATGGAGGGTCGTCACTGTTTCGAACACCTGACCATCGAAGAAAACCTGATGACCGGCGCCTATACCCGGCGCGACGGTGCATCCAAGGTCAGCGATGATCTTGATCTGGTTTACAACTATTTTCCGCGGCTCAAAGAGCGGCGCAAGTCGCAGGCGGGCTATACGTCCGGCGGCGAACAACAGATGTGCGCGATTGGTCGCGCGCTGATGTCGCGACCCGAGACGATTTTGCTGGATGAGCCGTCAATGGGACTGGCCCCGCAACTGGTCGAAGAGATTTTTACGATTGTGAAGAACCTCAATGAACAAGAAGGCGTGTCCTTCCTGCTGGCCGAGCAGAACACCAATGTCGCCCTGCGCTTTGCGCATCACGGCTATATTCTGGAAAGCGGGCGCGTCGTTATGGAAGGCCCCGCCGCTGAGTTGCGCGACAACCCGGATGTAAAGGAATTCTATCTAGGCATGTCTGACGAAGGCCGCAAATCCTTTCGCGACGTGCGAAGTTACCGACGTCGCAAAAGGTGGCTGGCATGAGCATGCTGCACCCACATGAGACGCGCAGCGCCGATGCGCGCGAAACGGACCAACTTACGCAATTGAAGGCGCAGCTTGCCCCTGAGGCGGCGGCCCAGATGGCATCACTGGCGGATTTGTCAAAGCTGCCCGTCTTGCGCAAATCCGAACTGAGTGCTGCGCAGGCGGCCAATCCTCCCTTTGGCGGTATCGCGACCAAAGGGATCACCCGGCTGTTCCAGTCACCCGGCCCGATCTATGAACCGGGCGGCGATGGCGGCGACTGGTGGCGCTTTGCCAGCGCGTTGCGCGCGGGGGGCATTGGTGCCGGTGACGTGGTGCAGAACACGTTTTCCTATCACTTCACCCCCGCAGGCGCGATGTTCGAAAGTGCCGCGATTGCTGTGGGCGCTCAGGTCTTTGCCGCTGGTCCCGGCCAGACGGAATTGCAGGTGCGAGCTGCCAAAGATCTTGGCGTGACCGCCTATGCAGGAACGCCCGACTACCTTGGCGCGATCCTTGCCAAAGCCGATGAGATGGGCGTCGATCTGCCCCGCCTGACAAAGGCGCTGGTCTCAGGCGGCCCCCTCTTCCCCACCGTGCGGCAAGCCTATGGAGCGCGCGGGATCGCATGCTTGCAGTGCTATGGCACGGCGGATGTGGGCAACATCGCCTATGAAACCGTCGCAAACGAACCGATGATCGTGGACGAAGGCGCATTGGTCGAAATCGTGACACCCGGCACTGGCAATCCGGTGGCCATCGGTGACATTGGCGAAGTCGTCGTGACCCCGCTGAACCCTGCCTACCCGCTGGTGCGCTTTGCCACCGGAGATCTTTCCGCAGTGGTGCCCGGTCATTCATCTTGCGGTCGCACGAATATGCGGCTGGCAGGTTGGAAAGGCCGCGCTGATCAGGCCACCAAAATCAAAGGGATGTTCGTGCGCCCCGAACAGGTTGCCAGCCTTGTGGCCCGCCACCCAGAAATCGCACGCGCCCGTGTCGAGGTCAGCCATGACGGGCAACGCGACGAAATGGTGGTAAAGCTCGAAACGCAAGCCACCGATGAGGCGCCATTCAGCGCCTCGGTGCGCGACTTGCTGAAGCTGAGCGGCACGATTGAGCTGGTCTCTCCCGGCTCGCTCCCTCGCGATGGTGTGGTAATCGCAGATTTGCGGTAGCGGCACCGCCTGGGCCGCCCAAACCATACAATATCGTATATAGCCCAGCGCGCGCCACTGGGATATCAAACACCGCATGCGCGTAATGCTGATCGAAGATGACCGCGAGACGGCAGAGTTTATCCAGCGGTCCTTGACCGAGCTTAACTGGACAGTGACGTGGTGCGACCAGCCTAAGGACGGAATCCTGCAGCTGAGTACCGGGTCGTTTGACTGCGTGATCCTTGACCGGATGCTGCCCGATATGGACGGGATCGCCGTTGTCCAACTGCTGCGCGGCGCAGGTGTAGCGACACCGGTTCTGATGCTGACCGCACGTGGTGGGCTGGATGACCGGGTGGCGGGGCTTGAGGCAGGTGCGGATGATTATCTTGGCAAACCCTTTGCCATCTCTGAATTGGTGGCGCGGCTGCGCTCGATCGCACGGCGTACGCCGCGCGCAGCGGAACAAACACTTTATGAATTGGATGACTTGCGGCTAGACCGGGTGGCGCGTCAGGCAAGCCGCAGCGGCACTACCCTTGATCTGTCACCGCTGGAATTCAAACTGCTTGATTGTCTGCTGGGGCATGTGAATGAAGTTGTGACCCGTACCATGTTGCTGGAAAAGGTCTGGGGCTATAGATTTGACCCTAAAACCAGCCTTGTGCAGACCCATATGAGCAGGCTGCGCGCCAAGGTCGACAAACCCTTTGCGACCGAACTCATCCGCACTGTCCGCGGCTCGGGGTATATCATTGGCGAAACTTAACACGATCCTGCGGTCCACCGTATTCCAACGGGTGATTGCCTCTTGCGCCATCTTTGTCACGCTCAGCCTGGCAGTGATCTGGACCATCGGGCCGATGCGCATCAGCCAGATCGAACGGGCAGAGGTTGCAGCACTCGAAGATTACCTGCGGCAAGGTTATGACATCGCGCAATCCGAAGGGCCTAAGGGGGTGATCGCAGCGGTCCGCTGGGAGCCTGATCAGGAAGAATGGTACGACGACGACATCTTTGTGATGCTGGAAGAACGTGACACATTGTTTGCCTATAGGGACCCCGAGAATGAAATCATCGCCGGTTTCGCGGGCCTTTGGGCAAGCGACGTGCCACAGGAAACACAGCTTGATCATCCGCAGATCGACCACCCCATTCTTACCCAAGGCTATTGGTTCGAAGATGGCAGCTCGATTGTTGTGGGGCGCTTTGTCCCGGAACGCATCTACAACATTCAGGGTTTTCTTGCGACGGCCTCTATCGCGCTGATCGTCATCGTTCTGCCCTTGGCCTTGCTGACCGGGTTTTTCCTTTCGCGCGGGGTTTTTGGTCGGCTTGAGGTGCTGTCTGCCACCGCTGAAACCGTTGCAAAGGGCAGGCTTGATGCGCGCGCCCCGCTCAATGGAACGGGCGATGAATTTGACCGGTTGGGCGCTGGCATGAACCAGATGCTCGACAAGGTTGAAGCGCTGACCCGCAACGTCGAAGCCGTCAGCGTGGGCGTGGCCCATGACCTTAAGACCCCTTTGGCCAATATCGGCGGACGGTTGGAGCTGATCCGCCGCGATATCGCCGACAAAGACGCCGTGACCGAGCATATCGACATGGCCGAAGCGCGGCTGCAAAGCCTGCTGCGCATCTTTGATGCCCTGCTGCGCATGGGCGAGATAGAGTCAGGGCAGCGCCGGGCCGCCTTTGCGACGGTCGATCTCAGCGGGCTTTGCACAGACATGGCCGAAAGCTTTGCGCCGCTTTTTGAAGAGGCTGACAAATCGGTCAATGTGGTGATCACCCCAAATCTGGCCGTTGAAGGTGATCGTGATCTTCTGACCCAACTGACGGCCAATCTGCTGGAAAACGCGTTGGAGCACTCGCGCGATGCCGCGCAGGTGCATTTTCTGTTGTCATGCAACAACGGAGATATCTACCTAGAAATCGGTGATGATGGCCCCGGCATCGCCCCCGGCGCAGCAGAGCGTGTGTTTGAGCGGTTCTTTCGCGCCGACGCCAGCCGCTCCACGCCGGGCAATGGTTTGGGGCTGTCCTTGGTCAAAGCCATCGCCGATCTGCACCGGGCTGACATCACCCTTTTGACGGACCGGATCGGTGCGGTTTTTGCGGTCACATTTCCGGCCGCCTAGGTCAGAACCCCAGGGTTTACAAAAACGTATGAAACCCGACCGGCACATGTAAGCCAACCGCGCTGCAAGATGTGGTAATGTCACGGCAACACAACCCGCAAGAGGACGCCATGCGCCAGATCGCACGCAATACAACAGCTTTGCTAACCCTGCTTACACCACTCACCCTTTGGGCGGGACCGGATGCGATGACCTATGAAGAGGCGCGCCATCTTGTATCTCGCACCGGCTTTGGCGCCGCCCCGGACGAGATTTCAGCCATGGTTGGCAAATCCTATGTCGAAGGTGTGGCGCAGATATTGGCAGGCGTGCAGACTGCGCCACAACATCCGATGCCTGCATGGGTCGATGGATGGGCCTATCCTACAGAACAGGTCTGGGCGCTTGGCAATACCGCGTCCGACCTTTTCTTTACCAACCGCTGGATGGACATTGACGCGATGCAGAAGTGGTGGCTGCGCGAGATGATCGAAACGCCCTCGCCTCTGACCGAAAAACTGGTGCTGTTCTGGCATGATCACTTTGCCACCAACGCAGGCCTTCACGAAGAACCGCAATGGGCGGCGCATCAAAACAGGCTCTTTCGTACGCATGCCGCTGGCAATTTCACGGATCTTGCAGCCGGCATTCTAGAAGACCCCGGCACGCTGGTCTTTCTAACCAATACAGAGAACGACCGCGTGGCCCCAAACGAAAACCTCGCACGCGAGTTCATGGAGCTTTTCACCCTTGGTGAAGGGCGCAGCTATACCGAAAACGATGTGGTGCAGGCCGCCCGCGCGCTGACCGGGCACACGGTGGACCGTTTTGGCGCCGGCACATATGTCTTTGATCCTGAAGCGCATGATCACGGGATCAAGACCATCCTTGGCAATAGCGGACGCCACACCGCCGATGATCTGCCGCGTATCGTCATGGAAGATCCTGCCTTTGGCCCTTTCATCGTCGAACGCCTCTGGCGCACTTTCGTTTCAAACACGCCCGATCCCGACGAGGTCGCACGCCTGACCGCCATCTGGCGCGCCGCAGATTGGGAGATGACGCCGCTGCTGCGGGCGATGTTCCTGTCTGATGCGTTTTGGGCAAGCCAGAACCGGGGCACGCTGGTCAAATCACCGGTTGAACTGATGGTGGGCAGCGTGCGTACATTGGGGATCACTGTGCCCTATCTGGACGATCTGAACTGGGCGCTTGGCGATCTGGGCCAAGAGCTGTTCTTTCCGCCCAATGTGGGCGGTTGGCCCGAAGGCACCGATTGGATCAATGACGCCACAGCAAGTGCGCGGGCCACTATGCTAACCTATATGCTGGGTTATGACCCAGAACCGCGCCAGACGGACGGCATGATGATGATGCAGACGCAGGCCGCGTCTGCACCTGCCAAACCCGCCCCCGGCGATCTGGCTATTGGGCAAACCTTTGTCATTGAGGCCGAAAAATGGGGCGAAGCCTCTGGCAGTCTTGCTGTCACGCTCTTTGATGTCAGTTTTGGGTCCCACCGCTGGCGCTCGATCACCTTTGGGGCGGAAATCCCCGATCCCGATGAAATCGAATTCTCGCTACATGTCGCGGATTGTGTGCCAGAGTGTTTTGCCCGCTGGCACAAGCAGACCCCTGATCCATTCGGCTGGCTCTGGGTCCATTCCCAGCAAATTCGCCAGAACAACACCGATTGGATGACCGATGCCGATGCGGAATTTCTGGCTGCATTGATGGGGCATTTCCCCGAAATCATCGCAAGCACCGCCGGGCAACGCGCATGGACCGAAGGTGCTGGGTCAGGCAATTTGCTATCGCTGCAAGAGGCCGAAACCGGGGCCAATTGGGTTGCCAGTTTCGCCGCCGAAGCACTTGGCCCGCCGCAGGGAGAGCTTTTGCTTGCTGCGGCACCTCCGGCCGCTGTTGGATTGGGCGGCGTCGATGTCATGGGCATGTCAGAGGATGAAGTCGAACGCTACGTGGAAGAACGCGAGGCCGCCCTCAACATCAGCGCAACGCCGCGCTACCAGTATGAAAGCGCGGGCGCATGGCTGGATGCGGTCAAGGCGGGCGGCTTTGACAGCCTGCGCGCGCAATCGGCCCTGCTTGCCGTGCCACTGCCAACCGAGGGGCAACGCATGGAGCGCGATGCCAGCGACCCAGACGCATTGATCCGCCATATCGTCCTGTCACCCTACTACCAGTTGAACTGAGGCCAGCCCCATGACCCATCATCATCCCATGAACCGCCGTCGTCTGTTGCAAACGCTTGGCGCGAGCCTGCCCATGATCACCCTGCCCGGCTTTGTCACTGCCGCCGGACAAGACCCCATGCCGGGCAACATCCTGATCCTGATCGAACTGGCGGGCGGCAATGACGGGCTGAACACAGTCATCCCGCGCACCGATGACGCCTACCGCAGCCTGCGGCCCCGGATCGGCATCGCCCAAGAGGATATGATCGGCCTCGACACTGACACCGGCCTGCACGGCGGCATGCGCGCACTTGGTGATCTGTGGGAGGACGGCGCGCTGCAAATCGTGCAAGGAGTAGGTTATCCCGACCCAAACAGATCACACTTCCGCTCGATCGAAATCTGGAATGCCGGGCTGGGTGCGCAAAGCCAGACCCAGCAAGGCTGGGTTTCGACCGCGTTTGCAGATGAAGGACCGCGTTTTCGCGATGCGGATGGGCTTGTGCTGGGCGGTGATATGGGGCCGCTGGCCGGTGACGGGCGGTTCTCGGCGATGCGCAACGAAGAGGATTTTGTCGAACGGCAACAAAACCTGCCGGGTGCGATGCATGCAGTACGGCCACAAGCAGCGGTATCCCCGCTGGACCATGTACTTGATACCTACGAAAGCGCACGGATCACCGGTGATGCCATCTACAAAAGGCTTAGCACCAGCCCCGCCACCGCATTCGAATTCCCCGGCACGCTTCTGGGCGAACAACTGCGCACCGCGGCGCGTCTGCTTGTTGCCGGGGTTGAGGTGCCGGTGCTCAAGGTCGTGCAGGACGGCTATGACACACATGAAGACCAACCCGAACAGCACGCAGATCTGCTGACCGATCTATCCCGGTCAATCGGAGCGTTCAGTGCCGCAATGAAGCAAATCGGGCTGTGGGATCAAATCAGTATTGTCACCTTCTCAGAATTTGGGCGCACGGCGCGCGAGAATGGATCAGGCGGCACGGATCACGGCACCGCCGCCCCGCTCTTTGTGGCGGGCGGCAATGTGCGCGGCGGGCTTAGCGGGCAAGCACCATCACTGACCAATCTGGTCGCGGATGATCTGTCGCATACCACGGATTACCGCAGTGTTTATGCCGCTTTGTTGCAGGATTTGTGGCGAATCGATGCGCCTGCATTTCCAACCAGCACCCCAAAATTGCAGCTACTGAACATCTGATCGAAACTTTCCGCGCGGAAAGTTACCGCTAACACTCAAAAACACCTGTCCTTTAGTAAATATCGTGAATTAATTTACTCAAAATTCACCGAACTGCGGCTAAAACTATGAGTGGGTGGTGAGTGACATTAGTTTAGTGAGTATCAAATGACAAAAGTAAGCGGTAAAATCGGTAGGCTCATTGCGGCCTTGGTCGCAATGAGCGTCCCCACAATCGGCAGCGCAAATGAAATTGCGCTCACATTCATCGAACAGGGGTTCACCGTTAAAGGTGAGTTCAAGGACTTCGTGGACAATACCTATATGATCGTGACGCAGTACGGCGCGATGTCAGTGCCTGCGGCAATGGTGACCTGTGAAGGCCCCGATTGTATTGAAATTTTTGCGGCTAACACAGCCAACGGCTAAAGCAGCACGGCCTGCCCGGTTCGCGCGCTTTCCTGCGCGGCCAATCCCATGGCAATCGCCTTGGCCCCATCGGCCAAGGTGACCTCTACCTCCCCTTCACCCCGCACAACGGCATTGAAGCGCTGATGCTGGTAGAAGGTTGATCCGTTGTGGTCGCCTGCGTCCAGCAGTGCAGGATCAACGGGGATTTCTGACACATAAGGCCCTTTGGGCGCGCGCGGACTGATGACCATCTGTGGCACCGGTGGATCGCCCAGCCGTTTCGGCCAGAACCGGCCCGGTCCGGGCACAAGGGCCTCGATCTTGCCATGGGGGCCAACGGCGCTGATCTCTTCTTGGTATTTTGAACCTTCGGCGAACATACAAAGCTCAAGCATGGCGCGGCTGCCCTTGGCAAAGTCCAAAATGACATAGCCGTTGTCCCAAATGTCCGGGGCCTCACCATCGTAACGCTCATCAATGTGGTTCAGCGACTGGCCTGCACTGGCCATCACGCGAATAGGTTCATCATCCAAAATCAACCGCATCAAATCAAAGAAATGGCAGCATTTTTCAACCAACGTCCCGCCAGTTTTGGCATTAAAGCGGTTCCAGTCACCAATCTTGGGCAGAAACGGAAAACGATGCTCGCGCACGGTCAGCATCTTGACGCCACCGGTGGCCTGCTCAGCCTGCGCAATCAGGGCTGCTACAGGCGGCATATAGCGGTACTCCATCGCCACCCAAACAGGGTGCGCATAATCCTTGAACAGCGCGTCCAGCGCAGGTGCATCAGCAGGATCGGTATACAGCGGTTTCTCGCATAGGATCGGCAAGGGTCGCGTCGCCACGATCTGCTGAAGCTGCTGGACATGCAGATAGTTGGGGCTGACGATCACCACGGCGTCCAATGCCTCATGCGCCAGCAACTCTTCAAGCGACCCTGCAATATGGGCGCCCTCGGCGAGGGTTGCCGCAGATGCCGCCAGTTCCGCAACCGGATCATAGACGACAGACACCCGCCCCTTAGGCAGCAGATTGATATTCTGAATATGTTCACGGCCCATCATGCCGCAGCCAATCAGGCCGTAGTTCACCGTGTCCACGTCGTTCTAACCTTTTCCCATGCGAGAGATGTAACTGGCGCGGCTGGCGTCATACCAGGTGCGCGAAAATTCGGCAGGTGCCCCGGCAGCTGTCCAGCTGATCCGCTCGATATAGCCCGTGGTCTGCCCTGCCTTCAGATGAAACGCCTCCGGCGTCCAGTCGGGCATGACATCCACGCCAATCCGGTCCTCGACCGACGCGATCACGACCCCCAATTCATGGCGATAAAAGTGGTAAAGCGAGTCTGACAGATCAGCGACGGCAACCGCGTCGCGGTGCCCCCCATCAAGCCAGATTTCCTCTAACGCGATCAAGACACCATCCAAAGACCGCAACCGAATAATGCGATGCCCTTCCGCATCGCCACCCAAACGCGCAAAGCCGTCAGGCTTGGCCAGACGATCCACAGACAGCACCTCGGCCGTTGGCAAACCGCCCCCGTTGAGCAACTCCAACCGAAAGAATGCATAAACGGAATCGACCACCGGGCGGTGCCGCACATAGTTGCCCGACCCCTGCACCCGGTCCAGCAAACCCTTGGCCTCAACATCCGCTAGCGCCTTGCGCAGCGTGCCAACAGCCACGCCCAATTCATCCGCCATATCCCGCTCTGGCGGCAGGCGCGCCCCGTCGGCCAAATGCCCCGCCGCAATCTCGCGGATCAGCATTTCACTGAGCTGGATGAACTTGGGCAAAGCAGAGGTTTTCGCCATGGCGACACCTCCTCGAGCCGGTCCATGAAAATTGATACACTATTGTTACATAGAAATTTGCATGCTAGGCAAGAGGAAAGACACACCTCTGGGGAGGAGAATCAATGACCACCGTTCCGGTCACCAGCGCCGATCTCGACGCGGCTGAGGTATCCTGGTTTTCCGCGCAGTGCTCTGACGATTATCAGTTCCTTGGTGTGCCAGACGGTGATCTGCGCTCATCCTGGGAACATTGCCGCGACATCGCCCTGACGGCAGAGCAGCAAGGGTTCCGTAACATCCTTGCCCCATCATCCTACCAAGTCGGCCAAGACACATTGTCCTTTGTTGCAGGCATGGCGCCGCTGACTAAAAAGATCAATTTCCTTGCCGCGATCCGTTGCGGTGAAGTCCAGCCCATCATGTTGGCCCGCACCATCGCCACGCTTGATCACATGCTCAAAGGGCGGCTGACGCTCAACGTCATAAGCTCTGATTTCCCCGGCGAAGTCGCTGAAAGCGCTTATCGTTACAAGCGATCCCATGAAGTGGTCGAGATCCTGCGCAAATGCTGGACGCAGGACGAGGTGAGTCATGACGGCGATATCTATGAGATTTCGAACCTCTCAACCGATCCGGCCCGGCCCTACCAGCAAAACGGTGGCCCGCTGCTTTATTTTGGTGGCTATTCCCCTGCCGCGTTGGAACTTTGCGGTGCGCAATGCGACGTCTATCTGATGTGGCCAGAGCCGGTGGACCAGCTCGCCCAGCGCATGAAGGACGTGAACGCCCGTGCCGCGGCGCACAACCGCACGCTCGATTACGGCCTGCGTGTCCACATGATCGTGCGCGATACCGAAGCCGAGGCCAAGGAATACGCCGACTACATCGCATCGAAGCTGGATGATGAATACGGCAAACTGATCCGCGACCGCGCCCACGATAGCATCTCGCTGGGGGTTGCCCATCAGGCGAAAGCGCGTGAGTTGGCCGATAAATTCGGCTATGTCGAGCCGGGCCTTTGGACCGGGGTTGGGCGTGCGCGCTCTGGCTGTGGGGCGGCATTGGTCGGCTCGACCGATCAGATCATGACCAAGATAGAGACCTATCAAAAGATGGGCATCCGTGCTTTCATCTTCTCAGGCTATCCGCATATCGACGAGGCCGAACACTTTGGCAAACGCGTGATGCCCAGCCTGAAAACATGCTCGCTGCCCCATGCATACGGGCGCGTCCCATCTGAAACACCAGCCACGCCATTGGGCACAGGACCACGCCGTTGAACCGTATTGAAATCACAAAAGACCTGTCTTTCAGCCGCATCGTTTATGGGATGTGGCGGCTGAGCGATGACAGCGACACCTCTGTCGGACACGTCCAGGCCAAGATCGAAGCCTGCCTTGAACAAGGCATCACGACGATGGATCAGGCCGACATTTATGGCGGCTATGAAGCAGAGGAAGTGCTGGGCAATGCGCTTAAAGCGGCCCCGGCCCTGAAAGACCAAATCGAGATCGTGACCAAATGCGATATCGTGGCCCCCGCCGGGCGCTATGCGGACGCTCGTGTGAAATACTATGACACCAGCCGTGCACATATCCTTGCCTCTGTGGATCACTCTTTGCGCTTGATGAACATCGACAAGATCGACACGCTTTTGGTTCACCGCCCCGATCCGATGATGGATCACCATGAAACGGGTGCGGCACTGGATGAGGTTGTGGCCTCTGGCAAAGTCCGCGCGGTCGGCGTGTCCAACTTCAAACTGCACGATTGGACGCTGCTGCAATCTGCGATGAAAACACAGCTGATCACCAACCAGATCGAATTGTCGCTAACAGCGCACGCAGGTTTCACCAATGGCGACGTCGCCTACCTGCAGGAACGCAACGTGCCGATCATGGCGTGGTCACCGCTTGGAGGCGGCAGCCTGATGACCGGCACTGGTGCAGCACAAGGCGCGCTGTCCAAAGTTGCCAAAGAGAATGGCGTCGATAATGGCGCCGTTGCTGTGGCCTGGTTGCTGGCGCACCCCGCCAACATCATGCCGGTAATGGGGACCAATAATGTCAATCGTATCAAAGCATTATCAGATGCCTTGAAGGTAAATATGGATCGCGAAACCTGGTATGAACTTTATACCGCAGCGCTCGGAACGGAGGTCCCATGATGGACGCAGGCACAATCGCGACATTCGACCCTAGCGCTGACAGCGACAACTTTCGCGGCGCTTTGGGCACATTCGTCACAGGCGTTACGGTGGTGACCACCGACAGTCCCGAAGGGCCGGTTGCCATCGTGGCCAACAGCTTTGCCAGCGTGTCGCTTGACCCGCCGCTGGTGCTATGGTCGCCAGCCAAGGCTTCCAAACGGTTTGAACATTTTGCAGGCTCGCGCCGCTTTGCCGTGCATGTGCTTGCCGCCGATCAGCGCGATATCTGCGCGGCTGTCGTGCAGTCCAAAACAGCAATCAACGATATACCCACGCATCTGTCGCACTGCGGCATGCCGATTATCGAAGGGGCACTGGCCACCTTTGAATGCAATCTGCAAGTCACCCATGACGCTGGCGATCACGTGATCGTCGTGGGCCTTGTCACCAAAGCACATCACCGCGGAGGTGACCCGCTCGTCTTTCATGCGGGCAAATACGGGACGTTTTCGACAGAGGCATAGTCCCCGCTTCTTTCGTTCAAAAATATCTTGGGGGGCAAGGGGGCAAAGCCCCCAACACAGCGGGCAACAAAGCCCGGACATAAACAGGGGAGGAGCCGATGTCGGTCCTGTTTGGCCTTTTGTGGCCACTAGAACGGTTCAATACCGCGGTGCTTGCCATTGGCAAAGCCATTGCAGTGGTCGCACTCGCCATCATGGTATGTCTGATCCTTGGTCAGGTCTTCTTCCGCTACGCGCTAAGTTCCGCGCCCAACTGGACAGAAGAAGGCGCACGCTTCGGCATGCTGTGGATGACCGGGCTGATGGCGCCGCTGGCCTACAGGATGGGTGGGTTCGTTTCCATCGATATGCTGGAACGCGCCCTGCCCCGTCTGGTGTCCAGCATTCTCACCCTCTTCCTAATGGCCATCGTGATGTGGGTCTTGCTGATCGCATGGGACCGTGGCCTGAATAATCACGTTGATACAATTTCCGGGCGCGGCTGTTCATCCTCGCTGCGCTGGCCCTTCGGGATCGAGATTGGCAAATGCGGTGCCAAGTTCTCCAACCAATACCAATACGCCTCGCTCTGGGTTGGGGTGAATCTGCTGATCCTTGTGAATGCGGAACTGATGATCCGCCAGATTATCAAATTGGCAGGCCAAGGCGATAGATTGCGCCCACTTGGCGCCGATGATTTTCAAGGGGCCGACTGATGCTACTTTGGTTCCTTCCGCTCTTCCTCATCCTGATCATGATCGGCCTGCCGATTGTCTTTGCACTGCTGGCATCCCCCATCGCGCTGATCCTGTATGAAGGCGACACCCGCAACGTCGTTGCCGGTCTTTATCGCAACCTTTACAACGGCATGGACAGCTTTCCGCTGATGGCGTTGCCATTTTTCATGCTGGCAGGTGAGGTCATGAACCGGGGCGGCATCACCATGCGCCTTGTGGAATTCTCCCAAGCCTTCATGGGCCACCTGCGCGGTGGCCTGGCGCATGTGAATATCCTGTCGTCGATCCTTTTTGCGGGCCTTTCGGGGTCTGCGGTGGCTGACACTTCCGCACTCGGATCAACCCTGATTCCCGCGATGGAGAAAAACGGCTACACCCGCAAATTTGCAGCCGCAATCACGGCCGCCTCTTCGGTCATCGGACCAATCATTCCGCCTTCGGGCATCATGATCATCTACGCCTATGTCATGGGCGAAAGTGTCGCAGCGCTGTTCCTTGCGGGGATCGTGCCGGGCGTCATGGTGGGCTTGGGCCTGATGGTCATGGTACGCCTGATGGCCGACCGCTATGACCTGCCCAAGGCAGAACGGATCGTCAACAAAAACCAAACGATCAGCCCGGTGGAGTACTGGGTCAGCTTCCTACTGCTGCGCCTGAACGTGGGCTATATCTTCTTTGCGATCTTCCGGGGCACAACGGGCATCGCAGGCGAAAGCGTCAACGCGGCGGGTGAAACCGTTGCCGCAGGTTGGCCTGTCGTGCTTGGCACCTTCGCCGTTTGCCTGATCGCGGCACATTTCCTGTTGATGGGCTATCGCGGCCGGGTCAGCCACGATTTCCGCATGATCTGCAAAAAGGCGGTCGCACCCTTACAAACCCCCATCATCATTCTGGGTGGTATCCTCATCGGTGTGATGACCCCGACCGAAGCCTCAGCGGTTGCCGTGTTCTACGCGCTGATCGTCAGCTTCCTTGTGCTGCGGTCGATGACATTCAAAGACCTGACAGACGTGCTGTCGCGTTCGGCTTTAGCCACGGCGGCGGTGCTTTTGCTGGTTGGCGCTGCGGTGTCCTTCAAAACCGTCGTATCGCTGTCTTACGCCCCGCAGATCATGAGCGACTCTATCCTGTCGCTTTCGGAAAACCCGCTGATGCTGCTGTTTCTGATTAACATCCTGCTGTTCATCGTCGGCATGTTCCTTGATGCCGGGCCAGCGATCATCATCCTAGGGCCAATTCTGGGGCCGATCTTTGTCGACCTCGGCGTGCATCCGGTCCACTTCGCCATCATCATGAGCGTGAACCTAACCGTGGGGCTGGCAACGCCGCCCATGGGGCTTGTGTTATTCGTGGCATCGACGGTCTCTGGCGAGAAGGTCGAAACCATCGCCAAAGCCATCCTGCCATTCCTTGCGGTCGAGATCGCGGTGATCTTCCTGATCACCTACATCCCCGCCATTTCCATGACAGTGCCGTACCTGACAGGCTTCTTGGGCTGCGCCCCGGATGTCGGGTTCAGCGCTTGCATTAGCCCGGCACCGGGCTTCAACTAACAGCATAATAGGGAGACAATAATGCTGAGACACCTTACCAAAATCGCGGCCACTGCGGCCCTGCTTGCGACACCGCTCGCTGCATGGGCAGATGGGCACACTGAGTTCACGATCCGCGCGACCGCAAACTCCAATGAGAACGACGAAGACTATGACGGTCTGGTTGTGTTCAAAAACTACGTCGAAGCGGCCTCTAACGGACGCATCGCCGTAGAACTGTTCATCGGCACACAGCTTTGTGCGACAGGTGCGGAATGCCTTGAAGGCGTGTCTGAAGGCTCCATTGACGTCTACATCTCTACCTCTGGCGGTGCTGCGGGCATCTTCCCTTATGTGCAGGTGCTTGATCTGCCATATCTGATGGCCAACGACCGCGTGGCAGAGCATGTTCTGACAGGAGACTTTGTGCGCACTATGCGTGACATGGCACTGGCTGACAGCGACGACACAATCCGCCTGATGACAGTCGGTAACACCGGCGGCTGGCGCAACTTTGCCAACACGCAGCGCCGTGTGGCGATGCCATCCGATATGGAAGGTCTGAAAATCCGCACTGTGGTCGCCGATCTGCCGCAGGAACTGGTCCGTGCCTTGGGTGCGTCACCGACACCAATTCCATGGCCAGAGCTGTTCACATCGTTCCAGACAGGCGTTGTTGAAGGGTCCAAAAACGGCATCACCGATATCATGGGCATGAAGTTCCCGGATGCCGGTTTGCAATACGTCACACTTGACGGTCACGCCTACATGGGTGCGCTCTGGTGGATGAGCAACACCAACTTCATGGCCATGCCAGAAGACCTGCGCCGCGTGGTTGTGGATGGCTTTAGCCAGCTGCAGCAGGCGACATTTGCCTCCCCTAAGCGCAAGTCGATTGAGGCTTATGAAGCCTTCGTCGCAGGCGGCGGTGACCTTTATGTGCCGACACCTGAGGAAAAGGCAGCATTCGCCGAAGCCGCAGCCCCCGTGCAGGACTGGTTCCGCGGCAACGTGGACGGCGGAGACGCCATCCTTGACGCGCTGATCACAGCCGTGGGCGAGGCCGAGGCCGATCTGGAAGCGGCCTATGCGAGCGATTTGAACTAAGCGGTGAACGCTTGGTGAGATGGGAAGGGCCGCCTGAAAGGGCGGCCCTTTTCCTTGGCCGCAAAACAGGTTTCTATGACAGTGAATGGTTTGGGTGCGAGCAAAGACATGAACATTTCTGACATCATCAACCTACAGGCGTTCCCATTAAGCGAGGCATCTTTCGCTGGCCAATGCCAACAGGCCCTTGATCAAACTGGTGTTTTGGTTCTGCCTGACTTCATCCAGCCATTGGCCCTCGCAACGATGAAAGCTGAAAGCCAAGCGGGATTGGACAACGCCTATTTCTGCGCCCAAAGCCATTCTGTCTATCTGACGCCAAACGATCCAACCTATGCCGCAGATCATCCTGCCAACCGGCAGGTCACATCATCAAAGGGATGCATCTGCGACGACATCGTCGCCGCCAACTCCCCGCTACGCGCGCTTTATGACAGTGAAGATTTTCGCCGGTTCGTCTGCCATGTTACGGGCCAGGCCGAGGTGCATCCCTATGCAGACCCCCTTTCATCGATCAACATTCATTACGCAAAACGCGGTCAGGAACTGGGCTGGCATTTTGACAACTCGTCCTTTGCGATCACCTTGCTGATTGAAAAACCCGACGCCGGTAGTCGCTTTGAATACATCAAGGATCTGCGAGATGCAGACGCAGGTGAAATGAATTTTCCCGGGGTCGCATCCCTCTTGGATGGACGATCACCAGCTGAGGTCCTGACGATGGAGCCAGGTACGCTTGTCCTGTTTCGCGGACGCAATTCCATCCATCGCGTGTCACCCAACGAAAGCGACAAGACCCGCATGCTGGCCGTCTTGGCCTATAATGCGGAACCCGGCGTGGCCTTGTCGGAAAACGCGCGGATGACATTCTACGGGCGTCTGGAATAAGTTCTGCGACACCCACGATCTGGGGCAAGGCCGTTATCTGTATACGTGGCACCCAAATGGCGGAAGTGGATTTAGAAGCACCCCACCCAGCGACCGCCGGCTGCTTCGCACACGCGGATTTGTTCACTCCGATTTGCAACCCATTGAAAAACAGCCTATAAACTCTCAAAAGCAAAAATACATATTGAGTGGTTTCACATGTACGCCCCCTTAAGATCGGTCTGGGACTCTGTCCTGGGGCCGTTACTTCAGCGCCCCAAGCGGTTGCAAATGGCTGCCCTTTGCCATCGCGGTGAGGGTGAGGACAAGGAATACCTGCTGGTCACCAGCCGGGACACAGGCCGTTGGGTCATTCCCAAGGGCTGGCCCATTCGCGGGCTGCTATCGGATGAAACCGCCTTGCAGGAAGCCTGGGAAGAGGCGGGTGTCAAAGGTGAGACAACGCCAGAGCCCGTCGGCACCTATACCTACCAGAAACGCCAAGCTGATGGGCTTGAGGTTCCGGTCGAAACGCTGGTCTATTCCGTTGCCGTCAAAGACCTCGCCGAGGACTTTCCCGAGGCCCATGAACGCAAGCGCCGCTGGGTTGCCGCCGATACCGCCGCCGAGATGGTGAATGAGGCGGAACTAAAGTCCCTGTTTTTGCGCCAGTAGCTTAACCGGCAAATAATTCAGGCAACCGGCAGAAAAATTCTTGCGTTACGCCCTTGCGGGGCAATAGTCCTGTTCCAAAGAACGGGGACAAGCATCAATGACAGATCAACAAGGCGATCCACGCCACTTGGAAACGCTCGACCGGGATCTGGCCCGCTTTTCCAATCTTGAAACAGCGACGAACTATGTCTCGCGGCCTATGGTCGGGGTAGGCATATCGTTTGTGTTTGTGCTGTTGGCAGGCATCGCGGCCATGCTGTTCTTTGGACAGGAAAACAACACCGTGATCGTAGTCATTGCCGCCTGTCTGGGAGCCTATATGGCGCTCAACATCGGGGCCAATGACGTGGCCAACAATATGGGGCCTGCCGTTGGGGCAAATGCGCTCTCGATGGGGGCTGCAATCGCCATTGCGGTGGTCTTTGAAAGTGCGGGCGCTCTGATCGCGGGCGGTGATGTTGTCTCAACAATTGCCAAGGGGATCATTGCACCAGAAAGCCTTGGCACGCCGGCCATCTTTATCTGGGCGATGATGGCAGCACTCCTGTCTGCCGCACTTTGGGTGAATCTCGCCACGTGGGTTGGCGCGCCGGTTTCCACCACCCATTCGGTTGTAGGTGGCGTGATGGGTGCAGGCATCGCAGCCGCGGGGTTTGCTGCTGTGAACTGGCCTACCATGGGCAAGATCGCCGCCAGCTGGGTGATTTCGCCCGTGCTGGGTGGGGCCGTTGCCGCCTTCTTTCTTTGGGTTATCAAATCCCGGATCATCTACCGCGACGACAAGATCGCGGCAGCACGCACATGGGTGCCTATCCTTGTGGGCATCATGGCGGGGGCCTTTGCCGCTTATCTGGCGCTGAAGGGCCTGAAGAAGATCATCAAGATTGATCTGCCAACAGCCCTGTTGATTGGTGCTGTGATCGGCGGGTTGGTCTGGATGGTGATGATCCCTGCAATTCGCAAGCAATCCCAAGGGCTGGAAAACCGGAACAAATCTCTCAAGGTGCTGTTTGGCATTCCGTTGGTCGTCTCTGCGGCCCTGCTCAGCTTTGCGCATGGGGCCAACGATGTAGCCAACGCGGTAGGGCCACTGGCCGCCATCGTGCAGGCCTCGCAGTCGGGTGATTTCATCCAAGCTGTGTCCATCCCCTTTTGGGTAATGGTGATCGGCGCTTTCGGCATCTCGTTTGGTCTGTTCTTGTTCGGTCCCAAGCTGATCCGCATGGTCGGTGGTCAGATCACCAAACTGAACCCGATGCGCGCCTATTGTGTGGCCCTCTCTGCTGCGATCACTGTGATCGTGGCCAGTTGGCTGGGCCTGCCTGTCAGCTCCACGCATATCGCCGTGGGCGGTGTCTTTGGCGTTGGGTTCTTCCGCGAATGGGACGCCGAGCGGCGGATCAAGAAGGCCCGCCTTTCAATGCCTGATCGCCCGCATTACGCCCCCGAAGAACGGCGCAGGCGCAAGCTGGTGCGACGATCGCATTTCATGACGATCATCGCAGCATGGGTGATCACGGTGCCGGCAGCGGCGACATTATCAGCGGCAATCTTCTATGTGATCAGCGTGGCCATGGGCTAGGAGATTGCGGGCAGTTGTGTGGGACGAGCCCGCGTTTTGCTCCCGCAACTATAGCTGACGCAGTATTTCCTTTCCTCTGTCGCGGCGCGCGCCGTTGCGAGAATTGACCGTGACGACCACGTTGCCCTTCTTGCGCCCCGTATCGACATGAGCATGTGCTGCTTTCATATCGTCAAGGGCGTAGCTTCTGTCGATCACTGGCTGAAGAACGCCTTGCGCGGCAAGGCTTACAACCGCCTCCAAGATATCCCGGTGCTCGGACGCGACACCACCCACCATTTTCTTACCCGCAAGACGCGCCTTAATGCCGCCTAGGAACATGTCCGATGTTATGCCCGCAATCAGGACCATTTTCCCTCCGCGCTTGATGGCGTGCTTGGCCTGCGCCCAAGGTAACGTCCCGACGGTGTCGACGACCATGTCATATTGGATGCCCGTCTCAATGACGTCTTGCGTGCGATAATCAATGACGTGATCTGCGCCCAAACCACGAACCATCTCTGCGTTCCCACCGCTGCAGACGGCTGTGACATGTGCGCCCAGATGTTTGGCGATTTGCACACAGGCCGAACCGACAGACCCTGAGGCCCCGTTGATCAGAACCGTCTCGCCCCGTTGCAGTTTGGCCTTGTTGACCAAAAAGTCGTAAGCCGTTGTTGCACCAAACGGAATCGCCGCCGCGTGTTCAAAGCTGATGTTGTCCGGCTTCGCGGTCAGCTTTCCGTCCGCAGGCATTGTTATGAACTCTGCATGTGCGCCCAACGCTGCACCGGGAAATCCAATCACGGCGTCGCCGGTTTGGAAATTGGTGACATTTGCGCCAACCGCCTCGATCACACCAGAAAATTCAGTGCCAAGGATAGGCTTGCGTGGACCAGTGATGCCAAACACAAGCCGCCCCATCAGGCCAAGACCCTTTGGCATTGTCAGGCTGCGCGCGCGCCAGTCGCCAGCACTGACGGTGGTGGCGGAAATGCGGACCAAAACTTCATTCGGTTTCGGCGTCGGCTGGGGGAGTGTCACCTGCGTAATCACGTCAGGTGAACCGTATTGTGAGTATGAATAAGCAAGCATTGGAAGTTTCCTTTATGCGGTTGCAGGTGTGAACTGGGGAGATGTGCGGCTGCGACGGATCAGCAGCCAAAGACCAAAGCTGATTTCGGAAATGGTGACGATGACCAGCAGCGCGATGTAGGAGTAGTCGAGTGCTGCGATATTCGTGAATGTCAATTCGACGATGCCTTGCAACAGATAACCAAATGCGCCGACGAACAGGCCCCACCCCAACAATCGTGGAACGACATCGGACTTCAGGATCAGCCAGCCAAGCGCCAACAGATGCGCGCCAAAGAACAGCTGCCAGACGAACACACCTGTGGCGTGGGCGTCAAAGAACATTTGAACAAGAGCGTGCAGTTGCGCCGTTTCCCAGCCGGTACTACGGCTTAGCAAGATGTAAGGCATGACCCAAAGCAACATATTGATCCCCATCACGGTGATCATGCCCGCACGAGAGATCAGCGCGACCATCGCCATCTTTGGCCCGACGTGACGGAACATCTGATACAGAATTGCCGTGAGGGCCAGTTCAAACAAGATCACCAAGCTATCAGCGATAAGACCAAGCCTGAACAGGCCCTGATTGGCCAGAAGATTGGCGCTTGAGGTGGCAGCATCGCCAGCAACGATCTGCATTGGAACATAACCGATGCTGAAACCACCGCAGACGGCGATTGCGAGATAGAGTGCACCTGCCGTGCGAGCGGCACCCGGATCCCAGTTTGATTGTGACGCTGTACTCATCTTCTATCCTCTCATATTTCCTATTTGATGATGAATGCGGGTCTACGCCTCAAACTCACTCATGCGAATTGACCAAAGTTCCATTTTTGATATGCATATCTGCATGGATTGGCGTGCTGTAAAATTTGACTGGAACAAGGCCCGCGCCTTTTTGGTGACGGCAGAGGAAGGGTCTTTGTCCGCCGCTGCCCGCGCCTTGGGCATGGCGCAGCCGACGCTTGGGCGTCAGGTTGAAGGATTGGAAAAGGAGCTTGGCGTCGTCCTATTTGAACGTGTGGGCCGCGGCCTGACGCTAACTCCCAGCGGTATGGAATTGCTGGACCATGTACGCGGCATGGGCGAAGCTGCGGGCCGCGTATCGCTTACCGCCCTTGGTCAAAGCCAAGCGCTGGAGGGGACGATCAGCATTTCCGCCAGCGAAATCTATGCCTCTGTCCTTTTGTCGCCAATCATTGCCAAGCTGCGCCTTGAAGAACCGGGTATTCACGTCGAGATCGTCGTTTCAAACCATGCGAGTGATTTGCTGCGCCGAGAGGCCGACATTGCGATCCGCCATTTCCACCCAACAGAACCTGATCTGATCGCTAAGAAGATCGGCATGGCAGACGCGGTCTTATATGCTGCACCCAGCTATGTTGAAAAACTTGGCCACCCGACCAAGCCCTATGATTTGCGCCACGCCGATTTTGTGAACATGGATCGCAATGGGATGATGCTGAAGGGCCTAAACGGCCTTGGCCTCGGCCTGACTGAAGCGAACTTCCCGCTGCTGACTGAAAGCTATTTGGTGATGTGGGAGTTGGTAAAACAAGGTGCTGCCATCGGTATTCTGGATGCGTACATTGGTGACGCCGAACCTGATGTAGTGCGAATCTTGCCCGATCTGGAGCCCTTGTCTTTCCCGATCTGGTTGGTCGCACACCGCGAATTGACGACAAGCAGGCGGATCAGGCGCGTCTATGACTTTCTGGTCGAAGAGCTCAAGCGCTAGCGATAATCATCCGCGGCGCAATCGGCTGAGTGTCACAGGCGTGACCCCTAAGAACGACGCGATGAGCGCATGGTTAAAGATGTCTTCATAGCCCGGATAAGTCTCACGAAACCACTTTAACCGATCAGCGCCACCAAGGGCCGCAAGACACCACTCCCGATCGGCTTTCTGGCTCAATGCGTCCCGTAGGGCACCATTTGCCCAATTGCGAATGGGTTCTGACGAAATCATTAACTGTGTCAGATGATCACTGTCGATCCGGGCAATTTGTGCGTCGGTTGTCGCGGTGATCGAAACGAGCGACCGGCCCTCCCGCGCGCGCGCAATATTGGGCGTCACGACACAGGGGCCAACGTAGAATCCCACGCAGACCTCTTTGCCGTCAGGATCACAGATTGCGCTCACAAGCTGGCCATCCAAGAGGATAATTTCATCGGGTTCAGGTTCTTCCTGGCGGACCATATCTGCCCGCGCATCCACCCGAGCAGTGGCCCATTTAGATGCAAATTCTTCGCAGTGGCCGCCGTGAAACAAGTCAGGCGATTGCATCAAAAACGTCCTTAGATCCATCTTGGCAGGCCTTATCAAATGATAATGCGGGTGGCTTCTTCTGCGGGCATGTCTGGCACAGATAAAGGAGTTTGAAAAATGATTGATGGAATTTGGGCCAGACATTTACGGTTAGCGGCGATTTGCTTTGGGGGCCTTGGGGTATTGATCTATGGCCTGATGATAACCGTGACGCTCGCCCATATCGAGGCCGTTTCCGGTGAGGTGCCCTTTGATATGCGCCCGTCAGGTTACAGCCCACAAGATGCCGCGGCGCTGTTGGAAGGATTGGGCGCAGAGGGTCGCAGGTACTATCTAAGTCACCAAATCCCGCTCGACACCGCCTATCCAGCTCTGCTTGCGCTTACCCTCGTGTCTGTGATGCGGTGGTTTGGTCAACACATGCCCGCCCATCGGCTCGTCAGGGTTGGTATCATCCTGTCTGTTGGTGCAGCTCTTTGCGACTATATTGAAAACCTTGGCATTGTTGCCATGATTTTGCGCTGGCCTGATCTCTCCGCTCTGACGATCTACGCGAGCAGCTTCGCGACAATTGCCAAATCCGTTTTGACGACAGCAGCCGTGCTTACCGCAATCTTGCTTGGGCTTTTTACGGCAAGGTACCGATTCCGATACGCATCATGTCTAGCGATTTCGGTGCCGCTAGAGTCAGATACAGGCCAACAGCAATAAACCATGCGATGGCCCCCGCCACATCCCCAATCGCTAGCACTCGGGTCGCTATGCCACGCGCGCCGGTGAGCAAGATCCACGCACCACCAGCAATTTCAGTGCCGCCAGGCCCCAACCCAACAACTTGGAGCATCGTCCAGTCTTCTGCCGCTTGTGCAGTGTCGATTGAAAAGGGATTGGCTGCGTGTTCGGCCGTTGCGAGGTAGCCAAATTTCAGTGGCGATTTCAATCGCGATGCAGCGCATCAAATCACGAAACGTGGGTATCCAGTTCGCGATGGTTCAGAGCGATTGGGTCTCAGCGCCTACTCGCTTTAGAAATGGATGAGACTTTACGGAAAAGCCGCGTCACAAGCGTCATCTGGTGGAGCTAGAGGAGACCAGTTGCCCAAACCGTGTCGCCAAGCTGGCCCGTCGGGGTGGAATCCATCTCAGGTCTGCTTCACTCGGATATCAATTCACCAAAGCCATCTTTCATCAAAGCGTCGTGCATCGGGCACGCTGCTGTCCCATCGTCGCAGTTTGCGGACAGGCTGCGAAGTGCCTCGCGAAGGAGCGTCAGGTTTTCGATTTTGGCATTGATCTCATCCAAATGACTTTCCGCCAAGGTTTTCACCTCTGTGCATGAACGATCTTCCTGCTCCGTCAGTGAAAGGAAGGTTTGGATAATCGAGATAGGAAAACCCAAGTCCCGGCATCGCCGAACAAACCTCAGTTTCGCTATCTCATTGGGTGAATAAAGCCTGCGCCCCCCCGCAGATCGCCCCGGCTTTGGCACTACACCTTCGCGTTCATAGTAACGGATCGTTTCGATATTCACGCCGCTTTGCTCTGATGCCTTTCCAATCGTGAACATTTTGCTTGCTCCTGTAGCCGCTACAGGAAGTAGAAAGGCAAAATGAGTGCGGATGCAAATGAACAAACAGCGATAGAACCCGGCTTGATCAGTCGGATGCTCATGCCGCTCGCAGCAGCTCTTGCGTTGTTGTCAGCGTCATGTTGCGTGCTGCCTATTGGTCTATCGATCATTGGCCTTGGTGGTACATGGTTGGCGATGCTTGGACCATTCATTGCTTATCGTGGGTTCATCTTGGTCGGTGTTGCCATTGCGCTTGTCTGGGCGTGGTATCGGGTGGTTCGGCCAAAACCCTGCGTGACGCGCAGGCGGTCCACCGTCGTCTGGACGTCGCTTGCAAGCATTGCCTTTTTGCTCGCGTTGTCTTCGCCATATTGGGAAGCCTCAGCGCAGCGGTTCATGTGGGATGTGTGGAGATCGACCCGATGAAGAACAAATTACTCGCACTTGGTGTCGGCGGCACGATCTTGGCAATCCTGTGCTGCTTTACCCCGTTGTTGCCGATTGTGCTGACGGCACTTGGCCTGACGGGCATGCTTGGCGTCGTCTATAACGATGCTGTTTTACTGCCTATATTGGCGGGCTTTCTTATACTGACGGGGTACGCGCTATGGCGACGCAAGAAACAAAAGTAGTTTTGGAATCCACTTTGATCTGTCCATCTTGCGGGCATGTGGAAACCGAGACCATGCCCACGGATGCCTGTCAGTGGTTTTATGAATGCAAGTCATGTCACACCGTGCTGAAACCGCTCGAAGGTGACTGTTGCGTATACTGTTCCTACGCAACTGTGCCGTGCCCCCCGATCCAAGAAGGCAACTCTTGTTGCGCATAGGGCAGATCATTTCTGGGAACAGTTGACTGCATCACGGCAGGTTGCGACGTTGAATGCGCCTGTCATCCTGATCAAAGCGAGGCTTGGATTATCTAATGAACGACATAGACATTTCTGATACGCCTCAACAAACGATCACACCCTATTTCACGATTCAAGGCGCAGATCGTTTGATGAACTTTTTGGTCACCGCTTTCGATGCAACGATAGTCAAGGAAAGCAGATATGACGACGGCAGCGTTCAACATGCGCGCGTTCTGATTGGTAACTCTTTGATCATGTTGAACGAATGCACTGATGATTATTCTGCCAACGTCTCTCAAATGCACATCTACGTCGAAAATGCCGATACAACTTATCAATCGGCACTGCATCTTGGGGCTTCATCAGTGATGCTGCCCAATGATCGCCCACATGGCGACCGGATGGCAGGTATCAAAGACCCATGCGGTAATGTTTGGTGGTTAGCGTCACAACAAACCTAACGAGCATGTCCGTCGATTTGTCGCCGTTACGCAAAGCAGTCACTCATCATGGCACCACAAAACCAATCTCTATCGAAACGGATACATCCATCCCTTGTAGTCATCCACCAACACCTCCGCCTGCGCCCGCTCTTCTGTGGTTAGCCGGGGTGTGATCAGTTCCAGTGAATCCAGCGCATCCGGGTCACCGCCTATTGCCGACAAGGCGTACCAAAGATACGCTCGGACCATGTCAGGCGCAGGGATCCCGCGCCCCACCTCATAATACCAGCCCAGCCCGGATTGCGCGCCCGCATGCCCTTTCAAAGACGCCCGCAGATACCAATCGAACGCCCGCGTGTCGTCGCGCGCGACGCCGAGGCCAAGGGCGTACATGACCCCGATCAACTCCTCCGCTTCAGCATTGCCGGACCGGGCGTAAACTTCAAACAGCGCACGCGCTTGCCCGTATTCCCCCGCTTCCATCAGGTCGCGCGCCTCTTCCATGTCGGCTTGCGCGGGGGTCGTGAGACACAGCAAAACCGCACAGATGTAGGCACGGATCTTGTACGCGGTGTGTACGCGATGCATACGGCCCTCCTTGGGTTGATTTTGGGTGCTGGCATGGCTGCCGCACAGGGGATTGGCCCGGATGATTACATCCCCACGGACCCGGATCAAGCCCGCATCGGGCAGCTGCTGTTTTACGATAAGATACTGTCAGGAAACAGAAATATCTCTTGCGGGACGTGTCACCACCATGATCATGCAGGCGGCGATGGTCTGTCACTTGGCATCGGTGAAGGTGGCGTTGGGGTGGGCCCAGAGCGTACTGCGGGCACCGGTGCAGATGCGATCCGCAAACGCATTCCCCGCAACGCGCCAAGCCTTTGGAATCTCGGCCATAATTCAATCGACATTTTATTTCATGACGGCCGCCTGACTGTCTCTGATATCTACGGCAACGGCTTTGATTCCCCAGCAGAAGAATGGCTGCCCGAAGGCCTCGACAGTCTTGTCGCGGCGCAGGCCCTGTTCCCCATGACAGCCCAGTTCGAGATGATGGGCAACCTTGGCGAGAACGACATCGTGGGTGCCGTTCACAACCGCATTGACCGGGGTTGGCCGATCATCGCCAAGCGCGTGCGCACAGTCCCGGAATATGGACAAATGTTCGTGCAAGCCTTTGATCATGTTGCGGAACCGGGCGACGTCACCATCGTTGAAATCGGCAATTCTTTGGGTGCCTTTATCATCAGCGAATGGCAATCCTACGATAGCCCTTACGATAAATGGCTGACCGGAACGCCCCTGCCCGAAGATGCGGAACGCGGTCGTCAGCTTTTCTTTAATAATCGCTGTGCATCATGCCACGCGGGACCGCTGTTTACGGATCAGAGCTTCCATGCCATTGGCCTGCCCGCTTTTGGCCCCGGACGCACACGCCGTTGGGATCAGATTTCGCGCGATGTGGGGCGGATGGCTGAAACCAACCTGTTGGTGGATGCATATAAGTTCAGAACACCCTCTTTGCGCAACGTGGCACTTACTGCGCCCTACGGGCACAACGGGGCCTATCCTACGCTTGCAGGGATCATCCGCCATCACGCCATTCCCGGTGACACCTCTTGGACGCCAGATATGGCCAACCTGCCCGATGTCCCATGGCTGACAGCGGTTGATTTTGCGATCCGCGAAGATGGTGCCGAAATGGCCCGCCAAGCAGCAGCGATAGAATTGCGCCCGATTAGCCTGAGTGACGATGACATCGCTGATCTGGTGGCTTTCCTCAACGCGCTGACCGGCGAAACCGCCCTGACCCGGCCCATGGGGCGCCCGCGAAACGTACCAAGCGGCTTGCCTGTCGACTAGGGCCAGGCCCCGAGGCGAAGATCATTTACCCTCGCCTGATCATCACACCAAGATCAGCAACATTTGTCCCTGTCGCATCTGTCATCAACAGATCACCCGCTTGGGCCAATGCGGCATAGCTGTCGTTATTGGCCAGCAACCCATCCAGACCGGCAATCCGGCCCAATGTGCCCTGATTGACCACGCCGCCCGCCGCATCTGTCGGGCCGTCACGCCCATCGCTGCCGCCTTGCAGGCAGGTCCAACCGGCCCAGCCCCGGCGCGCCGCCTCAAGTGCAATGCGCAAAGCCAACTCCTGATTGCGGCCCCCGCGCCCGGTGCCCTTCAGAACCACTGTCGTCTCACCACCCCAGAGCGTTGTGCCGATCTGCGCCTGATCACAAATCATGCGCGCGGCGTCTGCGACGTCACCTTCAACCGGATCAGGGATCACATGTGCCTGCCCCGCTGCGGCAGCCATCGCTGCCACGCTTTTGGCATTCGACCCCACCAAAATGTTCCTCGCCTCAGGCAGCTCTGATGGGGGATTTGCGGCCTCCAGATGCGCGCGCACCGCCTCCGGCACGTCTCCCCAAAGACCGGCCGCTTTCAACACGTCAATCGCCCCTTCAGGCCTGCCGATTGCCCCGACTGTTGGCCCGCTCGCGATCGCGGCCAGATCGTCGCCAATCACATCTGACAAGATCAACGCGGTAACCTTTTGCGGTGCGGCCTGACGTAAGACCCCGCCACCTTTCAGATCAGAGAGTTGCTGGCGCACAAGGTTCATCGCTGTGATGTCCAGCCCCGCCCCCAACAACAGGGCGTTCACGGCGGCCTTATCAGCGAGGGTCAACCGCCCCGCAGGTGCCGGCAGCAAGGCAGAGCCACCACCCGAAATCAACGCCAGCACCGGCCCGGCCGCCACTTGCAAGGCGGCGATGACGGCCTGTGCTGCCTTGGCCCCTTTTTCATCTGGCACCGGGTGTCCTGCGGCGAATACCACAGCCCCATCCAGCTCAGCTGCGTTCTCATAATTGGTCACAACGATGCAAGGCACCCCGGCAAAACGCGCTAGCGCTGCTTTGGCCATCAGGCGGGCGGCTTTGCCAACGGCAATGATCAGCGCCGGGGTATCGACATCGTCGAGATGCGCCACCACGGCGGCGACAGGATCAGCCGCAGCAACGCCTGCCTGAAAAATCCGCAACACCTCGGCGCGCGGGTCACTCATCTGGCTTTTCCCCCTTCGCTGACATCAAAGCCGCCATCTTTTGCACAACTTGCAACTCCAGCTCTGCCGAAGGTGAGGCACTCAGCGAGGGCATCGACAAGGCAATCAACACGCGCGGGGCTGTCATGCCCAGCATCACATGGGTCGCGGCATAGCTGTCGAACAAATGCGCGATATGGTCTTCGGCAACCGGCCCCAATCGGGGCGGATCCGCGCGGCGCAGCACCGGAGCGGCGGCAAAGATGCGGTCCAGCACGGCATCATCGAGGCCTGCCAAGCTTGCCTCACTGACGACAACGGCCCCTTCCACCAGCGGATGATCCTGCAAATCGCGCAAGAACGCCATCGGGTCATCGGTGTTGGTTGTCGCCAAATGGCGCAGCAACCCCATGCTCTGTTCCTCCAACCGCAAGGACCGCGCGTCTGTCAGGATCGCCACAACAAAGAGGGTGGTCATAATCGCGGCGATGCTCATCAACACCCCGTCGCGATCAAACCCGGCCAACAAGCTGATCATCGCTCCCACGATCACGGCCGCACCGATCATCACCGCCAGATTGACCAAAGTGGCCCGGTGCCCCAGATGCGCGCGGCCCAAACCAATGGCCAACCAACATAGGATCAGCACGCCAAGGGCAGAGAACTGGATCGGTAACCCACTGTAAAGTAGCAGAAAATCCCCTACCGCCAACGGGATGAACAAGAACAATGACAGCCCAAGTCGTACCACCGTGGCGTTTTCATTGGCCGAAAGCGACGCCTGATCCCGGCTGGCGACCAACCACCCGGAGACGAGGAAACCCAGCAGTTGGAACCCCAGCAGGCTGAACAGCCGCCCAGGGTCTATGCTGTCAGAATACCACAGCGCCGACAGCGCAAAGAGGATCGCACCGCCACCGATAAGCGCTTTGATGACGGGCGGCGCATGGCGGCGCAACAGCCCCTCGGTCAGGATCAACACCGCCAGAGGGATCACCGCAGCGGCGCAAAGGACAAGAATGCGAAACGCCTCGATCCCCGTCATAATCATCAACGCACGCCCCAGAAACAGGACCATCATGACCAGCACGCCAAACAGGAACCGCCGGTTGATAGGATCCCACGGATCGCGCCGGATCAGCACCCGTCGCAACACAAAAAGCCCCAGCAATGCCGCACAAGACAGGTAAAGCTGGGTCAGGACAGTGGCCGCCGAGATCATGATTTGTCGCCACGATAAGGGCGCAGGATGGACCAGCTTTGCCTTGCATCAAACCAATGCACCGCAGGTAAAACGATCCGGCGCAGCGCCACCAAAGCGCCCGTAGCCAGCAATGCAAGAACCGCTGACTTTGGCACTTCGCGCGCCAAATAACCGCGCATGGCAGCGACATCCATCTGCCCCAGTTGCAGCACATCATCGCCGCGCGTGTAGTCCAGCCGCTGCTCACAGAAACTGTTGTAACGTGCCTCGCGGTGCTTGGGCGCTGCATCCCATGTTTTGCGCAGATCATCAGACCCACCGGTATAGGCATCGGTGATCACAAACTGGTCTTCATCAAACCCCGCGTCATCGCCCACACCAAAGACATCACGATGTGTGGCCATAATTTCGCGTGCCAAAAGCAGGTGGTTCAGCGTGCGCCGCCCGCCATCCGGCGACGGCCAGACGGTTGAAAACATCTGACTGACCATCCCCACAACCGCAGGCACCTGCGTGACGTTGGACACCCAAACAGGCCGGAACTGGCGGCGGAAAAAGATCAAAAAACAGGTCAGCCCGTACAGCACCCAAGACAGGTTCTTGGAACGCTCATCTGGGTCCACCATCACCAGCCCCAGATGCAGAACTTCGGTTGGGCGCGGCTCTGTATCAAGTTGCATGACAGCCAGCGCGTTGAACGCCACCGGCGTGCCATCGCGCCGAGACACCAGCGTGATGATAACCGCACCCATCCGGGCGTGGTCGCCCGAGAAAACCCCATAGGTCAGACTACCCGCATCCAAAGTCCGGCCTGCAATCCGGCGCAAGTCTGCGCTCAGATCAGCCAAGGCCTGCGGTGCCATCCAAAGCCCCGGTCGCTCGACAATGCGCACAGTGAAGTCTGGACCTGACCGCAAGGTCACATCCATGTATCTGCGCCTGAATGTCTTGAATAATGTGCCGATCAACGCCTTGGACCTGTCCCTTTGCGGCCCACGTTATGGGCGGGACCGCAAAGGCACAAGGTCGGTCGGAAACACCCGTATCAAAGGTACCGGTTCACCAGATTTTCCAACCGCTCCTGACGGCCAGAACGAGGTTCAGGGTTGATGTTATCGCGCAGAACACTGTCATAGCAGTGATCCAGCGTCGCTTGCGTCAACAATCCCTGCGCATCGGGCGTGTCCCATCCGGCGTAACGTGCGTTGCGCGCCTCCTCCAGCTTGCCGTCTTCCAGCATTGCGGCGGCTGCTTTCAACCCTGCGGCACAAGCATCCATCCCGCCGACATGGGCAAGGATCAGGTCTTCGGCATCCAGCGACTGACGGCGCAGTTTTGCATCAAAGTTGGTGCCCCCAGTCGTGAAACCACCTGCGCGCAGCACCTCGTAATAAGCCAAGGCCATTTCTGGCACATTGTTGGGGAACTGGTCGGTGTCCCAGCCAGATTGATAGTCATTGCGGTTCATATCGATAGAGCCGAAAATGCCCAACTCGCGTGCCATCGCCAGTTCATGCTCAAACGAATGGCCCGCAAGTATCGCATGACCCTGCTCGATGTTCATCTGCACCTCGCCCTCAAGCCCGAACTCTTTGAGGAAACCGTAAACCGTGGCCACGTCGTAGTCATACTGATGCTTGGTTGGTTCCTGCGGTTTGGGTTCAATCAGGATCGCGCCTTTGAAGCCTGTCTTGTGCTTGTAGTCGACAACCATCTGCAACATGCGGCCTGCCTGCCTGCGTTCACGCCCCATGTCGGTGTTCAACAGGGTCTCATAACCTTCGCGCCCGCCCCAAAGGACATAGTTTTCACCGCCCAGTTTCATCGTCGCATCCATGCAGGTCTTGATGGTGGCAGCCGAATAGGCAAAGACATCCGGGGCTGGGTTCGTGGCCGCACCCGACATGAACCGCTTGTGCGAGAACAGATTGGCCGTGCCCCAGAGCAGCTTTACTCCTGTCGCATCCATCTTTTCACCAAAGTAATCAACGATTTGCTCAAGGTTCTTCGTGCTTTCCGCGAATGTTGCACCCTCTGGCCGCACGTCCGCATCGTGGAAACAAAAGTAGGGTACGCCCAGGATCTGGAACATCTCAAACGCAACATCCGCCTTAAGCCGGGCGGCATCCATGCTTTCGTCAAACCACGGCCGGTCAAAGGTCTGCCCGCCAAAGGGATCGCCACCGGGCCACGCGAAGGAATGCCAATAAGCCGCGGCAAATCGCAGATGATCCTTCATTGGTTTGCCCATCACCACTTCTTCGGGGTTGTAGTGGCGGAAGGCATAGTCGTTGTCGCTGTCGGGGCCCTCATATTTAACAGCGGTGATGCCTTTGAAAAAGTCGGTCATGTCAGTCCTTTCAACGCGTCATAGCTGGCGCGGTATCTTGCGTGCGCCTCGGCAAAGGCGCTGGTGAGTGATGTGTCAGGGTCAATCGTGCGGGCGATATCGGGGGGTGTCGCCACTTCGGCCCCTGCCCCGGTTGCCGCCATCATGCCCAAACGCGCCGCGCCGAATGCACCACCGAAATCGCCGGCAACGGGCAATGCGATGGGCATGTTCAGTGAGGTGGCAATCGCCTGCACCCAATAGTCGGATTTGGAACCGCCGCCGACCGCGATCAGCCGATTGATCTTAGTGCCTGTGGCCGACAACGCATCATAGCTGTCGCGCACCGCATGGGTGACACCTTCCAGCACCGCGCGGGTCAGTGCCGCCTGATCAGTGCTGTGATCCAGATGCAGGAATGATCCACGAATGCTGGCGTCATTATGCGGCGTCCGCTCGCCGCCAAGATATGGCAAAAATAGCGGCCGTCCGGGCGCCTGCAAGGGGCCGAGACCATCCGTCAGGGCGGCTGCAGGTTTGTCCGCGATACCTGCAAACCAATTCAACGCATCAGCGGCAGCAAGGATCACCCCCATCTGGTGCCATGTATCCGGCAAGGCGTGGCAGAATGTGTGCACGGCCGTCGCCGCATCCGGCTGATGGGCGTCCGACGCGGCAAACAGCACGCCCGATGTACCAAGCGACACAAACGCATCGCCTGCCTTTACCACACCAACGCCCACGGCACTGGCCGCATTGTCACCGCCCCCGCCTGCGACAACGACGCCCGCGGGCAGGCCCCAGCGCATGGCCAGGTCGTTGCGGATTTGGCCGGATACTTCGGAGCCTTCCACAAGCCGTGGCATCTGCGCGCGGGTCATCCCTGTAGCGGTCAGCAGATCATCCGACCAATCGCGCTGGCCCACGTCCAGCCAGCTAGTGCCAGCGGCATCTGACATCTCGGCCACAGCTTCCCCAGTCAGCCAAAGGCGCAGATAGTCCTTGGGCAGCAAGACGCGTTTGACGCGGGCAAACACCTCTGGTTCGTTCCGCGCAACCCAGACCAGCTTGGGCGCAGTAAAGCCCGGAAACACGATATTGCCGGTCAGCGCGCGAAACTTTGGATCAGCATCCAGTTCGGCGGCCTCAACCGCAGAACGCGTGTCGTTCCACAGGATACAAGGCCGCAGCACTTCGTCATTGGCATCGAGCAGGGTTGCCCCATGCATCTGTCCGGACAAACCAACCGCTTTGACCGTCCCCAGCGAAACCTGCGCCCCAAGGGCGCGTATCGCGGCGTCTGCGGCATCCAGCCATGTTGCGGGGGCTTGTTCTGACCAACCGGGTGCCGGGCGCACAGCCTCTAGCGGCGCTGTCGCTTCCGCGACAATCGCCTGCCCTTCGTTGATCAAAACAGCCTTGAGACCCGACGTTCCCAGATCAAGGCCAATGAACATTACGCGGCCTTTTTGGGGTTCTTGCCCATGATGATCATCGACAGAATGTCATCCTCGGTCACGTCTTCGACCCGCTCTGTGCCGATCAACTGGCCGTTCTTCATCACCGACACACGGTCGCAAAGATCCATCATTTCACGGGTGTCGTGGCTGATCAGGAAGATGCCAAGGCCTTGGGCCTTTAGTTCTTTGATCAGGTCCGCAACCATTGCCGTTTCATGGACACCCAAGGCGGCTGTTGGTTCATCCATGATCAGGATACGAGCGTTGAAATAGACCGCACGTGCAATCGCAACCGATTGACGCTGACCACCTGAAAGTGACCGCACAGGTTCAGAGAAGCGTTGGAAGTTCGGGTTGAGCCGCGCCATGATCTTGCGCGATTCCGCTTCCATTGCTGTGTCATCAACCAGACCAAATTTGGTCGTGATCTCGCGCCCCAAAAACAGGTTTGATGCGGCATCAAGGTTGTCGGACAAGGCAAGTGTTTGGTAAATCGTCTCGATGTTATGTTCGCGGGCATCAATGGGGCTGTTGATCTCAACCTTCTGACCGTCCACGAAAATCTCGCCTGCGTCCTTTTTGTAGGCGCCAGACAGGATCTTGATCAGCGTCGATTTACCTGCCCCGTTGTGGCCCAACAGGCCCACAACTTCGCCCGGCATCACGTCGATGGATACATCGTCAACCGCTTTGATTCCGCCAAAGTGGATCGAGATATTGCGCATTTCCAAAAGTGGGGTGCTCATTATGCGTCTCCTGTTTTGCGGCGGTAGATAATGTCGATCCAGACAGCGAGGATCAGCACGCCACCCACGATCATGTTTTGCAGCGGGCTGTCGACGCCAACCATGCCCATGCCGGACACCAGCGCCTGCATGATCAGGGCACCAAGGATCGCCCCGTAGATCGTACCGACGCCACCAGCCAGCGCAGTACCGCCAATCACAGCAGCGGCAATGACGCGGAGTTCGTCAAGTTCACCCAAGGATGAACCGGCGGACCCCAAACGGGCCGAGGCGATGACGGCTGCGATAGCTGTCAAAGCCCCCATCAAGGCGAAAACTTTCACGGTCAGCATACGGGTGTTGATGCCCGACAGCTCTGCTGCGTCAGGGTTGCCGCCCATCGCAAAGATGTAGCGACCAAAGCGCGTTTTCTTGGCAACCACCGTCATGGCGATTGTCACGAAAAGCACAATCAGGACCGAGATCGGGAAACCGTAGGCTTCGGTATAGCCTTCTGGCATCTCGAGCCCCTCAGCAGCAAAGCGGCGTTGCAGAATGCGGGTTGGCACCAGATAGGCATTCATGATCGCAGTGATCCCGCAGATCGCCGCGACAAGGATCGCGCCCAAGGCATATTCTGCCCATAGCGGTTTAACCGCAAAGTCATGGCTGATGTGCTTGCGCCGTGTGTTGATCAGGAAAAGAATGGTCAGGATCGAACCAACAATGGCCAAGGCCCAGCTTGCCGTGACACCGATTGTGCCGGATGCACCACCAAGCATAACGAAATTTGGATCAAGCGGCGAAATGGTCGTGCCCTTTGACACCCACCATGCGCCACCGCGCCAGATCAACAGGCCACCAAGCGTCACAATAAAAGATGGGATCACCAGATACCCGATCAACCAGCCTTGAAAGGCACCAATTGCAGCACCTAGGAAAAGGCCGATGACAACGGTGATCACCCAAATCGCAGGGTTCCCGAAGCCTAGGAAATCAGGCAGGATTTGCACCTGAATGACACCCATCAGCATCCCGACAATACCCAGCATAGAGCCGATCGACAGGTCAATGTTCCGGGTCACGATCACAAAGACCATACCCGTGGCCATGACCGCGACCGATGCGGTCTGCAATGTCAGCGTGAACAGGTTCCGAGGTGTCAGAAACGTGCCCCCGGTTGCGACATGAAACACCAAAGAGATCACGATGAAGGCACCGATCATGCCCAAAAGCCGCGTATCAATCTGAAGTGTTTTGATTAAATTCCCAAGTCCGCCCGACATTGGATTCCTCCCCTTCAACCCCTTGCCGGGTTGGCTAATAGAAAGCCCCACCCGCCAGCGCGGATGGGGCCTTTTTGTCGTTGTTCAGATTATTCGCAGACAGCGAGACCCGAGACGCCTTGGCAAAGAACGTCTTTTTCGATCCAGCCAGCCTCTAGAACAAGGTTCAGGTTGTCCTGCGTGATCGGCTGAGGTGCCAGAAGCATAGAGTTCACAGTCACGCCACCGGGTGATGTAAACTCACTAGCGCCTGCAACCTCTTTCATCATGGAACCACCGGCCAATGCGACGGCGATTTCACCAGCATTGCGGCCCAGCTCGCGGCTGTCTTTCCAGACAGAAACGGTCTGTGTACCCAGTGCGACACGGTTCAGCGCAGCGTGGTCGCCGTCCTGACCGGACACTGGAATGCCGTCCATGCCCTGTGCAGCAAGAGCTGCCACAACACCACCGGCCGTACCGTCGTTGGATGCAACAACTGCATCAACTTCGTTGTTGGTCTGTGTCAGGATCTGCTCCATGTTGCGCTGCGCGTTGGATGGCTGCCAGCCGTCTGTATAGGCTTCGCCCGCAACGGTGATTGCACCGCTGTCGATGGCTGCCTGCAGCACCTCTTGCTGACCGCCACGCAGGAAGTCAGAGTTGGGATCTGTCGGAGAGCCCTTGATGAAGACGTAGTTGCCTTCGGGCTGCTCTGCAAACACGGCTGCGGCCTGCATGCGGCCAACTTCGACGTTGTCGAATGTCAGGTAGAACGCGCGTGGATCTTCGATCAGACGGTCATACCCGATGACAGGGATGCCAGCGGCTTCTGCGGCATCAAGTGCCGGGCCGATGGACGCGCCGTCCTGGGCCAGAATGATCAGCGCATCAACGCCTTGTGTGATCAGGCTTTCCACATCTGCCAGCTGCTTTGTTGCAGAAGATTGCGCATCGGCAGACAGATATGTCGCACCAGCTGCGTCAAGCGCGCCTAGCATCGCTGCTTCGTCAGTTTTCCAACGCTCTTCCTGAAAGTCAGACCAGCTCACACCAACAGTGACGCCATGGCCATCAGCAAATGCAGCTGTGCTGAAACCGGCTGCCACGACGGCAGCCATAATAACGGATTTATGCATGTTTTCCTCCCATAGTGTGCCCCATGCATTGGGGCGCAGGCCCATTGACCCTACGTTCGTTAGAATGACCTATTAATTTCAGTTGTCAAAATAAAAATTATCCATTTTTTGAAAAAATCCCTTTTTCTCTGCAAGAACTTTAGGCACTCTAGTGAAAATTGCTGGTTTTAGGGACTGGTGATAACTTAATAATTCAGGCCTTAAACTATGTATGATGTGCTCGCAGATCGCAAAAACGAATCAGAGGACCCCTCTGGGTGCGGCCCTCTGTTGCCCACAGACAGCGGTGACAGTCGCCCTTTGCGTCAACAAATTTTCGAACATGTCCGGGCGGCGGGGCGTGCAGCCCGCACCGATGTCACCCGCGCTTTGGGAATCAGTGCAGGCTCTGCCACGACGCTGACGGCCGACCTGATTTCAAGCGGCCTCTTACGCGAGGTTGAGGGCCTGCCACGCGAAAGCGGGCGAGGCAGGCCACCCGTCGCGCTAGAGGTTGTCCCCTCGGCGCGCCACGTGATCGGGATCAAGCTATCGGACGAAAACCATTCTGCCGTACTGACCGATTTTGCAGGACAGATGTTGGCCGATGCCACGCTGCCCACAACGCCTACCCGCAAATCAATCGATGAACTGCTAGAAGAGATCGACGTCTTGATGGGCCTCGTTCTGAAAAGTGCCGGCAAATCGCTGGCCGATGTCTCTGCCGTGGGGGTTGGGATGTCGGGGATCATCGACAATGATATGGGTGCTGTCGCATGGTCACCCCTGCTGACGGAACCCAACGTCGATCTGCGCAGTGCGTTCGCCGAACGCTTTGGATTGCCGGTGCATGTGGATAATGACGCTAATGTGCTGACCCTTGCCGAACTATGGTTCGGTGCGGGCCGGGGTATGTCGGCCTTTGCCGTTGTGACGATTGAAAACGGTGTCGGCATGGGCGTTGTACTGGACAACCGCCTGTTTCGCGGTGCACGCGGGATGGGGCTGGAGTTGGGCCATACCAAGGTACAATTGGATGGCGCGCTGTGTCGCTGCGGGCAACGGGGCTGCCTTGAGGCTTATCTGGCGGACTATGCCCTTGCCCGCGAGGCCGCCACTGCCCTGCACCGCAATCCGCGCAACCAGCAAAGCCCCAACGCAATGCTGGATGCGCTTTTTGCCCAAGCCAAGGCAGGCAACACTGCCGCCCGAACGATCTTTCGCCGTGCGGGGCGCTATCTGTCGGTGGGCCTGTCCAATGTTATTCAGTTGTTCGATCCCGGCCTGATCATCCTGTCAGGCGAACGGATGCAATATGACTACCTTTATGCCGAAGAAGTGCTGGCCGAAATGCAAAGCCTCACGCTGAGCGACGGGCGCACGCCGTGTCGGGTTGAGATCCACGCCTGGGGTGGGCTGGCATGGGCGCGCGGGGCTACTGCATTGGCACTTGCAGCCGTCACGGACGACGCGCTGGGTGATGCCCGCACATGATCCGTCTGGCCGTCACTTTAATGCTAGCCAGCCCAGCCTGCGCTGATCCGCTGTTCGAAGACCGCTCCAACGGCCTGCCCGCACATACCTACGACGGCGGCTGGGCGCATTTCGTGGGCGGCGGTGTTGCGGTTTTTGACTGCAATGGTGATACCCTGCCCGATATCTACGCGGCAGGCGGCGCGAACCCCGCGCAGATGATGCAAAACATGGGTGACTTCAGATTTGAGGCCGTCGCAGCCACGCCTTTGACCGGCGTCACGGGTGCCTACCCGCTGGACTTGAACGGCGATGGCAATATGGACCTTCTCGTCATGCGCGTTGGTCAGAACCAATTGCTGATGGGGCGCGGCGATTGCACCTTTGATCGTAGCAGCACTTTGCCGGCCATTGACGATTGGACCACTGCCTTTTCAGCCTGGTGGGAGGATGACGACACCCCTGTCATGGCCATTGGCAATTACGTTGACCGCGCAGACCCCGAAGGACCGTTTGAGGCCTGTGATGACAACTATATCCTACGCGCCAGCCCGGATGGTTACATTGAAACACCACTCACCCCCGGTTTTTGTCCGCTGTCCATGCTGGCGGCCCATGATGCACGTGGCCGTCAGGCGCTGCGTATTTCCAACGACCGCCACTACTATGTGCGTGGCGGGTACGAGCAGATGTGGGATATCGCCGAACAACGGTTCTTGGGGGCTGCTGATGGCTGGCAGAATGTCTCGCTCTGGGGCATGGGCATTGCGAGCCGTGACCTCACCGGGGACGGCCGGGACGAGGTAATGCTGACCTCAATGGGCGATCAATTGATGCAGATCGCAGGCGAAGACGGCACCTATGCCGCAGCGCCCTTTACCATCGGGACCTATGCGCAGCGCCCCCACACCGGTGATGATGGCAGGCCTTCGACTGGCTGGCATGCCGAGTTTGCCGATATCGACAACGACGGTCGCGCTGATTTGTTTATTGCCAAGGGCAATGTGGACCAAATGCCGGGGCTGGCGATGAAGGACCCCAACAATCTGCTAATCCAGCAAGAGGATGGTACATTTGTTGAAACGGCCGTCATGGCTGGTGTTGCCACATTGGACCGGTCACGTGGCGCGGCTTTGGCGGATTTCGACAGTGACGGGCGGCTTGATCTTGTGGTCGTGAACCGGCGCGCGCGCATGGAGCTTTATCGCAATGTCACACCCGACGTGGGCAATTGGCTGACGGTCGCACTGGAACAACCGGGTGGGAACCGCTTGGGCGTTGGGGGAGTCATCACCGTTGTTGCTGATGGCCGTTCGCAAAGCCAGCAATTGACCGTGGGCGGTGGCCATGCGGGCGGCAAGGCCCTGCCCCTGCACTTTGGCGTGGGCACCGCAAACACAGCGCAAATCAGGGTCACATGGCCGGATGGTACTGTTACGGATCAACTGGCCGATGCGAATACAGCGCTTATTGTTGCCCGCTAGCGCAACCGATCCACAGGTAAGCCACTGGGCACAGTATCAGGCACACCCAAACGCCCTTCGCGCGCCGCGGGATCGGTGAGCGACGCCAGGAACGCCACCAGCGCATCAATCTCATCTGCACCTATCTGCGGCCCTTGATAACTGACGGCCTGTGCAATTGCTGATGCATCATCCATGCCTCGCAGATCATCCACCGGCAGATCGGGCAAGGTGGCCGCATCAATGTTGTAGCTGACCAAACCCGTTTGCGGATCGACATGTGCTGCGACAAAGGCGCGCAAATCGCTATGCGCCCCGGCGTGACCATAGGGTGCGGTCAGCGTGACATTGCGCAGTGATGGCGTACGAAAGGCATAGAGATCGGCGCTGTCGCCGGTGACCCGAAACCGCCCTTCGTCGCGGGCGTGGCTTTCAAAGCGTGCGGACTTGCCGGGGCCGATCTGGGGTGCGCCCATCGCGTGAAACTGGTGGTCGGTCAGGAACGGACCACTGTGGCAACTGGCGCAATTTGCAGCGCCATAAAACAACGCCAACCCCGTGGCCGCAGGTTCTGGTAGGCTGGCCTCACCGCGCAGAACTGCATCAAAGGGCGCGGTATCAGAGCGCCACTCAACGGCCATGAAGGCCGCAATTGCATTAGAGATATCGGCAAATGTGATCTGATCTGGGTCGTCGACATGATCATAAACCACAGCGAAATCATCGGCATATGCCGGAATGCCAGCGACACGGCGCGCGATGATATCCCACGCACCGCCCGGCCCGGTGATCACACCCCGGCGCACGGCTTGGGACACATCGTTTTCGGAATAATGCCCGGCCATTTCATCCGCGCTCAACACAGGGAACATGGTCTGAGCCGACAAGAGCGAGGCAAAACCGGTCACCATATCAGCATCCAGCGGGGTGCGCAGGCCGCCGGGGCGGTCTGGGTCCACCTCAATGCGGCCATCATGGAAGAGCACGGTGAATTCATGCGCCCCAAGGTTAAAAAGTGCGGGCGCGTTTCGTGGAATGCGTTGCTCTGGCATGTTCTGCGGATCAGCGACACGTTGCGTACCAAGCCCGATGCCACCATCCCCCAGACCCAGCGACAAGCCGTCGCCAGTGCCAAAGGCGGGGTGATGACAGGTCGCGCAGGACACATTGCGATTGCCCGACAGAATTGGATCAAAGAACAGCAACTGGCCCAAACGCGCCTCTGCGGCATCAACAGGTGCGAAATCGGCATTGGTTAGCGGCACAGGCAGCCCATCCGCCACAGCGCCACCAGCCCAGATCGTCAAAATCGCAGTGGCAATAACCCGCATTCTCACCCTCCCCGGTTGCCCGTTGATGGTTAGCACGGTGAGGCGGCGGCGCAAGCCTTGCCGCATTATGCCATATGTTTGTGGATCCGGTTTACCATCATCCAGACCAGTACCAGCACAACTGGCGTGACAATCGCCGCCATGGTCACCTTGCCAAGACCAAAGGACGCAGCCAGCGGGCCCGTCATGTTGAGCACCAGATTGACCGCGTAATAACTGATCGCCACCACGGACAGCCCTTCAACTGTGCGCTGCAACCGCAGTTGTAGATCGGCGCGCCTGTCCATGCTGGTCAAGAGTTCCTGGTTCTGAGCAGAGCGCTCCACATCAACACGGGTGCGCAGCAGATCGCTCGCTCGCAAGGCCCGATCAGACATCGCCTGCAGTCGCGTTTGCATGGCTTTGACGGTGCGCATGGCAGGATCAAAGCGGCGCATCATGAACTCGGCAAATGTCTGGCGCCCCTGAAATCGTTCTTCGCGCAGGATATCAATACGTTGATTTACGATCGTCTCGTAGGCCCCTGTTGCACCAAAGCGAAATGACGATTGAGCGATCGTATTTTCGATCTCTGCAGAGACCTCAAGCAAGGATTGCAACACATCAGCAGGGTCGCCCGCACTGCCGCGCATGTCTTCAAGAAGGCGGGTCAGCTCTTTGTCGAACCCTGCCATTGCGGCATTCAGCGCGCGGGCCCGCGACAGGCCCAGCATCGACATCGCCTTATAGGTTTCAATCTCGCACAGGCGCTGCACAACCCTGCCAATCCGCCTTTTGCCGACGTTAGGGCGCACAAAGACGGCAAACCGCATATGACCAGCATGATCGATCCGAAAATCGCCCGCGACGACCAGTTCGTCTTCAAGCACGCGGCTGATGGCAAGGCTCTCTGGCACAAACCAGTCACGTGCTTTTTCGGTGATCCCTGCGTCGTCATCGGCCCGTTCGATCCGGATCAGCGCCGACGTCACGCGGGTGCCTGGCAAATCCGCCAGCCAGTCATCGGGGAAAACGGAGAATGTGCTGGCATCAAATGGTGGCGAGGCCAGCCCGTCACCAAAAATGGTGAAGGTCACAAATTCAGTATGGCTTTCCCATTTCAACTGATGCCGCCCGATGGTGCCAAAATAGTGGGTGGCGTCAGGCTGTGGATGCGGCGCGCCGAAGCGGTCCAGCAGATTGATCAGATGGGCGCGCTCAACCGCACGGTCACGGCCTGCGGCGTTTTCGGCAGGTTTCATCGCCAGAAAGGCGGCACGGCTAGGGGCTGCGACCGATGGAAATGGGCGCGCGTGCAGTTCATTCGCCATGGCATAGCGCAGCGGGTGGTCGTCAATGGGTGGCATTTGGCCGATCTTTCCTTGGTCACCTTAGCCGCAACCTAGCGGGCTTTTTGAACCTGTAAACAAAAAAAGATGTTATTTTATAGATAGTTAACTGCACACAATGGCATACCGATCACCCTGATATGGACGCCCGCACCAAGGATGGCTACGAAGGCGCATGTCCCGCGTGATCCTGTTCAACAAACCTTTTGGTGTCTTGTCTCAATTCACAGATGCCAAAAGCCCCACACCCCGCCCGACGCTATCGGGTTTCATTGACGTGCCGGGGGTTTACCCTGCCGGGCGTTTGGACCGCGACAGTGAAGGGCTGCTGGTGTTGACCGATGATGGCAAACTACAGGCTCGGATCGCCGATCCGAAACACAAGCTAAGCAAGACCTATTTTGTGCAGGTCGAAGGCGCGCCAAGTGACACTGAGCTGGCACCGCTGCGCCAAGGTGTCACACTCAAGGATGGACCAACGCGCCCTGCCAAGGTGCGGTTGATCGACCCGCCAACGCTTTGGGAGCGGGACCCACCGGTGCGGTTCCGCAAGTCTGTGCCGGATTGTTGGCTGGAAATCACGATCAGCGAAGGGCGCAATCGGCAAGTGCGGCGCATGACGGCGCATATTGGTTTTCCGACATTGCGGTTGGTCCGCTGGCGGGTGGGGAACTGGACTTTGGATGGAATCGTAAGCGGCAAGCATCTTGCCGTGGATGCCAGCTAGTCCGTCAAAACGTTGCGCAATCGCCCATCGGTTCAACCGCCAGCAGGTTACGCTTTCCACGATTAGACAATCCTACGACCGCGGCGATATCACCCCCGGTACCAAAGACCGTGACCTTGTAGCGGCATCCGGCGTTGAGCATTGCAAGCATCTCTTCGCGCGGCGTCCAGAACAGTGGAAAGCGGGAGGTCGCGGGCAAATGCAGATTGCCATGGTCTGTCATGATGTGACCGCACCAGAACCCGCGCATCTGCGGCACTGACGATCGTTCGCGTGATCCAAAGATCAGACTACGACGTTCGCGGCAGGATATCGGCGCATCGACACGCGTGACTGCCACCTCAACTTCTTGTCGCAGGAACAGTACAGGAAAGGCCATGGCGCCGCACATCAATGCGATGAATATCCCCAAAACCAGAACAAGGCGGCTTTGGCGTTTCTTCGTTCTCTGTGCCATGAGTTCATCATAGATCGAGGGAAAAGCGTTGGATGTGCTGCCACTCATCACGGGTGCCTATGACGCAATGTCGGTCGGGCCAACCATGTCAACAACAGCAACCAGCCAGTTGAGGATATCCACGTCCCCATCGGTCATGGAACCGTTTTCAGCGATGGCGACAATGCGTGGCCGCAGTTCCGGCCAGCGGGCATAAAAATCGACGACATCTTTGATGGGGAGCACTGGTTCTTTAATAGTCATGGTAAATCCGTGTTATCGCGTTCTGCCCCAACCCTAGCAATTCCGACGCGTTGCACGGTGTGAATTCAGTGTGAAACGGTTGTCCAATCCAATTTCCCCTGCGTAAGCTATGCTTGGGATAACAGGAGAGTATGGGTGCCGGTCGATTTCGAGATTGCCTTGTTTGGCACATGCGTGCTGCGCAGCACGCAAACCCCGCGGACCGAGGTCACCGGGGCCAAGCACCGCGCTCTCTTTGCTCTGCTGGTCACGGCGCCTTTGGGCCGGCGCACCCGCTCTTACCTGCAGGAAACGCTCTGGGGTTTGGCCGACTATGAAAGTGGCCACCAAAATTTGCGCCGTGCGTTGTCTGATCTGCGCAAGCTGATTGGCGCACGCTTTGAGGATATCCTGAATGTCTCTACGACCGAGATTGAAATTGACCTGACCCGCATCAGGGTCATGGGTCATCCCTCTGACGGGGCGTTTCTGGCTGATCTCAACGTCAAAGAGGCAGAGTTTGTGGCCTGGCGCGATGCCATTCGCGATGATCCGTCCAATGTGGCAGCCCTTTGCCATCTGTCGCAGTCACGCGGGCCGCGCCGGGTACAGCCCCGCGTTTGTGCCCTGCCCTTGGCCGTGCTGCCCGGCAGCCCGCCCGATCTGGCAATTGCCGCCGACTGGATCGCCGAAGAAGCCTGCCGCATGATGTCACGCTCTTCGCTGATTTCCGTGATTTCGCACCTGTCGGGCCGCGAAATGTCGCAACAATTCATCGACGTCAAAGGCGTGCGGGATACATTGGGCGTCGATTATCTGCTCACCGGGTCCATGCGCCCACACGGCGATGAGTGGATCGCCGATATGGATTTCATCGACACACGCACCGGAGCGTTGCTGTGGAACCGCAACCTACATTGTCCCAAGGACAAATTCGCCGAACATGTGATGGATTGGCTGGTCAATGTGGTGCAGACCGCTGGCCGCTCAATCGCCGAAAGTGCCTTGCAGATGGGGCGGCAGACGCCGTTACCACAATTGCCCGATCATAAGCTGCTGATCGCCGGTGCCACGGCGATGCATCATCCGACCTTGCGGGACTTTCTGCGCGCCCGGCAGTTTCTGGACGAAGCCGTGGCCCGCGCGCCCTATAGCGCGCAGGTCCATGCTTGGCTGGGCAAATGGTATGTGCTGAGCATCATCAAAAATTACACCACGGATCGTGCCAGCGACACGCAAAAGGCGCTGGATTGCACAGCGCGGTCGCTTGATCTGGACCCGCAGTATAGTTTCGGTCTGACCATAGATGGGTTCGTGAATGGCAATATTCTGAAAAACCTCAACGTGGCCGAGGCGCGCTATACTGCCGCCCAAGAGGTTAACCCCAATGAAAGCATGTCATGGCTGCTGCGCGGATCGCTGATGGCGTTTCGCGACGAAGGCAAATCGGCCATCCGCGCCACCGAAACGGCACGACGCCTGTCGCCGATTGATCCCTTTGGGTATTATTTCGACAGCCTTGCCAGTTCCGCCCATCTGGCGGCAGAGGACTATGAACAAGCACTGGTACTGGCTGACAGATCGCTGGCGTCCAACGACCGGCATATCTCGACTTTGCGCACGCGCATTGCAGCATTGCACGCGCTTGATCGCGGGTCAGAGGCGCAAGACACCGCACGAGACCTGCAACGCAGGTTTCCTGAATTCAGACTGACTGAATATCGCAACACGCACCCGTCATCCGAAAACAAGACCGGAAAACTGGTGATCAAGGCTCTGTCATCGGCAGGCATTACATAAGAACGCACGACAAAGGGAGAACGGGAATGGCACAATATGGTGGATTTGGCGGCTTTGGTGGTTTCGGCGGCTTTGGTGGATTTGGTGGGTTTGGTGGTGGCACCAACTTTACCGGCCTTGGCGCGTTCCTAGGCGCACAAGACCCCGGTGGATATGATGCGGCAACCACCCATGGCTTGCAGACAACGGCGGAAGGGCTGCGCCATCTGACCGAAGGCGGCACAACACCAACGACCAAAGAGTTGCCATTTTCGGACAGTGCCAACCTCGCGGGGCTGGCCACATGGGTGCGCGGCTCGCTTTATGTCAGCGAATATCTGTCCGGCATTTCAGCAACAGCGGTCGCAGCGACCGATGATGACCCAGCAAGAGTTATCCTTGCTGTAGATGCCCAAGATAGCCTGACATTTGTGCGCCCAGCCAGCAGCCTGCTGCGCGACCAATGCACGTTGGTGGCCGAATATGCCAACCTGCGTGCCGAGCGCAGCGCCGAGGTCACATCGCAACTGGGCTTTCCGACGCCCTATTTTGCAATGATCCTTGGCCTGCACGAGGCCCATCACAGCAAGACCTTCGAGCTGATCACAGCCACCCAAGTCGCCGCAGCACATACGGCAATGATTGCAAAACATCATCTGGCCATCCGCCGCCCTGATCAGCTGGACGCGCGGGTCATGCCGATGATCCCGACGCCCGGACATGGCAGTTTCCCTTCCGCGCATGCGACCGAGGCCTACGCGGTGCTGACCGTGTTGGAGGCGCTGATCGCCGATTGGGGCACTTTGGCAGACGAGGCTGAACGGATCGCCACCCTGCGCGGTCTGGCCGAACGGATCGCCGTGAACCGCACTGTGGCTGGCGTGCATTACCCGGTCGACAGCTGGGCAGGGGCGGCCCTTGGCCGTCTGGTGGCGCAAACCGTACTGAACCGTGCGGGCAAACCCACGGATATTCATCACACGCATTTTGCGGCCAATAACGTGGATTTCTTCGACCTTGATTTCCGTGACGTTGGTGCCGCGACTGATGCGGGCATGACGATTGCAAACCCATCGCATACCGTTGCTGCAAAACCCGCGTTCTCATGGCTCTACGCGCAAGCCGCCGCAGAGTTGCAGGGGGTTTGATCCATGTTTCAGCAGCGCGCTCCAACCGAACAAATTGATCGCTATACCGGCCCCTATGAGCGGTGGATCTATGCGCCAGAGCTGGGTTTTCCCTTTGCCTTTCCGGCGATCAAGAATGGCGCAGGCACGCATTTCTCTGCCCTGATGGAAGGGCAAGGCATGCTAGAGCAAAAGCCGGGGATCGATATTCGTGTGCCACCTTTGTGGTCGGAAGATCCGCAAGTCACGCCTTTTGCGATCCATGACAAGGGCACAGCACCGACCCTGACGGAGGATGATACGCAGGACACCAAACTGTCCAAGATCCTGCACGCACTTGACGGTCCGCGGTTTCGCCTGAATATGCCGATCAATCCTAAAACCTGGCCCGACACCTATGACCCTGCCACAGCGCTGAATGGTTGGACCGCTACTACACCTCCCAAAGCCATCATCGGCGTGATTGATGATGGTATCCCATTTGTGCATCGCGCCTTTCTGGACAGCACTGGCAAAAGCCGCATCAACCTGTGCTGGCTGCAAGCGGCGAAGGCGGAAAACAGCGCCGCCGTGCCTTTTGGCCGTGAAGTAACAAACACAGAAATCGACACGCTGCGCGCTGACCATGGCCGCAATGAAATGGCCATGTACCGCGCCAGCGGTGCGATTGACCGCGACCTGCCCGAGCTGGGCACCGTGCTGACCCATCATGCTACGCATGGCGGGCATATCGCGGGGATTGCGGCGGGCAATGACTGCTATGTCGGCGCGGATGCACTGCCCGACGATGTGCAAATCCTTGCGGTGCAGCTGCCCAATACGATTGCATGGGATACCTCAGGTATTGGCAAGGAAATGATGATGCTAAGCGCGATGGAGTACATCATGCACCGCGCCCGCGCGATTGCTGATCGCTATAACGTCCCTGAAATTCCGCTGATCGTGAACTTCAGCTACGGCTGGAGCGCCAATCGCCACGATGGGCAATCCAGTTTTGAGCTGGCTGTCGAAAATCTGGTGACCCAGCGCAAGGGTTTTCAACCGCTGACCGAACTTGTTATGCCAACCGGCAACAACTTTGCCAATGACATGCACGCACGGTTCATGGAACCCGACATGACAGACGGCATCATTGAGTTTGGTTGGAAGATCATGCCCGATGATCGCACATCCAGCTACCTAGAGATATGGTTGCCGCCTGATTTCGATCCTGCGGGTTGGGACGTGGTTGTGACCCCGCCAGAAGGCACTGATCTAGATGTCCCCGGTTTCATCCCTGTGGCCCCTGACCCCAACCTTGCTAACGGTGATCCACGACGTTTTACCGAGCTTGAACGCGGCGGGGCGAACATTGGCCAGCTGTCGGTCGACAAACACCTTGGTAACCGCTGGCGCATCATGATCGCATTGGTTCCAACCGTACCGGACCCTGCCGAATTCAGGCGCACCCCGGTGGGCACCTGGACGATCAAGGTGGATATGTCGGCAACGCCTTTGGCAGGCGCGCAGGCAATGGATGTCTGGGTACAGCGCGATGATGACCCAACGCAACTGGGCACCGGTGGACAACAAAGCCGTCTGGTTGATCTTGCTGGCAACGCTGCCGCTAACCCCTTACCCCCGATCCGGGGCTATGGATGTATTAACGGAATTGGCACAGCGCCTTCGACGATCCGCGTCGCAGGCTATGATCAAACCACCAGAGAGCCCTCGCCTTACAGCGGCAGTAGCGCGCTTGCCGCTTTGCCCGGTGGTGACGTGATCATGGGCCCAGAGGCGCCTGTGATCTCGGCGGTGGCCGATCAGGGGGCGTTTCGCCCCGGCTTACCTTCGATTGGTGTGCTGTCAGGATCAGGCGCGCGGATCGTGGGCACAAGTGCCGCCGCAGCCGCAGCCAGCCGCTTGATGGTGGCCAATATCGCGGCGGATCTCGACCCTAAACAAGGCTTTGAGCCACTTCCCGAACCCGGCCCCGATGTCACGCTGGAAGCTGCGAAAAACAAAGCACGTTCAGGGACTTACCGTGCACCACCTGTCTGTGGATCCAAACCGCCGCAACCGGCTGTGAATGGCGGTGGCGCGGGGGTGTGAATTATCGTGAATGAACTCTTCACACTGTTCTCACTCACACTGACGTAACGGCAACCCCTACCCTTTGATTGTGTCTCGCAATTGGGGGTAGGACAATGACAACAGCAACACTGACATGGGCAAGCCGCCCGTCACTGGCACCCAACCCTGTTCAATGGGTCAAGTCCGTGATTGCGCAGCTTGGCGCCGACCGCAGTGCCCAAACTGCACCCTGCCCGGCAATCGCCAACCAACATACTGACCGCGGTAAGGTTCTCATCCTGCCCGGCATGATGGGTTCTCGGTTAAGCGTCATGAATGGCGACACATTGGAAGCTGCCTGGCTGCACCCCGCCGAGATCGCCGCAGGCGGCATCGCCCGTCTAAAATGGCCCAACCCAGTGACAGCGACAGGCGCGCTTGCGGCCTCTTATGGGCAGCTTTTGGCGCGGCTGCGTATGGCCGGTTTTGATGCGGATTTTCTGCCTTATGACTGGCGGCAGTCCCCTGACATGATCGGTGATCAGCTGATCGCAGACCTGCGCGATCAGGACCTCAATGGCGTCACGTTGGTTTGCCATTCAATGGGTGGTTTGGTCGCCCGCCAGATGGCAGCGGCCGACCCCGATGGCAAGATCATCGCAAGGGTCATCACCATTGGCACACCCAATCGCGGGTCCTACGCACCGCTACAAATGTTCGACCTAAGCCACCCGACGCTGGCCACATTGGCGCGGATTGATACGGTACATGATCGCCGCGCTTTGGTGCAAAACTATCTGCGCGATTTTCCGGGCCTTCTGGCAATGCTGCCATCGAGCGATGGTATGGATGCAGAGGATCACTTTGATGCATCCGACTGGCCTGCCGATACCGTCAGGCCCAGTGCGGCTTTGCTTGATGACGCCAAATCCTCGGTTGCAGCCCTGCCCGCACCCGACGCCCGTTTTCACCAGATTATTGGCACCGGACAATCCACCATTGTTGGTGCAAAGGCAGGCGATAGCAGATTCCAGTTTAAAAGATCCGAGAATGGCGACGGCGTGGTCGCGCGCAGCTCTGCCGAGCACGGCGATCTGCCCCGTTACTTTGTGCGCTGCGCCCATGGGATGCTTTGCAACAATCGGACCGTCATTGCGACAACCGTTGATCTGATCCGCAAGGGCAGACCCGTTTCGCGCGCCGCAAAGGCCACAACCCGCACCGCCATTTTCAACAAGCTGCGTCACGCGCGCCCTGATTTCGCGTGAACAGCGCCTTTCAACAGATTTCAAATAAGGAGTTTTCCAATGGCTAAATCTCAGAAAAACGAACGCCCAGCGCCTGATCGCGCCACAGTGATCGTCACGGTTTGCGATTGGCTGGGTCAGCCCGTTGACACCGCCATGAACGTGACCTTGGTGGATGGCAAAAAGACCCACAAGCTCAAGCGTGAGGGTTCAACTGCTGTCTATACCGGTGTGCTTCAACAGGGTGCTTACAGCGTCAATGCTGACGGCAAGGCTGGTGTGGCACCGCCGCAGACGTTTTTGGTCACTGCTGATCCAACACCTGCGACTCTTTTTGTAGGCGCAAAGGATTGGCCGTTCTACCGCCTTGGTCAGAGCGCTGTTCCTTTTCCGCCGCCCGGCCCGATGCTGGCTGTGGCCTTTCCTGACGTTCACCCTGACCGGGGTGAGGCAAAGAAACTGTGTGATCAGATCATCAAGGATCTGCCACTGGAAGCTGCCTTGCCTGACTACACCAAGGACAAGGATGCGTTCATGCAAGCTGACGGGGCGATCTGGCTGTTTCGGATCACCCAGAAAGACACGCCCAACCTGCGCGCCGATCTGCACAAAAAGATCATGCGCATCACGGGCAATCGTGGCCGCGTGGGTGTGCCCGTCGATCTGAATGCCGATCAGATCAAAGTCATCGACAATCAGTTTGTACTGCGCTTTGTGAACGGCACCACCGAGGATGAGATTGACCGGCACATCGCCCGCCTGAAGGGCACGTCCTTGCGCAGTTTCCGGCAGGCGCGCAATGCACGGCTTGTGGCCTTGCCGCCGGGCGATCTGATGGATCACCTCAAATCCGTTGAGGCGCTGCATGATGCCGGCCTGCTGATCTATGGCGAACCTGATATCATGGCAGAACTGTCTGATGATGCGTTCCCCGAAGACCCGCCAAACGACCCGACGTTTGCTACGCAAGCCAATCTGACGCTGCAAAACGTGGATGAGGCATGGCGGATGCTTGATGTGGCCGCACCGCAAATTACATTGGGCGATCCTGACGTTGTCGTCGCCTCGCTTGATCGCGGTCTGGACACTGATCACCCCGATATCGGCGGCAATCTGTCTGATGGGTCCGCACAGGTGTTGCGCTGTTACGATTTCTCGGGCCTGCGCGAATGCACAGTGCCGGGATATCAGCCCGACACAAGTCACGGCATGGGTGTCTATGGCATTATCGCTGCTTTGACCAACAACAACGACGACATGTCCGGCATCGCCCCCAACACCCGGCAGATCGTGATGGAGCGCCCCTCCCTCTCAAGCGCTAATTACCCTGACGTTCTGCTGTGGGCGGCGGGCTTTACCACTGGCAACCCAAGTGCCGGTTGGCCCGCCGAACCGCTTGCCGATGGCGCTGATATCATTAGCTGTTCACATGGTGACAGCGGTGTCGCCTTGTCTGGCATCATGGATGATACGTTCCAGCTTTTGGCCAATAGCGGTCGTGGGGGGTTGGGCACCATTGTTGTCTACTCAGCAGGCAACGCCAACACGCTGATCACTGGTTTTCGGACCTGGGCCGCTCATCCTGATACACTGGCCATCGCCAATTCCAACCTGCCCGATGGCGGCGGGGTTGAGCGTAAGGTGGGGTCATCCAACTTCGGCCCAGAAATTGATATCTGTGCCCAAGGTGCTGGTGCGCCGTCGCTTGATGCTTCTGGAGGAGAGCAGACCTTTGGTGGCACCTCAGCCGCAGCACCTACTGTTGCTGCTGCCTGCGCGCTGATCCTGTCGGCCAACCCCGGCCTGCGTCTGGAAGAGGTGCGCGCGATCCTGCGCGACACTGCCGTCAAGATCGACGTGAACAATGCCAATGCCACGGGCCGTTGGCGCGATGTGAACAACCTGATCTCGACCAATCCGGCCTATGCGGGTCCTGACTTTTCACAGTTCTATGGTTTTGGACGGCTCAACGTCTCTGCCGCTGTGGAACGGGCCGGTTGGCGCTTGTCGCTGTTCATCGCTGACAGCGGAGATTATGGGCATACCTGCCTTGGCAGCTTCAAGGATATGATGCTTACCCTCAGCAACAGCGGCGTGAACACCGTGCCGATCACGAATATTCTGTCGTCAAATGCGGAATTCGTGGTGCCCAACGTGCTGGATTACCCATTGTTCATTGAACCGGGCAATGCGTTGCAAGTGCCAATCCGGTTCGATCCGACGTCCTTTGGGAACAAGGCAGCCACGATTTCCGTTGAAAGCGGGCCGTTCCAGACCCGCACCATCAAGGTCGTGGGCAAGGCACCATCACCAGAATTGGATCTGATCATCGCTGGTGGCGGGGATTTCGGCGCCACCTGTGTAGACAAACACGTCGACCAGACACTGACCTTGGTCAATAGCGGCCCCTGCCCGCTGACGGTGGCCAACATCACGTCGTCCTCTGCTGATTTCGTGGTTGCAGATGTGCAGAGCTTTCCCATTCGGATCGCCTCTGGCGCGTCCGTGGCAGTGCCCATTCGCTTTGCGCCCAATAGCATTGGCGCAAAATCCGCCGTGATAACGGTGACAAGCGATGACCCAACCGGACCAAAGACCGTCAACGTATCGGGCAAGGTTCTTTGGGGCAAAATCGCGGTCACAGGATCAACCTGTATCGGCGGCGTGAAGGCCGGATGTCTGGGCGAAACGACGATCACGATCTGCAATACCGGCGATTGCAAGCTCAACATCTCAAGCGTCGCGTTCAAGAAGCCAAGCAAGTATTGGAAGCTGGTGGGCAATCCTTTCCCCGCGACGCTGCACCCCGGTTCATGCCTCAACGTGTTGATCCGCTACCGGGCTGAGCAGAAATGCCCGACGCCGAACAAGCTGATCATCAAAAGCGATGATCCCAAAACTCCGGTGAAAAAGCTGCGCCTGCTGGCCTACACAAGCAGCGCCGGGTCAAAATCAGCCTGCGGCTGCGACAAAGGATGCAGTGACGCCTGTTGCGATGTGCAAAGTATCGACCCGTGTTGCTGGGACGAGTGTTCAGGTTAAATAGTGTTTGAGGCTGTGTCATTGCGCATTGAATCTCCCTTAGCGCACGGTGGCACGGCCTCTTATCTTATGCACTGAGGCCCGCCCGACACCGTCCGGACCTCTGCGTTACCGCCAGTCCAGCACAACCTTGCCGGACCGCCCAGATTTCATCTCGGCAAAGCCGTTGGCAAAGTCCGCCACATCAAAGCGATGCGTGATCACCCGGCTGACGTCCAACCCGTTTTGGAGCATCGCAATCATCTTGTACCAGGTTTCGAACATCTCGCGGCCATAGACACCTTTGATGGTGATTGCCTTAAAGACAATGCGGCTCCAGTTGACGGGCGATTTGCCCGGCGGAATGCCCAACAAGGCGATCTTGCCGCCCATCACCAAGGCCTCGACCACCTGATCAAGAGCAGCCTGACTGCCTGACATCTCAAGGCCCACGTCAAAGCCTTCGTTCAGGCCCAATTCATGGGCCACATCGTGCAGGTCTTCGTGGTTCACGTTGACGGTGCGCACGGTGGGCACAACATGCGCTGCAAGGGTCAGGCGATCGGTGTTGATATCGGTCAGCACAACATTGCGCGCGCCCGCATGGCGCGCCACAGCAGCGGCCATGATACCAATCGGGCCCGCCCCAGTGATCAGCACATCCTCACCCAGTAATTCAAAACTAAGGGCCGTATGGACCGCATTGCCAAGCGGGTCGAGGATAGCCCCGATTTCATCAGGAATGTCATCAGGCAGCGGGACGACATTGAACGCAGGCAGCTTGAGATTTTGCGCAAAGGCCCCTTGTTCATTCACCCCAATCCCGCGCGTGCCGGGATCAAGGTGGAACTTGCCTGCGCGCGACTGGCGGCTGTCCTTGCCAATCAAATGCCCCTCGCCCGAACAACGCTGGCCCAGCGCAAGACCCGTTACATTGCGCCCGATCTCGACAACCTCGCCTGCAAACTCATGGCCCGTAATCATCGGCACAGGCACGGTTGCTTCGGCCCATTCATCCCAATTCCAGATATGAATGTCGGTACCACAGATGCCGGTCTTGTTGATGCGGATCAGAACCTCATCCGGGCCGATTTCAGGCACCGGGGCGTCAACCATCCACAAACCTTCTTCGGGTTTGGTTTTGGCCAATGCTTTCATGGTGTTCGCGCCCATCAGATCAACCCCAAAGCACGGCCTACCTTGCCAAAGGCCGCAAGGGCACGGTCCAGTTCTGCAGTGCTGAGGCTTGCGTTCATCTGGGTGCGGATTCGGGCCTGCCCGCGCGGCACCACAGGAAAGAAAAAGCCCGAGACGTAAACACCTTCTTCAAACAGCTGTGCGGCCATGTCCTGCGCAAGCTGCGCCCCGCCCAGCATGACAGGAATGATCGGATGTTCTCCGGGCAAAAGGTCAAAACCCTGCTTCGTCAGGCCCGCCCGCCAATGGGCAGCATTTGCAAAAAGCCGCGCGCGCATTTCTGCGCCGTTCTCGACAAGGTCAATGGCAACGGTCCCTGCCGCCACGATGGCAGGCGGCAACGAGTTAGAGAACAAATAAGGCCGCGCCCTTTGGCGCAGCAAATCGATTACCGGCTGTGGGCCTGCAATATAGCCGCCAATCGCACCACCCAGCGCCTTGCCCAAAGTCCCCGTCAGGATATCAACATCAACACCAAAATGATCCGGCGTGCCCGCCCCGCGCGGCCCCATGAACCCTGTCGCATGGCAATCATCCACCATGACAATCGCACCGTATGCATCCGCCAAAGCGCGAATGCCCGGCAGATCGGCCAGCGTGCCATCCATGGAGAACACCCCATCCGTCGCGATCATAATATGGCGCGCACCACCTGCCTTGGCCTCTTTCAGCTTTGCCTCCAGATCAGCCATGTCGTTATTGGCGTAGCGATAGCGCCGCGCCTTGCACAGGCGGATCCCGTCAATGATCGACGCATGATTGAGGCTATCGGAAATAATCGCATCATCCGCCCCCAACAGCGGTTCGAACAATCCACCATTGGCATCAAAGCAAGCCGCAAACAGGATCGTATCATCCATGCCCAGAAACGTAGCTAGGCGCTGCTCAAGATCGCGATGAATGGCTTGGGTACCACAGATGAAGCGCACGCTGGCCATGCCAAAACCATGTGTGTCCATCGCGGTCTGCGCTGCCGCGATCAAATCAGGATGGTTGGCAAGGCCAAGGTAGTTATTGGCACATAGGTTGATCACATCGCGGTCCTGTACAGCCACAGTGCCAGCCTGCGGCGAAGTAATCAGACGCTCGCGTTTATATAGACCCTCGGTGTCAATCTGGGCGAGGGTGTTTTGAATATCGTGGAGAAAAGCATTGGGCATGAGGTAGCTCCTTCATTGCCCAAAATCTGTCATAACGGATTGAATTCCGCAATAATAAATTCCAGTATAGCGTACAAGTTTCCGTTAATTTGTAGATTGCGCAGATTTCACAATCAAAAACACACGCGCAGGCCCGCCCAGCGCCGCAATCTGATGAGGTACATCAGCGGCATAGCGGGCGGTGTCACCCACTGCGACCTCTGACACGGCTGTGCCCGACGTCACTTTGACCGCGCCTTCCAGCACGGCAAGCTGCTCAACCGCGCCGCGCGCATGCGGCGGACTGGTCAGCCTGCCTGCGGTCTGAAAGGTGATATCGTAAACCTCATGCCCGCCCGCCTCTTCCGGGGGTGATAGGATCGCGATCCGGCAGCCCTGCCCCATATTGTCAATCGTCGGCACCTCAGAGGCCCTGAGCACATCAACCCGGTCGCCCTGATCGGTCTGATCAAGCAGGCCCGCAAAATCGACATTCAGAGCGCGGGTAAGATTCCAAAGCGTGGCAATGGTTGGGCTGCTTTCGCCGCGTTCGATCTGGCTAACCATAGAGCGGGACACCCCGCTGAGGTTGGCAATCGCATCCAGCGACAGGCCCTGCGCCTTGCGGGCCTGCTTCAGCCGCAAGGGCAGTGCGTTCAAGATACTGTCTTGGTTATCCGTCATACTGGAAATTTACGGGTGTCGGCGCAGTTTGCAAGCGGCAAGTCGTCTGTGACGCCGCTGCATTGGCATGGCAGACTGCCCACCTAAGTGATTTTCAACCATTCAGGATCGACAGGGTTTTCTGATCCAGCCGTCCAAACCCACCCCCCCTGATCTTCGACAAAGCTATTGTTGCTATAAGTATCACGACACGGCGCATTCACCATTGTGGGCACGTGCTGCCCCGAAATCCCCACTAGGCCGTGTGTTGTCGCTTCGCGTTTGAGGTGGTTCAGCAACGCCACCTCAATGTCATAGCCGAAGACACGGCAGCTAAGGACGAAAGCGGGAATTTGCATGGTTTCGCCGCTCAAGTCAGCAATGAGCACTGAAACAACGCCCATGTCGCCGAATTTGTCGCGCGAGCGAGCGACATAGACCCTATGGTCGGGGCTTTCTGACCACTGCGTTACTTCTTTGAATGTTGTGCGCGCCGCAGTCATATTGAATTGGTTTGTCCGATTGATAAGCTCCGCTGCGCGGTTGAGCTCTTTGGGTGCGGCCTCTTCTATTGTGACTTCAAGGCCGAGCTGTGAAAACAAGTCGCGCTTGGAAACCGCGTCATCAGCATTGGTTTCTGCCTCAAACTCCTGACGTTTGGCCCGATCTAGATACATCTGTGTGCGATCCATATCAGAGCCATCACCAAGCAGGCGTTCCCAAAGTGCAAACAGGTCCCAAGTGCGCGCATCTTCGGCATCAACGGCATGGATTTCAGGATAGGCCTGTGTGACCAAACCACGCTCGTCTGGCCTGTCATCAACAAAGACGAAATCTTTGCGTTTCAAATTCAACTCACTCGATATCGCAGGAAAAGCCGTCACTTTGGGTTGCCAGGAAATCTGGCTAGACACGAAATCGCTTTCATCCAGAACACCGCCATCCCAGACAACGTTGGCAGGGTCATTTTTTGATGCAATCGCAAGGATCACCCCTTTCGACTTGAGCTTCTTTAGAATGCCTTGCCGGTCTGCATGGTGTGTCACGGACCCTTCGCCAATGACACCGTCCCACAACGTGTTGTCCAGATCGCAAACAACAAGCTTCTTCTTGGAAAGATGCGCGATGGTTTCAAGAATATCTGTGTAAACACTGGCCAAGGCTGCCCCCAACCGGGCCGGATGCTGCAATCCATGATGGTGCAGGTATTGCGCAAGATCGTGTTCGGAATGGTCCTGCAAAAGCGCCAGCTCGTCGACTTTGAACAGATGGGTAAAGGTATCTGCGTTTAATGCCGCAAGCATGCTGTCGATCTCAGCATCGACTTTCGCGCGTATCTTCTTGCGCGTCTGTGCCGTGAGCGAACGGAGCAGCGCATCTTTTTGCCGCCCAACATGCCGTTGGATCAACGCCGTATTATGGACAAAGGTGGGGGCTGCGAATGCTTTAGCCAGCATCTGGATCACTTGCCGGGCCTCATCCATCATGTCGTTGACGATTTCATCAACCCCAAAGCCAAGGCCGTGGCGCAGCAACTTGCGCGGCATCAGTTTCTGAGGAACCGTCAGACCGTTCTCATAGGTGAAGGGGCTGTAAAAGATTGCATCGAATGGTTCTTTGGCAAGCCGGCGAAGCTCTGCAATAACGCCTGCCGGGTTTTTATCTGTGACAAACGTTGGTCGGATTGAAACGGCCGTCTGTGCCGTTGAATCAATCAGGAAGCCGACAATATCCAAGTAAAGGCAGTCACCGATCAGCAGGACATTCAGCTCTTTGACGTCTTCAGCGGATGTGCGATTTGCCAAATCGGCAAAACAATCCGCAACAATGCGCTGACACGTCACGTCAGAGATCGCATTTTCAAGACATTGCGCATCGCTTACAATCAACGTTCTGATGAAAGCGTTACGCTCTTGGCCCGTCTGCTGTGGATCATACGCCATTTTGGCGCGTTCACCCAAATAGAGCGCACGAAATGTCACATCCTCTGTTTCGATCCATCGGGCGAGATATTCAATGAGGGACAGATGCTCATTCTGCGCGAGCGTCTGTTCATTCTCGTCTGATCCCAACTGAGGCGCGATCCGGGGAACCAGATGTGCTGTCGGATTAAGAGCTCTGGCCAACACGTCAGAGTTTTGCCGTAAGTGGTCGATTGCTACTTTACGGTCGTTAATGCTGATCGAGCTTTCACCAAACACTGACTTCTCCCTGAAACACGCTCTTCTTTACCGGCGATAAAAATGAACCGGGCTTGATGTCAATGCAAGAGAAGGTGTTACATTTCAGCGGGCCACCAGCGAAACATGTAAGCTGACGTAGGCTTTCATCTATTTGAAATGCTCTGGTGCGGTCGGGGGGACTCGAACCCCCACGAGTGTTACCTCACAGCGACCTCAACGCTGCGCGTCTACCAATTCCGCCACGACCGCAAGATCTTTGCCGCGGATCAATGTGACCCGCCTGCTCAGGCACGCCGCTTCTAGAACAGCCCCAGCACCTTGCCAAGAGGCAAAACGCGTTTGCGATAAATGTTGCCGGCAGAACCGGAATGGCAATCAACGGCACAAGAATGCCCCATCCAGCAGCCCCGCCCAGCACAAATTCTTTCATCACCCGTCCGGGTATCAGATCATAGCCGCCCGGCGTCACAGCGACTGCGCGATCTTGACCATGTCCAACAGGGCTGAGATACCTGTTTTCTGCTCAGATAGAGGGACCGCCCCAGCATGGTAGACTGGATCACAACCGACGGGCTGACCGACTACACAGAGGCCCTGGCCTTTATGGAACGCAGGGTTGCCGGCATTATCGATGGCAGCGCGGACGAATGTATCTGGCTGCTCGAACATCCCCCGCTTTACACCGCTGGCACTTCGGCCAAACCTGCTGATCTGATTGATCCTGACCGCTTTCCCGTTCATGAGGCGCGCCGTGGTGGTGAATACACCTATCACGGGCCCGGCCAGCGGGTGATTTACGTGATGCTGGATGTGGGCAAGCGCGGCCATGACCTGCGCCGGTTTGTCCAAGACCTTGAGGCTTGGGTTATCGCCACGCTGGACAGCTTTAACATCAAGGGTGAAATCCGCGAGGGCCGTGTGGGTGTCTGGGTGCAACGGCCGGAAAAACCGGCACAACCGAGCGGCGCACCCGCCGAAGACAAGATTGCCGCAATCGGTATCCGGCTGCGCAAGTGGGTGTCATTCCACGGGATCTCGATCAACGTGGAACCGGACCTGAGCCATTTCGCCGGGATCGTACCCTGCGGCATCAGCGATCACGGGGTGACGTCGCTGGTTGATCTGGGATTGCCTGTGGGGATGGAGGATCTAGATGTGGCCTTGCGTGGGGCGTTTGAGAAGGCGTTTGGGGGTCTGGCCCCGACAGGCAAATAACTCGGTGTTATTCTTGCAGAGCAAGACGGCACTGATGATCGACGCCGTCATCACTCTTGGGCCGCAATATTGATCAGTCCGCTTTGCTCGGGTCGCCCGTTGCCCAAGCTACACCCTCTCCGCGATCCATTGTATTCATCGCGGCCATGTCAGCCGCATCGATTTCAAAACCCGCCAGATCGATATTCTGCCGCATCCGCTCGGGGTTCAGGCTTTTGGGGAGAACGGCGTAACCACTCTGTACTCCCCAGCGGAGCAAAAGCTGGGCTTCGGAGACTCCGTACTTTCTGGCAAACTCGGCAAAGATTGCACCATCCTCTTTCATTGCGTCGGTCTTTGCGCTGGCTTGTCCTTCCTCTGTCCGCCAAGTCGAAAGCGGGACAAGACTGCTGTAGGCAATGGGTGCGATTGCATGTTTGCTCATGTAGGCAAGCAACTCCGGCTTCTGCGACCACGGATGAAGTTCAACCTGATTGGCGTCGGGCATTGACAGGCCAGCCTGTTTGACTTCTTCAAGGTGGTCCGTGTTGAAGTTGCTGACGCCGATAGATCGGGCTTTTCCAGTACTTCTTAGCTCCAAAAGCGCGCGCCATTGAGCGATGCGCTCGGAACCGCCATATGGGGCATGGATCAGGTACAGGTCGACATAGTCCAAACCCAGCCGTGCGAGCGTGAGGTCGCATTCTGCCAAGGTTTGATCATATGTCTTCGGCGTGTCGCCCCAAGCCGGATTGCCCGGCCAAAGTTTTGCCGTGACGAAAACAGCCTCTCGAGCAAGGCCCGCTGCATTGAGTCCCGCTCTGATCCCCGCGCCCACTGTCTCTTCGTTCTGATATCCCGACGCGGTGTCAATGTGACGATAGCCATTCAAGATCGCTGTACTGACGGCGACCTCCGCGTCTTCGTTTGACACAAGGTAAGTGCCAAACCCAACTGCAGGAATTGTCACGTTATCATTGAGACGAAAGTTTTGCTGCATAACGGTCATGGAATTCTCCGACTTCAAGTGTTTCGCCGTCAATCTACCGCCAAGCAGGGCGTTTCGCCTGCCCGATATTCCACCTTATCTATCAATTCCTCTAAATCACCGCTGTAATAGGTGTGATCCTCTTTCTCCCAATGGTATGAGACTCCTAAAGGAGTTGGGCATGCTAATCGACAAGCTTAAGGCGCACGCCGCAAAATATCTGTCAAAAACCAAAGGAAAGAACTGGGAATCACTCCCAAATCTGCTTGTTTTGCGAGCAGACAAGGTCAGCGCCATTGAAGCAGTAGTCTACAATCCAGTCATATGCCTGATCCTGCAGGGCGAAAAACAAACCGCTATAGGGGCACAGGCCGTCACGTTAGTTTCTGGTGACGCTCTATTGGTCAGCCACGATCTACCCGTCGTCTCACAGATTACCCAGGCCTCGCCTGAAACACCTTATCTTGCGCTGATCCTGTCGTTGGATTTACCCACGGTCCGAAGCCTTTACGAACAAACTGGTGAAGCCATCAGGGATACTGCCGACGCGTCCTCATTGTCGGCCGGTGCTGCTGATCCATCGTGGGTCGAACCGCTTGACCGTTACCTTGCATTGGCAGGCCATCCGCTGGAAACAGAGGTTCTGGGACCCGCCATCCTACGCGAAATCCACTTTCGTCTCTTGATGTCACCGATTGGGGGCATGCTGCGCAACCTCCTTTCCGTTGACAGTCACGCCAGTCGTATCGGCAAGGCAATCATCAACATAAGGGCCCGCTTCAGGGAACCGCTCGCAATCCCTGATCTGGCCAGAACTGCTGGGATGAGTCAGTCGTCATTTCACGCGCATTTCAAGTCAGTCACCGGGACGACGCCGCTACAATACCAAAAGGATTTACGGATGATCGCGGCACGCGACCTCCTCCAAAGCGGACGGGTGAGCGTATCCACATCCAGCTATGACGTCGGCTATGAAAGCCCCACGCACTTTAGTCGGGACTACACACGCAAGTTTGGTATTTCGCCGAGCAAAGACCTTGGGAACCTGTCGCATACGGCCGCATAGGCGTGCGACCCTTGGAAGAATGAGTTGTGCCGTCTTAGCTACTTTTCCTCTTCTTAAACGTTGCATTGAACGCAATCGTCACCCGCTCGTCATCGCTTTCGTTGGGGTAGACCCAATGCACAAGGTAGGACGGAAACAGCACGATCTCTCCGGCTTTGGGTCGGATCTTTTTCTTAGGCCGGAATGTTTCGGATTTCATTAGCCGCCAGTTGGGCAGATCGCTGCGCGGGTCGAGGAATTCGATCATGCCAGAGTTTCCCTCGCTCACCTTTGGCTGCGACACATAGTAGACCCCCGACCAATGGGCGCCGGGGTGCGTGTGTGGGGCGTTCAGGCCGCCTTGGGGATTGGCGTTCATCCAGCCGTTGAGTTTCAGATTCAGGTCCGCCTCGGGATCAATGCGGTGGGTGATATTGCGGGTCAGGTCCAGTACGGCCTCGACCGCGATGCCGCGCAGTTGTTGGATGCAGTCAGCATCATTGTCGAAGATATTGCCCTTGGAGTGCCAGCCGCCGCGGTTCGACTTTTGTACGCCTTCGTCAATCGCACGCATCCGAGCACATTCGGTCAGCAGGGCCTTGTCCAGTTTCGCATGGTCGGCCACCTTGAACCGCGCCAATGGGGTGGCAAACAGCAGGTCCGCCTGTGCGTCGTCAAAGATGTCATCTGTCATGGTAAATCCGCCTTAAAGTCAGTGATTAGCCCCGCGACCACCGCGCGCAACGCCTCATGCCTCGCACCACTGGCCTGAAAGGCCGCCTCATAGGTGCGCCTTTGCTGGTCGGCGCTTGTGCCCGTTTGCAGGATGTCGCGGGCGGCTTCGACTTCTGCCAAGCATCCCAGTGCTGTGGCATCTTCTGCAACCAGTGCGATGATCTCATCTACCGCCTGCGCAAAGGGGATCAGGGCGCGGCGTCCGAAATCCACCTGCCCTTCCGAGACGCCATAACGCTGCGCACGCCAGCGGTTTTCACCGATCATGAAATTCTGCACGACCTGCCGGGGTTGGCCCTCTGCGCCCTTGCGCCAGAGCATCCGTGTCAGCGCTTGGGTCAAAGCAGCCAGTGTCAGCGTCACCTCCATCCGGGGGGCCACGTCACAAACCCGGGACTCGATCGTCGGAAACTTGGAGGATGGGCGCAGGTCCCACCAAATCTTTGATGCGTCCTCGATCAGGTCCAGATCAACCAGCGTCTGCACCGTGTCCGCGAATTCCGACCAGTCGCGCATATAGGGCGGCAGCCCGGTGCGTGGCAGATTGTCAAAGACCGTCAGGCGATAGGAATTCATGCCTGTGTCATCGCCTTGCCAATAGGGTGACGAGGTGGAAAGCGCATGAAGATGGGGCAGGAAATATTTGAGTTGGTTGACCAATGCGATGCGCATTTCCTGATCCGGGATACCCACATGCACATGCATCCCGCAGATTAGCATGCGCCGCGCCACCCCCGCCAGATCACGGCGCAGTTTGTTATAGCGCGCCTTGTCGGTGTGGTGCTGGTCCTTCCAATCCGCAAAAGGATGGCAAGATGCTGCAATCGGGGCCAGCCCATAGGCATCGGCATGGCGGGCTACGGTCCGGCGCAGATGGGCAAGGTCTTCACGCGCTTCAGCGATGGTTGTGCAGACGCCGGTGCCGATCTCGATCTGGCATTGCAGGAATTCAGGGCTGACCTTGCCAGCCAGATCCTTTTTGCAGGCATCGATCAGGCTGTCAGGCGCATGGGCCAGCGCGTAGGTCTCTTTATCGACCAGCAGGTATTCTTCTTCGATCCCGATCGTAAACGGCGGCGCGTCCTCAACCATGATGAACCCTTTCAACTTCCGGGCCAGCCTAGCGCCAATCGCAGTACCTGTCAGTGTTCCAGATCAAACAACCCCTGCGCCAAATTAACCCAGCCTCAACGGCGCTTCCTTTGTTGCTCCTTAAGCATCAACACATTAGAACACTCCCAAATGCGTCCCTTGCTTCGACTCGGCGACGTGAAAAAGTAGCCAATACGAGGAGAGCCAAAAATGGCAGACGCAGCCATCCACGGCGACGCACACGAAGACGACCGGGGCTTCTTTACCCGGTGGTTCATGTCCACAAACCACAAGGATATCGGTATCCTGTACCTGTTCACCGCAGGTGTGCTTGGTTTCATTTCGGTTCTGTTCACCGTCTACATGCGGCTGGAACTGATGAACCCCGGCGTGCAGTACATGTGTCTGGAAGGCGCGCGTCTGTTCGCGGCAGAGGCAGGGACATGTACGCCAAATGGCCACCTGTGGAACGTGATGATCACCTACCATGGTGTGTTGATGATGTTCTTTGTGGTTATTCCAGCCCTCTTTGGTGGCTTTGGTAACTATTTCATGCCCTTGCAGATCGGAGCGCCGGATATGGCGTTTCCGCGTCTGAACAACCTGTCATTCTGGATGTTTGTGGCTGGTGCGTCGCTTGGCGTGGCCTCCATGCTGGCACCGGGTGGCAATGGTCAACTGGGCTCTGGCGTGGGCTGGGTGCTCTATCCGCCGCTCTCCACGTCCGAAGGCGGCATGTCCATGGACCTTGCGATTTTTGCGGTTCACCTCTCTGGTGCATCCTCGATCCTGGGTGCGATCAACATGATCACGACTTTCTTGAACATGCGCGCACCAGGCATGACACTGCACAAAGTGCCGCTCTTTGCATGGTCAATCTTTGTGACCGCGTGGCTGATCCTTTTGGCCCTTCCTGTGTTGGCTGGTGCGATCACTATGCTTCTGATGGACCGCAACTTTGGCATGGGGTTCTTCCAGCCTGAACAAGGCGGTGATCCGATCCTCTATCAGCACATCCTGTGGTTCTTCGGCCACCCCGAAGTTTACATCATCATCATCCCCGGCTTTGGCATCGTCAGCCACGTGATCGCGACATTCTCGCGCAAGCCGATCTTTGGCTACTTGCCAATGGTTTATGCGATGGTGGCAATTGGTGTGTTGGGCTTCGTAGTCTGGGCGCACCACATGTATACCGTGGGCATGTCGCTGACGCAGCAATCCTACTTTATGCTGGCCACGATGGTCATTGCGGTGCCGACAGGTGTTAAGATCTTTAGTTGGATTGCGACAATGTGGGGCGGCTCGGTTGAGTTCCGCACACCGATGTTGTGGGCCATGGGCTTTTTGTTCCTGTTCACCGTTGGTGGTGTGACTGGCATCGTGCTGTCACAGGCTGGTGTGGACCGCGTGTATCACGACACTTACTACGTCGTGGCGCACTTCCACTATGTGATGAGCCTTGGTGCTATCTTCGCGATCTTCGCTGGCATCTACTTCTACCTGCCGAAAATGGCCGGCCGTATGTACCCTGAATGGGCAGGCAAGCTGCACTTCTGGGCGATGTTCATCGGGGCCAACCTGACGTTCTTCCCACAACACTTCCTGGGTCGTCAGGGCATGCCACGCCGCTACATCGACTACCCAGAGGCATTTGCCTACTGGAACTACATCTCAAGCTGGGGCGCATTCCTGTCCTTCGCATCGTTCGTGTTCTTCATCGGTGTGCTGGCCTGGACGCTGACACGCGGCAAGGTCGTCACCGAGAACAACCCTTGGAACGAGTATGCAGACACGCTGGAGTGGACACTGCCATCCCCACCACCAGAGCATACGTTCGAGACGCTTCCAAAGCAGTCTGACTGGGACAAAGGACACGCACACTAGCGTTGACCACATCAAGTTTACAAAAGGCCCCGCCGGTTTGGCGGGGCCTTTTTCGTTTCCTGACAAGTAGTTGCCTAGCCTTCGATACCAACCGCATATTCGCAAAACTGGGTGTATTGCACGACGACATCGCCCTGCCCGATGTGAAGCACGGCAAGTTGCGGCGCTTCGCGTGGCGGATTGAAACTGTCCCAGTCCCATGCGGGGCTAGGCGGCGGCGCCTGAAACGACAAGGCCCCGATCGTTGCAAATGGAATACCCCGCACGGTACCTGCCGTTGGGCGATGCACATGCCCCATAAACAAATGCGCAACGTTGTCATGGCCAGTGATCAAGTCCAGAAAATCATCATGCTCTTCCAGCATAATCTCGTCCTGCGGCGGCAGACCAAGGGCAAGCGGCGGATGATGCATGAAGATATAGACGGGTTTATGTGGTTGCTGGCGCAGGGCGTCACCCAGCCACGCCAATCGTGCCGTACAAAGCCGCCCCGCATGTGATCCGATCTTGTGGGTATCAAGAAAGACAAACCGTGCACCCGCTTGTTCTACTGTGAACTGGATGAAGTCTGGCATGACGGTGTCAGGCAATGTCAAATATTTCCGAAATCCAACACGTTCATCGTTGTTGCCCATGATCGGATGAATTCGCACTGCAGATTTGGTCAGATGCTGGGCAATCACTGCATAATCGGCCTCAATATCATCCCCCACCAAATCACCTGACAACACTGCAAAATCTGCATCGGCATGGTGCGCATTCACATAGGCAAGGGCCGCGTCCAGACGCGCGCGCGGGTTCAACCCGTCAATTGTGCCACGGCTTTGGAAGTGCGGATCAGACATCCAGATAATTTTGGTCATGGGCGGACCTTCCAATTGATGGGTTGCGATAGATCGCCAGAACAGCACGGCGCAGTAACGCTGACAAGCGGTCCTCCGAAAAGGATCCGGCCTCTGACCCTGCTGGTTCGGATCTTGGGGGGCCGTTTGACAGGGACATAACGCAGCCGTAGCGTTTCAGTATGGCAAGAGATTACTCACTGACCGGCCCCGCCTCTGCACAAAAGGCAGGGATCGAGATGCGCTGGTATCGCCCTGCAATTGACCCTGCCGATGTACGGACCTTGATGGAAAAATCAGACGCCATCGCCCTGCGCGACACGGCGATCTGGTTGGGTGCTATGGGGCTAAGCGTGGGCATCGCTATTGCGCTTTGGCCTGGCTGGTGGTCCGCCCCCTTCTGGCTGATCTACGGTGTGCTTTATGGCTCTGCGTCGGACTCGCGTTGGCACGAATGCGGCCATCGTACAGCATTCAAAACCGAATGGATGAACGTCGCGGTCTATCAGATTGCCTGCTTTATGTTGATGCGCAATCCCGTGACCTGGCGGGCCAGCCACGTGCGCCACCACACCGATACAGTGATCGTCGGGCGCGACCCCGAGATTGTAGCGATGCGCCCACCTGATCTGGCGCGGATCGTGCTGAACCTCTTTGGGTTGGTGGACACTTACAAACTGATCAAACGCATGGCGCTGCATGCCAGCGGGCGGTTGCACCCGGATGAAGAAACCTATGTCCGCGCAGCCGATCAGTCCCGCGTCTTTCGTATCGCCCGCATTTGGGCCGGTATCTATATGGCTGTGATTGGGATTAGCCTGTGGCAGGGCTCAATCCTGCCATTGATGGTAATTGGCCTGCCCCGGCTTTATGGCGCCTGGCATCATGTGCTGACGGGATTGTTGCAACATCTGGGGTTGGCCGAGAATGTCACAGACCACCGGCTGAACACACGCACTGTGCTGATGAACCCGTTCAGCCGGTTCATCTACCTCAATATGAATTATCACCTTGAACATCACCTGTTCACCATGGTGCCCTACTACAATCTGCCCAAACTGCATGCGCTGATCCGGCATGATACACCTGCACCGGACCCGTCGATCTTTGCGGCTTTCAGGCGTCTGGTTCCGGTTCTGCTCAAGCAGCTGCGCCATGAAGAGGCTGTGATCATCCCAGCCCTGCCCACCGATGCGACACCCTATGGATCAGAGGTTGAGGCGCTCAAACCGCACGCGGTTTGATCACCAATTGACCCGCGTTACAGGCGCGCTAACATTCTGGCATGCCCTATGAATGGTCCCCAGAACCGCCACATCAGACATCGAACTGGCAGTTGAGCCTCTGGCCCTACCGGTCGCTCCTGCGCAAGGAATTTGTGCTTTTTATTGCGGCTACAGCGGTATTGGTGGCGCTGCCGCTAATCACGCTGCTAGGACAGGCCGTTCTTTGGGGGCTATTGCCATTCTTTGCACTGATGATCGCAGGCCTCTGGTATGCGCTGCATGTCAGCTATCGGCGCGGCGAGGTGCTGGAAGAGCTGACGGTGGATGACACAAACGCCCATCTGACACGGCACAACCCCAACGGAGACGTCCAGAATTGGGAGGCCAACCGCTATTGGGTGACGGTGCACCTGCATCCCAAAGGCGGGCCTGTCGAAAACTACATCACACTGCGGGGCGGTGACCGCGAGGTTGAGATCGGGGCGTTTCTGGATGCCAAAGAACGGCTAGCGCTGTTTGACGACCTGAAACGTGCGATGCGGTGAATTTGGTGAAGCCATTGGCAGTTATGCGGACATTTCAGACCTTAGCCATTTCTTTTACAACGTCTGCTTTAGCCCTTCCGCACGACCGAATTTTCTGGCGAGAGAGTAATTGGTTTATGCTTCGCATCGTTAGCGAAGTGAGGTAATCCAGATTTATGACTAACTTATCTATAAAATCGGAATTGATTGCAGATACCATCGCCGAGGAAATCATCCGGGGCGAACAATCACCTGGAGCGCGATTGGCACAGGATGCAATCGCGTCCCGTTTTCAGTGTAGTCATGTGCCCGTTCGCGAAGCTCTTCAGCGGCTCGTTCAGATGGAGCTTGCAACCTCAGAACCACGCAAGGGCGTTAGAGTTGTTGCCCTCGCCTCATCGGATCATGTCGAAATTCAGGAGATGCGATTGGCGCTTGAACCACTCGCGCTTCGACTTGCTGTTACTAATTTTCAGGATAAAAACCTAAAAGAGATCGAAGGCCATCGATTGTCATGTGATGATGCAACGGACGCAATTTCATGGGAAAGTGCCAACCGCGCGTTTCATATGGCCATTCTGAAACCGTGTGGCCGCCCCCGTTTGCTCAGGCAGATCGAAGAACTGCAACGTTTATCCGCACATAGATTTCATACCAAATGGCACCAAAATTGGGTTCAGTCTTCGGATCGCGACCACGCAAGTATCGTCCGTGCAATGCAGTCTGGTGATGCTGCCGCGGCCTGTGCAGTATTGGTGCGCCATCTGAAACGCGCCTAACACGGAAGGGTGTTCACTTTACTATAGATAAATTTGGTGCGATCATGAATCGAATCACAATTTTATCTATAAAAGGCTAACCATGTCCCAAACACTCGCCAAACCGCAACAACGCACCGTAGGAAATGTTGCAAAAGTTGCGCTCGCCGTCGGGCTCATCACCTTGTCTGCCAAGATCACAATTCCGTTTTGGCCTGTTCCGATGACGATGCAGGTCGCAACAATCTTGTTAGTCGCGGGATTGGGCGGGTTGCGCTTCGGCGTTGCAAGTGTCGGGGCATATCTAGCGGCGGGCGCCGCTGGCTTGCCTGTTTTTGCTGGCACTCCAGAAAAAGGCATCGGACTGGCCTATATGTTCGGCCCAACGGGTGGTTACCTTCTTGGCTTCTTAGTCGCCGCAATTTTGGTTGGTTGGGCAACTGACCGCTTTGGCCGCCGTCATGGTTCGCTTTCAATGCCTCTTGGACTTGCTGTGATTTATGCTTTGGGCGTAGCCTGGCTATCGCAATTTGTACCAAGCGATAAGGTGCTGGCATTTGGCGTAACTCCTTTTCTCTTCGGTGATTTGTGCAAAGTTGTTTTGGCAGCGCTTTTGACCGTAGCAGCGCCAACTGCTCTTATTCGCAGGGTGCAAGGACGCGATTGATGCTGGATAAGACAAACCCTGTTGATAATCAGCTGGCTGACAAGGCGGAGGCGCTGCTTCGCGCGCCCCTGCTGACCCTTGTGCATGAAGCAGCCGCCGTGCACCGCGCACATCATGATGTAGAGGACATCCAAAAAGCGAGCCTTGTCAGCATCAAGACTGGCGGTTGCCCCGAAGATTGTGCGTATTGCCCGCAATCTGTTCACCACAAAGAAGTGGGCTTGCAAAAAGAACACTTCATGGATCCGCAGACCGTCATCAATATGGCCAAGCAAGCCCAATCTGCCGGAGCCGAAAGGTTCTGCATGGGGGCGGCTTGGCGTAAAGTCCGTGATGGCGCGGAATTCGACGCCGTCTTGAACATGGTGCGGGGTGTGCGCGATCTGGGGATGGAGGCTTGTGTCACCCTTGGAATGCTTCTGCCACACCAGGCTCAGGCGCTCGCTGATGCTGGCCTGACCGCTTACAATCATAATCTTGATACCGGACCGGATTTTTACGCTGAAATCATTGGAACACGTACGTATCGCGATCGGCTTGAAACACTTGACCATGTACGTGCTGCTGGGATCACGATTTGCTGTGGCGGCATTATCGAGATGGGTGAAAGTCTACGCGACCGCGCTGATATGCTCGCGGTACTAGCCAGTTTTGATCCCCAACCCGAAAGCGTTCCACTGAACGCGTTGATCCCTGTACCCGGTACCCCGTTGGGCCACCTCCCGAGAGTCAGCTCACCCGAAATGATCCGCATGGTCGCGACCGCCCGAATCTTGATGCCAAACACACGCGTGCGCCTTTCTGCCGGGCGCGACGGGTTTTCTGTTAGCGATCAAATCCTGTGCTTCCTTGCTGGGGCAAACTCGATCTTTTACGGCGACATCTTGTTGACCGCCCCTAATAGTGGACTTTCACTGGATGATGCACTGTTTGAAACATTGTCGGGCATTCTGGGCGAATAGGACGGCCCAAGGCGAGTGCCATCACAAGCCAGCGTAGGTCATTTATATGTTATCATTGCGGACATCCATACAGGCTGCGGCATCGGTTTGTATGGGCTGTTTGCGAACCTTAGCCTCAATTGGCACTCACACGCCGGGGTCAGGAGCCATAGCCTACCCCAACCGCCCCTTCACCATCGGACCGGCCTTACCAAAATCCATCCGCCCAGTGTATTTCGCCTTTAGCGCGCCCATGACCTTGCCCATATCGCGGATGCTGGCCGCACCCACTTCGGCGATGGCCGCGTCAACGGCGGCTTCGGCTTCGTCCTCGCTCAATTGCTTGGGCAGGAACTCTTCGATGATCTTAATCTCGGACAGCTCTTTTTCGGCCAGCTCCAGCCGCCCGCCTTCTTCATAGGCGCGCGCGCTTTCCTGGCGTTGTTTGACCATACGGCCCATAATGCCGAGCACGTCATCATTGCTGACGCCGCCTTCTTCATCGGTGGTGCCACGCAGGGCGATGTCCTTGTCCTTGATAGCGGCGTTGATCAGCCGCAACGTGGAAAGGCGATCCGCCTCTTTTGATCGCATCGCGTCCTTGAGGGCCGCGTTGATCTTGTCGCGCATGTCCATTGATTTGTCCCGTGCATGTGTCGTCAAACGAAACGCCACCTTACTGAAAGCGGTTGAGGCTGACAAGCGCGCCCGTCCCGACGTCAGCCCTTGTTTCCAAGGGTGTGATCCGGCCTTGACCATGGGCGCGGGCCTGCGTAAACCCGGCACGATTTGGCATCAGGAGAGATCGGAAATGACGCAGAAACCAACGGCTTGTCTGGCCCTTGCGGATGGCACGATCTTTTACGGGATTGGCTTTGGTGCGACGGGCGAAACCGTGGCAGAGTTGTGCTTTAACACTGCCATGACCGGCTATCAGGAGATCATGACCGATCCCTCATATGCGGGCCAGATCGTGACCTTCACCTTCCCCCATATCGGCAACACAGGCGTGAACCCCGAAGATGACGAAACCGGTGATCCGGTTGCCGCTGGCATGGTGGTGAAATGGGACCCGACACAGTCCTCCAACTGGCGCGCTACCGAAGAACTGACGGTCTGGTTGTCCAAGCGCAATCGCATTGGCATGGGCGGCGTCGACACCCGCCGCCTGACCCGCGCCATCCGCCAGCAAGGCGCACCTCATGTAGCATTGGCGCATGACCCCGATGGCAATTTCGATATTGCCGCTTTGGTTGAAAAAGCGCGTTCTTTCAATGGGTTGGAAGGTCTTGATCTGGCCAAGGACGTCACCTGTGCGCAATCCTACCAATGGAATGAAATGCGGTGGGCCTGGCCCGAAGGTTACGTGCCCCAGACCGACCCGAAACACAAAGTTGTGGCCATCGACTTCGGGGCCAAACGCAACATCCTGCGCTGCCTTGCCAGCGCTGGTTGCGATGTGACGGTCCTGCCCGCGACAGCCACCGCCGAAGAGGTATTGGCGCTGAACCCTGACGGTGTGTTCCTGTCCAACGGCCCCGGTGATCCGGCGGCGACCGGTGAATATGCGGTACCCATGATCAAGGGTATCCTTGAGGCTGATCTACCGGTTTTTGGCATTTGTCTTGGCCACCAGATGCTGGCCCTCGCCGTTGGTGCCACAACGATCAAGATGAACCACGGCCACCACGGCGCCAACCACCCCGTCAAGGACATGGAAACCGGCAAGGTCGAGATCACATCGATGAATCACGGGTTTACTGTGGACAGCCAAACCCTGCCCGAGGGCGTGGAAGAAACCCATGTGTCGCTGTTTGATGGCAGCAACTGTGGGATTCGCATCGCCGGGCGCCCGGTCTTCAGCGTGCAATACCACCCCGAAGCCAGCCCCGGACCGCAAGACAGCTACTATCTGTTTGAACGCTTTGCCAAAGCGATGAGCGCCTGAACCTACTCTGCTGCCTCAACCGCGGCGGCATCCAGCTTCAGACGGGTCACAAAAGCCTCAGAGATATGGTTACGCAGCGCCTGATACGCGGCGTCGCCGTCGCCCGCCTCAATAGCCGAAACAATTGCCGCGTGTTCAGCGAGGGTTTCCTCGCCACGTCCTTCGGCAGCAATTGATGTGGTGGCCAACAGCGCCATAGACCGATGCACCAGATCCAGTTGCTTGACCAGAAAACGGTTGTGCGAGGCAAGGTGGATTTGCTTGTGAAACCGGCGGTTTGCGCGGCTGAGTGCCGATGGATCACCAGCCAGTTTCTGATCTGCATCCAGCATATCACGCAGCACTTTAACCTCTTCCGGCGCGGCATGGCGCGCCGCCAGCTTGGCCGCCAACCCTTCCAATTCGCCCCGCACTACGTAAAGCTCTGACAGTTGTGAATGATCCAGCGACGCCACAATCAGCGACCGCCCGTCACGTGTCAGCAGCGACTGTGTTTCAAGCCGTTGAAGCGCCTCGCGGATCGGCGTCCGCGAAACACCAAAACGATCTGCAAGTTCGCTTTCCACCAACCTGTCGCCGGGCTTGTAGATATGACTATCAATCGCCTCCAATATCAGATCATAGGCGTCTTTTTGCGATGCACGTGTGTCCTGCATGAGGCAACCTTTCAAACTTTGCTGATCATAGGCCTCTGCATGCCCGACGATCAAGCCAAAGCGATTGCGCGGGAGGATTGGCCCTCATAATGTGCGGCCATGGTTGCGCAGCACTTCTTACATGTGGACACGTGGGTCTTTGACCTCGACAACACGCTATATCCGCCCTCTGACGATCTTTTCGGGCAGATGGATGTCCGGTTCAAAGCCTATGTTATGCGGCTCACCGGGTTGGACGCGGGCAAAGCGCTAGAGTTATGCCACGCCTATTGGGTGTCGCATGGGTCGACACTGGCCGGGTTGATGGAGCATCACGACATTGATCCGCATCATTTTCTGGCGGATGTGCATGATATTGATGTGTCGCATCTGCGCAGCGACCCAGACTTGCAGGCCGCCATCACAGAACTGCCGGGGCGCAAGATTGTCTATACCAACGGCTCTTACAACCATGCCAAGCGCGTGCTAGCCGCACGCGGGCTGACGCGTGCGTTTGATGCGGTCTATGGCGTGGAACATGCTGATTTCAAACCCAAACCGACAGAAGATGCGTTTTCGCGGGTTTTTGCCAAAGACGGGGTGCGGCCCAAAACCGGCGCGATGTTCGAGGATGAAGCGCGCAATCTGACCGTCCCACATGCCTTGGGGATGCGCACGGTGCATGTCCATGATACGCCCGCGATTGGCGATCACATTCACCATCACACAGATAATCTTGCGGATTTCTTGTCGCAGGTGGTCCGCTGACCCTTTCCGCCACGGTGGCCGCGGCTTATGTCAAGGACATGGAACGCAAACAGACTGATATCGTCATCGCAGGCGGCGGTGTTGCCGGGCTGACAGCCGCAGCCGCCTTTGGCACCGCCGGTTTTGACGTTGTGATTGTGGACCCTGCCCCGCCTGTCACTACTGCAGACGCCGAAGGTGCCGATCTGCGCACAACCGCGTTTTTGCAGCCAGCTCAGCAATTCCTGCAAGCCGCAGGGCTTTGGGACCGGCTCGCCGCTTTTGCCACACCGCTCCAGATCATGCGCATCGTTGATCTGGGCACCGAGACCCATGTCACACGCGATTTTGACGCCGCTGATATTTCCCAACAGCCCTTTGGCTGGAACCTGCCCAACTGGCTGTTGCGCCGCGAAATGGTCGCCCGTCTGCAAGAACTGCCAAACGTGGATTTCCGTCCGGGCACCGGGTTTCGCAGCATGCTGCCGCGCAGCGCCGAGGCGATTGTGACGCTGAGCGATGACACCCAATGTACCGCCAAGCTGGTGATCGGTGCGGATGGACGCCACTCTGCCGTGCGCCAAGCCGCCGGGATTGATGTGAAAACCACCCGCTATGGGCAGAAAGCGCTGACATTCGCCGTCACCCATGATGCACCGCACGACAATGTCTCGACCGAGATACACCGCACCGGAGGCCCGTTCACATTGGTGCCCCTGCCTGATCATGACGGTAAGCCCTGTTCGGCAGTGGTCTGGATGGAAACCGGGGCAGAGGTCGCGCGGCTGGCTGCCCTCCAAGACACCGAATTTGAAGCCGCGGCCAATGACCGCTCAGCCTTTCTATATGGTCCACTTAAACTGGCATCACCACGCGGCGTCTGGCCCATCATCAGCCAGATCGCACATCAGATCACCGGCCCACGCACGGCCCTTGTGGCAGAAGCCGCTCATGTTATGCCGCCGATTGGCGCGCAGGGGTTAAACATGTCTCTCAAGGATCTGGCTTGCTTGCTGGAACTGGCACAGGCGCAGCCCACAGCCCTTGGCACACCTGCGATGTTGGACGGTTACGCGCGCAAGCGGCACCCGGACATCAAGCTGCGGGTGACCGGGATTGATGCGCTTAACCGAGCGTCAATCGCAGGCAACCCGGCATTTCAAAGCTTGCGCACTAAGGGGATTGAGGCGCTTTATGGCGTCGCCCCGGTGCGCAAGGCGCTGATGCAAATGGGATTGGGCGCGCGCTAAAGCACCTTGTCCAGCACAGGCACCAGACGGCCCAGCGTAGCATCCACGTCATAAAGTTTGTCTAGGCCAAAAAGCCCAAGCCGGAATGTGCGGAAATCGTCAGGTTCGTCACATTGCAACGGAACACCTGCTGCGATCTGCATACCTAACGCGGCAAATTTGGACCCGTTCTGCACATGAGGGTCATCGGTGTAGCTGACGACAACACCCGGCGCGCCAAACCCTTCGGCGGCGACCGAACGAATGCCTTTGTCCGCGAGCACTTTGCGGACGGCATTGCCCAAGGCCCATTGTGCATCGCGCAGTTTGTCAAAACCAAACGCTTGGGTTTCCTGCATCGTGTCGCGGAAGGCGCGCAATCCATCCGTGGGCATCGTGGCATGATAGGCATGCCCGCCGCCCTCATAGGCTTGCATGATGCTGTGCCATTTCTTGAGATCCACCGCGAAGGAATTTGATACCGTGTCCGCCATGCGTGCGACCGCACGCTCTGACATCATCACCAAGCCCGCGCATGGGGTCGCAGACCAGCCCTTTTGCGGGGCCGAAATCAGCACATCAACGCCGGTGGCCTTCATATCGACCCAGGCGCAGCCCGACGCGATGCAATCCAGCACCATCAATGCACCCACTTCATGAGCGGCAGCGGCCATCGCCGTCAGATAATCGTCCGGCAGGATGATCCCGGCAGAGGTTTCAACATGCGGGGCAAAGACCACATCGGGTTTAGCGTCACGAATTGCGGCTGTCACATCCTCGATGGGTGCAGGTGCAAATGGCGCGCGGGTGTCATTGCCCGATTGGCGCGCTTTCATAACGGTTGTGTCGGCCGTAAAATTGCCCGCCTCAAAAATCTGGGTCCAGCGGTAGGAGAACCAGCCATTGCGCACGATCAGCGCGTGGGCATCTGCTCCGAACTGGCGCGCTACGGCTTCCATCCCGTAGGTGCCGCCACCGGGGACAAGCGCCACGTGATCGGCGTTATAGACCTCTTTCAACATCGATGAGATGTCGGTCATAACACCTTGAAAAGCTTTGGACATATGATTGAGAGAGCGATCAGTGAAGACCACTGAAAACTCCATCAGCCCATCTGGATCAATTTCTGAATATGCGCCGCCCATCATCATCTCCTTCAAGTATGGACCATGGCTATTGCCTGACGCATCGCAACGCAAAGCCTATTTTGGTATACAAAGCCCCGTTCATCGGCCGGAGCATCGCAAATACCATTGGTATCAGTCGCGCGTCAGGCTAAGCGTCACAACCTACAAAAGGGCTAAATCGGACCCGGCCTGCGTTCTTCGCTAAGCAGAACATTCGCCTCTACATCGCCCACGCCAGGCATGGTCATGATGCGGCGGCGCAGGACCCGCTCAAAATCGGCCAGATCACGGGCGACGACGCGCAACCGATAATCATAAAGCCCCAGCACGTGATCAACGCTTTGCACTTCGGGGATCGCCCCTACGGCGCGCTCAAAATCTTCAAGGCTGACACGGCCTTTGGTCGCCAGTTTCACACCCAGAAACACGGTGACCCCAAAACCCACCTTCTCAGCATCCAGCACCAGCCGCCGACCGGCAATCACACCGGCATCCTGCAAACGACGCATGCGCCGCCAAGTCGCAGGTTGGCTAAGCCCCAGCTTCTGGCCCAATTGCGTGGTCGACTGATCTGCACTGGCAACCAATGCCCGCAACAAAGCCCGATCCTGCGTATCCAAGATCATAGCGGAAGGCTTTCGTTGGATTTGACGGTGGCAACGGTCATCAACGCCTCGATATCGGCAATATGGGGCAAGGTCAGAACCTGTTCACGGTAGATACGCTGATAATCCGCCAAATCCTTGGCGATCAGGGACAGGCGCACGTCAACACGGCCCAGAAAGGTCTGGATCTCGATCACCTCGGCCACGGCGCGCGCGGCGTCGATAAATTCGTCAAAGGCACGAGCGACAGTTTTGTCCAATGTGATCCGCAGACTGACTGACACCGCATAGCCCAAAGCAGGCCAGTTGATGGTGACATGGCTGCCTTGGATAACACGATCCTGACGCAGGCGGTCCAGACGGCGGGTGATCCGCGCGGCCGTCAGCCCCACCGCCCCAGCCAGATCAGGCACAGAGGTGGCAGGATCAGCCTGTAACAGGCGCAAAAGACGGCGATCGACATCATCAAGCATGAAAATGCTCATAATATTCAAAATGGCGAATAGCAATCTTCACTTACTCCAAGAAAATCGGAAAGCAACACTCGCAACACACGCGACAGCAGCTATAACGCAAGTCAGAAACCCAACCAAAGGAATGCCTTATGCGCGTTTATTATGATCGCGATTGCGATGTGAACCTGATCAAAGACAAAAAAGTTGCCATTCTCGGCTACGGCTCCCAGGGCCACGCCCACGCGCTGAACCTGCGCGACAGCGGTGCAAAGAACCTTGTTGTGGCGCTGCGCGAAGGCTCTGCTTCTGCTGCCAAAGCCGAAGGTGAAGGCCTTAAGGTCATGGGTATCGCGGAAGCGGCTGCTTGGTGCGACGTGATCATGTTCACAATGCCCGATGAATTGCAGGCAGAGACATACAAGAAATATGTTCATGACAACATCAAAGAAGGCTCTGCCATTGCCTTTGCTCACGGCCTGAATGTCCACTTCGGCCTGATCGAACCCAAGCCCGGCGTTGACGTGATCATGATGGCCCCCAAAGGCCCCGGCCACACCGTACGCGGCGAATACACCAAAGGTGGCGGCGTGCCTTGCCTTGTTGCTGTGGATCATGATGCGACCGGTAAGGCGATGGAAATCGGCCTGTCGTACTGTTCCGCCATTGGCGGCGGCCGCTCTGGCATCATCGAAACGAACTTCCGTCAGGAATGCGAAACCGACCTCTTTGGTGAGCAGGCCGTTCTGTGCGGTGGTATCGTTGAGCTGATCCGCATGGGCTTTGAAACACTGGTTGAGGCCGGCTACGAGCCTGAAATGGCTTACTTTGAGTGCCTGCACGAAACCAAGCTGATCGTGGACCTGATCTATGAAGGTGGCATCGCGAACATGAACTACTCCATCTCGAACACGGCTGAGTATGGTGAGTATGTCTCTGGTCCGCGCGTCCTGCCGTATGATGAGACTAAGAAGCGCATGAAAGACGTGCTGACAGACATCCAGACCGGTAAATTCGTGCGTGACTTCATGCAGGAAAATGCCGTGGGCCAGCCTTACTTCAAGGCGACACGCCGCATCAACGATGAGCACCAGATCGAGCAGGTCGGTGAAAAGCTGCGCGGAATGATGCCTTGGATTTCCGCAGGTAAGATGGTCGATAAAGCGAAGAACTGATCGACATGTAAGGTGGATCATGATCCACCTTACACAATGGAAAGGCCCGGTCTTTATCCGGGCCTTTTCTGCTTTGTAGGACACCCATGACCACCCAACCCACCCTTGCGAACTGGCTTTCTATTGCCGCTCTCGGTTTGATCTGGGGGGCGACGTTTATGGTCGTGGCTATCGCATTGGAAGGGTACGGCCCGCTCACCGTCGCCTGCGCCCGCACCACGTTGGGCGCGGCCGCACTCCTGATCCTGATGCGCGCGCTTAAGCGTCCTTTGCCGACCTTCAACACTCGGATGTGGACGTATCTGATCGCCATCGGCTTGCTGAACACAGCCCTGCCCTTTGCCTTGCTCAGCTGGGGGCAGCAGTTTGTGCCGTCTGCCTTTGCTGGCATCTCAATGGCCGCTTTGCCGCTCTTTGTCCTTCCCCTTGCCCATATGTTCACTGACGAAAAGATGAGCCTGCGTAACAGCTTGGGCGTCATTCTGGGATTTGTCGGTGCCATCGTCCTGATCGGCCCCGGTGTGATGCGCATTGGGACCGGGATGGAGCCTTTGGGCCAGATTGCCTGCATCGCCGCGTCCATCTCCTATGCAATCTCAAGCGTCATGACGCGCCGCTGCCCGCCGATTGACCCGATCACGATGGCGGCCCTGTTGCTGACCATCGGTGCGGCGGCGCTTATCCCCGCTATGCTGATTTTCGAAGGCCTGCCCACGGTTGGTGCCGCCCGTCCGACCATCGCGATCATCGTGCTGGGGTTCATCCCTACCGCATTGGCCGCATTGATCCGGGTGGCCACGATCCGGTCGGCGGGTGCGATTTTTATGACTTTGGTGAATTATCAGGTGCCGGTCTGGTCCATGATCTTTGGAGCGTGGGTCCTGAGCGAAGTCCTGCCCCTGCGTTTCTTTGCCGCCCTCGGCCTCATCATGCTGGGTCTGATGATCAGCCAATGGGCGAGCTTGCGGCGAATCTTCACACGTCAAAGTTAAATAGGATTTTCCACACATTGTAGACACATTGCCCACTCACAGAGCTGCTATCGCAATTCTGGAGTTACTCATGCGTCACTTTGTTTCCGGCCTTTTTATGGCCATCGTTCTCACCTCCATGGCCACCCAGGCCGACGCCCGGCGTGGCGGCGGATATGGCACTGCCGAACAGCTGGTTTTCGTCAGCCCCACAGAATTTGAAGACGAGACCGGCCCATTGGCCCTGTGTCACTTTGTTGAGACGCATTCAATTATCTTCGTGAATGTCTGGCGGTCGCTGACTGGCTACGCCCTTGCATCGAACAACTGCCAGAGCGAGCAGTATTACGAGTTCACCGCGACAGAACTTGAAAGCGCGCAAGCCGCGGGCATGATCCCGGCAGACGTTCCTTTGCAGCCCAAACTGTCGATGAAATCACTGGCCGAAGGGTTCTGGGGTTTTGGTCTTTTGATTGCGGTTCTGGCCTTTGCCGGGTTCAAACTGCTGGCCGTCCAAAAGCGCCGTGGTCAGCGCATCGCGATAATGGCAGATGCCACGCCGGCGGCCCAAGCTATCCTTGATGCCATGTGCCATGCGGCCAAAGCTGACGGCTACATCGCACCATCCGAGGTGGCGATGATCAAACAAGCCGCGGAAGAAATGACAGGCACGATTTTCGCAATGGAAGACGTCAAGCGCATGGCGGATCTGGCCGAAGAGACCCTTGATCTGAAAGGCCACAAGCGTCTGATCAATGGCCGCACGAAGCCAGAGCAGCTTGATATGATGCGCGGTGTGTTGATGGTTGTTGCCGCTGACGGCAAGTTGGACGGCAAAGAACAAGTCTTTGTTGGTGGTCTGGCGCGGGCCATGGGCATGGACGGTGGAACCGTGCAATCCCTTATGGCCGAGGTTGTTGGCGGCGCCGCAGCGCCCGCCTAAACCGCTGCTTCAACCTCTGCAACAATTCCGTCGACGACCTGTGAAAGCAGGTCGTCGTCTTCGCATTCAGCCATGACGCGGATCAGCGGCTCTGTCCCGGATTTGCGGATCAGCAAGCGGCCTTTGCCTGACAGCTTTACTTCTGCATCCGCGATTGATTTCTGCACCTGTGCCGCACCCAACGGGTCCTGCCCTGCTGCATAGCGCACGTTCTTGAGCATCTGCGGCACGGTGTCAAAACTCTTGGTCAGCGTGCTGGCCGGTTGCCCGGTTTCGATCATCGCCGCCAGAAACTGCAACCCAGCCAAAAGCCCGTCACCAGTTGTGGCATAATCGGTCATCACGATGTGGCCGGATTGCTCGCCCCCTAGGTTCCAGCCATTGGCGCGCATCGCCTCGACCACGTAACGGTCACCGACGCTGGTGCGTTCAAGACGCAAGCCGCGCCCGTCAAGATACCGCTCCAACCCCAGATTGGACATAACCGTCGCAACCAATGTGCCCCCGTTGAGCCGCTCTTGATCGGCCCAACGCCCTGCCATCAGCGCCATGATCTGATCGCCATCCGCGACTTGACCTTTTTCATCAAGGATCATTACACGATCCGCATCACCATCAAGGCAAATGCCTACATGCGCCCCTTCGCGCAGGATCGTTTCTGCCGCCGCAGCCGTGCTGGTTGAACCGCAGCCATTGTTGATGTTGAAACCATCAGGGTTCACGCCCACGGGAATGACCGTGGCGCCCAGTTCCCACAGCACCTCTGGTGCGACGCGGTAAGCGGCCCCATTGGCGCAATCGATCACCACCTTTAGCCCATCCAGACGCATGCCTGCAGGGAAGGTTGATTTGATCCGTTCGGCATAGCGAAAACGGCCATCATCAATCCGTTTGACCCGACCGATATTCTGCGTCTGAGCAGGTTCGATTTCACCACTGATCAGTGCCTCGATGTCCACTTCAGCAGCATCTGACAGCTTGAAACCATCCGGCCCAAAGAACTTGATCCCGTTGTCGTGGTGCGGGTTATGGCTGGCCGAGATCATGATCCCCAAATCGGCGCGCATAGATGTGGTCAGCAGACCCACTGCAGGTGTCGGCACCGGCCCCAGCAACAACACATTCATGCCCGTGCTGGTCAGGCCCGCCGTCAGCGCATTTTCAAACATATAGCCTGACAGCCGCGTGTCTTTACCGATCACCACACGGTGCCCGTTTGATCCATCGTTGCGAAAGAACCGCCCGGCGGCTGATCCGATTTTCAACGCCATCTCGGCGGTCATTGGATAGGTGTTTGCCGTGCCGCGCACACCGTCAGTGCCAAAGAGTTTGCGTGTCATGTCATTGCCGCCCCGCCGATTGCCCATTCCAGGTCCAACGCCTGTTTGGTGGCAAAGATATCGTGAACCCGCAGGATTTGCACGCCCCTGCGTGCGCCAAAAAGCGCCACAGCCACAGATCCGCTTACGCGGTCGGTCGCGTCTGTCCCACCACCAATGGTGCCAATAAAGCGCTTGCGCGAGGCCCCAAGCAGGATCGGACAGCCCAGCCCGTGAAAAATCGCGATACCGCGGAGCAGCGCAAGGTTGTGTTCCACGGTCTTGCCAAAGCCGATGCCGGGATCGACGACAATCTGATCACGCGGAATGCCCGCTGCAACAGCGGCGTCTACCCGTTCCGCCAGAAAATCATACACATCCAACAGCACATCATCATAGCTGGGGTCATGCTGCATTGTCTCGGGCGAGCCTTGCGCATGCATCACGCAGACCGGCACGTCAGATTTGGCGGCGACCTTGGCCAGTTCCGGGTCATAGGTGAAGGCCGCCACATCGTTCACAAGATTTGCCCCGGCATCCAGCGCCGCACGCCCGACCTTGGCTTTGCGTGTATCAATGGAGATCGGCACATCGCTTTGCGCGCGGATTGCCGCGATCACCGGTGCGGTGCGCGCGATTTCGTCGGCGATCTGGACTTCTGCCGCACCGGGGCGGGTGCTTTCGCCGCCCACGTCGATGATCGCGGCCCCCTCGGCCTGCATGGCCAAAGCATGTTCCAGCGCCTGTCGGGGTGCGTTGAATTGCCCACCATCGGAAAAACTATCCGGTGTAACGTTCAGGATGCCCATGGTCTGTGGCGCACCCATATCCATGCCAGCAATCGGTGCGCGATGCGCTGTCAGCCGCTCTGACACGTCGGCGGGCACCTCATTGGCTGGGATATGCTGCAAACCGCCGCCGCGCACGTGGATTGCGACCGTATCAAACCAACACAGGCCCCCGGCCAAAGGGAGGCTCTGCGGCGTTGGCACTTCGCCAAACCGCGCGACGGGGCGATAGTACTGGGTCATGTCAGGCTGGCTTGATCCACAGCGATCACACGCGTGCTGATCGTGCTTTCGGGCGCGTCGGCACCAAACACCCAAAGTTCCTTGGCTTCCATTTCGGCTGCGAACCACGCGGCCAAGGTGACAGCATCGCGTGGGCTGGCAGACGGGCCGTCCACTGCGTCCAGCACGATCTTTGAGGGTGCCCAGATGCAAATCTGGTCGTTCTTCATCGCCCAGTCCAGTTCGGTCCGTGTGCCAACCACCATGCAGCGCCTGTCACGGGCGGCCAATGTCCAGGCGTTTTGTTCTATCGCCAGCAGATCAACGCGGCGCTGAGACAGTGCGTTGCCGGTTTGCGGTGCAGGCGCATCAGACGCGCCAACGCAGATGATCAACGGGGCGTCCAACGCGCTGAGCTGATCAATCCAAGTGGCCAGATGTGGTGCCGCGATGGCGGCGTTTGACAGGTAAATAACGCGCGGATGTGGGGCTTCGACATGTTCCTGACCGGCAAGATTGACACCATCACGCGCGCGCACGATCTCAACCCCAAGCGAGAATGGGCCGCGGTCCAGTTTTTCGATCCGAACAAAGACCCGTTCGGCCTGCGGTTCCAGCAAGATACGCTCTGCAACACGCGCGGCCAGGGTTTCGAGCAGATTGATGCGCTCTGCCTCAAGCTCAACACCGATCGCCTCGGTCACTTTGTCATAAGACAGAATGCGGTCCACATCATCGTCGATGGGTCCCGACAGTGGCAGCACCTCTACCACCACGTTAAAGCGTACACGCTGCAATGTGCCGCGTTCCTGCTGGAACGCCCCTATCTCGACCTCGACCACATAGTCGCGCAGGGAAATCCTGTCGCAGGGGGTCGTGCTGCTGGCAGCAGCACGTTCACTGGGATGGGCAAACGCGAGGCGAATATCGTCAGTCATAGGGCAGTCCGTCGCTGTATCAGGCCTGTCCGAGATACAAGGACGCAAGCGAGGCGGCAAGCGTCAGGGACGACGCCCACCCTGCGTCATGCGACGTTACTTGGACGCCGTGCGGATTGGCTGGCGATAGAAGTAGTGCGACCCAATCGATGCGGTGCGTGGGAACCGACGCGCCCAGGACGGGTTCACCGCCTTGGTATGATAATGCGTCGCACCACCGGTCAGGGCACGCGGGGCACCATCGATCAGGATGCGAGCAACCTTGCCGACGCGTTCCCATGACCGTGGGTCGCCGATTGTTTCGGCGCGGCCATCACAAGTGTAGGTAAACTGGCAGGCATACCGACGTCCTGTGCCCTGATTGATCACACCACACAAAGTGTCTGGGTACGCATCAGTATCTACGCGGTTCAGGATCACCTCGCCCACGGCAAACATGCCGCGCACAGATTCACCGCGCGCCTCAAAATATAGCGCCTCGGCCAGACATTCCCATTGGTCGCCACCAGAAGCCGCAGGTTGTTCCGCCAGAAAATCGCGATCATAGATCAGGCGATTTGTGGTATCGACACCCCGTTCATTGGCTGGTGGTAGGCTTGTCAGCATGCTCAATCGGGCGTCGGGAACAACAGAGAGCGCCTGACGCTCCTGGCCCAAAATCGCGCCCAAACGGCTTGCGAGTAGTTCATCGGCAGTTGCAGCGGTTGCCGCAAAAGCCATCATTGCCGCAGAAATCACGGCGAAAATCGTCCGTACAGTCAACATTTCTTTCCCACCCAGGAAACACGCGGAAATGCTCCGCGCTAGCGCCGTGGTCTCTAACCGAAGGTGACGTTTGCGTCTACCCCTCGCTCTGGACTGTTGGCAAAGCGGCAACACAACCTGCGATTACAACGGACTATTTCGTAGAAATAGGCCAATCTGCGGCCAAAAAGACACAACATCTAGTGTTGCACGGCGGTCATACCCGCTCTGCGAGGGCCAACTGTGCAGCGGTGAGTCGCGCAACCGGCACACGAAATGGTGAACAAGAGACATAATCGAACTTGTGCTGGCGGCAAAATGCGATGGCCGGGCGTGTCCCGCCATGCTCGCCACAGATTGCCAGAACCACATCAGGCCGCCCCAGCCGCCCTCGTTCCGCACCGAGCGAGATAAGCTCGCCCACCCCTTCGATATCGAGGGTGTGAAACGGATCTTCGGCATAAACACCCTGCTGGACATAAGACGACATAAACCGCCCCGCGTCATCGCGCGACAACCCATAGGTCATCTGGGTCAGATCATTGGTGCCAAAGGAGAGGAACTGCGCATGTTCCGCAATATCTTGCGCACGCAACGCGCCGCGTGGTGTTTCCACCATCACACCCAGCCGGTATTCGGCATGTGTCTTGGTGCGCGCCCAGACGGCATTGGCCACACCATCGATGCGGGCCTTCATCAGCTCGACCTCGCGCATCGCACTGACAAGCGGGATCATGATCTCAACCTTGATCGTGATGCCTTTCTTGCCGACAGCCACCAGCGCCTCAAAGATGGCGCGGGCCTGCATGTCGTAGATCTCAGGGATGGCGATACCCAGACGCACGCCGCGCATGCCCAGCATGGGGTTGTATTCGGTCAGCGCGTTCACACGCTCGGCCACTTCGGGCAAGGGCAAGGCTACCTGTTCGGCCAGATCGCGCAGACCCGCCTTATCAGATGGCAGGAATTCATGGAGCGGCGGGTCAAACAGGCGGACGCAGACGGTCTCGCCTGCCATAATCTCGAATAAGGCCTGAAAATCGGCGCGCTGCATTGGCAGAAGACGGTCAAGAACCGCGCGGCGGTCATCGCTTTCCTCGGCAAAGATCATCTCGCGCATGACACCCAAACGGTCACCGTCAAAGAACATATGCTCGGTCCGGCAAAGGCCAATGCCTTCGGCGGCAAAGTTACGGGCGGTCTGCGCATCGGCTGGGGTATCGGCATTGGCGCGCACGCCAATGTCGCGGAATTCGTCGGCCCATTCCAGCAGCGTGCCAAAGGCGCCATCAAGTGCGGCCTCTAACATCGGCGGCTCACCTGCAAGGATCTGGCCTGTGGTGCCATCAACGGTGATGCGGTCGCCAGTGCGAAATTCGCGCCCATTTGGGCAAACGATGCGGCCTTTCTTAAGGTCAATCGTCAGGTCAGAGGCACCCACAACACAAGGCACGCCCAAGCCACGGCCAATCACCGCCGCATGGCTGGTCACCCCGCCGCGCATCGTAAGAACGGCCTGTGCGGCATGCATGCCCCGAATGTCCTCTGGCGTGGTTTCGCGACGCACCAGCACGCAGGCCTCGCTACGCGCGGCACTGGCCTGCGCATCCTGCGCGGTCAGAACAATCCGGCCGGTCGCGGCACCGGGGCTTGCGGCAATTCCGCTGACGATCACATCGCGGTCCGCGTCAGGATCGACCTGCCGGTGCAGCAGCTCCGACAGCGCCGCAGGCTCAACCCGCATCACTGCTTCTTCGCGGGGGATCACCTGATCTGTCGCCAAAGCCACGGCAATCGCGACCGAAGCGCGCGAAGACCGCTGCACCCGGATCGCGTCCAGAATCTGGACCGCACCATCGTGCAGCGTGAACTTCACTTCCATCTCTTCGCGCAATCGGCGGCGACAGATATCGCCATAAGATACCAGCTCGGCGTATTGCGCGGGGCACAAATCTTCGAGCGACGGGCCACGCGGATCGCGGGTCAGGTAGATCGCGCCTTCGGCATCGGGGGCCACATCGCGGCCTTTGATCTGGCCTTCGCTGACATAACGGCCAATGATCTTTGGCTCACCCGAGGTGCTATCGACAAATTGGATAACGCCCTGCCCGCTTTCGTCTTCGCCCATGCCAATGGCCATCGCCTGCACGACCAAACCGAGGCCTGCATCAACAGGCGCGCCCTTCGCCTCACGAAGCAGCCGCGCGGTTGTGCCGTCCCATGCCCGCGCCATAGAGCGCAGCACTTCGGCCAATTGCACAGAGACGTCCTGAGGAAACGGCGTGTCCGTTTCAAACTCAAAGGTATTCAGCATCGCCTTCAGGCTAGAGGCGTCGGCCACATCGGGCAGATAAAACTCATCGGGGTCCAGCCGGGCGACGTGGATCGCATAGGACTGGATGAAACGCAGATACATCTTGGTGGCGGCCTGCACGCCCATCCGTTCGGACAGCATGGCGTGGCAAGTATCGTTCATCCCAACGTTCAATATGGCACTTGGCCCGCCCCAATCTGGGTTCAGGCTAGAGGGGCGCACGGACAGCAGCGGATCAGCCCCGAAAGGTGCGATCAGTTGATCCATATCAGGCAGATTGCCCAGTGCCGCCTCATGCACCGCATCAAAGGACAGCGCGACCGTCACGGGTACGGGCATGTCCAGACGGATCAGCCGTTGCAGACATTTCGCACGCCCACCATGCACCGCCGCCGACATGGGTGCTGTGGATGTGATCAGGGTCAGCGGACCATATGTTGTCTGTTGCTGCACTGCGGCACCATTGATTGTTCAAGCGCAGCATAGGGGAGAAACCCCGCCGGTGTATAGCAATGTTTACAGTTTTATGACGTGCCTTCGATCTTGGTCAGATCAGCGACGGAAAGGCAGATATTCCTGATACGTGACAGCAGGTTAAGCCTGTTGCGGCGTAAAACCTGACTGTCGGCGTTCACCTGCACATCGGTGAAAAAGGCATCAATCGGCCCGCGAAGTGCTGCCATAGCGGTCATTGCGGTGCTGAAATCTTCCGCTTCCATGGCCGGGACAATTTTTGCGTCCGCAGCATCAAGAGCGGCGAAAAGTGCCTTTTCGGCGTCATGTTCGGCGAATTTGATATCGGCGCCATAGGAGTATTCGACGCCATCCTTTTCCTCGGCTTGGCTGAGGATGTTATTGGCGCGCTTGAAGCCTTGCAGCAGGTTTTCACCGTCATCGGTGGCGAGGGTTTCTGCAAGGGCCTCGGCCCGTTTGACCAGCAGGGTCAGGTCGTCGTTACCGGGCATCGCGATGCAGGCGTCGATGATGTCGTGGCGGATGCCCTTGTCACGGAGGAAGACTTTGAGGCGGTCGTGGAAGAAGGAGAGGAGTTCCTTCGCAATTACTTTCGCGGAAGTTATCCTAATTGCTTGCCAGTCAAGATCACGAGATAGACTGACATTCAGCGCATCTACTCTTTCAAATATTTCCGGTACGGAAAGAGCCAAAATCGTACCGTCCGGCATGGCCTTATTAGCACCAAGGATCCAGTGTTCCTCGTCCAATGTCGAGTCATTCAATACACTTGCTCTATCATTCAAAACCAGTGAAGCATATAAAGCTCGACTATGAAACTGAACCACTTCATCAAGCTTCACTGATGACTTGCCGTCCAACACCAACCGAATAACCCCCAGCGCCGCGCGGCGCAGCGCAAACGGGTCTTTGCTCCCGGTTGGTTTCTCATCAATCGCCCAGAACCCTGTCAACGTGTCGATCTTATCGGCCAGCGCCACGGCTACGGATACCGGCGCTGTCGGCACGTCATCTGACGGGCCCAGCGGGGAATAATGTTCTTCACAGGCCGCTGCCACATCCGCAGGCAAGCCTGCCTCTGCCGCATAATACCGCCCCATTAGCCCCTGCAATTCGGGGAATTCATAGACCATTTCAGACGACAGATCGGCCTTGGCGACGCGTGCCGCTTGCTCTGCCAGATCAGGATCAGCGCCCACGCTGGGTGCGACTTCGCGGGCCAGTGCGGCGATCCGTTCGATCCGGTCTTTCTGTGAGCCTAGTTTGTTATGGAAGGTCACGTTGGACAGACTCTCCAACCAAGGTTCCATCCCCGCTTTCGCCACCCGCAGGTCATTTTCCCAAAAGAACTTTGCATCCGCCAGACGCGCCGACAGCACCTTTTGGTTACCCGCCAGGATCGTCGCGCCATTGTCCGCCGTTTCCATGTTGGCGACGGTCACAAAACGCTCAATCCGGCCCGTCTTGGGGTTGCGCACCGAAAAGAACTTCTGGTGCTCTTTCATTGAGGTTTGCAGCACCTCGGGCGGCAGGCCCAGAAAATCATCGTCAATGCGGCCCAACAGAACAACAGGCCATTCGACGAGCCCCGCAACCTCTGCCAACAATCCACGGTCTTCGACCACCTCAAGGCCCAGCGCAAAGGCCTGCGTTGTCGCCTCGTTCCAGATCGCCTCGGCCCGTTCGTCGGCGCGCAGCACGACATTGGCGCGCTTCAACTTCGCCTCGTAATCATCAAATGACGCAACAGAAAATGAATTCGGCGCAAGGAAACGGTGCCCGCGCGTGGTGTTGCCAGAGGTGATCCCATCAACATCAAGCGGCACAACTTCGGTTCCGGCCTCATCAGACAGAATGCACAGGATGGAATGCAGTGGGCGCACCCATTTCAGGCTGCCTGTGCCCCAGCGCATCGACTTGGGCCATGGGAAGTTGCGCACGGATTTTTCGAGCACTTCAGCGATGATATCAGCGGCCAAGCGGCCCGGTTTCTCGATGACGGCAAAATAGACCTGCCCCTTTTTGTCATCGCGTACCTCAAGGTCATCGCGGGCCACACCGGCCCCGCGCAGGAACCCTTCGATGGCTTTGTCAGGCGCGCCGACCTTGGGGCCTTTGCGTTCTTCACGCACTGCCTTGCTTTCTGCGGTCAGCCCGTCAAGTGACAGCGTCAGGCGGCGCGGCGTCGAAAACCCGGCGGCCCCGGCATAGGTCAATCCAGCCTCGACCAGACCGTCCGTCACCAGTTTGCGCAGATCATCCGCTGCACGGGTTTGCATCCGTGCGGGGATTTCTTCGGAGAAAAGTTCAATCAGAAGATCAGGCATCAATTCTGGCTTTCAGGAAGGGATGGGCAGTTTTCAGGGGGGCGATTGCCGTCGAACACAACTTCGCCGCAGGCGTTGATCTGGTGCCAGGCATAGCCGCGCCCGTCCGGGTAGACGGCAATGATGCGATCAATGCCATAGACGATGTTTTCGGTGCCCAGAAAGGCGATGGCGTCGGCTTGCAGGTCAGCGCCGATTTGTTCCGCATCAAAGCAGTCAAACCAAGGTGGGGCCACGCGTGGTTCGGCCTGATCCACGATCACAAATGTTTCGGTCAGCGTTGCCTGGCTTAGCGGCATCTGGAAACAGGCGCGATAGCGCAGCGGGCTGCTGTCGGCATCAATGCCCTCAAACCCTGTCACAACGATGGGCTCAGGCGTGCCCGTTGCAACAGAGGTGAGCATTACTGTCTCTGCCTGCACCTCTTCGTAGTAGGCATAGACCTGTTGGTAATACAGCAGACCACCAGCTGCGGCCCCGATCAGAAGCATGATCACGATGAATATCCTTGCCATCAGGCCGCCGCCCCGCCCGCCTCTGTTTGCACAAAGGCATCGGCGCAGGCCTTGGCCAGTGCACGCACCCGGCCGATATAGGCCTGCCGTTCAGTGACAGAAATCACACCGCGCGCGTCCAACAGGTTGAACACATGGGACGCTTTGATGCATTGGTCATAGGCTGGGTGGGCCATGATGATCTTAAGGCCGGTTTTGGGGTCGTCGACAGGGGCGTCAAGGATGCGCTGACATTCGGCTTCGGCATCTACAAAGTGCTGCAAAAGCACATCCGTATCTGCGATATCAAAGTTCCAGCGGGCGTATTCCTGCTCGGTCTGTTTGAAGATATCGCCGTAGGTCAGCGGGATCTGCGTTTGCGGGTCGTTGAACGGCATGTCCATGACGTGATCGACGTTAAGGACATACATCGCCAGACGCTCTAGCCCGTAGGTCAGCTCTCCCGATACAGGTTTGCAGTCATGCCCGCCGACCTGTTGGAAATAAGTGAACTGGCTGACTTCCATGCCATCACACCAAACTTCCCAGCCAAGACCCCATGCACCCAGTGTCGGGCTTTCCCAGTCGTCCTCGACAAAGCGGATGTCGTGCATGGCCGCGTCAATGCCGATAGCCTCAAGCGAGCCAAGGTAGAGGTCTTGCAGGTCCGGCGGCGAAGGTTTGATCAGCACCTGATACTGATAATAATGCTGCAAACGGTTGGGGTTTTCGCCATAACGCCCATCGGTGGGGCGGCGCGAGGGCTGCACATAGGCCGCTGCCCAATGGTTGCTGCCCAGCGCGCGCAGGGTTGTGGCCGGGTGGAACGTCCCAGCCCCCACTTCCATGTCGTAGGGTTGCAAGATCGCGCAACCCTTGGACGCCCAATAGGTCTGAAGCCGCAGGATGATCTCCTGAAAACTGCGTGGTTTATCTGCCATCGTGGCCCTCATGTGCTTTGCCCCTGCAATAGGGTGCTGCGCGGCAAGGGTCAATTAGGCAACGGCTTTGGATTTAATGCGATCAAATGCGCGTCAAAGGTGCGGTTATGCTTGCGTCTGAGCGCGGACAACGCCAATCACCCTAGCAAGGTTCGATTTGCTGCCGAGGTTACTATGTTCAGAACGCTTGCCACCGTTCTTGTCTTTCTTGTCCTGCCTCTTGCTGCCAAGGCGCAAGATACATTCTGGGTTCAGATTGAGGCGCGCCAGACACTGGCGCAGGCGCAGGAACGCGCCCGGCTTTATGCGCGTCAGTTTGATGATGTAGAGGGTTATTATCTGGGGCGTGGGTTTTATGGCATCGTGCTTGGCCCTTACTCCGAGGCGCTCGCCCGGCAGGAACTCTCGCGTTTGTTGGCGACACGGCAAATTCCATCTGACAGTTATCTGCAAAATGGCCGCCGATTTGAACAACAGTTTTGGCCCATCGGCGGCGGCGCCCCGCGCGCGGCTGAGACCCCAGTGGAACCTATCCGCCCCGCCGTGAACCCGATCACCGCGCCGCAGGAAACCCTGCGCGAGGCGCGGTCCTCGGAAGCCGCACTAACCCGCGAAGACCGCCAAGAGCTGCAAAAGGCGCTTGCTTGGGGTGGTTACTATAGTGCGGCCATCGACGGATCATTCGGGCGTGGTACCCGTGCATCTATGGAAAGCTGGCAGTTGGACAATCTGCAACAGGGCACCGGTGTTCTGACCACAAGCCAGCGCGGTTTGCTGCTAAAGCAATACAACGCGGTGTTGTCCGAAGTTGATATGCAGATGATCCGCGATGATGCCGCTGGCATCGCGCTGGAGGTACCAACAGCCGCCGTTTCATTTGCCCAATACCAACCCCCCTTTGCCCAATATGACGCGACCGCTTCAATTCCGGGCGCCCGGCTGATGCTAATTTCGCAACGCGGCGATGCCGGCAAGATGCGTGGCCTTTACGAGGTCATGCAAACGCTTGAGATTATCCCCTTTGAGGGCGAACGCGCCTTTCGCAGCAACGGTTTCTTTATCGAAGGAGTTGATGAGGACATTCATTCCTTCACCACCGTGTCCTTGCAGGATGGCGAGATCAAAGGCTTTACCCTTGTCTGGCCTGCGGGTGACGAGAACCGCCGCAGTCGGGTGATCGAAGTGATGCGCGAAAGTTTCACCCGATTGGACGGTGTCTTGGACGCCAACTTGGTGCCCGCCACGGATGTGCAGTCCATCGATATGGTCTCGGGGTTGAACATCCGGCGGCCGCGCCTGTCGCGTACCGGGTTTTATGCCTCTGGCACCGGGCATGTTGTGACAACACCGGATGCCATAGAAGACTGCGACCGGATCACGTTGGACCGAGAGCAGGAGGCCGAGATTATCATCAGTGATGCGGCACTTGGCGTATCGCTGCTGCGCCCGCTTGAGGATCTAGCCCCCTTGGACGTTGCCACGTTGCAGGTTGAATTACCGCGCCTGCAAGACCCGGTTGCTGTCGCCGGATACCCCTTTGGTGGCGTCTTGAGCGCACCAACGCTGACCTTTGGCAATGTCGTCGATATTCGAGGGCTTACCGGGGAAGAAACGATCAAACGATTGTCGGTGACGTCATCAGTCGGCGATGCGGGCGGGCCGGTGCTGGATGCCTCTGGCACGGTTCTGGGCATGCTGCTGCCGCGCAGCAACCGCAACGGGCAAAGCCTGCCTGCGGATGTGCAGTTCTCGGTCAAGGCAGATCAGATTGCGACGCTTCTGGCGACCCAAGGCATTGATCCGGCCACAAGCGGCCCGCAACCTGCAATCAGCCCGGTGGCGCTGACGGCACGTGCCGCAGACATCACCGTCTTGGTCAGCTGCTGGTAAGGGCGATGTCAGAGGTCACGCGGATCACCGTGGGGCCTTTGGTTTGCAACGCTGTCTGGATCGCCTGCCCGAATTCAGCAAGGGTTGTGGGCTGGGTCGCTGCGGCCCCGTAGGCCTCGGCCAGTTTCAGGAAATCAGGGTTGCGCTGGATCACTGCATTGGGGGCGATTTGCGCGCGGACCATGCTGTCTTCGATCTCGCCCAGCTTGCCATTGTCCCAAATGATGATGGGCAAGGTGAGTTCCAGTTCCACCGCGACGGCCAGTTCCTGCACGGTGTATTGAAAACCGTAGTCGCCGAGGATGGCGATTGTCGGCGCGTGGGTTTCACCCACCCTACGTCCAATTGCGCCCCCGATGGCCGCCGGTAGGGCATAACCAAGCGTGCCAAAGCCGTAAGGGTGGTGCCAATGGCCGGGGTGGTCCATCGGATAGACCTCTTTCGCTGCATAGGCGAATTGGGTCATGTCGGAATAGATCATGGTGTCGGCAGGCAAGGCTGCTTTAAGGGCGTCGGCGACAGGCAGGATACCGGGGCGTTCAGCGTTGATTTCGGCGCGCCAACGCGCACGCATATGGGACACCTCTTTCGCGTCCCATGTTGTCTGTTTTTTGTCCCGAATGGCCCCGAAACTTTCGGCGAGATGCGCGCCGGCATCGGCAAGAATACGGGTTTCGGCGCGATGACGGTCTGACAACACCTCATGATCAAGATCAACTCGGATCATCGGGGCCGTATGCCCCAGATCACTACGCCAGAGGTCAACCTCACTCAGCCTTGTACCAACGGCCACGACCAGATCGGCTGATGCAATCACGTCTGCACTGCTGGCGCGCGCAAGGGTCGCGCCAAAATGCAGTGGGCTGTCGTCCGGTATGATGCCGCGCCCCGCATAAGTGGTGAAAGAAGCCGCATTGAGTTTCTGAAAATCCGGCAACCAACGCGAGGCATCAAGCGCCGCCCCGCCACCAAATATAAACAAAGGCCGACTTGCTGCTTCCAGCTGTTCAGTCAGCGTTGCGCATTGCAGTGGTGCCGGTTCGGGACAGACCGGCCAATCAACTGGCCGTGATAAGGCTGCATCTGCACGTGCTTCGAGCTGAGCGATGGGTACTTGAATGTGCTTGGGTGACGGAACGCCTGTCTCCATTTGCATCAGCGCCCGGTCAATCAACGCATACGCCGCATCCGCCGTCCGCGCCGTCACCGACCAATCACAAACCGCCGCTGCCGCCCTTTCCTGATCCTTCATCTGGTGCAATTGCCCACGTGTGGCTTCGGTTTCATCCAACACAGACGATATCACCAGCATCGGCACGCTATCCGAATAGGCCTGCCCCATCGGCGTCATGATATTACACAGCCCCGGCCCCGAAATCACATAGGCCACCCCCGGTTTGCCCGTCGCACGGGCATAGCCATCGGCCATGAACCCCGCCCCCTGTTCGTGGCGCGCCAGAACGTGGGTGATACCAGCCTCTTCGATGCCGCGGTACATTTCCTGATTATGCACGCCGGGAATGCCAAAGATCACGTCCACGCCACGATCTTTCAGCATATGCGAGATTTGGGCACCAAGCGGGCGGGTCGTCATGTCAGTTCCTCCAGAATTTGATGGAAACGATGGTCAGCACCACCATGATCTCTAGCCGGCCCACGAACATTGCGATGGAAAGGATCCATTTTGCAGTGTCATTGATGCCAGCGTAATTGCCTGCCGGGCCAATCTCTAACCCCAGTCCGGGGCCGATATTGGCCAAAGCAGCACTGGCACCCGACACCGACGTGATGAAATCAAGGCCGGTCAATCCCAGCAACACCGCAGTGGCACCAAGCGACAGAAAGAACGCCACTAGAAAGGCCATCACAGAGTTCAGAACATCATCCCCGATCGGCCGCCCGTCATAGCGCGGGGTGAAAACGCCATGAGGCGAATGAATTTGCCGGATCTGGCTTTTGATCGCGGCAAAGACTAGCTGATACCGGAAAACTTTGACCGAACAGGCGGTTGATCCCGCACAGCCGCCGATCAGCCCGATAAAGAAGAACATCGCCACCGGGAACGTGCCCCAGGCCATATAGTCGGCGTTGGCATACCCAGTGCCAGAGATGATCGAGACGACATTGAACAGCGCCTCGCGCAGGGCCACCTCGCTCATCACGCCATCGCGTCCCCAGACCCAGGATGTGATCAGCAGCACGCAGAAGGCCACGATCACAAAAAACACCCTGATCTGAGGGTCGCGCCACATCGGCAAGGCGGTGCCCGCCAGAAGCTGCACGTAACGCACAAATGGCAGGGCCGCGAGCAGCATAAAAGTCACTGCCACGTAATGCACCCCGGCCCCGAAGGTCGCGAATGATTGGTCGTAGTTGGCCATGCCACCAGTGGCAACTGTTGTCATCGCATGCACCATCGCATCAAAGGGCAACATGCCTGCGGCGAGGTAGCACAGCGCGCAAGCGATGCTGAGACCGAAGTAGACAACAAAGATCTGGCGCGCAATTTCACCGGCGCGCGGCAGGATCTTCCCCATGGTATCAAAGGCTTCTGATCGGAAAATCTGCATGCCGCCAACCCGCAGTTCCGGCAGGAACACCATTGCAACAACAATGATACCCACACCGCCCAGCCATTGCAGCATACCACGCCAGAGCTTGATCCCTTCGGGCAGCGCATCAATCCCCGTCAGCACCGTGGCACCTGTGGTTGTCAGGCCCGACATGGCCTCAAAGAAGGCGTCGGTAAAATTGGCCTCTGTCGCGCCCAAAACAAAGGGGATGGCCCCGAATACCGGCAACATCAGCCAAACCAGCGACGTCAGCAAAAACGTCTGGCGCAGCGTCAGCCCTTCGGTCACCCCATTGGCACAAGCCAAGGCGATCAGACCGCCTGTAAGAACGGTCACAATGGCGCTCTCAAAAAAGACGAACCAGTGCCCGTTGCCCGCAATCAGGTCAGCCACAAGCGGCGCCAGCATCGTCAGCCCAAGCGACGCCACCAGCAGACCAATCACATATCCCACAGGGCGCAAGTCAAACATGTCGCAGCGTTGGCGCGGTGGCGGGCCAGTGTCAAGAACGGCGCAGTCGAAAGGTCACGCTTGAAACCGCAAAAACGCGCGTTAGCGGGTCTTAACCTGCCAGCCAGCTGTTGTAGTCGCTCACCAGCAGGTGTGTTGGTGCGACGTCCTCTGCGACATTGGCAAAGCGCCCAATGGGTTCGCGAAAGATGTTGTCGGTTTCATCATCATTTACGGTTGAGACTTCACCGATAAGCACATCCCCCCCCTCGCCCCAGAACGCATGCCAGTCACCGGGCATCAGCGTGACACTTTCGCCGGGCGCAAATGTCAGCCTTTCACCGGGCTGAAATGCGCGCCGGATACCATCACACATGACAACACCCCCAGCGGTTTCGTCAAAGTTGCCGTCGGGGTCAGAGCCATACAATTCAATCACCATCGTCGCCCCGCCACGGTTAATGATGTCTTCGGCTTTGATCACATGGGTATGCATTGGGGACAGTTGATCCTGCTTGGATATCAACAGTTTTTCGGCATAGCACATGCCACCGCCGCGTTGCAGATCGGCCAGACGGCCATTGCGCAACGTGAACAGGAACAGCCCCATTTCGTCATAGCGACCCGCGCCATAGTCAGTAATGTCCCAACCGCAGCGGGCGTCGATCACGGCCTGCGCGTCGGCGGCGCGGGATTTGAACTCATCCGGGGTCCAATAGGCCCAAGGGGGCAGGACAAAGCCGTAAGAACGGATCATTTCATCCGCTTCCGCCATGATGTCATTGATGCGGGATCGTTTCATGTCTGTCTCCGAATTCGACTACGATAATTGCTGATTAGATTTGCAGGTATTTGCAACCGGGAATCAGGTTGGTTTTAGCCCGCTTTGCGCAGCGCCCCGGATGCCCAGGCCCTGCATGCATCGCCAAATGCTGTAAAGAGCGGGCGTGACACCGGATCGGCCTCTGCATTCCACTCCGGGTGCCATTGTACTGACATGGTAAAACCCGGAGCGTCCTTGATATAGATCGCCTCTGGCGTGCCATCGGGCGCATGTCCGTCGATCACAACACGCGAGCCGGGCACTTTGATCCCCTGCCCGTGCAGGGTGTTGGTCATGACCTTCGGGGCTCCAAACAATTGATGAAACGGGCCGCCTTCGGTCAATGTCACCTCATGCCGCAGGGCGAACTTTTCTTCCAGTGTCCCGTCAGGGGGCATGCGGTGATTGTCGCGCCCGGGCAGATCCCGGATTTCCGGATAGAGCGAGCCGCCCATGGCGACATTCACCTCTTGGAACCCAAGGCACACGCCCAGAAAAGGCTGTCCACGGGTCACACAGGCGCGGATCAAAGGCAGGGTGATGCGGTCGCGATTGCGCTCATGTGTGCCATGGGCGTCAGTCGTTTCCTCACCATATTCTTCGGGATGGACGTTGGGCCGGCCGCCGGGAAAGAAAAACCCGTCGCAGGTCTGCATCAATTCGTCCACGCTGGCCTTTTCAGGGTCGACAGGAACGATCAGGGGCAACGTGCCTGACACGTCCGACAGCGCCTGCACATTCAAGGCACCAGCACCATAGACGTGATAATCATCGTTGATCATATGGCTGTTTGAGATGATGCCAACGACAGGGCGGGACATGGATTCTCCTTTTGCGATTGCCCATGTCTAGCGTCAAATTTCAGGCAGGCAAAGGGATCAAACCCGCACAGCTGTGTGGGCAGTGACGCACATCGCGTGTCACCGCCAAAAGAAACGCTCGATTGGTTGCGGTTTGCTGCCCCCAGGGCGGCAGGCCCGGATCAGGCCTCGCCTGTCAACCCTGCGGCTTCGATCCCGGCCATGGCCGCGATCACATCGTTGTCAGAGGTGTCGCCGGTCACGCCAACCGCGCCAATCACATTCCCGCGCTTATCGCGTACCAGCACCCCACCGGGGACAGGCACAACCTGACCGCCATAGACGCCGTTCACGGCAGCCATGAAATAAGCCTGCTGTTCGGCCCGCGCCATCTGTGCGGTGCCTGCCATGCCCAGCATGACAGACCCATAAGCCTTGCCGTGAGCAATACCGAACCGACCGGGTGCAGCGCCATCAGCGCGTTCAAAGGCCTTCACATGACCGCCCGCATCAAGCACGACAACCGAAAGGGGTTTGAACCCCATCTCATTGCCCTTGGCGAGCGCCTTGCGGATCATGGTCCGTGCCTTGTTCGATGAAATCTCGGCCATGGTATGTCCTCCTGTAGGGTGGGTGAAACCCACGCATCTTAATGGTTGCGTTGCGCTTTAAGTTCTAGCCGGCGCTGGTGTAACACAGGCTCTGTGTAGCCTGATGGCTGAATCCGGCCTTTGAACACCAGATCACAGGCGGCCTGAAAAGCGATGCCGTCAAAGTCTGGTGCCATGGGACGGTAAGCCGGATCATCGGCGTTCTGGCCATCTACAACAGCGGCCATCTTGCGCATGGCTTCCACGACCTGCGCCTCAGTGACCACGTCATGGTGCAGCCAATTGGCCAAAGCCTGGCTGGAAATCCGGCAGGTCGCGCGATCTTCCATCAGGCCGACATCATTGATGTCCGGCACTTTGGAACATCCAACACCCTGATCAATCCAGCGCACGACATAGCCCAGAATACCCTGGGCGTTGTTTTCGACCTCTTTGATCTTCTGGGCGTCCGTCCAGCGCTGGTATTGCGCCAGCGGGATATCAAGGATCGAGGACACATAAGCGCGCCGCCCGCCTTTGCGCAGCTTGTCCTGCACCGCCATCACATCAACCTTGTGATAGTGCAGCGCATGCAATGTCGCGGCTGTCGGGCTGGGCACCCAGGCACAATTGGCCCCGGATTGCGGATGCCCGATCTTTTGCTCCAGCATTGCCGCCATCATGTCAGGCATGGCCCACATGCCTTTGCCGATCTGTGCTTTGCCGGAAAACCCACATTCCAGACCGATATCAACGTTTTGGTCTTCATAGGCGCCAATCCATTGTTTGCGCTTGATAAAGTCCTTGCGGCTGAACGGTCCGGCCTCCATCGAGGTATGAATTTCGTCGCCGGTTCGATCCAGAAAACCTGTATTGACGAAAGCAACCCGCGACTTGGCCGCACGGATACATTCCTTAAGGTTGACGGTCGTGCGCCGCTCTTCGTCCATGATCCCGATCTTGACGGTGTCGCGGGGCAGGCCCAGCGCGTCTTCGACCTTGGCAAAGATGTCGCTGGCCAGTGCGACCTCTTCCGGCCCGTGCATCTTGGGCTTGACCACATAGACCGATCCAAGGGCCGTGTTGCCGCTGTCGCGCTTTAGGTCATGCATGGCGATCATCACGGTGACCATCGCGTCCATCAGTCCTTCAAACACTTCGTCGCCATTGCCATCCAGAATGGCAGGGTTGGTCATCAGGTGGCCCACATTGCGGATCCACAGCAGCGCACGCCCTTTGAGAGTGACATCACCACCGGGTGCGGTGTAGGTCAGATCTTCGTTCAGGCGGCGGGTCAAGGTCTGGCCGCCCTTCTGGAAGGACGCGGTCAGATTGCCCTGCATCAGGCCAAGCCAATTGCTGTAGGCCTCCACTTTGTCTTCGGCATCCACGCAGGCCACGCTGTCTTCGCAGTCCATGATGGCGGATACAGCACTTTCCAGACGGACATCGGCCAAAAGCGCCTGATCGCGGCTGCCAATGGGATGGGCGCGGTCAAACACCAGCTCTACATGCAAACCGTTGTTGCACAGCAGGATCGCATCGGGGGCCTTGGGATTGCCAAGATAGCCCACGAATTTTTCCGGTTGGCGCAGAGGCTGATCATCGATCAACAGCGCCCCATCGTGCACGTAATAGCGCGAAACATCGGCGTGGCTGGTGCCTTCAATCGGGAACGCCTCGTCCAGAAACACCCGCGCCCGTGCCACAACACGAGCCCCATGCCCGCGATCATAGGCGCCTTTGGGGGGCTGAACGCCCATCGCATCGGTGCCGTAGAAAGCATCGTAAAGACTGCCCCAGCGGGCATTGGCCGCGTTCAACGCAAAGCGGGCATTGGTGATCGGCACAACCAACTGGGGGCCGGGAACCGTTGCAATCTCGAGGTCTACATTCTTGGTTTCAATAGTAAAATCAGGGCCTTCGTTAACAAGATAGCCGATCTCATTAAGGAAAGCCTCATAGGCAGTGCGGTCAAGCGCCTGACCAGACCGTTCCACGTGCCAGGCGTCAATCCTTGCTTGCATGTCGTCGCGGGTCTTGAGGATTGCGCGGTTGCGCGGCGTCATCTCTGCGACCAGACCGGCAAAGCCTTTCCAAAAGGTATCACTGTCAATTCCGGTGCCGTCCAGCGCCTTGGTATCAATAAAATCGGCCAGCTCTGCGGCTACCTGAAGCCCGTGTTTATCGGTCCGTTCTGACATGGAGTATCCCTTTTTTGCCTTTGCTGTATGCCGCTGCACACAGGCGCATGCGCCAGACCTAGTGCGAAAGTTTCCCATAGGCAACAAAGGGTGGCGGCAATTTGCCCTAGAGACGTGCAGTGGGCTGGTCCCCACCCAGATTTGCAGCGGTCCGGGCAATAACGCACCCGACCTCGACCTTGGCCCATTTCTTGCACCTTGCAATCGGCCGCTGGTCTATCGCCGCTGGGCGCCCTACTCTGTCCCGGCCCACTGCCAAGGATCACCCGATGAAAGACGCTGCCCATCAGACAATCTATCTGCGCGACTACACCCCGCCGGCCTATCTGGTCGACAGCGTGCATCTGACCTTCAAGCTGTCTGCTACCGCAACGCGGGTCATCTCGCGCATCGCATTTCGCCCGAACCCCGATGCCAAAACCGGTAACTTTGTCTTGCAGGGCGAAGATATGACCCTGATCAGCGCCAAGATCGACGGTAGCCCCATCACGCCAGACCTCGCGCAAACAGAGCTCCGCTGCGACGTGCCTAACGCGCCATTCATCTTTGAGGCGGAGGTTGAAATCAGCCCCAGTACCAACACCGCCCTTGAAGGGCTTTATATGTCGGGCGGCATGTATTGCACCCAATGCGAGGCCGAGGGATTTCGCAAAATCACCTACTACCCGGACCGCCCCGATGTGATGGCCGTCTTTACGGTGCGGATCGAAGGCGACCTGCCCGTGCTGCTGTCCAACGGCAATCAAACCGGTCTGGGCGATGGTTGGGCCGAATGGCATGACCCATGGCCCAAACCCGCCTATCTGTTTGCCTTGGTTGCCGGCAATCTGGTCGCCCACCCCGGCCAATTCACCACCAAATCCGGCAAGGACGTCGCACTGAACATCTATGTCCGCCCCGGCGGCGATGAGGCGAAATGCGCCTTTGGCATGGAGGCGCTCAAGAAATCCATGGTCTGGGATGAAGAGGTCTATGGCCGCGAATACGATCTGGATATCTTCAACATCGTGGCCGTTGATGATTTCAACATGGGCGCGATGGAGAATAAGGGGCTCAATATCTTCAACGCCTCAGCCGTGCTTGCCTCGGCTGAAACCGCAACCGATGCCGATTTTGAGCGGATAGAGGCGATCATCGCCCATGAGTATTTCCACAACTGGACCGGCAACCGCATCACCTGCCGCGATTGGTTTCAGCTTTGCCTCAAGGAAGGGCTGACTGTTTTTCGCGACCAGCAGTTTACCGGCGACATGCGCAGCCATGCGGTCAAGCGGATCGACGACGCTTTGGTCATGCGCGCTTATCAGTTCCGCGAAGACAATGGCCCATTGGCCCATCCGGTGCGTCCCGATAGCTTTGTTGAGATCAACAATTTCTACACCGCCACCGTCTATGAAAAGGGCGCCGAGATTATTGGCATGCTCAAACGGCTTGTGGGTGACGCGAACTATGCCAAGGCGCTTGATCTTTACTTTGACCGCCATGATGGCGATGCGGCCACGATTGAAGACTGGTTGCAGGTTTTTGAGGATGCCACGGGCCGTGATCTGCGCCAATTCGCCCTTTGGTATGCCCAAGCGGGCACGCCGCGTATCACGGTGACGGATGACTATGCCGACGGGACCTACCATCTGCATCTGACCCAAGAAACGCCACCCACGCCCGGCCAGCCGGACAAAGCCCCATTGGTGATCCCGGTGGCATTTGGATTGCTCAACGACAACGGCGATGAGGTGCTGCCGACACAAGTGCTAGAGATGACACAAAGCCAGCAAACCTTTACCTTTGAGGGGTTGGCCAGCAAGCCGATCCCATCCGTACTGCGCGATTTCTCGGCCCCGGTGATCCTGCGCCATGACAGATCAAATGCAGAGCGCGCCTTTCTGCTGGCGCATGACACCGACCCGTTCAACAAATGGGACGCCGGGCGCGCGCTAGCGCAGGACGTGCTGATCGGCATGATCCGCGATGATGCGGCTCCGGATGGGGCCTATCTGGATGGTCTGGCCGCGGTGCTGCGCGACGACAGCCTTGATCCCGCCTTTCGCGCGCTTGTCCTGTCGCTGCCCAGCGAAGAGGACACAGCACAGGTGCTGTTCGATGTCGGGCACACACCGAACCCGACAGCGATCAATCGCGGTCATGAGGCGCTGAAGCTACATATCGCCCAGCATTTGCAAGACATGCTGCCACGCGCCTGTGCCGACATGACGGTAACCGGCCCCTATACGCCCGATGCGGCCCCCGCCGGGCAACGCGCACTGGGCAATGCAGTGCTATCGTTGATGAGCCGTCTGGACGGCGGGCGCCAGGCCAGCCAACAATTCGCCGCTGCAGACAATATGACCCAACAATTGGGCGCATTGCGCGCCTTACTGCAAATCGCGAAAGGTGAGGCCGAGCTTGCGGCCTTTGCCACCCAGTGGCAGCACGACCGTCTGGTCATGGACAAGTGGTTTGCCTTGCAGGTCAGCCTTGCCGCACCTCAGCTGGCGACAAGCACCGCCGAGCGACTGACCCGGCATCCAGATTTTGAGATCAGGAACCCCAATCGCTTTCGGTCTGTTTTTGGCGGTCTGAAGGCCAATACCGCTGGTTTTCATGCCCCCGATGGTGCCGCCTATGATCTGATGGCTGATTGGTTGATCAAACTTGATCCGATCAACCCCCAGACCACAGCGCGGATGACAAGCGTCTTTGATACCTGGCGCCGTTACGACGCGGACCGGCAGGACAAGATGCGCAGCGCCTTGCAGCGCATCGCGCAAGCGCCCGACCTGTCGCCCGATACGACCGAAATGGCGACCCGCATTCTGGGCTAAGCCTTGCCGATCATTTGCATGTGAACCTGCAACATTCTGCCGTTGCAGGACTGTCATACGTTTGTCGTGGAACCGTTACTCGGGCCTGCGCATTGATAGCTTATGGAACATCGCATTGACCCGTTGATCGCTGAGCGCGCACCGTGGCTATTTAGTGATCGCCCCGGCACCCGCATTGCCCGCCACTGCCTGCACCGCATGCTGGGCTATGATAAAACGATTGCCATCGCCAAATCGCTGGAAACTGCCGGACCGGCACAGATCATGAGCGCCATGGCTGATAGGCTTGCCAAAATGGTCGACGCCCGCGGCTTTGACCAGATCCCCGCAAATGGACCGGCATTGATTGTCGCCAACCACCCAACCGGGATTGCGGATGGGATCATCCTTAACAGTCTGATCGCGCGGCGGCGACCAGATGCCTATTTCTTTGCCAACCGCGATATTTTGCGGGTCTTTCCACAGATGCAAAGCATGATTGCCCCCGTGGAATGGCGCATTGAACAACGCAGCCATGCCAAAAACCGCGAAACGATGCGTTACATCCACGAGGCGACAACCCAAGGGCGGCTTGGTGTGATTTTCCCGTCTGGTCGCTTGGCCAAACGGCGCGGTCTGCGCTTGCATGAACGTCCATGGATGGCCTCAGCTGCAATGTTGGCGCGCAAGTTCGATCTGCCGGTGATCCCGGTGAATATTCAGGCGCGCAATTCCGCGCTTTTCTACCTGTTCGACCTGATCCACCCCACGCTGCGCGATATCACACTGTTTCATGAGACGCTCAACAAGGACCGCCAGCCTTACAAGATCACCGTGGGAGAGCCGATTTCAGCGGCCTCCATCCCTGCCAATTCCGATGCCGGGATTGCGATGCTGCGCCGCGCCACGCTTGCTCTTGGGGGTAAGGATGCGCCAACGGTCAACCTTGTTGCGGCCACACGGCCCTTGCTGCCGCGCTGATCTGATCACGCTTGTTCTCTTGAAGCTGGCAGCGCGTTCTTTTACACCCCGGACGACACCTGCCCAAAGGACGTGCGCCCATGCTTGATCTGACCTATACCGCCCCCGCCCCCAAAACCATTGCCGGCGCCACCAGCGATTGGGAACTGGTGATTGGCCTTGAGGTCCACGCACAGGTCGCAACCCGTGCCAAACTGTTTTCGGGTGCTTCGACCAAATTCGGCGCAGAACCCAACAGCAACGTAGCTTTCGTGGATGCAGGCATGCCGGGCATGTTGCCTGTGATCAACGAAGGCTGTGTCGCTCAAGCGGTGAAAACTGGGTTGGGTCTGAACGCGCAGATCAACCTTTTCTCGGCCTTTGACCGCAAGAACTATTTCTACCCTGACCTGCCGCAAGGCTATCAAATCTCACAGCTTTACCACCCGATTGTTGGCGAAGGTGAGGTGCTGGTCGAGATGGGCAATGGCGAGGCGCGCAATGTCCGCATCGAACGTATCCATCTGGAGCAAGACGCCGGGAAATCCATCCATGACATGGACCCCACGATGTCGTTTGTGGATCTCAACCGCACCGGCGTGGCCCTGATGGAAATCGTAAGCCGCCCCGACATTCGCGGGCCAGAAGAGGCTGCTGCCTATGTCGTGAAACTACGCCAGATCCTGCGGTATCTAGGCACCTGCGACGGCAATATGCAGAACGGCAACCTGCGCGCAGACGTAAACGTGTCCGTCTGCAAGCCCGGCGATTATGAGAAATACTGGGAAACGCAGGATTTCGCCCATCTTGGCACCCGCTGCGAGATCAAGAACATGAACTCCATGCGGTTCATCCAGATGGCGATCGACTATGAGGCCCGCCGCCAGATCGCCCTGATCGAGGACGGGCAAGAGGTTGTGCAGGAAACCCGCCTTTACGATCCTGACAAGAACGAAACGCGGTCCATGCGATCCAAGGAAGAGGCGCATGATTACCGCTACTTCCCTGATCCTGACCTGCTGCCCTTGGAGATCGAGCAAGATTGGGTGGATGACATCAAAGCGTCCCTGCCCGAACTGCCAGACCAGAAGAAGGCGCGCTTTATCAGCGACTTTGGCCTGTCCGACTACGACGCCTCTGTGTTGACAGCGGAAGTTGTGAACGCCGAATACTTTGAGAAAGTTGCCGAAGGCCGTGATGGCAAGCTGGCCGCGAACTGGGTGATCAACGAATTGTTTGGTCGTCTCAAGAAAGAAGACCACAGCATCGAGGACAGCCCTGTGTCTGCCGCCCAATTGGGCGAATTGATCGGGTTGATCAAAGCCGGCGACATCAATGGCAAGATCGCCAAGGACGTCTTTGAAATCTGCTACACAACAGGCCGCGATCCCGGCGAGATTGTCGCAACCGAAGGCATGAAGCAGGTCACCGACACTGGCGCGATTGAGGCAGCAGTCGATGAAATCATCGCAGCAAACCCCGCGCAGGTGGAAAAGGCGCAGGCCAATCCCAAACTGGTCGGCTGGTTCGTTGGGCAAGTGATGAAAGCCACAGGCGGCAAGGCCAACCCGGCGGCTGTCAATCAGATCGTTTCGGGCAAACTGGGCCTGTAACGCCCGTCAGACCCGCCTAGGGGCATTACCAATAGCCTAACCGCGCGCGATTTGATAAAAGCCTGCGGGTGAAAACAGGGATGACGCAATGTCATATGAATACAAGGTCATACCGGCGCCAGCGCGTGGACTGAAAGCCAAGGGCGTCAAGACGTCCGAAGATCGCTTTGCCAATGCGCTGGAGACCGCGATCAACACGCTGGCCGCCAAAGGCTGGGAATATGTGCGTGCGGACACCCTACCTTGCGAACAACGCGAAGGGTTGATGGGCAAGACGACCGTCTACCAAAACATGCTGGTGTTCCGCCGTGCCAAGGCCGCCAAAGAGGCAGCACCAGTGATTGCCGCACCGACCGTCAGTGCAGCCCCTGCCAAAACAGGCGAGGAACGCATTGCCGAGAAAAAAGCTTTGGCCAATCCAAAGCCCGTGACAGCGCCCAAGCCTGAAAAGTGGAACCAGTTGTAACGGACAAACCATCCGACAAAGACGTCGCTGCCGAATAGCTATAGCGTTCGTACTGCCTCAAGCGATATCGATGGCGAGGGCGTGAATGCGCCCAATGATATCCTTACCCAATGCCGCGTGGATCGCGCGGTGGCGGGCAATGCGCGACATCGGATCAAGGGACGCGGCCTTGATCACGATCCGCCAATGGCTTTCGCCTGACCCATCATCGCCAGCATGACCGCTGTGCAGCGCACTTTCGTTGATCACCTCCAGCGTTTCGGGCGCAAGCGCACCGAGAGCATTACGAATTTCCGCTTCAATCGACATTATTTTGCTCCTGCCCTCTTCAATCTCTCGCTGCATTGTTTAGTATCTCCTCTCCGAGTCTAAAAGGTGAGACGCACACCATGAAGAAAGATGATCCATTTGGTTTTGACATGTCTGTGTCGAGTTCCAAGAAAAAGAACCCGCGCGGTCGGCGCGGGATGTCGGGTGCATCCGAAACCTCGACCCGAGTTTGTGACCATGAGGGGTGCCAAGAGGCGGGCAAGTACCGTGCGCCAAAATCGCCTGATGTGCTGGATGACTTCCTTTGGTTCTGCCAGCAGCACGTGCGCGAGTACAATCTGAAATGGAACTTCTTCGATAGCACCTCAGAGGCCGAACTGGCCGCACAAATGGACAGTGATCGCGTCTGGGAACGCCCTACCAAGTCTTTCAAGCGCAGCACCGAAGAACGGGCATGGGCACGGCTTGGCGTTGATGATCCGCATCAGGTTTTGGGTGAAAATGCGACTCAGAATCCGGGCCGCGGTGCGGCACGGGGCCGCAAACTGCCCCCGACCGAACGGCGCGCTGTCGAAATTTTGGATGCCAAAGACAACATGTCAAAGCAGGAAATCCGCAAGGCATACAAGGCTTTGATCAAGGTACTGCACCCGGACATGAACGGCGGCGACCGCAGTCAGGAAGAACAATTGTCAGAGGTTGTCTGGGCCTGGGATCAGATCAAGGTCAGCAGAAACTTTCGCGACAAAGATTAAGCCGGGCAAATTGCTCGGCTTAACCAACACATCATTGACAGATTACTGATTACTTGCGGTGATACAGCTGCGCGCGTGACAATGTGCTTAGCCGTGACGTCGCAGGGCGGTGGCTTGCTGCGCGGCTATAACCTAGGGCGCGCTCTTCGGTGATCGCTGTCATCATGTAGTGTGCGCCAATCAGAATGGCGAACCATGCGATGCCCAACCAAGGCTTAGCAATAACTTCAGTTAGCAGGATGACTGGCGCGTAGAACGTACCATAAAGCGGAAAGATCATCGTGCCTGCGATCAGCGATGCAAGGAAGGCAACTGCGATAGCCCCCACAAAGGCGCGTGCAAAACCAAGCACGCCAGCATTACCCATCCAGCCGCGCGCCGCTAACAGTGCGACACCCCCGCCAATCGCGCCAGAGAAGATCACCCAGAAGACATAAAGTGATCGTTCGGCGCCCAGTGCGGCGGGTCCTTCGATGCCGGTCATGATCAAAACGCTGATCCCGGCGGACATTGCGATAACGGCGGCGTAGGCAAGCGCAACTGACTTTTCGCCACGCGTCAGATATAAGGCCTTGAGAAAACGATCCAGCATCTTTGATGCCCCCAATACTCACTAATTTCACAACGTTTACACACATTGATCGCGAGGTTCTGTGCCAAACGTCACAGCGGCAATCAACTTCAGTGGCATAAATTTGCCACATTGCTCGGGCCCTCACAAGCAAAAACCGGCAAAAAATCGCCTATGCAAGAACGCATGCAATAAATGCTTGTTACTTATGATAAATTCGCGTGTCGCGCGCCCGTTGCAGTCGCTACTGGTCAACAACTTTGCGATGCACAACCCCAGATACCCCTCAAAACGACCCCCAAAAGGAATCGCTTTAAGGCATAAATGTGGTGCCCAAAAACCGTTTAGGCCCGAAATACGAGGCTGACACCGTTCAGGCAGTGCCGCTTTCCGGTAGGTTGCGGGCCATCGTCAAAGATGTGGCCAAGGTGGCTGCCACAGCGACGGCAATGCACTTCGGTGCGCACCCGCAGCAATATGCGGTCAGGTTTGGTGCCGATTGCACCGGGCAGATTGTCATAGAAACTGGGCCAGCCTGTGCCGCTGTCGTACTTCGTTGCAGATGGATACAGCGCCAGATCACAGCCCCGGCAAAAATACGTGCCCTCGGCATAGTTCTTGTCCAAGGGCGAACTACCCGCACGCTCGGTCCCTTCATTGCGCATCACGCGGTACTGGGCATCCGTCAACATCGCGCGCCATTCGGCGTCGGTGCGGGTGATCTCAAACTGTTGGGCCTGCAGGGCGGCCGGAGCTGCGGCACTGGCCAGTGCCGTAAGGGTGAATGTGCGGCGGTTCATCATCGGTCAATCCTTTGTATTTGCCCCGATATACCAGCCCATGCGCGCTGCCGCCTAGCGATACAGCGCAAAACCACGCGCATGTGATCATCTGTCATATCGCGTTAACAGGTCGCGAATTACGCCCTTTCCCTTGCAGCCATGAGGTTTATGTTGCATTTCGGGCGCAAGATGAAACGTGCAAGTGCAAAGGCATTCAAAGATGGCGGACGGTATGACTGACATGCAAGCGAAACCAACCGAGGATATCTCGGTGCGTGAGGTCTTTGGCATCGATAGTGACATGAAGATCAAAGGCTTTGCCGAGCGTGGCGATCGTGTGCCCGAGATTGACAGCACCTATAAGTTTGACCCCGACACGACTTTGGCCATCCTTGCCGGTTTTGGCTACAACCGCCGTGTGATGATCCAAGGCTACCACGGTACGGGTAAGTCGACCCACATTGAACAGGTGGCAGCGCGTTTGAACTGGCCTGCGGTGCGTGTGAACCTTGATAGCCACATTTCCCGGATTGATCTGATCGGTAAGGACGCGATCAAACTGCGCGACGGCGTGCAGGTCACCGAATTCCACGAAGGCATCCTGCCATGGGCGCTGCGCAATCCGGTTGCGATTGTCTTTGACGAATATGATGCAGGCCGCGCTGACGTAATGTTCGTGATCCAGCGCGTGCTAGAGACCGATGGTAAGCTGACGCTGATGGATCAAAACGAGATCATCACGCCAAACCCTTACTTCCGCCTGTTCGCCACTGCCAACACTGTAGGTTTGGGCGACACAACCGGCCTTTATCACGGCACGCAGCAGATCAACCAAGCGCAGATGGACCGCTGGTCGCTGGTGGCGACGTTGAATTACCTCAGCCATGATGCAGAAACCGCGATCATCCTGTCCAAGTCACCGCACTTTAACACCGCAGACGGGCGCAAGAAGATTAGCCAGATGGTTACCGTCGCGGACCTGACCCGGACCGCATTCATGAACGGCGATCTGTCCACTGTCATGTCACCACGGACGGTACTGGCCTGGGCCGAAAATGCGCGCATCTTCCAAGATGTGGGCTATGCCTTCCGGCTGTCGTTCCTGAACAAATGTGATGAGCTTGAGCGTCAGACAGTGGCGGAATTCTATCAGCGGTGCTTTGACGAAGAGCTGCCAGAAAGTGCGGCGAGCCTGAGTCTCGGATAACCGCGCCCTCGCAGCGGTTTCACTGCACAATCGCGCAAGAAAAATCGCATTGTTCGCAATTTTTCTGGGATTCGCCACATTCCGGTCCGTTTTCTGGTAATGATGTCCGCAACCAGAGAGGGAGCATCGGAGTCCACCATGAAAATGAACGTCGCAACGCAGTTGCCCGACGACTATGTCGTCAGCCATCAGGATCTGGCTGAAACAGCCGCCTCTCTGATTGCCCATGCGCTTTTGCCGCTTTTTGCCGAAAACATGGGCGAAGACATCGCCAAGGCGAATGTCGAGGGTATCGTGACAGAGCTTGCCTATCTCTTTGACGAAGGTGAGATCCGATTGGGCGGCAAAATATATCGGCCCCGCATCGCGTTTGTGGACGACTCTGGTCAGCTTTTGCCCGGTGCCGCCGATCTTGTCACGCTCCATGAACTTGCGGGCGAGCCTTTCAACATCTCACCCGATCTGGGCGTCACATTTGAAGCCCCTGAATTGGTCGAAGAATAACCGTCAGCACTGGTCAATATCGCCTGTGGGTTCTAGTTTGCACATCATGCAAAGGACCCGCAGATGAACAAGCCATCAGATAACCCAGCCGACCCGTTCAAAAAGGCGTTGGCCGAGGCGACCAAAGTTATGGCGGATGACCCCGAATTGGCGGTCACCTATTCTGTTGATCCCGCAGGCCAGACCGCAGACACGATCCGTCTGCCGCAGGTGTCGCGCCGGATGACCCGCGATGAGGTGTTGCTGGCGCGCGGTACGGCAGATGCCTTTGCCTTGCGCCACAAATTTCACGACCCCAAGGTATCTGCCCGCTACATGCCGCAAGGCCAGATGGCACAGGACCTATATGAGGCGATGGAAACCGCCCGAATCGAGGCCGTAGGCGCGGAATACATGCCCGGCACCGCAGGCAATATCGACGCCAAGATCGGGACCGAGGCGCTGCGCAAGGGCTATGACCAAATCACACAAGCCTCAGACGCGCCTTTGGCTGTTGCTGCGGGTTATCTTATCCGCCATCTGGCCACGGGCCGTGATCTGCCCAAAGGGGCCGAGAACGTCATGGAGCTGTGGCGCGGGTTTATCGAGGACCACTGCGGTGGCACGCTCGAAAACCTAGAAGACACGCTGAACGATCAACAGGCCTTTGCCAAATTCGCACGCCAGTTGATCAGCGACATGGGTTATGGCGATCAGCTGGGCGATGACCCTGACAGCCTTGATGATGATCAGGAAGACGAGGCCGAAGAGGGCAGCGACGACGATCAGGAAGAACCCGATAGCACTGGCGAGGATGACAGCGACGGCGAAGAAGCCGAAGGCGCGCCCGAACAAAGTCAGGAAGACAGCCAAGACGCCAGTCAGGCTCAGGTCAGTATGGACGATCAGGCCGACACCGAAATGGGCGAAGAGGCAGAAATGCCCGAAGGCGAAGCCCCACTAGAGCCGCCTGCCCCGCAACCTGTCTCGGATGCTGATCCTGATTATCGCGTCTTCATCACCGATTTTGATGAAGAGATTTCTGCCGAAGATCTGGCCGAACCGGTTGAGCTGGAACGGCTGCGCGCCTACCTCGATCAGCAGCTTGAGCCGCTCAAAGGGGCGGTGTCGCGACTGGCCAACAAATTGCAGCGCCGCCTACAAGCCCAGCAGAACCGGTCATGGGAGTTTGACCGCGAAGAGGGAATTCTGGACGCTGGCCGTCTGGCCCGGATCGTCGCATCGCCCACCACTCCGCTGTCCTTCAAGGTCGAGAAAGACACCGATTTCCGCGACACGGTTGTGACCCTTCTGTTGGACAACTCCGGCTCCATGCGTGGGCGACCGATCTCTATTGCGGCGATTTGTGCCGATGTCATGGCGCGCACGTTAGAACGCTGTGATGTGAAGGTCGAAATTCTGGGCTTTACCACCAAAGCTTGGAAAGGCGGCCAATCGCGTGAGAAATGGCTGGCGGCAGGCCGAGAGCCCACGCCGGGCCGCCTGAACGATCTGCGCCATATCGTCTATAAATCAGCCGACGCCCCATGGCGGCGCACCCGCCCCAATCTGGGGTTGATGATGAAAGAAGGCCTGCTCAAGGAAAACATCGACGGAGAGGCGCTGGAATGGGCGCACCGCCGCATGGCGGCACGGCAAGAACAACGCAAGGTGCTAATGGTAATTTCGGACGGCGCGCCGGTCGACGATTCTACCTTATCGGTGAACCCTGCCAACTATCTTGAAAAGCACCTGCGCGATGTGATTGCCATGGTTGAAAAGCGCAAAGCGGTTGAGCTGGTGGCGATTGGGATCGGCCATGATGTGACACGTTATTATGAGCGTGCGGTGACGATTACAGATGTAGAACAATTGGCCGGGGCAATGACCGAACAACTGGCCAGCCTTTTTGACAGCGATCCGCGCAAGCGGGCCCGTGTGATGGGGATGCGCAAGGCAGGTTAAACTTGGGCGTTACGGCATCGGTCCGATGCTTCCAGCCAAAGTTTGATTGGACATAGAAAGTCAGGGAGTTTTCATTTGTTTCAGACGTTTGAGGCGCAATCGATCCCAGAACAAGGGCCACCACGATTGACCGCATTGCGCGCGGTGATGGCTGATCGGGGTTTTGATGCCTTTCTTGTGCCCCGCGCCGATGCCCATCAAGGCGAATATGTCGCCCCGCGTGACGCCCGGCTGGAGTGGCTGACAGGGTTTTCGGGATCAGCAGGGTTTTGCGCCATCCTGCCCGAAGTTGCCGGCGTTTTCATCGACGGCCGCTACCGTGTTCAGGCGCGTGCGCAGGTGGCTGATGTGTTTACCCCTGTGCATTGGCCCGAGGTGAAACTGTCCGATTGGCTGAAAGAACAGCGCCCCGAAGGTGGCGTGCTTGCCTACGATCCCTGGCTGCACACGCTGTCCGAGATTGCAGAACTGCGCAAAACGTTGGATGCCTTTACGCTGACCCCTACCGAGAACCTCGTTGACGAGATCTGGGATGACCAGCCCGCGCCACCCGACGCCCCGTTTACCGCGCACCCGCCAGAACACGCAGGCGAAAGCCATGCCGATAAACGCGCGCGCCTGGCCGCTGAGATGGCAGAGGCAGCAGCCGTTCTGACCCTGCCGGACAGCATCGCGTGGCTGCTGAACATCCGTGGCACGGATATTGCGCGCAATCCCGTACCGCAGGCCTTTGCAATCTTGCACGGCGATGGCCGCGTTGATCTTTTTGCCGGGGCTGGCAAGGTTGATGATATTCGCGATCACCTTGGCCCTGATGTGGCTGTGCAGGATATCGGCGGTTTTCTGGGTGCGCTTACTGCGCTGAAAGGGGCTGTGCTGATCGATGCACGATCCTGCCCTGACATCGTAGCCACCGCCTTGTTCGATGCCGGTTGCGAGGTCGTCAAAGACAAAGACCCTTGCATCCTGCCCAAGGCCCTCAAGAACCCGGCTGAAATAGCGGGCGCGAAGACCGCCCATGAACGTGACGCTGTGGCCATGGTCCGTTTTCTGGCCTGGCTTGATGCCGAAGCCCCCAAAGGTGGGCTGACCGAAATTGACGTAGTCACCGCGCTTGAAGATTTCCGCCGCCAGACCAACGCTCTGCGCGACATCAGTTTTGAGGCGATCTGCGGGGCCGGTCCGCACGGCGCGATTGTCCATTACCGGGTCAGTGATGAAACAAATCGTCCTGTCAAACCGGGGGAATTGCTGTTGGTGGACAGCGGCGGACAGTATGTCGATGGCACCACCGACATCACGCGAACCATGGCCATTGGCGTGCCCACAGCCGAGCACCGCGCCTGTTACACCCGCGTTTTGCAAGGCATGATCGCGGTCAGCCGCATCCGCTTTCCAAATGGCGTGGGTGGTCAGCATCTGGATGCGCTGGCACGTGCCCCGCTTTGGTTGGCGGGTCAGGACTATGACCACGGCACAGGGCATGGCGTTGGCAGCTATCTGAGCGTGCATGAAGGCCCGCAGGGGATATCGCGACGCTCTGACACCGCCCTGCAGGCGGGTATGATCCTGTCCAATGAACCGGGTTACTACCGCGAAGGGGCCTTTGGCATTCGCATCGAAAATCTGATTGTGGTGGTTGACGCGCCGGCCCTGTCCGGCGCGGATGAGCGCGCGATGTTGGCGTTTGACACGCTGACCTATGTGCCCTTCGACCGTCGGCTTATTGATACCGACCTGCTAACACAGGCAGAACGGGACTGGATTGATGGGTATCATGCCGATACATTGGCGCTTCTTGCGTCCCGATTGGATGCAAAGACCCGCGATTGGCTGACCGCCACCTGCGCGCCGCTGTGACTTAAGACCGTCATTGACAGCGCCTAGGATCGCCTAACCCGCGGCATGCCGCCAGAAGTGAGGAACACGACCATGGCCGACCATATCAAAATCCGCCCTGCGACAGGCACATGGGTTGTCCGGGCCGCAGGCGCTGTGCTGGGTGAAAGCACCAATGCGCTGGAACTGGCCGAAGGGGATTACCCGCCGGTCATCTATTTCCCCCGCGCGGACCTTGCCATGGCGTTTCTTGAGCCGACCGATACGACCTCAACCTGCCCATACAAAGGTGAGGCGAGCTATTTCACGATTGTCGCCAAAAGCGGGCCACTGGCCAATGCCGCCTGGTCTTATGAACGCCCCTTGGAGGGTGTGGCCGCGATCAAAGATCACCTTGCCTTCTACTCTGACAAAGTCGCCGTAGAGCAGGTTTAACCGCTAAGAGTGTTCCTCGGCCGCTGTTTCTGACAGCGCCCGGTTCATTGCCCGCAACGCATCGACTTCATACAATGCGCCCAGCAGCTCTGCCCCGCTTTCATCATGTGTAGCGCGAACCACAGGAATCAGCCTTGGCTTTTCGCGTTCAAAAAGCGGCATCGCCTGTTCGAGCGAGGCGTTGCGATCAAGACAAATCCCTTCACGGATCAAGGCGCGGCATTCTTCTTCCAACGTAGACTGGCGCCCTTCGATGGGGTGCATGATCCCCGCGACCTTGATCGTGGCCAGCAAGTAGGCCTGCGGACCGGCGGCCAGATGCACATCCCGCCGCTCTAACTGGGTCAGGAAGAACGACCGATCCACCAGCCGCGAAGATAACGCGCTGGACAGCGACACAGCCACCATTACGGCCAAACCTGTCTGCCAGTCGCCTGTCAGCTCAAACACAATCAGTGTGGTGGAAATGGGCGCGCCAAGGACAGCCGCTGCAACCGCCCCCATGCCCGCCAAGGCATAAAGCGTACCCTCGCCAGAGACATTGGGAAAGATCGCTGTGGCGATGATCCCAAAAGCGAGGCCCGTCAGCGCACCAACCATCAGCGACGGTGAAAACACCCCGCCGCCCATACGTCCGCCCATGGTGATGGCCACGGCCACCACCTTAAGAATGACAAAAACAATGGCCTCGTGCAGTAGCAGTTCACCGGTGAGCGCGGCTGACGTCGTCTCGTAACCGACACCGATGATATGCGGCCACCAGATCGCCAGACCGCCCAGCATCGCACCGGCAATGGCCGGACGCAGAAAGCGGGGCATACGCGTTTCGCTTTGGACGTAAGAGCCAAAATCATCGGCTAGAAAGATAGCTTTCATCAAAGCCACCGCAACGATCCCACAGACCAGACCGAGGATGATAAAGGCGGGCAGTTCAACATAGAATTGCAGCGCGTTTTGGACCGGCAGCACAAATTCCGTGACATCGCCGAAAACAAGGCGGTTGATGACTGTGCCCACAGCAGAGGCAATGACAATCGGCGCAAAGGCATGGACGGCGAAATGACGCAGCACCACCTCTAGTGCGAAAAGCGCGCCAGCAATCGGCGCGTTAAAGCTGGCAGACACAGCAGCGGCGACAGCACATCCAAGCAAATCCCGGCCCGTGATCCCATTGGCATTGATCCATCGACACACAGTCGTCGAAATAACGGCAGCAAGATGGACCACAGGCCCTTCGCGCCCACTGGACCCACCCGTCGAGAGGGTGATCATCGAGGCCATGGCAGAGGCCAGGCCGCGCCGCACTTCAACCCGACCTTGGGCAAGGGCCGCCCCTTCGATCACATCAGCAACAGATCGTACCCGCCCGTCATCGGTAAACCGATCCAGAATTATGCCAACAATCAAACCGCCACAGATCGGAATGATCAGAATTTGATACCAGGCAAGCCCAGCCGCAAAGGAATGCAACGTCAGAACATCATCCGTTCCATAAGCCGTGGTTTGCAGCAGATAGATACCCAGACGAAACAGCACCGCAGCAAGGCCCGCGCCGATACCAATGGCAAGTGCGATGAACCAGAATTGGATTTGGTTGGGGCCATGGGTTTTCATGACCCGCGCTGCATCTTTGCAAACCGTCGTCGCATCAGCAACTTTCTGCTGTAGCAACGCTTTGACTGGCTTGCCCATTCGGTCTGCTTTCCGCCTTGGTCACGATAGCGCCGCACGGGGGTGTCAGATCAGCACGGCTTGTATCGTCTCTATGGTAAGTCGTGGATGCATCCAAGCCAATATTGCGTGACGCTGCCCCCGTTCCATTGCTGCGGGAAAATTGCAGGGCGGCGTCGGGGCGCTGAAACAGGGATTGGACAGAAGAGGCTTTGCAGTAAAAAAAAACAACCTACACGCGTATCCTGCAAATCCACCACGCCGATAAGTGTAAAAATTACCAGAATTTTCACGCAAACTAATGGTGGCAGGTAAGATGGCAACCGCAACAAAATAGGGGATTTGAGAGAACAATACGGAGTTTCGTGAGTGATTTTGCACCCTTAGCGCATGAGTTTCACGGACAACTCTTGATAGTTAGGTCAGTATGCGTGACATACTTTGGGATAGGTTGCGAGTTTCAGGGGTAAACTGTTACTTAGGGTCAAGAGACGCGTATTGTCTCCCATTTCACGAGTATCAAGAGCAACGCTAAGGCGGAGTTCGCAGTTACCCAAGATCGCTTTAGCAATGAAGCGTTCTTAATGAACGATGTATCGAGGAGGTGAGTGGCCGAGATACATAGTAAAGAGTGGGCTGAGTAACCGGTGTAAGTTCAGGGCGTCGTATTTCATACGACGCCCATCTTCTTTCCTAGGTTTCAATCAACGCACGGGCCGCTTCGCGCGCCGCATCCGTCACCGTGTCACCCGACAGCATCCGCGCGATTTCATCAACACGTGCGTCCGCATCGAGTGCCACCACTGTTGATGTCGTAGACTTGCTATCTTGATGTTTTTCTACCCGCCAGTGATGTCCGCCAAGGGCAGCAACCTGCGGTGAGTGTGTCACCACCAGCACCTGCCCACCTGCCGCCAGTTCCGCCAGACGCCGCCCGACGGCATCCGCCGTCGCACCACCAACCCCACGATCGATTTCATCAAAGATCATGGTCAGGCCGTCGCTCGCTTGCGTCAGGCAGACCTTAAGCGCCAAGAGAAAACGGCTCAGCTCGCCTCCGGATGCAATCTTGTTCAATGGCCCGGCAGGTGCGCCGGGGTTGGTAGCCACCGTAAAGGCCACATCATCTGCCCCCTCTGGCCCGGCCTCGGCTTCGGCCATTGTAGTGGCAAAGACTGCGCGTTCCATCTTGAGCGGTGCCAATTCACTGGCCATGGCCGCGTCCAACGCCTTGGCCGCCTTCGCGCGCTTCTTGCGTACACCCAATGCCGCAACATCATAGGCCTGTTGTGCCGCCGTCACTGCCGCATGCAACGCCTCAAGATCACGTGCGCCATCATCAAGCACCGCAAGCCGCTCTCGCAGTTCGTCAGCGAATTGGCGCAGATCATCCGGTTGTACATTGTGTTTGCGAGCCAAGCCACGGATCGCAAAGAGCCGCTCTTCGACCTCTTCCAGCTCTGAGGTGTTGAACGACAACGCATCCAGACAATCGGCCACGCCGCGCTGTGCTTCGTCCAGCGCCAGCATAGCCTGTTCAATTGACGTCAGCGGCGCATCAAGCCGGCCTTCCGCCTGATCAGCAACACCCTGCAACCAGCGTAGCGCGTCGCTTGCCATGCCTTCGGCACCATTCATGCCCAGCGTGTCGGCGGCCTTGCCAATATCAGCACGGATCTTTTCGGCGGCCTGCATGAGGCGGCGCTGCGTGTCCAATGTGGCCTCTTCCCCGGTTTCGGGGGCCAGTGCATCAAGCTCGCTGACCGCATGCCGTAGAAAGTCCTCCTCGGCCTTTGCATCGGCGATTTTGGCCTCGGTTGCGCCCAGGTCGCGGCGTGCGGCGGCCATGGCACGCCAAGCCTGCCGCACTTGCTGCAGTTCAGCGTCCAGCCCAGCATATGCATCCAGCATCTGCCGGTGCCCGCGCGGGTTCAGCAGACCGCGATCATCATGTTGGCCGTGCAGTTCCACAAGCGTCTCTGACAGCTGACGCAGAACCTCGCCGCTGACCCGCCTGTCATTGACCCATGCTGTCTTGCGCCCATCGCGTGAATTGACGCGGCGCAGGATCAATTCATCATCAGCCGCGATACCCGCCTCTTCCAGAACAGCCATGGCCGGATGGGAGGCAGGCAGATCGAACCAAGCAGTGACCTCGCCCTGATCGGCACCCTGCCGCACAAGCTCTGCCCGGCCGCGCCAGCCAAGCACAAAACCCAAGGCATCCAGCAAAATCGACTTACCGGCCCCGGTTTCCCCGGTCAGCACGTTCAGCCCCGGCTGAAACGCCAGTTCCAGCCGGTCGATAATTAACATGTCGCGGATGTCTAAGCCACGTAGCATCGGTTTGCCCAACGGGCGGGGTTTCCCCCGCGTTGATTACAGCCATTCACCACGTAGCACCTGCCGGTAGATCGACGCCAACCAGTTGTCGCCTGCAGCCTCTGCCGTCAGGCCGCGGCCGGTCAGTAGGGCAAAGCTGGATTCGTACCACTCCGTCGACTGATAGTTGTAGCCAAGGATCGCCCCGGCGGTCTGCGCCTCTTCTACCAAGCCAAGCGACAGATAGCTTTCTACCAAACGGTGCAGCGCTTCTGGCGTATGTGTTGTGGTCTGGAAATCCTCGACCACCGTGCGGAAGCGGTTGGCGGCCGCGACGTAGTTGCCACGCTTAAGGTAGTAGCGCCCGATTTCCATCTCTTTGGCGGCCAAGTGATTGAACGCTAGATCAAATTTCAGCACCGAAGCGCTGGCATATTCGGTGTCGGGGTATTGTTCGATCACACGGCGCAGGGCCTGCAGGGCCTGAAAGGTCAGCCCTTGATCACGGCCAACTTCGTCAATCTGATCATAATAGGACAAGGCCAGAAGATAGGCCGCATAGGCCGCATCGTCCTGTGTCGGATAGAAATCCAGATAGCGCTGCGCAGAGGCGCGGCTATTGGGGTAATCTTCGTCCTTGTGATAGGCAAAGGCCTGCATAATCAGCGCACGCTGGGCAAATTCGGAATACGGATAAAGGCGCTCAATCTCACCAAAGGTGAAAGCGGCATCATCGGGATCACCTTGGGTGATCTGGCGTTCACCACGCTCAAAGATCTGGCGGGCTGTCAGATCATCCAGCGGCACACCGCTGCGTTCACCACTACAAGCCGCAAGCACGGCAAGCGAGACGGCGGCAACACTGCGCAGCACCCAACGGGATTTGGTGACCTTGCTGCCTGACATCTTTGTGACCTCATTCACACTTATTATGCGGACAAAGCGCCATGCGCCTGCCCTTCTCGGCTCGGTCTAACATAGAAAAATCGGGGGCAAAATGCCTTTTGACCGCTTCGTGTTCAACTGTCGTTGTATGGATCAGGCAACCGCGTCCAGATCGGCCATGCTGATCCCCACGCCGGGCAGACGTGCCGCGGTTTTTGCGTCGCAATTGACCCAGCGCCATGCGTCAGGGCGGTCAAAGAGCGCACGCAGCAGTTTGTTTGTCAGCGCATGCCCGGCCCGTGTACCCGTGTAGCGGCCAAGGATCGGCGCGCCGGCAGTGTAAAGATCACCCAACGCGTCCAGCATCTTGTGGCGCACGGCCTCATCCGCGTGGCGCAGCCCGCCGGGTGTCAGAACTTTTTCACCATCAACAACAACAGCGTTGTTGATCGTTCCGCCCAAGGCCAATCCGTTGGCACGCATCGCATCCACATCTGCCGAGCGGCAGAACGTCCGGCTATCGCACAACTCGCGTACAAAGGCCCCGTTGGCCATGTTCAACATCTTATGCTGTTGGCCGATTGCGGCATCGGCGAAATCAATCGCAAAGTCGATCTGCAATGTCGTTGACGGGCTCAACTGCGCATAGGCCGGACCATCAGAGACCGAAACCTCCTCCAGTATCTCAATCACGCGCAGTGGCGCAGATAACGAACGTAGGCCGACTTCTACAATGCCGCGCACAAAGGCCGCCGCACTGCCATCCAGAATTGGAACTTCAGGCCCATCAATATCGATCAACGCGTTATGCACACCGCAACCCGCAAGTGCGGCCATCAAATGTTCGATGGTTGAAACCGTCACGCCATCTGCATTTGTCAGACGGGTGTTCAAGGGCGACACAATCACATCATGCCACAAGGCCGCCAGCGCAGGGCGCCCTGTCAAATCCGTCCGCCGGAAAACGATGCCAGCATTTGCAGCCGCAGGATGCACGACAACACGCACAGGCGACCCGGTATGAAGACCGGTTCCTTCAAAGACGACATCTGATTTTAGCGTTGTTTGCACGCGGGGCTTTCCGTGGTGTGGCGTTGTGTGAGTGTGCAATTCAACTAGGACGTCACTGTCTTAGGCTCAACTCACTCTTTGTAACGGTCTGAAACATCGGCTGGCGGAAACAAAGCAATCATTTCGCAGATGCAGCAAGTCTTTGTTTTAGAAGCAAAAAAGGCCGCATCGCTGCGGCCTTTTGATGTGATCGAACGTTGCGTCACGATCTTGATTGTTTCAGATCAATTCGCCTGACGGCGAAGAAATGCCGGGATTTCGATCTTTTCCTGGTCATCATTCTGCTCTGGCTCTTGATGCAAGGCCGTCACTTGCGGCTGTGTGCGGGCCGGTTGCTGCGGCGCGCCATCTGCCTGCGCACCGGTCATCCGGTTGATCAAAGAGTTGATCCCAAAGCGCGGCTTTTCGGCCTCGGCAGGGGCTGCTGATGCCACAGCCTGCGGTTGCTGCAGGGGCTGTGGCGCTTGATCCGCATTGGGCACTCGGTTCACAGCCGCTTGCAGCCGGGCCATCGCTTCAGGCGATGGGGTACCCGGCGCAGATGCGGCGCGTGGTGCGACAAAGTTGTCGGCCTGTGTCAGGTCCGGCTCTGGGCGTGGTGTATAGGCGGGTGGCGGCAGATCATCAGCAACGGCCTGTGGCGCTGGCGCAGGTGCCGGTTGCTGGTAAGCTGCAACAGCTGGCTGCGCAGGTGTTTCCATCTCTTCGAACAACGTGGGTTCTTGCGCAACCGGCGCTGGTGCTTCGGTTTGGGCAACCGCAGCCGGTGCGGCGACTTCAATCTCTTCTGCGATCTCAGCGACAGGGGCCAGCGGTGCCGCCATCGAGCGGCGCGGCACAGGTGCTTCCATCTCGCGGGTCACGGCATCGATACCTGTGGCCACGACGGAAACGCGCATCTTGCCGTCCATCTCAGTGTCGAGCGTCGAGCCCACGATAATGTTCGCGTCGCCATCGACCTTTTCACGGATCTTGTTGGCGGCTTCATCCAGTTCAAACAGGGTCAGGTCATAGCCACCAGTGATGTTGATCAGGACACCCTTGGCACCTTCCAGCGAAATCTCGTCCAGAAGTGGGTTGGCAATCGCTTTCTCAGCGGCCTGAATGGCACGGTTTTCGCCGTCGGCTTCGCCTGTGCCCATCATCGCCTTGCCCATTTCGTCCATCACGGCGCGGACATCGGCAAAGTCGAGGTTGATCAGGCCCGGACGAACCATCAGATCTGTCACGCCTTTGACACCCTGGTAAAGGACGTCATCAGCCAGTGCGAAGGCCTCGGTGAATGTGGTGTTTTCATTGGCCAAACGGAACAGGTTCTGGTTTGGAATGATGATCAGCGTGTCGACAACTTTCTGAAGCGCTTCAACGCCTTCCTCGGCTTGCTTCATGCGCTTTGCACCTTCGAACTGGAAGGGCTTGGTCACAACGCCGACAGTCAGAACGCCCAGCTCGCGGGCGGCTTGCGCGATGATCGGCGCGGCCCCGGTTCCGGTGCCCCCGCCCATGCCAGCAGTGATGAAACACATATGTGCACCGGCAAGGTGATCAACGATCTGTTCGATGCTTTCTTCGGCGGCGGCGGCCCCAACGGTTGCCCGTGCGCCTGCGCCCAGACCTTCCGTTACCTTCAGACCCATCTGGATTTTCGCAGCGGCGCGCGACTGTTGCAACGCCTGCGCATCCGTGTTCGCGACCACAAATTCTGTGCCATCAAGCTCTTGCTCGATCATGTTGTTGACGGCATTGCCGCCCGCGCCACCAACACCAAACACCGTAATACGTGGTTTCAGCTCTTCATGCCCCGGAAGGGAGAGATTCAAAGTCATAACTCGATCCGCCTGTTTTTTTTGATTTGCCCGTGCCCACGGGCTTTTACTGCTTATTGATCAATACAATAACCAAGTGATGCCGAAAGGTCACGACAAAAACACAAAATAACCACCAAATCTGGACAAAATCTGCGACTTACCTCCCGGATTTCGGCCGATCAGCAAGATATTGCGCATTACCAGTTGTCTTTAAACCATTTTACTGCCCGTTTGAGCGATCTGGCGGGGTAACGATCGGCGGGAATTTCAAAATCCCACCACTCATCCTGTGGATTGGCCGCGAACAACGTCAGGCCAACCGCGCTGGAAAACGCAGGACCAATTGCAGCTTGCGGCAGACCCTGCACGCGCAGCGGCCGACCCAATCTGACCTGTTGGCCAAGGATCTTGCTTGCCAGCCCATCAAGGCCGGGGATCTGACTGCCGCCGCCTGTCAACACGATCTGCTGGCTTGGAAGGTGCTCGAACCCTGCCGCATCAAGCCGTTCGCGCACCTCTTCTAAAATCTCTTCCACACGCGGGCGCATGATGCCGATCAGTTCCGCACGGCTGACCGTGCGCCGGTCATGTTCCCAGTCGCCAGTGTCGCCACCGATTTCGATCATCTCGCGGTCGTCCATTCCAGTGGCCATCACGCCACCATAGAACGTCTTGATCCGCTCTGCCGTGGCCGCAGGGATTTGCAGACCCATGGAAATATCGGACGTCACATGCTCCCCCCCCATGCGCACGGAATCCGCATAGATCATGTGTTTCTTCATAAAGACCGACAGGCCGGTGGAACCGCCGCCCAGATCAATACAAGCGGCGCCCAGCTCTTGTTCGTCCTCAACAAGCGTGGACATGCCAGAGACGTAAGCAGAGGACGCTATCCCCGCGAGTTCAAGATCGCAGCGTTTGATACAGTAAAAGATGTTCTGGATCGCCATCGCATCGACCGTCAGCATATGCATGTCCGTGGTCAGCGTATTGCCGATTTGCCCGCGCGGATCGGCCAAACCAGAGCGGTGGTCGAGCGCAAAGTTCACAGGCTGCGCATGTAGCACTTCGCGGTCCATGCCATAATCCGGCACATCGCAAGAAGCCATGACCTGACTGATATCCTGTTCGGACACCAAACCGCCGCTGACATCCAGCGAACCATCCAGCCCGTAAGACCGGGGACGCGCACCCGATAGGCAGGCAATCACGTGATCAACACGCACATTCGCCATTTTCTGGGCCGCCTGCACGGCGGTCCGAATTGCGCGCTCTGTTTCCTGCATCGCGTCAACTTCGCCAAAGCGCACGCCGCGCGACCGGGTTGTGGCCGCGCCAATAACGCGGAACTGCGATTGCCCTGCCATAGAGCCGACACCGTCGGTGCTGCGGAACTGCTCGGGTCCGTCAAACCGCAGGATCAAACAGGCAATCTTGGATGTGCCCACGTCCAGAATGGCGACAACACCCCGCTGCATCGCGGCCTTGCGCATCTGCCGCATTGTTCTTTGGCTGTCGTATACGTCGCCCATTAGTTCCCTGCCCCATCATCAATATCAATTTGAACATTCACACGGCGCAGCGCCGCTGCGGCCTCTTCATTCATCCGCAAAGTCGGGCGGCCCACGTTGCGCATATCCACAACGGCCACATCCCGGTTCAGCATGTCCTGCGCGTCATTCAACGCGATCACCCGGTCAAGTGCGGCAACGGCTGTATCGGACGGCAGCAAAATCCGCTGGTCCCGGTCCAGCACCATATCCCAGCGCCGTTCGCCCATGCGGACCAACCCACGCACGCGGTCCAGCAACGGACCTGCCGCCGCAAAAAGGGCGAGTGCCTCGTCAATGTGTTCTTCTGCCCCGTCGCCCGCGATCAACGGCAGATCAAGCCGATCTGCGCGGGTCGCAACAACACCCGATTGCACGCCATCCGCATCAATCAAACGCAACACACCTGCGTCACGCCAAAGGGCGACGGGCGCACGTGGTGTCAGCGCAATCTCCAAGGCCCCCGTCTGCCCCACACGCACGCTGGCGGATTGGATCGGGTCAAGCGCTTCGATTTGCGCGCGGATCGCCTCTAGGTCGAGATCGAACGAGGAGATCGGAAACTCTGACGGCAACAAAGGCGCGACCTGCGCGACAATGGCAAACTCTGCCCCAGTCACATGCATCGTCTGCACCATGAATTGTGGGCGCTGCTGAAAGCTCTGCTTGGCCTCTTCAACGGTCGTTGCAAGCTGCGCCCGGTTGACGGGTTTGGAATACCAGGACCCCGCAATCGTCAGGATCAGAATGATCGGCACGCCGATACGCACACTTGCACGAAAGCCGGGCGTCAGCATCAGCCGTTGATAGCGATAGCCCAGCCGGGATGGCGCGGGGTCGCGTGGTGCGGCGTCAGGAGTATGGCGGCGACGGATCAGCGATCGCATGATGCGTCCTCCACCATCCAGCGGCACAGCTGCGGGAATGTGACGCCCACATGCGCCGCCTGTTCTGGGGTCAGCGACGTGGGCGTCATACCGGGCTGGGTATTGGTTTCAAGAAGGACGAGGCCATCAAGGCCACGTGTTTCGTCCCAACGGAAGTCCGTGCGTGATACACCGCGACACCCTAAGGCCTGATGCGCCCGCAAAGCGTACTCCATGCAGGCGTCGAAAATGTCCTGCGGGACATCTGCGGGCAGCTCATGACGGGACCCGCCAGGCGCGTATTTTGCATGATAGTCATACCAGCCGTCCGTGATGATATCGGTGACCGTCAGCGCACGATCACCCACGACGGTTGTGGTCAACTCTCGGCCGGGCGCAAATGCTTCGACCATCACCCTATCGGGCATATCATCAGCAAGCTGTGGCGGGCCGTTCGCGTCTTCGTTGACAATGTAGATGCCAACGCTGGAGCCTTCATTGTATGGCTTCACCACATAAGGCGGCGGCATCACATGCGCAGCGCGGACATCATCCGCAGAAGCCAGAATGCTATCAACCACAGGCAGGCCAACCTTGCGGTAGATATCCTTGGTGCGCTGTTTATCGAGGGTCAGAGCAGAGGCAAGAATGCCGGAATGCGTATAGGGGATTTGCAGCCATTCAAGGATACCCTGAATGGCCCCATCCTCACCCCAGCGACCGTGCAATGCGTTGAAGACAACGTCAGGGGCAATCTCTTGCAGACGTGCCGCAACATCGGGGCCCGCATCGACCTCGATCACCTCACATGCTGCGTCCCGCAAAGCCGATGCACATTCACAGCCCGTGCTGAGCGAGACTTCGCGTTCAGCCGAGGGGCCGCCCATGAGGACAACAACTTTCGGGTTTGTCCTGCTCGACATACCCTACCGCCTTATTCGCGGGCCTTTTTTGACCCGTCATTCGTTTTGGCCCTTGCCTTGGACCGTGGCCTTTTGGCCCTTTATTCTGCGGTATCTTTGTCCATTCGGACACCGACCCGCATGATTTCCCATTGTAGCTCAATCCCTTGGCTAGCGTAAACCTTTTTCCGCACCTCTTCGCCCAAATCCTCAAGGTCGGCGGCGGTCGCCCCACCTGCATTTGTCAGGAAGTTGGAGTGCTTGGTGTTCATCACAGCGCCGCCGCGCGTTGCGCCGCGCATGCCTGCGTTGTCGATAACCTTCCAAGCCTTAAGATCATGCACGTCATCCGCCCGCCCGGTTGAGGAAAAACCAGCCGGATTGCGGAAGGTTGAGCCAGCGGTGCGGTCTTTGGTCGGTTGGGTTTCATCGCGCTTGCGCAACTGGCCTTCCATCCGCGCGTTCAACGCTGCGGGATCGTCTTTTGGTGCACCAAATCGGGCGGAAACGATCACGGCACCATCAGGCAAAACACTGCTGCGATAAGCCAGTTCAAGCGCGTCGCGGGTCAACGCAACGATCTGACCATCCCGCAGCACCGCTGTGACTGATTGCAGGACATCGGCCACATAAGTGCCATAACAGCCTGCATTCATCCGCACGGCCCCGCCGATCGTGCCGGGTATTGTGCGTAGGAAAGTCAGATCAAAACCAGCTTCTGCGGCTTTGCGCGCTACATGCGCATCAAGGGCCGCTGCGCCAGCTGTGATCCCATCGTCGTCAATGGTGATCGCGTTAAAGCCGCGTCCCATGCGGATCACGACACCGGGAATGCCGCCATCGCGCACAATCAGGTTGCTGCCAACCCCCATGGGAAAAACAGGGATTGCCGGATCGAGCGCGGCAAGAAAGGCCGCGAGATCGTCAATATCGGCAGGCTGAAACAAGACCTCTGCTGGGCCACCCACGCGCATCCACGTCAGATCTGCCAAGGCACGATGCGCGGTCAATGTGCCGCGCACCGCGGGCAACTTAGGCAAGTTTTGGTTCATCCCGTTTGATCCATCCTGTCACACCGCCGATCAGTCCACCGACGCCGACTGGTGCGCAAATTCCTATCAATGCAAGCACATAGCCCAAGCCATCCCACCCCGTCGAGGATTGAATGCCCATGAACATCCACGTTGTAAAAGCCACCCAGATACCGGCGAACCAACCTAGCCCGCTGCGGCTGCCCGCTTTGCCACATTGAAAGCCCGCAAAGGTTGCCACCAAGAATGCCACGGTCGGCACACCATAAACCAAAAGATATTCTTCCATTGTGATTCTCTCCAATTTTGAACGCTGTTCAAATATATGCCAACTTTATGAACGACGTTCAAGTATTTTCTTCAATCACCGCTTCAGATCGCCCGGTCGTCCTGCCTGCGCAAGAGCCAGCCAAGAAACGCGCCTGCCGCACTACCCAACAATGCGGGCAGAAAACCAAGCATCGCCAAAGTCATGGCAAAGACCGGGTCAATCCCGATGGGCCGCCCACTGGCAAAGATCAGGATCACCAACGCCCCGCCGATGATCGACCCAATTGTCAGCGCCAAGCCAGATTGCCCTGCCCGCATCAACGCGGTGAGCAATAGGAAAGGCGCACCCGCACAAAGCAGCATACCCCCGATGATCATCATCTGTCCCACGGCCTACCTCGCGACTTTGTTCTTGATCCACTGCCATAGAAAGTAGACCGGCCAGCGCAAAATCGAAACACCCGCAATCAGGCCCAGCAACCCGTAGAACACACCGTGTTCCCAAGTAATCCAGAACAGTATCGGAAACCCAATGGCCATTAGGATGTAGGCGCGCCGCCAATGGTTGTCAGTTGACGGAAAAGCCGCCAGCGCAAATGCCAAGACCACCCAAAGCCCGATCAGGACAACGGGATCAGACAGAAACGCCAAACCCATGCTTACTTGGTCAGACGCGCAGGTAGCGCATTGGCCCAAGCGCTGATCGTACCTGCGCCAAGACAGACAACCATATCGCCCGGCTTTGCCTGTTCGCGCACCAGCCGTTCCAGATCATCCTCGGATTCAACCGTGGACGCGTGGCGATGCCCATGGCGGATCAGACCGGCCACCAGATCGGCATGACTGGCGCCCTCAATCGGCTCTTCGCCAGCGGCAAAAACCTCTGTAATACCGACGACATCAGCATCATTGAAACAGGCGCAGAATTCGTCAAAATGATGCGACAACCGGGTGAACCGGTGTGGCTGATGCACCGCAATGACGCGCCCCTCGGTGGCTTGGCGTGCGGCTTTCAGCACGGCGGCAATCTCAACCGGGTGATGGCCGTAATCGTCGATGATGGTGACACCATCCACCTCGCCCACTTTGGTAAAGCGGCGGTTCACCCCTTTGAAACCTTTCAGGGCGGCGCGGATTTCATCCTTTTTCATACCCAAATGACGGGCCACAGCCACAGCCGACAAGGCGTTTGAGACATTGTGGTCCCCCGGCATTGGCAGCTCACAGCCTTCGATCACCGCGTCTTCTGTCTGCAACGCGATGTCAAAATGCGCGACACCTGCCTTGTAGGTCAGATTGATCGCCCGAATATCCGCCTGCGCGTTAAAGCCATAGGTTGTCACACGCCGGTCGGTGATCTTGCCCACCAGCGATTGCACGTCGGCATCATCTGTGCAGCACACGGCCAGCCCGTAAAATGGGATGTTCGAGACGAAGTCGTAAAAGCCCTTATGCAGCGCCTCTTCGGTGCCCCAATGTTCCATGTGTTCGGGGTCAATATTGGTGACGATGGCGATGGTCGCAGGCAGGCGGTTGAAGGTGCCGTCGCTCTCGTCGGCTTCAACCACCATCCATTCACCCTGCCCCATGCGCGCATTTGAGCCATAGGCGTGGATAATGCCGCCGTTAATCACAGTTGGATCAATTCCACCCTCATCAAGCAATGCGGCAACCATTGTCGTTGTCGTTGTTTTGCCGTGGGTACCTGCCACAGCCACATTGGATTTCAGGCGCATCAGTTCGGCCAGCATCTCGGCCCGGCGCACCACGGGCAAACCCGTGGCACGCGCGTCATCCAGTTCAGGATTGCCCGGTTTGATTGCGGATGAGATCACGATGACCTCTGCACCTTCAAGGTTTTCAGCACGCTGCCCTTCAAAGATGATCGCACCCAGCGATTTCAAACGATCCGTGATTTTCGAGGCCTTCAGGTCCGAGCCCTGCACAGTGTAGCCGTGGTTCAACAGCACCTCTGCAATGCCCGACATACCGATCCCACCGATCCCCACAAAATGGATCGGGCCCACATCAAGGGGCAGTTTAGTTGCTGCATTCATAATCGGGTTCCCATCCATCATGTTTTGCCCGCCTCTGCCAGACTTTCAACCATATCCACAAGACGCGTCGTCGCGTCCGGCACGCCACAGCCCGCCGCGGCAATGGCCATCTGCAACATGCCAGCTTCGTCTGACAACAGATCCGTCAGTTTCGCGGTCAGGGTCTGCACGTCAAATTCTGCTTCCGGCATCAGCACCGATGCACCCGCCTCGACCAATTGCCTGGCGTTTGCTGTTTGTTCGTCCCGGACGGCGGCCGCAAATGGCACCCAGATTGCAGGGCGCCCGATCACGCTGACATCCGCAACGGTTGACGCCCCAGAACGTGAGATCACAAGTTGCGCATCCACAATGCGGCGCGGCACATCATCAAAGAAGGTCTGCACGTCCGCGCTGATCAATTCGCTCGCGTAATAGTCGGTCACGCGTTCTATGTCCTCGGGGCGTGCCTGATGGCTGACCCGGATATTGCGGCGGATATGTTCCGGCAGTGCGGCAATCGCAGGCGGCACCATATCTGACATCACCCGCGCGCCCTGTGAGCCGCCCATCACAAGCAAAGACATCGGGTATTCACCGGGCGGAATATAGGGAGAGCCTGCATGCTCTAGAATTGCCGCACGCACTGGGTTTCCAGTGTGCGTGCCTGCAATCTTGCCGGGCAGTTCGGTCGGCCATGTGCCACAAGCAATCTGATCAACACGTTTGGCGAAAAGCTGGTTCACGCGCCCCAGAACGCCATTTTGTTCATGGATCATACGCGGAATGCGCAGAGCCCAAGCGGCGGTCATTGCCGGGATGGTGGGGTATCCGCCAAAGCCCACAACGATCGCCGGGCGATCGCGCAGCATTCGCCACTTGGCTGCGGCTATGCCAGCCAGAATACGAAACGGCACGGCAAGTTTTTGAACAATGCCACCGCGTGCAAAGGTGGCGCTGCCAACGACAGTCACCTCAACCGCATCCGGAAATCCGGCCGTATAGCGCGCGCCTCGTGCATCTGTAGACAGGCGCACGCGCCAACCCTTCTCCAGCATGGCCTCGGCCAGCGCTTGCGCTGGAAACATATGCCCGCCGGTGCCGCCAGCGGCGATGATCAACAATGGCGCGCTCATCTGTTGGCACGCCGCAAGAAGACATCACTCAACTCGCCCTGAGGTCGGGTGCGCGTGAACGCCAAAAGCATGCCCACGGCAATCCCGCTGGCGATCAAGGATGATCCACCATAAGACACAAACGGCAAGGTCATGCCCTTGGCAGGCAGAAGTCGCACCGCCACACCCATGTTGATCATGGCCTGCACACCAAAGGCACAGACAAGACCGGTGCCCGCCAGACGGATGAAAATGTCACGCTCTTTCATCAGGCGCAGCAGCGAACGCACAACGATCACTGCATAAAGAGCGATAATCACAAGCACGCAAATCAACCCATATTCTTCTGCCGCCACAGCAATGATAAAATCCGTATGGGCATCAGGCAGCGACCATTTCACCTGCCCCTCGCCCACACCAACACCAAAGAACCCACCCTCGCGGATGGCGTTGGTGGCATAGCCAAGCTGCGTGTTGGGATCCAAGTCAGGTGACAGAAACCCGTCAATCCGACGGGCAAAGTGTTCGGAATTGGAATAGGCGACGGTGCCGCCAAAAATGACCAAACCCGCCAGGATGATCAGCAGGGTCATCGGCGCACCGGCCACGAAATACATCACACCCCATGCGAAAAGAACCAAAGCGGCTTGCCCAAAATCAGGCTGCATAGCCAGCATCAAAACGATCATCATCGTCAGAACAAAAGAATAGGTCTTGCCCGGCGGACCACCCAACTGTTGGGACGCCGCCAAAAGCCAGGCAGTCATGACCACAAAGCCGGGTTTCAAAAACTCTGACGGCTGAACGGCGGCAAACCCAAGCGAATACCAGCGCGTGGCCCCTTTGCCAAAATCAGTCCCAAGCACCGGCAAAAAGGCAAGGGCAACAAAGGCCGCCAGAAACCCCAGCACGGCCAAGCGGCGCACCACCGTGGGCGACATCATCGAGACGACAAACATGACCGCCATTGCTGCCCCACCAAAGATCGCCTGACGGGTCACATAGTGAAACGGCTCCAGCCCGTTTTTGGTTGCCAAAGGCGGCGAAGAGGCAAGCCCCAGCAACAACCCGATCCCGAACAACAGCAGGATGCAGGACATCGTCCATTTATCAATTGTACGCCACCATCGTGGCAAAACCGGATCGCCGGATTGCACCGGGACCGTCCCATAGACCATTTCCGTCATGGATCACCGCTCACTTGCCTAATACGCCCGTTTTCCGGGTCTGGGTGCAGCATAACCCCCTATTCCTCGCGATTCCACTGAAATCACGGCGCCTCTTATTTTCTATGTCCAATCAATCTTTCGCCAGAGGCATCCCGCATTTGAAATCCCTCGCTACATCCGCCATATGCGCAGCCATGCAGATTGAGACATTGATCATTGGGGCGGGGGCGGCTGGCATGATGTGCGCAGCCCACGCCGGGCCCGGCGTACTGGTGGTAGATCATGCCAAAGCAGCAGGCGAAAAGATCCGTATTTCGGGAGGTGGCCGATGCAATTTCACCAACCTACACAGCAGCCCGCAGAATTTTATTAGCCGCAACCCGCATTTCTGCAAATCAGCGCTGAAGCGCTACACCCAATGGGATTTCATCGATCTGGTCGGGCAGTACGGCATCGCGTGGCACGAAAAAACCCTGGGGCAGCTCTTTTGCGATAGCACCGCCAAAGACATCATTGCGACGCTGTACGCAGAGATGGAGAAGGCAGGGGCGCAACTCTGGCTGCAAACGTCGGTCGCCGCGATCTCGCATGACGGCGCAGAGTTCACTGCAACGCTGACCCGTGATGGGCGCGAAACGCATGTGAAGGCCAAGAACCTCGTGGTGGCCTGTGGTGGCAAATCGATCCCCAAGATGGGGGCAACTGGGTTCGGCTATCAGATTGCGCAGCAGTTTGGCCTGCCAGTGATAACCCCGCGTCCGGGGCTTGTGCCGCTGACCTTCTCGGATGATCGGTTCAAACCCCTTGCGGGGGTCGCCGCACCGGCCCGCGTCTCGGCTGGCGATGCGCAATTTGATGAGGCTATCCTGTTCACCCATCGCGGCCTTTCAGGCCCGGCAATCCTGCAAGCCTCGTCCTATTGGCAGGAGGGCGAGAGCATTGATGTGAACCTGATCCCGCAAGCGGGGCTCTTGGCCGCGCTGCAATCGGCCCGACAAAGCGATGGTAAGAAGGCACTCACAACAGTCTTAGGTCACGCCCTGCCCGCACGGCTGGTTGACTATCTGCAAGATGAACTGGGGCTGACCGGCAATATCGCAGACCAAAGCGATGCGCGCCTGACAACACTCTGCGATGCTCTGGCGCATTGGCAACTGACACCGGCAGGTTCCGAAGGTTACCGCACAGCAGAGGTCACATTGGGCGGGGTTGACACCGATGCGCTGTCATCCAAAACAATGCAGTCCAAAGACGTGCCCGGCCTTTATTTCATTGGTGAATGCGTGGATGTGACTGGCTGGCTGGGCGGCTATAACTTTCAATGGGCGTGGTCGTCGGGGTGGGCTGCTGGGCAGGCCATCCGTGGGACGTAAGGTGGATCACGATCCACCTTACAGGCCGCGCACCTGCGCCATAAAATCATCGCCGCGCTTTTCAAAACTGTCATATTGATCAAAGGACGCCGCCGCCGGAGCAAGTAAAACAACCTCACCCTTTTGCGCATCCTCTGTCGCCGTCGCCACTGCCACATCCATTGTGCCGCAGACCACCGCATCGGCCCCTGTTAACTGGCGTGCAAAGTCTTCGGCTTCGCGGCCGATCACATAGGCCTTCACCACATGCCCCAGATGCGGCAACAGCGCATCCATCCCGCCTTCTTTCTGCAAACCACCGCAAATCCAGCGTATTTTCGGGAACGCCTGCAAAGCCTTGGCCGCACTATCGACATTCGTGGCTTTGCTATCATTAACGAAGGTAACCCCATCCCTTTCGGCTACCACCTGACTGCGGTGCGGCAGGCCGGGGTAGCTGTGCAACGCCTGCTCGATGCCCTTGGGTCCCAGCCCCAGACTACGGCAGGCCGCATAGGCCGCACAGGCGTTTTGGTGATTATGTGCACCGGGCAATCCAGCCACAGCACGCAGATCAATCGAGGCCACCTGTCGCCCCTTGCGGTGTTCGGACAAGAAGCCCTTGCGTGCGCAAACAGACCAGCCATCTCCGGTCAGCTTTTGCCCCGAAGAAATGCGGATGATCCGGTCATCCCCAGCCCCTTCGATTAGCTGATTGGCGATATAACGCCCTTCGGCTTCATCTACCCCAATCACGGCACGGTCAGGCCCGCCCTCGGCAAAGAGCCTGCGTTTGGCCGCAAAATACCCGCCCAGCCCTGCGTGCCGGTCCAGATGATCTGGGCTGAGATTGGTAAACACCGCGACATCAGGCGTCAGACTGCGGGCCAGATCGGTCTGGTAAGACGAGAGTTCCAGCACCACGACTTCGCCGTCATGGGCAGGTTCGATATCTAGAACGCCACGCCCGATGTTCCCGGCCAATTGCGCAGGTCGTCCGTTTTCGACCAAAATATGATGGATCAGCGCCGCCGTTGTCGATTTCCCGTTGGAGCCGGTGACGGCAATGACCCGCGGGGTCGTATCGAAACTGTCCCAGTCATGGGTCGCAAATGAGCGGAAAAACAATCCGATATCATTGTCGACAGGCACCTGCGCATCCCAGGCCCCTGCAATCAACGGATGGGGCGTGGGATAAAGATGCGGAATACCGGGGCTGACAATCAGGGCGGCGACGCCATCAAATGCGCCAGCTTTCGTCAGATCGCGCAGGTCCAGCCCGGCGGCGTCTGCAGCTTCGCGGGCCGGGGCACTGTCATCCCATACCACGGCCGTCGCACCACCAGCCTGCAGGGCCGCCGCCGCCGCGCGCCCGGTCCGGCCAAGCCCAAGAACGGCAACCGTTTGCCCTGTGTAACCCTGAACTGGAATCATCGTCTTACCTTCACCCTGCTCAACTGCCCCAACGGGTCATCCCACTAGGTGACATGTTCAGGACCGGTCATGCAACCGCAGTAGCGGCTATCTGATGTGCAAGGCGCGCTTCATTTCTGTGATCGCATCAACCTGTGCAGGGCTTAAATCGCCTTCGACCAAGGCGGTCAGCATGTTTTGCATCTTGCCCCAGGACGCATCCCCATCAATCTTGAACAGCCGGCGGGACAAACGCGTGACGGCGGCATCAGGCGATTGGCATTGCCCAACCAGCCAACGGCCCAGAACTTCCATTTCTTCGGCCTCATCTGCGCTGCTGCGCAGCTCGGTGCGCAGCAGGACGGACAACCGCTTGCGCTGATCAGATGTGGGCAGTGCGTCAAGCTCAATAAAGGCCTGCGCCAAGGCACAAATCGCGATCCGCGCATCATCGATGCCTTCAACGGGATGTGCATTGTGTTGCTTGCGAAAGGCGAGCCTGCGGGGCGCATTGCGCACAGTCGTCGCCACATCCTGGGCCGCGTTCACTGCATCACCGGGGTTTTGGCGGGCCCACCAAAATAGTGCGCCGCCAAGTGTCGTCAGGATCAGTACAATAAAACCCATGGGCTTGCCTTTCGTTTGTCATCACCACCGTGACGCCAGATCACGGCAGCAATGTGAACCTAGCGGACCTTCAATGTGGCCAGACCAATCATCGCCAGAATAAGTGAGATAATCCAAAAACGGATCACGATTTGCGGCTCGGCCCAGCCCTTTTTCTCATAGTGGTGGTGGATCGGGGCCATCAGGAACACGCGCTTGCCGGTTTTCTTGAAATACAGCACTTGAATGATCACCGAAAGCGCCTCGACGACAAACAGACCACCAACGATGGCAAGAACAATCTCGTGCTTGGTGGCCACCGCAATTGCGCCCAGTGCGCCGCCAAGGGCCAGTGATCCGGTATCACCCATGAATACCGCCGCCGGTGGCGCGTTGTACCACAAGAAGCCCAAACCGCCGCCAATCAGACCCATCGAAAAGATGAGGATTTCACCAGTTTGCGGGACGTAATGCACATCCAGATATTGGGTAAAGTCGGTCCGACCAACCGCATAGGCAATCACCCCAAACGTGCCTGCGGCAATCATCACGGGCATAATGGCCAGGCCGTCCAGACCATCGGTGAGGTTCACCGCATTGGCCGCCCCAACAATCACGATAATCGCAAAGGGAATGAACAGGATGCCAAGATTGATCAGCGTGTCCTTGAAGATCGGCAGTGCCAGTTGGTTGGTCAAATCATCGGGGTGATAGGCCGCCGCCCAATAGCCTGCGATGCCCGCAATCAGAATACCCAACAGGATGCGCACCTTGCCGGACACCCCGGCGGTGTTTTGCTTGGATACCTTTGAATAATCATCGGCAAAGCCGATAGCCGCAAACGACAGCGTCACGAACAGCACCATCCAGACAAAAGGATTGTCCAGCCGCGCCCACAACAGCGTCGAAAAGGTCAGCGCACCCACGATCAGCAAGCCACCCATTGTAGGTGTGCCTTGCTTAACAAAATGCCCTTCGGGACCATCGTCACGAATAGGTTGGCCCTTGCCCTGCTTGCGCCGCAGTACGTTGATCAGCGGTGGTCCAAAGATAAACCCAAAGAGCAATGCGGTCATAAAGGCTCCGCCTGCCCGGAACGTGATATAGCGAAACAGGTTGTAAAAATCGCCACCATCAGAGAGAGCCGTCAGCCAATAAAGCATTGCATGTCCTTTAGTCTTCTTGGGGGCGCCGATGCCCCAGTTTGCGGATGGCGTCAACAATCAGGCTGACTTTGCTCCCCTTGGAGCCTTTGACCAGCACGACATCGCCTGCATCAACCAGCCGCGCAGTTTTGGGGATCAGGTCCTTGGCGGTCTCGGCCCAGTGTCCACGCTGTTCTTCGGGCAGCGCTTGCCACAGGTGATGCATCAAAGGCCCCGCGCAGTGGATCAGATCAAGCCGCTGCAAATCTGCGTTGGCTGCCATGTCGCGGTGCATCTGCACCTCGTCCGGTCCCAATTCCAGCATATCACCCAAGATCGCGATCCGACGTCCTTTGACAATGCGGCCCACGTTGTCCGTTGGTTGTGAGGCCGCGAGCACCTCAAGAGAGGCCACCAATGACGTCGGATTGGCGTTGAACGCATCATCGAGCAATTCAAAGCTTTCGCCATCATTGGCCATATCGGTTACAATGACCTCGCGCGTGCCGCGCCCAGCGGGCGGCACCCAAGTTGCAATGTCGAGCGACGCGGCAACGGGATCAGCACCAAGCGCATCAGCGACAGCCAGCACACCCAGCGCGTTCATCGCAAAATGTCGCCCCGGAACTGAAAGTTTAAAGAGATACTCATCATCCCCATGACGGGCCGTAATGATCGTGACATCACCATTTAACCGCACGTTCTGCAGCGTCCAGTCGGGGGCATTTTCGCCAAACAACATCTGCGTCACACCAAGCCTTCTGGCATGGTCCTGCAAAATCATCGTGGTTTCGATGTCGCCATTGAGAACCGCAGCACCGCCCGGCTCCAAGCCATCCATGATGCTGGCCTTTTCCACGGCAATGCCAGCCAGATTGTCAAACGACGCCAGATGCGCCGCCGCGACCGTGGTGATCATCGCCACATGCGGGCGGGCCATTTCGGACAATGGCCCAATTTCACCGGGATTGCTCATCCCGATTTCGATCACGGCATAGTCGGTATCAGCCGGCATGCGGGCCAAGGTCAGTGGAACGCCCCAGTGGTTGTTGTAAGAGGCCTCTGCAGCATGGCATTTACCCTGTTTGGACAAAACCGCGCGCAGCATTTCTTTGGTCGAGGTCTTGCCAACAGACCCGGTAATCGCGGCAATCCTTGCGCCTGTGCGTGCGCGCGCTGCACGCCCCAGCGCCTCTAGCGCTTGTAAAACATCAGGGACAACCAGCAGTGGCGCATCCTCTGCGACACCTTCCGGTCGGTGGGTCACAAGCGCCGCTGCGGCACCTTTTTCCAAGGCCTGAGCGACAAATTCGTGCCCATCTCTGATGTCTTTGAGCGCAACAAAAAGATCACCTTGCGCGAGTGTCCTTGTATCAATGGACACACCTGTTGCTTGCCAATCACCCGTGGTTTGGCCACCCGTCGCAACGGCGGCATCGGCTGAGGTCCAAAGCGCACTCATATCCGCCCCTCAAGGGCCGCAACGGCAACGCTGGCCTGTTCGACATCATCAAATGGCAGCACCGCATCGCCCACAACCTGCCCCGTTTCGTGGCCCTTGCCCGCAATCAGCAACGCGTCACCCGCGCCCAGCATGTCAATGCCACGCAAGATCGCCTCGGCACGGTCGCCGAATTCAGAAATACTATCGGTGCCACCAGTGGCAACCGCACCCGCCAAAACGGCGGCACGGATTGTCGCGGGGTCCTCTGATCGAGGATTGTCATCCGTCACAATCACGATATCCGCGTTGTTCGCTGCCGCAGCACCCATCAGCGGGCGTTTGGCCGTATCTCTGTCACCACCTGCGCCGACAATCGCAACAATCCGGCCCATGACATGCGGACGCATGGCTTGCAGGGCGGTCTGAACCGCATCTGGCGTATGGGCGTAGTCGACAAAAACCGCCGCACCGCTTTCGCGGGTGGCGGCCAGTTCCATTCGGCCACGCACAGTGCTGAGGTGCGGCAGCGCATCGAACACATCTGCGGGATCAGCGCCCGCAGCAATCACCAAACCAGCGGCAAGCAGCACATTCTCGGCCTGAAACCCACCGATGAGGCCCAGCCGCGTTTGTCGCGCCTTGCCTTGCCATTCAAAGAGCAGATCCTGCCCGGTCGCATCAAACCGCTGCCCGGTTAGGCGTAGCCGGGCGTCAGGGTGGCGGCCTACGCCAATGATCTCTTGCCCGCGTTCGGCACAGATCACGGCAACCTCTGGGCCTTTGGGATCATCCAAATTGATCACCGCAACACCGTCGTCAGACAGAATGCGGGTGAACAGCCCCATCTTGGCGTCGAAATAGGCCTCAAAGGTTTCGTGGTAGTCCAGATGGTCCTGCGTGAAGTTCGAAAACCCTGCCGCGGCCAGCAGCACACCGTCCAACCGGCGCTGGTCAAGGCCGTGGGAAGAGGCCTCCATCGCGACATGGGTGATCCCCTCTTGCGCGGCTTGGGCCATGACCCTGTGCAGGGTGATCGGTTCGGGTGTTGTGTGTTTCAGCGGATGGGTCCATGCGCCTTCCACCCCTGTGGTGCCAAGGTTGACACCTGCAATTTGCAGCTCTTCCCAAATTTGTCGGCAGAATGTCGATATGGATGTCTTTCCATTGGTGCCCGTGACCGCAACAACGGTGCCCGGATGCGCCCCAAACCAAAGCGATGCCGTTTGTGCCAAGGCCTGCCTTGGATCTTGGGCCACAACCAAAGCCGCCCCGCTGCCAGCCAATTCGTCCACCGCGATCCGCGCGCCTTCACTGTCAGTCAGAATAGCACCCGCCTGCATACGCAGGGCGTATTGGATAAATTCGGCCCCATGGACCCGTGCGCCCGGCAATGCGGCAAAAAGGAACCCCGGCTTAACCTCGCGGCTGTCCACGGCCAGCCCGGTGATCTGCGCCTCGCGTCCGCCTTGCGCCGTCAGCCCCAGTTCTGCCAGTGATTTCATTGCCCGCCCTCGCCTAGTTTGAGGTGAGTGTTACACCGACCTGCTGAGGCCTGTCCACTTGTGGTCTAACCCCCAAAAGGGGCGCGACGCGACGGATCATCTCGGCCGCGATGGGCACGGCTGTCCAACCTGCAGTGCGGCGCGGCTCGGCGCCCGAATTCTCGGAGGGTTCATCAAGCGAGACCACCAGCACGTATTGCGGATCATTGGCCGGGAAAACAGACGCGAAAGTCGCGATGACCTTGTCATCGTAGTACCCACCACCCTGCGCGCGCGGCTTATCCGCTGTTCCGGTTTTCCCGCCAACGGCATAGCCCGGCACATCACCAAAGGAGGCCGTCCCGCGTGTCACTACCTGACGCAGCATGTCGCGGGCGCGGGCGCTGACGGCTTCACTCACTACACGCGGGCCGATCTCACTTTCGGATTGGCGCAGCAAAGTTGGTTCAACCCGCGTGCCGCCGTTCAACAAAGATGCATAACCCGCCGCCAGATGCACCGGAGAAGAGGATAAGCCGTGACCATAGGAAATCGTCATGGTCGATATCTCTGACCAGTTTGGCGGAAGAAGTGGGCGGCCTGTGGGCGCTTCGACCATTTCCAACCCTGTTGGTGCCAGAAACCCAAGCGAGCCCAGGAATTCCTTTTGGCGCTGTGCACCGATCTGCATCGCAATCCGTGCTGTGCCAATGTTCGAGGACTCCACGATCACATCCGTTGTGCTTAGCTCTGGCCCGTAGTCATGAAAATCGCGAATGCGGAAACGACCCCACGTCAGCGGACCTTGGGTGTCAATCATCGTATTGGGATTGACCAAGCCAAGTTCCATGGCCTGCGCGACCGCAAAAATCTTAAAAACCGACCCCAGTTCATAAACACCCTGCACCGCCCGGTTAAACAAGGGGCTGTCCGACTGATCACCCGTCGTCAGGACCTGAGGGCGATTGTTAGGATCAAAATCCGGCAAAGAGACCATCGAAATGATCTCGCCGGTATGAATATCCATCAGAACCGACGCGGCACCTTTGGCATTCATGATCGACATGCCACCCGCCAGCACCTGTTCGGCTGCGGCTTGCACAGTCAGATCAAGGGACAATGCAAGCGGCGCACCTTCATTGCCGGGATCACGCAGGAAACCGTCAAACTGACGCTCAACCCCGGCGACGCCGACCACCTCGGCAGAGGCGACACCTTCGCGACCATAGCTGGCACCGCCCAGAATATGTGCGGCAATCGGGCCGTTGGGGTAAAGGCGCATCTCGCGCGGGCCAAAGAGCAAACCCGGAGAGCCGATATCATGCACTGCCTGCATTTGCTCGGGGCTGATCTGGCGGCGAATCCAAAGGAACCGCCGATCACCGGTGAAATCAGTGAGCAGTTCTTCCTCATCCAGTTCGGGGAAAATCTGAACCAAACCCTTGGCGGCCTGCACCGGATCAATCATGTCCTGCGGATGGGCATAGAGCGAATGCGTGGCAAGGTTTGTCGCCAGAATGCGCCCATTTCTATCAACGATATCAGAGCGTTGCCCAATGATGGGATTACCAACTGCAGAGGCACGCGGCTCTTCGGGGATCGCAGAGGCCAGCGTTGCCATCCGCATCCCGATCACACCAAAGGCACAAAAGAACGCAAGCCCCAGCACCAACAGACGCCCTTCGGCGCGCTGGCGTTGCTTGTCGGCTATCGCCTCGTGGCGGCGGGCCCGGTTCTCCGCCTCGATCGCGTCGGGGTCTTCGCCTTTCGCGCGGGCCTTCAGAACACGAGCCAAAGGGCGGAGCGGCGTGCGGATCATAGATCATTCTCCAACGCGCCCATGGCATCTGATGACAGTTCAATCGGGTTAGTAATGGGCAGGATCGGCGGAGCGGGATAGATGACCTGATCGACCGCGCCAAAGGCGTCAGGCATCAGGGGCAAAAGGCCAAGGCGGTCAAAGTTCAGGTCGGCAAGGTCAACCAGCCGGTCAGGCCGGTTCAGATAGGCCCATTCGGCGCGCAGCATGCCCAGACGTTCATGGGCCCGCCCGATGTCCTGATGCAGATCACGCACCTCGGCGATCGCACCTTGGGTCTTGTAGTTTTCCTGATAGGCCCAGAACGCGAGCCCCATAACCGCCAGAGCGGCTAAAACAAAAAACAAACCACGCATCTACCTGCCCCCCTTCTTTTGCTTTTTCATCGGCATGCCCAATGCCGCGGGATCAATCGGCTCTGCCGGAGCGTCAGTGCGGATTGCGACGCGCAGCTTGGCCGACCGTGACCGTGGATTTTCCGCCAGTTCCTGTTCGTCGGGACCAATCGCCTTGCGTTTTTCGATCCGCCACGCGGGCGTCACCTGTGCGACTTCCGGCGCGTAGCGGTTGGCATTGGCGGTGTTGCCAGAGCGCGCCTGCAAGAAACGTTTGACCATGCGGTCTTCGACCGAATGAAAGGTCACAACGGCCAGCTGTCCACCCGGTTTCAATGCGCGTTCGGCGGCCATCAGGCCTTCGGCCAATTCGCCGTATTCGTTATTCACGGCAATGCGCAGCGCCTGAAAGGTGCGGGTGGCAGGGTGCGATTGACCGGGCTTTGCGCGGGGCAGACACCCTTCAACGATTTTGGCCAGTTGCAGCGTTGTCGTCAGCGGACGGGCCGCGACAATCGCCTTGGCGATGCGACGCGACGCGCGCTCTTCACCGTAAAGATAAATGATATCAGCCAGTTCCGCTTCATCACCGTCATTGCAAAGGTCCGCCGCCGATGGGCCATCCTGCGACATGCGCATATCAAGCGGGCCGTCACGCATGAAAGAAAAACCGCGCTCGGCCAAATCAAGCTGCATAGAGCTGACCCCAAGATCAAGCACCACACCGTCGAGGTCCTGCGCATAGTCATCGAGTTTGGAAAACACACCTGCGACCGTTTCAATCCGATCGCCGTAATCGCCAATCCAATCTGACGCCATCTCAAACGCCAGCGGGTCACGGTCCACGCCGATTACCTTGTCGGCACCAGCGGTCAGCAATTCACGGGTATAACCGCCATTGCCAAAGGTACCGTCAAGCCAGACCCCAGAAACAGGCGAGACCGCTGCGATGAGCGGTCTGATCAGGACGGGAATATGCGGGGATGTGTCAGCGGCAGCAGTCATCATCTCTAAGCGTCCAACAGGATGAGCGGATCAAAGCCATCCTCTTGTGCGTCCAACCAGTCGCCCAGATCATCTGCCACCTCTTGGGCAAATGTCTCGGCTTTCCAAATCTCAAAATGATCACCCAGCCCGCTGAACGTCAGCTCGCCATCGGTCAGACCCAGCTTTTGGCGCTGCTTAATTGGCATGACGGTGCGGCCGTCCTTATCAACGTCCAGACGGATGGACTGGCCAATGATCAGGCGCGACAGTTTTTTCTTATCCGACGATCCGCGCGGCAAGGCGTTGATCTGATCCACAACATTGCTGAATTCTTCGACAGTATAGCCGTGCAACTGGTTCTTCAGGTGATCGCCATAAAGCAGGTACATGCGAGGGAAGAGGCCGGGGGTCCAATCAGGATCACCCGCTTCGAGCACGCGACGAAAATCAGCAGGGATCGACATACGCCCCTTACCGTCCACCTTTTGGGTGTGTTCGCCTGTGAAACTCTGACCCACTGTCCTTTGGCCCTCGTTTGCCCCCCGAAAATTTGCCTTAGATGTGAAAACGGCGGATTGCGCTGCTGCCACTGCACAATCCGCCGCCTCGTCCCATCTCTGGGAAAGTCCGACTGCGCGTGCCACCTGGGGGGATGTCTGCTCGCTCACGCGCCGGATCTAGTTTCGGTAATGGCGAAGCCTGTATGAAACCTGCTTTTGCCGGTTGGGGTTCTTAGTATGCCCCTTTTGAAAGTGTGTTCGTCATTACCGTGAAACAGTTGTGGCATCACTTGCCTCACCGATCAACAGTTTTCTGGGAATTCATGGAACTCGATGGTGTTTTCGGAGGTTCGGGGCACCGTAATGCAGGACGACTGGGTCACAAAAACGAATACAGGTAGACACTGAAGACAAATCATACACTATATATAGCGAAATCGATGGAAAATTGATGGTCTTCAATTTTTGAAAAAAACTTTGGTGTTTCGACCAAAACCGACCAGAGTACAGCTCTCGCAGCTTGATCTATCGGCAAATTTTCCAATTCACGATTCGAATCTCACACAGATTCCATTAAATCCCGAAAGTGTGACTCAATTGCCAGCCGGCGCCCATTTAGGGAACAAGCCGCTTATGCATGACAAAGGCGTCGACCACGCCCAAACGCGGATGATCGAAGGCGTCAGGGATGGTTCCGATGGTTTCAAACCCCAATCGATGCCAAAGACCAACCGCGCCGGCATTGCTGGCCAGAACAAAGTTGAACTGCATGGCCCGGTAACCAAGAGCGCGCGCGGCGTCTTGCGAATGTTCGCACATCTGACGCGCCACCCCCTGCCCTTGCGCGCGGGGATCCACGACATAACCGCAGTTGCAGATATGCGCACCACCGCCGGGCTGGTTCGTCTTGATATAGTATGTCCCGACGATCCCGGCGTCAGTGACGGCAACAAAGGTCTTGGCCGCCTGCCCCATCCAATAGCTGCGCGCCGCTTCTTTGCTGATCCGGGGATCGACGGCGTAGGTCTCACCTGCCCGAAAGACGTCGCGGATCATCGGCCAGATGGCCTCATAATCCGGCTCCAGCGCCTCTCGGATGGTGATCACGCCATGCCACCATCGATAAAGCGGCGGGCCAACTGCCGATAGGCGTCGGCCATTGGGCCGTCACCTGCGGCAATGGGTGTGCCCGCATCACCGGCCAACCGGGTATCCAGATCAATCGGCAGCGCGCCCAAGAAGGGCACGCCGATTTTTTCAGCCTCGGCCACCACACCGCCGTGCCCAAAGATATGGCTTTCGGTTCCGCAAGACGGGCAAACAAAGCTCGACATGTTTTCGATCATGCCCAGAACAGGCGTGCGCAAGGAACCAAACATATCCAGCGCCTTGCGTGCGTCGATCAAGGCCACGTCCTGCGGTGTGCTGACAACTACTGCACCGGTCAATTCGGTTTTCTGGCAAAGGGTCAATTGCACATCGCCTGTGCCGGGGGGCAGATCAACGATCAACACGTCCAACTCGCCCCATTGCACCTGTCCCAGCATCTGCTGCAACGCACCCATCAGCATGGGGCCACGCCAGACCACCGCTTTGCCTTCTTCCATCATCAGGCCAATGGACATCATCGTCACGCCATGTGCTTGCAACGGGATGATGGTTTTGCCGTCCGGGCTGCCGGGGCGTTTGTTGACGCCCATCATCCGAGGCTGCGACGGCCCATAGATATCGGCATCCAATAAACCGACGCGCCGCCCTTCACGCGCAAGGGCCACCGCAAGGTTTGAGGACACGGTCGATTTGCCAACACCGCCCTTGCCAGAGCCGATGGCGATGATCCGGTCCACACCAGCCACTTTCGCAGGGCCCGCTTGCGGGGTTGGGTGACGGCCCACCTTCAGCGACGGCGGTTCTGGCGCTTTGGGCGCAGGGCCATGGGCAGTCAGAACCACCGATGCACTATCAACCCCGTCTAGACTGCGGACCAGATCCTCGGCTGCGCGGCGGACGCCGTCCATCTTGGCGGCCTCACTTGGGTCGGCCGCTTCAATAACAAAACGGACGCTGGCGCCTTCGATATTCAACGCCCTGATCATGTCACGCGACACCATATTGTCGCCGCCCGGTAACGTGAGCCGTGACAGAGCGCCTAGTATTACATCGCGGGTGACAGGCATGAGAGGTCCTCGACTTTCAAAAGTGTCTAAATTCCTACCACCATCTGGCACGTTTTGGGCAAAGCGCAAGGGTTCGGAAAAAGATGCCGGAAAATGTAACAGATTGATGACGTTAGGTCAGCAGCGCTTATGCAATTTCTGCATAGCAGCATTGTCGAAACGGATATTGTGCAGTTGCAGCATTATCATACATGTTAGCGGCAACAGGATGAAACACATCATCCGAGCATTACGAAAAGAGATGAGCACATGACATATAACACAGACACAGGCTTTGTCGGTTTCTCCCTTGGTCAGCGCTTTGCTGCATTCCGGGCTGATATGGCGGAAAACGCCGCGAAACGCAAAATCTACCGCACAACGGTTGCCGAGCTGGAATGCCTCAGCAATCGCGATCTTGACGATATGGGTATTTCGCGCAGCGCAATCAAAGCAATCGCATTTGACGCCGCCTACGGCGCCTAAAACAGAATTTGGACCTGCCGCCTCCTCCCGCTGAGGCAGGTCTGAACAACGGCCCAACGCTTCACCTCCTCCCGAGGTTTTGGGTCAGCAATAAGGTGGCGACATCCACCTCCTCCCGGATGTCGCCACCTTGCAAACCAGTTTCGGAACCGCCCAATTCCTCCTGGGTTGGAACCGATGATACCGCAGGCCGCGCTCACGTCCTCCTGAGCAACGCCAGCGAGGACGCGCTTACTCCCCTCCTCCCGTTTGGAGTAGGCGCCGATCAATAAAGACGGTCATGCCCACCTCCTCCCGGGCATGGCCGTTTTTTTTGTTTTGGGAATGGACGTCAGACAGCGGCGAGCAGCTTTGCCAATTGACTGCGTGATCTGGTCACATCGGCGAGCGTGTAGGCGTCCAAAGCCGCAAAGAAAGCCTCTTGCGCCTCTTGCAAGGGCGTGCGCAATCCGCAGGCGGGCAAAATGCAACAGGATTGATCGCTGCCAAAGCATTCAACAACTGGATCATCCGCTTTAAGCGCGCGCACCACGGCCCCGATATTGATCGCATCCGCCGGATGCGCGAGGGTCAGCCCCCCACGGCGCCCTCTTTCGGATTTTACAAATCCTTCGCGGACCAGTTGTGATGCGACCTTGGCCAGATGATGTTCTGACAGCTGGTAGGTGCGCGCTATTGCGGAGGCCGACAGCCGTTCCGGCCGATGTACTTCGAGCGCCACAAGGACGCGCAGGGCATAGTCTGTGAATTTATCAAGCTGCATGGTTTAAATTAGCATTTGCAATGCGCAATTAATAGTGTCATTTAATACGCATGCAAAATACCAATTAAAGGAGTGAGTCGTGTCACTTTCCCAAGCGCTGCTCTGGCCGGGCACAAAAATCTGCGAACGTATGGGTGTTGACCCCGAAGCCGACGCAGGCCTGATCCGCTCGATGTTCAATATGATCTTCTATCTGACTGTCATATTGGCCGTCATGTGGATCATCATGGGATGAGCCTGCCGCCGCGCTTTCCCATCACCGCCACCGAGATCGACAGGGTTGTCGCGGCCTTTTATGCCTTGGTGCGCGAACATCCCGGCCTTGGCCCGGTTTTCGCCACCCATATTGCCGATTGGGCCGCGCATGAGGCCAAGATCGCCCGTTTCTGGCGCAACGCGATCCTGTTTGAGCGTGGCTATGACGGCAATCCCATGCAAATCCATCTGGCGGCAGGCAACGTCAGGCCACCCCAGTTTGCCATCTGGCTGGACCTCTTCGACCACGTACTGCAGGTCGAACTGCCCCAAGAGACCGCCGATGCATGGTCCGCACTTGCACATCGGATCGGTCGCGGGCTGCGTTTTGGTTTGGAAAACAACAACACCGATGGACCGCCGCAATTGCGGACAGCCTAGGCGCAGCCGTCACGGCACGAATTATGCGCCGCCTGGGTGCATTCCTCAATTGATCTGACGTCCTTCGACTGCAAGAGTGCTGACATCACTCTGACACGCGAGGCGCGTATGACATACACAGTCACGGTTGATCCGTCAGGCGCGTTCCTGACCCTCCAGAACCCCCATGCAACACACAGGTTTCACGCGATCTGGCTGCGCGATAATGCAGGCGACCCCGAAACCCGAAGCACTGCCAATGGACAGCGGCTGATCACCTTGGCCGATATCCCTCAGGATACTGCGATCGGCCATGGAGCAATCAAGGTGAACACACTAGAGGTTCAGTTTGCGCCAGAGGCCAAATCAGTTGCCTATGACATCGCTTGGCTGATCGCCCATGCCTATGACACATCACTACCCCAACAGCGCGGTCGGACGCCGGCAGATGTAACCACCTGGAATGCCGCTAAGATGGGCGATGTTCCGGTTGCTGATTTTTTAGCACTCACGAATGACGCTGTGTCTTTGTGCAATTGGCTGGGATCGGTCAATCAGTACGGCTTTGGCAAGGTCATCGACGGTCCCGTCGCCGAAGGCGCATTGTTCAAGATTGTCGATCTTTTCGGGTTTGTCCGCGAAACCAACTATGGACGGCATTTCGAAGTACGCACCGAGGTGAACCCCACCAATCTGGCCTATACCGGGCTAGGGTTGCAGGCGCATACCGACAATCCATACCGCGACCCGGTGCCAACGGTGCAGGTGCTTTATTGCCTCGAAAGTTCTGCCGCCGGGGGTGACAACATGGTTGTTGACGGGTTTGCAGCCGCCCAGCGCCTGCGTGATGAGAACCACACCTACTTTGATGTGCTAGCCGACCACGCGGCGCGGTTTGAATATGCAGGCGAAAAGGGTGTCCACCTGACATCGCGGCGCCCGATGATTGAACTGGGGCCAGATGGTGAACTGGTCTCGGTCCGTTTCAACAACCGATCTATGGCGGCGGTGACGGACGTGCCCTTTGACAAGATGGCCACCTACTATGCCGCCTACCGCCGCTTGGGTGAAATTATTGATGACGCCGCCATGCAAGTGAGCTTTCGGCTTAATCCGGGCGAGGCTTTTGTCGTGGACAACACCCGCGTCCTACATGCCCGCAAAGGTTATTCCGGCGAAGGGACGCGTTGGCTTCAGGGATGCTATGCCGATAAGGACGGGTTGCGTTCGACATATGACGCGATGCGAAACGCGCTGGAGGCCGCAGAATGAAGCCTGACATCGACAGCTTGAACCAACAGACAATCGTGGATTTCATCGGTTCCATTTTTGATCGGCGCGGCGATGAGGAATACCTTGGCGAGCCGGTGAACATGGGCCAACATATGTTGCAGGGGGCGACGTTGGCAGAGCAATCCGGCCAACCAGAGGAAATCATCGTTGGCGCATTGCTGCATGACATCGGGCATTTCACCAGCGAATTTGGCACCTTCACGATGGATGACACGCACGACCGGCACCACGAAGACGCAGGGGCCGAAGTGCTGGAGCGGTTCTTTCCAAGCGTAATCACCGATTGTGTCCGCTATCACGTGGCCGCCAAACGCTATCTTTGCGCCACGCGTCCGGCGTATTTTCGGCAGCTGTCCGAGGCCTCCGTCCATTCGCTCAACCTGCAGGGTGGACCGATGAGCGCTGATGAAGTAGCGGCCTTTGAGAAGAACCCAAATCTCGATCAGATCATCGCGGTTCGCTATTTGGATGATGCAGGCAAACGCCCCGATATGGTGACACCGGATTTCTGGCATTTCGCTGCAATGGTGCAGCGGATGGTTGACCAGCATCACGCCACACGCGCGCAGGCCTAGCCGCGCACATCCTTGGGCGACCCCATGACCATATAGCTGGTGATCGCGCGGACGTGGGGCACGGTGCCCAGCGTATCGGTATGGAACGCTTTGTAGGCAGGTAAGTCGGCCACCTCGACACGCAGCATATACTCAAACGCGCCGGCAACATTGTGGCATTCGGTGACCTCATCAGCGTGCTGCATGGCCGCTTCGAAACCCGCCTGCGCGGCCTTTGTGTGTTCGGCCAGCCCCACGGCCACGTAGACCACATAGGCACGCCCGGTTTGCAGCGGATCAAGTCGCGCGCGATAGCCTTTGATCACCCCACTGCGTTCCAATTCTTGCACCCGGCGCAAGCAAGCCGATGGCGACAGGCCGACTTCTTCTGCAAGCTGCAGGTTACTGATGCGCCCATCGCGGGAAAGCGTGCGCAATATTCGGTCGGTTATTTTATCAATCTTAGTCATGCGTTGCAGTATATCACCAAAAATCAGCATCTTGGCAATTTCATTGCGCCGAACTGCGCGTAATATTGCGCAATGACTATCGAGATTCTGATTGCCCTGATCGGCTTTGCATTTGCCAGTTCTATCACACCGGGCCCAAACAACCTGATGCTGATGGCGTCCGGAGCGAACTATGGTTTGCGCCGCACAATCCCGCACATGCTGGGGATATCAATCGGGCATGCCTTTATGGTGGTCATGGTTGGTGTTGTGCTGTTGCAGGTGTTTGACACCTACCCAGTGCTGAATATCGTGCTCAAAGTGTTATCGGCTAGCTATATGCTATGGCTGGCGTGGAAGATCGCCACCGCCCTGCCCCCCGAAGCGAAAGAAGTCACCGGCAAACCCTTTACCTTCCTGCAAGCCGCCGCCTTCCAATGGGTGAACCCCAAGGCGTGGTTCATGGCCATCACGGCGATCAGCGCCTATGCACCGCAATCGATGGGTGTCCTTGCCGGATCATTGATCGTGGCATTGGTCTTTTCGGCCACCAATCTGCCGTCGGTGACGGTCTGGGCATGGATGGGGGTGCAAGTGCGGCGCTGGTTGGGCACGGCCCGGCGGCTGCGCACATTCAACATCTCAATGGCCGTGCTGCTGGTCGTGTCGCTTTATCCGATGCTGGCGTAGGGTGGGTGAAACCCACGCGTGGGATGCCCTAAAACGGCACATCATCCGCCTGATCCGCGCTGACCACAAAGCGCGCGACCACATGTTTCGACCCGGCCTTGTCAAATTCGATAAGCAGTTTGTCACCTTCGATGCCCATGACCTCGCCATAACCGAACTTCTGATGAAACACCCGCTCACCTTCGGTAAAGGCGCTGACCGCATCCAGATCAATTGTCATATTGCGCGCTTCAGACGGCTGCGACATGCGGCGTTGCGCGCCTCGCGCCTGCAAACGCTTCCAGCCGGGAGAGTTATAGACATCCGCCTTATGCGCCTTCTCATGCAAGTCCGACCCGGCCATGCCCGCAATCGCAGGTGAAGCTGATCCGCCCATGCCAGCCGCACCATATCCGCCACCATAAAGGCCCGGCGGCGTCAACACCTCAACATGATCGGGGGGCAGTTCGTCGATGAACCGCGAGGGCATTTGGGACTGCCATTGACCATAAACGCGCCGGTTGGATGCGAACGAAATGGTGCACACTTCTTCCGCCCGCGTGATTCCGACGTAGGCCAATCGACGTTCCTCTTCGAGGCCAATAGAGATCCTTTCTCCGTCAACCATTTTTGTGCCGCCTTCATCCATGCCACGCTGCGAAGGGAACAACCCATCCTCCCACCCCGGCAGGAAAACCGCGGGAAATTCCAACCCCTTTGCCGCATGTAGGGTCATGATGCTAACCTTCTCCTCGGCTTCGTCAGTCTCGTTTTCCATGACCAGACTGATATGTTCGAGGAACCCTTGCAGGTTCTCGAAATTCTCAAGTGCCTTGACGAGTTCCTTGAGGTTCTCCAACCGCCCCGGCGCTTCCAGGTCTTTATGCTTCCGAGGCTCGGAACGCTCAATTTCTTCATCTGACTGGGGTGCAAAGAACGAATCTATATAGCCACTCTCTTCAAGAATAAGTTCCGCCAGTTCTATGTGCGTGTATTCGTCAGCAGCAACTTGCAAATTCCATTGTTCGATGCGCTGCAAGAACTCCGACATCGCATGACCAGCTTTGCCCTTCAGTAGGCCCCTTTCGAGGGCAATCCCAACTGCATCGATTGAACCTATCTCATTGTCACGCGCGATCTCGGCAATAGCCGCCAAACCCTTCGGCCCCATCCCCCTCTTCGGAACATTAACCACCCGATCAAATGCAAGTTGATCAGAGCGGTTAACCGCCAGCCGGAAATAGGCCATCGCGTCACGGATCTCCATCCGCTCGTAAAAGCGCGGGCCGCCTATGACACGATAGGGCAAGCCAATCGATAGAAAGCGGTCCTCAAACGCACGCATCTGATGGCTGGCGCGCACAAGGATCGCCATCGCGTCAAGCCCCACTGGGTTCAATCCACGCGTACCGCGCTGCATCGCCTCGACTTCTTCGCCGATCCAGCGCGCTTCTTCCTCACCATCCCAATGACCGATCAGGCGGACTTTTTCGCCATCTGTGCGTGATGTGAACAGGGTCTTGCCCAACCGCCCCTTGTTGGCAGAAATCACGTCAGAGGCCGCGGCCAGAATATGCGGGGTTGATCGGTAATTCTCCTCCAGCCGCACCACATGCGCGCCGGGAAAATCCGCCTCGAACCGCAGGATGTTGCCCACTTCGGCCCCGCGCCAACCATAGATGGATTGATCGTCGTCACCCACGCAACAGATGTTCTTATGCCCGGCGGCAAGCAGGCGCAGCCACATATATTGGGCCACGTTGGTATCCTGATATTCGTCAACAAGGATGTAGCGGAACCAGCGCTGATATTGTTCTAGCACGTCTGGGTGTTTCTGAAAGATCACCACCATATGCAGCAGAATATCGCCGAAATCGACGGCATTCAGCTCAAGCAAACGCCTCTGATAAGCGGCATAAAGCTGTGGGCCCTTGTGATCAAAGGCTCCGCTGTCGGCCACTGGGACATTCTCGGGCGTGATTGCCTTGTTCTTCCAGCCATCGATGATCCCCGACAGCATCCGCGCAGGCCAGCGTTTTTCATCAATGCCAGCGGCAACGATCAACTGCTTCATCAGGCGGATTTGGTCGTCGGTGTCGAGGATGGTGAAACTTGATTTCAACCCAACCAGTTCCGCATGACGCCTTAGCAATTTCGCGCAAACCGAGTGGAACGTGCCCAGCCAGGGCATCCCCTCCACCGCTTCCCCCATCAGCCCGCCAATACGGTTCTTCATTTCGCGTGCGGCCTTATTGGTAAAGGTCACCGCCAAAATCTCATGAGGGCGCGCCGTGCCTGTCGCCAGCAGATGAGCGATGCGCGTCGTCAACGCCTTGGTCTTGCCTGTCCCCGCGCCAGCCAACATCAAAACAGGCCCATCAAGCGTTTGAACCGCTTCGCGCTGCGCCGGGTTCAGACTGTCCAGATAAGCCGCATTGGGCCGCGCCATCGCGCGCTGGCTCAGTGGCATTGCGGCCGCTTCAAAGGCGTCATCTTCGGAAAAACTGTTCATCCTCCTTACATAGCGCCAAGACCCAGCCGTGAAAAGCCTTGTTCTGCTTACGTTCTCACCCGCCATCACAGGCCCAAAAATATCCCCGCCGAAGACATCCGAGCATTGCCAAACCCGCAACACCGGCCATAGCCTCGGACCATGACCTTGCATGCCCGCTATCCCGCGATATCTGATCTCAAGGCACGCGCCCGCCGCCGTATCCCGCATTTTGTGTGGGAGTATCTTGATAGCGCGACCGGGGTAGAGGCCACGCAGCGGCGTAACCGGACAGCACTTGATCAGGTGTTGATGGCCCCCTCAATCCTGCATGGGGAATTCACCCCTGATCTGTCCACCACCCTGCTTGGTCACGCCCACCCCTTGCCAATCGGGATTGCCCCGGTTGGCATGTCGGGCCTTGTCTGGCCGGGGGCAGAGCAGATGCTGGCCCGCACCGCCGCCCGTGAAGGCATTCCCTACACTCTGTCAACCGTGGCCAGCCAATTGCCTGAGGACGTGGGGCCACATGCGGGCACACAGGGGTGGTTTCAACTTTACCCCCCGCGCGATCCCGCCATTCGCGATGACATCCTCAAACGCGCCAAGGACAGCGGGTTTCACACCATTGTGCTGACCGTCGATGTGCCTGTCGCCTCGCGGCGCGAGCGGCAGACGCGGGCGGGTCTGACCAATCCCCCAAAGCTCAACCTGCGCCTTGCGATGCAAGCCGCGCAATGCCCTGCATGGCTAAGCGGCATTCGAAAGACCGGCATGCCACGCCTCCGGCTGATGGAAAGCTATACAGAGAACCGCACGGCGTTGCCGTCCAACCATCACATTGGCTATCTGCTGCGCACCTCGCCCGACTGGGATTACTTCAAATCCCTGCGCGATGTCTGGGACGGGCCCTTGATTGTCAAAGGGGTTGGCAATCCTGACGACGCGGCCCGCCTGACGGATGAGGGCGCGGATGCAATCTGGGTCAGCAACCATGCTGGTCGCCAGTTTGACGGTGGCCCTGCGACCATCGAAACCCTGCCCGCCGTCCGCGCGGCCACTCCTCTGCCCGTCATCTTTGATAGTGGGGTTGAGGGCGGTTTGGACGTTTTACGCGCGCTGGCCATGGGCGCGGACTTTGTCATGTTGGGGCGCGCCTTTCACTATGGGCTGGGCGCTTTGGGAGAACCGGGCGCTGCACATGTTCTGGATATTCTGCGTCAGGACATGATCAGCAATATGGGGCAATTGGGTGCTAAGACGCTTCTCGACCTGCCCCAACGCCTGAAAATTACACAATAATCGTTATGGACGCCACGTCATTTGCCGCATACGAGTGCTGCAACTGCGAAGGAGACTGCCATGACCGAGTTTAACAAAATCCTAATTGCCAACCGCGGCGAGATTGCGATCCGCATTATGCGTGCCGCCAATGAGATGGGTAAGAAGACCGTCGCGGTCTTTGCAGAAGAGGACAAACTGGGTCTGCACCGCTTCAAAGCGGATGAGGCGTATCGCATCGGCGAAGACCTAGGCCCCGTTGCCGCCTACCTGTCGATTGATGAAATTATCCGCGTGGCCAAGATGTCTGGCGCGGATGCGATCCACCCCGGCTATGGCCTGCTTTCTGAGAATCCGGAATTTGTGGATGCCTGTGCGGCCAACGGCATCACCTTTATCGGCCCCAAGGCCGAAACCATGCGCGCATTGGGTGACAAAGCCAGCGCGCGGCGTGTCGCGATCGAGGCAGGTGTGCCTGTTATCCCTGCAACCGAAGTGCTTGGCGATGACATGAAGGCCATCAAAAAAGAAGCGGCAAAGGTCGGTTATCCCCTTATGCTTAAGGCTTCTTGGGGCGGCGGCGGACGCGGCATGCGCCCAATCATGTCCGAGGATGAGCTGGAAGAAAAGGTGCTCGAAGGTCGTCGCGAAGCTGAAGCCGCATTTGGCAACGGCGAAGGTTATCTGGAAAAGATGATCATGCGCGCACGCCACGTTGAAGTGCAAATCCTCGGCGATAGCCACGGCCAAATTTACCACCTATGGGAACGGGATTGTTCCGTGCAGCGCCGCAACCAAAAGGTGGTTGAGCGCGCGCCTGCCCCGTATTTGAGCGGCACTCAGCGCGAACAAATTTGCAATCTGGGCAAGAAAATCTGCCAACATGTGAACTATGAATGTGCTGGCACCGTCGAATTCCTCATGGATATGGACAGCGGCGAATTCTACTTTATCGAAGTAAATCCGCGCGTGCAGGTAGAGCATACCGTGACCGAAGAGGTCACGGGGATCGACATCGTGCGTGCGCAAATCCTGATCGCAGAAGGCAAATCACTGGTCGAGGCCACAGGCTGCGCGTCGCAATATGACGTGAAACTGGACGGCCACGCGCTGCAGTGCCGCGTAACAACCGAAGACCCGCAAAACAACTTCATCCCCGACTATGGGCGCATCCAGATGTACCGTTCGGCCACTGGCCCCGGCATCCGTCTGGACGGCGGCACGGCCTATTCCGGCGCCGTGATCACGCGCTACTATGACAGCTTGCTGACCAAAGTGACCGCGCGCGCGCCCACACCTGAAATGTCGATTGCACGTATGGACCGCGCCTTGCGCGAATTCCGTATTCGTGGCGTATCGACCAACATCGCCTTTGTCGAAAACCTGCTTAAGCACCCGGTCTTCCTCAGCAATGAATATCACACCAAATTTATTGATGAGACACCGAACCTTTTCAACTTCACCAAACGGCGCGACCGGGCAACCAAGATCCTGACATACATCGCGGATATCACCGTGAACGGGCATCCTGAAACCGCCGGACGACAGCGCCCTGCCGCGGACGTCAAACCACCCCGCCAACCGGTGAAGCCAACAACAGACATCACCCCCGGTACCCGCAATATTCTGGACCAGTTCGGGCCAGCGGCCGTGGCCGATTGGATGCGCGACCAAAAGCAACTGCTGATCACCGATACAACGATGCGCGACGGGCACCAATCGCTGCTGGCGACACGCATGCGCTCCATCGATATGATCAAGGCAGCACCTGCCTATGCCGCCAATATGCACCAGCTGTTCAGCGTTGAATGCTGGGGTGGCGCGACGTTTGATGTAGCCTACCGATTCCTGCAGGAATGCCCCTGGCAGCGCCTGCGCGATATCCGCAAGGCTATGCCGAACATCATGACACAAATGCTGCTGCGCGCCTCAAACGGGGTGGGTTACACCAATTATCCTGACAATGTCGTGCAGAACTTTGTGGCACAGGCGGCCAGTTCCGGCGTCGATGTGTTCCGCGTGTTCGACAGCCTCAATTGGGTCGAAAACATGCGCGTGGCAATGGACGCGGTGATCAAGGCCGAGAAGGTCTGCGAGGGCACGATCTGCTATACTGGCGATCTGCTCGACCCGGCCCGGTCAAAATACGATCTGAAGTACTATGTCGGCATGGCCAAGGAATTGGAGGCCGCAGGCGCGCATGTGCTGGGCCTCAAGGATATGGCAGGCCTGCTAAAACCTGCCGCAGCCACGGCATTGGTCAAAGCGTTGAAAGACGAAACCAACCTGCCGATCCACTTCCACACCCATGACACCTCGGGTGCGGCGATTGCGACCGTATTGGCGGCCTCGGCGGCCGGGGTTGACTGTGTAGATGCGGCGATGGATGCGCTGTCAGGCAACACGTCGCAACCGACATTGGGGTCGATTGCTGAGGCGCTGAAGGGCGATACCCGCGACACCGGCCTTGATATCGCGGCGATCCGCGAGATCAGCAACTATTTCGAACAGGTCCGCGCGCATTACGCAGCCTTTGAAAGCGGGCTGCAGGCGCCCGCGTCCGAAGTCTATTTGCATGAAATGCCCGGTGGCCAGTTCACCAACCTCAAGGCGCAAGCCCGGTCGCTGGGATTGGAAGAACGCTGGCACGAGGTGGCCCAGACCTATGCCGATGTGAACGCGATGTTCGGTGATATCGTAAAGGTCACGCCATCATCCAAGGTGGTCGGCGATATGGCCCTGATGATGGTCAGCCAGAACCTGACGCGGTCGCAGGTCGAAGACCCGGACGTTGACGTGGTCTTTCCCGATAGCGTTGTGGATATGCTGCGCGGCGATCTGGGCCAACCGCCCGGTGGCTGGCCCAAGGCAATCCAGAAAAAAGCACTGAAAGGCGACAAGCCGATTACCGCGCGGCCCGGCAAATCGCTCAAACCTGTTGATCTTGATGCAACGCGCGCGGACCTCGCAGCACAACTCGACGGCATGGCCATCGATGATGAGGACCTCAACGGGTATCTGATGTACCCTAAGGTGTTCCTTGATTACATGGGCCGCCACCGGACCTATGGCCCGGTTCGCACCTTGCCCACGCGCACGTTCTTTTACGGAATGGAACCGGGCGAAGAGATTGTTGCCGAGATTGACCCCGGCAAAATCCTTGAAATCCGGCTGCAGGCTGTAGCGGACATGAACGAAGACGGCGAAGTGAAAGTCTTCTTTGAACTGAACGGCCAACCGCGCACCATTCGTGTGATGAACCGCCTTGCGGCCTCTGAAAAAATCTCGCGACCCAAGGCCGAAGCGGGCAACGCCAACCATATCGGTGCGCCAATGCCCGGCGTTGTGGCCACCGTTGCGGCAATCGCGGGCAACGAGGTCAAAGAAGGCGATCTACTGCTGACCATTGAGGCCATGAAGATGGAAACTGGAATTCACGCAGAACGCGATGCGGTGGTGAAGGCAGTGCATGTGCAGGCCGGTGGGCAGATTGACGCCAAAGATCTGCTGATCGAGTTCGAGTGACCCAGAACCTCGCTCTGCTGTCCATTCTGGTGCCCGATTACGCCGCGGGCATCGCTTTTTTTGTAGGGCAGATGGGCTTTGATCTGTTGGAGGATACCGATCTAGGGGGCGGCAAACGCTGGGTGCGGGTCGCCCCCGCCGGCGCGCAAACGGCGTTCTTGCTGGCCAAGGCCTTGGGCGACGATCAGATCGCGGCGATTGGCCAACAAGGTGGTGGCCGCGTCTGGCTGTTCCTGCAAACGGATGATTTCGCGCGCGATTATGCAGCGATGCGCGCCAATGGCGTGACCTTCGAAGAAGCCCCGCGTGACGAACCCTATGGACAAGTCGCGGTTTTTTCTGATCCATTCGGCAATCGTTGGGATTTGATCAGATTTAAGAGGTAGCTCCATGCAGAAAGTCTTGTTCATCAGTGATCTGCATATCTGTGCGCCGGGCGAGACGATCATCGGGCTTGATCCGGCGGCACGGTTGCAAGCTGTGCTTGATGCGACCCTTGCCGATCATGCGGATGCAGCCGCCATGGTATTGCTGGGGGATTTGACGCATCACGGCACGGCGGCTGAATACCAAGCGCTCAAACTGCTGCTGGCGCAAATCCCTGTTCCAGTCCTTCCAATGCTGGGCAATCATGACCGCCGTGACGCCTTTCTGGAGGTGTTCCCGGATGCATCACAAAGCCCTGCAGGGCATATCCAACAGGTGATGGACCTGGGCAACCACCGGATCATCACACTCGATTCGCTGGATGGCCCGCCCTATGTTGCCGGGCATCACAGTGGCAAGCTCTGCGCTGATCGTCTTGCCTTTCTGACTGCAGCACTTGAAACGCGCGGCGGGCGGCATGCCCTTGTCTGCATTCACCATCCCCCCTTTCAAACCGGCATCACAGGTATGGACCGCATCATGCTGGCCGACGGGCGTGCGCTGCTTGATCTGCTTGCAAGCCACGGCAATCTGCACCTGATCTGCGGCCATATCCACCGCACGATTTCGGGCAATGCGCGGGGCGTACCCTGGACAATGTTCAAAAGCCCCTGCCATCAAGGCGTGCTGGAACTGCAAACACCCAATTCACACCTGTCATCAAATGAACCGGGCGCCTATGGCATCGCATTATTGGCCGATGACGGAGTAATCTTGCACAGCGAAGATGTCGGGCTGCCCGATGTGCGCATTTACGGCGGCTATGACATGGCCGATCACGCGAAAGACGGCGGGTAAGCACGGAAAAACTGCAATTGGCGGTGATTTTGGTCTTGCAAGATTAGGTGAGTCTTTATAGATCAGCCCAACGAAACGGATGCGGGCGTAGCTCAGGGGTAGAGCATAACCTTGCCAAGGTTAGGGTCGTGAGTTCGAATCTCATCGCCCGCTCCATTTCGAAAACCAAAAGGCCGCAGCATCTGCTGCGGCCTTTTGGTTTTCTATCGTTAGGTGAGCGGTAGAACCCTTGAGATACTCATCCTACGACAACCACAGCGCCACAGCCCTATGACGCTTGCGCCTGTGCCGCCGCAGGGCGCTGCCCGCCTGCCAGATGCGATAGCGGATGACTGCGGAACAGTGCTGCAACCTCGGCCATCACAGCATCTTCGACCTTCTCAAGCGGCGCCACTTCGGTCGGAGCAGTCACGGCTTCTGCAATCACGACATCTGGGATCTTTTCAAGCGGCACAGTCCCCGCCGCTGCAATTTCTGCCATCGCAGGGGCGACGATGGCGATATCTGCACAGGCAGGTGCGCCACTTTCGCCATCATCGTCAGGTGTCACCAACATCGCCGCATCAAGGAACAGCGCGTCCGCCGCTGTTTCTTCAACTGCAATCTCAGCAGGTTCGATCAGGTCAAGTTCCGCCTTTTCAGCCGCAATCTGTCGATCAACCCGTGAGGCAATCATATCCAAGTTGCTGACCGCAGAGAACGCCAATTTTCCTAACATATTGGCCTTAACATCCGTACCGACGAGCGCATAAAGACTGGGGATCAGATCATAAAGATCATCACTGTCCGCACCGGGCCGGTCGGTCAGCATGATCGCGCTCTGATAAGGGTTTTTGCGCTCACCTGACAGCGCGATCGCATGGGTCAGCTGCCCCTCAACACGTTCATCCAAAACCACAAGGTCAACCGTATCCATGCGGATCTACGCATGTGCAACGGACAGGGTATCCACGCAAAGGATCTGAAACCCTTTGTCGGCAAGCGCTTGCGAAGTTGCGATCGCGTCTTGTGCATCGTGGCGTAGGATGAGGGCTTTCATCGGATTCTCCTGATATGTGACAGCTGCCGTCACCATAAGAATCCAAAACTTAAATTTTGCTGAAAAGACACAACGGAATTTAGACAGGCTTGGCCCCTGCTCCGCTTGCCCCTATAGAGCACGTAGAAAACAAAGGACGCGAGCGATGCGCACAGCGACGATCAAACGGCAAACGGCCGAGACGGATATCACCGTCACCATCAACCTCGATGGGACCGGGCAATATGACAATCAGACCGGCGTGGGTTTCTTTGACCACATGCTGGATCAACTGTCGCGCCACGCGTTGATCGACATGACCATCCGCGCGCAGGGTGATCTGCACATTGATGATCACCACACCGTGGAGGATGTCGGCATTGCACTAGGTCAGGCCCTGACAAATGCATTGGGCGACAAACGCGGCATCCGCCGCTATGGGTCTTGTCACCTTGCCATGGATGATGCGCAGGTGCGCTGCGCGCTGGACCTTTCCGCGCGGCCTTATCTGATCTGCAATCTTGATCTGCCGTTTGGCAAGATCGGCACGTTTGATACCGAACTGGTCCGCGAGTTCTTTCAAGCGCTCAGCACTCATGGCGGCATCACGCTGCACATCGATAAGCTGCATGGTTTTAACGCCCACCACATCGCCGAAGCCGCGTTTAAGGCCGTGGCACGCGCCCTACGTGAAGCGGTTGAAACCGACCCACGCAAGGCTGACGCCATCCCGTCCACCAAGGGCAGCCTATGACAACCGCGCTTGTCGACTACGACAGCGGCAACCTGCACTCTGCCCAGAAGGCCTTTGAACGGATGGCGGCAGAGGTGGGCGCCGGCCCCATTGTCGTGACTTCGGACCCCGACGTTGTGGCTGCGGCAGACCGTATCGTGCTGCCCGGCGACGGTGCATTCCCCCATTGCCGGGCAGAGCTTTTTGCGCGCACCGGTTTGGCCGAAGCAATTGTTGAGGCTGTGACCCAGCGTGCCCGCCCCTTTATGGGTATCTGCGTGGGCATGCAGATGATGGCCACGACCGGCCACGAGCATGAAGAGACACCTGGCTTTGGTTGGATTGCGGGGAATATCCGCAAGATCGCACCTGCCGATCCGACGCTTAAGGTGCCGCATATGGGTTGGAACGATCTGGTGATTGATCATCCGCACCCTGTGCTTGACGGGATCACATCGGGCGATCACGCCTATTTCGTGCATTCTTATGCGATGGACGTGACCGACCCCACCGAGCGGCTGGCGCATGTCGATTATGCGGGCGAAGTCACGGCCATTATCGGGCGCGACACAATGATCGGCACGCAGTTCCACCCTGAGAAAAGCCAAGGCGCAGGATTGCGCATGATCGGCAATTTTCTGACGTGGACGCCCTGATCTCTGACTGCGCTATTGCATAGCAAGGCTGGCGAAACGATGGTCTGTCCAAAATATAATCAAAGGGCAGAGCATATGTTAATTCGACGTCAGATGATCATGATAACCGTTGCAGCGGGCCTAAGCGCCTGTGGCCGCAGGCGGGATCGGCACCGCCCAACAAGCCGCGCGGCCGACATCCCGCTTTACCCCAACGAAACCCCGGAATTGCGTGCGCTGATCAACAAATACGCTGGCGTGCATGATATCCCGGTGACCTTGCTGCACCGGGTGATCATTCGCGAAAGCACGCACCGCCCTTGGGCGCGCAATGGGCCCTACTATGGGTTGATGCAAATCTTGCCCGAAACTGCGCGCAGCATGGGCCATCGTGGATCGCCCGAAGGCCTACTGGATGCCGAAACCAATCTGATCTACGCCGGTCGGTATCTGCGCGGTGCATGGCTGGTGTCAGGCGGGGACGAGGCAGAGGCAGTGAGTTGGTACGCGCGTGGCTACTATTATGAGGCCAAGCGGCTGGGATTGTTGGAGGAAACGGGGTTGCGTTAGGGCGATGAATGGCGGTGTTACGGGACAAACCTGCCATTGGGTTTTCCACCTTCGCTAGCGCAGCATTACTTTGCATGTGCAGCACCCCTATCGCGACATGGCAACACTGATCGCCAGATCGGTCATCCAGTGTTACGGATTACTTTTGGTTCCGCCAGTGCCCATCCAACCTCGGAAGCGCCTACAAATCCAAGGTCGGCTTTAAATTAGCGTCGATTTCCGAAGAATGCTGCATAGGGCTATGCAAGCGGTGGACTTATTGTAACAATAGCAGTTACGGGTGTCTGATTACAGAGGACGGAGCAGTCACATGAAGCGGAATTCGCGTTTGTCTTTGGCGCTGCACACACTCAGTCATATGGCATTTGACACCGAAGATGCTCAAACATCTGCTGACATCGCGGATCATGCTGGGACCAATCCAGTCGTCGTCCGGCGGGTTCTGGGCAAACTACGTTCGGCGGGTTTGCTATTGTCCGAACGTGGGCACTCAGGGGGATGGCGATTGGCGCGCGAGACGAAACACATCACGTTAGCGGACGTTTATGATGCACTCGGCGAGAGTTTTGTCGCGCCGAGGGGGCAAACCGACGCCAGAACATGTTCGGTGGCGCAATCCCTTGAGGTTCAGGTCTCTCAGATCATGAAGGACATCGAGGAAAGCTTGGTTGAGCGTCTGTCGCGAACAACGATTGCAGATATTCAAAATTCAACAAAACGGGAACCTTCTCATGCCCATTGATATCGCCACCGGCAAGCCAGTGTCTAAGCTTTTGCTGTGTTTCAGCATGATCGGAGCAGCGCTTATCGGTATTTCTGCAACCATCGAAAAGCAGAAAAAAACAGCATGACTGATCAACGTGTGCCAGTGACGCTTCTGACCGGATTCTTGGGGGCTGGGAAGACGACCCTTCTCAATTCGGTTCTTACTGACAGTACGGGCGGGCGTGTCGCCGTGATCGTCAATGAGTTTGGTGAAGCAGGGCTTGACCATGATCTTATCACGGAAAGTACCGGTGAGATCGTGCTAATGTCTTCGGGTTGTCTTTGCTGTTCGGTGCGAGGAGATCTTGCACGTACAATGCTGGGACTGATCGACAAGCGCGCGTCAGGTAAACTGCAATTTGACCGCGTTGTGATCGAAACGACGGGTCTGGCCGACCCTGGGCCAATCGTACAGACCCTTGTGAACGACCGAGACCTCAAGCGAACAACGCGGTTGGACGGCGTGGTCACTATCGCCGATGCCGCCAACGGAATGACGACGTTGGATACGCAGTTTGAAGCCGTATCGCAGGCAGCGGGTGCCGATGTGATCATCTTGAGCAAGACTGATGTTGTCGAACCCGAAGCTGTCGCAGCAATTGAAACGAGGTTGCGGGGGCTGAACCCAACCGCCCCTATCGTCAGAGCCATTCGAGGCGAAAACGCTCATCAGCATATGTGGGGTCTGTCAGGTGTGCGTAATGGTGTGACGCAAACTGAGGCACTCGATTGGTTGCAGATGCCGAAGCCTACGCCAAGCGATCCGCTGCAGAACCTCTCTGGCCTCGCTCCTAAGTCGGCAGATAGCGCGTCATTTTCTCCCCATGACAATCGTATTCGCAGTGCCTCAATCGTACTAGACAAGCCGCTTGAGGGTCACGTCCTTGACGACTGGCTCACTGATTTTGTGGCTTTGCGCGGACCCAACTTGTTGCGGGTCAAAGGCCTTGTATTTCTCCAAGGTATTGAAGCGCCTTTTGTGTTCCACGGCGTTCAGCATATCTTTGATGATCCGGTACCAATCAAAGATTGGGATCAGAACGATCAAACGAGCAGGATCATCATAATTGCCCGCGATATGTCGGAGAACCGTTTGCGACGCTGCTTAAAGCCGCTATCCAAAGATGCCGAGATTGCGGTGACAAATGCCGGTTAGGCCGACTTTGAATTGGGTGAAGCGGCAAGTTATCTGCGCGTGTCGGGCCCCCGTGCTCTGCGGCGTAATCGCCGTGAGTGCTGGTCCTGCTGCCGGACACCCACATGTTTTTGTCGATGGTGGTGTGAACTTTGTATTCGACGACAACAGTCTCGTTGCGTTGGACGTCACATGGCTCTACGACGACTTTGAAACTCTCTACATGTTGTCTTCCTATAACCTTTCGTTGAACGCCGAGGGCGAATTGGATGAGATTGACCGGCGGGCGCTTGTACAACATCGCAGTAATTGGCCCAGTGATTTTGATGGCTCTGCGCACCTAACTGTCGGCGGACAACCCGTTTCGCTGCAATGGCCAAGAGATCTGGATGCTCAGATAGTTGATGGCAGGTTGCGGGTTACTTTCACAAGAGACTTGCATGAAGCGGTCGGCTTGGCCGACCTGACCGCGGAAGTTGCCTTTTATGAGTCAACTTACTTTTACGCATTTACCATCACAGAGCAGCCCCAGTTTGTAGGTTCTGCAAACCGATGCAGTGAGGAGGTCTTCAAGTACGAACCCGCAGCACAAGATCAGGAAATGCAAGCAACGCTATCCCGGCTAAACCGAGAGGAGACGCCGGCGATGGCCGATGTTGGGGCATTGTTTGCAGACAGAATTGTTATGATATGCGCGTAGTGCTGGCTCTCGTTACAGCGCTGATAGCTGCATCTCTCGCGATTGGGGCAATCGATCTTAGTCGGGTCGCGATTTGGGCCGTTGACGCCCAGCGCGATTTTCAAAACCAAATGGCTGGCGCCATACGCGCGCTGAAGGGCGGCGATATCTACGCCTATTTTGCGCTGCTGGGTGCTACAATGGCATACGGATTTGTCCATGCACTAGGGCCCGGTCACGGAAAATATCTTGTCGGCGGTGTGGGGTTGGGAACGTCTGTTTCTGTCCGCAAGCTTGTCGGATTGGCCACCGTTTCTAGCCTCACACAAAGTCTTTGGGCCATCGTTTTGGTTTTTGGTGGATTCTTGTTCATTGAAGTGTCCGCCCAGCAGATGACCACGCTAGCAGAGGACTACCTGGCTCCGTTGAGCTATCTTGCTATTGCGAGCGTGGGCCTATTGCTTGTGTGGCGCGGGTTACAAGCCTTAGCACGGGTTGAGAGGTCCATGGGAAGCCGTCAAACCAGCCGCGGTCTCGGCTCTTCCGGCGGGTATTCATTCGCAAAGCAACACGCGATTGCGCATGCGACAGGTTTTACCAAGACCGGAAACAAATGGGCAGTTCCGCAAGAGACCGCGGTTCTCACGTCTTGTGTTGAGGATTGCAACTGCGGTGCCCATGGCCCCACGCCTGAACAGGCCGCCCGTGTCAGTTCTTTACGCGATGCGGTGGTTCTGGTGCTGAGCATTGCAATTCGTCCATGTACCGGCGCCATATTCTTACTTGTGATAGCATGGCAAATGGATCTCGCGCTTGCTGGCGCGCTCGCTGTTCTGGCCATGGGGTTTGGTACCGCCGCACTGACGTCATTGGTTGCAATTTCAAGTGTTGCCGCCCGCAGTATCGCTGTGTTTTCATCTAAAGCGGGCCGGGGGTGGCGCTTTGTCATGCCAGGGATACAAGTCTTTTCAGGTGCAACGATTGCTTTGATCAGCTTGGGTCTATTAGGTTTCAAGCTTACCTTGTGATCGCTGGGCACTGTTGGGGTTCACATATTTTTTGCATAAAAGCGGTCAGCCTAATTGTATCCGTCGCGCATAACGCCGCCTAGCAAACTCATCCCCAGTTTCTTGAGCACCCGGATTGAGCGATGATTGTTTTCGTGTATTCGCAAGGCAAATCAGCAGAGTATCTATAGCCTTCGGGGACACCGCATCTTGGAGACGTTGCGCCTGTGTCAGCCAGGTCAGCGCGCCATTTTTGCTGTGTTCCATGACATTTGGATCACCAAGGATGTCACGGACTGCATACGCGTCACCTCCATGCCATCCTCTCAACCGAAATCTCTCTGTTTCGGTTATCGGGGACCACACCGCCCCCGACAATTGGCTACATCGTGCTTCAAAGGGAACGCCTCCCAAGCAGCCATACGAAAAACATGCCGCCAACAAGCCCGGTCACGATGCCAATTGGCATGTCTTCTGGTGCCATGACCGTGCGGGCGGCAATATCAGCCCAGAGCAGAAAGATTGCACCGACTAATGCTGACGCCGGCAGAACACGGGTGTAATCGCCCCCGACAAGCATGCGTGCAATATGCGGGACCATCAGACCGACAAACCCAATAATACCCGAGAATGCGACCATGACGCCGGTGATGAGGGCTCCGATCACAAAAACGACCAACCTGAATCGCGCAACTGCTATACCGAGTGTGGCGGCAGTTTCATCCCCAATTGTCATTGCGTTCAATTGGGTTGTCCGCAAAGCCAGCCACGCGCCGCAAAGGATCAGAATCACGAGCGGGTAGATCAATTGATCCCATTGCGCGAGACCAAGGCCGCCGAGCATCCAGAAGACGACCGTATGGGAGGCACGCGGATCGCCAAGGAATATCAATCCGTTTGCTGCAGCCATGATGATGAAAGAGACAGCGACACCGGCAAGAACCAACCGATCCGCGCTGGATGCGTCGGCGAGGCGCGAGACGCCAAGAACGATCAATGTCGCGGCAAGTGCCCCGATGAATGCCAACAGCGGTACCGTCAAAACCCCCAGAAACAAACCCGAATGGAGTAAGGCGAATATAGCACCAAACGCGCCCCCTGATGAGATACCCAAAAGGTGGGGATCAGCCAACGGGTTGCGCGTCACTGCCTGAAGACTGGCACCGACGATTGCGAGACCTGCGCCCACCATCATCGCCAAGATTGCGCGTGGAAAGCGGATATTCCAGACGATCGCTTCGCGGCCTTGGCTCCAAGTTTGTTCGACGAAACCTGGCGACAGCTTGTTGGCCAAGACACCCCAGACCGTACCCGCAGGAACCGCAACGGCCCCCACGGATACTGCAATGGACAAAGACACAAGCAGCACCAACATACCGCCAAGCAAAAGAAAGGATATGCTTGCCCATTTTGCTGGGGTTGATCGTGCTATGGGGTCACTCATCGATCAATTTTTCCAGAACGCTTCGGCAAGGGTTTTGATCGCTTGAATGTTGCGCGGACCCGGCGTGGCCTCAACATATTCGAGGGTCACGAAACGGTCATTCCGTACGGCGTCGATCTCTGCGAAAGCAGGGTTCGACATCATGAAATCACGTTTTTGCTCTGCGGTTACTTCACCGTAGTTGACGATCACAATCACTTCGGGGTTCTGTTCGACAACCTCTTCCCAGGTCACTGTGCCCCAGCTTTTCTCAAAGCCCTCCATGACATTCGTGCCACCCGCAGACTCAATCAACGCGGTGGGCATGGCAAAAAGCCCTGCGGTAAACGGCGCATCTTCACCACTATCGTAAACAAAAACCCGCAGCGGTTCACCGGTTTCGAGATCATCAGTAAACGTCGCGAGGTCTGCCCTGTAGCTATCCACAAGAGCGGTGGCCCTGTCTTCGACATCAAAAATAAGACCGAGGTTCATAAGGTCTGCATACATGTCCTCGATACTGGCCCGGTCTTTGTCCATGATATGGATGCAGCTTTCCGTCAGCTCATAGACCTGAATGCCGAAGGGCTCCAAGGTGTCGGGTGTGACCTCGCCCCCAACTTTCATTCCGTAGTTCCAGCCTGCAAAGAAAAAGTCAGCATCTGCGCCAACGAGGACCTCTTTCGACGGGTAGCGTTCGGATAACTCGGGCAATGCCGCGACACCCTCGCGCATTTCCGCGTCGAGCTTGTTCCAGCCATTGATGCCAGTGTAGCCGACCATGTGGTCGGTCAAACCAAGCACCAACATCATCTCGGTCAGGTTTACATCATTAGAGATTGCGCGCTCAGGCGGCGCGTCGAAAACCACTGTACGGTTACAGCTTTGAACACTGGTTTCGGCAGAGGCCAGCCCTGCGCTCAGGCCGAGCGAAAGGGCGCTGAGAACGATAAGTCTCATGGTGGTTTCCTTAGATCTAAAGTTGGTATGTCAGGTGATTAGTGTCGCTAGGTGCAAGACGTTCTTGCTTTGCTGTCACAAAGAATGCCTTTGAGACGGTTCCTTCGGTGAGAACGATGTCGGGGGGGCCAAATCCGAGTGGATGCCCATCTTGAAGCATCAACACGTCGTCACAGGCCGCTGCCGCCATGTTCAGATCATGCAATGTTGTGACAATCGTAAGCGGCAGGTCGCGGATCAGGGCCAGAACTTCGAGTTGATGTCGAATATCAAGGTGATTTGTCGGTTCATCCAAGATGAGAAGACGAGGCTCTTGCGCCAAGGCGCGGGCAACCATCACGCGCTGTCGTTCGCCGCCCGATAGAGTGCCAAGTCGGCGGTGTGCAAAACGGCCCAAATCAAGACGATCCAACGCATCCTGCACAGTGGCGGCGTCTTTTGCCCCCGACATGCCGCCAAAGCCTTTTCGATGCGGCGTGCGCCCGAGTGCGACGATCTCCCGCACATTCAGGGCAAAGTCAGTTGGTTGCTCTTGCAAGACTGCGGCGACGGATTGCGCAGCTTCACGGGCCGACAAGGTCCAGATGTCGGTTCCGTCGATTTCAACAGTTCCTTCGGATGGGGCGTGAAAACGGTATAGCAACCGCAGGAGCGTCGACTTTCCGGCCCCATTTGGTCCAACAACACCAAGAACTCGACCCGGCGTCAGTTCAAAACTAACCGGATGCAATACACGCTGTTTGCTCTTTGGCACAGACCAGCAAGCGTTCTCGACCTTTAGATGAGCAGCAGCAACCGGACCCGTAGGTGACTGACACGGTTGAGTGCCATCATGAAGGGCGTGGTAAGTCGGCAGGTCTTTCATGTCTCAATCCTCGTGTGCTGCCCCAGCAGATGGCAGGTTGCCCGAACGCAGGTCATTCTGCAACGATCGGATCGAGTCGCAACACCAATGGCGACACGCTGCGGATAGGCGGGAATCGTCCAAGAATATTGGCCCTCAGAAACTCAGGCCGATCCATCCGCTGGAGAAAGCCTTCAGGAGCCTTGTTGTACCGTTCCACAAGTTCAATCAGCGCTTGTGCGTGCGCGGGTTTGTGGGGATCAAGATCGCCAAAGACATAGGTGAACTTGTCGTTTTGGCTTACTGATACAATGCAAGGTCGTTTGCAATGGCTCATACATTTGACGCCGCGACACGCCACGCCAGCGGCTGCCAGCCCGCCAATTTCTGCGTGGATTACTTCTGCAAGGCGCGACCCGCCACGGGTACCAGTTTCAGTCTCACGACCGTCCCGACATGTAATGCAGATCGACAAAACTGCGCGTTCGTCACTCATATACCCGTGGCCTCAAGGTGTAATGTTATAACATTTCATTAAGTAACCCTATGTGTTACATGACGTCAAGCTCAATAGATGCGAAAGGCAAGGCAGTGCAAAGGCAGGCAAAAAAAAGACCCTCGCGCAGCGAGGGTCTTTTCTAAGTCATGCTGGTGTCGGGTTTACCCTACACGAACCCAGTTCTGGCTGGAACAGATCAGTCCGCCAGCCACACAGCCGCGCAGGCGCAGTGCATTGCCGTCCACATCCATCTTGCCGATGTAAATCTTGTTGTTAGACGGACGCCAGACAGAGCCTTCGTAGGCGCCGCCGCCCTGTGATACCATGTCGATGACCAGCGTTTTGCCGATGTTTTCGGACTGGTATTCGCCATCGGCGTTAAACGTCCGGCTGATCACACCGCAGACGGCATTGCCGCAAGGTGCGATGGTGATATGCGCATAAGCGCCGTCGTCAACTTCTGTCTGCCAAACGCCAACAGCGTCCTGTGCTGCCGCACCCGTTGCAAAGGCAATCAGGGCTGCTGCAAGTATCATAAGTCGTTTCATAGGTCATTCCTCCCGAATATGTGCGCAGCATGGGGTCGTGCAGCACTGCTAATCAAGTCTGACGTTGGGTCCATTGCGCCTGATTGCATTCCAACACCGCCCATGCATAAAGACCGCAACAACAAAAGGTGCCCACAATGATCCTCTATCCTGCCATTGATCTCAAAGACGGAAACGCTGTGCGGCTGGTGCATGGCGATATGGATCAGACGACTGTTTTCAACGATGATCCGGCGGCGCAGGCCAAGGCATTTGTCGTCGCTGGCTGTGAGTGGCTGCATCTGGTGGACCTCAACGGAGCTTTTGCAGGTGAACCTGTGAATGCTGCCCCGGTTGAGGCGATCCTGAAGGCCTGCCCAGTGCCCGCCCAACTGGGTGGCGGCATCCGCGACATGGCCACGATTGAGCGTTGGCTGGACAAAGGGCTGGCACGGGTCATCCTTGGCACCGTCGCTGTGGAAAACCCCGATCTGGTGCGCGAGGCCGCAAAAGCGTTCCCCGGTAAGGTTGCTGTTGGGCTTGATGCGCGCAATGGCCGTGTGGCAACACGTGGCTGGGCCGAAGAGACTGATGTGATGGTCACTGATCTGGCGAAATCGTTCGAAGACGCAGGTATCGCGGCGATCATCTATACCGACATTCTGCGCGACGGTGCGATGAAGGGTCCGAATATCGATGCAACTGCCGATCTGGCGCGGGCCGTGGATATCCCTGTAATTGCCTCTGGCGGAGTGTCGTCAATGGATGATCTGACAGCACTGAAAGCCACCGGGGTGATCTCGGGCGCAATTTCGGGGCGTGCGCTTTATGACGGGGCGATTGATCTTGAAGGTGCACTGACCCATCTGAAGGCGTGACCCATGTCCGCAACGTTACGAAAGATTGATCTGCCAGCACCCAGTGCATTGCATCAGCACAGGGTCACAGGCGATTTTCTGGATTGTTACAGCGTTGCCTCCAACTTGCCCCCAAGGGACGCCGCCGAAATCATCACCGATTTCCCGGGCTGGGCGAAAGGTCTGTTGATCCTACGCGGCGCTCTGACCGCTCCATTCGGTCTGAGCGCTGACGGACCAGAGGCCGCAGACAAGCTGGGCCCCTTTCCGCTGCAAAGTGAAACCGACACCGAAGTCATTGCCGGGTTCGATGACAAACACCTGAATTTTCTGGTGTCGGTCCTGTCACATGAGGGGCATGTCAGCTTGGCCACTTGGGTGGCACCGCACAATATCGGCGGCAGGATCTACCTCGCAGCGATCATGCCGTTTCATATCGCAATTGCGCGCAATGCCTTGGCCCGCGTGGCGCGGGCTTAGCTTGCCGAAATCGCCTTATCGGTCAGCATGTTAAGCGCGCCGTTGATCTTGCCGACGACCTCGGCATCGGGCGCGATATCCAAACCTTCAAGCAATTCTTCTGCCGGTGTCCACGTCACTTGCGTGTTCCCGTCGGCATCAGTGTAAGCCAACACACGCAAAGGCAGCATCAGACCGGCGCGTATGTCCTGCTCCATTGCCAATGTGCCCAGCGCGGGGTTGCCGAAGATCAACAGCGTTGCATCGGGGATAGATTTGCCGACGCTTTCAGCGCCTGCGGCATGATCGACGCGGGCAAAGACCGTGGCCCCTGCCCCGGTGACAGCGGCCTCTAGCCCGTCGATGGTTTCAGCGACAGAGAGTGGTGAGGGTTTCATCATATTTTCAGCCCATAGTGGTGCGGCGCAAAGCCCAATCAGGGCAGCGGCGATTGTGGTTTTCATTGCATAGCTCCCATTTCCAGCGCCTTTGATTAGGCCGCATTTCACACCAACAGACCACCCTGCCCCTTCCCATTTCGCGCTATTCCGCCTAGAGATCACGCCATGTTGAAGACCCGGATCATTCCCTGCCTTGATGTCGCCGACGGGCGCGTTGTCAAAGGCGTGAACTTTGTCGATCTGATCGACGCTGGCGACCCCGTCGATGCGGCCATCGCCTATAACGCCGCTGGTGCGGATGAGCTGTGTTTTCTCGACATCATGGCCACCGAAGAAAACCGGGGCACGATGTTTGATCTGGCCACTCGCACAGCCGAACAATGCTTTATGCCGTTGACCATCGGCGGCGGTGTGCGCACTCACCACGATGTGCGCAACCTGCTTTTGGCTGGTGCCGACAAGGTCAGTTTCAATTCGGCAGCTGTGGCCAACCCCGATGTGGTGGCCGAGGCCGCGATGCGCTTTGGTTCGCAGTGTATTGTTGTGGCCATTGACGCCAAAACGGTCAGCCCCGGAAGGTGGGAAATTTTCACCCACGGCGGCAGACGGGCGACGGGCATTGATGCCGTGGCATTCGCCAAAACGGTCGTCGAAAAAGGTGCCGGGGAGATATTGCTAACCTCGATGGACCGGGATGGCACGAAATCCGGGTTCAACCTGCCGTTAACGCGCGCCATCTCTGACGCGGTTGACGTGCCGGTAATCGCCTCTGGCGGCGTGGGCACGCTGGACCATCTTGTGGAAGGTGTGACCCAAGGCGGTGCGTCTGCCGTATTGGCCGCCTCCATCTTTCACTTTGGCACCTACACCATTGGCGAAGCCAAAGCCCATATGGCTGCCAATGGCATCCCTGTGAGGCTGACATGACACTTGATGATCTTGCCACTCTGATTGCGTCACGCAAAGACGGCGACCCCGACAGCAGCTGGACGGCCAAACTCTTGTCCCAAGGGCCAGAGAAATGCGCCGAGAAATTTGGCGAGGAAGCGATTGAGGCCATCATTGAGGCAGTGAAAGGCGACAAAGCGCGGCTGACCTCAGAGGCGGCAGATGTGCTTTATCATCTCTTGGTGATGCTCACGGCACGGGATGTCACGCTGGGTGATGTGGTTGCGGAACTGGCCAAACGTCACGGCACCTCGGGCATTGCAGAAAAGGCCGCGCGCGGCGACAAATCCTAGCCCGGCTTACTGCGCGAAACCCAATCCAACAGATTGCGCGGCAGAATGGCGTTTTCAGCCTCCAGCTTGCGCCGCGACCCCAGCTTTGCCTCTTGAGCGAGACGTGCCTCTTCGGCAACCCGTGATTCTCTGGCAATCCGTGCGGCTTCCGCCATGCTTGCGGCCGCAGCCTCCGCGCGTTCTTGCTCGCGCTGGCGATGGGCCACTTCAGAGGTTTCGCGATTGAACTCTTCCACCCATTCGGGACTGAATGTGCTGGTTTTGGTCGCCGCCGCCGGCTTTGGTGCCAGTTCTTCGACGGGTTCGCGTGGCGCGGTCATGACGTGTTTATTTGTCTCCGAGACCAGCTCGCTCAGCGTTTTGCTAAGGACCTTGGATTCGGGGATGTCCACAACTTTGACCTGTTTGCCTTCCTGCTCGATCAGGCTCAGCCAGTCTTTGGCGGATTGATGGCGGTCCTTTGGTGGCACGCTCATCGCGGTGTCGATAGCTTCCAGAAACGCCTTTTCATATTGTGGAAAACGGCCTGTCAGCGGTTCATACGGATCGGTGCCGGTGCCGGTGAGTTCCGATACGCGGGTCTGGCTATTGGGCGGGGCCTCGCCCGAAATCAGGTGATACATGGTCGCACCCAGCGCATAAAGATCGCTGCATGGCCCCTGCTTGCCGCCGGAGACGTAGAATTCATGCGGAGAGTAGCCGTCTTTGACGACCAGCATGGTGGATGCCTCATTGGTTTTGGTGCTGGCTTCCTCGCGAGCGGCCCCAAAATCGATCAGTGACGGGCTGCCCCATTTGTCGAGCAGGATATTGTCCGGCGAAATATCGCGGTGCAGCAGATCGTGGCGATGCACCAGTTCCACTGCATCCAGCAGTTTGACAAGCATCGCACTAATCTGATCGGGCTTAAGCAGATCGTTGTCATCGCTAATGATGTCCAAAAGGTCGCGGCCTTCGATTAGGTCAAGCACCATATAGGCGGTCTCGTTCTCTTCAAAAACCTGATGCACGCTGACGATATTGGGGTGACGCATCTTGGCGATGCTGCGCGCTTCGCGCATGAACATTTCAACAGTCTTGCGGTACTGCGCCTCATGTCGGGGCGAGTTCACCTTGACCATGTTGCCAAAGCGAAAGCTGAACGCCTCGGGAAAACACTCTTTGATGACGACGTTGCGCTCTAGATAAATATCCTGGGCAAGGTAGGTGATTCCAAAACCACCACTGCCGATCTGACGTTCGACCTTGAATTTGCCTCCCAGCAAATCCGCGCCCATAGGCAGCGCTTCGACCTGAACTTCATAGGCCTCGGCAAAATCGATTATCCTGGTTTCTTCCATGGGTCATCCGTTGTCTTGGGTGTCGACTGGAAACCATTCACTCATCATGGAACACGCCATTATAGGTAGAGTGCATAGGGTTTTGTCAATGAAGAAGAGTTTTCAATTGATAGCGAAAGCCATTTAACTGGCAAAGCATTCGCGACATGCCGCTTTGCTGTGCAAGGCGACCAGACATCCGGCAAGTATCGTCAGCGCGGCAATTTGGAAGAGATGATCCCGGTGGCGAATCCACCCATCCGCAATTCTCCGAACAGGCGCTGATACTCAATCTTGGGGCATCGATTCTGTATCACATCGACACCACGCGCCTGCGCCACTGCAGCCGCCCCGGCATGCATTACGCCAATCTGCATCCAAACGGTTTGCAGCGCGGGCCAGCGCGCCAAAGCCGCGTCAACGATTGGCGGAACGGCATCGGAGCGCCGAAAAATATCAACCATATCAACATCATCAGGAATATCGGTGACATCACCATAGACCGTTTCGCCCAAAAGGGTTTGCCCAGCCAATCCGGGGTTCACCGGGATCACCCGATACCCCTTGAGCCCTAGATAGCGGGCCACATAGAAACTAGGGCGCACCTGATTGGCGGACACGCCAACAACCGCCACCGCCTTGGTACGGTCAAGGATCATGCGCAGATGGTCGTCAGAATAGTCCATACCCAAGTCCTATCCCCTTTTGGAACAACAAAAAAGCGCCCGGAGAAACTCCGGGCGCAAGTTATGGAACGAGGGACAGTGAGTTGGAACGCGTTGGTTCCAAAACGCGCTCCCACTACTTAATTTAGGTAGGTTGCAGAGGTTAAGAAGCGGTGATCAGGCAATCGTGATGGGTCGTGCGTGTGGAATCAGTCAACGACCTCGTCCGCCATATCTTCCAGCAGGTTGCAATGTCCGTGACGCCCGTTGCGCGTTTCTTTCGTTCAGGCCTTCACAGCATAAAGGGCAACGGCGGCCGCATTGGAGACATTGAGCGACCCAAATCCTGCTGCTGCGTCAATGCGCACCAAATGATCACAGGTTTCGCGGGTCTTTTCGCGTAGACCGGGCCCCTCAGCGCCCATTACCAATGCGATAGGTCGATCACGCTTGCCGTCAACGGCCTGTTCGATGGTCTGCTCTGCCTCGCCATCCAAACCCAGCACCAGATAGCCCATATCCTGCAATGCGACTATGGCGTCAGCCAGATTGCGTACCCGCAGATATGGTTGCCGCTCCAAGGCCCCGCTGGCGGTTTTGGCCAGCGCTCCGGTTTCAGGGGCGGCATGGCGATTCATGGCAATAACGGCGCGCGCGCCGAACACCTCAGCCGAGCGCAGGATCGCACCCACATTGTGCGGGTCAGTCACACGGTCCAGTAGCACGATGCGCTGTGGCATCGGCCCTTCGCTTAAGGCCACGTCCTCTAAACTGCCCCAATCAAGTGCCTTGACCTCCAGCGCCGCGCCTTGATGCACCGATTGCGGATCAAGAGGGGCTGCAAATTTGCGCGGGTCCGAAATCTCAGGTTCCATCCCGCTTTGCGGCACCGCCTCGCCCAGCCGATCCAGCGCATTGCGCGTCACTACCAGACGCAGCTTTTCGCGCGCAGGGTTTTCCAGCGCATCGCGCACCGCATGCAGACCAAAAAGCCAGACAGTTTCCTGTGCGGCCTGCCGCTTGGCCTGTTCCTTGGCGATAACCCACTTGGGCTTTTTCATGGTGTTTCCGATCCTTGGTTCCTCGCAGGCGATACCCGACAAATCATGGGCTGTGAAGTGCAGCACAATATTCCCCATTTTTGCAGTTGACGCACCCTTGGGCCGCAGGTAGTCACCCCGTCAGTGGGCGACAGGCCGCAAGGTGTGGCAGGGGACTGTAACTCCCTCGAGGCGACTCACGCCTGGTTCGATTCCAGGGTCGCCCACCATTCTTTCTGACAAAAGCCGAATAGAATACTTTCGCCCCCGCGGGGTGCGTGGTCACTGCACCAGCGCGTCGCTCCATGCACGCAGGAACGCTTCTCGGTTCAATCGGTCCAGATAGACCAAAAGCGCCGGGCCAAGACGAATTGGCCCGTAGGCCCGCGCCTCGGGTTCATCAGCGGCACCCAAGGGCGGCAAGACCCAAGTTTCGGGGGTGTCCCGCATTCCTTCCTCCAGCAGCCGATCAAGGAACAGGGCCGCCCCTTCGATTTCCGTGGCTGTTGCAGGGATCAAGGCGGTGCGCAGCATGACGGTGGCGTAGTCCTCAAGCTCAAGCACCTCAAGCCGATCATCACGGGCGATCCGTTCGGCGGCATACGACCCCAGCACGTTGTAGGCCAGCGCCAGCCTGCCTGACCCCACATCATCAATCATCTGCGCCGAGCAACAATAAAGCGCCGCCCTCTGCCGGCCCATCAGTTCCGACAAGCGCCAGAAGGTGTCGGAATTTCGCGCCTCTTGCGTGGCAAAAAGATAACCCAGCCCGCTTTGGCGAACATCATAAGTGCCAATTGAGGCCTCAAACACATCCGGGTTCTGGCGCAGCAACGCGATAAGCTCTTGCCGCGTTTTGGGGCGCGGCAACCCTGCAAAGCGCTCGCGCGAAATCACGGCGACCGCCGGTTCGGCTGTGAAGGCAAAGACCTGATCGCGCCAGCGCGCCCAAGCCGGCAACGCATCCGTCACCGGCGAAGCATAGGGTTGTGCGGCCCCGTCATTGGCCAGTTGGAACTGCAAATCCATGGCCGAGGAAATCGCCACATCAAACACTTCGCCGCCTTGGATAGCGGCGTGCAGATCAGTACTGGAGGCCACGTAGTAGTCGATCCCGACGGCAGGTTGTTCCCGCTGGAACTGCAAAATGAACGGCTCGAACACGTCAAGGTCCGCGGTGGAGGCAACTTTGATGGTTGTCGTCCCGGTACCCGGATAAAGTTTCTGATCTTCGATCTCCAACGCCTGCGCACCGGTGGTCGCAAGGCAGATCACAGCCGCTAGGCTGCGGGTAAAATGAGTGACACACATGCCCCTACTCCATCTTCTGGGGTTGTCAGTTCCAAGCTGCCGCCATGGGCAATCAACACATCCTCGGCGATGGTTAGCCCAAGACCGGAGCCCACGATTTTTTCCACATTAGCCCCCCGCGTGAAACGGCCCGTCAGGGCGGGCAGTGAGACTGCAGAGAACCCGCGCCCATGATCCCGCACGGTAAGCCGCCATTGCGAAGGGTCATCTTGCGCCAGCGTGATGCTTACTTCGGTTTCGCCGGGCGAATATTTGATCGAATTGTCCAGCACATTGCGCAGCGCGCTTTCCAGCAGGATCAAATCACCGCGCACCGGGGCGGGCGATTTGGCATCCAGTCGAAAGTTGATATCTTTCATATCCGCCGTTGGTGACAGCCCTTCTGCGACCTTGACGACCAGTTCTGCCAAATCGACGTCATCACGGGCCAATGCCTCGGCGCGGAAGCTGACGGTGGCGTGATCAAGTAATTGGCTGGCAGAACGCGAGCTTTCATCAACGGCACGAATAACGCGCCGCAACATCTTCTTTTCGTTTTCTTTTTCGACGGTATGTAAGGCAAGTTCCGCCTGCGCGCGCACGGTTGCCAAAGGCGTGCGCACCCGGTGGGCGGCTTCGGCGATGAATTCTTCGGATCGGCGGATCGACTGGCCCAAACGCTCCATCAATCGGTTGAGCGCAATCAACAAAGGCGACAACTCATCAGGCACCTTGCGTCGCAAGGGGCGCAGATCGGACGGCCCGCGCCGGGTGACCGCTTGGGCAAAGGCATTCAGGGGCCGTAAAGAGCTGATCGCCGCAAAGGCACCCAACCCCACAGCAAGCAAGAAGAACGCCACTGAAAGGACCGCCGCCGTGCGCGACAATCCGGTGCCAATCGCTTCAACCCCGGTGCGGGTTTGCCCCACGCTGACCAGCACAGGCACGGGTTGTTGGCCTGCCAGCACCGTCCTTTGCACCGACACAACACGCACCTGATCACCACGATAGCTGATCGTTCTGACGGCCACATCGCCGGGGCGTTCAGGTAAAGTTGGCGGGATCAGATCATCATAGCCGGTAATCGTCTCGCCCCCTGCTGCTACCCGGTAAAACACGCGATCCTCGCCAATGGCATTGAGCATGGCAAAGGCAGAATACGGCAGTTCCAGCAGGATTGTGCCCTGCTCGCTGCGCAGCGCCTCTGCGATGGTTGTGGCAGAGGCGACAAGCACGTTGTCTTGCGTCCGTTCCGCCGCTTCGCGGGCAAAACTGGTGACCATCCACCACGACAGGATCGCCAGAACCGCAGCAATAACAGCCAACAAAACCGTCAGCCGTTGCCCGATTGAGCGCCACCAGAACGGACCTCGTGCTGCGTCGCTCATGGTGCGCTCATCCGGTAGCCCATCCCGCGCACCGTTTCGATCTGCACACCGGCGTCAGCCAGACGGCGGCGCAGGCGGCCGACATAAACCTCAATGGCGTTCTCGCTTACTTCGGCGTCTTGGGGGAAGAGCCGGTCAAGCAGCTGCGACTTGGACAGGATCTGACCCTGATTGCGCGCAAATACCTCAAGCAGGCGCAACTCGCGGTTACGCAGGCTGTGACTGGCGCCGTCTTGGGTCAGGATGCCTGACGATGGATCGAAAAATGCAGCACCCAGCGGAATGACCGCTGGCATTGGCGTCCCGCGACGGCGCAGGACGGCACGGCAACGCGCCTCCAACTCACCAAAATCAAAGGGCTTTGTCAGATAGTCATCTGCCCCAAGATCAAGCGTATCCACCCGATCAGAAACCTGACTGCGTGCAGTCAGCACGATCACCGGCAAACGCTCTGCGGTGCGGGTTTTGCGCAGGAATTCGCGCCCGTCCCCATCAGGCAACATCACATCCAAAAGCATCAGGTCATAGTCGGCGACGGCCAGCCATTCTTCAGCCTCGGCCAGTGTTTTAGCGTGATCGACGGCATGCCCATCCAATGACAGCCGCCCGACGATGGCCTCGCCCAGATCGACGTTATCCTCAACCAGCAAAAATCGCATTGGTCTTTCATTCCCACCTGCGAAGACCCTTGGTCAGGGCCTAAGCAAAAATCAATTGGCGTGTCAGGCTTGTGTCAGCTTGGCATGCGGTAGTGCAGCATGGGCGGCGAAACACCGCCTGTCAAATGGGAGGAAATCTAATGACACATACCATGACCCGCCGGGTCGTGATGGCGGCTGCTGCCGTCACACTTGCATTCGCAAACCCTGTTGCGGCCGATGGCCATCAGGTGATGGACGAAATCAACTTTCTGATCCCCGGCGGCGCCGGTGGTGGTTGGGACGGCACAGCACGTGGCACAGGCGAAGCCCTGACAGGTGCGGGCCTTGTTGGCACAGCATCCTACGAGAACATGTCCGGCGGCGGCGGCGGTGTGGCCATCGCCCACCTGATCGAAAACGCGGATTCGCTGCAAAACACCATGATGGTGAACTCCACTCCTATTGTGATCCGTTCACTGACGGGCGTGTTCCCGCAGAGCTTCCGTGACCTGACACTGGTTGCAGGCACCATCGGTGATTATGCCGCCATCGTGGTGAATACTGACAGCGACATCCAGTCCATGAATGACCTGCTGGCCGCCTACCGCGCAGACGGGATGAGCTTTGCCGTTGGCGGTGGTTCTGTTCCCGGTGGCCTTGATCACCTTGTTGCAGCATCCGTGATGCAGGCAGCGGGCGAAGACCCAACGGCCTTCAACTACATCCCCTATGATGCAGGTGGTGCGGCGATGGCGGGGCTCTTGTCCGGTGAGATTCAGGCGCTTTCCACAGGTTTCTCTGAAGCGGTCACATTGGCCCAGCAGGGCGAAGTCCGCATTCTGGGTGTGACATCTGACGCGCGCGTGCCCGCGTTCGAGGATGCGCCCACCATGAAAGAACAGGGCCTTGATACGACATTCGTCAACTGGCGTGGTTTCTTTGCAGCTCCCGGTCTGTCTGATGACAAGCTGGCCATGATGCAGGATGCCGTTGCCAAGATGTACGACACGCCAGAGTGGGAAGAAGTCCGTGCCCGCAACGGTTGGGTCAACATCTACAACAATGGCGATGATTTCCGCAGCTTCCTGGAAGAGCAGGAACAGGTGATCGGTGATCTGATGAAAACGCTGGGCTTCCTCTAAGAGGTGCCCACCGACCGCCCCGCAGCATCGCGGGGCGGTCAAACATACAAGAATTTTCGGGGAGGGAAGTTCATGGCGCTGGATCGCTGGATCGCGCTGATCTTTGTCACATTTTGCTGCATCTATGGCTATGCCGCATTCTTTACGATGGATCAGCTTCTGCCCCCCTTCATGCAACGCAACCCGGTGTGGCCGTCGACCTTTCCCAAGGTGCTGGCTGTTCTGGGTGTTATCGTGGGTATGATCGTCTTGCTTGGCGTCGAGAAGGCCGAAGACCAAGACGACGCGCCAAGTGCGACCGAAATCAATTACCGCCGTTTGGGTGACTATAAGATCGGCCAAGCGCTGATGCTGCTGGGCCTGATGGTGCTTTATGCGCTGATGCTGCGTCCGGCGGGGTTTCTGATCTCGACCACGACGTTTCTGGTCGCAGGCAGCGCGATCTTGGGCGAACGCAAGTTCCACGTCATGATCCCTGTTGCTGCTGTCGCCACCGGTTTCGTGTGGTATCTGGTGCAAGAGGTGCTTGGCATCTTTCTGCGTCCTTTTCCGTTTTTCATGGGGATGTAGGCCATGCTTGAAGGTATTTTTATCGGTCTAGAGGCCGCATTCTCTGTTCAGAACATCCTGATGGTTGTGGCCGGGTGCCTGATCGGCACGTTTATCGGCATGCTGCCCGGTTTAGGGCCAATGTCGATCATCGCCATCATGATCCCTGTGGCGATCACACTTGGTGATCCAGCCGCGGCGCTGATCCTGCTGGCTGGTGTCTATTACGGTGCGATCTTCGGCGGCTCGACCTCGTCGATCCTGCTGAACGCGCCCGGCGTCGCCGGGACCGTTGCAACCAGCTTTGACGGCTATCCGATGGCGCGCAAGGGCCAAGCAGGCAAGGCGCTGACCATCGCTGCCGTCGCCAGTTTCGCGGGCGGCACAATTGGTGCGATCCTGTTGATGATCTTTGCCCCTGCCCTGTCCTCTGTCGCCCTTCTGTTCCATTCGGCTGAATACTTTGCCCTGATGGTCGTCGGCCTGTCGGCCATTGCCGCATTTGCGGGTACGGGTCAGGTCGCCAAAGCGCTGATGATGACAATCCTTGGTCTGATCCTTGCCACCGTGGGCGAAGGGGCTTTGTTCAACATGCCCCGTTTCACGATGGGCATGCTGGACCTGCAATCAGGTATCAGCTTTATCACGCTGGCTATGGCGATGTTCGCCTTGCCCGAGGCGATGTTTCTTGTGCTGAACCCAGCACGCGGTGCCAGCGGTGAAGGTAGCGGCAAGATCACGAACCTGCGGTTCTCGCGCGAAGAGGGCAAAGCGATGATCCCGGTAATCGGGCGTCAATCCGTGCAGGGCTTTTTTATCGGAGTGCTTCCCGGTGCGGGGGCGACGATTGCGTCATTCCTTGGCTATGCTGTGGAACGCAACATCGCCAAGGGTGAAGAACAAGAAGAGTTCGGCAAAGGCTCTGTCAAAGGTCTGGCCGCACCAGAGACAGCCAATAACGCCGCCTGTACCGGATCATTTGTGCCGTTGCTAACGCTGGGTATTCCCGGTTCCGGCACAACGGCCATTCTATTGGGCGCGCTGATCGCGCTTAACGTCACCCCCGGTCCGCGCCTGATGATCGACACGCCAGAGATTTTCTGGGCCGTCATCATCTCGATGTTCATCGGCAATCTGGTGCTTTTGGTCCTGAACCTGCCGCTGATCCCTTACATCGCAAAAATTCTGTCGATTCCGCGCAACTATCTGATCCCCTTCATCCTGTTTTTCACGCTGATGGGGGCTTACATCGGGCAAAACAACGCGACCGAGCTGTTGTTGCTGGTTGGCTTGGGCGTGATGGCGACGATTTTCCGCTTTGCCGATTACCCGCTTGCGCCACTGCTGATTGGGTTCATTCTTGGCACCATGCTGGAAGATAACTTTGCCCGTTCGATGCAGCTTTATCGTGGGCTTGACTTTATCCTCGAACGTCCGATGACGCTGGGCTTGCTTGTGCTGGCGGCGTTGCTGGTGCTGTTGCCCAGCTACCGCGCACGACGCGCCCGCAAACGCGCTGAAGGTGTGGCTGACGGGGACTGATCATGCCCCTCGCCGGTGTCCGCGTCCTTGATCTGACCAATGTACTGGCGGGGCCCTTTGCCTGTCACCAATTGGTCCATCTTGGGGCAGAGGTGATCAAGATCGAGGCCGTGGGCCGGGGTGATCTGGCACGCAATCTTGGTGCAGACCCGGCCCTTTCAGCACAAGGCATGGGCGTGAGTTTTCTGGCACAAAATGCTGGTAAACGCTCTATCGCATTGAACCTCAAACACCCAGACGGGGTGGCTGCTTTCCTCAAGCTGGTGGCCACGGCTGATGTACTGGTTGAGAACTTCCGCCCCGGTGTGATGGCCCGTCTGGGCCTGGATTATGAGATCCTGCGCAAAATCCGCCCACAGCTGATCTACTGCGCGATTTCCGGCTACGGTCAGACCGGACCATGGGTGGACCGCCCGGCCTATGATCAGATCATCCAAGGTGCGTCAGGTGTCATGTCCATCACAGGCAATGACGATAGCGGGCCGCTGCGCGCCGGCTATCCACTGGCGGACACGGTCGGTGGGCTGACGGCAGCAATGGCCATTTGTGCAGCGCTCAATGCACCTAAGCGGGGGCAATTCATTGATGTTTCGATGCTGGAATCAGTATTGGCCACGATGGGTTGGGTTGTGTCCAATCATCTGATTGCAGGGGCCGCACCTGCCGCGCACGGCAATGAAAATCCGACCTCTGCGCCGTCGGGCGCGTTTCAATGTGCCGATGGATTGCTGAACATTGCCGCAAACAAGGACGAACAGTGGATCGTGCTGGCCAAGCATCTGGGTCGGGCCGATCTGCTGAATGATCCCGCCTATACCACGCGAGAGGACCGCAAGCGCAACCGTCTAAGGCTCAAGGCCGAACTAGAGACGGTGCTAACAACCGGTAACGCGCGAGACTGGGCGCAGGCGTTGAACGCGGTTGGGGTGCCATCAGGTGCCGTGATGCAGGTGTCAGAGATCCTTGCCCATCCGCAAGTCGCGGGCCGTGATCTGCTTGCCCGTTATGACGACGTGCCGGGTGTCGACAGGGCCATCGACGTGCTGCGCACTGGTTTTATGGTTGATGGGACGCGGCCGCAGGTTGACGCCCCGCCCCCGCCTCTTGGGGCTGCAACGGACGCCGTGCTGTCTGAATTGGGATACGGACCTGACGACATCGCGGCGATGAAACGGGACGGAGCCGCGCAATAAAGGCCACGCCGCCGCGATCTTTAATCGCTGGCGCAGGGAAATCCGGAAACGCCCCAAATGAGCAGGTCATCGATGTGTTCTTGCAAGCTATAAGGCGCAGCCTCGCGCCCGCCACCGGGGTTCCAGGCCCAATGCAAGATCAGGTCGTGGTTGAGGTGCTCTGCCAATTCTAGCATCGTGCGTCCGCCGTTGCGGTCAGGATCACGCAATTGATTGCAAATCTCATCCGATGTTTTGCCAAACCATTCAGCTTCAACCGGGGCCAACTGCCAGTTCATCGCCACCTGCGGCGCGGCATGTGGCATATCGTTAAGCCCTTCACGGTAGGCGTGGCAGGTGCTGCATTGGATGGTCTCGGCCCCGATCCGGCTATCACCTGCGTTGATGTTCATCCCATGGGCGCGGGTGCGTCCGTAGGATGGCCCTGACCACATCGGGCGGTTGTCCGCGCCGACATGGCAGTTCGAACACCGCGGATGCGAGGCGACCTCATAGACCCGCGAAAACGCATCAAGCCCGTCTTCGATGGACACCGAGCCTTCCGCAGGTGGAATGATCGACACTTCAGTTTCGGCAGCCGAAGCGGCAGAGGCGATTGTGAAGGCCGCAAGCAGCCCGATTGCAAATTGGCGCATAAACATCATTGGCCTCATACAAAATCGATGAACTTGTTGAATGGCATCTCGCGCAGGCGCTGACCTGTTGCCGCAAAAATCGCATTGGCCAAGGCCGGAGCCGCCGGTGGCACTGGCGGTTCACCGATCCCGCGCACATGGCTGTTGTTTTCCAACCCTTTCACGATGATCTCTGGGCATTGATACATGCGCATGGCTTCGTGGGCGTGGTAATCTGTCTGCTCTGCCATGCCGTCGGCATAGGTGATCTCAGAGTTGATCGCATGGCCAAGACCAAAGATGACGCCACCTTGCACGAGGTTTTCAAAGTTCACAGGATCAATGACCGTGCCGACATCGCAGGCCACCCAAACCTTATCAAGCTTGATGCCTGCATCGGTTGCGGTCACCTGAACGACCTCTGCCGTTGGCACACCGAAACTTTCCACGAAAGCCACTCCGCGCCCCTGGTTTGGGGCCAACGTGCCGCCCCAAGATGACATTTCGGCCACGGCCTCAAGCACTTTGCGTGATACGTCATGATCAATCAGGCGCAGGCGCTCTGCCATCGGATCGGCGCCTGCGGCGTGGATCAATTCATCTAGAAAGCTGTCAAAGATGAAACCAGCGGCTGGCGCGCCAACCGCGCGCCATGATGATGTGGGGGCCAGTTCCGGTGCGCGATAGGCCGTCATGCGGTAGTTGGGGATGGCATAGGGGTTGTTCCACGCGCCCGCTGCGATTTGCGTGTCTGGCCCCGGCACCGGGATGCCCGCGCGGCCCATCTGTGACGAAATCACCGACGGTGCCGCGATGGCTACATCAATCGTTTCGACCTGACCGTTTGACACTGTGCCCTTGGTCCGCCCCATCGCGATGTGTCGCGGGAAGTCCTGCGCAAAATCCTCTTCGCGTGAATAGGTCAACTTGACCGGGGTGGCGCGCATTTGGTTCGCGATTTCAGCGGCCTGCTTGACGTATTCGAACTCCAGCCGGTGACCAAAGCTGCCGCCGATAAACTGGTTATGAAAGGTGATTTGCGCCTCATCATGGCCGGTAACACCGGAAATGACGGTCAAAAGCTGGCGCGGCATCTGATGGCCGGTCCAAATCTCAACCCTATCATCCGTAACCAGCACAATGGCGTTCAGCGGCTCAAGCGGGGCGTGGGCCACGTAAGGCGAGCGATACTCGGCCTCGACCACTGTGCCACTTGCCAAGGCATTGTCGACATCACCGTCGTCGCGCCATTGTCGGTCCAGTTGATCAGAGTTGAAGGATGCCGCAAGCGCCTCCCAGTGCCCATCCATGCCGGGCGGATAAGGCGGTGTGCCCCATGTCACGTCTATCGCGTTAGCCGCCTGAATGGCCCGCCAAGTGTTGTTGGCAATGACCGCAAGACCGCTGGTGATCTCAAACACGTCTGAGACGCCGCGCATCTCGCGCGCGGCTGCGTCATCGTAGCTGACAATCTCACCGCTGCGGCAAGGGTCCATGCGGACAGCGGCGTGAACCATGCCATCAACAGACAAGTCGATACCATAATCCAAAGTGCCGGTTGATTTGCCGACAATGTCCAACCGCGCCATTGGTTTACCAATGAGCCGCCATGCGCTTGGGTCGCGCAGGGTGACATCTTCGACCGGATCGAGGGCCGCTGCGGCGGTGGCCAAGGTCGTATAGGGAATTTCGGTGCCATCGGGTAAGATTACTGCCCCCGATTTGGTCTTGAGCTCCGCCACGGGCACGCCAGATTGCTGCGATGCCGCCAGTTTCAACGTCTCACGCGCAACGGCCCCGGCATAGCGCAGCTTGTCAAAGCTGTCGGCCATTGAGGTTGACCCGCCGGTTCCTTGCAAACCGATCACTTTCAACAACCCGCCCATCATCGAGCGGGTGGTTTCGGCCACAAAGCTCTGGTCGGTGGATTTGAAGGGGGCACCTTCGGCTGCCATGGCGGTGTTCCAGTAGGCCGGGCTTGGCGCGCCAAAGCTGACCGCGAACTGGCCGAAATCAAGATCCAGCTCCTCAGCGATGAGGGCCGCTTGTGCGGACACAACGCCCTGCCCTTTGTCACTATGCGGGGTGATCAGTGTGATCGTCTCGCTGTCGATCTTGACCCATGGGTTAAAGGTAGCCTCGCCCGCCGCCAAATCGTCTTTGAGCGGGTTGGGAATATCACGCTTTACCAGATAAGTGCCAAAGGCGACCCCGCCCGCGATAGCGACGGAACCAAACAGAAATGTGCGACGGGCGATGGTGCGAACGCGTCCCATGATCACGCCTCCTGCATTTTGGCGGCGGCGGTTTTGATCGCGGCGCGGATACGGGGATAGGTGCCGCAGCGGCATAGGTTCCCGCTCATCACAGCATCAATATCGTCGTCCGTCGGGTCCGGGTTGGTATCGAGCAGCGTGACCGCCTGCATGATCTGGCCGGACTGGCAGTAACCGCATTGGGCCACTTGATGTTCCACCCAAGCCTCTTGCATTACATGCATGGCGTCGGGTGTGCCTAGACCTTCGATCGTTGTGATGTCGGCACCGTCCGCAGAGGCCGCTGTCACCTGACAGCTGCGCACGGCCAGCCCGTCCATCTGCACCGTGCAGGCCCCGCATTGCGCGATGCCGCAGCCATATTTGACGCCAGTAATCCCCAGCTCATCCCGCAACACCCACAAAAGCGGCATGTCATCTTCGACATCGACGTCACGTCTTTGGCCGTTCACCGTGATCTGCATGGGGGACTCCTGTTGATCAATATTGACGGTTGGACATTTTTCATACATTTGTCCAATTTGACATGTAAAGTCAATAGGACCAAAACGAACGCAATGAATGACCGCGATAAAAAGTTGATTGTTGCCGCCCATGCTGTCTTTTCCCGTTACGGGATCAGCAAGACGACGATGAATGATATCGCCCGTGAGGCGGGCGTGGCGCGGCAGACGCTATACAACGCCTATCCCAACAAAGAAGCCATCCTGCGTACGGCTGTGCGTGTGTCTGCCGAAGAAACCTATGTCAATGTCGATGCGGCATGGCGCGATCTGACGGAACTATCCGAAAAGATTGAGGTTTTCTTTCAATTTGGCCCCCTTTGCTGGTACGATATGGTGGTCGCCTCGCCCGAGATGGGCGACCTGATTGATGGTATTCATTGCATCGCCAAAGATGAGATGGAAGAATTCGCAGTGCTTTGGAAAGGTCGCTTTGAAGACCTGATCAAGGAGCATGCCAAGCCGGGCTCTGCCGCTTATGATGATGCCGCAGCGACCGCTGATTTTCTTTACTCCTGCGGCATCAATGCAAAGCTCGATGCAGCAGACCGCAGCGTCGTACAATCCCGCCTTGCCATCCTGAAACGATCCATTCTGGCGCTCGTTGCTGAATAGCATTGCCGCTGGACAGGACGACGCGCAGGCCTCACAAATTGGCTATGACCACACCCGCTTCATCCTTTAACATCATGATCGTGGGGCAAGGCGGACGTCTGGAGTATGAGGCGCTGCTGTTTGCTGCCTCTCTGCGCAAACACAGCCCCGATTTCGACGGCACGCTTTTTGTGGCAGAGCCACAGCCCGGTCCGCTGTGGAAAGGTGATCCGCGCATGTCAGCGCCAATGAAAGAGGCACTGGCCAACCTCGGCGCGCAGGTGCGCCCTTTTGACAGTCAGCATTTTGGCCAAGACTACCCGCAAGGCAATAAGATTGAGGGGCTTTCCGTGTTGCCCGCAGACGCGCCTTTCATCTTCTTTGACACCGATACGCTGATCACGGGCGACATCACCGCCCTGCCCTTTGATTTTGATCGCCCTGCCGCCTCTATGCGTCGTGGGGCCACGTGGCCCGTGGAAGAGCTGTATTGGCCGGGCTACACCGCCATCTGGAAATCACTTTACGACCGATTTGATCTGGATTTTGAAAGCTCGCTGGACCTGTCGCAACCCGATGAATACTGGGAGCGTTATCTGTATTTCAACGCCGGCTGGTTCTTTGGCAATGATTCTGCCGCTTTTGGCAAACGCTTTGCAGACTACGCCGTATCAATCCGCGACGATCCCCCGCCAGAGCTGGTGATCCAGCCACTTGACCCTTGGTTGGATCAGGTGGCACTGCCGCTAGTCATTCATGGGCTGGGCGGCGGACGGCCTGATCCCGGCCTCGATGGTCTGGACGGCGACGTGACCTGCCATTGGCGTGTCCTGCCCTTGCTCTACGCACAAGGGACCGACGATCAAATCGCGATTCTGGAGGATGTCACCGCACCCAACAAAATCAAAAAGCTGCTCAAGCAGCACGAGCCATTCAAACGGATGGTCTATCAGGGGCGCGGTCACAAGGTGCGGGCGATGTTTGATCGTGCCAACCTGCCCCGGCACGAACGCGCCTTGCGCAACAAGATCAAATCGGCTGGTTTCTGGATGCGCTAGGATCGGGTCCGAATGGGCTTGCTGCCCCGCGCCACGATCCGAAACAGGGACCGCCCGATCCCTTCATCAAACAACGCAATCGTCCTTAGATCACGCGGGGCGTTGAGTGCCCGCCCGTTTGCGCCTACACCATGCGGCAACATTCTTAAGGGAGACGACAGATGACTGATGGCCCAACCTACGGCTTTGATACATTGCAGATCCACGCAGGCGCCCGCCCCGATCCGGCAACCGGCGCGCGACAGGTGCCGATCTATCAGACTACCGCCTATGTGTTCCGCGACGCCGAACATGCAGCCGCTTTGTTCAACCTGCAAGAAGTGGGCTATATCTATTCGCGTCTGACCAACCCCACCGTGGCCGCCTTGCAGGAACGCATCGCGACACTTGAGGGCGGTGTTGGCGGTGTCTGCTGCTCTTCCGGTCATGCGGCCCAGATTATGGCGCTCTTTCCGTTGATGCAGCCGGGGCGCAATATCATCGCGTCCAGCCGCCTTTATGGTGGTACGGTCACGCAATTCAGCCAGACGATCAAACGCTTCGGCTGGTCTGCAAAATTCGTGGATTTTGACGACCACGCTGCTGTTGCGGCAGCCATTGACGACGACACCCGCGCCGTCTTTTGCGAAGCCATCGCCAACCCCGGCGGACATATCACCGACCTTGATGCGATTTCTGCCATCTCGGACAAGGCGGGTATTCCACTGATCGTGGACAACACATCTGCCACCCCATACCTGTGTCGCCCAATTGAGCATGGGGCAACTTTGGTGGTGCATTCGACAACGAAATATCTGACCGGCAATGGCACGGTGACAGGCGGTTGCGTCGTCGACAGCGGCAAGTTCGACTGGACGGCCAACGACAAGTTCCCATCCCTGGGCGAGCCAGAGCAGGCCTATCACGGCCTCAAGTTCGCCGAGACCTTCGGCCCGTTGGCATTCACCTTCCACGGCATCGCCATCGGCCTGCGTGATCTTGGCATGACAATGAACCCACAAGCGGCGCATTACACGTTGATGGGGATCGAAACCCTGTCACTGCGCATGGACCGCCATGTGGAAAACGCAGTAAAAGTTGCCAAATGGCTCGAAGATGATCCACGCACGGACTACGTGACTTATGCAGGCCTGGAAAGCTCGCCCTATTCTCACCTTGTGCCAAAGATCTGCCCCAAGGGTGCGGGCGCTTTGTTCACGGTGGCGGTAAAGGGCGGCTATGACGCCTGCGTCAAGCTGGTCGATAGCCTAGAGATATTTAGCCATGTGGCTAACCTTGGGGATACGCGCAGCTTGATCATCCACTCTGCGTCGACCACGCACCGCCAGTTGACAGCCGAACAGCAAGAAGCCGCAGGTGCGGGCCCCGGCATCGTGCGCCTGTCTATCGGAACCGAGGATGCAGACGACATCATCGCCGATCTGGATCAAGCCTTGGCCAAAGCCACGGCCTGATGTCAAACCCGTGACATTGCAAAGCCGCCGGCGCCCTTGGCGTCGGCGGCTTTGTGCTGTAGGGTTCGCGCGTGGGGGCAAAACGCGTTTTGCCTGTGGAACCAACATGCTAGAGCGTGCGGATGATCAGCAATTTTGCGCTATCGCTTTCCTTTGAGGGAATAGAGCTGCTGCACCGCGTGTCGCGCGGTTGGCGGCGCATTGGGCGTGTAGATGTTGCCAGTGAAACCCTGGATGCCGATCTTACCGTTCTGCGCGAGAAAGCCGAGGCGCTGGCCCCCGACGGGCTGCGCACCAAACTGATCATCCCGCTGGATCAGATCAAATACGTGGCCATCGACAGCACCCAGACGACGGACGCTGATATCGCGACCGAATTGGATGGCAGTACCCCCTATCACCTTGATGAATTGGTCATCGATGTAGAGCGCTTTGGTGGCCGCACCCATATTGCCGCTGTCGCCAAGGAAACCTTGCAAGAGGCCGAGGCCTTTGCTGCCGCCCATGGGTTTAAACCTGTAGCTTTCGTCGCTGTGCCTGAACCCTTCACCTTTCAGAAAGAAGTGTTCTTTGGTCCGACCTCTATGATGGCCGAAGTTCTGGGGCCGGACGTTGAGGCAAAACGCGAAGACCTGCCCGTCATGATCGTGGGCACACGGATCAAGTCGCGCCTGCTGGTTTTTGACCTGCCCGAAGAGGTACAGCAAGAAGCCTACCGCGACGATCTTGCGACCTTGCTTTCGCCGCAGGAAGCGCCCGCGTCTAACGAAGAACCGGAGACGGTTGCTGAGGTTGCTGAGGTTGCTGAGGTTGCTGAGGTTGCTGAGGTTGCTGAGGTTGCTGAGGTTGCTGAGGTTGCTGAGGTTGCTGAGGTTGCTGAGGTTGCTGAGGTTGCTGAGGTTGCTGAGGTTGCTGAGGTTGCTGAGGTTGCTGAGGTTGCTGAGGTTGCTGAGGTGCCAACGCCGGAACCGGATGATGTGCAAGAGGAAAGTCCTCCCAAGCAGCAGATTTGGGTCGATGCTGTTCCAGCCGAACACTACCTGCCCGTCGTGCAAGCCCCCGCATCTGCCGAACCTGCAAAGCCACTTGTGCCGATCAATCCCGTGCTAGCCGAGATCGCTTTGCTCGACAGTGTCATTCCTGAAGTACATCAATCGCCGACCAAAAAGGCCAAGGCGCCTTTGGTTGCACCAACGGGCAAAGCCACAGTTGCAAAACCGCAGCTTGCCGCCGCCGCCCCTGCCGCCAACAGAACAAGCAACCCCGGTACCACAGGCGACAACCGCACACCGTTGATTGCCGCGGGCATTGGGGCTGCGGCGCTCTTGCTTGGCGGGCTGATCTGGTCGCAGATGGGCGCTACGGACACCGCCCCGGCACCCCAAACTGCGGCCGCTCCGGCAGAGATTGTCGCGCCAACCCCCGTTGAGATCGCACCCGCACCGGTTGAGCCCGAAACAATTGTCGCCGCAACGCCCGAATTGCCTGACGTGCCCCCAACTGTGCCCGATGTCACGATCGGCGAATTTGGTCTAAACGCCTTCGAAGATGCCCCGTTGCCAGCATTCACAACGATTGATGGGTTTTCTGCCACTAAGACGCCTGCGCCGCTTTTGACCGCCGCAGCCGACCCCCTGCCGTTGCCGGTACAGCCCCAGCCTGAACCGCCCACCGAACAAACAGCCGAAGTCACCCCCGCACCACTGCCAACAGGTCAGGTTCTGAGCCCGGATGAGGCCGCAGATATCTATGCAGCGACTGGTGTTTGGCAGCGCGCGCCGCGGTTTTTCGACGTGCCGTCCGGGGTGATCCCGTTTGACTTTACCACACCTGCGGGCACGCTTGCGCCGAACCGGGTCGCACAGCCTGCACTGCCTGCGACCGACAACCTCGACACTGACCTCAGCTTTCTTGCCCCAGCAGATCCACCACCAGCAGAAGCCGTTTTTGCACGTGATGAGAACGGCTTTATCCTAGCCACACCCGAGGGCACCGTGACCCCAGAAGGGGCAGTCGTGATCGCAGGCCTGCCGGACCTTACCATCACGCTGCGCCCGGAACTGACCCAAGCGGACCTGGACCGCATGGCGCTATTGGCCCCTGCCCCCGAAGGCGTTGTCATCATCGCCGGGTCGCCGTCCAATATCCCGCCTTTGCGCCCTGCGGATGCGGCGTTGCCCGCGCCCGAAGACGTGCCCGCCGATGACACTGACATCGCAACAACAGAAGATCCCGCGCTGCAGCCCGCTGCACGCGAAGAAACGCGCACACCAGGTAGCGTCGGCCTTGCTGGTCTGGAACTGCAAAACAGCGGTGCTGTTGAGCTAAGCGAAACGGTCGTAGCTCAGGATGATCCGCGCCCTCAGTTGCGCCCCAACGGGCTGGCTCCGCCCAACGACCCCGCCACGCCTGATATCACTGCCATCATTGCCGGGATCGAGGCCGAGGCAGCAACGCTGCGCTTTGACAACAGCACATCGCTGGCCATTGCCCAATCCGTCCGCCCCAATCGTCGGCCCGGTGGTTTTGACACGGTTGTCGCCTCGGCACGTGCCCGGTCGGTCACCCCCTCAGCCGCCGCCACACCCGCCCCGGCGGTCGCTGCAACTGTAGCCCCACAGAACTATGCGCCTGTCCCCGGTGGCGTTGCCCGCGCGGCCACGCAAGAGGACGTCATCCGCCTGCGCGAGATTAATCTGATTGGTGTGTACGGGCGGCCAAACGCACGACGCGCCTTGGTGCGGCTTAGCAATGGGCGCTATGTCCGGGTTGAAGTTGGCAGTGCGCTGGATGGTGGTCAGGTGACAGCCATTGGCGACACCGCGTTGAACTATGTCAAACGCGGGCGCACTTACGCGATCGAACTGCCTAGCGGATAAGATTGGCGGCGTTCGCAACGAACGCCGCATCGATGCGTGGCTGTTAGCTGGCCTTCAAAACACCGCGATCGATCTGATCCGCCTCGATGCTCTCGAACAGCGCCTTGAAATTCCCCTCGCCAAAGCCGTCGTCGCCTTTGCGCTGAATAAACTCAAAGAAGATCGGGCCGATCACTGTCTTGGAGAAGATTTGCAGCAGAATGCGGGTTTCTCCGCCGTCCACAACGCCTTCGCCATCGATCAGGATGCCGTGCTTCATCATCCGGTCTTTGGGTTCATCATGGCCGACCACGCGGTCATAGCTGAGGTCGTAATAGGAACTCGGCGGTTTTGGCATGAATTTGATGCCACGTTCGGCGATCTCATCGGTCGCCTCATACAGATCTTGAGCGCCCACCGCGATATGCTGGATGCCTTCGCCATTGTAACGCTTAAGGTATTCCACGATCTGCCCGGTTTCGCCCCGGTCCTCGTTGATCGGGATACGGATACGCCCGCAGGGTGAGGTCAGCGCGCGGGATAGCAGGCCGGTAAACTTGCCTTCAATATCGAAAAAGCGGATTTCCTTGAAGCCAAACAGGTCGCCATAGAACTTGAACCACACGTCCATGTTGCCCTTGTGGACGTTATGGGTGAGATGATCGAGGTAGTGGAAGCCGACACCTGCAGGATGTGCATCAGATACCCAGTTGAATTCATCGTTGTAGGGGTTGGCCTCGTAATACTGATCGATGAAATAGATCAGGCTGCCGCCAATGCCCACGATAGCAGGCACATCCATGGTTTTGCCGTCACCCTCGTAAGGTGTCGCACCTTTGCTGACTGCATGATCAAAGGCGTGCTGGGCATCAACGACGCGCCAACCCATCGAGGGAGCACAGGGGCCGTGTTCTTCGACGAAATCGCGCGCATGGCTGCCGGGTTCATTGTTGATCACGTAAGTGATGTCACCTTGCTGCCAAAGCTCAATGTCTTTGGATTTATGTGTGGCGGTATGGGCATAACCCATTTTGCCAAAGAGCTCGCGCAGGGTTTCAGGCTCGGGATGGGTGAATTCCACAAACTCAAACCCGTCGGTGCCAGCGGGGTTGGCGTCTGTGATTGTGGCTTTGGGGGCGTCGTGAGGGAAAGGTCCCATGGGTCATCTCCTATTTGATTTGCACGATTGTAGCTGCACGAAGTTGACATTTTCAGGCAATATGGATGATGTTTACCTAAATCTGCGCGTGAAATTCGCGCATGAATCACAATACGTGCAGGAAACCCGCATGCAACTCGACCCCGGAGATCTTCAACTTCTCGCAGCGCTTCAACGCGATTCCACTCTGACGGCACAGGACCTTGGCGATGCGCTTAACATGTCTGCCTCGCAGGCAGGACGGCGCAAGCAGCGGTTGGAAAGCGATGGGATCATCGCGGGATATCGGGCCTATCTGGACCCTGAAAAGGTCGGGTTGACCGTACAGGCCTTTATCCAGATCGTGATGGCGACCCATACCGAACAAAACGCCCGCGATTTTGTGCGACTTACCAAGACGCGGGCCGAGATTGTCGGCGCGTGGACCTTGACCGGTGATGCCGATTACTTGCTACGCATCTATTGTGCGGACCTGACAGCCCTCAACTTGCTGGTGCAGCAGGTGCTGTTGCCGCACCCTGCTGTCAGCCGTGTGCAAAGCCAGATCGTGATGGAACGGGTGAAATCAGACGCCCCTTTGCCCGTGTAACGACGGACCAAGCGACAGATCGCCCGAGATTGCATCGCCTCTTTCAAGTCGACCGAGACCCGGTACACTGAGGCCGAGGTATTTGAGAAAAATTAAAGCATAGACAGGCATACAGGCACCTATGGAGACCTTCCTTTTTCAAGCCACGATCTATCTTGGGGCGGCAGTGATTGCCGTGCCACTGGCGGCACGTCTGGGGCTTGGGTCGGTGCTCGGTTATTTGCTGGCCGGAATTGTGATCGGGCCACTGACGGGGTTGGTGGGGTCGGAAACCAAGGACCTACAGCATTTTGCCGAATTCGGCGTTGTCATGATGCTGTTCCTCATCGGGTTAGAGCTTGAGCCGCGTGCCCTATGGAACATGCGTCAACGTTTGATCGGCATGGGCGGCTTGCAGATCGGTTTGACAATGCTTGCCATTTCAGGTGGCGCCTTTGCGATGGGTTATCCGCTTAATACATCCATTGCGATCGGGATGATCTTTGCGCTGTCCTCAACCGCGATCGTGCTGCAGACCCTGACCGAAAAGGGGTTGATGCAAACCGGCGGTGGGCGCGCCACGTTTTCAGTACTTCTCACACAGGATATTGCCGTCATCCCAATGCTGGCCTTTCTACCGCTGCTGGCGGTGCCCGTCCTGATGCAGGCCGAGCCTGATGGATCGCTTTCGCTTCCGGCGGTCGAACATGAACAAGCGAATCATGCCGCCCTTAGCCTTGTTGAAGGCCTGCCCGGTTGGGGCGTCACGCTGGTCACATTGGGCGCCGTTGCCGTTGTCATTCTGGCAGGGGTTTTCCTAACTCGTCCGGTGTTCCGTTACATCCACCATGCACGGCTGCGCGAGATGTATACCGCTCTTGCCCTGTTGATGGTTGTGGCCACTGCCGTGCTGATGGGGCTTGTGGGACTTTCCCCAGCGCTGGGAACGTTTCTGGCGGGTGTGGTGCTTGCCAACTCAGAATTCCGGCATGAACTGGAAAGCGATCTGGAGCCGTTCAAAGGGCTGCTGTTGGGTCTGTTTTTCATCACCGTTGGCGCGGGTATCGATTTTGATCTGCTGTTTGCCAGTCCCATTTTCATTGTCAGCATCGCCGTCGGTATGATCGTGATCAAAGGGCTGATCCTATACGGGCTTGCCCTGCTGTTTCGACTGCGCGGCAAGGATCGCTGGCTTTTTACCCTTGGCCTTGCCCAAGCTGGTGAATTTGGCTTTGTGCTTGTGTCCTTCTCACTGCAACAAGGGGTGTTGAGCGATGGGTTGGGTGGTCGCCTGCTACTGATCATCGCCCTTTCGATGTTGATCACGCCACTTTTGTTCATCATCTACGATATCCTCAGCCGCCGGATGCATGTCACCGAAGACGAAGAACATGACGAAGTGGACGAACAAGGGACGGTGATCATTGCGGGCATTGGCCGTTTTGGACAGATCGTCAACCGTTTGGTCCAGAGCGCGGGCTTTGACACGGTTGTTGTTGATAACAACCTTGCCACCGTACAGATGATGCGCAAGTTCGGCTTTCGCGGCTTCTTTGGTGATCCCACCCGGCCTGATCTGCTGAATGCTGCGGGGCTGGAGGATGCGCAGGTTCTGGTCGTAGCGATTGATGACAAACCCGCAGCGGTTAAGGTTGTACGCTATGCCCGCAAGGCCCGCCCTAGCCTGCATATCATCGCCCGCGCCCGCGACCGGGTGCATGTGCACGAACTTTATGACGCCGGGGCCAATGATATCGTCCGCGAGATGTTTGACAGCTCGCTGCGTGCGGGCCGCTACGCGTTGGAAAACCTTGGCCTGAGTGAATATGAGGCCGCCGAGATTGAAACAGCATTCTACCATCATGACCGGATGGCGCTGCGCGAATTGGCCGAGCTGTGGAAACCCGGCGTCCCGATGAGCGCGGTGCCCGAATACGTCGAGCGCGCGCGCGCTCTTAATAGCGCCTTGGAGATGGAGCTATCCGCCCGCCAGCAGGCCAATGAAACGAAGTCGCAGAAAGACTAGCCGTCGCTGACGCCTGCTTCTGCGAAGGTCGCCATGCCGGAATGGCAGGCAATTGCACCTTTAAGCACACCTATGGCCAGTGCCGCACCCGAACCTTCGCCAAGGCGCAAACCAAGGCTTAACAACGGATCTTTGCCAATCGCTGTCAGCAGGCGTTGGTGCGCGCCCTCGGCACTAAGGTGCCCGGCCACAGTATGGTCCAGCGCACCGTCTACGGTTCTTGCCAGCACCGCAGCAGCGGCGGAACAGATAAAGCCATCCAAAATCACCGGAATGCGGTGGTGCCGTGCGGCGGCAATCGCACCGGCCATCGCGGCCAACTCTCGCCCGCCAAGACAGCGCAGCGCCTCGAGCGGATCATCGGTGGCATGCAGCGCGAGGCCTTTGGCCACTACATCAGTTTTCCGCTCTAGCCCGTCATCATCCACACCGGTCCCACGTCCGGTCCAGGTGGCAGCATCGCCGCCCAGAACAGCAGCAGCCACGGCTGCGGCGGCTGTGGTATTGCCGATCCCCATCTCACCCGTCACCAGAAGGTCGGCGTTGGGGTCGACGGCGTTCCAGCCGGTTTGCAGGGCGTCCACAACCTCGGCCTCGGTCATTGCGGGCGCCGTCGTGAAATCAGCGGTCGGCGTTTCCAGTGACAGCGGGTAGACATCCATCTTGGCACCGAATGCTTTGGACAGCTGATTGATCGCCGCTCCGCCGTGTTCAAAGTTGGCGACCATCTGCACGGTGACCTCTGGCGGGAAGGCCGACACACCCTGCGCACAGACCCCATGGTTGCCTGCAAAGATGATCACCTGTGGGGCGTTGATCTGGGGCTGCGCTGTCCCGCGCCAACCTGCGTACCAGATCGCCAGATCCTCTAGACGGCCCAGCGCGCCGGGGGGTTTGGTCAGTTGTCCGTTGCGGTCCTGCGCGCCCGCAAGGGCGGTCTTGTCGGGTCCGGGGGCCTTGGCAAGTGTGTCACGAAAGGTGGCTAGGGTCGAAAATGGCGCTTGCATCAGGTCCTCGTTCTCGGCAAATCTTGCGCCCTGTTTAGCGCAGTTCGCACCGTAGAAAACCCCTGATAGGACGCCCCCTTGTTCAAACACGACACGCGCCTGATTGCCCCGGTTGATTTGCCCGCTGCCTTGGGGCTTTTGACCCGGTTGCCCATCATCGTGAACGGCAAGGCCGCGACGGCGCGCGGGGCCGCAGCGGCCTGGGCATATCCACTCGCGGGCGTTGTGATCGGTGTGATCCTCGCTGCCGTGATCCCGCTTTTGTTGTGGGTAGGCGTGCCCGGTGGCATCACAGCGGGGCTGGTGCTGGCCATGTCCGTGATCCTGACCGGGGCGATGCACGAAGACGGGTTGGCCGATAGCGCTGACGGGCTCTGGGGTGGCTGGACCAAGTCACGCCGGTTGGAAATCATGAAGGACAGCCATATCGGCGTTTATGGCGTTTGTGCGATTGCCTTGTCACTGCTGATCCGCTGGCTGGCGCTTGTGGTGATCATCTCTGTCGGGGCCTATTGGGTGGCCTTCATCGCCGTGGGTGCCCTAAGCCGGGCAAGCATGGTTGTAATGATGGCAGTGCTGCCAAACGCGCGCGGCAGCGGGTTGAGCAGTAGCGTCGGGCGCCCGCCCGAGGGGGCCGTTTGGCTTGCGATTGCGATTGCGTCGGTGTTTGCCGCCCTTAGCGGGATGATCGCGCTGGTTTTGGTCGCCGCAGTTACAACCGCCATATGTGGGGCGATTGCCAAGGCCAAGATCGGCGGGCAAACAGGTGATATTCTGGGCGCAACGCAACAGGTCACCGAAATGGCGATGCTGATCGCCGTTGTTGTGATGGTGACCTAAGGTAGCGTTTCGCACGCCAAGGCAACCGCAAAAGACCTGCGGTTCACATGCCGCCCGATATCGCGTGTCGTAAGCTGCCCATTATCAAGCGTGGTTGCCATCACCCGGCTCCAATCCGCATTGGCGGTGATCATCTCTGGCCCCTGCCCGCAATCACGGATGCCGCCAGCGATATCCGCCTCTCCGATCCGGTGGTTGGTTAGTCCGGGCAGATCGGCAACCGGGCGCAACGCACCGTCCCGAAAACGCCAGACCCGCAGAGTCTTTGCCAGATGCGGGCGGTCGATATAGGCGATCTCGACAAAGCCATCGCCATCCAGATCAGCGGCTCCGATTGGGGCCAGCCAACGGTTCGTGCGTCCGATGTGGGGGGTCGCTGCGATCTTGCCGGTCTCATCATAGACGGCAAGCTGCGCGCCAGCAGTTTTCAGTGTTTCGACGACAACAACCTCAGGTGTGCCATCGCCGTCAAGATCAGCCAGACGCGGTGCGACGTCTTCAAACACGCGGTCCTGAGGAAGTGTGAACCGGCGGTCGCCGGCATCAGTTGTGACGACAAGTGCGCCCCATTCAATTGCATCGCCAAGAATGCCATGGGCATAGCGGTCCGTCGGGGCTGCATAATCTGCCGAAAGGATCGTTTCTGCACAGGCAGAGGTGGCCATGACGGCCACCAATGTCAGGGTGCGGATCAAATCTGTTTTTCTGGCATCTGCACGCGCAGACCGTCCAGCGCGTCTGTTACCTTGAGCTGGCAAGTTAGGCGCGATTTGGCGGCGTCAGGCTCATAAGCAAAGTCGAGCATGTCTTCTTCCATGGCGTCCTTTGTAGGCAGCTTTTCCACCCATGCGTCATCCACATAGACATGGCAGGTCGAACAGGCACAAGCGCCGCCGCAGTCAGCCTCGATCCCCGGAATGCCGTTGTCGCGTGCGCCTTCCATCACAGTCAGCCCGTTGGCGACATCCACGACGTGTTCTTTGCCGCCGTGTTCAACATAGGTAATCTTGGCCATTTTTCTTGTTCCTTTGAAATCCACCGATCTGAAGACCTAAGTAGTGTACGATTCTTGCGCTCGCTACCCCCAAATGCACCATTCAATCGCCCGAACGCGGCGCTGTACTGTGGACTCTTGCCCCTTTCCACTTACCATTCACTTACGTTGGGTCGGGGAGGCCCAAAACATAGGGAGAGATCAATGAAGTATTTATCCAAAGCCGTCTTGGCGGCCAGCATTGCATTTGCTGCACCTGTGGCACAGGCACAAGAGGCCGAAGAGGCCAGCTATATCCTTGCGACTGCTTCGACCGGCGGCACCTACTACCCCGTCGGCGTGGCCCTTTCCACGCTTGTGAAGGTCAAGCTCGAACCACGTCAAAAGATCGGCATGTCCGCGATCAGCTCTGCCGGGTCTGGCGAAAACGTCCGTCTGATCCGCGAAGGCGAAGCACAGTTTGGCATTCTGCAGGGCCTCTTTGGCTACTATGCAGCCTCTGGCACCGGTCCGGTTGCTGATGCGGGTCCACAAGACCACCTGCGCTCTGTCTCTATGCTGTGGCAGAATGTAGAGCAGTTTGTCGTCGCTTCTGACGTGGCCACCACAGGCACGATTGAGGATATGGTCGCCCTAAAGGGCGAGGCGATGGCGCTTGGCCGTCAGAACTCTGGCACGATCGGTTCAAACGCCACCATCATGTCCGGTTTCGGCATTGATATCGAAAGCGATTATGAGCTGGTCTTTGCAGGTTACGGCCCGTCGGCCGAAGCGCTGCAAAACGGTCAGGTCAAGGGCATCGGCACACCGGCAGGCGTGCCCACAGGTGCGGTCAGCCAGTTGATGGCAGCGGCTGGTGACGGCGTCACCATGCTCGACTTCACTGATGAGCAGATGGCGATGGCGGATGGCGACCGCGGCCTTTGGACGCGTTATGTGATCCCGGCAGGGACCTATCCCGGTCAGGCCGCGGATATCAATACGATCGCCCAGCCGAATTTTCTGGCGACACATGCCGATCTGCCAGATGAGAATGTCTATCAGATCACCAAGACGATCTATGAAAACCTGCCGTTCCTGCAAGCGATCCACCCGGCCACCAAGGCCATGGCGCTTGAAGCCGCAATTGCAGGCTTGCCCGTGCCACTGCACCCCGGTGCGGCACGGTTCTATCAGGAACAGGGGATCGAAATCCCCGAGCGCCTGATCGCCAACTAAGCAAACTCTGGCCCGCGCCATCCATGGCGCGGGCCGGTCTTTATTCAAGGGGACGCCCATGTCAGAGGAAACCCCAACCGATGCACCGGGCCTGCGTGCCTTTATCGGGCAGCCAAACGCTGCCCTGACCGCGCTGTGTTTCGGGATCGCTGTCGGGCATATTGTCGTCGCACTTTATCCCCAACTGATGACAGAATTTCACCGCAACGCCTTTCACTTCGCCGGGTTCGCCTTTCTGGCGGCCGCGCTGCACCCGATGATCAAGGGCAAAACCCGCAGCGGGCCCCTTCTGGCATTTGATCTGACCTTTGGCATCCTTATCGCCGTTTCGGCCATCTACCTGCCCTATGCCGAGCAGGGCATTTATGACCGCAGCGTCAAATTCAACACGCTGGATTGGATCGCAGCAGTGATTTGTATTCTTGGCGCGATTGAGCTGACCCGGCGGCTGACAGGTTGGGTGATCCCGGCCCTGATCGTCATTGCCATTTCCTATGTGGGCTGGTGGGGCCAGTTGATTGGCGGGGTGTTTTCATTCCCTGGCTTGTCGTGGGAATCAATCGCTTTCCGTTCCATCTTTGGCGATGACGCGATGTTCGGAACGATTGCCCGGATTTCATCGACCTTTGTGTTTTTGTTCATCATCTTTGGCGCGTTCCTTCTACGCTCTGGTGCCGGGGATTTTGTGATCAATATCGCGCGCGCCATCGCGGGCCGGTTGGTTGGAGGCCCCGGCATTGTTGCCGTCATCGCCTCTGGCCTCACCGGGACGATTTCCGGTTCTGCTGTGGCCAACACCGCATCAACCGGGGTGATCACAATCCCTTTGATGAAAAAGGCAGGCTTTTCGTCCAAATTCGCGGGCGGGGTCGAAGCGGCCTCTTCCACGGGTGGCCAGTTGATGCCCCCCATCATGGGCGCGGGCGCCTTCGTCATGGCGAGCTTTACCCAGATACCTTATGAAACCATCGTCGCTGTCGCGGCCCTGCCTGCCCTGCTCTACTTCTTGTCCGTCGTCTTCTTCGTGCGGATTGAGGCACGCCGTCTGGGCCTGCAACCCATGGCCAATGATGGCGAAACGGTTGGCTCTGCCTTTAGGAAAGGCGGCGCCAGTTTTGTCATTCCCATTGGACTGCTGATCACACTGTTGATGTCAGGTTTTACGCCTGCCTACGCAGCCGTTTACGGCATTTTGGCTGTCATCGGGTCAAGTTGGTTGACGGAAAACCGCATGGGCCCGCGCGCCGTGTTTGAGGCGCTCGTTATGGGCACCAAAGGTATGATCATGACGGCGGTGTTGTTGTGCGCAGTGGGCCTTGTTGTGAACGTTATTGCGACGGCGGGTATTGGGAATACCTTCAGCCTGATGATCGCCGATTGGGCGGGTGGCAACCTGCTGATTGCCATTGTGATGGTGGCGATTGCCAGCCTTGTGTTGGGCATGGGGTTGCCAGTGACAGCAGCCTATATCGTGCTGGCGACATTATCCGCCCCTGCCCTTGCAGGTATGATCGCGGATAGGTTTGTAATTGACGCGCTGGCCAGCGGCAATCTGCCCGAGACGGCAAGCGCCATCCTGATGATCGGCGTACCGGACCCCACAGTGCTAGTTGGCCCGCTGAACTTTGAAGAGGCCCGCGACCTGATCCGGGCCTTACCGCTTGAGATCGCAGCCCCCCTGCGCGATCTGGTCGTCCCGCAAGACATCGCGATTGCGGCACTGTTGTCGGCCCATATGATTATCTTCTGGCTTAGTCAGGACAGCAACGTAACACCCCCCGTGGCCCTCGCGGCCTTTACCGCAGCGGCGATTGCCAAGGCCCCAGCGATGGCGACGGGCATTGCCAGTTGGAAACTGGCCAAGGGCCTGTACATCGTGCCGCTGATGATGGCCTACACACCACTGTTGTCGGGCGACTGGGGGGTGATGCTGGTCCTGTTTGGCTTTGGCGTCGTCGGTATCTATGGGCTCGCTGGGGCATTGCAGGGTTGTATGGAAACAGTGCTGAACCCAGCCCTGCGTGTGGTGTCTGGATTGGCCGGATTAGCATGTATTTGGCCCGGCCTGCTTTGGATGAACGTTGCCGGTGCTGCCGTGGTCATCGGGCTGCTGATCGTCAACGCCCGGCAATTGCCTGCAAAGGTTCAAACATGACGATACATCAGGGCAGTTGTCTTTGCGGGAACGTCACCTTTGCAATCAAGGGCGATTTGCCGCCTCCTAGCGCATGTCACTGCACAGCATGCCGCAAACATTCGGGCCATTTTGAAGCGTCGGTCGATATTCCCCGCTCAGCCTTGACGGTTACAGGCGAGGCGTTTGTAGGGTGGTATCAATCATCCGAAAAAGTGCGGCGTGGTTTTTGCAAGACCTGCGGTTCAACTCTGTTTTGGGATCCCATTTTTCACGATTGGACAGCGGTGGCGATGGGGGCTTTTGATACGCCGACCCATACCAAAATCGCGCAGCATATCTTTGTATCCGAGAAAGGCGACTACTACGACATCGCTGATGGTTTGCCGCAAAACCAGAGCTGAGCAAACAAAAAGGCGGCCCCAGACGGGACCGCCTTATCTGTTGAACGCTTAAGGCGGCTTATTCTTCGAGCACCAGCGCCACAAACCGCGGATCACCGCCGCGACGGACCAGTAGCAGGATCGACTTGCGCCCAGCTTCGGCCGCTGCTTCGACTTGTGCGGTCAGATCGTCCACGGTCGCAACCGCTTCTTGCCCTGCCTCGGTGATCACATCACCTTCTAGCAAGCCTTTTGACGCGGCCTCGGATTCTGGGTTGATCGCGGTGATCACCAGACCGGTATCATCGGTCAGCGAAAACTGATCGGTCAGCTCTGGCGTGATCTCGGACAGGGACAGACCAAGGATCTCGGACTGCTCTGGCTCTTCGCTTTCCTCGGTTGAGGCAGGGAATGCCACAGCTTCAGAGGTTTCACGACGGCCCAAAACAACGGTCAGATCTGCCATGTCACCATCGCGCAGAACGGCGACAGGCACTTCTTTGCCAACAGGGCTGTTGCCAACGATGCGAACCAATTCGCGGGTGTCCTCAATCTCGATCCCGTCGAAATTCAGGATCACGTCACCGGCCAGCATGCCTGCATTCTCTGCCGGACCAGCGGGCACATCGGTGACCAAAGCACCGCGTGCAAGGTCCAGCCCTTCGATGGCATCAACCATGTCCGGTGTCACATCCTGAATACGCACACCCAACCAACCGCGGCGGGTTTCGCCAAATTCAATCAGCTGATCCACGACATTGGTGACAACGGCAGAGGACATCGCAAAGCCGATCCCGATGGAGCCGCCATTGGGTGACAGAATTGCAGTGTTCACGCCAACCACTTCAGCATCCATGTTGAAAAGTGGACCACCAGAGTTGCCCCTGTTAATCGCAGCATCCGTCTGGATATAATCGTCATAGGTGCCAGAGAGCGCGCGGTTGCGCGCAGAGACGATACCCGCAGAGACCGAAAAGCCCTGCCCCAGCGGGTTGCCCATGGCCATGACCCAGTCACCGACGCGTGCGCCTTCGGCATTGCTGTCGCCAAATTCCACAAATGACAGACCTTCCAGATCAACCTTCAACACAGCGATATCGGTGTTGGGGTCGGTGCCGACCAATTCGGCAGGTACACCGGGTTCACCACCGGGGTAGAACTCGATCAGGATCTCATCGGCCCCTTCGATAACGTGGTTGTTGGTCACGATATAGCCGTCATCAGAGATCACAAAACCAGAGCCAAGTGCCGAAGACCGCCGCGAACCTTCATCAGGGCCACGGTCGAGATCATCAAAGAAATCCTCAAACGGGGACCCATCGGGCACAAGACCCTGCGGCCCGGTGCGGCCAGCGATTGTTGTGCTGGTTGTGATGTTGACGACCGATGGGCTGACCTGTTCAGCCAGATCCGCGAATGTTGCAGGACGCGATTGCGCGGCAGCGGCGGTGACCTGTGCCAAAACCATCGCAAAGGCGATGGCCAGAGCGGTCACAAGCGCCGCAATCAGCCGACGGCTGCGCGTCTGTTGGTGTTGAATTGCGATTGCCTGGGATTTCACGGGCAAATCTCCTTTTCATGTCTTTGGGGCGGGTCAACGCCGACCCTATCACCTGATGATGTTCTATGTAGGGCACAAAATGTGCAACGCAAACTTCGCGCACCAAGACTCAATTCAGTGTGAAGAATTCGTGTGTAATGGCTTGCATTGTTGCACAATTCTGCCTTTGCTTTGCCAACAACGCGTAAAGTTCAGAGTATCCTCATGTTTGAATTTGATCTGTCCCCGTCTTTTCTTGTTGCCTGTGCGGGCGGAGTTCAGATCATCGGTTACCTGCTGATCAACCAGACCTACCTGCGTCTGACCATGCTGTGCAGCACCTCGCTTTACATTGTGTATTACTTCTATGCAGCAGAAACGCCGCTTTGGGGTGCGATTGCAATTTCAACCCTGACACTGGTTGCGATCCTGATCGGATTGGCCGCCCTTTATGCCCGCAACGCCAGTTGGTCGCTGCCCGAGGAACACAAGGACATTTATCCGCTTTTCAATGAGCTCCAGCCGGGTGATTTTTCAAAGGTCATGCGGATGGCCAAGCGCATGAAGATCGATCAAGAACGTGTTGTGACCCGCGAAGGCGAAGAGATTGACGCGCTGTATTATGTCACATCGGGGCACTTCACTGTCCGCAAAGGCGCCGCGCAGTTTGAGGTGCCGGGCCCCACCTTCATCGGCGAAGTCGCCTATCTTATGGGACAACCCAGTGCCGCTACAACAACATTGCCAGCCGGAACTGAAGTGCTTGAATGGCCGCGCGATGCGTTGGCGCGGCAATCGCGCAAGAACCCCCGGCTGAAACTGGCATTGGAGGCGCTGATCTCTCGTGATTTGGCTGTGAAGGTGTCGCTGGCCGTTTCACCCGACGCCAAACCCGTCGCCGGTGAATGAAAAAGGGGCTGGCGAAACCGCCAGCCCCTTTTTTGTTGTTGTCAGAGCCTATTGGCTTGCAGCACCTTGGTCAGACTTCAGATAGTTGAAGAACTCGCTGTCAGGCGACAGAACCATCGTTGAGTTGCCAGGCCGCAAGGACCGCTGGTAGGCGGTCATAGAGCGGTAGAATTCAAAGAACTCTGGATCAGCGCCAAAGGCTTCTGCGAAGACTTCGTTCCGGCGGGCATCTGCCTCACCCTGAATGATCTGGCCTTCGCGTTCCGCCTCTGAGACCAGTTCGATCACAGTACGATCCGCTTGCGCACGAATACGCTGGGCCGCCTCGTTACCACGGGCACGTTCGTCAGCGGCTTCGCGGTCACGCTCTGCCTTCATACGCTCGTATGTGGCGTTGAGGTTTTCCGGTGGCAGATCAGTCCGTTTCAAACGCACGTCGATCACCTGCAAACCAAGCGCCTGCGCTTCGGCAATTGCCGAATTACGAATGCGCAACATCAATGCGGCACGATCCACAGACAGGATATCGTTAGAGGACACCGAACCCAGAACCTCACGTGTTTCTGCGCGCAGGATACTGTCAAGACGACGCGCCGCGGCCTCTTCACCGCCCGAACCGACAGCACGGCGGAACCGTTCAACATCTGCAATCCGGTAACGGGCAAATGCATCAACGACCAAACGACGGTCATCCGATGGCGTCACTTCAAGTGGCTCCAGATCACGGCTCAGGATACGGTCGTCATAGCGCACGACTTCCTGAATGAGCGGGATTTTGAAACCCAGACCGGGTTCTTCCTGCACTTTCACGATCTGACCAAACTGGAGAACCAGCGCCTTTTCGCGTTCGTCCACGATAAATACCGAAGACAAAGCACCGATCACAATAACCGCAATTGCGGGCAGTAGGAATGCTGACTTACGCATTAGTTTGACCCTCCGGTTGTATTGCGACGCAGATCATTGAGCGGCAGATACGGCACAACGCCTTGTCCTCCACCTTCGCCTTCATCCAGCAGGATGATGTCGACACCACCCAGCACGCTTTCCATGGTTTCAAGATACAGACGTTTGCGTGTCACCTCTGGTGCCTTTTCGTACTCGGCCAGAACGGCAGAGAAACGGCTGGCTTCACCTTCGGCTTCGTTCACGACCTGTGCCCGGTAACCTTCGGCCTGTTCGAGGATCTGAGCCGCCTGACCACGTGCTTCGGCCACAACCTGGTTGGCATAGGCGTCTGCCACGTTCTGGACCCGGTCACGTTCCTGTTCCGCATCCTGAACGGCGCGGAAAGAGGCAATCACCGGCTCTGGCGGGTCAGCTTTGTCAAAGTTCACACGGATGATTGTCACACCTGAATCGTAGCTATCCAGCGTGGATTGGATCAAATCGGCCAGACGATCCGCAATGGCACCACGGTCACGGTTGAGGATCGGGGCAAGATCGGATTGCGAGATAATCTCGCGCATCGCGGATTCGGCCACGGCCTCAATCGTTTGTGGTGGGTTGGCCAGGTTAAAGAGATACTTCTCTGGGTCGTCGATATTCCAGACGACCTGAAAATCGATATCAACGATGTTCTCGTCACCCGTCAGCATCAAACCGGCGTCCATCCCTGACCGGCTGGTGCCGATGTCGATGTTACGCTCGGTCGTGACTGCAATCACTTCGCGCGTGACAAAGGGCCATGGCGCAAAGTTCAGACCAGATTCGCCAATTTCAAGGAAATCACCCAAGAGCAGTTCAACAGACCGTTCTTCCGGGCGCACAGTATAGAACGACGCAAAAAGCCACAGCGCCACCGCACCAAAGATGCCCAGCGCGACAGTGCCGCGTGTCAGCTGTGGCCCGTTTGGCCCACCGCTGCCGCCGCCCGAACGTCGGCTGCCATCGCCGCCACCGCCCATGAGCACACGCAGCTGTTCTTTGCCTTTGTTGACCAGATCATCGATCTCGGGAATGTTGGGTCCTTCATTGTCGGGCCTGCGCCCGCCGCTGGGGCGATTGTCATCGTCACCCCCGCCTGAACCGTTATTTCCACCGCCGCCCCAAGGGCCACCGTTATTTCCTGCCATCGTTTCCCTATGCTTCCTTTTCATCGGTGCGCAGTTCTCGTTCGCGCCTTGCAATGCCATGTGTGGCTTATTGGTGCAAATTCAAGCGGTCCGCACCGGTTCCTTCATTGTCACAAGCTCTTCCGCCATAGTGGGGTGAACGGCCACTGTGCGGTCGAAATCTTCTTTTGTTGCACCCATTTTGACGGCAATACCTGCCAGTTGGATCATTTCCCCTGCGTGGTCCGCGACAATGTGACAGCCCAGCACTTTGCGGGTTTCGACGCTAACCACCAGTTTCATCAACACACGGTCGTCCCGATCCGCAAACGCATGGTTCATTGGCTTAAACGAGGTGCAGTAGATCTCAACGGGTTCCTGTTCGCGCGCGGCTTCTTCGGACAGGCCAACCGTGCCCATTTCGGGCTGCGTAAAGATGGCTGATGGGATCAATTCGTGATCCACTGGTGTTGGGTTGCCTTTGAAGACGGTTTCCACAAAGGCCATGCCTTCGCGAATGGCTACAGGCGTCAGTTGTACACGGTTAGTCACATCTCCGATGGCATAGATCGAGGGCACCGCCGTCTGGCTATAGTCATCGACCACAGCCTCGCCCCGGCGACCCACCTCTACGCCTGCGGCTTGCAGCCCCATGTCATCGGTGTTGGGCGCACGCCCAGTAGCGAACATCACCTGATCATAGACTGCTTCCTGACCATTGGTGGCCTTTACCCAGATACCTTTGCCTGTGCCCGTCTGGGGCAGCTGCGCAGGCCTGCCTTCTTCCATGGGCACGCCGTGGTCGTGCCCTTTCAAGTCATCTTCGGTCGCCGCGCGCATTTCTACGATGTTCGTGCCAAGATGCAGATCAACACCTTTGGCACGCATGCCTTCGGCCACCAGCCCGCGCGCTTCGTCGTCAAAGCCGCGCAGGATTTGTGCGCCGCGGTAGAATTGCGTCACCTTCACACCAAGGCCGTTAAGGATACAGGCGAACTCTGACGCGATATAGCCGCCGCCAACGATCAGAATGTTCTTGGGCATTTCATCAAGCAGGAAAATGTCGTTGGATGTGATCCCCAGTTCCGCCCCTGAAATCTCTGGCAGAACAGGCCGCCCACCCGTGGCCACCAGAATATGCTTTGCCGTCACATCTTTGCCTGTCGACAAGGTGACGGTATGGGGATCTTTCAGCGTTGCGCGTGCGTCGAAAATCTCAACCCCGGAGCCATCCAGCAATTTGCGATAGATGCCTTCAAGGCGGCTCAGCTCTGCATGGAGCTTGTCGCGAAAGCGCGGCCAGTTGAAATCACCCTCGTCCAGGTCCCAGCCATAGGCGCGCGCATCATCGAACATTTCCGAATAACCAGACGCAAAAACCATCAGTTTCTTAGGTACGCAGCCCCGGATCACGCAAGTGCCGCCCATGCGGAACTCTTCTGCCAATGCGACCTTGGCACCGGTTGCTGCCGCCACACGCGCGGCGCGCACACCACCTGATCCGCCACCGATCACAAAAAGGTCGTAGTCAAAAGTCATCAGGCAGGCTCCGTCTTTGGGTCTAATAGGGGAAGAGATCAGTCAGCAATATCAGCGAAGATGTTATCATCGTCACGCAAATCGAAACGTACAACCTCTGACGTGTCATTGGTGATGTCACGGACGGTCACCTTGCCGTCACCATGGCCAACAATGACAACATCGCAGATATCAATGAACAACCCGTTTTCAACTACGCCAGGTATCTGGTTCACGATCAGGCTTAACTGACGTGGATCGCCAATCCGCTTGAGATGCAGATCAAGGATGAAATTGCCCTCATCCGTGATGTAGGGCGTGTCACCGGCCATGCGCTGCACGATATCACGGCCCAGCACGTCCATCCCGATCAGGGTTTCTTCGATCAGCCCGTGGGTGACGGGCAAACCAAAGGGCAGGACCTCAATCGGCAAAGGGAATGCGCCCAGCGTATCAACCTTCTTGCTGGCGTCCGCGATGACGATCATGCGGTCACTGGCGGTTGCCACGATCTTTTCGCGCAGATGCGCGCCGCCGCCGCCTTTGATCAAGGTCAGTTCGTCGTCATATTCATCCGTGCCATCAATGGTGACGTCCAGCCATTTGGCCTCGTCCAATGTCACCACATCAATGCCCACTTCACGCGCCAGTTTCGCGGTGCGGTCCGACGTTGGCACACCTTTGATCTTCAGGCCCTCATCGCGGACCATCTCGCCCAGGCATTGCACCAACCAAGCCGCCGTCGATCCCGTCCCCAGACCGACTTTCATGCCACTTTCGACATATTCCGTCGCCTGTTTGGCCGCGATGAATTTAGCGGTGTCGATGGGGGATAATTCGCTACTCATGGGGCCCACTCCAACAAAGATTTCAGTGGGGTTATAAGCAAGATTGCAGCGGGGTGCGAGAGCGGAATTAGGGCAAGGTCACAAGAGCCTGATCTGAGCGCCTTTTTGGGGTGAAAGGTCGGATTTGAAGCGACGGCGCGTTATCGATCCGTTAGCGTCCGCGCATGACTGCTCCGCTGCGCCTTCACTATGCTCCTGACAACGCCTCGCTTTGCGTGCGATTGGCCTTGGCTGAGCTTGATTTGCCTTATGACACCGTTCTGGTGGATCGCGCCATGCGGGCCCAAAAATCAGCGAATTTCCTACTGTTGAACCCCAACGGGCTGATCCCTGTGCTGGAAACACAGCATGGCCCGATGTTTGAGACAGCTGCGATCATTCTTTGGCTGGCCGAACAGCAGGGCGATCTCATGCCCGCCCCCGGCACGCCAGAGCGGCAATACGCGTTGCAATGGATGATGTGGCTGGCCAATACACTGCACCCCAACTTGCGGATGATATTTTACCCCGACCAATACATTGATGGCGACACCGCAGCGCTGCGACAGAAAGCCGGAGCGCGCCTGATTGCCCACCTTGACGTGCTGAGCGCCAGCGAGACAACCCCTTGGCTTGATGATGAGGCTGCCAGCGCACAGGCCTGCTATCTTGGGCCGATGCTGCGATGGGCCGCTCTTTATGGTGGCGGCACCACTTGGTTTGACTTGCAACAATGGCCGCGCCTACATGCCTTTGCCCGGCGCGCTGAACAGCGCCCGGCCACTCTAAACGTCGCGGCGGCTGAAGGGCTGGGCCCGACACCGTTTTCCGCCCCATCGCCTTGCGATCCACCTGAAGGGAGTGCTCTTTAGCATGTTTCTATCCGTTTTCGATATGTTCAAGGTCGGCGTTGGCCCGTCGTCGTCCCATACCATCGGCCCCATGGTCGCGGCGGCGCGTTTCCTTGATCACCTGCGCGCGCAGCCCTTCGCGGTTGCGGGTGTGCAGGCCTCCCTGCACGGCAGTCTGGCCTTTACCGGCGTGGGCCATGCCACCGACCGCGCTGTGATCCTTGGATTGGCAGGGTTCAGGGCCGATGATTACGACGCGGCCAAGGCAGAGGCAGAGCTGGAGCGCATTCGCGAAGAACAGACTGTCATGCCAGATGGGCTTGGCACGTTGACGTTCAATGCAAAGGACGATGTGATCTTTGACTACGGCCCGCCCCTGCCCGGCCATGCCAATGGAATGATCTTGCGTGGCACCGACGGGCAAGGCGATGTCATCACGCAGGTGACTTATTATTCCATCGGCGGCGGCTTTGTTCTGACCGATGCGGAATTGGCCGCCGGCAAGGACAGCGACACAGGCGCGCCTGTGCCCTACCCTTTCCATACCGGTCAAGAGATGATGGATATGGCTGAACGCGCGGGCAAATCCGTCGCCGAGATGAAACGCGCCAATGAACTGTCACGGATGGCCGGAGCCGATCTGGATGCAGGCCTTGCCCGGATCTGGGAGGTCATGAACAATTGCATCACGCGGGGGTTAGAGACCGACGGTATTCTGCCCGGCGGCTTGCAAGTGCGCCGCCGCGCTAAGGGCATTTATGACGCGCTTTTGGCGGAGCGGGGCATGAACCTGACGGCTCCGCATACCATCAACGATTATATGTCGACCTATGCGATGGCCGTGAATGAAGAAAATGCCGCCGGTGGGCAGGTTGTCACAGCCCCCACAAACGGCGCTGCAGGCGTTGTGCCGGCAACGATTCGCTATTGGCTGGACCATGTGCCGGGTGCCACCGTGGCACGGATGCCTGAATTCTTGCTGACGGCGGCGGCGATTGGCGGGTTGATCAAGTTCAACGCCTCGATCTCGGGGGCTGAATGCGGGTGTCAGGCCGAAGTGGGCAGCGCATCCGCCATGGCCGCGGCCGGCCTTGCGGCCGTTCTTGGCGGCACCACAGAGCAGATCGAAAACGCCGCTGAGATTGCATTGGAGCATCATCTGGGCATGACCTGCGATCCTGTCAAAGGGCTGGTGCAGGTTCCGTGCATCGAGCGTAACGGGCTGGGGGCGATCAAGGCTGTTTCAGCCGCGTCACTGTCCTTGCGCGGTGATGGCAAGCATCTGGTTGCACTGGATGTGGCCATTGAAACAATGCGCCAGACCGGTGCCGATATGAGCGAAAAATACAAAGAAACAGCACTGGGTGGTTTGGCTGTAAACGTCCCGAATTGCTAGGGGTTCAAAACGGGCATAGGCTGCCTGGATGAACACAGACCGTCCTTTTCTAGGGGTCATGCTGATGCTGGCCTTTTGTGTGCTTGCACCTTTGGGTGACAGCATCGCAAAGCTGCTTGGGGGCAGCGTTGCACTGGGGCTCTTGCTGCTCGTTCGTTTTGGCATCCAAGCGGTGATCCTTGTGCCGCTGGTTGCGCTGAGTGGCGCGGGTTTTCGCCTGCCGTTGGGCCTTCTGGGGTGGACTGTTTTGCGCACCCTTTTGCATATCGCAGGCATCGGTCTGATGTTCAGCGCCCTACGCTATCTGCCGCTGGCAGACGCATTGGCCATCGCATTTGTGATGCCCTTTATCATGCTGGTTTTGGGGCATTTTGTGATGGGAGAGGACGTCGGCCTGCACCGTATGTTAGCCTGCGCGGTCGGTTTTGTTGGCACGCTTTTGGTGATCCAGCCAAACTTTGCCGAGGTGGGCGCACCTGCTTTGCTGCCCTTGGGTGTTGCGGTGATCTTTGCGCTTTTCATGATGGTGACCCGCAAAATTGCGCGGGCGCTGGATCCGATCAAACTGCAGGCGATCAGCGGGATGCAAGCCACCGTGCTACTTGTCGCGGCTCTACTGATAAGGCCGGATTTAGCGGGGCCGTCCCCCATCACGCTTTCCGTCACTTCGCTTTGGCTTCTTGCGGCATTGGGTGTGCTTGGCACGCTGGCCCATCTTTTCATGACATGGAGCCTGCGCTTTGCGCCTGCTTCAACGCTGGCACCGATGCAGTATCTGGAAGTTCCTTTTGGCACCGCTATTGGGTGGCTTGTCTTCGCAGACCTTCCCAATGGGCTGGCCGCAATCGGTATCTGCATCACTGTGGCCGCTGGTCTTTACATCATCCTGCGCGAACGGCGGCTATCAAAGCAGTCTGAAGACAATCCTGCGGCAGCGTGATGAGCACCGGTCCATCGGTGGTGATCGTGACCTCCTCTTCGCTGGCCGCGTTGGACGGGCTGGTAAATCCGTCCGGTGTCATCAGTTGATCAGCGAAGGACCATTGCAATCCCTGTACCGAAACGGTGGCCGCCCCCAATGGCATGATCGACACACGGGTGCCAACGGGCAGAGCAAGGCGCGTCTGGCCCGGATTGGCCAGAAAGCTCGCATCATCCTCATCGACCAGCACGACTGCGCGGTCGGCAAAGCGGACCATGACGTTGAGCACCGAAAGCGTGTGATCCATGCGCCCGCCAGTAAAGCCGAGGCAAATCATCATTGGGGCCTCGACCCGTTGCAATACCTTCTCAAAATCTGTGGTAGACTGGTCGTCCACGGGGTGAAGCAGATCAGCAAATGTGGCACGCGCGCGGCACGATAGGCTGTCAAGGTCACCAATCACCGCAGCAGGCGTCACCCCCGCATCCAGCAAGTGATCCGCGCCACCATCCACACCGATATACCTGTCTATCAAGGGTGAAACCGCCGAAATCGATTTTTTTGTGACGGAGGCTCCCCCTACGAGGCAGACTGGTTTAGAAGTAGAAACAATGGGTTCACAAGACACGGATTGCACCTCAATTCACAAACATTCCCCAAAAGGGTCACAAAATGAGCCTGAATGTAACGTGATGCTGTTTTTGACTAAGAACCACTGTCTGTCCAGCGGGCAACTGCTGATTAACTGGGAAAGCGAATACGCATGGATGATGCCAACAAGATTCTTGATGTGACCTATGGGACCTTTTCCTGCCGGCTTGAGGGATTTGAAGATTCCGTTGAGACGATGAAGACGGTTGTGTCGTATTTCCATGATCTGGCAGGCCATGACCGGTTCATGGATCTAGAGCCGCAAGCGCCTGACATGGATACGCTGGCCCGTCTGACCGAAGAGCAATCAGGCGTCCCAGTCGAGATCGAAGGCGAAGGCCAGAACGTCAGTCTGCGTGCCGCCGGCGCGGCCGCTGCTGCGGGTGTTGCTGCAGGCGCACTACTGGATGATGACGATACGGCAGAGGCTGCCGAGGACGCGGCGGAGCAAAACATCTGGTCTGATGATGCACACGCCGACGACATTGAAGTTGACGAGATTGAATTCGCCGATCAAAGCGACGTGTCGGAAGATGACGCGGTGGAAGACAGCGTTGCCGACAAGCTCAAGCGTATTCGCGAGGTTGTTGAGCAGGGTCCGGTAGAGGACACCGAAGAAGTCTATGCCGAGGATGAAGTTGATCCCGAGGACAGCTTTGCGGATGCCGACCCGCTTTCACAGCGATTGAGCGAACTGGCGGCGCAAGCCGCTGAACCGGAGTCTTCGGAAGAGGTGGTGTCTGAGGACGATCTTGCGGCGCTGGACGCCGAGGATTTTGCTGAAAATGGCGAAGTTGTTGCTCCAGAGATGGAACATCAGGCAGCGGTGGACGAGGATGCACCGCTTTCGGACGCCGTGACAGAAGCCGATCTGGGTGGTGCTGAGGCGACGATGGACGATACCGATGACCCGGATGTCGCCGAAGACGCAATGGAGGAAGATGCGTCGGCTGATAAGGCTGACGCCGACGACTACGATGATATCGAAGTTGATGCCGTGGCAGAGACCAGCGAAGCCGAAGATGATGTCATTGCAGTAGATGAGAGCCTCGCGGACGCAGACGAGGCGCTTGAAGCGGTAGAAGCCGTCGCCGAAGACGATTTTGATGAGGAAGAGGCAGAAGACACTGCCGAAGATGTCGAAGCCGCAGAGCCTGCTGTTGAACCAGAGCCCACCCCGGAAACGGCGTCTGACACTGGACTATTGGTTCTTACCGCGAAGGATGCAGCCCAGACGCCGCAGGCGTCAGACGATGATGATGATGACGACGACTTTGATCTGCAGGCCGAAGTGGCCAAGGTTGCAGCCGAATTGGCAGCACGCAAGGGCAATGAGCTGGCCCGTCACGGCCTGCCTCGCAGCGTCGATGATGCCATGAGCCGGATCCTGTCGCAGACCGACCAGCACCTCAACCAACCCGAAAGCCGACGCCACCGCGATGCGTTTGCCCAACTCAAGGCAGCTGTCGCCGCCACCGAGGCCGCGCGCCAATTGGGTGATGATGGGGCGGATGCAAAAGATGTAGGCGAGCAATTCAAGGATGACCTTGGCGCACATGACGCGGAAGAACGCAGCCAGACACCACCGCCCGCGGCACCGCCGCTGAAACTGGTCAAAACAGTTGTGCTGGAAGAAACGCCCGATGCGATTGCCGACTACGCCGCACAAATCGAAGCAGCTCCACAAGCGCCTGCTGCAGCTCCCGCTGCAGCCGAGGATACACCGGCGGCCAAACCGATGGACGCCGCATCACAACGCTTGCGCCAGATAGCGGCAACCAAGGAAACCTCTGAGGTCACCAACGCTGACGGGTTCCGCGAGCTCGCAGCCAAGCAGGGTGCTGTTGAGACCATTGATCTGATCGAAGCGGCAGCAGCCTATCTTTACTATGTGGAATCAGAGGATGACTTCTCTCGTCCGCAGGTGATGAAGAAAGTGCAAGCAGCGACCGGTCAGGAGATCAGCCGCGAAGACGGTTTGCGCGCCTTTGGCCGCCTGCTTCGCCTTGCCAAGATCGTGAAGTTGGACAATGGGCGGTTCCGGGTTTCTGATAGCTCTGACTATCGCCCGGATGGTGCGCAAGCGGCACAGGGCTAATCATCTAGAACAGAAAAGGCGGGGATGTCCCCGCCTTTTTTACGTCTAGTGGTGCTGATCCGGGTCAGGTTGCCCGATCCCCTTGAATACCCATTTCAACGGGAAGGCCCAACCAATGCCAAGCACCACATAGATCAAGAATTCAACGACTTTGGGAAAGCGTGACGCCTCGCCCATCAAGGTGACAGCCAGTACGATGTAGACGGGCAAGCCCACCACCAACACGAAAATTGCCAGCCGTTTGCGCGCTTTAAAAGTCATCGTTCCTCAATCCGCGAAAGGATCCGTCACCAGAATGGTGTCGTCTCTTTCAGGTGAGGTGGAAACTAGGGCAACCGGGCAGTCGATCAACTCTTCGATACGACGCACGTATTTAATGGCCTGCGCGGGCAGATCCGCCCAGGACCGTGCGCCTTCGGTGGATTCCGACCAACCGGCGATTTCCTCGTAGATGGGCGTACAACGGGCCTGTTCGTCCGCCGCAGTGGGCAGATAGTCGAGCGTCTTGCCGTCAAGTTCATAGCCCACACAGATTTTGAGCGTCTCAAACCCGTCCAGCACGTCCAGCTTGGTCAATGAAATGCCCGAAACCCCAGAGGTCGCGCATGTTTGGCGCACCAGACAGGCATCAAACCAACCGCAACGGCGCTTACGCCCGGTTGTGGTGCCAAATTCATGACCGCGCTCGCCCAAGCGTTGGCCGTCGTCATCGTCCAACTCAGTCGGGAATGGCCCCTCGCCGACGCGTGTGGTGTAGGCTTTGACGATGCCCAACACGAAATCGATGGCACCGGGGCCGACACCCACGCCAGTGGCGGCCTGCCCTGCGATGACATTTGATGACGTCACAAAGGGGTAAGTTCCAAAATCAATGTCCAGAAGTGCACCCTGCGCCCCTTCGAACAGAATGCGTTTGCCTGCTTTGCGCTTTTCCTTGAGCACTTTCCAAACCGGGGCCGCATATTCAAGGATAGCCGGCGCCACGTCGCGCAGCTTGGCCAGCACAGCATCGCGGTCGATAGGCTCGAGCCCCAAACCCCGGCGCAACGCATCGTGGTGGATCAACGCGCGATCAAGGCGCAGCTCAAGCGTGGCATCGTCGGCCAGATCGGCAACGCGGATCACCCGGCGCCCGACCTTATCTTCATAGCACGGACCAATGCCGCGCCCTGTCGTACCGATCTTTGCAACCGAGTTCTGACTTTCGCGGGCACGATCCAACTCGCCATGGAATGGCAGGATCAATGGGGTATTTTCGGCGATCATCAGTGTTTCTGGCGTGATGGTGACGCCCTGAGCGCGCAGCGTTTCGATCTCGCCCAGCAGGTGCCAGGGGTCCAGAACAACGCCGTTGCCAATGATCGACAGCTTGCCACCGCGCACCACGCCAGACGGCAGCGCGTGCAATTTATAAACTTCACCATCAATGACCAATGTGTGGCCTGCGTTGTGCCCCCCCTGAAAGCGGGCAATCACATCAGCCCGTTCCGAGAGCCAGTCGACAATCTTGCCTTTGCCCTCATCACCCCATTGGGCGCCAACAACCACTACATTCGCCATAAGAATCCGTTCCTCTGCTCGGGTGCGTGCCCCCTATATCGCCGCTCCCCGCGCGGGGGAACCGCAAATTTGCGCAAATACCGGGCTGGACAGCCTAGAACCGCCCCGGCATTGTCTGCCCCAACGTCAAGGGCAAGAGGCAAATCATGGGTTTCATTATTCGATGGATTTTCGCGTTTGTGTTGCTGGCAGCGACATATAATCCAACACAGTGGAACTATGTCAGCTGGAGCATGGCCAACTATGAAACAAGCCTATCGCTGACCGTTCTTTTCGGCCTGATCCTCTTGGTGGGTTACATCATTTATCTGCGCGCTACGCTGCGTTCAATCGGCATCTTCGGCATGGTGCTGGTGCTGGCAGTTGTGGGCACCCTGCTTTGGGTGTTGTTTGATCAGGGAATCATCAGTTTGGATAATCCGACCATCAACACATGGATCGCCATTGTGGCCCTTTCGGTCGTGCTGGCCATCGGTTTGTCATGGTCGATTGTGCGCAGACGCCTGTCTGGACAGGCTGACATGGATGACGTGGACGAATAAAGGCGCATCCAAGGGGTTGCGGGACGGCGACGCAGCTTTTAGATACCGCGTGTTCGCGAACGCCCTGAAAGGCCTCACATGGAAAACGTCGTCCTCATTGTCCACCTGATCCTTGCGCTTGCATTGATCGGTACCGTTCTATTGCAACGGTCTGAAGGCGGTGGTCTTGGCATGGGCGGCGGTGGCGGTGGCGCAACCGGGTCACGCCCGGCGCCCACAGCGATGAGCAAGTTTACATGGTTGCTGGCGATTGCGTTTATTTGCACGTCAATTGCGCTGACACTGATTTCAGCAAGCAATTCAGCAGGTTCTTCCGTGGCCGACCGTCTGGGGATTGAGCCGACGGAAGAAGGCGTCGAAGTTCCCGATCTGGGTGACAGCCTATTGCCTCCAACATCTGATGATGCACCTTTGGTCCCTTCAGGCGACTAACCACTAGACGTTGCAGCAAAAACATTTGCTGCAACATGATGTTGGGTCAACGGTTGCCAAAAGCGCCCGAATCCGCTAAGGCTTAAATCCCGTGATGATGCGAATTTTGCGGTTCGCTTTCCCACAGTTTTTGGAAGATTTCACGGGGGTCCCCTACCGATGGCACGTTATATTTTTATCACCGGTGGTGTGGTTTCCTCACTTGGCAAGGGTCTGGCCTCGGCCGCATTGGGTGCCTTGCTGCAAGCGCGCGGCTATTCCGTTCGCCTGCGCAAACTGGATCCTTACCTGAACGTCGACCCCGGCACGATGTCGCCGTTTGAACATGGCGAAGTCTTTGTGACCGACGATGGGGCGGAAACCGACCTCGACCTTGGGCACTATGAACGCTTTACCGGAGTGCCTGCCCGCAAAACAGATTCCGTGTCTTCCGGGCGCATCTATTCCAACGTGTTGGAAAAGGAACGGCGCGGTGATTATCTGGGCAAGACCATTCAAGTCGTCCCCCATGTCACAAATGAGATCAAAGAATTCCTCGCCATTGGTGAAGATGAGGTCGATTTCATGCTTTGCGAGATTGGCGGCACTGTAGGGGACATCGAAGGCCTGCCGTTTTTCGAAGCGATCCGTCAATTCGCCCATGATAAACCGCGCGGCCAGTGTATTTTCATGCATCTGACGCTGCTGCCTTATCTGGCAGCGTCTGGTGAGCTGAAAACCAAACCCACCCAGCACTCTGTCAAAGAACTGCAATCCATCGGCATCGCGCCTGATATTCTTGTCTGCCGCTCCGAACATCCGATCCCGGAAAAAGAACGCGAGAAAATCGCGCTGTTCTGCAACGTGCGCAAGCAATGTGTCGTAGCAGCCTATGATCTGAAATCGATCTATGAGGCCCCGCTGGCCTATCACGATCAGGGCCTTGATCAGGCGGTTTTGGACGCGTTTGGCATTTCGCCCGCTCCGGCCCCGAAACTGCACGTCTGGCACGATGTCTACGACCGCATCCATAACCCCGAAGGCAAAGTGAAGGTCGCCATTGTTGGCAAGTACACACAGCTTGAGGATGCCTATAAATCCATCGCCGAGGCCCTGACCCATGGCGGTATGGCCAACCGGGTGAAGGTCAAGATCGAATGGGTTGATGCAGAACTCTTTGACCGCGAAGATGCAGCCCCCTTCCTTGAAGGGTATCACGCCATTCTTGTCCCCGGCGGCTTTGGCGAACGCGGCACCGAAGGCAAGATCAAGGCGGCACAATTCGCCCGCGAAAAGAAAATCCCCTATCTGGGCATCTGTCTAGGCATGCAAATGGCCGTGATCGAGGCTGCACGGAACGTGGCGGGAATGAAGAAAGCCGGGTCTGAGGAATTTGACCACGAAGCCGGCAAGAAACGGTTTGAACCTGTTGTTTACCACCTCAAGGAATGGGTGCAGGGCAACCATATGGTGGCACGCAAGGCAGATGATGACAAAGGCGGCACCATGCGTCTGGGCGCCTATGACGCGACGCTGACCGAAGGGTCCAAAGTAGCCGAGGTTTACGGCGGCACTTCCATCGAAGAACGGCATCGTCATCGCTATGAGGTTGACGTTAAATACCGTGAGACGCTGGAAAAAGCAGGGCTGCGGTTTTCTGGCATGTCTCCCGACGGCAAGTTGCCCGAAATTGTGGAATGGGCAGATCACCCTTGGTTCATCGGTGTCCAGTTCCATCCGGAGTTGAAGTCAAAGCCTTTTGCGCCACATCCACTGTTTGCTGATTTTGTGCGCGCCGCGGTTGAGACGTCGCGTCTGGTCTAGAACCCCAGCGTGATCCGGCGGGTCAACACAATGCTACCGCTGAGCTGTTCATCTGACTGAGTGATGGGGCTGCCTGCTGCGTCATCGCGCAACTGGTCATAGCGCAGCGTCCCGACTACTTCCCAGTCATCATTGATGGCATAGGTCGCTTCGGCCTTTGCCCCGGCGCTGATGATACCGCCTCTGGCGTCATAAGACTCAAAGCTGCTGGCCAAACCCTCAGCCGGGCTCACCCCAAAATACGTCTGTGCGTAGTCATCATCACCAAGCAAGACACGCGGACCCGCCCTAAACGTCAGTTGATCCGTTGGGCGGTAAAACAGGTCACCGCCAACGACGGCCACAAATGATTCATGCCCGATCACGCCATAGCGGACCTTAGCAAAAACCTCGTAGTCGCGCGCCGTGAACTCCAGCCCGCCACCGATTTCAAGTGCGGGGTCGATATCGGCCAACCCCGACAATTCGTCGAAATCATCAGCGTCACGTCCGCCGATAAACCGGAACGATCCACCAAAACCCAGGCCGTAATTGTCCGCACCGCCGCCAGATGACAACCCGCCGAACCGTAACTCTTCAAGTTTGAATTTCACGCCAACGCCGGCATCGGTATCTTCGTCCCCGAAATACCCAGGTCCGAGCGATGGCCCAAGCCCGAAACGAAACGAGATGCCGCCATCACCATCTTGGGCCGAGGCCGCAAGTGGGCAGGCAACCAGTGCTGCAAGGGTCATAATACGGAACAATTGCGCGACCTTTCTAAGCTTGAGCATAAGTGTAGCGCCTGCCACCATGCAAGCAAGTCTAATAGACAGCCCCCTTGCCATAGGTTAGGCGCTTTGACGGAACATCGCCAAAGGCTTCTCTGTCATGCTGTCTTATCAACATATCTATCATGCTGGAAATCTGGCGGATGTGCATAAGCACAGCCTTTTGGCATGGGTTCTGTCCTACATGATCCGCAAGGACAAACCGCTGAGTTACCTTGAAACCCATGCAGGCCGTGGCCTTTATGATTTGACCGATGACGCCGCCCTGAAAACCGGCGAAGCCGCCAAAGGCATCGCAATGGCCCGCAATTGGTTTGCCCCCAATCACCCTTACGCCCAGACATTGGCGCGTATTGCCGATGCACATGGTCCAGATGCTTACCCCGGCTCTCCGCTGGTCGCCGCTGAAGGGTTGCGCCCTGTCGACAGTATCCATCTGTCCGAGTTGCACCCGCAAGAGTTTGCCGCCCTTCAGGCCAATATGGCCCCCTACGGCGGTGTCTTTCGCCAAAAGGATGGCTGGGAAATGGCCCTGTCGCTTTGCCCGCCAGAGCCACGGCGTGGGTTGTTGCTGATTGACCCATCGTTTGAGGTCAAAGCGGATTATCAGACCATCCCCAAAACCATCGCCCAAATCCATCGCAAGTGGGGGGTGGGTGTGATCATGCTCTGGTATCCGATCCTGACCGACGCTCCGCACAAACCCATGATCCGCGAATTGCAGGCCGCCCTCCCCGAGGCCGTCACCCATGAAGTCCGTTTTCCCCCTGCGCGTGAAGGGCACCGCATGGTGGGATCGGGGTTGTTCGTCGTGAATGCCCCTTATGGATTTGCCGAAGCGGCGACTGATGTCTCTTCCCTCTTCCAAGATAACCTCGGCCACCTTATGTAAATCTTATGTTTAATGATCTGCTCCGGCGTTTGACCGCCCCCGAACCACAATCCCTACCTGATCCTGACGCACGCCTGGCCCTTGGGGCCTTGCTGGTACGCATTGCCCGTTCCGATGGTGACTATGCCGCCGTTGAAATCGCACAGATCGATCAGTCCTTGATGAAGCGCTATGACTTGTCAGCGGCAGATGCCGCGAGCCTGCGCGCAGAATGCGAAGCGCTGGAGGCCGAGGCCCCCGATACCGTCCGCTTTACCCGCGCGATTAAGGATGCGGTCAGCTATGAACACCGACTGTCTGTAATCGAAACCCTGTGGGCCGTCGTCATGGCCGATGGTCAGCGCGATGATGAAGAAGACAGTATGATGCGCATGACCGCATCGCTGCTTGGGATATCCGATCAGGACAGCCACCGCGCAAGGCTCAAGGTCAGCGCTGGATGATTGCCAGCCTGCCGATGTATGCGACCCCGCACACCGCCGGGGCTGATGCACGGTTCTGGGGGTTGATCCGCGATGGGTTGCACAAGCAGGGCGTAGATGCGCCCGATGCGCTTACCGCGCCACCAACGGATCTGCTGGCGCATTGGCGCAACCCGAAACTGATCTTTTCGCAAACCTGCGGGTTTCCGTTTCGGGCGGTTCTCAAGGACGACGTTTCGCTGATTGGCACCCCGGACTATGGCGTCGCAGGATGTCCACCAGGGTATTATTGCAGCCATGTGATTGCACGCGATGACGATCCGCGCGTGGCACTTTCCGCGTTCAAGACGGCCCGCTTTGCCTACAATGATGCGATGTCGCAATCGGGGTGGGCCGCGTTGGCGTTGGAGGCACCAGAGGTCCTGCAAGGACCGCGTCTTTGCACCGGCGGGCATCGTTTGTCCGCCATTGCGGTGCGCCAGGGCGACGCCGATTTCGCAACGATTGATGCGGTGACATGGCAGCATCTGGATGCGGCAGGTGAAACCGGGGGCCTTAAAATCCTGCACAGCACGTCTCCGACACCGGGGTTGCCCTATATTACTTCTAAATCGGGCCCTGTTGACGCGCTCTTTGCTGCGACCGCGCAAGCAATCACGGCGCTCCCCTCTCAAGACCGGGCAGTTTTGCACCTAGAAGGGCTCGTCGCACTGCCGCCAAGCGCCTATGCGCTGCCCTTGCCCCCGCCAGCAGAGGCAATCCGCAGTTGACGTAGGGTTAACCCAAGTCTGACCGTTGCAAATAACTCAAGAATCGGCACTACTCTGCGCGAAACAAGAAAAGTGGCCCAAGTGACCGACGCTGCCCCCGTTATTGAAATTCGTGACCTACACAAAGCCTACGGCGACCTTGAGGTGCTCAAGGGCGTTGATATCGTGGCCCCTGCCGGGCATGTGGTGTCTTTGATCGGCTCCTCTGGGTCGGGTAAGTCGACGCTCTTGCGTTGTGCCAATCTGTTGGAAGACAGCCAGCAAGGTGATGTGCTCTTTTGCGGCGAACCAGTGAGCTGGAAAGGGACCGGCGCGCACCGCCACCCCGGCGATCATGCGCAGATGATCCGCATCCGTACAAACCTGTCGATGGTGTTTCAGCAGTTTAACCTCTGGGCGCATATGACCATCCTGCAGAACGTCATGGAAGCGCCAGTAACGGTGCTGAAACGTGACAAGGCCGAGGTCGAAGCCGCCGCCCGCAAATACCTTGCCAAAGTGGGCATTGGGGACAAATGCGATGTCTACCCAGCCCAGCTTTCGGGTGGGCAACAACAACGGGCCGCCATCGCGCGCGCCCTGTGCATGGAACCCAAGGCGCTGCTCTTTGATGAGCCGACAAGCGCCCTGGACCCCGAACTTGAGCAGGAAGTTGTGAAAGTGATCAAGGATCTGGCCGCCGAAGGGCGCACCATGATTATCGTCACCCACGATATGCGACTGGCCGCTGATGTCAGCGATCATGTCGTCTTTCTGCACCAAGGCAAAATCGAAGAGGAAGGCAAGCCTGCCGATCTCTTCGGCAAACCAAAGACCGAGCGCTTGCAGGGCTTCCTGTCCGCGACGGTTTCATAAATCATCAACTCGGGAGAAAACTGATGAAAAACCTAGTCCTCACCACGGCAGCGCTCGCTGTTGCAGGTTCCATGACATTTGCCGATGGTCATTCCGTCGTGCGTCTGGGCACCGAAGGTGCTTACCCTCCATATAACTTCCTCAACGACGACGGCGAAGTCGACGGCTTTGAGCGCGAAGTCGGTGACGAGCTTTGCGCCCGTGCAGAGCTGACCTGCGAGTGGGTCACAAACGAGTGGGACAGCATTATCCCCAACCTCGTCTCTGGCAACTACGATGTGATCATCGCTGGTATGTCCATCACGGATGAGCGTGACGAAGTCATCGATTTCTCTGAGGCCTACACACAGCCTGATCCATCCGCATACCTGGCATTGTCCGCTGATGTGGACCTCGCCGGTGGTGTTGTTGCGGCCCAAACGGGCACAATTCAGGCCGCATTTGTTGCCAATACTGGTGCGACACTGCTTGAATTCGCAACACCTGACGAAACAGTTGCAGCTGTCAAAGCCGGTGAAGCAGACGCGGTTCTGGCCGACAAATCCTTCCTTCAGCCGATTGCAGACGCAGACGGCGAAGTGATGCTGCTGGAGCAAGAAGAGCTGATCGGCGGCGGTGTTGGTCTTGGCGTGCGTGAAAGCGACGGCGAGCTGCGCGATGCGCTGTCGGCAGCGATTGCTTCGATGAAAGCAGATGGTTCGCTGAACGTACTGATCGAAAAATGGGGTGTTGGCGCAGCTTTCTAAGGTGCCAAAACCTATCAAAGACAGGGCCGTCCCAATGGGGCGGCCCTTTTTTTGTTCAACTCTCGATAAAACGGCCAGGGCGGTACGGTGCCAACATCGCGCTTTCTGCATTGCTCAGCATGCCTGCAATGTCGGTTGCGATCAGCTCGGCGACGACAGGCCCCAGCGTAATCCCCGAATGCAGCACCGCCACATAAAGCCCCTCGGCAAGCGCGCCTACAATCGGAAGGTCATCCGCTGGCACGGGGCGTTCGGCCCGCAAGGTCTCTGCCCATTGCACCTCATCCAACCCGTTTATCAGCCCTCGTAACCGCAACATGGCATCATCAGCTGCCGCGACCGGCGATTGGGTCAGCATCTCTGAACGATCGCCCTGATGTCCAACAGCCATCGGCATCAACAACTGCCCAGAGGGTTCCTGCCTGATCTCACCCTCCGGGGTGGCAAGGATATGATCAAGCATCGGCGGCAGGGGCGTAGTCCGCATGATATAGGCCGGGCGCGACACCAGTGGGACAGTGGCGCCCATGCTTTGGGCCAGCCGGGAACTGCCGGTGCCTGCCGCGACGATCACCTGATCTGCGCTGATCACCCCGGTGGCGGTCTCAACCCCCACCGCGCGGTCACCCTGCATCGCGATCCCGCTAACAGTGACGTTATTGATCAGTTGTACGCCCAGCGCCTGCGCCGCCGTCAAAAGTTGTTGCGACAGATCGGGCGAATGCGCGGCCCCTTCATTGGGAAAGAACAACGCCTGTTTCGGGCAGGTCCGCAGTGACGGCTCAAGTGCTGCAATCTGCGACTGCGATAGCACCTTAACCGGGTAGTCAAAGGCGCGGAGCTTGGCGAATGTCGCTTCAACATCCACGTCCCAGCACAAGCAGCCCGGCCAAGTGACACTGACAGGCACGGCCGCTGCAAGCCGGTGCCACGCAGCAATTCCCGCAGCCCGCAGATGATGATGATCATCGTCGATGAAAAAGCTGGCGTTGACCCAGCCAAAGGCCGCATGGGTGGCATCGGGCACCCCAGCACTGATCACCCGGACAGAATGACCGGTCTTTGCAAGTTGCAGCGCTGTGGCGGCACCGATAATGCCCGCCCCGACAATTACGACAGACTGCGTCATGTTCAGTCGCTCCTCAATTGCCACAACATGAAAACGACCTGGCAATATTGGAGACTATACGTTGACACGCAAGCGCATTTGTTGGACGGATATTCTCAAGTGCGCAAAAGGCAATTGATGTTCAGCTTCTGTACCGATCCGGCAAGCCTTGAAGGCGCGAAATGGCTTAGTTGCTACCTGACCACCGTCAAACATATGTCGATGTATTATGCCGTGGTGACGGTGTTGTTGCTATTGGCGATTACGGCGCCGACGGCATTGGCCTTTGGTTTTGTTGGTGCCTCTGCTGCGCGCAGCCAGATTGCCCCCCTGCGTTGGGTCGGCAAAACCTATATTGCCGTAGTGCGCGGCATCCCCGATATCGCTTTCTTTTTGTTCTTCGTGATCGCATTGGATCAGGCGTTTGAATACATCCGCCACCGGATCAAATGCCCTGATTGGGAAGAACCGGTGCGGCAGGGCAATGACTTCATCGTCTGCACGGCGGCCAAGCTGCCCTTAGGAAATTCCCCGCAATGGATGCATGAAACCTATGGGTTCATGCTGGCCGTGCTGACTTTTGCAATCGTGTTTGGGGCCTTCGCCGCCAACGTCCTTTTCGGGGCAATGCGTGCCGTGCCAAAGGGCCAGCTGGAAACGGCAGAGGCCTATGGGATGAGCCGTGGACAGACATTCTGGCGCGTTCTGGTGCCACAAATGTGGGTCTATGCCCTGCCCGGCCTATCAAACCTTTGGATGGTCCTGATCAAGGCGACACCGCTACTGTTCCTGTTGGGCGTCGAAGATATCGTCTATTGGGCGCGCGAATTGGGCGGTGCCAAGCAGCCGCAGTTCACCGAGTACCCGCACCCAGACTGGCGGATGTGGTACTTCGCAGCGCTGTTGATCTTCTACCTGTGCTTCACAAAAGTATCCGAGGTTGTGCTTGACCGGATCATGGCCAAGCTGACCCACGGCCAAGCGACAGCGGCTGGCGAAGCCCAGCGGAAGGCGGCGGCATGAGTTGTTGGGACACCATCGCAGATTACGCATTGCGCAGCCAAGGCATTGGTGAACGGCTGCTGCCGCGCACGGATTTCACGCTGTGCCAGCAGTTCACGTTGATCGGCTCTGGCATGATCTGGAATATCTACTTTGGTGTTGTGGCACTCCTCTCGGGGTTCTTTCTTGCCACGGCTGTGGCGATGGGCAAAGCGGTAAGCAATCCGTTGCTGCGTAAGCCGTCAGAATGGTTCATCTTCATTTTCCGCGGCTCACCGCTCTTCATCCAGTTTTTCTTTGCCTATTTCGTCTTTCTCAGCCTCAAGGGCGCCTATCCGTTCTTCAGTCCGCTGACATCCGCGTGGGCCGGGGCTTTGGTCGTGCTGTTCCTGAACACTGCCGCCTACTCCGGTGAAATTTTCTACGGCGCGCTGCAATCCATCCCAAAGGGTGACACTGAAGCCGCCGATGCCTATGGCCTGTCCGGATGGTCGCGCTTTCGCCGGGTGATCTGGCCGACGATGCTTCGGCTCGCGTGGCCAGCCTATACTAACGAGGCGATCTTTCTGTTTCACGCGACAACGCTGGTCTTTTTCTCTGGTTTTCCGGCCACGCAACAGCGCGGCGACGCGCTTTATTATGCCAACTATTTCGCGGATAAGACGTTCAACCCGTTTGTGCCTTACCCCATCCTTGCGGGGTATTTCATCATCCTGACATTGATCGTGATCAGCGTCTTTGGACTGGTCAACGCCCGCCTTAACCGCCATCTTCCGCAGGAACGGCGCAAGCCCATCAGAGTACGGCCGCAGATCATCAGATGAGCTGGCTCGACGATCATCCCGAGATACGTAACCTGCGGTGTGGTGCCGCTGACCTTAACGGTCAGGCGCGCGGAAAGCGTATGCCGCGCCGCTTTGCAGAGAAGTTGGAAAAGGATGGCACCCGCTTTCCGCTGTCGGTGCTGAACCTCGACATCTGGGGCGAAGATATCGACGACAGCCCGCTGGTTTTTGAGACCGGAGACGCCGACGGTCTGTTGTTGCCAACCGAGCGTGGCTATGTCCCGATGCCCTGGCTCAGCTCGCCTACGGCTCTACTGCCGCTCTGGTCCTTTCTTGACGATGGCACGCCTTTCTCTGGCGATCCCCGGCATGCGCTTGCGCGGGTGTTGGAACGCTATAAGGCGCGCGGTTTGACACCGGTGGCCGCTACCGAGATGGAGTTCTATCTGGTTGATGACTCTGGCCGCGAAATCCGCCAACCCAAATCACCACGGTCGGGCAAACGCCGCGCAGGCGCTGAAATCCTGTCACTGCGCGCGCTGGACGCATTTGATGCGTTCTTTAACGACCTCTACGATGCATGTGACGCGATGGATATCCCCGCAGAGGCCGCGATCTCGGAAGGTGGTGAAGGCCAGTTCGAGGTGAATCTGGAGCACGTGCCAGACGCGCTGAAGGCTGCCGATGATGCCTGGCTCTTCAAGATGCTGGTGCGCGGGTTGGCGCGCAATCACGGGATGGCGGCCAGCTTTATGGCTAAACCCTATGAGGACTATGCAGGTAACGGGCTGCACACGCATTTTTCGGTTCTGGATGCCGCTGGAAACAACGCCTTTGCCAATGATACCTTTGACGGCACGCCGCTGCTGCAAAACGCCATTGCAGGGTGTCTTGCAGGCATCCCTGATCTGGCGCTGATCTTTGCCCCGCATGGTAACAGTTATGAACGGCTGGTACCGGGGGCGCATGCGCCGACAAATATCTGTTGGGCACATGACAATCGCACGGCCACTGTGCGTGTGCCCGGTGGCAGTTTTGCCGCGCGCCGGATTGAGCACCGCCTTGCAGGGGGTGATGTGAACCCCTACCTTTTCCTTGCTGCTGTCCTTGGCTCTGCCTTGATAGGGATTGAAGACGGCATGACCCCGCCCGCCCCGATCACCGGCAACGCCTATGATCAGAAACTGCCGCAGGTGCCCAGCAAATGGGACGACGCAATCAATGCGTTTGAGTCCAGCGCGCTTGCCCGCCGCATTTTTGATCCGCAACTGGTCGACAATCTGATCCGCACCAAACGCCAAGAGATGGCGCATTTCGCCGAGATGACGCCGGAAGAACAAATCGACCACTACCTTGATCTAGTGTAAACTTGCACCCAGACCATCCATCAAAGAATGAGACCGCCATGAAGATCGGTATCCTGCAATCAGGCCACGCCCATAAGCTCCTTAAGCCTGTGACGGGCGACATCGATGTCCATTTTGAGCGGATGCTGGATGGCAACGGCTTTGAATTCACGACATTTGGCGTGGTCGATATGGAGTTCCCAACCTCGATCAATGACTGTGACGGCTGGATTATCACCGGCTCCAAACATGGGGCCTACGACGATCTGCCGTTCATCGCACCACTTGAGGCCTTTATCCGCGATGTCTATGCGGCCAATATCCCTCTGGTCGGGATTTGCTTTGGCCACCAGATCATTGCGCAGGCCTTGGGCGGCAAGGTCGAAAAATTCAAGGCAGGGTGGGCCGTCGGCCGCACCCAATATGATTGGAACGGAGAAACGCTTGCACTGAATGCCTGGCATCAGGATCAGGTTGTTGAGCGTCCGGTAGATGCGACGGTGCATGCAAGCAATGAATTCTGCGAGAATGCGGCGCTGGTTTATGGCAACCGCGTCTTTACCACCCAGCCACATCCGGAATATGGCGCGCAGTATATTGACGGATTGATCAAGTACCGCGTCAAAGGGTCTATCCCGGATGATCAAGTGGCCGCTGCAAGTGCCAACCTCGACAAACCCGTGGACAACCCCCGCATCGCCCAACAGATCGCACAATTCTTCAAAGAAAGAACACTGGCATGAGCTGGATGAAAAAAATCCCCGAAGCGGCACAAACCTATCTTGCCGCCAATCGTCTGGATGAGGTCGAATGCGTCGTCGCCGACCTGCCCGGCATCGCGCGCGGCAAGGCCGTCCCTGCGGCAAAATGGGAAAAACAACAGCAGTTCCATCTGCCGAACTCGATCTACTTTCAGACCATCACCGGTGGCTGGGGTGAAGCAGCGGGGCCTGACGGGTTTCTTGAACCCGATATGATCCTCAAACCTGATCTGTCCACGGCAACGGCAGCCCCTTGGGCACATGATGGCACCTTGCAGGTGATCCATGACGCCTTTGATCAAAAGGGCAACCCGATTGCCTTTGCCCCCCGCAACGTGCTGCGCCGCGTTTGCGATCTTTATGCCAAAGAAGGCTGGAGCCCCATCATCGCCCCCGAGATGGAGTTCTATCTGGTGGCCCGCAACACCGACCCTGCCAAACCCATTGCGCCGATGATGGGGCGCACCGGCCGTCCTGCGGCAGGGCGGCAGGCCTATTCCATGACCGCTGTGGATGACTATGGCCCGGTGATTGATGACATTTACGAATACGCTGAAATTCAAGGGTTCGAAATTGACGGCATCACGCAGGAAGGCGGCGCGGGCCAGCTAGAGATCAACCTGCGCCATGGCGATCCGATCAAACTGGCCGATGAGGTCTTTTTCTTCAAACGGCTGATCCGCGAGGCCACGTTGAAGCACGATTGCTTCGCCACTTTCATGGCCAAACCGATTGAGGGCGAACCGGGGTCGGCCATGCATGTTCACCATTCGGTTGTTGATGCCGATGGGCATAATATCTTTACCGGTCCAGAGGGTGGCGAAACCAATGCATTCTTCCACTTTATCGGCGGTTTGCAGGAATACATGCCAAGCGCCATCGCGTTGATTGCACCTTATGTGAACAGCTACCGCCGCTATGTGCCCGATGAGGCGGCACCGGTGAACCTTGAATGGGGCCGTGATAATCGGACGACAGGCATTCGCATCCCAATCTCTGACCCCGCAGCGCGGCGGATCGAGAACCGGCTGCCGGGTATGGATTGCAACCCTTACCTGTGTATCGCCGCGTCCTTGGCCTGTGGTTATCTGGGAATGAAGAATGAAATCCGTCCGGACAAGCGCTGGCGCGGCGAAGCGCAGGACTCAGAAGCGGCCATAGCTGAATCGCTTTGGACCGCACTTGACCTCTTTGATGAGGCGAAAGATCTGCATAAGGTCCTCGGCCCTGATTTCGCCCGCGTCTTTTCTATCGTCAAACGCGCCGAATATACCGAGTTCCTGCAAGTGATCAGCCCGTGGGAGCGTGAGCACCTTCTTCTGAACGTCTGATGGCAAGCCCGCTGTACCGCAACGACCGGCCAGGGCAACTGCCCAAAAGCTGGTATGTAGCCAGCACTGACGTCCCACCGGAACGTCCCCCGCTTTATGGCCATACCACCGCTGATGTCTGTATCGTTGGCGCTGGCTTTACGGGGCTATCTGCGGCAAGGCATCTGGCCGCAAAGGGGCTGGAGGTTGTGGTGCTTGATGCCCATCGCGTGGGGTTTGGCGCATCTGGGCGCAATGGCGGTCAGGTTTGTAGCGGCTATAACATGCCGCAACGGGCCTTGGCCGCCAAATACGGGGCCGATCATGCCGCCCGCCTTTGGGATCTGACCGAAGAGGCCAAGGACGACATTCGCAAGCTCTGCCTTGCCGAAGTGCCAGAGGCCAACTATCGCCCCGGCCTGGCCGAGGCTGCAACCCGCCCCGGCGAGGTTGCCGACATGCACCGCGACGCGGCCTATCTGCAAGAGACATATAGCTATGACAAGATCAGTACGCTTGACCGGAACGCCATCCGTGACGTGATCCAGACCGACGACTATCATGGTGGTCATATTGACATGGGTGCGGGTCATATCCATCCGCTGCGGCTTGTCCTTGGTATTGCCCAGCTTGCTGAACGCGCAGGTGCGCGGATATTTGAACGTGCCGAAGTTCATCATATCGCCCATGGCGACCCCGCAGAGATCCGCACAGACAAAGGCCGTGTTAAGGCCAATCACGTGATCCTCGCTGGCAATGGCTATCTGCCGAATATCGAACGCAAGGTGACGGCTAAGATTCTGCCGGTGAATAGCTTCATCGCAGCCACGGGACCCTTGGGTGATCTGGCCGCAAAGGTGCTCGCCCGGGATATCGCCGTCAGTGACAGCAAGTTCGTCCTTAACTACTACCGCATGTCCGAAGACAAGCGCCTGCTTTTTGGGGGGCGGCCCAGTTACGAGATCGCATTCCCCAAGGACATTGGAACCCTGCTGCATGAACGGATGATTGCAATGTTCCCGCAACTTGACGGGACGACGATAGATTATGCTTGGGGCGGCACGTTGGGAATTACGACAACCCGTCTGCCCGCCGTGCAACGGATCGCACCAAATGTCGTTTCGGCATCGGGTTTTTCCGGGCACGGTGTGGCTTTGTCAGGGCTCACTGGGAAAGTCATGGCAGAGGCCATCGCCGGGCAAGCCGGCAGGTTTGACACATTATCAATGCTGAAAGTACCCAGTTTTCCCGGCGGGCCGGCATTGCGCGCGCCAATTCTGCGACTTGCCATGACATGGTACGCGATGCGGGATCGGCTGGGGCTATAGGCAAGACTCTGCGCATTAAGGCAACAACTGGGCCGCATCATCATAACGCCCCCCCGAAATCGGGGCGACAATGTGGGGTTGAATCATCAAACCTAGGTATTCGCGCAGAATTTCGTTAACCAAGATCAACGAAAAATTATTCGAACTCCGCGTGTTACGCTCGTCTGGCCGCGTCGGGCAGCCGAAACCAACGCACAAAACTCTGCCAAGAAATTCTTTTGAAAGAAACAATATTTGGACACAAATTGCACCAAATTAACCGCTTTGTTTCCAGTTGTGATTTAGAGCAGTCTTAAAGAGTTATTACTTCTGGCTGTTTATTTTTTGGTCTTCGGCAACGGGTCCATCCAACCTTGGCAATTTAGATAGGAGAGAAGACTTTGACGTTCAATCTCAACAAACACCTTAAGACATCTGCCGCAGCCATCGCTTTGGCGACCGGTATGCTGCTCCCGACTGCTGGTACTGCGGCAGAAGTAACATTGAAATCGACAGACGGCACAATCAACGTGTCGGGCGAATTCATCGAGCTGAAGGACGACACATATGTGATCCGTACCGCACTGGGTGATCTGCGCATCGCCGCAAGCAGCATGATTTGCGAAGGTGCCGCATGTCCTTCCTTTGATGATATCTCTGCTGACGTCACAATTGTCGGTTCCGAGGCCATCGGCCAGGGTATGATGCCTCTCTTGATGACAGGCTTTGCCGCATCGCTGGATGCCGACGCAGAGATCACCAACGCATCCGCGGGTGAGACGCTAGCAACATTGATCGACGATGGTGGTTTTGGTGACGAAATCGGCGCCTACCTTGTGTCTGCAACCTCTGATGATGACGCCTTCCAGTCATTGCTTGGCCGCAGCGCACAGATCGGCATGTCATCGCGCCGCATCACCCAAGACGAAGCCCGCGCATTGCGCGCAGATGGTGCTGGCAGCATGGTCAGCCCCAATCAGGAACGTATCCTTGCGGTTGACAGCATGGTTGTGGTGACCCACCCATCCAATCCTGTTCAGGAACTGACCAAAGACCAGTTGGGCCGCATATTTGCCGGTCAGCTGACAAACTGGTCAGAACTGGGCGGACCGGATCGCGACATCAACGTCATCACGCGTCCCACAGACTCTGCCAGCTATGACTTCTTCATGACCTATCTTTATGGCGAAGAACGGCCCGACTTCCTGCCGCAGGGTATCTCGGCGGATGATCAAGACCTGTCCAACGTCATCTACAACGACCGCAACGCAATCGGTTACCTAGGTTATGCGTTCCAGCGTGGTACCAAGCCGATGACACTGGTCAATGAATGCGGCATCGCTACGATACCTGATGCGTTCTCGGCAAAAACCGAAGAATACACGCTGAACCGCCGGATGTATCTCTACAACCGCTCCGACAACCTTGATGCCAGCAGCCAGGCGTTTCTTGACTTTGCTGTCTCGCCAGAGGCGGACGGTGTGATCGGGAAATCAGGCTTTATCGATCTAAGCATCCTACGTCGGGGCCAAGACGCCAGCGACACGCGCCGGGTCTCTTTGACAGAAGAAGCAGCGCGTTATGACGCGGGTTTCGAAGGCGAAGTGATGCAGGAAATGCTGGGTGAGATGGACAGCAACGACCGTCTGTCGACCACATTCCGCTTCCGCACCGGTTCTTCGCGGATCGACGAACGTGGTCGCCTCGATATGGCCCGTCTGGTTGAGTACTTGCAGGACGTCCCTGCTGGCACGAAAGTAACCTTCGTTGGTTTCACCGATGACGTGGGTGCATTCGAAGCGAACCGTCGTCTGGCAAACGAGCGTGCAAGCGCAGTCCGCGACCTGATCATCGAGGCTGCTGGCAGCCAGTTGAACAACGTCGAACTGGAAACTGCTGGCTATGGTGAAGTTGCGCCATCCGCCTGCAACGTCTCTGATCGCGGTCGTTCCATCAACCGTCGGGTCGAAGTGTGGATCTCCACCACGATCGAGAGTTAAGCGGTCCTCAGCGATGCGCACCCAGACTGCGCGCATCGCTGAACCAACCGCCCTACGACGCCGGCAAAGCCCTGATAAGTAACGAGTTCTCCCTGTTTCTTTACCCGCGGCAACAATAGCAGCCTTCACCGGTTGTCCGGCACTCTCAAGCCCCACATCAACTTGGTTTGCCCACTCAGACTGTCCACGCACCCCCCCTGCGGTGACCTGACGTTCGGGCCCAGAAAACGGAAAAAGCAATGCAAACAAGACCTTCCAATTCGTTCCGCCAAAGGAAGACTGGTTCTCTGACGGCGCAACTCCTCAAAAGCATGACATGCTGTGCCGCATTGGGATTGGCCCCTGCCGCACTGACCCTGACTGCAACATCCGCCGATGCACAGCAGTTTAGCGACGCACTCTATGACGGTGCCAAGGCACGCGTGAACCGCTCTGCCAGCCTGCGGTCGCTGAGTGAAGCCGTCGCCTCGGCCAGCTGTCAAATTGGTGCAAACTTCAATGTCGACGCGGCCGAAAGTCACCTCGCGACCTACCAAGATGATTTCACGCGTATTCTGGACGGTCTGGAAAACGGCAGTGCCATCCTCGGGATGCCTGGCGAAGAAAGACGTATGCGCACGCTGAACACCATCCAGCAGACCTCCGCAAGCTGGGCACCCATGGATGTCGCCGCGGAAAATCTGCTGAACGGTGGCAACAGTGCCGACGCCCAGACGATCCGGCAGTCCTATGCCGATCTGTTTGAACAAACGGTTCAACTGGCGGCGGTGATTTCGGGACAGTATGCGGACCCACAGCAGTTGCTTCAAAGTGACGCGACGGTGCTGAACTTTGCCGTGCGCCAGCGCGCGTTGGGGTATCGTATGGCCCGTGCAACCTGTGAACTGGCCTCTGGCACTTCTGGTGGCGAGACGCTGGAAGAACTGGCAACCACGGTTGATCTGTTCGAGCGTTCACTGATCGCATTGCGCGATGGCTTCCCTGCGGTGGGCATCAATCCTCCACCAAACGAAGCGGTCGCCAACAGCCTCGCTGCCACGTATGAGTTGTGGGTTGCTAACCGCGGTATGTTCGACTCTGCCTTGGCTGGTGTCGTACCAACCGAAGCTGATGTGATCGCAGCAACCGACCTCTCGCAAGAGTTGTCAGTCGCGATGAACAACACCATCACGCTTTATCTGATCGCAACTCCGGGTCAGGACGGTGTCTATCGCATTCCGCTGGAAGCCTATTCGCGTGAAGAACTGACAGGTTGGCTTGATAACCCTGCATTGATCGAAGCGATCAAGGCGCAGAACGTGCGCCATGCCGACCTGACAGAAGATGAAATCATCGCCCTTGACCAACAATGGCGAGCAGAGGCCGGTGAAGGCGGTGGTCCATTGATTTCGCAGCTGCTGGAAGGTCCGGTATCGAATTGGCTTTTGACGCAGCAGATAGAGACTGCCGGTTTTGTGACCGAAGTCTTTGTGATGGACAACAAAGGCCTGAACGTCGCGCAAAGTGTCGAGACATCTGACTACTGGCAGGGTGACGAATCCAAATGGCAACAGACCTATCCTGTCGGACCGGATGCGCTGCACATCAGCGAAGTCGAATTTGACGACAGCACCGGGTTCTATCAATCGCAGGCATCACTTTCGATCAAGGACCCGGAAACCGGTGAAACGATCGGCGCTGTGACCTTTGGTATCAACGTCCAGAACCTGATGTAATGTTACGCAACGCGGGCGAGCAACAGCTTGCCCGCGGTTCATATCGAACCTATGCGCCTGAGTGGTTGGGAAGATAACGCCCAACACCTCGGGCGCATTTCGTTTGAGAGGCCAACAACGTTGGCCATGCCCCACCGCCAAGAAAGCGATGTGATGTCAGTTAAGATGCAAGAGTGTAGGTTTACCGGCCCCTACTTGCCCATCTTCGAGAGTTTTTCTTGTAGGGCCGCAAGCTGATCCTTGATCTCGCCAAGGTCGTCAGCGCCCTTAGGATCGTCAGAGCTTGCATTGTCTCCCATCATCCCACCGGTCATCGCCTTAAAGAACGCTTGCTGCTGGGCGCGCATGGCCTCAAATCCGGGCATGCTTGCCATCGGGTTGGCTTTGCCCATGTTCTCCATCGCTTTGGATTGCCCCTCGCGGAGCATCTCAAAGCTGGCCTGCAGGAACTCTGGCACGACGGATGCGGCCTGACTGGTATAGCTGCGGACCAGATCGGTAAGCACATCAACCGGCAACACATTTTCGCCGCGGCTTTCGTGCTCTGCAATGATCTGCAACAGATACTGGCGGGTCAGATCATCACCTGATTTCAGGTCCACAATCTGCACTTCGCGCCCTTCGCGGATGAAGATAGCAATGTCTTCCAATGTGACGTAGTCACTGGTCTCTGTATTATAAAGACGCCGGCTCGCGTAACGCTTGATCAGCAGCGGTTTGTTCGTATCGGCCACGGGCGTCCCTCCAAGACATGTTGCGGTGCAGAGAAGCCTATGCCGCGTCTGCTAAAAAAGAAAGAGAATTGGTAAAAACAAAAGGCGACCCGCTTGCGCGGACCGCCTTTGTTAAATCGAACCCTTCGGGAGGTTAGGGCGATTTATATGTCGCTTACTTCGCGGCAGTTGCCTTTTTGGCAGCAGCTGTCACTTCGCTTGTTGCTTTCTTAGCAGCAGCGTTGATGTCTTCGGACAGGTCTTTGCCAGCGGCCATGACCAGTTCCATTGTTTGTGTCTGAACTTTTTTCGCGATTTCAGCGAAAGCAGACATGTGCGCTGCAGCGGATTCAGCGGATGCAGATGCGAAGTCTGTCATTGCTTTTGCATAGTCAGCAGGCTCTGCCTTTGCTTTGGACATTGCTTCTACTTTAGCAAGTGTGTCCTGTGTCCATTTTGCGGACAGTTCAGCAGATTTGCCAGCAGCGTCGATTGCAACTGCGGACATTTTTTCGGCCAGGGCAGTCTGGTTCTTGAACTGCTCTTCCATTGCTTTGGTGTCGACTGGGAACGCGCCTGTCATTTCTTTGAAGATCGCGGTGAAGTCTTGTGTCTTAGTAGCCATTTTGATCAACCTTTCCGGTATCAGTGAATTTGCGGTGCAAGCGGTTAGCCTGCTTTTCTGTTCTGACACCAATATGCGTGCTGCACTGCAGCATTTCAAGGTTTTTTTCTGCGGTGCAGCATAGATTTTTTCTGCAATCGCGAATAATTCAGGAAAACCGCTTACTTAGCGGAAACATAGGTCCCCGGTGCGGGTGCCAAAACGGGGTGTTTGGCGTCTCCGGGTTCTCTTGCTGTGACTTTTTTGCCCGATTTTTTAGACAACCAGGCATCCCACCGCGGCCACCATGACCCTTCATGCCGGTCTGCTGAATCTTGCCAATCATCCGCCTCCAGCCCCAGTTCCGGGTTGGTATAGTGGCCATATTTGTTTTTGCTGGGTGGATTCACGATCCCCGCGATATGCCCGCTTTCGGACAAGATAAACGTCTTATCCTTCGATCCCATCTGCGTCACACCAGCATAGCTGCTTTTCCATGCGGCGATGTGATCGGTCTCGCAGGCAATCGCGCAAAGCGGCACAGTCACATCTTTGATCTGCACGGTCTCACCGGCAATCTCAAACCCTGTAGTCGCAAAAAGATCGTCCTGACATAGCCCCCGAAGGTATTCGACAGACATGCGTGCTGGCAGGTTCGTCCCATCCCCGTTCCAATAAAGCAGGTCAAAGGCCGGGGGTGCCTTGCCCATCATGTAGCTTTTGATCGCGGGGCCATAGATCAGATCATTGGAACGCAGATAAGAAAAGGTGCGCGACATGAAGAACGAGTCGAGCACACCGTTCTCTTGCACTTCCTGTTCGATGCCATCAACGAAATCGTCGTCCAGAAACACCCCAACCTCGCCCCGGTCCGAGAAATCAGTCAGCGTCGTGAATAATGTGGCAGAATTCACCGATGTATCTTTGCGCTTTTTCATCAGCGCCAATGTCATCGACAAGGTCGTGCCCGCGATGCAATAGCCCACCGCATTGACCTTTTTGACGTCGCAGATTGCCTTCACCTCTTTGATGGCGGTGAGATAGCCGTCTTCGACGTAATTGGTCATCGACGTATCGCGGTAACCTGCATCGGGGTTCACCCAAGAGACGACAAAGACGGTATACCCCTGCTCTACCGCCCATTTGATCAGGCTGTTCTGCGGCTTGAGGTCTAGAATATAGAATTTGTTGATCCACGGCGGGAAGATGATCAGCGGGGTTTCATAAACCTTCTGCGTGGTTGGCGCATACTGGATCAACTCAAACATATGGTTGCGAAAAACGACCGAACCGGGGGTCGTGGCAAGATTTTCACCCAGGTTAAAGGCCTTCTTATCAGCCAAGGTCACAACAAGATCACCATTGTTGGCTTCAAGATCAGCGATCATGTTCTCTAGCCCTGCCACAAGGCTTTCGCCTTCGGTCTCGGCGGCAAGCGCCAAGGCCTCGGGATTGGTGGGCAAAAAGTTGGTGGGGCTGATCATATCGACCAACTGCTGGCTGAAATAGCGCAGCCGCTTCTTTTCCTCAGAATCGAGCGTGTCGATATCCTCGACCGCTTGCTGCACCGCAGAGGCATTCATGAGGTATTGCTGCTTGATAAAGTTGAAATAGGGGTCTGTTTCCCACATCTCGTGGGCGAACCGCCGATCCTTGGGCGTTTCATCTGTTGGCGGCTCAAGCTTACCTTGGGCCAAAAGATGCTGCGCCTCGACGTAATGTTTGACGGATTTACCCCAGAATTCCAGTTGATGCTCGATCAGCTTGGCAGGATTGTGCATCATTTCAGTCATATAGGCGGTGGCAGCCTTCATGTAGAGCTCTTGGCTGGGCCCTTGCAGTGACGGGCCGATGTGACGCCCCTGCCCCATGACTTTCAACAAACGCTGGGTCAATTCCTCAACGCGGGCAAGGTTTGCTTCCAGCTTTGCAACACTAGGGGTTTCAGTGCTGTCGGACTCCAAATCGTTTGTTGTCATCTCAACCTTCCTATGCGTATGCTGCACTTGCAGCATTCCCTGCGCCGCCCATCGGAGACCCGTACCATGAAGTATATGATGACCTATGACGTGATGGAAAGCATGCGCAACACCAATCAATGGTTGGGGGCCACGGCGCGCGCCTATGCATCCTATCCGGTGATGTCATGGGGCGCCAACCCGGCGATGGACTGGCTCAAGGCCTGGGGCGAAGTGACAGAGCGTACTTTTGCCCGCATGGTGGCGAAACCCGACTGGAACATTCCGATTCAGACCAATCTTGACGGCACCGATATGGTTGTCACCACCGAAACCGTCGTAGAGCGCCCCTTTGGCGATCTGATCCGTTTTCGCGTAGGCAACCGCCCCGACCGCTCCCGGCAAATCCTTTTGGTGGCCCCGATGTCGGGCCACTACGCGACGCTCTTGCGCAAAACCGTGATCAGCCTGCTGCCAGACGCCGACGTTTTTGTCACTGACTGGCACAACGCCCGCGACATTCCAGTCAGCGCCGGCAAGTTCGATATCGAAGATTACACTCTCTACCTGATGGATTTCATGAAGGCGCTTGGCCCGGATATCCACGTCATCGCTGTGTGCCAGCCGGTGCCGCTGGCGCTTGCCGCGACGGCATATCTGGCTGAATTGGAACCAGATGCACAGCCACGTACGCTGACACTGATCGGCGGGCCGGTTGATCCAGAGGCAAACCACACCGAGGTGACCGACTTTGGTCGTTCTGTCACCATGGGGCAGTTGGAAGAAACCATGATCCAGCGGGTCGGTTTCAAATATGATGGCGTCGGCCGCATGGTGTATCCAGGTCTGCTGCAACTGGCATCGTTCATTTCCATGAACGCCGAAACCCACACCAATTCCTTCCGTGATGAGATCATCCGCGTGGCCAAAGGCGAAGCGTCAGAGCATGATCGCCACAACGCCTTTTATGACGAATACCTTGCTGTGATGGACATGACCGCCGAATTCTACCTGTCCACGGTCGAACGGATATTTAAGGGCCGTGAGATCGCACAGAACAAATTTGTGGTCGCAGGTCACGAGGTCGACATGGGCAAAGTCACGACAGTGGCCGTGAAAATTGTCGAAGGCGAAGATGATGACATCTCTGCCCCCGGCCAATGCCTTGCGGCACTTGACCTGCTAACCGGGTTGCCCGACGACAAGAAGGCCGCGCATCTGGAATCGGGTGCCGGGCACTATGGTATCTTTGCCGGGCGCAGCTGGCGCAACAATATCCGGCCTTTGGTTTTGGATTTCATTGATGCGAACTCTGGCGCGGCTAAGCGTAAGCCGTCCAAGGTTGTAAAGCTCAAATAATCCGCGCGTTACTGGCGCAACATCAACGGCAGTTTGAGCCAGCGGCGCAGCGCATCTGTCGTCGCCTCCGGCGCTTCCAACGTGGGCAGATACCCCGCCCCTTCGATGATTTCTAACTTTGCATCCGGGATCAGCTCGGCCAAAAATTCGTGCCGCTTAAGGTGATACTGCCCATCATGCCGCCCACAGATCACAGCTGTTGGGGCTTGCGTTTTGCTGAGCGTTGCTTGCTGATCCTTGCGGCGCTGCATCGCGCGGGCCTGCTTGAGGTAAACATCGCGCCCGATGACGTGACCCATATCCGTCAGCAACCTGACTAGTTCAACCTTGTCGGTGCCGGGGGCCATCCAAGTGGAATTTATCTCGTGCTGTAGCACATCTTCCCAACGGCCTGCCTTGGCCGCGATCATATGCGGCTCGCGTGCGGCGGCGTTTTCGGGGGTGTCGGCCTGCGGGCTGGTGCTGATCAGGGCCACCCGCGCGATCCGTTCGGGTGCGCGGCGCAGCAGTTCCATCGCGACCATGCCGCCAAGCCCCATGCCAACAAGCGCAAATTTCGACGGGGTCCATGACAAGATCTGGCTTGCGATCTCTTCCATCCGTTCACCACAGGTGGGCGGGGCAATCATCACGGCATGATCACGCGACAGGTCTTGCATCTGATGCGCGAATACACGCGCATCACTCAGCATCGGCGGAATGAAGACCAACGGATCACGCGACATGGCGCTTTTGCCCTAACTACTGCTCACCTTTTGCGGCTTTTGTCAGAGTGTGACGCGCGAAGTGCGTTCGCGCAAGCCCCTCAACTGGCTGGCAAACTATGCACCCAAGCTAAAATTCGCCGGGCCAGTGGCAAGGTTTGGCCGGGTGAAAACACATTGCCCGCCATGACATGGCCCATCTCATCGTCATCGGGGGTCTGGATCAAGTTGATCTCATCCACAGGCCCGCCCCAACGCACCATAGTGGTGCGTATCTGGTCAGGGTGAACCACCTGATCATCTGCGTTGAAGCAAAACAGTGCAGGCGTTGTGACCTGCGAAAGGTCAGCGCGTCGGGCCGCACGCACCGCATCTGCCATGACATGCACGGCCTTGGTCGGATACGTCACGGTCCAGTATTTCGCATGGGCCTCATTAAGCACTGGAAAGTTCCGTTCGCGCCCAGCCACATATTTTGCCCAATGGCGCGATCCCGGCAAGTCCAACAGGAATTGCACGGCCCTGTGCCGCAATCCGAAATTGGGCGAGACATGGACCATCGCCTTCACCGGTGCACCACCTGCCAATGTCAACGTCGCCAGCGTACAGCCCGTTGAACACCCCATGATGATCACTTCATCACCGATGGTCTGTGCGACGGCAATCGCCTCTGCAACGTCGCGCGTCCATTCTTGAAACGTGGCGCGCCCCATGGCGGGCCCGTCCTGCCCATGCCCTGACAGGCGCGTGAAATGCAGGTTCGCACCCAGTCCTTCGGCCACCAGATCAGGCAACGGGCGCAGTTCCTCGCCCGTCGCAGAGAAGCCATGAATGTAAAGCAAAGACACAGCCGTCTTCGTCGCAGGCTCTCCAGCCCAAGATATCCGTTTCTCGCAACCGGGGCGCAAGGCGGAAACCTGCGCCTCTGCGCGGGCCAGATCGGCCTCTATTGTTAGCAGATCAAGCAAGGGCACGCGCCGCCATGGGCCGGTAAATCAACCACAGGCCCAGGATCGCCACCACCAGAATGCCTGCCGGAAACAAGGTGATCGACATCTGCAATGTCGCGAGCGCTTCATCCGATTGAGGCACAACACCTTCGGTTGCCTCTTGCCAACCCGCCGCGGCGAGCGTCACGCCCAGCACCGCGGGGGCCACAGCATTGGCCAACTTTTGGCCAAACAGCCAGATCGCCGAGAATGCCCCTTCAATCGCCGCACCTGTTTCGCGCCGCGTGACATCCATCAGGTCTGGATAAATCGCCCAGGGGATCTGCTGATAGGCCCCGTTTGTCATGCCCGCGAGCACAAACATCCCAGCGATGGCCGTCACATTCACCGATGGCAACATGGTATAAAGCGCATAGAGCAACACCACATAAAGCACCAATCCAACGACCAGCGCCTGCGGTTTGCCCAATCGGTGGGACAAGAGCACCCAGACGGCCTGACTGAGGATTGAGCCCACCACAAAGGCCGCAAACATTAGGCTGAGTGTGCCCAGCGCGGCCGCCGCCCCTGATAGGGCGGTATCCCCGCTATCGACGATCAGATAGAGCGCCGCAAAGGGCAAACCTGCGGTGATCATCGCAATCGCAAGGGTCATCACCCCATAAAGCAGCACCAACACGACAAAGGCTTTGTTGGAGAAGACCAATCCAAACATCCCCGACAGATCGACCGTTGCCGCCTGTTCAATACGCGGGGCCTTGCGCGTCGCCCAAAGCGACAGCCACACCGCACCCACCATCAACGGCGTGACGGCCAAGGCCGCACTCGCGTATCCGATTGACCCGGCCAAACCGGGGATCAGCGCCCCTCCGATCAGAATACCAATGCTCGCAAATGCCATGCGAAACCCCGTCATGGCCGAACGTTCCTTGGGGTCTTGCGTGATCTCACCCGATTGGGCGCCATATGGGATCGCCACCATCGTAAATCCCACCGTGGCCAACACAAAGAACCCCACAACCCAGGTCAGGTTACCGGTCATGGCCAGCCCTGCCGGGGTTGCGAACATACCCACCATGCCTGCTGCCATTACGACAACACCAACAAACATCCAAGGCGCACGCCGCCCCCAGCGGCTTTGTGTGCGGTCACTCAGGTAGCCGATCAACGGGTCGGTGATCATGTCAAAGATCAGCACCGCAGTGGTGACAAACCCCGCAATCCCCACAGGCACTCCCAGAAAGGCGGTAAGATAAGTCAGGATCAGCAATTGCTTGACGATGACAAAGACGACGATGCCCATATCGGCCAGTCCCCAGCCCGCCTTTTGTCCCAGTGACAATGCCATGATGTGGTCCCTCCCCAGGGTTTTGCGCAGGTTAGCCAGAGCGTGGCCACGTCCCAAAGCAGAACGTAGCGTCAACCTGTAGGGTGGGTGCTAACCCACGCGCTCCAAAACCTCTTTGACAGAAGACACAATAAGATCGAGGCATGTATCATCCGAGAACCTGTGATCGGCTCCATCCACCAGCGTTAGACGCATATCGGGACTGTCGGCGTGATCAAGCAGGCGCAAGGCCACCGACATATCAACGTCGGCGTCTGCCGTGCCTTGCAGCGACCTGACAGGAAACGAGAGAGGCAGCGGATCGCGCAGCACCAAGCGGTTGCGTCCTTCCTCAATCAGGCGGCGGGTGATGATGTAGGGCTCACCATAGTCCGAGGGCAGCGCCACCTGCCCGGCCATCAGTTCTTCTTTCTGGGCGTATGTGAAACCGCCCCACATGCTATCTTCGGTAAAATCCGGGGCAGCAGCGATTGTGACCATCCCTGCCACCCGCTCTGGCATCTCACGCGCGACCAGTAAGGAAATCCAACCGCCCATGCTGGACCCAACCAGAACGACCTGACCTGCTAGCAATCCGATAGCGGCACAGGCATCCTCGAACCAGTCGCCAATCGCGCCGTCGGTGAAGTCTTCGCTGCTCTCACCGTGGCCGGAATAGTCAAACCGCAAGAATGCCCGACCGGCCTCGCGCGCCCATTGCTCAAGATGGACAGCCTTTGTGCCGCCCATATCGGATTTGAAACCGCCCAGAAATACGATCGCTGGACCCGTTCCATCGGTAAGGTGATAGGCAAGGCGCCGGCCCTGCGGTGAGACAAATGAAGGTGTGGTTTCCATGGAAGCGACAGCATCATAACGCCCCAAGAGCCGCAAGGTTTTTGTCACGCGCCGTGCCAAAGAAAAATGCACGCGGCGATCTGGCGCTGCGTGCATTTCAGGTGTTCTTGAAAATCGGCTTAGCCGCTGACGTAAACCGCCTTCTTGGGGCGATAAAATATCTTTTGATCATGCATCCGACCCAGCAATTCCTCGTTTTTGCGTTGATCGCGCTCGATCACCCGGATCGATTCCAGATGGGCGGGGTTATCGCCAGACAACGCCAAACGCATGCTCGACAATTCCCGGCCGCGTGCGCGCAATGCTTCTTCGATCAACTCGACGTCTCTGATATTCAGGTCGAACTTTCGATTGTAGCTTGGCATCTGTCATCCCCTAGATGTTGGTCGGCGCCCGGTGTTGATGTCGTATTTAGCCGTTCGGATGTCGCAGTCAACGTCTATCTGGGTATACCGGGCAACCGGTGCTGCAGCAGACCTCTTGACCATCCGCTGACATCACGTCATTTAGCCCCCAGACATAACCCGCAACCGGGCGTTTTGTAGGCGCCAAACAGACGAGGAGCTAGGCCCACGATGGCACAGATATCCCTGACATTTCCCGATGGTAACAGCCGCGCTTACGAAGCAGGCGTCACAGCTGCTGATGTTGCCGCTGACATCTCTTCTTCGCTGCGCAAAAAGGCGATTTCGGCAACCGTGAATGGCCAGCACTGGGATCTGCAATGGCCGATTGAGGCCGACAGCAGCATCGCGATCAACACCATGAAAGACGAAGCGCCTGCGCTTGAACTGGTGCGCCACGATCTTGCGCACATCATGGCCCGCGCGGTGCAAGAGATTTGGCCAGATACACAGGTGACAATCGGCCCAGTGATCAAGGACGGCTGGTATTATGACTTTGAGCGCAAGGAACCCTTCACGCCAGAGGACCTCGGCCTGATCGAAAAGAAGATGAAAGAGATCATCAACAAGCGCGAACCTGTACGGACCGAGATTTGGGACCGTGCCCGTGCGATCAAACATTATCAGGACAATGGTGAGCCTTATAAAGTCGAACTGATCGAGGCGATCCCCGGCGATGAGCCCCTGCGCATGTATTGGCATGGCGATTGGCAGGACCTCTGCCGCGGACCGCATTTGCAGCACACCGGTCAGGTGCCTGCGGATGGCTTCAAACTGATGTCCATCGCGGGTGCCTATTGGCGTGGCGACAGTGACCGCGCGATGTTACAGCGGATTTACGGAGCGGCGTTCACCAACAAGGAAGGCCTCAAAGCGCACCTGCACATGCTCGAAGAAGCAGCCAAACGCGACCACCGCAAGCTGGGCCGCGAAATGGACCTGTTCCACATGCAGGAAGAAGCCCCCGGTCAGGTGTTCTGGCACCCCAATGGCTGGACCGTCTACACTGAATTGCAAGACTACATGCGCCGCCGTCAACGCAAAGGCGGCTATGTTGAGGTGAACACGCCGCAAGTCGTGGACCGCAAATTGTGGGAAGCATCAGGTCACTGGGAAAAGTATCAAGAGCATATGTTCATCGTCGAGGTTGACGAGGAACACGCGCGGGAAAAAGCGGTCAATGCGCTTAAGCCCATGAACTGCCCCTGCCACGTGCAAATCTTTAATCAGGGCCTGAAATCTTATCGCGACCTGCCCTTGCGCATGGCCGAGTTTGGATCGTGCAACCGCTATGAACCTTCTGGCGCGCTGCATGGTATCATGCGTGTGCGTGGGTTTACCCAAGACGACGGTCACATCTTTTGCCGCGAAAACCAGATCGAATCCGAGACAGCGGAGTTCATCAAATTCCTCAGTGCTGTCTATAAAGACCTTGGGTTTGAGAACTTCAAAGTGAAGTTCTCTGACCGCCCCGAAAAGCGGGCGGGCAGTGACGAAGTTTGGGATCGGGCCGAAGAGGCGCTGCTGGTGGCGACGCGGGCTGCCGGGATCGAGCCAGAGCTGAACCCCGGCGAAGGTGCCTTTTACGGGCCAAAGCTGGAGTTCGTGCTAATCGACGCCATCGGCCGCGAATGGCAATGCGGCACCCATCAGGTTGACTTTGTGCTGCCAGAGCGTTTGGACGCGACATATATCGGTGAAGACGGCGCCAAGCACCGCCCCGTTATGTTGCACCGTGCTTTGCTGGGATCGTTTGAGCGGTTCATCGGTATTCTGATCGAAGAACATGCAGGCAAACTGCCGTTCTGGCTGGCCCCGCGCCAGGTGGTTGTGGCAACGATTGTGTCAGATGCCGATGACTATGCGATGGAAGTCGTCGCAGCGCTAAAGGCCGCTGGTGTGCGGGCCGAGGCCGATCTGCGTAACGAAAAGATCAACTTCAAAGTCCGCGAACACTCGGTCGGCAAAGTGCCGGTGATTCTGGCATTGGGTGCGCGCGAAGTCGAAGAAAAGACGGTCACGGTGCGGCGGCTGGGCGAGAACAAGACAACTGTAACATCCTTGGATGAAATTGTTTCAACCCTGGGGGTAGAGGCCACACCGCCTGACCTTCTGTAACATTCCAGCGCTGGATATTGTAACAAACCCGCCGATGGCAACATCGGCGGGTTCCTTGTTTTCTAAGGCAAATTTCAGACCAACAGCCTGTCGCTGGCAAAGCCCCGCTCACATCACCTCACGGACTTGCGATGCACGGCTCTGTGAATGGCCGACGGCGTGTTTGGGCGGTTAGGGTTTGGGCATCGCCAAAACACGGTGACGACCCAAAATTGACCAAAACCAAGGAACCTTACTTATGTCCAACGCTACAAAAACACTCGTTCTTGCTTCCGCTGTTGCTTCTGCTGTTGCTGGCCTGACAACTGCCGCTCACGCACAAGAAAACGTCAAGTGCTACGGCGTCTCACTTGCTGGTGAAAATGACTGTGCGGCTGGCCCAGGCACAACATGTGCCGGTACATCCACAGTTGATTATCAGGGCAACGCCTGGACATTCGTGCCTGCTGGCACATGCGAAACAATGGAACTGCCTGCCTCTGACGATGGTGCAGACCGCATGGGCTCGCTCGAAGCACTTGAGCGTGATATCCCTGCATAAGCGATCCTCGGCGTAAGGTGGATCTTGATCCATCTTACGCCACACCACTCAAGGGGCCATTCCGATGCTTGACGCGACACATCCTGATTCTCTCCCTGCCCGTCCCGGCGTTGGATACAAGCCTCAGCATTACACAGCGATTATGGCTGACCCCGGCCCTCTTGGGTGGCTCGAAGTTCACGCCGAAAACTACATGGGTGACGGCGGCCGTCCGATTGCGCAGTTGCGCCACCTGGCCGAACGCTTTCCCATATCGGTTCACGGTGTTGGCCTGTCCATCGGGGCCGAGGGCGATCTGGACAAAGATCATCTTGCCCGCCTCAAACACCTTGTCTCTTGGCTAAACCCCGCCAGCTTTTCCGAGCATCTGGCATGGTCCACCCACGACAGCCATTTCTTCAACGACCTTCTTCCCCTGCCCTACACGCCCAAGACGCTCGACCGCGTCGCCGCTCATATCAATGAAGTCCAAGACACTGTCGGTCGTCGCATGCTGTTGGAAAACCCATCCAGCTACCTCGCTTTCGCCGAAAGCACTTTGTCCGAAACCGATTTCCTGCGTGAGCTGACCCAGCGCACTGGCTGCGGCCTTCTGCTGGACGTCAACAACGTCTTTGTCAGTGCGACTAACCTGAAAACTTCACCACAGGCCTATATCGATGATTTTCCGCTAGAGGCTGTGGGCGAGGTTCACCTTGGCGGCCATGATGAAGACGAAGATGAGACCGGCGCGCCCCTGCTGATCGACAGCCACGGCAAGGCGGTGGTTGATCCGGTCTGGGCATTGCTGGACTACACCCTCGCCAAATCCGGACCCAAGCCACTGCTGATCGAGTGGGACACGGACGTGCCCGAATGGCCGGTGCTGGCCGAAGAAATAGCGCGCGCTGACAAAGCCCTGTCGTTGGTGACGGCATGACCGTCACCCAAGCCCAATTTCGCACCGCCATGCTTGACCCCAACGCCGCCGTGCCGCCGGGCATCGTCAACCCCGATGGCGCGCAAGCCAGCAAACGGTTCAACGTCTACCGCAACAATGTGGCCGTCAGCCTGTCCGACGCGCTTGAGGCGGCTTTCCCTGTTGTGCGCAAACTGGTCGGCGATGAATTCTTTCGTGCCATGGCGGGGGTTTACTTGCGCAAACATCCCCCCAAATCGCCGCTGATGATGTTTTACGGTGACGCGATGCCGCAGTTCCTGCATCGCTTTGAACCCGCCAAATCAGTGCCTTACCTGCCCGATATCGCCGCGATGGAGCTGGCATTGCGCCTCGCTTATCACGCAGCCGACGCAACGCCTGCACCACCAGATGCCCTTGGCGCTATCGCCCCGGACGCATTGATGAGCACGCGGCTGCGGCTTGCCCCGGCTGTGCAGGCGGTCAACTCAGAGTATCCAATCCACGCCATTTATCGCGCCAACACGCAAAGCGATGCGCCCAAACCTGTGATGCAGGCCGAGGCCGTGCTGATCAGCCGCCCTGGATTTGACCCCGATATTCACCCGATCAACGCTGCCGCCGCCAAAGCCATCAGCCTTTTACAAAAAGGCCAAACGTTGGGCGAAGCCATCGCAACCGCTGACGATACCCTTGACCTGGGTGCTGTACTGGGGTTGCTTCTGGCCCAAGGTGCGATCACTGAAATTTACTGAAAGGCCCCATCCCATGTCCACAGCCCCCATTGCGCATCTGGCGCAGCCCCTTAACCGTGCCGGTGACCAAATCCTACCACTACTGGCCCGCTTTGTTTTTGCCGCGGTTTTGCTGCTGTACTACTGGAATTCTGGCCTGACAAAGATTGGGGATGGTATTTTCGGGGTCTTCTCACCTTCTGTTGGTGGCTACGCCCAGATCTTCCCTAAGGCGATGGAGGCCGTTGGCTTTGATACGTCACAGATGAACATCTTTCACTGGGCTGTGGTTGTGGCAGGCACCATTGCTGAATTTGTGCTGCCACTGTTGATTGTCATCGGCCTGCTGACCCGTTTGGCTGCTTTCGGCATGATTGGCTTCATTTTCGTGCAATCGCTGACCGATCTTTATGGCCACGGCGGGATTGAGCATGCAGCCACTGTCGGCGCATGGTTTGACCGGATGTCAGATGCCGCGATCCTTGACCAGCGCGCATTCTGGGTTCTGTGCCTGCTGATCCTTGTGTTCAAAGGGGCTGGTGCGATCTCAGTCGATCGCGGTCTTTTCAAAAATGCGCCTTAGGCTCATCAGGTTTGCCAGCGGCCACGGCCAACAGGCCACCCAAAGCAGCAAAGCCAATCGGGAACATGGTAAAGACATTGAACCCAAACGCCGTGTGAAAGCACAACGCGGCAAGGATCATCAGAATACCACCCCATAGCGCGCGCGCCTTGGCCATTGCCCCACCGGCGATGGCCAGCAAAGGTGCCATGAAGCTCGCGAATTGGATAAAGGCGGGGTTTTCAAGCAGGCCAAAGATTTCGCCCACTTCTGGCCGACGCTCGGACAATTCGGCATATCCAAAACCAAACAATCCAACAAATATGCCCATAAGGCCTGCGATCAGGCCAAGTGTCATTGCGGCGTTGCGCATAGCGGTCTCCTTACTGCTCTGACATGGACATAAGCATGCAAAGGCTATGCGCCAAGGTATTTAGCCTGCACATCAGCTTTCCAGCCAATGGTCCATGCGCCATCACGTTCAATCGCAGGGCGTTTCAACAATGTCGGATGGGCCGCGATCAGAGTGGCGGGATCGCCTTCTTTTTCGGCATCTGACAGCCCGCGCCATGTGGTCGAGGCCCGATTCACAGCTTTGTCACCGAAAATCCCGACAATCGCGGCGATATCTGCTGCGGGAATACCATCAACGCGTACATCAATCACGTCGGGTATCTGTCCGGCGACTGCCAAAGATTTCAGCGCCTTGCGGCAGGTATCACAGTTTTTAAGACCAATAAGACGCATGATGCCTCCAGATTGTGCAAACTCTTGCCTGATCGCCGCCTGCGACGATCAATCATTTGATTTTTGCGTAAAACACCCAACCTTAGGAATATCAAGTGAAGGAAGGTCCGCTGTCGCGGGACCCAAGACCTCACGACACGAAAGGGAGAGCGGACAATGCCAAATGGCACCGTCAAATGGTTCAATACAACAAAGGGTTACGGTTTTATTGCCCCGGACGAAGGGGGCGCGGATATTTTCGTGCATATCTCTGCGGTGGAGCAATCCGGCCTGACCGGCCTTGCGGATGACGAAAAGGTCACTTTTGATCTGATCGAAGGTCGCGATGGCCGTCAGATGGCCGGAAACATAGCAAAAGCAGGATAGGGCAGCGCCTAGCTGTCTTTGTTTTGCATCCGACTGCGCACCAGCGCCATCACGTCGATATCCTCGGCGGTGGGTTGGTTGTCGCTCAACTCAACTTCTACTGTCTTGGCGTAGGCGTTGTCAGCTTCTGCTACAGCGTCTTTGTGGCGCATGTAGACGAGGACACCGCCTGCGCATTGCAGGCTGAAGAAGAGCAGATAGAAGAACACGCAAAGGCCTGCAAAGATCAGGCCTTCTGTGCCAAAGATCGCAAAGTCATTGAACGAGTCGAGGTTGCCGGCCCGTTGCAATTTCTTGTTCAGGCTGTCGGCAATACCCAACGGACCCGATAGCAGTACCACAATCGGGATCACCAGCATCGCCCCGATTTGCGAGATAACCACCAGAAAAAACAGCGAAAAGAAGTTGCTGCCAAATCCATAAAACGGCGTATGTGGGCGCCCGCTTGGATCTGCGCCAACGGCGGCCCCAGCCATGGGCATCAGCAAAGCCGCATGCAGCCCCAAAACCAAACCACCACCGATCAAACCCACAGCGAGCGTCAAAACCGGGCTTGTCTGAAAGAGCAGCCCCAGAACAGCGCTTGTGTTGTCTGGATTAATCGCCTCGAAGTCAGCGGGCGTCAGGGGTGTGAAGAACACAAATGCCGCAACGCCCCCCACCAGAATGATCAGCGCGGTGAACGCTTCAAAGAAACCATAGCCGATTGCTGGCAGCATCAGGCCGGGATAGCTGTTGCGCGGCCGGACCCGCTTGGCTTGCAAGCCCACGCGCATGCCCACCATGATCGGTACAACGCCGGCAGCAGCACCACAGGCGGCCGCAACCAAGACCCCCACAAAAGGCGATACGAGCATGATAACCGCCACCGGGATGATCGCTACGATCCCAAAGAAGAACAGGGCGATGATCAGCAGCGGCAGCACAATCACATAACGCCACAGAATCGAGAAAGAGAACGGGAGTGCGCGAAGGAAGATCATGCCAGTCTCCGGGCGGTTGAGTTTTACCGATTATGCGCGCCTGTCACCTTGGGGGGAACCCAATACATGAAGGTGCCGGGTAATTGTGTCATTCGCCGCGCATACATGCCGCGCAAAGGGCAATGGGCGCATTCGCCCGCTCTACCGTTGGCGCAGCAGTTACGCTTCCGCTTCGATTCCCGGCCCCCATCGCGCGATCAGCCGTTCCTTGATCTGATCACGGGCCTGCCGATAGAGCGCCAGACGTGCTTCGCGGTCATCGCCCAGCCCTGTGGGGTCAAGGATGGGCCAGTATTCGACCTCTAGGTGGTAGAACTGTGTCAGGTCCAGTGCACGGCGCTGACTGGCGGGCGAAAGCGCCAAGACAAGATCAAATGAGGACAAGTCATCGCCCCATTGCTCCATTTCGTCGAAAGAGCGGGACCGATGGCGTGACAATTCCACCCCAATCTCCGCACAAACGGCAATCGAAAACCCGTCAATCTCAAGGTCATTCTTCACGCCAACCGATTGAATATAGCACTCCGTCCCATAAAGCTGCTTCATGATACCTTCGGCCATGGGCGAGCGGACAGAGTTGTGGTCACAGCAAAATAGTACCGATTGTGGAAGGTCCAAATATTTGCCGCCGTCCGCCATCATCAACCCCCGAAGTGCAAGACACAGATGAGAGTAAAGAGGCGGCGGGCAGTGTCGGTATCGATGTCTGCTTTGCCTTCCAATCGTTCCTGCAGAACCCGCGCCCCTTCGTTGTGGATGCCTCGGCGGGCCATATCGATGGTCTCGATCTGGCTGGGAGGCAGGGTTTTGACGGCGTCGAAATAGCTTTCACAGATCTGAAAGTAGTCTTTTACCACCTGCCGAAATGGCCCAAGGGACAGGTGGAATTCACCCGCAGGATTATCATCTTCCTGTTTAATATCAAAGACAAGACGGCGTTCCTTGATAAACAGGCCGAGCTTGTAGGGCCCCGGCGACACATCGCGATCTTCGCGCGCGGGCATCGCAAAGCTGTTGTCTTCGAGCAGATCGAACATGGCCACTTTGCGTTCTTGGTCGATCTCGGGCGTTGGGGGAGGCAGATTGCGGTCGTCAATCTCGATATGGATGATCTTGCTCATGGCTCACCTCGGTTCAGCCGATCCAGACGGGCGCGTACGGACAGGCCGTGCGCCTCAAGGCTTTCTGAAATGGCCAGACGTTCGGCTGATGGTCCGATGGCGGCCAGCGCATCCGGGGTCATGCGTGACAAGGTGGTGCGTTTGATGAAATCCATAACAGACAACCCGCTTGAGAACCGCGCCGACCGGGCGGTCGGCAGCACGTGATTGGGACCGCCAATGTAGTCACCGACGGCCTCTGGTGTCCAACCTCCAATGAAGATGGCCCCTGCGTGGGTGATCTTTTCCGACAGGGCATCGGCGTCAGCGGTACAAATCTCTAGATGCTCTGGCGCGATACGGTCCGACAGGATGACGGCCTCATCAAAGTCTTTCACGGTGATGATCGACCCGAAATCACGCCAGCTAGCGCCCGCAATCGCGCGGCGCTCCAGCGTCTTCAGTCGTGTCTCAACCGCTTCCGCTACTGCCTGCCCAAAGCCCGCGTCATCGGTGATCAGGATCGACTGCGCGCTCTCGTCGTGTTCGGCCTGGCTTAGCAGATCAAGAGCAATCCAGTCGGGATCATTGTCTTTATCTGCAATCACCAGAATCTCGGACGGCCCTGCTATCATGTCGATGCCAACCTTGCCAAAGACGCGGCGCTTTGCAGCAGCAACAAACGCGTTGCCCGGACCAGTGATTTTGTCCACCGGAGCAATCGTCTTGGTCCCATATGCAAGTGCTGCCACAGCCTGCGCCCCGCCAATGCGGTAAACCTCATCCACGCCGGCGATCTTGGCGGCCATCAGCACCAGTGGATTTGTTATGCCGTCTGGGGTTGGGACAACGATGGCGAGGCGGCCCACACCAGCCACCTTTGCCGGGATCGCGTTCATCAAGACGGACGACGGATAAGAGGCCAGCCCACCGGGCACATAAAGCCCCGCAGCAGAAACGGGCGTCCAGCGCCAGCCAAGCTGCGCACCGGCCTCATCCGTCCACATCGCGTCATCAGGCACCTGACGGGCGTGATATGCGCGGATGCGCTGTGCGGCCAGTTCCAACGCGGCACGATCCGCATCGTCAACCTTGGCGCATTCGGCGTCAATCTCGGCGGCGCTAAAGCGCATCGTCTCTGCCGTCAGCTCCAGCCGGTCAAACTTTGCAGTAAGCTCCAGCACGGCCGCATCACCGCGCGCCCGCACATCCGCGATAATCTCTGCTACGACATGATCCACATCCGGGCTGTCCTCGCGTTTGGCACCCAGCAGGGCGGTAAAACGAGCCTCAAAATCGGCGTCAGATGTAGATAGAAACTGTGGCATCACGCGAACTCCTTGCCCGGCAGGACATAACTGTCCGGGTGGAGGGCTTCAATGGGGTGTCGGGGCGATGCGTAAGACGCGGTGTCTGGTTGAAATTACAGGCATTGCTGAAATCCCGCAGCACCGGTTCAATTTGCCCGACGCGGAACGAGAAATGCATCAATAGCCCAGTTGGGCGCGTGTTCTGGTGCCCAAATATTTGCAAGTAGATCTAAAGATCGCGTCCCACTACTTTGCGAGCTTCTAATTCCATCTTCGTGCACTATTCCGGATGCGAAGGTGCCTTTTTCGCAGGCGCCACATAAGGCCGCGTCACATCACGCAACAGCACTTCTAGCGCTTCAACCTCAACGCCAATCACACCGTCACCTGCCAGTGTCAGCTCGACCTGCCCCGTGCCATCCTCGCCGGGGACAAAGGCAATCGACAGCAGCGAAAACACCATATCGGCGTCGGATTTATCCACGCCTTGGGTTTGGACCTTTACAACATCCTCGATTGCCAGAACCGCTTGCACGCGCTCATAATCGCGCTTGCGCAACCGGGCCTTGTCAGCGTCTTCCCAACGGAACCGGTTCAGCAAAATGGCAAAGCGGCGCGCCCTGCGGTCCCACGTCATTTCAGCGACCGGAAAGACCGCGTCCTGTACCAAGGCGGCCAGAACTTGCAGGTCTTCGGTATCCAGTGCTTTCAGGCGCAGCGGCTGTTCGCGGCCATCCTCAAATGTGGCGTCTTGCGTCATGACGAAACCCGTTCGATTTTGGCACCTACGGCGCTCAGTTTTTCCTCGATATGTTCGTAGCCGCGATCAAGGTGGTAGATCCGGCTGACCGTGGTTTCACCCTCTGCCGCCAAGCCAGCAAGGATCAGTGACACCGAGGCGCGAAGATCAGTAGCCATCACCGGGGCACCCTTCAGACGTTTCACCCCGGTCACGGTGGCTACACCGCCCTGGACCTCGATATCGGCCCCCATGCGGATCAATTCGGGGGCATGCATAAAGCGGTTCTCGAAAATCTTTTCTTCCAGAACCGAAGTACCGTCAGCTGTACACAGCATCGCCATCATCTGCGCCTGCAGGTCCGTCGGGAAGCCGGGAAAGACTTCGGTAGTAACATCCACGGCCTTCGCCCGTTCAGATCGGCGCTTGACCTTCAAGCCGCCCGCCGTTTCGGTCACATCCACACCGGCGGCATCCAGTTTCTCGACAAATGATCCTACCAGATCAAGGCGTCCACCAAGGCATTCGACCTCGCCGCCGGCAAAGACCGGAGCGAGCATATAAGTGCCCAATTCAATGCGGTCCGTCACAACCGGGTGGGTGGCCGCGCCCAAACGGTCCACACCCTGAATAGTGATCGTGCTGGTGCCTTCGCCTTCTATCTGCGCACCCATCCGGCGCAGACAATGGGCAAGGTCCACGATTTCGGGCTCGCGCGCGGCGTTCTCTATCACCGTGGTGCCCTTGGCCAGGGTTGCGGCCATCAGCACATTTTCGGTGGCTCCCACGGAGGCAAAGCGCAGCGGCACCTTGGCCCCTTTCAGGCCGCCCTTGGCCGTGGCATGCAAATAGCCGTCCTTTAGCTCAATCTCGGCGCCCATGGCCTCAAGCGCTGTGACGTGAATATCCATCGGCCGGGCACCAATGGCACAGCCGCCTGGCAGGGATACGACAGCCTGATGATGCCGGGCAAGCAAGGGGCCCAAAACAAGGTTAGAGGCGCGCATCTTGCGCACGATCTCATAGTCAGCCGTGGTCGAGGTCATGGCATGGCTAGACAAAACCTGCACCTTGCCATCCTGCATCGACGTCACCTCAACGCCCAGTGACTGCAAAAGAGCGGTCATCGTGGCAATATCCGACAGGCGCGGCGCATTGGTCAGCGTCAGCGGCTCTTCGGACAGCAGTGTTGCCGGCATCAAAGTGAGCGCCGCATTCTTGGCCCCCGCAATCGCGATTTGCCCCTTCAGGGGCGTGCCGCCCGTGACTACGATAGAATCCATGCCTGCCTACTCTCTCTCTTCTTTTTGCGCACGTGCGCGTGCCTGCGCCTTGCGTTTGGCCATGTTAGCCTTCAACGCCGCCTTCAACCGATCTTCGCGGGTCGTGGCGGTCTTGTCTGTTTTACGCTTGGTGTCTTTGTCGCTCATGGTAGCGCTCTTATCAATACGGGCAAAAACCGTCCAGAGAGGGCTTGCACCAAAGGGCGATTGCGTCTAATTCCCCGCGTTATCGGATGCTGTGGTAGCTCAGTGGCAGAGCACACCCTTGGTAAGGGTGAGGTCGAGAGTTCAATCCTCTCTCACAGCACCATCTCACACTTTTTTGATGATAACCCGCCTAACACCTTGAAGGGTAAGGCGGTTTTTGGAGTTCCATACACACCTTCTGGCGTGAATGTCAGTGGATCAGAAAATGCCAGTCTCAGCACTGTTTGACGAACCGCATAACCCCCATTTTTGTATATATCCCAAGGCCTTGAGAGGAATCGCAAGGAGAGTTCAATACACTCTTCAAATTTGCCCGCAATTGGCAGTGGTTCAGAGGTCTTCTCGACAAGCGTGATCTTCTCGCGTTCGAGCTTTTCGATCTTGGATTCTATGGCCTTGATGACTGTTGCGTTCTTGGTCTCGACCATGCGGTCGATGAGTTCCAACAAACTCTTATCAGCAGCTTCGGCCTGACGCCGCCACTCGTCCCGTTCGGCCTTGGCCAACTCCATGCGGCTGTTCCAAGCATCTTTGAACATGGCGATGGCCAGATCGAGCAGTCGATTGCTCGGCTGAAGTCGCTTGAGGATATCCTCGAAGCCGCCTTCCAGCTTGGCGCGTGCAACGGACTTGCTCTTCTGAGAGCAGCCACGTGTCATGCAGCGGTAGTAGGCGTAGTGCTTGTATTTGCCCTTCGACCACGCACCCGTCATATGGTTTCCGCACTCGCTACAAGTGACAAAACCGCGTAGCGGGAAGTCTTCGCTAAAGTCAGCGCGCGCAGGCCCACGCGCGCCTTCTTCCAGGTTCTTTTGAATCTTCTCATGGGTGGCGAAGCTAATCAGCGGCTCATGATGGCCGCGCCGGAGCGACACGCCCCACTTCTTGGCCTGAACATATCCTGCATAGATCGGGTTCTTGAGTATCTTGGTGATCTTCCAAGCCCTGATCTTGCCGTTGGGCAGGTCTTTGGGGAAATCTGGCTTACTCTCAAGGAACCGCTGAACCTCAGCTTGCGACCGAAAGCGCCCGTTCGCATATCCGTTCAGGGCTTCGCGCAGATAGTCCGCAACCGGCTCATCCGGCGCGAGTAGCTTTCCATGGATACGATCCGTTGTGAATTTGTATCCCATTGGCGCGTGAAAGACCCAATAACCTTTCTCAACGCGCGCGGTCATCTTCTGTTTGACTTGGCGTCGGTTTTGATCTCGCTCTAGCTCGCCTTGCGCTGCGATAATCGTTTCAATAAATTTTCCTTCCGGCGTATCTTCGAATGAGAAATTAAGACATTCAATTTTTGCACCGCGATTGGCGAACTCACGGCGTAGCTTGATATGAAACTCTACATCACGAGCAAAGCGCTTCAGATCATCAAATATGACGACGTAGTTCTTGCCCTTTTGGGCATCGAGATACGCAAGCATTCCGCACATACCGGGACGCTTCAGGAAGTCACCACCGCCCGACGCATCGTCAGGAAAGACCATCTCGACGTTGTAGCCCTTGCTTTCCGCGTACTGGCGGCACCGATGTTCCTGGCTGTCGAGGCCCGAGCCCGTAAGCTTTTGCTTGGTGGTCGAAACACGGCAATAGATGAGCGCGGAGACCTCTTCTGTTTCTATTTTTGGGACACCCATGAATCCTCTCTTTCTCGCGCCACTCGCTAGATGACGGGCGCGTCTGTGTCTGGGTTTTTCTTGTCTTGCTTAGGTTTAGTGGACTCCGATTTCGCCGTTAGATCAAGCGGCGTTTCGGGTTTTCCACAAGCTTGTTGGGTCGGATGGACGCCAAAGCCCAGCTCGACAAAGGCGGTTATGATCATCCACAGCGCGCCAACGATATCTTCTTTCTGGTCGGACGTTAGGGCCGGATCATCCAGATAGTTCTGGTAGTGATCGAGATCGATCTCCAGCCGACTACCGTGGCCTGCGCTGGCTGCTTTGTTCATAGCCTCGGCCAGATCGGGGCAGTCTGTTATTTCAGCATCTTTCACGACGATTGATCCTTATCATGCTGGCACGAAGAGGCCTCTCGCGGCCATCTTGGGACGGCGCGTTTCAGGGACTTGCGTGTCTAGGAGTTTTCGCAACCGGAACTTAATTCGGGTCGCTAACGGTGCGATGAAGCGTGTAACGCTTAATGAGCGGGGCTTTCGCCCTGGCACCTACTTCTAATTATACCATGGATTGCAGGCGCTTGCCAAAAACACGCTGTCGATGCGGGACGTCAGGTTTTGCCCAAACACCCCGCATTCCGGGCGATTACCGCTCGTGCTCGTCACGCTCACGGGATCGGGACGTCCTTTCGGCGCGGCCTTCGTGAGCCTGTTCGCGCAACCTTCGGATGCTCTCATAGGCCTTGTGATCCAGACGGGCCGCTTTCAGAAGGTCGCGCTCGGGGATCGAGTGCGACTTCCGCCATTTGCCGTCCTGGTCCTGATAGGAGCGTGTCCGTTCTGTATTATAGACAGTCCCTTTGTCGGTTTGACGCTCCCATACAGCGACTTCGACCAAACCGTCGCGATGCCTTGCCGCCGGACGTTGCTTTTCGTCACGATCATTCGTCACATTCTTCTCCATTTTGTTGAAATCAACGCGGGCGATAGCCTTGGACGTATGACCAAGAACCAGCGTCATATTGTGGGAAGTGCGCGAACTTGCTCGGCACCGCTTCCGTAACCACTTTAGCGGTTCCACGCCCCCATCTGCGGGGGATAGAAACGCGATCAAGCGGCGGATGAAACGGATTTGGCAGGAACCGCCCCGCGAATTCGGGTCTCGTGTAGTACGGGTATTTGTGACCGAGGATCGGGCCGAGGCTCTTGCCGGACACAAAGCAAATTTGCCGGTCTTCAGGCATCGCCAGAATTTCGTCAGGCGTCATCAAGGCGCGCGCCTGCTTTGTTCGGTGTGTCTCCTCGAAGGCGTGATGGCGAAAGCTCTGCGCAGCGGCAAACGGATCGCTGCCGCCAAGGATATTCATGGCCGCTTGCCGCTTTGCCTTGCGCGCCTGCGATTGACGCAACGTGTCGTCATATTCGAGGGTTTCCTGGCCAAGCATTGAGGAAATGAGCTGGGCAGTCTGGTAGTCACGCACGCCAAAGAACTGGCGCAATGCCGCCGATCCCATAAAGCCCTGCAAACCGGTCGGGCCAAACTTGCGGGTGATCTGCCCCGCATCCTGAAACAAGGCCCAGGCGCGAATGCCTGCGCCGCGTCCGAATGTGTAGGACCGCAAGAGCGCATCGAAACTGCCGAGTTGTCCGGCTTCGTCGATGATCATGTTCACTGGCGGTGAAGACGGGCTGCGCGACTTATACAGCATCTGCACCGTGAACATCGTGCGGAGCACCGGAGCCCAGATCGCTACATACTCGATTGGGACATTGATGAACCACGTTGCGGGCTGCGATGGATCACAGGTTGCCGAAAGCGAAGCACGCGGGTTTTCCAGCGCGCGTTGCAGCATCGGATCGTCGAGGAAATTCAAGTATGCATAGAGCTCCCCGACAATGCTGCCGAACTCTCTCGCGCTGTCTTGCTGCTTGGCCAGCATCTCGCCAGCACACCGCCGGACGCTTTCCATGTGTGAGCCGAGCATTAATTCAAGGATGTCCGGCCATTCACCAGTATTGGATTCAATGGCGTTGATGGTCCGGTAGAGCGACGGGAAGGACACTTCACCATCGCGTTCGACTAGCATCTTGACGAAAGCCTCGCCCCATTCCTGCGCTCTTAGCTCAAAGTACTTGCCGCTCGCCGAACCACTTACCGGAATGAGGCTCTGTAGAATGAATTTGCAGTCCGCGTGGAAAGACGGGCTTTCCAGCTTCAGGATATCCAACGGCTGCATGGCGTGTTGCGGCAGGTTGTGCAGACCCGTCGGATTCCAACAGTACAAATATGCGCCCGCTGTTGCGAAATTGAGCATCGTGACCGAGGCGATTTCAGCGCGTGGATCAAGGATGAAATTTCGATCTCCCGCTGCTTGGGCGACGGCCATGGAAAGCAAATCTCTCATTTTGCCCGACCCGGCACCCGCGATTGTGAGCCGTGGCGCATCCGTTTCAAGGGTCAGCGCAGTTTGCCCGAGATAGCCGAACTGCATGCCAGCGCCTCCCAACAGCTCGGCGCGAGATATCTGACGTTCCGTGGCCCATACCGCACTGCCAAAACGGTTAGACTCATTGTCGAAGTTCATTTGTTTCTCCCAAACAAAAAGGGTCGCCAATTGGCGACCCTTTGGTTCATGTTCTTACGCTAAGTTCAGCCGATTGCTGCGCCGATGATGATCAGGACGATCACCACGGCGATGACAGCAGGCCAAGCGCTTTCCTCTTTCTTGTAGACCGTGCCTACAGGTTTCCAGGGCATTGCACTTCCTCCTTTTTTGAGTGCTCACATGAAGCGGGTAACGATTGCCAATCCGCCGAAAATCAGTGCTGTACCGATTGTTGCGCGTGCCACGAAGAAAATGAGCAGGTAGCTCAGGCCGTACCAAACCAGCTTTGCGAGACCGATGATCTCGCCGCCGTATGTTTGGTATGTCAGTTCCAGAACATATGGCGCGGTGTAGTAGTAGAAGGTCGGACCTCCGAGAAACGCGGCAATGAAAGCCAGCACGTTGGCAAGGCCGGTGACAGAAGACATGAATAGATTCTGCCCCGCCTGCGCGTGTTTTGAGTTAGCCATTCCTTTCCGTTTCCAATGATGTGATGGGTTTGAGTTGGCCCGCCGAATAGTCGTTTCGTTTCGTCGTGGCGGATCAACTCTGATTCCAAATCTACCTCGTATTGCGCCACGCAATGGGGGGTACGCTCAGCCGGTGACAGATTGGGTGGATTGCGCGAACAGCCAGATGCTGCACAGGGCAAACATCAGACCGCCGATCTGGTGATAGGTCATGCGCTCGCCGAAGGCCGTCACGCCGATCAACGACACGATGATCAGATGAGTCATGCTGGACATGGCGGCACCTTGACCCAGCCCCTTGGCGAGCACTTGTGCATAGATCAGATTGCTGAGCGCGAAGATCGCGAAAGCACAGGCCAGGTCGATCAAAGTACCGAGATCGGCGTAACGTTTGAGGAAATAGCTCCCGCCCGCAAAACCCCCGCTGGAGGCAAGCAGGCTGAGCCAGGACACTGTGGTCATGGTTGCACCTCGATTGTCTGGATAAGAAAAAGCACCGCTCTGAATCAGGCGGTGCTTCCGACACTAGGCGATGCTTTTCCGGTTTTTGGTGGGTGGGCTAGTCGCTCGTCGGTTCGCAGTTGTCGTTGGCAACACGGACACCCCACAGCATCGCATCGAACGGGTAGTGTGCGCTCAGGACCGTCGCGAAAATGCGGACACGTTCGCGCGCTTCTTCACGGACTCTGGGCCTTGCGCCATCCCTCAGTGGCTTGAGGAAGTCGCGGAACCACTCCCTGATATTGGGGCGTTCGAACTCCTCCATGTTGAGGAATACTTCCTTGCCGTCCGGTCCGATGATCCAGCCCGGAAAATCACGGTAGAGATTGGAAAGATGCTCGTGCCAGCGACAATCGCTGACATCCAGATACCGTACAAATTCCTTGAAGTCTCGTAGGTAGTCGGGGTCGCTGAGTTGGTCGTCGCCCACAACGGTGACACTTTTATTCCGGCAGAATCCTCTGCTCGTGCAAGCAGGGCAAAGTTGATAATTCATCGGTCGATCTTGTACGGGACCGAATCCAAAGGACAGTGATAGGAGCGAGCAGTAGCTGTCGGTGCAGAACATCGGAACGCCAGCCGAAATGCGATCAGGCATGAAGGTTTTCCTCTTCGAAAGCGGTTGTTTGCGGAGGGGTCAGCGCCGATCCCGTTCTTGGAGCATCGCAAAGCTTGCGCTTGCTTCGAAGTTTTCGTTTAACCTCAGGAAGAATATTCCCCGCCGATCCGCAGCTCTCGCCATGCCCAGAAAATACACGCCGAAGAATCGTTACTGCCGGAACACAAAACTCAGCGAGGATGAGTTCGTGCAGGCATTCATGGCTTTTATTAGCGGTCTGAGTGCAGCGGCATATTCGCGGCAATCAGAGCGCACGGAGCGCACGGTCCGTGAGCTGTTCAACCGGTTCAGAGAACGCCTTTCCACAGATGAAAAGCTGACGGGCTGGCTCGGTGTCGGTGACGATTTACCCGCCAATGACGATCCGATCTGGGAGAAGATTCACTTCTGCCTGTTCGAATGTCAGGCTTATGTCGATGACCGAATATACCGAAGCCCTACTTATTCGTCGGAATACCGAGGCACCGATCCGAATGCAGATCACCGGCAAAAGGCACTGACATTCGTGCGCAAAAAGCACGGGGCGGAATGCACACAATGCCCCATTTCACTCGATTTTGACTTCGATGTTCAGGTTCGGGAAATCTGGGGGAAGCACGACCTCCGGGCTGGCGGCATCCCCAAAAAAAATTTCAAGCCGCATTACATTGAGATCATGTTGCGTTGTGCGATGGAGATCAAGAACTCCAAGTTCACGCCACCAGAAGAGTTTGGACCGGAATTTTTCTTGAAGCGGTTCGAAGAAGAGCCGCTGTGACTAGATGAACCGGAACGAGCTTTCAGGATCAAGGCGCAGACCGTTGGCGTACTCGTTCAACTTGCGTGCAATGTCGTCGTAATACTCCTTCCACTCGGGATCGAGATTTAGGCCACGCAATACTTTGGCCAAACGTTCGATGTGCTGGGCGGCAGCAAGGTGTGCCGACATTTCCTCACCGTCGAACTCGATTTCTGCCCTGTGATCTTGCGCGAGCTGTCCTGCCAATCTCTCTGATTTTTGGCCCAGTTCCCTGGCGACTTCGATGCTCTGTTCAGCGAAGAACCCTTCGTCCAGCCGCTCGCGAAAAAACATGGCTGACTGCTGCAGCTGTTGTATCACGAGATCGACCGTTCGTTCCGCAACAACATCGTCGCTGCTCAGCGCAGTTCGCTCGAAAATCTGCTTCGCAAGTGCAACATCAGCGGTCACGTAAATCCTCCTATCGGCCTTTCTTCCGCTTGTGGTCAGCCGTTGGGAAACGGGTGAAGGGCACAAGCCTAATGCGGTCGTACACTAAATGCTGCGTCGCACCAAATGGCACCGATTTCCCGATATCTGTCACCCGCAAGATGTGCGGTGTAGTACACCGCATCTTGGCAAGGGAGCCCGCTGCGCGCTCCCGTTGCATCCCTCCGGCCATGGCTCTTCTTGGGTTTTGAACCCATATCAGCGCCAGCAGACCGTATCGCCGGTCAAACACTCGCAGGGCTTGGAGACGTCCCTCTCCACCTACACCGAACCATGGATCAGGAGGCTATCGCGCCCCCTTGAAACCCACTCGCGGGAGACTTCGTTCTCCCTGCACCCATCGACTTGGTGGGCGTTCCTGCCCCCAAGACCCCTGACCATTTCATGGGGACGACTTCATCGAGACCAACCCTGCGCGGATTGGATGCCGATCAGGTCTTTCGCAACCCGATACCCACGTCAAACTTTGCGCAGGTTGGAGCCGCGTCAGAGTCACGCTGCCCTGTGGATAAGTCACCGACCTGCATCAAAGCGGATGCACCCACCAGATGTGCCTGCTACTGTTGGGGTAAGCCACAACACCTAAGAGGCAGGGCACACATTGTACGAGAACGCATTCAACAAGATCGAAAGAGACCTCCGCGCGGAAACAAGTGTTGCCAAAGTTGGCCGTCAAGAACGTAGTAAGATCATCAGATGACCCGTAAGGCGGCATACCCTGTAGTTGATGTATTTGCGGGTCCTGGCGGGCTTGGGGAAGGCTTTTCGTCGCTTAAGCGAGGCAAGAAAGACGCCTGCTTCAAAAGTGTTGTATCGATCGAGCAGGACGAATACGCGCACAAAACGCTGTTTTTACGACACTTTCTTCGTAGCTTTAGCGGGCGCGACATACCCGAGGACTACTATCGCTACCTTAACAGACAAATTACGCTTGATGAGCTCTATCAGCTGCATCCTAACCATGCTCGAGATGCCGAACAATCCGCAGTTAGAGTCTCCCTTGGACCTAACAATCATGAGTGTGTTCGGAGCCTGATTTCGAGCAGATTGGGTGATAGTAAGAAGTGGGCTCTTGTTGGAGGCCCCCCTTGTCAGGCTTATTCGCTGGTTGGGCGGTCAAGAATGATGGGTGATCCAGGCTTTGAGCAAGATGAGCGTCATTTTCTCTACAAGGAGTATCTTCGAATAATAATCGAACACGCACCGCCTGTCTTTGTCATGGAGAACGTCAAAGGCCTACTTTCTGCTAAGGTCAAAGGCGAGTTAGTTATCAACCGGATCATTGCTGATCTAACAGCTCCGAAAGATGCCTTGGGTATGTCGGCGAATGGGCTTGGCTATAAACTTTATTCCTTGTCCGAAGATGAGGCTCCGGGAATCGAGGCTGATCCTCGTATGTTTCTTGTACGTGCAGAAGAATATGGAGTGCCTCAAGCCCGACATCGGATGTTCATTGTCGGTATACGAAAAGACATAAATGTTTCACCGGGGCGCCTTCGTAGGCAAAGGCCACCTACGGTACAGCAGACGATTGGCAATCTGCCAAGAATCCGCAGCGGCATCTCTAGGGGTAAAGATAGCTACGATAATTGGCGTCGAGAGATTGGTGGCCTCAATCCCGCTGATGTTCGTAAGGAAATGAACGGGCACAGATATGCCCGTGACATCACTGATTTAATGAGCTCCGATCTCATTCAGTTTCCCAAAATTCTGATGAAGTCCTCTTCGAAGTACCCTTCGCAACCACGTATGAGACATGATGCTTTGGTGAGTATCTATGACCCCAACCTAAACGTTTTGGATGGTCATGAGTCTCGCTCGCATATGCCGTCCGATCTAAGGCGCTACGCCTTTGCTTCATTCTTCGCCTCGGTAACCGGCAAAAGTCCAAAGCTAGCAGATTTCCCTCGAAGCTTGCTTCCCGCTCATGCAAATGTAGATCAAGGACGCGCTGGAAAGATGTTTTCTGATCGCTTTCGGGTACAGATTCCAGACAGACCTTCAACGACCGTGACTTCACACATTTCTAAAGATGGCCATTACTTCATTCATTTTGACCCCAAGCAGTGTCGCAGCATGACCGTCAGAGAAGCTGCACGCCTTCAGACGTTTCCGGACAACTATCGCTTCGAAGGACCGCGCACTGCCCAATATCACCAGGTTGGAAATGCTGTTCCACCGTTCTTAGCAAGGCAGATTGCAGAAATAATCGCGGATGTTTTGGACAGTATGGGAGAAAATTCGTGATGGTGGATCGCATCTCCGTGGAACGCAGAAGTTGGAATATGTCTCGTATTCGAGGCAAGGACACGAAACCGGAAATCGTGCTGCGCTCACTTATGCATCGCGCAGGTCTTCGCTATCGGCTGCATGACAAAAAGCTTCCAGGAACTCCGGATCTTGTTCTGCCTAAATACAAAGCTGCAATTTTTGTGAACGGCTGTTACTGGCATCGCCATGCGAATTGCCCCAAGGCGACCACACCGAAAACAAATACAGCTTTCTGGACGAAAAAGTTTACAGAGACCATCGAGCGTGACGCGCGCAAAACATCTGAACTGATAGATAGCGGTTGGCGTGTCGTTACCGTCTGGGAATGTGAGCTGGAGAATGATCCGGTCGGACTCGTTGACGGTTTGCGTAGTCAATTGAAAGGGGTGCGCGATGGCTAAAGAGCATCGTCTGCCTCCAAGTGCTTCATCGTTGTCCGCATCGATGCGCGACCTTGGCTATTCGCTTGAAACCGCGATTGCTGATCTCGTTGATAACAGCATTTCTGCAGACGCAACCTCGGTCGAAATCTTCTGTGATCTCACCCAGCAGAACCCGACACTTGGCATCATCGACAATGGCCATGGCATGGACGAAGGAGGCATCATCGACGCCTTGCGTCATGGCTCGAAGAACCCTTCAGAAACCCGTTCACCAAAGGACCTCGGTCGTTTTGGTCTCGGTCTTAAGACCGCCTCCTTCTCGCAGTGTGAAAGACTCACTGTGATCAGCAAAGATGGAGGAGGGCTTCACGCAGCGGAATGGAACCTCGACATCGTTCACAAGAAAGATGACTGGCTGATTGCGATCCTTGAACCTGAAGAGATCGCCGAGCTTCCGTTCCAGGAGCTGATCACCGGCAAAGGAACAGCAGTCGTCTGGCGCAACCTTGATCGACTGTTTGAAGATGAGACCGGAGCCAAGCGCGACGAGATCGTCAACGAGAAGCTCGATGTTGTCGAGAAACACCTGTCACTCGTGTTTCACCGGTTTCTGAGTGGCGAAGTGCGTGGCCGGAAGAAGCTCTCTCTTTCCCTCAATGGTCACCCTATCGAGCCATTTGATCCTTTCTGCCGAAAGAACTCGGCGACACAGATGCTGCCGGAAGAGGTTGTCCGCATTGACGGTGTGGCAGTTCACTTGCAGCCTTACATCTTGCCCCACCACAGCAAATTGAGTGCAAAAGAGTACGACTTTTATCAGAACCGCAGCGACTTTATCTCCAATCAGGGCGCTTATGTTTACCGGGGCGGACGGCTCATGGCATGGGGCGACTGGTTCCGACTTATTCCCAAAGGTGAAGCGACAAAGCTGGCCCGAGTGCAGATCGATTTCCCCAATAGTCTCGATGAGTTGTGGACCATCGACATCAAGAAGTCTCGTGCGCGCCCTCCATCTCCGGTTAGAGCCCGGCTACGCCAAATCATCGATAAGGTCTCGACACGCAGCACGACAGTGCATCGCGGCAGAGGAAAGAAGCTCTTCGATGAGATCAAAGCGCCAGTCTGGGAGCGATACGCTGATCAAGGAAAAATTCGATATGCACTGAACAAGGAGCACCCACTGATCGAAGCACTGAGCTCCGAATTGAGTGATGAGAATATTCGCCGCCTTACGACGCTCATTGAAGCAATCTCATCATCGCTTCCGGTAGAAATGATCTACTCGGATTTCGCGACACATCCGCGCGACATCGATCAGAATAAAACCTCTCAGGATGAGATCAATGAGCGCCTAAGCGCATTGAAGGAATGCCTTTTTGGAGATGGCGAAGTCGACGTCGAGAGCTTCAGAGAAGTGATGCGGTCAACAAGATTTTTTGTAGGCTTCGAAGACGCCGCAGAGGAATACATAGCGAAAGAAGTAATAAAGTGAACTCGAACAAAATTGAAAACCAGAAAAATTTCACCAGTGGGCTTATTTCCCTGCTTGCTTCCCTTCCGGTTACGCCGTCTCGAGAGGACGTCAGTGAGCGTGCGAAACAGCTTGCAATCGCATTCGGATATGAAGGCCCGCTTGAAAGCGTCATTGAAGATGCACTTATCGCCGTGGACTCGCAGATGGGTGCCGGTGTTTCCCTCGTCGATGTCGAAGCTGATCATGACGAGGAGTGGTTATTTAAGCGTGACGATATCACGTGGACATATTCTGAAGCATATGAGGAGCATCTTAAAAAAGAACAGATGCATCCGACCATTGTGCGCTCATTGAGCGATGTGGGAAGCAAAATTCTTGGTCACTTGCAGGACCCTAAAAGCGACGGAAAGTGGGATCGTCGCGGCCTCGTTATTGGTCACGTCCAGTCAGGCAAGACCGCAAACTATCTTGGTGTGATCGCCAAAGCGGCTGACGCTGGATACAGGTTTATCGTCGTAATTGCAGGGGTTCATAATAATCTCAGGAAGCAGACCCAGGAACGCATTGACGAAGGTTTCGTTGGGCGCTCGAGCGATCCGGAAAATCGCAAAAAAGTCGGTGTCGGCATTACACCGGACTATCCGCACCCGGCCACACTAACGAACATCAACGATGACTTCAGCAAAAAGACCGCTAATCAGAGCGGATGGAAGATCAACGACCTGAACAAGCCGACGGTCCTAGTGATCAAAAAGAACGTCAACACACTCAAGGCCCTTCATGTCTGGCTGAAAGAGATGAACGCACAGGCCGATGGCGTGATTGGCGATGTTCCGATGCTCATGATCGACGATGAGGCTGACAACGCTTCGATTAACACGAAGAAGCCGGAACTTGATCCGACAAAGACGAATGCGATGCTACGGCAGATTTTAAGCCTCTTCGCAAAGTCTTGCTATGTGGGCTACACCGCCACACCATTTGCGAACATCTTTATCAATCCGGAATCATATGACGAGGAAGTCTACGATGATTTGTTTCCGCGCGACTTCATTGTCAGCCTTGATGCCCCCAACACATATTTTGGGCCGGACAAGGTCTTTCTCGATGATAGCAGCAGCGCGAGGATTGTAAGGCCGATCTGGGATTGTGAAGACTATATTCCCTTCTCGCATACGAAAGATGATCCGGTTCCGGAACTTCCGCCAAGCCTCTACCGTGCAATTGATCAGTTCATTGTTGCGAGAGCCGTTCGCAATTTAAGAGGTCAAGCCAACAAGCATTGCTCAATGATGATTAATGTGTCGAGATTTGTAGCGACGCAGAACACTGTCCGCAGCTTCGTCAGTCTCTATGAAAAGAAAGTCAGAGAAGCTGTAAAAGCAAACTATGCGATGCCGGATTCGATATCACAAAAAAACGAGATTATGATTTCTCTGAAAGCATGCCTTGATGAGGAGTTCTCGGAGTGCGGTCTTTCATGGCCCGACATCAAGCGTTCTCTGAACAGCGTTTTCGACAATCTTCGCATCTTTGTGGTGAACAGTAAGTCCGATGAGGCACTCGACTATAAAAAGTACGAGCGTGACGGCAACAGCCTGACAGCCATCGCCATCGGTGGCTTAAGTCTGTCTCGCGGTTTGACCATCGAAGGGCTTACCGTGAGCTATATGTACCGTAACACGCGTATGTACGACACGCTCATGCAGATGGGGCGTTGGTTTGGCTATAGACCGGATTTCGAGGACGTGTGCCGGGTCCATCTGTCTCAGGATTCCATCGATTGGTACGGGCACATCGCGGATGCTTCGGAAGAGCTTCGTCAGCAGATCAAGAGAATGGGGCGTGACAGAATGAGCCCGAGGCAGTTTGGGCTTTTTGTAAAGGCGCATCCCGATCAATTGCTCATCACTGCCAGAAACAAGATGAGGGCCGGTGAGAGAATTACTGTAAATCAGAACTTCAGCGGGCGGATTATCGAGAGTTATATCCTTCCGATTGATAGGAAAATCAATGAAGAGAATGAGACCCTCATTGCGGAGTATTGGAAGAAGAAGTTCGGCTGTGCCGCATTGGAAGAGACTGGCAAGGGTTGGCTGGCAAGAGACGCGAAACTCTCTGAGATAGAAGGTTTTCTCTCCAGATTTAGAAGCCATCCTGAGTTTGCGGATCGTAAGGCCGCTGGTTTGAGTTATCTGCGCGCCCTTTCCGAGCACTACGACACTGGTGATGTTCTTTTGATATCGGTGTCTTCCAAAAATGAGGACGCGGAAAGCTACCGCCTTGGCATACAGGAGCGCTTCAGCGCAAAGCGCAATGGCAGTGCGTGGATTACAAGTAAAAACCGCGTGGCAAGCCGTTCTGATGAGAAACTTGGGTTGTCTGATCTTCAAAAGAATGAAGCGATCAGGTTCGCCCGCGAGGATGGCGAGGACAAACATCCATCGGATTTTCATTTCCGTGCAGTCCGCAAAAAACCGCTCTTAATGATCCACGTTCTTGCACCCGACGAAGCCAATAAAGACGATGTGCGTGTGCCTGCATTCGGCTTGAGTTTCCCGCCAGGCCATTATCAGACCGAAATCGAAGTCGTTGCAAATCAGGTTTGGATTGAGCGTATGCACGGTGGAGCATTCGATACTCCTGAGGAAGAGGATGATTATGAGGAGTAGCAAATCACCATGGGATGATATGAAGACGCCGGACAGCGACTACACAGTCCGATACGTGACGTCCCCGGGCAATGTTTCCCTGTGCTGGGGTAAAGACGTTCGGGGTCAGTGTCTGTTCATAGTACAGCTTGAGGGCGACCATACGGAGCAGTTCCGAAAGAACGCAACCACCGTTAACGGTATTGAAGTCGATCTGCGTCAGTTGCCGGAACCCGGCAAACAGGGCCTGATCCTTACACTTGAAAAACACGTAGATCGCGATCTTTTCCACGGCCTTTGCCAAACGCTGATCGGGAATCTCGATGGGATTTCTGATCCCGCCGCTGCGTTGGGTGTTGCCATGAACCACATCAAGCGTTGGAAGGCTTTCCTTGCGGGCAAGAGAACGCGTGTTCTATCGACGGAAGAGGTGCGAGGTCTTTTTGCAGAGCTGAATTTTCTCCGACTCCTCAAGGAAAAACACCTTACTGATGCTCAAGCGGTTGAAGCTTGGTGCGGACCTGATCGAATACATCAGGACTTCATCTTTGGTGATACAGCAGTCGAAGTGAAGTCGATCAGTGGGCGGGATCGCAGTATAGTCCGTGTCTCTTCTGAAGATCAGCTGGAAACTGTCTCAGAGCACCTTTTTCTCAAAGTCTGCCGCTTGACAGAGGCACCGGACGGAACGCCCGCGCAGTCGCTCAATGAGCTGGTTTCGGTAGTAGGGCACGAACTGAGCGACGCCGATGCAATCGAAAACTACTGGCGAAAACTGGCGACCTACGGATACGTGGAGATGAGGGAGTACGATAACCCGAAGTTTCTCGTGAACGGCTCGAACTCCTACCGCGTAGCTGATGATTTTCCCCGGCTGGTGAGATCGGAACTGCCGGACGGCGTTGTTGATGTGAAGTACAATCTTCAGCTGGAGAATATTGCAACCTTCGAGTGCAACCAGAACGAAATCTGGGGGAGCTGATGGAAGAAACAACCTCCGAATTTTTTCATGGTTTTCGTCAGGAGCTTATGGCAGGAGCTGAGGCTCACGGAGCTTTTCAACTCTCCGAATTCATGGAGGCCTTCTCAACTGAGTTGATCGAAACCGGATTCATCGAGGGCTTCGATCTTTGCCACTACAGAGCGCAGCGCGGAATGCGCGTTGACGGATACTGGTTCAATGATGAAGGCGCTATTGATCTGTTCGTAGCAGACTTTGATAGTCGAGATGAGCTCCAGTCACTCACGCAGACAGATGTGAATGCAGCGTTCAAGAGGGTTGAGAACTTCTTCGAAGCAAGTCTCTCAAAGCGTCTCTTTGATGACCTTGATGAAACCACTCCGGAATACGGACTGTCGAGGCAGATATCGGATCGCAAGCCCCTCATTCGTAAGGTCAACTTCTTCCTAGTATCCGAGCGCGCGCTGAGCGACCGCATGCAAAGCGTCGAAGGTCGGCAGGTATCTGACGTCGAGGCAACATATCACATCTGGGACATCTCGCGCCTCCAACGACAGCGAAGTTCGCGCGGTCATAAAGAAGCGTTGGATATCGACTTCAAGGAAGAATTCGGAAGTGGGTTGAACAGCCTGCCAGCGCACCTCGGTTCCGGTGCCTATCAGTCATACCTCATCGTCATGCCCGGAGAGGTGCTTGCTACATTGTACGGCAAGCACGGAGCACGCCTTCTCGAACAAAATGTGCGCTCATTCCTCCAGGCACGCGGTAAAGTGAACAAAGGTATCCGCACGACAATTCTAAACGAGCCAGGGATGTTCTTTGCCTACAACAACGGCATCACTGCCACCGCTCAGGAAGTGGAGGTAGAGCAAGGCGGAGAAGGACTGGAAATCGTTCGCATCAAAGACCTGCAAATCGTGAACGGCGGACAGACAACAGCTTCGCTCTTTCATACCAAGAGACGTGATAAGGCCGCTTTGGATGGCGTATTCGTTCAGATGAAGCTCTCAGTCATCAGCCCTGAAGACAGTGAGATCGTTGTCCCGAGGATTTCGGAATATGCCAACACACAGAACCGCGTGAATGCAGCAGACTTCTTCTCCAACCACCCATTCCATGTTCGGATGGAAGAATTCTCACGGCGCATCTGGGCACCGGCTCTTAGTGGTGCCCAACGTGAAACCAAGTGGTTCTATGAGCGAGCCAGAGGACAGTACGCTGATGCACAATCCAAGCTGACACCGGGCGAGCAGAAGCGCTTCAAGGCAGAGTATCCGAAGCCGCAGATGTTCACCAAGACTGATATCGCAAAGTTCGAAAATGTCTGGGACGATCATCCAAAGTGGGTCAACCTCGGAGCCCAGAAGAACTTCGCGCGCTATGCCGCTCGCATAGGCAAAGCCTGGACAAAAAACCAGGATAGCTTCAACGAACTCTACTTCCGGCGCGCCATAGCTCGAGCAATCATTTTCAGGTGGACTGAGAAGATGGTCTCGGGCGAACCGTGGTACAACGGCGGCTACCGGGCCAACATCGTTGCCTACGCCATCGCGTCAATCAACGAGCTATGCAAGCGGGCTGACAAGGTCGTTGACTTTCCGAGGTGCTGGAACAACCAAGTGGTTTACGAGGAACTCGCTGAGGCTTTGCGCAAAGCCGCGAAGTTCGTAAACGATGACATTTCGCAGCCACCTCAGGGGATTTCGAACATATCTGAATGGTGCAAGAAGGATTCCTGCTGGGATCGGATTCAAGGAAACATTGACCAGCTGGAAAGCGACATCAGCTCAAGTTTCTTCAAAACCCTTGTTGGCATTGATGAACAAAAAACCGAGCAGAAGCAGGCAAAGAAAACTCAACAGATTGATGATGGTATTGATGCGCAGAGGCGTGTACTTGAAGTCCCCCCACAAAAATGGAGCAGAATTAGGCAAATAGGAATTGAGAGGAGGTTCTTGAGTGAGAAACAGGTTGGAATAATTAGAGTTGCTGAACAGATTCCTCAGAAAATTCCATCCGAGAAGCAGAGTGAGATACTCATTGAAGTTCTTGAGAAGGCAAACTCAGAGGGCATTGTCTAAAGGCAAAGCGAATTCATGATCTGGATTTTGAAGGGCAGAACACAATAGAATGAACGAAAAGAAACAGATGCTTTGGACTGATGAGGAATTGCAGGCTGCATTAGACGCCTATCTATATATGCTGCAAATGGAGCTTTCGGATATTCCGTTTTCAGCAGAGCAGTTGGCCAAAGCGCTGCTTTCGGGGCCGTTGAGGCGCAGAAACTCTGCTTCCATTCGCTATCGAATGCGCAATATCTCTGCCGTTGCGGCGTCAAACGGTCTACCCACGCTTTCCGCATTTTCGCCCGCGGAACAAGTTGGACGGAATGTAAGAGCGAAACTAGAGAAATTTCTAATGTCTCGCGATGAAGCCCTTGTTTCTATACGGAAGCTTCAAAGTGATACCAGACTGACCACTACAAATCAGGAGGTCCTACGAGCACTTGAGGAACTCAAGAATCGCCTCTCTGAACTCGAGGCGTCGAGGCCCATTGGGATCGGTCACAATAATCCACCAGGTGATTTCGAGTTTTCTTCGGACGAGGTGCGCGCGGTCTCGAAGTCAGTTGAAGGGATCGCCAATGTGGTGGCTCTAGACGAAAGTGACAGCGACCGGGTCAGTCAACTCTCCAAAGTGGTTTCCTCGTTCGGCCTCAAGGCCGCTGTATGGGCCGGGCAACGAATGACCGATTTTTCGAAAGCCAGCGCAATTGCGGCCGGTAGCGGTTTCGGCTTGTACCTCAGCGGGCTAGGTGAGCAGGTCCTTTCGACTCTTCGGCTTCTGTTTCAACTTTTTTGAATATTATTGGTGTTATTTGTTCGCTCTAGTCTAGCGCGGACAGCACTTCCATCCCTTGCGCGTCTTCGGCCAGACTTAAGGGGCTGAAGTCTTTTCTTTTCTGTTAGGGGTCTGCGACCCCGTCCTCCGTCAAGACCAAGCCCTTCGCATGTGCTGCGGGCGCAGCCAGCGGTCTCCCCATCCTTCCGCGCTTTGCTTGTGCAGGACGGGTGATCCCCCTCCGCTGTCTGCGGTCTTGACGGTCTCCCCCCGCTCATTGGCGCGGGCCTAGTCCGGTTGCATGCGCAACCGGCTTTGAAAGGAGAAAGGTCAATGAAACAAGATATTTACCAGAAAGTCACAGACAAGATCATCACTGATTTGGAGCAAGGCGAACTGACTTGGCTCAAGCCGTGGTCCGCCGGAAACATGGAAGGACGGATCATCAAGCCACTGCGCCATAACGGTATGGCCTACAGCGGCATCAACGTGCTGATGCTGTGGAGCGCAACCATGGAAGGCGGCTATCTCTCGCCGTTCTGGATGACCTACCGCCAAGCCAAGGAATACGGGGCACATGTCCGCAAGGGTGAGCGCGGCAACCTCGTTGTCTATGCCAACACCATCACCAAGACGGAAGAGCAGGACGACGGCAGCGAGGAAGAGCGCAAAATCCCGTTCATGAAGGGCTATAGCGTATTCAACGTCGAGCAGATCGAAGGCTTGCCCGAGCAATTCTATGCCAAGCCAGAACCGATTATCGACCCCGCGCAGCGAATTGAGCATGCAGACCAATTCTTTGCAGCAAGCGGGGCAGACATTCGCCACGGCGGGAATTCAGCCCACTACAGCGGCGGAACGGATCATGTGCAAATGCCGCATTTTGAGAGCTTCCGCAGCCCCGAGGCCTACTATGCCACGCTTGCCCATGAGCTGACCCACTGGACAAAGCACAAGAGCCGCCTTGATCGGGACTTTGGACGCAAGAAATGGGGCGATGAGGGCTATGCCCGAGAGGAACTGGTTGCCTTATCTTGACAGTCTGTACCATCCGTTTGTCTTCTGGTCTCATGGCCATTTGCGGGACGCAGGGGGTGGTCAGGCCAGCCGCCGCGCTCCCCACAAAGCTGGCGGTGGCTGGCCTGATCACCGCCGTAGGGTGATGTGCAAGGGTGAGGGTTTTTGGGATGGGCTTTTGGGACGCGAGATCAGGTTACTGGAGACCCGCGAAGCGGATGGACTAGACCGGCATATCCCAAGGATCGTGTCGGATGGTGAGCTTTATGATCCCGACCTGGATCGTTTTTTTGTTGAACTTCCGCTGAACGGGACCCGGTCGCCCCATTCATTGCGGGCGATCGGATACGACATTGTTGTTTGGGTCCGATTTTTGGATCAGGCATGCGGCAAGACGATCTGGCTGGTTTCACACGAAGACATCGTTGCTTTTCATGGTGCCCGGCGGCGCGGTGTCGCCTCTCATCGCATTTCGGGATCTTCGTGGAATCGCTCGGTGGCTTCGCTCGACAAGCTCTATCGGTGGGGCGTGGATCAAGGAATGATCGCTGACAGCCCCTTTCGGCACCGGCAGGTTTGGCGGAGAGGTTTTGGCGGTCGTCGCGCTGCTCATGAAGACCGCAATATGGCTTATGAGCCTTCATCGGAAGTGTTCCAGCCGCGTTTCGTATCGCTGGAGACCTATCGGCTGTTCAATCGGGTTGGCCTACGGGGTTTGACCCGGACAGGCCACGAACGCCCGGGTGCCCGGGATCGCAATGGGGTTCGCAATGCACTCTTCGCTGACGTGTTGGTGTCGACAGGATTGCGTCTGGAAGAGGCCGGATCGTTGCTGGCCCGCGAGCTGCCCAAGATGGGCACCGCTGATGGCTCACAGCGGCAAATCAGATTTGACCTGCCAACGCCCATTTCCAAAGGCAATCGTGGGCGAACGATTCTGTTGCCTCGACGTATTGTTGCGCGGCTTCAGGACTATCTCGACATTGAGCGGTCCCGTGCCGCTTCCAAATTCAAGGCGCGCTCCGGGGTATTGCAAATCTCTCGACCGATACTCCTGGAACGCAGCACAAATGACCCGCAAATGGTCCAGCTTTTGGATGGATCGACGGCCCGCACAGATCGGTTCACGCCGGAAGAACGCTTGCGTTTGGTCCTTTGCAGAGAAGGCATTCCAGAAGCGCCAGCAGCGCTTTGGCTGTCCGAGGTAGGGCTGCCGGTCCGCTCCAATTCGTGGGAGGCGATATTTCTGCGCGCAAGCCGCCGGTGCAACGAAACAGGCCTCGATATCCGCATTTCCCCACATCAGCTTCGGCACACATTTGCGGTGCATATGCTTGCCATGCTGATCGAACAGCAGATCGGTCAAGCCGTGCCTGACACCAGAGGTATGGAAGCCTACCGCCAGCTCCTGAGCGATCCGTTGCGGCAGGTGCAGCGCCTGCTTGGCCATGCCAGCATCACGACCACCTACGTCTATCTGGATCAGATCGCCACACAGGCCGATACGGTCGATACTGCAGTGGCGCGTCTTCTCAGCGCTTTGACCGAGGATGCAATCCTATGAGCGGCAGACCTCGCAGGGGACATGTCGCCCGGTTTGGACCTGAAGATGGTGTCTTGGAAGAACCGGCACCCAGTTCAATCACCGGGTTGCGTTTTTGCGTGAACGCCCGGTCGGGCGGAGCGGCAGAACTAGATTTTACGGACCTCAGACCAAGGGCGTTGGCCATTGAGATGGCACAGGCCCTTCGAAGGCTGAGCGAGGTCGGCGGACCGCTTGGCGCGCGATCAACAATTCTGGCCTATGCCAGAACGGTGCGTATCTTTTTCCGCTACATGGCAGTAGAGGCGCCGACAGTTTCATCAAGCGGCCAACTCGTCGCCCAGCATATCGACGGTTTCGAGGCCTGGCTGGAGGCCGACGGCAAGAGCGGGGTCCATGCGTTCACACAATTGTCGAAGATGGTCGTGGTATTCCGCGAGATCGATGCCGACGACCCCGATAGGGTATCACAAAGTCTACGTGCTCGACTGCGCTACACGAGCGCGCGGCCCTTCGAACGTTCCAAACCACGCGATGCCTACAGCCCCTATGTCGCAAGGCAGCTGCGCGATGCGGCTCGTGCGGATGTCGCTGCGATGCTCCGGCGTCTCGACGGGTGCTTGCCAGAGACGATCGCCGCACACAGCGATCCTGTCGTTTGCCAGCGGGCTGTTGTGTTGCATGAAGCCGTGCGCAGCCGCGGTTTTCTTCCTCGCGATGACAAAGCCACCCGAGACCTCTATCGCGCGTTGTATATACGCGGCCTGCCAACATCATCGCTTCTCGAAGATGTTTATTCGCACTTTTATCTGACGGTTCACGACCTCCCACCGCTGCTGACGCTCCTGAGCCTCGATACCGGACTGGAGATTGAATGCGTCAAAGCGCTCAAAGCCGATTGTCTGAGCAGCGGCTCTGCGGGGTCTGTGACGCTGCACTACACCAAGCGTCGGGCGCATGGGCTGGCACAAAAGACCATGCGGGTGCGGGATGGCGGGCCGACAACGCCCGGAGGCTTGATCCGGGCCATCGTGACCAGGACAGAGCGGGCACGCCAGTTTCACCCATCAGATGCGTTGTTCGTTTTCTATCACGCCTGCGGTTTTCGCGATGTCGTGCGGCATCCAGAACCCACACTGCGTCATTGGATTGCGCGCCACAGCATCGTCGATGATCACGGCCAGCCCCTCAAACTGCTGCTTTCGCGCCTTCGCAAGACACACAAGGCGCTATGGTATCTCAAGACCGGTGGTCACATGACGCGGTTCGCGGTTGGTCATACGACCGAGATCGCGGCCAGGCACTATGCTGATATTCCGTCGCTGCGTCCACTTCACGAGGCGACGATTGCAGGGGGTCTAGAAGATGCGATTGGGCTGTCGACGTCGACAAAAGACGACCAAGTTTCCGATGTTTCATTGTCCGAAGATGTGGTGGATACTGGCAAAACCCCTGCAACTGCAACTGCTCAAGAGATCTGGCTGGCACGCTGTTCCGGCTTCTATGACAGCCCGTTTTCCAAACCCGGCTCGCCGTGCGCTCGTCCGTTCTGGGGATGCCTGGATTGCCGCAATGCGGTGATCACCGAGCGCAAGCTTCCGGCTATCCTGAGGTTTCTGGACTTCATTCTGTCGCAGCGCATGTCGATCGGCGCGCAGGATTGGGCGGCCAAGTTTGGCCACGTCCATGAGCGGATAACGCGCCAGATCCTGCCTGCCTTTTCAGACGAGGTGATTGCGTCGGCGCGGGCAACCTTCAAAGCCCACCCTCCAATGACATACCTGCCGCCCGAGGCCGCGCAATGAGAGGCGTGCAAGCAGCCCGTACCGCATACGATATCGAGGATCGCAGCACATGGCCAGTGTTGTCTCATTCCCCCTTGCGCGCCGGATACGACCGCGCAGAGTTGTCGCGATACGCCGATGAGTTTTGGGACCTGACCCCGGCGGTGTTTCGCCAGAATGCGCGGCGCTGTCACTGTACGGTCAACTTTGACACGCTGCCGGATCCGGGCCTGGCAACAATGATGCGGTCTTATCTCCACGCACGGCTCAATGTGCGCCTGCCGGGTTGGGCACCAGAGCTGCCGCCTGCCAGCATTAGGCAGGCCTTCAACCACGTCCGCCCGTTCTTCGAGTTTGTGCTTGAGGAGCTTGATACGCTCGATCTGCCCACGCTCGATCAGGCGCTTCTGGATCGATATGCAAAGGCGGTCACGGCCTCGAAGGCACGGCAGCCGGCGGTCAATGCCCTACTGCTCAAGCCGATCTGGCACCTCTATCACTATCGTGACCATCTGCCGGGCGGTGGCCTTCGGTTCGAGCCTTGGCCTGGCCATAGTTCGGCATCTGTCGCCGGATATTCGTCCCGGCGGTATGAGAACCGAACAGCTCGCATTCCCGAGCCGATCCTCGCGCCGTTGCTCAGTTGGGCACTTAAATACGTGCAGGTGTTTTCAACAGACATCTTTGCCGCGCGTGCCGAGTATTCCGCGCTTGCTGATCGCGCGGACCGATTGGCGCGCGACGATCTGCAAAGGGATAAGGGCGACCTTCACGCTTTGCATATTTCCCGAGTTAAACGATGGCTGGCTGCGCGAGGGCGCGAAGGCCGTGGAGTGCCTTGCTGGACCCAACCGATGAACAAGGCAACGCGCGACAAGATCAAGGATGACCCGGTCAATTGGCACCGGATCAATCTCGCCGCCGGGGTCATTGTGACTGAGAACCCAAGCGGCCACTTGCGGCTGCGCAAATCCGCCCGCGATCTGATCGCGCGGCATATCGCAATATATGGCGTTGAACGGGGCGGATTGGATACGCCTGTATCCTTGAACCCGGATACCAACCGACCCTGGCGCTCCGGATTCGACCATGTGGCGGTCAAACGCGAGGAGCGGATGCTGCAAACAGCAGCCTATATTATTTGCGCCTATCTGACAGGGATGCGGGATTGCGAAGTTCAAGCGATGCAGCCCGGCTGTCTGGACATCACGCGCAGCAAAGATGGTCTGATCGACCGCTACAGGG
>NZ_FREV01000008.1 GCF_900143545.1 Loktanella sp. Alg231-35 | reverse complement strand
CAACAATACGTCGAGGCAACAGAATCGTTCGCCCACGATTGCCTTTGGAAATGGGCGTTGGCAGGTCAAATCTGATTTGCCGCTGTGAGCCATCAGCGGTGCCCATCTTGGGCAGCTCGCGGGCCAGCAACGATCCGGCCTCTTCCAGACGCAATCCTGTCGACACCAACACGTCAGCGAAGAGTGCATTGCGAACCCCATTGCGATCCCGGGCACCCGGGCGTTCGTGGCCTGTCCGGGTCAAACCCCGTAGGCCAACCCGATTGAACAGCCGATAGGTCTCCAGCGATACGAAACGCGGCTGGAACACTTCCGATGAAGGCTCATAAGCCATATTGCGGTCTTCATGAGCAGCGCGACGACCGCCAAAACCTCTCCGCCAAACCTGCCGGTGCCGAAAGGGGCTGTCAGCGATCATTCCTTGATCCACGCCCCACCGATAGAGCTTGTCGAGCGAAGCCACCGAGCGATTCCACGAAGATCCCGAAATGCGATGAGAGGCGACACCGCGCCGCCGGGCACCATGAAAAGCAACGATGTCTTCGTGTGAAACCAGCCAGATCGTCTTGCCGCATGCCTGATCCAAAAATCGGACCCAAACAACAATGTCGTATCCGATCGCCCGCAATGAATGGGGCGACCGGGTCCCGTTCAGCGGAAGTTCAACAAAAAAACGATCCAGGTCGGGATCATAAAGCTCACCATCCGACACGATCCTTGGGATATGCCGGTCTAGTCCATCCGCTTCGCGGGTCTCCAGTAACCTGATCTCGCGTCCCAAAAGCCCATCCCAAAAACCCTCACCCTTGCACATCACCCTACGGCGGTGATCAGGCCAGCCACCGCCAGCTTTGTGGGGAGCGCGGCGGCTGGCCTGACCACCCCCTGCGTCCCGCAAATGGCCATGAGACCAGAAGACAAACGGATGGTACAGACTGTCAAGATAAGGCGACCAACTCGTCAAAGGCATATTAGCGTTTGTTGCATTTGACCTTCTGCGTATCGAGACGCTTTGGCCCGCAAACCCAGTGCACGGTCTCATGGCCGAGCACCCCATAGTATCTGGACGCTTCAAAGAACGTCGCGATGGGCGGCATGTGGATAATATCCTTGACCGGGTGGAAGTAGGCCCGTGGCTCATCGCTGGTGATGATCTCCGCACCGGTTGCGGCAAAGAACGCATCAAGCTCCGGGTCACTCTGGGTCCCCAGATCGCGGGGTGGCTCCGGGCGGATGTAGTAATCCTCGGGCAGACCCTCGATCTGATCTGCATTGAAGACGTTGTTGACCTTCGCGAAACGGCTTTGCCGGGTTTCGGGTTCTCCGGTCTGTGTGTTTTCGGCGTCACGCTCATATGTGCCGTAGTAAACCGAGCGTGTCGCTTTCTCGCCTTTCCGGACGCAACCGCCCAGTTCAAGCGCCTGGCGGAAAGTCATCCAATGGGATGACTGAAACCCATGGATGCTGGCCGTGGCACAAAGCATCAGGACATTGATCCCGCGATACTGCTCGCCGTTGTGCCTGCGCGGGAATGGAATCCCTGGTGTGTCCCCTGTCCACGGCTTGCGCCAGGGCGGGGTGCCCTCTTCGATCTGGGCGATGATTGTGGCGGTGACGTGAGCCTTGATGTCGATCTTCATGATCTTTCCTTTCGATATGCTGAGACAAAAGAGGCGTCACGCTGATGCGCGACGCCTGTTGCGGTCTGGTTTGATTGTGATGGGTGTCAGCCGAAGCGGCGGCCACTCACGGTGAACGTGTATTCATTGGCAATGATGGCGGCCGCGATCTCGCTCTCCGACGTGATGTGGTCATGCTCCACCTCAAGCTGCTTGTAGAGCCATCGGGCAAGGTCGCGCATCGCGAGCGTTACCGTATCTTCCGCGTCGTCAGTGGGTGGCTGAGCATGCGCGTTGTCGCGTTCTACAGTGATGACCATTGCGTATTCATCGCAATACCGCCCTTCATGGCCGATATCGGCGAAAAGCTGATAGAAATTGCGCTGTTGCACCTCTTGCAGCCGATCGGCAATTTCATGAAGCGTTTCATCTTGCGGCGCATGGGCACGGATTGCGAGACTACCACCACGGGTGTAGCGCCATCTGCCTTCGAAACATGCACCATCGCCCTGGTTCCAAAAACCAGAAAACCAAATGCAGGGTTCGCTCATCGTTCCCCCTCCATGCAGCTTCACCGAGCGCGTCTTTGGCGCGATGCCAAGGCAGTCACAGATCAGGGCGAAGTCGTCGTAAACTGACTGCCACCACCCGTCGTGGCCCCCGAGGCTGCGGTACCAGTCTTTTGCCGTTTCCTGGGCGGCATGCGAAAGCTCATCGTAGGTGTAAACGACGGTTTGGATGACCTCAGGCATCGTTGGTCTCATAGGTTGCCGGCAATGCAAGCCAGGCTTCAGCAGCTTCAACCGCGCGCTGAATGCTGCCATCTTCATCGTTGAAGATGCCTTGCATCTGGTAGACTTGGTGCAAAAGGTCGGCCAATTGTGCTTTCGCCGATTTTGTCAGGTCAGCAAGTGCGTTTGTGACGTCGACCGCATGTTTTTCGATCCAGATGGCGTCGTCGACATCCCCAAGTGCTCTATACGCCTCTCGCCAGTTGTCTGGGCATGGCGCGGGCCCCTGCCAATCTTCGGCACACCATGCCAATGCGGCGGCATCGGCCTGATCTCCGGTGGTAAACGGGCGTGCTCTGATCCCGTTGCAGTCGTCGGTGATGACAATCCAGATGTTCATGATCTTTCTCCATGATCAGTTTCTGAACCCTCTGAAGCTGTCTTTTTCTTTTCGCGGGCTGCATCCCGGCTTTCGGCGGCATAGATGCGGTAAGCGCTTTTGTCCCACAGTCCGAACGCCAGATTTTCCTGATCTGCCAAGTGGCGCAGGTCACAAAGGACGAAGCTGAGGGCATCGCCAATGCATTCGGCATCAGGATATGCAGCTTGCAACAGATCCTTCATTCTATCGCACTGCCAATCAGTATCGGACCTCGGCTCCACATTCCCATATGTCATCGCTTCCGATTGGACGTGTTGGATGGTCAGTCCTTGCAGCGCCACATCCGTCGTACTGTCCGCATCCATGAGCCGGGCGACATCATCCTGGATAAGATCGGACTGCGCCGAGAGTGAGCTTTCCGCAGGGCAGCTGTAGATCAACTGTACCGTTGCTGTGATCTCTCCTTGCATTGTGCATCTCCTTGAAATGAAAAACGCGCCCCGCTGCATATGCAGGCGGCGCGCGCGTATTGCTGTTTGTGAGGGCGTGGATCAGTATTCAGAGGGCAGTAAGATCGTCATGACCCGCCGCGTTTGCGTTGGATCATCCGGCTTCTCGGAACCCGCCGCATATTGCCGGTCGTAAAGATCAATCTTGAACCAAATAACGGTATCTTCGCCGTCCACTTTGATGGTGAATGCCCCAAAATCATGTTCGCCATATGGGTCATTGTCCGCTGAGAAGTTGTCGAACAGCACAATCTCGAACTGAATACGCTGCATTGTGATCGCATCAAGATCCGCCATGCCCGGCGTCATCATAATGCGGCCACGGATGCGGCGCGATTGACCATAGCTGCGGCGGAATTCATCGTTCTGCCGGGCAATCTCACCGTGATCAATTTGGGGGGCATCGCTCATGAGCCTGTCCCGTGCCCGACCGCGTCAGACGCTTTCGTTCCAAAACGCGGCCAGCTCCGGATATGCTTGAGCCCTTCAACAGCGTCTTCGATCTCGGCCGGTTTTCCGATCTTCGCTTCCCAGGCACGCAGAAACGTATGGGCATCGCAATCTTCTTCCAGCGCGATCGTTTCGCCCGTGATGTCACGATAAGAATAGGGCGTAATGTCGTCTTCGGTAATACCGACAGCGCGCAATTCGCTGGGCGTGACCAAAAGCCAGCCGTGGCTGGGGTCACTGATGAAACTGAAACGCGTTCGTGGTTCGGGCATATGTCCCATTGTGGTCTCCTTTGTTGTGGTGATGGATGTGCCAAAGGAAAAAGGGCGCCATGCTCTCGCATGACGCCCGCGCGTTGGGGTCCTGTCAGGGAGGGAACTGGACCCCGGTATTGCGCGACGCTTAGGCCGCGTCTTGCATTGGCTGCTCGGCCAATTTGATGATGTTGAACTGGCCAGGTTCCGCGCCCTCGCCCTGCACGGCGTTTGCGCGGTGCCGTGACCCTGTGGGTGCGTAGAAGGACAGCGAGAAATAGTCGTTGCCACGGTCAGAAACCGCTTTCCATGCGGACCCGATCCGAATGATGTGACCGGATGGAGACGTGACTTCCATGCGGAAATCCGGGTGCTTTTCCTCCTGCTTGTCTTCGACGGGGATCAACACGACGTTCATGGAGAAATCATAGCTTTCGATGATACCGGCCAGGGCCCCATCGTCGGTCAGCTCGAGGTTGCCGCCAATCATGATTGGGGATGTCTCGCCGCCGGCCAATGGAACGACTGTGAATTCGCCTTTGGGCGTTGTGTCGTTGCGCACGGCGTTCATACGCCATGTCTTGCCGTTGCGGTCTGTCATGGTGATTGAGTAGTAATCGTTGCCCGAGTTTACGCCCACTGCTTTCCACATCGAACCGACACGCAGGGCATTGCCGCGGGGTGTCCGGGCCTCGATGTGATAGTCAGGGTGGTTGTCAGCATTTTTGTATGCGTTGGGAAAGACCCGCAGGTCTGCGATGTCGAAGAGCAATGTTGCGATGCTCAGCTTGAAGTTTGGTGATTTTACGACGGGTTTCAGTGTTCCGGTGATCATTTTGGCGTCCTTTGATTTGAGGTTTTGATCCACATGTTTGTGCCGGATCTCTTTTCCGATCCCGTGGGATCGCCCTCGGCAGAGCCGCCTTTCTCCTTTCGTGTGCTACCGTTGCCCTAGACACCACACCAGCTACGGCATTCTGCCCTAACCAAAAACGACAGATTCCCAATCACTGTCGGTTTCGGGAACCTCTTCCTGTGCGCAGATGTGAACACCGCTGGAGTGGGTACGGACATTGACCCATTCTTTCGGCCACAGGTTCACTGCAACCGGGCCAAGATGTTCAATTGGCGCGTAAATGGGAAATTCATGTCCATCATCCGTTATGATGGTTCTCTTGGCAACTGCGCCTGGCACGACGACAAGTTCTTTTGGCATATCTGGGCTCCCCAAAGCACTGTGCACAAATGATCTTGGCATTATGATATCACGGTTTTGCAATCATGAAAGAAGGCTGGTCATATCCGTGATCACCTTGATGAAGATTGCAAACCACATCTCGGTTCCGCCTAAATATCCGGCAATGAAAACACTCCCAAAACCCAGACGCGTATGCAGCTGGGACCGTGGGAACTTCCGCAAAAAGAAGAACGCGGCACCCGTGAAAAAGACAATGATCCATCCGAACATAGAGTATGATTAGCCGGTCCTGCCGTCATTTATCAACTTTTTCAGCGTAGAGATTGTGACGCTGGCGCTTGGGCGCATGACGCACCAACTCCAAATAGGCAGCAGACCAGCTCCACAGTGCATTCTCCCGGGGCGCGTTTGCGTGGTTCACTCTGGTTTGCCCATGTGGTGTAGTATGGCCAGCAATGACAAGGGACACCCATATGAAACCGGATCTCAAATCCATGACGCGCAAGCAGCTCGAGAAGCTCAGCGCAGATATTGACAAGGCGCTCGCGCGCGTCTCCAAGACCGAAATGAAGGCGGCATTGGCGGCAGCAGAGAAAGCGGCCAAGGCACATGGGTTCTCGCTCGCCGAGATTGCGCCGGGTATTGGCCCAAAGGAAGGACCAAAGAAAAAGATCGCCAGGAAACCGAAGAAACCCGGTAGCCCCAAATACGCCAATCCGGACGACAAAACCCAGACATGGACCGGCAAAGGGCGGCGGCCCGATTGGTTCCTGGCCGCAATGGAAGCAGGCAAGTCACCGGACGATCTCGCGATCTGAATGCCGGGTTCATTGCGGTAAGCAATGAAGAACGGTTCAGGATTGTCTTAGGTCAAGTGTTGATAAGCCAGCCACTCGATGTTCGTCATATACCCCGTCGAGCCGAGGTGGTCCTAGTGAAATACTGCTCATCCTCAGAGATTGAGTTGGTGTTTCCCGCCACTAAGAGAGGTGCGCTCACTATCTCTACGCTACTGCTTTGACAGGTGATTTTACATCAAGACAAGGCTGCCCGAGATTTTTGGTATCCTTCGGACACGAAGTGAAGTGCAGTCACAGGTAACATTAAATGGAAATTATCGTTCGGTCATAAATGCAGACTTTCGCTGCCATGGCTACGAACAGGAAAGATGCGGGACAAAAGTTGCCTTTGCTGGCGCAGCTATTGCTCACGCAGCATTAGCCAACACATGCAGCGGCGTTCATGCGGCGTCGCAATTCAAATCGTCGAAGCGGTCATCCCCAGCCGGTCTCGGCGTCACCATTCAAACTGCACTTCGCCGCATGATATCCGGACAAGAGAGACGCGTGTCCGATTTGACTTGGACAGCTTTTTTACTTGTGGCGCGCGTCAGCCAATGCAAATAGGTCCGCCCAGCCGGACAAGTACTATGGTCATCCCACGCGAATTTTGAAGTCTTGTTTTGCTGTTCAGCGTTCAGTTCACCTTTTTTGTTGAGGCACTTTGCCTGCAATAGTCTCTACTTTGACAAGGCAAGAATGCGCCACGGGACCCTGGGCCAGTCTTGATGTGCCTTTGTCACGGGTCAGCACGTTCGGGTTGCCACGGCGGCAGAGGTCGCCGTCAGAATAGAGCCATGCGCCGGTCGCAATCTGGATAACGCCGGGTCGGATCATGTCGCTGATCCGCAGTTCAGCAAGGCATGCGCCGCGGGTGTTGTGAATTTTGACAATCTGACCTTCGATCAGCCCGCGCACCGCAGCGTCTCTCGGGTGCATCGTCATCGGTTCAACGCCCTTTGGCCGGTCAGCCTGGCTGACCGCGCCGTGATCTAACTGGCTGTGCAGCTTGTTGCGGGGCTGGTTGGATATCATGTGCAGGTCATCCGGGGCTGCGCGGCCCAGCCATTCGGTCGGTTCCATCCACGCGGGGTGGCCGGGACAATCGTCATAGCCGAAGTCTGCGATGGTCTGCGAAAAGATTTCGATCCTGCCCGACGGTGTGGCGAGCGGGTTGGCCTCTGGGTCGGTGCGAAAAGCGTGCAGCATGACAGTGGGCTTGTCCGGCACCGGTACCTTGACCCAGCCGTCGCGCTGCAAGCTCTCCCAACCGGGCAGCTCAACACGTTGTCCTGCGGCCTGTTGGCGCGAAACCTCCCAGATCCAGCGTTGCCAATCCTGCGGGCTGCGCCCTTCGGTAAACGCCTCTTCTACCCCCATTTCAGCGGCAATGCCACGTAGGATTTCGTGATCATCACGCGCCTGTCCCACGGGTTCGATGGCGCGGTCCATCACCACTTGATAGGGGTCTTTGGGCGTCAGTGCGATGTCGCTGCGCTCCAGTGGCGTGGTGCAGGGCAGCACTATATCGGCATGTTTGGCCAGTGCGTTCCAGCACCATTCATTGGCGATGATGGTCTCGGGCTTGGCCCAGGCCCGCCGCATACGGTTCAGATCCTGATGGTGGTGGAAGGGGTTGCCACCGGCCCACCAGACGAGCCGGATGTCGGGATACTCGTAAGACGCGCCGTCATAGTCGAATTTCCCGCCCGGGGTCTCCAGCATGTCTGTCACGCGCGCCACGGGGATGAAATCCGGCACAGGATTATGGCCTTGCGGAAAGGACGCATAGTTGATTGGCGTGCGGTTCAATCCGGTGTTGTTCATCGCCGAATAGCCGAACCCAAGGCCCGTCCCCGGCAGGCCGATCTGCCCCAGCATCGCCGCAAGTGCGATGGCCGCCCAAAACGGTTGTTCGCCGTGATCCTGACGTGTCAAAGCCCAAGCGGTTGAGATCATTGTCCGGCTGCGCGCCATGCGACGGGCCAAATCACGGATGGTGTCGGCAGGTAGTTCGCAGATATCTGCGGCCCATTCAGGTGATTTGGGAATGCCATCCGTTTTGCCCAACAGATAGTCAGCAAAACGCGCAAAACCGACGGTATAGTTGTCAAGGAACGCTTGATCGTGCAGTTCTTCGGTGAGCAACACATGGGCCAGCGACAGCATCAGCGCCACGTCCGTATTGGGCCGAATGGGTAGCCAATCTCCATCCATTTGGGTAAGCAGGTCCGAGCACAGTGGCGAGATATTTACGAAGTCAACACCTGCCTCATGCGCGGCCAGAAGCCCGTCTTTTTGTACATGTGCGCCGGTGCCGCCTTGGCTGATCTGCCCATTCTTCAAAGGCACGCCGCCAAAGGCCACGAAGAGCTCGCAATCTGATGCAATACTTTCCCAGCTTGTGGTTGTATCCAAATGCCCGCGGAAGGTGCCGAGGACATGAGGTACGAGCACCTCTGCCGCAGCGAAGGAATACGTGTTTTTGGAACCGGTATATCCACCGATACAGTTCAGAAACCGTTTGAGTTGGCTTTGCGCGTGGTGAAACCGCCCAGCACTTGCCCAGCCGTAAGACCCGGCATAAATCGCGCGGTTGCTATGGGTAGAGCGCACGCGGGTAAGCTCTGCAGCGACCAGCCGGTTGGCTTCCTCCCAGGTAACCTCCACGAATGCGTCCGACCCGCGTTTGTCACCCGCCGTGCCCGGGCCACCTTCCAGCCAGCTCTTGCGCACCATCGGGGCCGTGATCCGTGTTGGGCCGTCAAGCACATCCACTATCCCCGGCCCAATTGGCGAGGGATCTGGGTCATGCTCAAACCCACGAAGGTTGGTGACACGACCATTCTCAACATCCACCCGGTAGGTGCCCCAATGCGTGCTTGTGAGCAGATCCCGTTCGGATTTCGTCATTGGATCACCTATGCCGTTAAAGGTGTGAGTTCACCGCGTTCGAACATATCGCGCAAGGCGAATTTCTGGATCTTGCCGGACCCGGTCATCGGAAAGCTTTTGACCTCAATCCAAAGATTTGGCGTTTTTTGTGGAGACAATTCGGATCGGCAATGAGATTTCAGTTCCGCCGCGCTCAAAGTTGCATCGCCCGATGGCCGGAGGAAACACGCAATTAACTCGCCCCACTTCTCGTCGGCGATACCGACCACAGCGACTTCTTGAATCTCTGGATGTGTTAGCATCGCATTCTCGATTTCCGCAGGGAAGTGGTTCTCTCCGCCACGAATAATCATCTCTTTGACCCGACCGGTGATCTTTAGATAGCCTCGATCGTCCATTGTGCCCAAATCACCAGTATGAAGCCAACCATCTGCGTCAATCGTCGCCTGCGTGGCTTTCGGGTTGTCGTGATATTCAAGCATAGTGCACGGACCGCGCGCGCAGATTTCACCTGGCTCGTTCAGCTCAGCGCAGGAATTGTCGCTCAAACGTCGGATGGACACGTCTGTTCGCGGGATCGGCTGGCCAATCGTCTTGCAGATATCATCAATGCTGTCGTCCAAGTGGTGCTGGGTGATAACTGGGCAGTGCTCCGTTTGGCCATAGAGGGTCGAAAATCCGCATCCAAACGCTTTCTTCACCCGTCGTACCAAATCCGCGGCGACATTTGCACCGCCGCAGCTGATCACGCGCAGCGCAGTTGTATCACGTGGGTTAAGTTCCTGTTCCTCAAGGAGGGCGACCACCATTGTCGGAACGCCTAAGACGACATCGGCCTTTTCGCTTTCAAGTAGATCGACGATGCGCGGCGCGTCAAACAAACTGACAAGTACCATATGCGCGCCTACCTGCATTGCGCCCAGCGTCACCATCCCACAGCCGGATGTGTGAAACATCTGCATAATATTGATCCAGATGCTGTTTTGTGTGACGCCGCAGCGGTTTGCATAGAAGTGCGCATTGTTCAACAGCCCCCTATGGGATAAAAGTGCTGCCTTTGGAAACCCGGTCGTTCCTGACGTGTATTGAATTTGTGCCGGATCGGAGGTCGACACTTCTGGAAGACGTGCCTCGTTTGAGCCTCGTGCGAACAAAACGTCGTGATCATCAAGATCAGTTACTTCCCGCAGGGTCGTATTGCCGTCGCTGGCAAGCGTGGCGATCTGTGTCATAGGGTTGCCCCTGAATTCCTGAACATGGAACAGGCCAACAGCGCCAGACTGCTCGAGTACATACCGAAGTTCTTTGGCTTGCAGCGATGGGTTGGCCGTTACAAGCACCAGACCGGCAAGCGCACAGGCATATTCCATCAAAACCCATTCAGGGCTGTTTGGAGACCAGACCACAATCTTTTCGCCCTTGGTAAAACGCGAACTCAAAGCAAGCGCTAGTCGTTCGCAATCATCCCAAAGCGCGCCGTATGTCCAGGAGCGTCCCCGAGACCCATCTTGACGGATCTCAGTCAGTGCCGGCTTGTAGATGTTGCTTGCTGTGACCTCCCTTAGGCCTTCGCCAATAGGCACATCGATTGCATCCATGTCTGACTGAGCTGGGAAATACGCTTTTTCGAGGTGTAAGTTGTACATTTGTGGCTCTGATTATTCATTGTTCTCATGAAATATCAGAGGCAACGTGCCGCGAATTCTCAAATATCAAAAATCTATGTATTGATAATTATTTTACATCAAAGTCGCTGCCCAACGACTTGCGCACAGCGTCGACAAACGGGGCTACAATTGGGTTCGCGCTGTCGCTGCGCCAAATCAGTGAGGTCGTGATAACATCGCCAACATCGCTGATCGGAATAGCCCGCAAACCAAAGCGCGCGGCGTTCATGATGCAATTGGGATAGATCAGAACCCCCATGCCGCCCAGAACGAGGGACAGCATCTCGTCGCGCAAGTAAGCCCGCTGAGAAATCTCGAGCGAGAAGCCACGGGCAATACAATGCTCGTTGACCATATCCGTATACCGCTCCCATCTGGCGTCGCCCGCAATGATGGGTTCGCCTTTGAGCTCTTCCAGCTCCAGCGTGGCCCTCTTGGCCAACCGGTGCGCTCTGGGCACAACAGCGGCAAGTCCTTCAACACTGAAAACCAATCGCCGGAAATCCGGCGGAATAGGCGTGTCCATGTCAAAAATAAACCCGATATCTATCTGGCCTTTCTGCATTTTTTCAATCTGTTCAAGCGTACGGGCGAAACCTATGTCAATCTGTATCTTCGGGTTTTTCGACCGAAAATTTTCCAGCACATCGGGCAATCCACCCAGGATCGCAAAATCCACGTAATTTAGTCGTAGCCTGCCGCCTTTGCCGTCTGCCGCATCGCGGGCTTCCAATGTGGCAGTCTCAACCATCTCAAAAATCTGATCGATGCGCGCATAAAGCGCGGTGCCAGCCGCAGTCAGTTCCACAGATCGTGTTGTTCGGAAGAACACCGACGTTCCCAAAACATCCTCCAGCGCCTTAACAGAGTTCGACAGCGCTGGCTGGGATGTGTTCAGGACGTCAGCGCTTTTTCGAAAACTGCCTTGCTCAACTACGGTTTTGAAGACGAGGAGTTGGCGAAGTGTTGGTAGCATTATTGATATTCCAAAGTTATCAAAACATAGAAAACTAATAATGGAAAATATCAGGTTTGCCAACCATGCTCCCATAACCGGTCAGCGAACCGAGAGTCACAACTGGAGCAACGCACCTTGCCAAAAGTTCTTTACGAGAAAGACGGCCGCATTGGTCGGATCACCCTGAACCGTCCCGAGGTGATGAATGCCATCGACGATGACTTGCCCGGCGAGTTGGCTGCGGCGGTGGCGCAAGCGGATGCCGACAGGGACGTGCATGTGGTGGTCTTGTCGGGTGCGGGCAAAGCGTTCTGTTCGGGCTATGACCTGGCGCATTACGCCGAAGGCAAGGGCACAAATCAGGTTGTGCAGGAGATGCCTTGGGATCCGATGCAGGATTTCCAGTTTATGTGGGCCAATACGCAGGCCTTCATGTCTCTCTTTCGAGCGATGAAACCAGTTATCTGCAAGGTGCATGGTTTCGCCGTTGCTGGCGGGTCAGACATCGCGCTCTGCGCGGATCTTACGATTATGGGAGACACAGCGCAGATCGGCTACATGCCCACCCGTGTTTGGGGCTGCCCGACGACGGCGATGTGGGTGCATCGGTTGGGGCCGGAAAAAGCCAAGCGCATGATGTTTACGGGCGACAAGATCACCGGGATTGAGGCTGCCGAGATGGGGCTGGTGCTGAAATCCGTGCCAGATGCGCAATTGGATGCCGAGGTCGAGGCGCTGGCGCAGCGAATGGCGAGCGTTCCGATCAACCAGCTGGCGATGCAGAAGATGGTGATCAACGCGGCTGTGGAAGAAAAGATCAACCAGACCCAAAGATTGGCCACCGTCTTTGACGGGATCACCCGCCATTCGCCCGAAGGGATGAATTTCAAGGCCCGCGTCGAGGCGGTCGGCTGGAAACAGGCCGTTCAGGAACGCGACACGGGCCGTTTTGACTGGACCACCAACACACCCATCAACGACCGCTCGGAATAACCGCAGCGGCACATATTCAACACATCCTAGGGAGGAAACTTATGTTGAAATCACTCGCCACCATCGCAGGGCTAAGTCTTGCAGTCGCCGCTGGAACGGCAGAGGCAGACGACATCCAGCCGCACCAGTTTAAGGTGCTTGGGACCTGGAGTAGTCTCAGCCAGTTCAAAAACTACGAAGCGCCGTTCTGGACCGAAACCTTGTCTGCAAACACCGAAGGTCAGATGAGCGGCGAAATCGTCTCCATCTCTGTCATGGGCTTGAAAGGGTACGAGACGCTCAACTTGCTACAAAACGGTGTGTTCGATATGGGCAACATGGTTGTTGCCTATGTCACCGGATCGACGCCCGAGATGGAAGGCATCGATCTTGCTGGTGTCGCAACCGATATGGCCAGCGCACGTGCGAACGCCGATGCATACCGCGACGTGATCAATGCACGTCTGGCGGAGCAGAACCTGATCATGCTGGCGCATTACCCCTTTGGTCGCCAGTTCGTGTTCTGCAAGGACGAGTTCGATGGCTTGGCCGGACTTGAAGGCCGTAAGATCAGAACTTCAAGCGCCACCCACGCAGACTTCTTGTCCGGCGCAGGGGCGACGAACGTGACGATTGCATTCGGTGAAGTTGTTCCTGCCATTCAGAACGGCGTCGTCGATTGCGCGGTCACTGGTGCGATCCCAGCCTATGACGCTAGCTGGCACGAGGTGATCAACTATGTTGGCGAACTGCCGATTAACATGGGCATGGCGGGGCTCTACGCGAACCTTTCCAAATGGCAGAGCATTGATGACGCATCTCGCGCCGCACTGGCCGAGCAGATCAGCAATTGGGAAGACACGACCTGGACGAACTATGTCACCGAAGAAAACGAGGGGTTGGCCTGTCTGACGGGTGATGACGCGGGTTGTTCCAAAGGTGATGCCGTCGGCATGAGCCTTATCCCGATGACCGAAGAAGATAGCGCGCAGGCCAAAGGGATCCTGCAAAGCCATGTCTTCCCAGGCTGGCTCGAGCGCTGCGGCGACGCGGACTGCGCAGGCCCGTGGAACGCCACGATCGGCGCGGCCAACGGTCTATCCATTCAGTAACGCGCTTGGCGGCACTGGCATGCTGGTGCCGCCATCCAACTTTGCAGGGGGTTTACCATGTTGATCCGAACACAAGGCGCGCTTGACCGTGTCTCAGAAATTGCCGTTTGGGTCGCAGGGGCGGCCCTTTTGATGACAGCTTTCATGGTTGGATTGGAAGTCATCATGCGTAAGCTTTTTAACTCGTCGCTTGGGGGCGCGGATGAAATTTCAGGCTATGTCTTCGCGGCAGCTACGGCCTGGTCCTACGCCGCCGTGATCAGAAAGAAAGGAAATGTGCGGATCGACGTTGTCTATAATCTGATGCCGCGCCCTTTGTGTATTGCATTGGACATTCTCAGCTTTCTCGCACTTGGCGCGCTGTTCGCACTTATTGGCTGGTACGGGTTTGAATTGGTCAAAGGGACTGTTGAAACCGGCCGTATCTCGGTCACGCCCCTACGCACACCGCTATCTATTCCTCAGATTGTCTGGATCAGCGGGATCGGGCTTGCATTGGCGATGTGGGTTTTGATTGCGCTTCGTGTTACAGGCAATGTCCTGCGCCGCAACTGGGATGCAGTCTCTGAGCTTATCGGTTCCGAAGGCATCGAAGGCGAAATCAAAGCGGAGCTGGTCGAGACGGAGGGCAAATCATGATCCTTATCGTCACTTTCTCACTTCTACTTCTGTTCATCTTCCTTGCAATTCCGGTTGCTGCAGCACTTGGCCTGTTGGGCGTGGTGCTGGACGAGAGCTTTTCCATCATGCCTTTGCGTCGCGCCATTGGTGACATGATGTGGGAAAACTCGATCGAATTTCTGCTCGTTGCGGTGCCCATGTTTGTTATGCTGGGCGAGATCATGCTGCGCTCGGACATCGCTGAAAAGATGTATGATGCGATGGCAAAATGGCTGTCATGGCTGCCGGGCGGGCTAATGCATTCCAATATCGGTTCCAGCGCTATCTTTGCGGCGACCTCTGGGTCTTCCGTTGCCACGGCGGCCACCGTTGGGACGGTTGCGGTGCCGCAGATCGACAAGCGCGGCTATCACACACCCCTGTTTCTTGGCTCGCTTGCCGCCGGTGGGACACTTGGCATTCTGATACCGCCTTCCGTTGGCCTGATCATCTACGGGCTTTTGACCAATACATCCGTGCCCAAGCTTTACCTCGCGGGAATCTTACCGGGGCTGGTTTTGGCGGGGCTCTACAGTCTTACCATCGTCCTTCTCTGCCTCGCCAACAAAGGCTGGGGCGGCGAAAAGATCTCAATTTCGTGGTCTGAGCGTTTCGCGAGCCTGCCAAATCTGTTGCAACCTTTGTTCATTTTCATTGTGGTCATCGGCTCCATTTATGCGGGTTGGGCGACGCCGACGGAAAGTGCCTCTCTGGGCGTTCTTGCGGCACTCTTGCTGTCGTGGAAAAACGGCAAGCTGACACGGGATATGCTTCTGAAATCATTCGAAGGCACCATGCGGACAACAGCGATGATCATGCTGATCATTCTGGCAGCGGCCTTCTTGAACTTCGTGCTTGCCGTCATCGGCCTCGCGGCCGCATTCCAAAGCTTTATCGAAGGCCTGGGCCTGTCCCCGTTTCAGGTGTTGTTGATCATTATCGCCATCTATCTAGTGATGGGGTGTTTCATGGAGAGCCTGTCCATGTTGATCACAACGACCCCCATTGTCGTGCCGGTGATCGTCGCCCTTGGGTACGATCCGATCTGGTTCGGTGTGGTGCTGATGTTGCTGCTGGAAACCGCTTTGATCACACCGCCTATTGGGCTGAACCTCTATGTTGTGCAATCCATCCGCCAAAGCGGACCAATCAAAGACGTAATCAAAGGGGCGATCCCGTTCGTTTTCGCCATGTTCGTGATGATTGGCCTTGTGATTGCATTTCCCTCGATGGCGCTGTGGCTGCCATCTCTTCTGTAAAAATTTGCGATAGGAAAGTCCCATGGATCTTAAGAATAAGACGATCATTATCACCGGCGGTGCACGCGGCATTGGTGCGGCCTTAACCACTCGGTTCGCCAAGGAGGGTGCAAAGGTTGTTGTCGCCGATCTGGACGAAGGTGCGGCTCGTGCAACCGCGGCCGTGATTGATGGTTTGGCTGTGGCATGCGACGTCACCAAGGAGGCCGATGTGCAGGCGTTGGTTCAGCAGGCAGAGCAGCACTTTGGCCCGGTGGATATGTTCTGCTCAAACGCGGGTGTGTGTTTAGGCGAGCCATCACATTCAGCCTCGGCCAGCAATGACACCTGGGGCCTTTGCTGGGACGTTCATGTGATGGCGCATGTCTATGCCGCCCGCGCGGTTCTGCCAGGCATGATCGAACGCGGGAGCGGCTATCTGTTGCAGATGTCTTCGGCTGCCGGGTTGCTGAGCCAAATCGGTGATGCGGCTTATTCTGCAACCAAACATGCTGCCTTAGGGTTCGCTGAATCCGTCGCGATCACCCATGGCGGTGACGGGATCAAGGTTTCGGTCATTTGTCCGCAATATGTGGCAACCCCGATGCTGGGGTATGCCGATAAAGGCGCATCAAGCGATCTGCCGGGTGTGATCACACCAGAAGCACTTGCAGAAACCGTGGTTGAGGGTGTTGCGCAGGAAAGCTTCCTGATTTTGCCGCACGCGGATGTCGCGCAATTCATCCAATTCAAGTCTGCCAACTACGACAAATGGCTGGGCGCGATGCGAAAACTGCGCAGCAAAATTGTAGACGAGATCGGGTCCACAGATCTGGAAGCCATGCACAAGCTGGTGTGATCGTTATGACGCCTCACCCTCGCTTTGAGACATACGCCAACCAAAAAGTCAGCATCGGCGGGCAAAAAATCTGCTTTAGCACCAACGGAATTGCAGTGACGCCGGAGCGGCCCACACTTGTTCTGGTGCACGGTGCCGGAGGGTCCAAACTCGACTGGCCGCAATCTTGGCGGAGTGTGGCCGAGGCGACTGCCCCGTTTGGCCTTCCGTCGTCGACGGCTGTTCTGCCCGGTCAAGGGGGGCAAGCGCTGCACGCGCATCCCGTGATTGCGATTGATCTTCCGGGCCATGGTGGCTCGGGTGGCCTAAGCTTGCCTGATATCACTGGCCATAGCCGCGCAGTCACCGGTTTCCTGCAGGCGCTCAATCTGGAAAACGTCTGTCTGGTGGGGCACTCAATGGGTGTCGGCGTTGTCTTGTCAGCCGCGTTGCAATCTAGCAAGCGGATTTCCTCACTATGCCTGATCGCCGGGGCGGCGCGAATGCCAGTCACACCCGAATTGCTGAAGGGGTTGCAGAACCAAACCGAAGATACCGTCGCCGCCATCGCCCGCTCTTGCTGGCACAAATCAACGCCAGAACACTTCGTGAAGACCACACAGCAAAGGATGATGTCTGCCGGAGGAAACGTTCTGCTGAAAGATTTCACTGCATGTTCAAAACTGGACCTGAGCGCAAAGTTGGCAGCGCTTCAAGTCCCGACATTGATCCTTGCATCGCAGGAAGATCGCTTGGTGAAAACCGCTGAAATCAATGCCATGGCGCAAGCTATTCCAAAGGCTCAGCTTCAAATCTTCCATGAATGCGGACATTTCCTTCATGCTGAACGCGCGTCAGTGGCCGCGGCTGCACTCGCAGGGTTCCTTGCGAACGCAGCCTAGTTGCCAAGTCATTCTGCGGCAATGGGTTTGGTTGGGATGTCCACCAGCTTGCCGCGTGGTATCAGGCGGTCTGCGTCATACATCGGCAGGGTGCAGAGCTCACCGCTCTGGGTGGACCCATCAGCGCAAAGCACCTCCACCTTTGTGCCGGGACCCCGCGCAGGGTCGTCCATGCGCACAATGCAGACACCGCAGCCCTGATAGGGCGAATAGCCCGAGGAGCAGACCCGACCGACCTCTTTGCCATCGATGGTCATGACGTGTCCAAGTTGCGCCACGCCGCCGGTGACTCGCATGCCCCAGGTGCGGCAGGATTTATCGGCGACCTCCAGCGCTTTGTGGCCAACAAAGTCACGGTCGTCAAATTCGACAAAACCGCCAAGCCCTGCGTCGAACGGCGTGGTGTCTGCCCCGAAATCCGACCCGGCATTGAGCAACCCGGCCTCGATCCGCCGCGCCCTGAACACTGGCGTTCCGGTCAGCAGAATGCCGAAGTCCGCGCCAACCTCCATGATCTTGTCACCGATGGCGGGGATGTCAGTGTCGGGTAACATGTAGACTTCCCAGCCCAGTTCATTGGTGAAGCCCGAGCGGCTGATCCAGCAGGTCTGGCCTGCGATGGAAACCTCGGTGCAATCAAAGTAGCGGAAAGGATCGGGCATCGGTCCGTCAAGCACAGCTGCCAGCAGTTCCAGCGAGCGAGGACCCTGAATCTGGCTGACCCAGACATCCGGGTTGTGGATTTTCACGTCCAGCCCTTCGGCGTGTGCCTTGTACCAACTGAACAGGTCGCCGTCGGCCTGCGCCATCCAGAACCTGTCTTCCGCAAGCCGCAGCAGCACCCCATCGGTGATCATGCCGCCATCGTGATAGCAGGCGAACTGATAGGAACAGCGCCCCGGCTTCACCTTGCTGACGCTGCGGGTGAACACTTTGTTCAGCAAGGTTTCGGCGTCCGGCCCGCTAATCTCGATCGGCAATTCTCCGGTGTGGCGGAAAATGACGTTGGTGCGCACGGCCCAATACATCTCGTCATCTGTGGCGGTGTCGAGTTTTTCCGGCGTCAGGCGCGAGTTGTAGAGCGTGTATTCGGGATCATAGGGCAGTTCCATGTAGCTTAGCGGATGGGCAGGCATGGTGCGGGCAAGCTCGCGCGGACGCGTCCCTTGATTGGGGAGCGCCTTAGCAACGAAGCGGAAGTTAGTGAGGTCAGTTGTCATGATATTCACCGTTTAGATTTGTTAGACGCCTGCGGGTGATCTTCGACAAGGACAGATGGATGCCACGCATTAAGTTTGGGATATTCGGTCATGTGGGCTTGGCGCAAATCTAATGATTTGCACAAGTCGTTCGAAAAAATTAGACAATAACAATGCGCTTTCGTTCTTATGATTCCCTCAAGACCTTTGATGCCGTTGCCCGCAGTCTGTCGATGACCAAGGCGGCGGACGAGGTGCATCAATCGAAAGGCTCGATCAGTTACCAAATCAACAAGCTCGAAGCCGAGCTCGGGTTTCGACTGTTCGAGCGCGCGCACGCAAAACTGGAAATGACCGAAGAAGGGCGCAGATTGTGGCATGTGTCCCAAACGGCCCTGAGCCAGATCGACCGTGAAATCGAAGACCTGCGTGGCACTGTCTCAGGTGCCGTGACCGTTGGCGCACTGACCTACTTCTCGTCACGCTGGCTGTCGCCAAGGCTCACCCGCTTTTTTGAGGCCAATCCCGGTATCAGCCTGCGGATCGAACCGATCAATTCCGTCGACATGATGAGATCGGTCAAAGTCGACATGGCAATCCTCTGGGGAATTGACGGCTGGGAGGGTCACAAGAGCGAACTTCTTCTGTCCCTGCCTGCTGTGCCAACCGCCAGCCGTGCAGTTGCTGAGCAGGTAAGGCAGCTTGGATTGGCCGAAGCGGTCAGGCAGCTTCCGCTCTTGGGTGACAGCTCCGGCGATGCGGGGTGGAGGGCCTGGCACGCAGCAGCAGGGCTACCTTACGCCCCCAGCCGATCCAGCCTGACGATCCCGGACTCCAACAGCCGCGTTCAGGCGGTGGTGGATGGTCAGGGGCTGGCGCTTTGGGATGATCTGATCGCGCCAGAAATTGACGACGGCACGCTTGTCCGCTTGTCCGATGTCAGGGTTGAAAACGCGGGGTACTTTGTCATTTTCACGGATCGGCCGATGTCTCAGGGTGCGGAGGCATTTTTGAACTGGTTGCGGGCTGAAAATGATCGCAGCGAGAGGCGGGCCTGAAATCCGGTGCACGTTCAGCTCATGAACGGCCGGTTTGGAGAAATCTGCCGCGTCGCCGCGTGTTTCATACCGCATTTGCGAAAGGTTTCTGCGTCCGCAATAGAGGCATAAGCAAAAGGCGGGATTGTTCCGCAATTTTCGAATTCATGGATTCAGATTTGCTGCGCGTTGCATGAACGGCTGCTGTTTCCGCCGCCAGGCAGTATAAAACCTTTCGCCGCTTCGAAAAAATCTCTGCTGCGCGCGCCTGCAGCGAAATTTTGACACTTCTGCAATGGGCTCTTTCGACACATTCTCTGCGTTCGTCACGAATGCCCGGTTTGGTGAGCAGTGCCATTCGCTGGACCACACCTTAACATAAAGAGGCGGGACACGCGCAGAACTCAGCCAAACGCCCGTGCGGCCATCAACTGGAGCCATGCAGGCAAGAGCGGTTTTAGGGTTGTTTGCGCATCCGGCTGCTCCGCTCCGTCCCGGATCCGACGTAAGATATTGCGATCATCAGCTGACAACGCGCGTTTGGGCCAAGCATCCGGCAACGCGCCGGCCTGCGCGAACCCGTCCAGCCAATTGGCAAACTGGCGCTTGCCATACTTGCGGAGATCAGCCCCAAAATCATCCACCATCAGAGCATCCCGGATTGTCCCATAGCGGAGCATGAGAATGTCCAACACCCGCTGGACGCTGCCCTCGCCTGCAAAACTGATCTCGCCCAGAAGCGGCGGCAGCCAGTCTGGCGGCGTGGTGAACTCTGGTGCGACCAGAATGCCGGTCAGGTAGCCATCAATACTGTCCGGGCTGAGCGTGGTGCCTTTGAGCAACCGCGCCAACTCGCCTTTGCCCTCGGGCACGATATCATCATCAAAGACCTCGTCTTCCATCGGGTCGGGCACCAATGCGTCAAACCCCTCTTGCTCTGCCAAATCGAGGGTGAGCGCTGCGATCATCTCGAAGATTGGGGTTTTCTTGAGCGCCCGCCCCGTCTCCACCGCGTGGACGACCGCAGCAAAAGCGCGCCATTCATCGTGATCCGCATGGCGCAAAACGGCGGCGGCGCGGGCAAAGAGCATGGACCAGTCGTTGCGCTGCAACTCCAGTTCGTTCCATACCGCTCTTTCGGCCTGTTGCTCTGTCCGCGCGGCATCCAACGCATCGGACAGGGAGGCGTTGGTCACAAACCAGCTCTGCGCCATGTCAAAGTCACCCGCCCATTGCAGGCTTTGACCGATCAACCGGCCGCGCTTTTGTGCCGACAATGTGGTTACAAGGCCATCCGGATCGGCGATCTCGACGGGCGGCAGGGGATCGGCTGGTGTGATCTCCCCCTGCCCCAGCATCTCGGAAACATCCAGAAACCCTGGCGCGGGCGGCAGCGTCTCCCCAAGGGCTTGGGCCAGTGCAACCGGCAGATAGTCTGCGGGTACCTCATAGAGCGCCACATTGCTTTCGATCTCGGCCAGCATCGCGCGCTGCTCCGTGGCGCTGGAACAGGGGATCGCGTAGGTGTCTTTGATCCCGTGACCGGCCTTTAACATCAGCATTGCGATGCATTTTTCGCTTCCGCGACTGACATTGGCGGCAATACTCTGACTGCCGGTACCGTCCGGCAGGGATGCCAACACCCGGTGCATACGCCAAGGCCTGGGGGCCGACCCGCCACTGGCTTCGCGGCGCAGAGCCTCCTTGATCGCCTGATCCAGCTTGAGACGCGGCGCGCTGTCGGGCAGCCATTTGCGCAGGCGGATCAGGTCGGCAAGTAACGCAGCATCGACATCGCCGGCTTGCGCCAAATCCACAAACCCCGCCGCGGCCGCGAGGCGCATATCCTCCTGTGCATCCAGCAGAAAATACCGCCCCATCGCAACCAATTCCGGCACCGCCTGCACGATCATCTGATGCACAAACGCCATCGCCGCGTCTTGCGGCATCGCTCCAATCGCCTCACGCAAGATCATAGAGGCCGGGTAGCCGGCGACATCCTCGGGGATCAATTCACGTACCAGCGCCGCGATATCAGGCACATCAGCGACCGAGATGAGACCTTCAAAATCGTCATCATCCACTCCCACCCTGATTGCATCTGGGGGTTGCAACCCCGCACGGATGAAAGCCTGGCACAGAGCCATTTTCTGCGGCGTCTCAAAACCGAAAGCCACCTTATCAGTCCAATCCTGCACCAAGGCAAAGATGCGCTCCGCGTCTTTCTCGGCGTTCTCCAAATTCATCCGCAAGCTGTCGAGCGTGGTGGTGAAGAGCTCAAGCAGACTTTCCGGAACATCCCGGCTCATCTCTGCCAAAAGCCCGGACACCGCGTCAGCATCGCCCGCAATCCGCCCACTCCACGCCTCCACCCAGCGGGACACGGCGCGCACGCTATCCCCGTTCGGTCGCTGCTGAAGGCACGTATCCAACACCACTCGCGTCATGCCAAAGACGCTAAACAATCCGTCCAAAAGGTTAAAGTCGATCCAGAGATCAGGAGGGAAAAAACCGCGTTACCCTTCGCAGCGCCAGGATCAGCCAGCCGGAGTAACGATAACCGAGAATTATCGCTACCGCAGCGAAAAAGGTCACCGTTTGGGTTAAAAACTCCAGTCAGCTTGCAGTTGCAAGTCTTCTAAGTCACCATTCCTTTGTGGCCAGCCTGGCCCATATCTGGCTGTTGCCAAACCAAATTTCGTAGATTCCTGTGCGCCTTAGATGGGGTTGGAAGCTGTCGGTGACTGATAGCGGCCCCAAATCAATGATGAGGGCGCATGACCAAAATCAAGATCCAGGAATTTGAAGAGTATTGCCATGAACAACTCGGGCTAAGCAAACACAGCCTAAGAGCCTACCGGCAAGATCTATCAGCATTTGTTAAATTCAGAACCAAGGTCGGACAAACCGATCAGCCCACTGGGCAGGACGTTATTGCGTTTCAAAGGGACCTGCGGGAGGTGCAAAGCGCCAACCCGTCTACTATCCGACGGCGACTTGTCACGCTCAGATCATACTACAATTGGCTCGAAAACCTTTGCCCTGAAGAACGCTCCCCGTTCGAAGGGCTGCGGTTGGATTTGAAGATACCCAAACGTCTCCCGCGGCCCATCGATCGCCCGACACTCAACGCATTGTTCCAGTCAGCTGAACACATCATTGAACTTGACCCCATCGCGGAACCCCAGGGCCTCATCGATATCTCTGCAACCCAAGTAACCGGACTTATCGCTCGACTCCTCGTGGTCACCGGGCTCAGAATTAGCGAGCTGACAGCGCTGCGGGTGCTAGACGTGACTGGGGCCGCGACTCGAATAAGGGTTCGCGTAAAAGGAGATCGAGAGCGAACAGTCTATGTCGCCAATGACCGGCTGCAGCAGGATTTCCGTCACTATTGGCAGACTATGTTTGACACTAAAGGTTCGAAGGCGTGGCTGTTTGCCAACACAAATGGAGACCGCTTAACGCCTCAGGCTTATCGCAAGCGACTTAGAACGCTCTCGCGTTCTCTTCGGATAGAGCCGCACTTGACTCCCCACCGGTTCCGACATTCCGCAGCTACCCTGCTTATTGAGGAAGGTGTCGATATCCGTCTAGTTCAAAGGCTGTTAGGACACGCCAGCATCGCAACCACAGAGATCTACACCAAAGTGTCCGACAACTCATTGAGCTCTGCGGTCGCCACTGCTGACACTCTTGCAACTGTGGATCGCTGAAGAGTGCATTTGATCGCACCCATTTGAGAACGGCGACCGCACAACCAGCAGGATTGCGGCCGTTCGTGCTCATTGCGGCAAATGGCTGGGAAGAGCCCGACTCGGCCATTATGATTTTGTGCTGCGTGCGCTCGCAGCGAGGAAAATGCGGCATGAGCGAAAACCTCATGCTGTCGCGCGGCGGGAGAAACCGCCATTCCAGGATGCCGCAGCATGGTTTTGGAGTCGAAATTACAGGTCGCGGGATATTGATGCCGTTCCAGATCTGCATCCTAAGGCCCGCTTTGATTGCTGATCGCTAGTTTTAAATCATCAACCAAAGCATCACGACGGCCATACCAACCATCATCAGGTTCTCGGTGAGGCTTACAAACCCAAGTGGTACGTTTGAATTTCCACCGACGCACGCGCATTTCAGCTCGCGTTTGTCGATGTAGACGGCTTTGAAGACGCTGATGGCTCCGATACTCGCAACCAGGAGCGCAGCGGGCGCGGACACCCAGGTCAGGATCATCCCGGTCATGAGGATACCCGCGCCGGTTTCTACGAACGGATAGATATAGGCGTAAGGCACCCATTTTCGCGCGAGTAAATCGTAGTTGAGGAACATCGTGGTAAAGCCTTCGACATCGCGCAGTTTCTGCATACCGAGAAGGATCATCGACACCGAGATGAACCAGCCAAGTGTCTGCCATGTGATTGCTCCGAGAAATCCAATGGAAAGTGCCACTGCGGTAAGCGCTGCAACAGCGAACAAATACAACACAGGTCGATAGGTTGTTGCTGTAGGATCCCAGCCGGTTAGTTTCTCGCGCAGGTCTGTGTAGCCACCAACGCGTTCGCCCTCGATCCAGGCCTGGGGTGTCGTATTGACGTCGTGCTTAGCCTTGAAGGCATCCACTTCGGCGCGGGTTCGGAACAGCCGGTCATCGACGTCATAGCCCTGACGTTCGAGAAGCCAACGCGCCTTTTGCCCGGATGGGCATAGATGATCTGGCAAGGCCATTCGGTAAAGCACAGCAGTTTTGCCAACCGCTTCTTCAGCCGGATTTGTTTCAATTTCAGCAACATCGCGTGCGTCTTTAGGCATTGGCTTCTCCGTTTGCGTGCTTCGTATGCGGGTGCGGTGCTTGCGTTTGCACTGCTTAGCTCCATATACCCCCCTAGGGTATATAATCAAGACCGCGAGATTTAATCCCGTGTTCTCTCGACTTTTTCTCCGCCACCATGCGAAAAGAAGGCCATGCACAACAATCGCGTAGCCACTCTAAAACGTCTCAATCGCCTTGAAGGACAGGTCCGCGGGATCGCCCGGATGGTCGAGGAAGATCGCTATTGCGTTGATGTGTTGACGCAAATCGCAGCGGTGCGGGCAGCGCTCAAGGGCGTGGAGAAGCTCGTGATAGATGATCACGCATCACACTGCATTGAAGATGCGCTTGCATCGGGGGACCGAGAGGATCAGCGAGCCAAATTCACGGAACTGCTCGAATTGCTCGACAAGGCGCGAGGCTAGGTCGTTAGAGATTGACGGGTGGTGTGGTTACACTCGTGATCGTTGCGGTTGCCAACAGGATCAGGACAACAGCTAGCATTTCAACTGAAATAGAACGGCGCAGAGCATGTGTTGCGCCAGGTTTCTCGGCGCGCATAGCAGGGACAAGCCTCACCTTATTGAAAGCCGCAAAGCCCAGAAGTACCGCAACAATCGCGACTTTGAACAAAAGCCCTAAGCCATAGGCTGTTCCGAACAGGGCAGCGACGGAACCTGAAAGGAGCCACGCGAGCGCTGTACCCGCAAGGATCAGGGCGGCCACTCCGAAAGCAGCGACATTGCCAAAGTGGTGCAACACATCAACGCCAGAGGGAGCAAGCGCCGCGCGGCGCAAAGGCAAAAGCGCACCAACCCATAAAGCTGCGGTCAGTAGGTGAAGAACAATCAAGACAGCAAGAACCAACCTGGGGTCACCCAGGGCGTGGCCCACCTGAGCAAAAGATATGGCTACGGCAAGGCTGCCCACCAAAGCAATCCACTGCCCTACACGGGGGACCAATACCGTCAGTATCGCAAGTTCGCCAAATCCACGCCAAATCGCGGCGGTGCCAAGTGGGCTTTCCCAAACAAACCCGAGCATCATTGGGTCCGTTGCTCCCTCAAAACCCATCCCGGATATGCGTGCCGCACGAATGCCGAAACGTGCAGCCAAGACCGCGAGGCCAACCAGTGCCGCACCGACCGCAAGCTGCCGAGCAAGGCGTAAGACAGACACCTCAGCGCGCTTCGCAAAGACGAAGGAAAACAGCACGCCCCCCATCGCGAGCAGAGCCGCGCCATAGCCAATCGCTTTGGCCACAATGGCTAAAGCGGCAAGACCGTCGATGGAAGCCAGTCCAGTCACTCTGCGACGGTAAAAGAGAAGTTACCCTGCATCGGGTGACCGTCTGAGGCCATGCCGCGCCAGTCGAAACGGTAGCTTCCAGGCGCAAGCTCTTCCAATGGCACTGCTCGGAATTCCGTTGTTGGTTCCATACCGGTCTCGCGTTCGATTTCGATGTCATCATCGGTTGCAGTCAGCGTGACGGAAATGATGCGCATCGGATCATCGAACCGCATCGAAAGCTCTGAAACTTCCGTGACAGTCGCGCCATCAGCAGGTGTCGTTGCTTCGGATTTGGAATGCGCCGCAGCAACCATTGGAGCAATTGCGACGGCCAAGCCAAGAAGAAATTGTTTGATCATCTGAATTTTCCTTTATTCGGACTGGGAATTGAGTCTGTCGTGATGCTCTCGAATATCACTGGGCCAGGTTGATTTAATGAAGGATAGCACGGCAATGATCTCTTCATCGCTGAGCACTTCTTCATAGACAGGCATACCGGATGGGGGTGCATTCTCCATCAGTCCGGCAAGCCCATATTTGGTTAGGGTGAAGAGCGTTTCATCGTCGTGGTGCCACGTGTGCCCGGTCGCGTCATGCGGCGGTGCTGGTAGCAAACCATCTTCGCCCCGCGTCCGCCAGTTCGGTTGCCCTTCGAGGCGCGCCCCGTGGCACGCAGCACATTGAGCCACGTAGATGCCCTGACCAAGGGCGACCACTTCAAGGTCATCAGGTGACAACAGACCGACCCCATCGGAGGGTTGGGCCATGACAAAGGCGGCGGCGAAACCGGCGAGCGCGAGCCCGCCGGTCATAAGAACTGCCTTGCGACTTGCCATCACGTGTCGAAGGGCTGTGCAGTACCAGCTCGGTAGTACACCGTTCCGGTGCCCGCCTCTCCGCCAAATGCAATAACGTCGTAACGGGCGGACGGATCATCTCCCATGCCGGGGGAACCCATCGGCATGCCCGGAACGGCAAGCCCGGTGACGTCTGGGCGATCCTGTAGGACTGCTTCCAATGCTTCAAACGGAACATGCCCTTCGAAGACATATCCATCCGCTTCAATGGTGTGACAGGATGCCAGTTCAAGCGGTATGCCGCGTTCTGACTTCTGCGCCTCGGGGTCGGTCAGCTCCGCGACAGTGACAGCGTAGCCGCGCGCGCGGGCCAAATCGGCCCATGCGTGACAGCATCCGCACCCGGGAGAGGCGAGAACGTGCATAGGCGTACCTGCGCGCGCAGGAAGAGCGGCCACGACAAGAGCCGCTGCGGAAAGATTGGTGAAGTGACGACGTGTGATCATGTCTGTCGGTCCTTTGATTTGAAAGTTGAATGGATTGCGGACAAGCGCCCGTTACCGTTCAAACTTTCGGAGGACCGGTCGGAACAGCCCGTGTTAGGTTCGAGAACTCGAAATCGGCATAAAGCACACCAATGACCATTTCGCGTGAGGGACTAACTGGCAAAATCGCCGCCGTGACTACAAGATCACCAAAACAGGGCGTTGATCCCATGCCGCCCGTGGTATCACAGCAGTCCGCAAGCGCCTTCTCTGCATCAGCCACCAGATCGTTTTCTGTCATTTCGGCGTGGTGATCAGCGTGATCCGGTCCATAGTTCAAGCCATGCATAACAGACGCGGTGGAAGCACCGGCGAACGCAACAACAAGAATGATCGACAGCACTAAGCGAAACATACCAAATACCTACTGGGGGTATATTGTTTTGACAAGTCACGAGGATGTGTCGCCGTTGGACAACCTAGTTGCACCCATTATGGTTGCGCCACATCTCCGGATCATGCCCGTCAGGAACGGCGTCACATGGGTCATCTGAGTAGCCGCGCAGCACCGAATACTGGGTCACTTGAGTGTCAGTCAGCAATGGCAAAGTCAGCAGGTGCGCGTTGAGGTGAACTAGGCGCAAGTCTGCCCGCGCCTCACCTGCTTCCGCCACCAGCCGCTCAAGTGTCCCCGCATCCGGCGCACCAAGTTGAAAAGCTTCGTCCAGCGATTGTTCCGCCGCGACGAACCGCTCCCCAGCAGTTATGGCGTCTGCCCGCATCTGCACCCGGATCACCTCGATGTCGTCGCGCTGCTTTTCGGTCAGACCGATTTCATCGGCAAGCTCAAGGAGATGCGTTGGTCCGGGAACGCCATTTAGCTCGGCGGCGCGTGCAAGACCCCAACCGCCGCCACGTGCGATCTCTTCCAAGTCGTCCTCAGAAAGGGATTTGATAAGGCGCGTTTCTTGTCCTGCATAGTCCGATGGAGCTGAGCCGTGGTTTCCAGAGTGGTTTTGAGCAAAGGCAAAGGTGGGCAAGAACAGCATGAGAAATGCGAAGCGCTTGGTTGTCATGTTTGAAATCCTTGTTTGATCCGGTATTTGCGCAAAGACATTGCATATGATGAGCAACATGAAACATGATATAAATCATGTTAGATCATTGGCTCACTTCATTCGAAGCCTCATCTGTTCGAACACTAGACGCAGGCGAGTATCTTTTTCGGCGTAACGATAAGGTTGAAATGGCCTTCCTTGTAAGAGAAGGCCATGTGCTCCTTCGCCGTGCTCTGAAAGATGGCGGGCTTCTCACATTGCATATCGCCAATGGGGGCGATCTGGTCGCTGAAGCGTCCTTGTTTGCAGATCAGTACCACTGCGATGCGGTCACGGATCGGACGACAAAGGTTTCGGCCATACCTAAGGCGCAGCTTCTGAAGGACTTTGAGAACGGTTCTTCGGGGAAACAACTTTCAGTGAGGGCATTGGAGCGAACGACCAAAGAACTTCAGGCACTCCGGACGCGCATTGAGATCATGCGTTTTCGAAAGGTAACAGATCGGTTGGATGCCTATCTCGAACTTAATGGACCTCCAAAAGAAGGCGGGTGGGTGCACGTCGCCGATTGGATTGGGGTGACGCCACCCGCTCTTTATCGCGAACTTGCGAAGCGTCGACGGGACGATGAGACATGAACCTAGACGCAAATACCCATTTTCAGATAGCGGACTTTCGTTGCCCTACAGAAACCAGGTAGATAAGGACTATGAGTTGTTGCGTAGTTGGTTCTCCTTCCTAAAATGAACTGGAGAGGAAAGATCACGTTGCCTGAGCAGTTTTCCGGCGGGTGCTCGTGTGGAGCGGTCCGATACAAATCCGAAGGTGTTGCCCGCTACATGGGTAACTGCCATTGCCGCGATTGCCAGCAGGCCACTGGAAGTGCCTATTTTCCAGCTGTGCTAGTGAAACAGACTGATTTCAGGCTTGAGAAAGGTGAACCAAAGTGGTTCGAGCGCCAAGCTGATCGCGGCCATGCAATGCTTCGCGGTTTCTGCTCTGAATGTGGATCACCGCTGTTTCTGATCAACAAGGCAAGCGAAGGAGCAATGATCTTGTTCGCGGGAAGTTTGGATGATCCGAGTTGGTACCAGCCAAGCCGTGACATTTACGTGAAGAGCGCACAGCCTTGGGATCAAATGGACCCCAGTCTCCCGACAGCTGATGGAATGCCTGCCTAGCTTTTTAGCGTTGTTACATTTTTGGTGTCAGTCGCAATCCGACTTTGGCTCGTTGCGTACCTCAGAAGAACCTCCCCACACGTGACGCGTACTGTTCAAACGCGCTTCCGTACTGATCTTTGAGCCATGGCTCCTCGGAAAACGGTGCGGCAATAAGCACTGCTATTCCAGCCAATCCGACTACCATTGCCCACAGCGCCGCTGACAAGATCATCCAGCCACCGACGATACCAATGTCAGCCATATACTGCGGGTTCCGCGAGTAGCGATACATGCCTTCGGTGCGCAGGGTGCCTTTGGCTCCACCTGTCTGCGGCACCCCGAAATGTGAGACTTCCATCCATACCACAATGTTGCCGATCAGGATGAGCGGCAGGCCGACGCCAAACCGCACCCAACTTGGAATGGCAAGATCACCCCAGCCCCAGACCCCAAGCAGTATGAGAGCCCCAAACAGCGTGAATGTGGGAATCCAGACAAGGAAAGGCGTGAGTGTGGTGTAGCGCTTGGGCGGCCATATCCGCCGCGCAGGAAAGGCAATCGACCAGAGGATCGCTGCAAGGGTCATAGCGGCAACCCCCAGACCTAGAAAAATCAGCAGACTATGCATCATACCTCTGCGTGTTTGTGGTCGATCATTTCACGCCGCTCCGCGATGGCTTGGCGCACGATCTGGAACGCTGACGACAGAAATAGTCCTGCCATGATTGTTGCCACGATCAAATCTGGCCAGCCTGTTGCAGTGCCCCAGACGCCCAAGGCAGCGAACATGACAGCGACGTTGCCGATGGCGTCATTGCGCGAGCATAGCCAAACTGAACGGACGTTGGCGTCACCGTCTTTGTAGCGCACCAACAAAAATACACTGGCAAGGTTGGTGAGCAATGCCAGAAAGCCTACTGCACCCATGATCTCGGCTGTGGGAACTCCGACATAAAATACGCGGTAGATAGTCGATCCGAAGACCCAAAGTCCCATCAACAAGAGGCTAAACCCCTTGAACAGCGCGGCATTGGTACGGGCGCGAAGAGAGGCACCAATGACGGCCAGAGAAATGCCATAGGTCATTGCATCACCCGCAAAGTCGAGAGCGTCGGCTTGCAACGCCTGTGACTTCGCCAAATGGCCAGCCGTCATTTCAACTGCGAACATCGTCGCGTTCAATGCAATGACGATCCAAAGCCTTCGCTTGTAATCGTCTGATACGCCGTCAAACTTGGCGACGTGTCCGCAGCAACCTGACATGGGTGAATCCTCTTTCATCTTACGTTGATGATAGTGTAATGTCTCTAGTGACTAGAGGTTCAAGAGGTTTCTTCATGTTTTCTATCGGCGAGCTTTCAAAACGCACAAAGGTCAAGGTTCCAACCATTCGTTACTATGAAGAAATGGGACTTTTGGCAGAAGCCGAGCGCACGAGTGGCAACCAAAGACGCTACGATAAGGAAGGATTGGAACGACTGAGTTTCATTCGTCACGCTCGTGATCTGGGATTTTCGATTGAGGCGATATCATCGCTCATCGAGTTACAGGATCATCCAGACAGATCGTGCGAGGCCGCAACAGACATTGCTGTTTCGCAGCTTGCAGATGTTCGCGCGAAAATCAAACGGCTCAAGCTTTTGGAAAAGGAACTCACGCGAATTTCGAAGGGATGTGATGGGCACGGCGTTTCTGAAGACTGCTATGTCTTGGCGTCTCTGGCTGATCATGAACTTTGTGAGAGGGAGCACTGATATCGATAACCAGAATTACAGTTGCGGAAAAAGGGTGTTAGCCAACCTGCTAAGTCAGTCACTTGACTGACTGGTATTGGTAGTTGGTTATGGCAATAGTCGTAAGATGAACACTGAAGAAATCCCTTCCTCTTGCTTCCAACGAACCGCCGCAGTGCTACAGGTGAACAGCCGCACAGTAAGACCGATGCGGGACTTTTTTGTAGAGCGGCTCGGATTTGAACTTGGTACGGAGATTGGGACTGGTCCAAAATTTGTGACTTTGGACCGAGATGGTCAGACAATCATGCTTGCTTGTCATCGAACATTTGGATTCCGAAAACATGGGTGGGCGGCCTATTTCTGGGTAGAAAACATAGAAGCGCTGCATGACGAATTCGAGCGCCGAGGCGCAAAGCTCAAAAGCCCGATCACCGACAAGCCATACGGTTGCCGAGAGATTGTAGCTATGGCACCAGATGGCCGAGAAATCGTATTCGGCGAGATAACAGGTACCCAAGCAGATTAAGCCCGTGCATACCTAAACACCGCAGCAGGACTTGCCTTCTTGGATTGGTGGACATGGAACCGTTGCGTAAGAACAGTAGACGCAGCAATCCCCCTCTAGCGGTTTCAAGACGGTCTGACATGACTTGCATTCATAAAACCACTGGCAGGCATCGGTCGGCATAGTCTCGGTTTCAACGTGCCCGCAAGATGGACAGGTGAGAGTCGATTGCAGCACTACTTTTGCGTCTTCTGTCGCCATATCGCGTACCCCGTGAGTATGAGAAATCCTGCCAATATCGGCAGCAAGACAGCATCGCTGTAGACGACACCAAGCAGGCCTGTCAGGCCAAGCGCTGTAAGCACGACCGGCAAGATCGGCGTGAAGCAACAGAGGATCGCCACAATCGTGCCGCCCACCCCGAGCGCCAGTAGTTTGTTTTTCATCGTGTCGATCTCCACAAATCCCACATAAAACGCTGCGCTGACGCCTCCCAGAGCGGCGAAGACAGTGCGATCAAAAAGGCGATAGATGCGACTGACGTCCAGACAATTGCAGATCGTCTGCGCGTTGCGCATGGCTTGCGACGCAGCACACGATACCACGCCCAAACGAGGGCGATCGCGACAGCGCCAAGAATGAACCCTCGGTAAGCGATGAATGGGCCAAGCATGGTGAGCCATGCGCCGCCAAGGCCTAATATCGAAAGGCCGATAGGCAAAACACAACAAGACGCCGACAATAGCGCCAAAAGCGCTGCGAAGGGCATCACTAGGCGGGCAGCGATGCCGGTGTCTACCACGGGTTGTTGATTTGCATTCATGTCCATTTTGCACTTCTACTTCCTGTAGCCACTACAGGAGCAAGCAAAATGTTCACCATCGGCAAAGCGTCAGAACAAAGCGGCGTGAACATCGAAACGATCCGGTATTATGAACGTGAGGGTGTTGTTCCGAAACCGGGGCGCTCGGCAGGCGGGCGTCGGCTATACTCGTCCGATGAAATTGCCAAACTCAGGTTCGTGCGCCGGTGTCGCGATTTGGGCTTCCCGATCTCGATTATTCAGACCTTTCTATCCCTGACCGAGCAGAGTGACCGATCCTGTGGCGAGGTGAAAGCAATGGCTGAGAACCATCTGGGTGAGATCACCGCCAAGATTGAGAACTTAGTGCGCCTCCAAGACGCGCTCTTGAGCCTTTCCAAGAACTGCGACGATGGCTCTGCGGCTTGTCCTATGTTGGACGCTTTGATGAAGGATGGCTTTGGCGGCAGCCTAATCGAGTAAAGCAGCCGTTAGCTTGAGTTTCGCGAACGGTATCTCTGTCCCACCATCTTTCATATTGGCGAAGCGTACGGCGAAAGTTCGGTCTTGGCTCAGGCACAATCGGGGCCTCTGATCGACCGGTATGGCGACATCAGCTGCGACACAGCGATGAACGCGCCGCGCGTGCGAACTAATGCTGCGTCAGCAACAGCCGCGCCTGCATAAGTCCGGTTTGTCCGCCACTTCGACATTCGTGCCAAGCGCAGCGAAGGTCTGCAGCGGGCGTGAACTGGAAAATCTAAGATAGGACAATCCTCTCATTATCATCACTGGATGAGCAGGCTTCGCGCGACAGATTACCCGTTACGATAACTAGGAATTATGCCAACGTTCAGGGATCAAATCCCAAACTTGCTCTCGATAAGCAGAGTGCCGGCTAGCGCAGTTTTCGTGGTGGTCTTTTCGACGTCTGCGCCAATAGCATACTGGGTTGCTCTGGCTATCGCCACAACGGCATTGCTTACCGATTTTGCCGATGGGTACCTGGCGAGAAAATGGACGGTCGAAACGGAGGCTGGTTATTTTCTCGATGGACTCGGGGATAAGTGTTTTACGATCGCATTTTGCCTTGTGATTGCGCGAGAATACCCGGCACTTATGTTTCCAATGTGGGCTCTCATAGCACGAGAGCTTCTGCTGTACGGCTTGCGGGCAATAGACCCGACCAGGACAACAAATCTAGTTCGTTTTCGCAGCGTCTCGCTTTGGCAAGCTGGCACTGTTCGGACGACGTTTGGAGCTTTTCTGCTGCTGTCCGGGTTGCGGCTCTATACGATCGAAGCACCGGCCGCAGTTGAGATCGTATTCTACGTATCGACCGGTTTTGCTGTCATATTTGGTTGGACGTCTGTTTACCTACTGGCGCGAACATTGACTACGTAAGCAATTTCATTGTCGTAAGGATCACGGGGATCACTCTTGCACCGTTGACGGCTGTCTGGAGCCATTTCGAATAGGGCGAAGCCCGAGCAATAGCGAAACACATTCGCTCAAACGCGAATCTGTTCTCCAATGTGTCTGAAGTCAGCGCTTATGGGTCCAATTAGGGTAATTTGCTAAGTGAGAGTTTGTTGCTCATCGTAGCCACTGAGGAGTGGAAGATGAGAAAGACAACGAAGAGCCCTGGCGAGAAGATCGTCAAAGACATCAAGCGGGCAACCCGCAAGCACTATTCATCCGAAGAGAAGATCAGAATCGTGTTGGATGGCCTGCGCGGCGAGGACAGCATTGCCGAACTGTGCCGCCGTGAGGGTATCTCCCAAGGCATCTACTACAAGTGGTCGAAAGACTTCATGGAAGCCGGTAAGCGGCGTCTGGCAGGCGATACAGCACGTGCTGCGAACACTGATGAGGTGAAAGAGCTGCGCCGCGAAGCAAAGGATCTCAAGGAAGTCGTCGCGGAACAGACGCTTGAACTCCGCCTTCTCAAAAAAAGCATGACAGGCGATGGGGGCGACCACGAATGAGGTATCCTGCATCAGAGAAGTTGGAGATCATCCGGCTGGTTGAGGAAAGCCATCTGTCGGCCCGCATGACGTTGGCCAAACTCGGGATCCCTCGCACCACTTTCTATCGGTGGTATGACCGGTATCTGCAGCGTGGCGAGGCCGGATTGCAGGATCAATCTCCCAAGCCAAAACACGTCTGGAACCGGGTGCCCGACGAGGTGAAGCGCAAGGTGGTCGACTTCGCGTTGCAGGAGACGGAACTGTCACCGCGCGAGCTGGCGGTGACGTTCACTGATGAGGAGCGTTATTTTGTCTCGGAATCCACGGTGTATCGGACACTGAAGGCCCATGATCTGATCACCAGCCCTGCGTTCATCGTGCTGAAGGCTGCCAACGAGTTCAAAGACAAGACAACTGGGATCAATCAGCTTTGGCAAACAGACTTCACCTACATCAAGGTATTGGGCTGGGGTTGGTTCTATCTCAGCACGGTTCTCGACGATTACAGCCGCTACATCGTCTCCTGGAAGCTCTGCACCAACATGCGGGCTGAAGACGTTACCGATACGCTTGACCTCGCATTGCGGGCATCCGGCTGCGACCAAGTCCACGTCGTTCACAAGCCACGTCTGCTCAGCGACAACGGATCCAGTTACGTCTCAGGGGATCTGGCAGAATGGCTGCAAGACAAAGGCATGAAGCACTCGCGCGGTGCGCCGTATCATCCGCAAACCCAAGGCAAGATCGAACGATGGCATCAGACATTGAAGAACCGCATCCTGCTGGAAAACTACTTCCTGCCGGGCGATCTTGAGGCCCAGATCGAAGCCTTCGTCGACCACTACAATCATCAGCGGTATCACGAGAGCATCAACAACGTCACACCCGCGGACGTCTACTTCGGGCGTGACAAAGCCATTCTAAAACAACGAGAAAGGATCAAACGAAAGACGCTCGAAACGCGCCGCTTGCATCACCGCCAGCACGCCGCATAATCAAACCAACCAGATGAGCCAAACGCTCTCTTAGGTTAGGCCGCTCTTGGTCCCAAAAACCCTGACGACGGACACTCGCCGTCTCGCATACAAGACTTACCACCGGCGCTTCCGAGACGATGCCTTCGCCCTTCTCGGCGTCTTGTTCGATTTGCGCTTGTTTGCGCCAGTTTGAAGGGCTTGAAGATTACGCCGCGCATCCGAGCCACCTTTTGATCTTGGCCAGATGTGATCAACCTGCCAACCCATGAGGCTGTCTCGGTTGTAGGCAGGCTTGTAGATCACGTTGCCTTGCGCATCCCGTCTATAAAGGTTGGGATTTTTGCCTTTGACGGGTCGTGCTTTGTTCCAAACGTGCTGGGCTTTGGGATTTGTAGAATACGGCATTGAGAACTCCTTTGGTTATGCCGCGGATCTCCGCGTGTGGATGTGGGAACCGGACGGCGTGACTTCGATGTCAAACCCGCCGGTGATCATGGATTTCACCTGTTCGGTATGGGAGATCAGCCCCACCGACCGCTTGTCGTTGGTCAGTTCGTAAAGCGTCTCAAGCGCGGTGTTCAGAGTGTCTTCGTCCAAGGTGCCGAAGCCCTCATCGATGAAAATCGCATCGAGCTTGATTCCACCACTGTTCTGCTGAACGACATCGGAGAGACCCAGGGCAAGGGCAAGCGAGGCCTGAAATCCCTCGCCGCCGGACAGCGTCTTTGTGGGTCGCGACTTCTCGGTGTTGGCGTCGAAGACGGCGATATCCAACCCACGTTTCTGTCGCCCTCCAACAGCATCTTCCGGGCGGAGGAGCTGGTAACGTCCGCCCGTCATGGGAGCGAGCCGTTGATTGGCGGCGACGAGAACCTCATCGAACATCGCGGCAATTGCAAAGTCCGGGAGCCGAACCTTCCGCTCATTATTGCCGTTGACCAGGTCTGCCAGGCCGCCAACCGGACCGTACTCCGCCTCGAGGGTAGTGATACGGGCGGAAAGCGCTTCGACTTTTCGTTGCGTTTCGAGCTTTGCTTCCAAGTCGCGCTGCAAGCGAGTGTGAGTCTGCTGACTGGTTTCCAGCTTCGACTGTGCGGATTCTTTAGCAGCCGTCAACGCCTCGACATCTGGAGGGCTTCGATCACCGATTTCGTTCGCCAGTCGTTCGAGTTGGGCCTTGTTGGCAGCAACGCGCTCGTTGAATGAGTTGATCTGTTCCTCGAGCGCGTCGGACTGCGCGACGTCAGCCTTTGCAACTTTTAACCCGGCCTCATCCAGCCCCGCCGTTCCAAGCCTCTCGGTGAACTCCGCCTGGGCGTTTGTAAATGCTTGGGCTGTTCGGTCGACATCTGCGACAGCACTCATCTCACCTTGCTCTGCGGCACTAAGGGCGACAGCGGCCGCCTTTTCACCGTTTATCGCCGTCTCGTGGGCAGCGACGAGTTCGCCTTGCGCAGAAACAGCGGCTGACAGGGCTGAGGCCAAGGCACCGCCTTGCCGCCAATTCTCGGGCACATCTCGCAGAAGGGTGTCGTAGGAAGTCTGCGCGCGTGTCTCCGCGTCTCTGGCCTCAGAAACCTCCTGGCGCGCGTGCTCATAATGGGAAGTTGTCTCCCCGGCGGCCGTTTCGGCCGTGGCGATCTTGCTTTCGAGATCGACAAATCGGGCGTCCGCTTCCAGTGCAATCCTCCGGTCACGTGCTTCTGCCAGAACCGGATCGAGGCTCTGCCGATCCCGTTCCGGACGGTCGAGGGCATCAAGTTCGGTCTGCCTTTCGGTCAGAGATGACCTCGCCGCAGCCAGTGCGGTCTTCGCTTCGATCTCATCGCGTTCGGCGCTACGAAGCTCCCGCGACGCCTGCTCGAACTGGTCATGGCGACCGCGGCGCTCGGGATCGCCGATCGCTGGATTGGGGTGGTCAAGCGATCCACAAGCCGGACAGGGCTCTGCGGGAAGAAGTTTCCTCGCCACGTGGAGCGCCTGTATCTCGGTCAAATCCTGTTCCGCGCGTTCCAGGGCGGTCTTGCAGACTTCGAGATGGGCACTCCGCCTTTCATACTCGGTCTGCAAGCGGTCGACTTCACCTGCCTGCAGACCGCGCCTGGACTTGGCCGTTTCATAACGACCTAAAGCCTCGGCCTCACGTTCCACCGCCGCCAGAACATTGCCTGCCTCTTGAAGGGTGCGCACGTGCGCCGGCTGCTCTTTCTGGAGGTTGCGGAGCGTCGTGAGTGTTTGCTCGGCGTTCGTTCGGTTGCGTTCTGCCGTCGCCTGCTTCTCAACCGCCGACTTCGTCGCCAGTTTCGCCGCCTCGAGATCCGCTAGGAGGGTGCGGGATTGGCCAAGCGTCTTTTCGAAACGCTCCAATTCCAGCACCTTTGCATGGGCAGCGTCGCGATTATCCTTCTGCTGCTCCGTCCGATTGAGCGCTTCTTGGGCCACGCTCAGGGCCGATTGAGCAGAAGACAAACTTACCTTAGCTGTAGCGTGACGGGTCTGAGCGGCACCGGCCTCCTCGCCCGCAGCTCGCATCGCAGACTCAGCGACCAGAACAATTTGGGCCGCACGCGCCTTTGCAAGACGGGACTTGGTCTCCTCAACCACCTCACTTGCAGACTCGAGCGTTGCCTTCTCTGTCTCAGCCGCTCCCCTCGCTTCGAACTTTTCTGCCAGACCCTCTCCAGCAGACAAAGCCTTCTGACATTGCACCAGCGTTTCGGTCTCTGCTTTCACGGTAGTCTCGAGTGAAGAGACCTCTTCGCCCATCGAACCAATCTCGTCGGCCAGTTGTTCTTCGCTCAGATTACCCAGATGCGTGTCGCGCCGGACGCGGTCATCATTGATTTGACGGTAGAGGTCGGCGGCATCGCGTTTGATGCGATCCGCAAAGCGTTCGTACATCTGGACGTCGAACAGGCGTTTCAGGATCGGGGAGCGCTCATCGCTTGGCGCGGTCAGGATTTTGCGGAAGTCGCCCTGGGGCAACAGCACGATCTGACGGAACTGGGCAGCATTGTAGCCCAGAAGCGCCTCTATCTCGGGATCGACCTTGTTGACCTGTTTCTCGGCCACGACGTCACCGAGATTATCGCCTGCAATTTCAGCCAAAGGCATGCCGGTCGCCCGAAAAAGGTAAGCCTGGTGCGGTTCGGTCGTGGTGCCTGATCCACGTAGCGCCGCGCGCTGCTGCTTGGGAACGCGTTGAACGACATATCGTTCGTTGCCGAGATCGAAGACGAGTTCGACCTTGGTGATATCGGTTGCGTGTGCGTGATGGCAAATCATGTCCTCTGCGCTGCGCTCTGCCCCGGAGGACTGTCCAAACAGGGCGAAGGAGATACCATCGAAGATCGTGGTCTTTCCCGCGCCGGTTTCGCCGTAAATGCCAAAGATCCCGGCATCGAGCGCCGCCGTGAATTCAACGACCTCGGTTCCGGCATATGGGCCGAACGCTGTCATCGTCAGTCGGATTGGCCTCATTTCGCGTCCTCCAGCACCGGGCGGTCGAGCACACTCTTTACGACGCCCTCCTCATGTTCCGTTGCGCCTTCGCCGCGGACATAGGTCAGGAATTCACCGATGACGCCGACGGGATCGTCGAGCCTTGACTGCGCCCGGCCGGCGCTACTCATTACGAGGTCCTGCTTTTTCTCTCGCAAGGTCTGCAGAATGTTCGGATAGTGTGGCCGCAGCTGAGCGGCCGGCTCGATTAAGGCCCCGTCGTCCCGAAGAATCGCCCGGATGTAGTCTTCGCTCGGATTAGCCTTCGCCTCAGAAACGAGATCCTCCAGAAGCCCCTTGACCTCACGGACATGTCTCAAAGGCTCGAAGTCCACCGTTTTCAGATTGATCACCTGCCCCTGCCCGTCAAGGTCAAAGACTGTCATCGATTTCGTCGTGCCCGCTTCATCGAACCCGAAGGCCAAAGGAGAGCCGCTGTATCGGATCGTGTTCCCACCCGCGGTTTGCGGACGGTGAAGGTGGCCGAGCGCAACGTAGTTCGCATCTTCAAAAATCGCTGCCGACACGGTCTCCACCGTACCGACCGACAGCCGCCTCTCAGTCTCCGTCGGTTGGCAGTTTGTTACGAAGGCATGGGCCACGACGATCCAGCGAGCATCATCTGGCACGCGCGTCCTTGCGGCCTCGATCTGCGCCCGGAGAACGTCCTCCGGCGACCGGATGTCTTCTGCCTCAAAGGCGCGACGGGCGGCATAGATCTCTCCGTAGGGAAGCGCCGAGATCGCGATCTTGCCATGTTCATCCTCTAGGACCAGCGGCGTCTCATCTCGCTCGATCGGGCCACGGACCAGAATACGTCGGCGATCGAAAAGCTTGGACGCGGTCCCAAGACGTTGGCCGGAGTCGTGGTTACCCGCGATGACAACGATGGCCGCATCAGTCTGTTCGTGAACGCGCTCTAGGAAATCACTATAGAGCTTCATTGCGGCTTCGGATGGGGACGCTTTGTCGTAGACATCGCCAGCGATAAGCAGAACCTCGATGCCCTCGTCCACGACGGCCTTGAACACCTGGTCGAGAACATGTGCGTGATCCTCGTGAAGTGAGACGCCCCGCAAGGTCTTTCCCAGATGCCAGTCTGCTGTATGGAGAACTCTCATGTTTGCACCGTTATTTTTTATACGTATAATTTTAATATGGACAAAACCACAGAGTCAAGATAGATTCTAGTAATGGCCTTTGACGATCTAAAACATGCCCAAAAACAGCGACTAGAATACCTCGACCGCCTGCTCTTCTGGGACGGTGCGGCGACGCGCGGATCGTTGATAGAGCGCTTCGGGATCTCGAACCCTCAGGCCGCTCTGGATTTCAAGACCTATCTGCACGCTTCAGAAACCAACGCACTCAAATATGACGCCTCCTCGAAAAAGTACCACACGACGGAGCGCTTCACACGGCTGACGGGGCGGGCCACAACTGACGAGCTCGAGGAGCTGCTCAGCGGAAAGAAACGCGCCTTCTACGATGTCTTGCCCGACCTTCAGCGCACTCAGAACGTACGTGTCTTCAGGCCGCTCTATCGCGCTCTGCTCGCTGGGGAGGCGATCAAGATCGTCTACCAATCGATGCGCGACCCAGAGCCGGAGACCCGTTGGATTGCGCCATTACGCTTCGCCTCAGACGGGGTGCGCCTCCATCTGCGCGCCTGGTGCTATACCCGTCAAGGCTTTCGCGACTTTATTCCATCTCGCATCGATCCAACTCGGTCTTTCGAAGAGCGCCGTGTTGCTGAAGAAGTCCCGAAGGACGATGATTGGTTTACCTGGGCCGTACTGAGGCTGAGCCCCCATCGCGACCTGACGCAAGACCAAATGCGGGTCGTTCGGATCGAGTTCGGATTTGAAGACGAATTCCTCGAAATCCGCGTTCGCAAGCCGCTCGAATTCTACACAAAGCGTCGTTGGGGGCTCGATCAAGAGAACCCGCGACTTGAGTGTGTTGGTTGCGCGTACGTGGCTATGTCTGAGGAGGAGATAGATGAGGATTGATATGACCCGCGTGGACTCGGACGCGAATATGGATAGGTTTTACTGCGTTCAGCTAACAGAGAGTCTATTTGGAGAGATTGGCGTCGAAAGACAGTGGGGTCGGCGTGGAACTCACGGTCGGCGTCGGCTCGATTGGTACAGGGGTGATGCTGAAGCGAAAGTCGCGCTGTCCAATCTCGTGAATGAGAAGCTGTCGAAGCGCTATCAAGTGAAAGCTGGAGGAGCCGCCCGATGAAGATGAAGAACCTCAAGAGATTTCAGACCGGCGGCACTCGGTCGAAGATGCAGCTATCCGTTCCGCTGCCGCAAACACCTGAGGGCCGGGTATATCGCTACTCACCCAATGAGGAGGCCCATCCTAGACACTTCGTCCTTGGGGAACGAGTGACCGAAATCTCAATCGCGGAGTCCAAGTACAGGCGAATGAAGCAGCAACCCGGCAGCTCAAGAACAATCTGCCCTTACAGTGGCATCGTCGGTGACCATGACGAATTCACGCATCCGAAGGACAAGGAAGCTGCAATCAAGATCGTCAAGCATGCTGCCATGCAAGATGCCCAAGACGCCGTCTCAGATATGCTCAAGGGAGTTGCGAGAAAGAGCCGAGGCGGCATCACTTACAAACCGGGCTCGCATACCCGCCGCCCGAGGCCGCAATTTGGAAGACGCGATCTCATGCGTCTCTTAGTCTGCGATTGCTGCGGTCGCGACTACGGTGTCTACGCGATTGCCCTTTACTGTCCCGATTGTGGTGCCCCGAACGTTTCACTGCACTTCTCGCGAGAGGTTGAGTTGGTTGGGCGGCAAGTCTCGATTGCTGAAGGGCTGGGAGAAGAGCAAGCTGAACTTGCCTACCGCCTTCTGGGAAACGCGCACGAAGACGTTCTGACCGCGTTCGAAGCTGCTCAGAAGGTGGTTTATGCGCACAAAGTCTCTCTGGACCCCAGCCGTGCGGCTCCCACCAAGGCCATCCGAAACGACTTTCAAAATGTTGAAAAGGCTCAGAAACGCTATGCAGAGTTCAACATCGACCCGTTCAACGGACTATCGGATGCGGAGCAGGAAGCGCTCGAACTCAACATCCAGAAAAGGCACGTCATCGGGCACAATCTCGGTGTGGTTGACGCAAAATTTGCCGAGAACGCGCGAAATGCGCGGTTAGGTGAAACCGTAGAGTTGCTGGGGAGCGAAATCCGAGAATTTGCGCGGCTTTGTCAGATCGTCGTGGCGGCATTAGACGATTGGATAGGGGATGTAACCGCACTGCACAGGCGAGCCCAGAAGTCATGACCCACCGGCTCATCATTATTGGAAATGGCTTCGACCTTCATCATGGGATACCTTCACGGTATAGCGATTTTGGTCGATATTTAGAAGCTGAAGACCCGGATGTGCATCGTCTTATTGACGAATATCTCTTCTTTGACAAAGACTTCTGGAATGAGTTCGAAGATCGCCTAGCATCATTCGACTCTGATCAGGTCATTGATTATGCAACAAACTTCCTGGTCTCTTATGGCGCCGATGATTGGAGTGACGCGGACCATCACAATTTCGAGTACGAGATCGAGCAGATCGTCGAAGGTCTTGCAACAAAGATGCGAATGCGCTTCGCTGAATGGATACGCGGCCTCCCAATACCCGCACCGCGCACTGTGCCATTGGTGCACTGCATCGACCCCGGCGCGCGCTTTCTGAACTTCAACTATACGTCAACTCTGCAGATACTTTACGGAGTGCCCGACGCCAATATACTGCATATCCACGGCAGTTCTGGCAGCCCTGACAAGCAAGTCGTACTAGGGCACGGTTGGGAGCGACAATCTAATGAACTGCTCTCGGGACAGATTGATGAAGATACAGATACCCGTGTGGCTGGTGGATACCAGCTAATCGACGATTATTTTGCCGCGACCTTCAAGCCGACAGCAAAAATCATTGAGAGCAACCGGGCATTTTTTTCTGGGTTGCGAAATATCTCTGAAATTTGGGTACTTGGCCATTCACTCGCGGACGTTGATGCACAGTATTTTGAGAAAATTGTAACCTGCACCAATCCTTCAACCCGTTGGACAATTAGCTATTACAACAATCTGCCCGAAATGAAGTCGCGCTTTTCAAAGCTTGGTGTAACCGAAGCGCTAGTACAATTTTCACCTTTGGAAATACTCTGACCAAAGCTCAGGTGCGCCAGCACTTGCCTAAGGCTGAATCTCTTCGCCAAAACGAAAAATGTCTTTCATTGTAGGTTTAATCAGCGCCCATGGCATTTTTTGTACTTCCTACCCGAGCCGCATGGGCACGGCTGATTGCGTCCTACTTTTTTTGCAGCAGAAGCTTCTGGACGGTAAGCATCGATTTGCTTCTGTCCCTGCATACGTTGGGCAAGAGTATCCAGCAAACCGAATTCCGGAACCCATTTCGGAGGAGGGCCATACTTTCCGATCTGTGCTATCAATTCTCTTTGGTTATTCAGTTCGCTTCTACCGAGATCAGCAAGGCCGGCTTCATAAGGCCGCAGTCGCTCCATCTCAGCTTCGGCTTCGCTAAACCTTCCGCAATATGCAAGAACAACGGCGTGTTGCGAGCGAACGGGGATGAGATACTCCGCAAGCTTCAGTTGCTGAAGTTGAGGCAGAAGAATACTCTCCATTATGTTCAAGGCGCCGTCGAAGTCATTGCGCCCGATAAACTGATCAACAAGATCTTGACCAACTCGGAACATGGACTCGGGCGCCCGAGCCAAATCGTAGAATTTCAACGCATGGACACGAGCCAAGGGTGAAAACTCTCCTTCTGCGTCTGATGCCTTCGCCAACACGTCTAGAGAGTCAGCCAAATGCTTGATATCGTCAGTCGGAAACGGTTTCTGTTTCACTAGAAGCTTAAGTTCCGGCGCATTTCGTCCCATAACCTGCTGTGGGGACAGACCAAGCAGTGCATAGTACTCCTTAATGAGGGGATGTATTCGCCTGACTGCCGCAGCGCTGTCACCAAATGCCAACTCCGCAGTGGCAACGTTATACGTGTATACCCGTCGATGACCGGGAGAGGCGTCCTTGACAGCTTTGCCCAGACTTTCGATCAATTGCTCAGAACCTTTCCGATCACCGTTTTGGGCGAGATAAATCATCCGCTTCATTCCGACGCGAAGGATTTCTTCCGCCCCTAAATCATGTGTCTCAATTAGTTGGTCCATTTGATCCAACCAGGCCACGGCGCGATCTGAGCCAGACTTCAGATGTGCGAAGGCCAGACCATCAAGCGCCATGATTCGCTGCTCCGGCGGGATGGTTTCGTCTTGAACTCCTTGCTCAAGAAAAGCTTCGATCTCGGGCCATACACCCATTTCATGAAACAACTCGTCCGTTGCCATTTCAACGAGCACGTCCAAGCGGCCTACGTCTCCGCTAAGCCGCAGAAAAAGAGATAGCTTGGCCGGACTCCAGTCTTTTAGAAGACTGGCCTGGACAATGGCTCTCAGGGCCAATCGATACCTTTTCAGCGGCTCTGCGCCCTCGAGGACAAGGCGCCCCTTGCCAACCACTCGTGCAGCATCATGAATTTTGACTTTGTCATCAACGAAAATCTGCAACAGCCCCAGCCCAAATAGATGACGAAGCGCTGCTACGAAATTGGCTTTGTCTGGTCCTCCCGCTGCGGCGACATATACGGCTGCCTCTTCACGCGTGATCGGTGCGTCGCAAAGGCTGAAAAGCTCCGCCACCTTCGCTGTAACAGTTGGAAGTCCATCAAAAACGCGCCCAAGAATAACCTCCTGGGAGATCTCCCGGGTTTGAGCTGACGCCGCAAGATCCTTGCAGAATTTCCTCAAGCGTCCATCATAGTCCGCTTTAGTAATCACCAAGGCGTTGAGTACGTAAAGTGGAAGACCACCAGTGAGATCGATTAACCGCTGACAATCAGCTGCGTCTGCTTTGCAACCGGCATCCAGGGCCGCTGCCGCAACTGTATCAGATGCCCAGCCCGCCAAGCTTTCGCGGCTTGCGCCCAACAGGGACTCAAGGGCGCTAATTTCGCCCTCAGGACGGCAAAGGAGGATAAACTGAACTTCGGAGGCCGCCTGCACAACACCGATGAGATCATCACCTGAAAGACAATGTGCATTGTCTAACGCAACAGTTACGATCTCGCCGCTTTCGGCGATGCGGCGTGACAGGATTTGTAGCATTTCTCGTCCTGATGCACCTGGAAGAAGGATCTGACCTAATTGTTGTCCCTCTGAAAAAAGGCGGCCTGCAACTTCCCTCGCCACCACGCTGGCGAGGCCTGCTCCAGGAAGATCGGCAACGTCGAGATATACTAGCCGTCCCGCTGCATGCTGTGCGGATTGTGCCAGCCAGGAGGTCTTGCCCGCGCCTGAATATCCAACGATCAGACGGACTCGCTCTTCCGTAAGAAGCTCTGGCTCATCTTGTTGTATTCGGTAGTGCGCGGGCGGAGCTGGCAAGTCCTGCAACTGCAATACCAATTGCTCGAATAGGTCCGGCAAGTCCTCGGCACTGAAGATATGATTGAGACCGCTGTTCTCCCCAGTGGCGGCCAACATGATGATTCCGGCCAGTTTCCACACAAGCGTGTCCGGGTTGAGCTTGGCGAATGGTAGAGATTGAGCCAAGGCGCGTGTAGCCTCAATGGCATCGATGAGTGACGCCGACGGCGGTGGGAGGGTCCGCCCATCTTCTGAGCCTTCGGGCCAATCCACATGCACGTCTGCTGGCCAATCTGCCCCAGATATCCGTTTGGCAAGGGGGCCATTCGGAGGTGCATTGCTGACGATGACAAATTCTGCCGTACTCGGCCGCTCACCGGTCTGATGAGCGCCACGCAGTTCTTCGAAGCGGGATACAGCACTCTCAATGTCACTCCATGCCAGCTTGCTTTTGCGATATTTGACCTGAACGTACAGATGTTTTCCGTCGAGAAGCACCTCAACATCTTCGTCGCTCTCCACAGTAACAGCGTTCGCAGAAAGTGCTCCGACACAAAGTAGGCACTGAGCGGCATAGAGGTGCTGAAAAAGATAACCTCGATGCACGGCTTCGATGCGAAGCAGCTGCTGTGCATCAAGTGTCGATACAGATGCTATTCTCGATTGGTTCAAACCGTACCCCACTTTTCATATTTCAAAGAATAATGAATGGACGACATTTAGCCCTATCTGGTTTTGTCAAAGGCTTCGCCTTCATCAGAGGAAAACGTCATCGAACCCCAGCTTTCGGTCAGTTTTGATGCGTTGCAAGCGATCCTGACCATCGCATTCGATCCTCAACCAACCGAGCGAACGGTACGATGTCTCCCCCAACACTCGCGCATTCCAGCGCCGACATGTATGCTGCTCGATGATCAACATCGATGACTGTCCAAGAGTAGCCGCCGGATGCGAACATTGCGTTCATCAAAAACCGCGCCATCCGTCCGTTGCCGTCAGGATAAGGGTGGACATAACCAAGCAACCAGTGACCCAGGACAGCGCGAACTGCTGTGGAATCCTCATTCTCGAGCCGTTCGAACAGTGTCGCCATACCGGAGGCAATCGCTTCTACCCGCGGCGGCGTGTGTCTCGAACCCCGTAAATAGACGGGATGATTGCGGTAGCCCGCCAATGCGCCTGCCTTCAAGATGCCAGCTGTCACAGACGGGCGGAACAGCTCTTCAAACCACGCGTCATGATCCAGTCTAACCACCTGCCCCGCCGGTTCTCCATATAGTATTTTCTCTATCGAAGCGCGGACCGCTTGAAAGGCTTGCCAGTAGCCGCTGGCGGCAAGCGCGTCGACATCCTTCCTGTGTTCCGCGTTTCCAAGAGGGTCAAAGGACCCTTGCCGCACTTGCTCGATCAACTCCTCGGTGACGGAATAGCCTTCGATCGACAGCGAGTGATAGGCATCATTGACATAGATGTCGTCGATCATCGCAAGAAAAGCATCCTTGTCGTCTGGCATGCCTGGTTCGTCCGGAAATATCTCCACAATGGCATCGCGATGGGTGTCCCATGCCGCATTGATCCTAGCCGCGAGTGGTGAGCTGCCGACCTCAAGAGGCATCACTTGGGCAACATCTGCGAAAGGATCCCTTTCCCGGACATCATAGTCAGCGGCCTTCATCTTCTTGAGAATGGTTTCAGCCTCACTATCGCGTCCCACGCGACGCAAAGCACCCGCGATCCGCCCTGCCGCCAAAACGTGACCACCATCAAGTAATTTGACAAGCAGAGGACCTGTGTTCTTCAAACCGCTCAAGACAATTTGCGCCTCCATCGCGTAGGATCGGTAGAATGCCTCGGGGACGTTGATCAGTGCCGCTTCGACGGACAGAACTAACAGCCCATCTTTTGTTGCGATGTCACTCTTCGGAGGCAGGTCCTTCTTGAGGTCGTACAGCGAGGTGTCGAACGGCAGCACCGTGTTGTTGCCAGACCCCTTGGGTGTCCAAACGATCACTTGCTTCGGAATGTGCGTACTCTCGGCATGCAAAAGCAAAGATTGCTCAGACGAGAAGCACCACTCCAGACCATAGCGTTCGTGGCAGTACCGGCGGCAGAAATCCCAGAACGATGTGTACCAAAAGGTCGAGTCATGCGGTTTGTCCTGTGGTCGGGTCACTATCAGCCAACCCAAAATGACATCGCTCAGGAAGCCATTCTTCTTGAGCCTTTCTCTGTGGGTTCGGGTGAGCTCACTGCTCCGTAGGACGTTGCCGTGTTCCGCTTGTCGCTCCTTGAGAAGTTCCAGCGAGGCTGCAAGTTTTTCGTTCGGGGACGCCATTGTACGAGGGCCACTTTCCTAAAGTAGTTGTCGGTGATTTACGCGTATTCATTGTCGTTCATTTACACGTAAAGGTCGTAGTTTGTATACACGTTTTTTATGTTGTGCAAACACACGTAAAATCTGCTGTGCATTAGCACGTAAAACCTGCTCACATCTCCGACTGATTGAAAGTCAAAGCTCGACCAATTGAAAGCGAAGAGCCTCAGACCTGCGCTGTCCGCGTCTCCTCATCTGCGTTCCCAACAGCCAAATCCAACTCAGGCAAGTCTCGCAATGTCCGCAAATCGAACGTCGTCAGAAACCCTTCCGTCGTCACAAAGGTATGCGGCGCGCCTGGCCGCGGTGCCCTTGGGCCGCTCGCAATCAAATCCTTGAACCGCAACCGCGCCAGCAGATCGCGGCTGACGTCTTTGCCAAAAATGTCTTTGAGCCCAGCCCGGTCGATCGGTTGGTGATAGGCAATGGCGCAAAGCACCCCCATCTCGGTCTCGGTGAACGTGAGGGATTGATCACCAAGGTCGGCAGCCGCTTTGATCGCATCCGCAAACTGCGTCTTCGTGCGGAACATCCACCCGAGGGAAACTTCAACCAGCTCGTAGGGCCGGCTGACCAGTTCCGCATGAATATCTTCAATCAGCATCTCGACCGAGGCCCCCTGCCCCACGACACGCGCAAGGTCCTCGCGTCCGATTGGTGACGCGCTTGCGAAGAGCACCGCTTCGATGCGGCCCATCCATTCGCGCCAGCGTAACTCCTGTGGTAAGTCTTCAAGCTCCCGGTCGAACACGCCTTCATTGGACGACGCGCCCTGCCCTTTCGCTTGAGTTCGTTTGGCCGCGATGTTCACAGCGGTACCGGTCATGGTGCGATCCCATAGAGCCGGAAAGTTGGCCGCCCGGTCAGCTCACAGGCGACACCCAATTCGACCAGCCGCTCACAGAACCGCCGCGCGGCGCGGTCCGTCATCTGGATGGTCGTGCCCTTTATCATCGGCGACAGTATGGTCGATGGTCCAACCACATCCTCGCTCAGGAACATTTCGACCGCGGCCGCCGATCCTTTCGCTCGCAGCTTCGGGGCGATGGTGCGAAGGGCTTCTGCCCGGCGAGCCAGATCCCGCGCCAAAGTGAGCGTTTCTTCTATGGAGCCAAGGATCCGTACCCGGACCACAAGATCACCTCCCTGCTCTTCTGCGGTCAGGTCGCGCAGTGCCGTCTTAGTCAGCCGTTGCGCCGAAACCTGCAGCACCTGCTTCCAGTTCATCGCCCGCGCCAGGATGAAATCGGAGAGCAGACAGGCGACCCGCTCCGCCCGGTCGTCGGTCTCAAGCACGGCGCGTAGGACAGCTACGCAACCCGCCAGCGGCCCATGGGTCCGGGCCCGCTCCATACCCGCATCGAGCCAGACGCCCACCTCGCCCGCGAAGTCGGCACCGACCAGGTCGGCGATCTCACCGATCCCGTCTGTCCGGAGACCCACAGCCTCGCGCCAGAACGCCAGAAGATCGCCGTCTGGTCCTCTTGCCTCGCCCGGCGGCGTCAGGTGGTAGGCGTCACGGATGTCCGCCTCCCGCGTCAATCGGCCTTCCAGTTTGGATGTAGCCGTCGCCGCACTCAGCGCCCGCCGGTTGGCCAATAGTTTGACCGGCACTCCGTACCTCGGATCAGACACCAACCCATCCAGCACGGTTAGCGCGGCCCCGGATCGAAAAGCCACAGTTTCAAGCGTTTCTGCACGCTGAGAGGTGACCCAGCCCGGCAGTTTGGGTAGGGTGTTCAGGTCGTCAGAGATCGAGCTGGGTTGATAGGTCATACCACAACACTAGTCTTTCGCGGCGCTTTCGTCCACAACAGACGGTACAAACCGCCCCACCTTACTGCTCGCTTTTATGTCCAATAAGGTTGCCTTATCGGACGTAAAAAGATAGGCTGCGGGAATGCTGACAATCTCGCAAATAACGACACCAAAATGAACGGAAAACCGCGCTCAGCCCCCCCTGCCCCCTCAAATGCCGCTCAGGGCGACGAGAGAGGCCGTGCGTCTGAGAAGACCATTCAAATTCCAGACTCTGTGGCCGCCTCCGGCTCGCTGGAACGCCTCGTGGAAACCGCGCGCGGTTATGCTGAACAGGCCACGGCCGAGAACACCAACAAAGCCTATGCCAAGGACTGGGCGCACTTTGCGAGCTGGTGCCGCCGCCGCGGCGCGGATCAGTTGACACCCGACCCACAGTTGATCGGGCTCTACATCGCTGAATGTGCAGCGCCCCAAGACGGCTCCCCTGCCTTTTCCGTCAGTACTATTGAACGCCGTTTGTCCGGCCTGTCGTGGAACTACCAGCAGCGCGGCCAAATGCTCGATCGCAAGGATCGCCACATCGCAACGGTGCTGGCCGGTATCAAACGCCAGCATGCCAAACCCCCGGTTCAGAAAGAACCAATTGCGCCTGACGAACTGCTGGAGATGGTGGCCACACTGTCCCACAGCCTCCGCGATCTACGCGACCGCGCCATTCTACTTTTCGGATATGCTGGCGGGTTCCGCCGATCTGAGATCGTCGCCCTCGATGTAAACCGCGACGACACCTTGGACGGCAAAGGCTGGATTGAAATCGAGGATGAAGGCGCTGTCGTCATCCAACACGCCAAGACCGGCTGGAAGGAAGCTGAGATCGGGCGCGGCTCCGCAGACCATTCCTGCCCGGTGCATGCGCTTGAGCAGTGGTTGCACTTCGCCAAAATCGATCATGGGGCAGTGTTCCGGCGGGTGCTACGGGACAACTCCAAGGTTCAGGATGCCCGACTATCCGATAAACACGTGGCGCGCCTCATCAAGAAGACGATGCTGGATGCGGGCCTTCGGGCGGACATCCCCGAGAAGGACCGCCTGAAACTCTTTTCCGGTCACTCATTGCGCGCTGGCCTCGCCTCCTACGCCGAAGTCGATGAGCGATACGTGCAAAAGCAACTTGGCCATGCCTCAGCCGAAATGACGCGACGGTATCAACGCAGACGAGATCGCTTCCGCGTGAACCTGACCAAAGCCGCAGGTCTGTGACCCCCCGGCCTATTAAACACCCGTATACAGCGTCATGCGAAACGACGCATTGAAGCTCACCATCCGCGCGAGAGTCGTTAAAGCCAAGCCATCGTTGAAACCATTTGGCTTCGTACCGAGATCATAGGCCGTGTTGAATTCCCGAAGCATGCATTGGTCCAGCAACTTGCGATCATCTGCGCTGAGTTGGTCTAAAACGTCCAATACTGCGGTGATGTTATCCTCGACATTCCCCTGAAGATCCTCGTCTCCGGCACCTAAAAACTCAAACGTCGCATGCCAATTGCCCTCGCCATCTTGATGATTGGCGATACCAACCAGCCCCAAAACCTCTAAGGTTTGGATCAACGGATCGAGAGGCATCGTTGAGATCAAATCAAAGTCCGTGTTGCGATACTTAATGTTCATTTTGCGCTCCGCAGTGCCTTAGCTGCATCCAAACATCCGTGATCGATGGCGGTGTCCAATGGCGTTTTGCCAATTTCGCACGTAATTCTGGGATTGGCACCGGCGTCAATGAGAGCCCGGATCATCTCACCATCGTTGCGAAACGCCGATACTTGCAGCGGCGTGCATGGCGTCCGATTTGACACCTCACGCCGCCGTCTCGCTCAACCGACCAAAGAAACTGCGTTCCAGATGCAACTCCCCTGCCCTGCCTTTTTCGACCATACCGCGCAAATACCCACCGGGTGATGCGACCTCGCCCGATGAATGCTTTTCAAACACGAGTGCCAAGGCGGCAGTCGCAACCTGTTTGCCCAGTTGGTCTTGTGCGATGTTCCACGCTTGCTCTGAAATGCCAATCATTGGGCGCAGCTGCCCGGCAACCCGGTGCAAATCGCCCCAATCCTTGAGATATCCACCCATATTGCGTGCCCATGACGCGAACTCAGGACAGGCTTGCATCACCACGGGCAAATCTAGGGCTGCGCGTTTTTTGCGCACATCAGCGATCCAATCTTCTATCGCGCTATCAACCTGGTCTTCCGGTTGTGCATTGGGTACTACGCCCGCCGCGTCCTCTTTTTCAGAGGAATTACAGGTTACAGGATCGAGTTGATTTGTAATTAGTATATGAGGGTCAGAAATGACCCCGCTGGGGTTCAAATCTTTGGTAATATGCGATAATTGCCCCATCAATTCAGAGGTGTTCTCCACAACCTCATCCGGTTGCACTGCTTTGAGATAGGCCCCTTCGACGCGCTCTTGCAGCTCTTTGAACCGCCCCAGAAGCCGCATCAAGCGCTCTGACGCCTCGTTTCGGCGCGGCAGACGATTCAATAGGTCCTCAAACACACCGGCGAATTGCGCCCAGGGGCCGCTGAGCGCCCCGCTGGTGGCCGCCTCGATGCGCGCTCGGATCATACGGCGCGCCACAGTGATCTGACGCTTGAGACGCTGACAGAGCGCGCGTTCGGCCTTCAGCATCGTAAACAACTGTTCAAATTCCTCAGCACGGGCCGACATGGGCGACAAATCAAAGCCGTAAGCCTCGACAATCACCCCCTCAACATCCCTGCGGCCCCAACGCTTGCCATTGGGGCTATCCTGAAACGAAATCACCCCAGCCTCTGCCAGACGGCGTGCGTGGCGTTTCAGAGCAGACAACGAAAACCCCGTCTGCTCCATCAGATAGGCGTTGGAAGCCCAAACGATAGGCCGCCTGCCCTCTTCCCAGTCCTGCGCTTGGGTAAAGGCCCCCAACGTATCCAATAGCAGGACATCGCCCGATTTCAGTCCGATGTGGGCTCCTACTCTTTTGACCGCCACAAAGGCCCTGCCCTTATCGACCGCCAGATCGCGGCCGGTGTCTGCCAGCTGATCAGCTTGCAAGAGCGCGGGCGTTACCTTTCGCCAACCATTTGCCACTAAACCACTATTCTGGAACCCGGTAGGTCCAGTTGCCCCGTGGGGCGTGTCACTCAAATGTTCCATGTTTTGCTGAACGCAACAGATACCCGTTCGCCCAAAGGCGTTTTTTGTTGTGCGGTGATTCGGGGACTGCTAAGATTGAAGTGCGAAAACAATCAGCGCTTTGGCGTTGCAGCCCTCGGAACTCCGGTTTCGAGGGTTTCCTTTTGCGTTATCCTCCTTGTCTGCTCATGTCCTCAATAAGCCGGTTAACAGGTGTTAACTGACGTTCTCCTCCGCATCGTCCTGAAACGATTGGTAGGATTCTGCGATCAGACGGTCGATGTTGCCATCCAACCAGTCTGCAAATTCCTTGCTGTCTCCTGCCCGCTTGACGGTCAGCGTCACCGACGACTTGGTCGATTTCACAACCGCGCCCGTGACCGGTGATCGTTGGGCAGGTCGGTCTTCTTTCGGGCCACGTTTCGTCAGGCTGGCCAAGACGGCCTGCAAACGCGCATCAGACCCGGCGTCATCAAGCATGCCCGCGAGCACGCGCAGCGCTGCCTTTTGCGACACCGCGCCATCTTCAAAAGCCGCCGCCAGCATCATCCATTTCGGGCGCCCGGCCCCATGCGCAGGCCCAATGGCCACGCCCACCTGATCAGGGATTAGACGCGCCACGCGTTCAAGTTGGGACAGCGTGTTCTTGCTAATCGACAATGCTTGTTGCGCGTCCTCTCGAGAATGGCCCTGATCAAGGATCGCATGTGCAAAGCGCGCGCGCTCATAAAAGCTTAGGTCCTGACGGCTGGCATTTTCCAAGCCCTTGGCGATCAGCGCTTCGCCATCATCCAATGTGCGGATCAACGCTTTGACTGGCATGCCCAGTTCTTGGCACGCCAAGATACGGCGGCGGCCATAGATCACCTCAAACTTGCCATCTGCGTCCTTTGCTGGGCGCAACAAGACAGGTACCTGTTGGCCGCTTGTCTTGATGCTTTGGGTCAGGTCCTCTACATCCTCATCGCCGCTGTTAACAGCTGTTAACTCCAATCTGTCTTGTGGACCCCACGGCAGGATAAGCGCCGTATCAATTTCTTGAATGCCACCCAAGCCAGCACGTACCGAACCGACCGTGCCTTTGGGCAAGGTCCGATGCGCGCGCTTGCCGATCGGGGTTTGCCCCTCGGTCGCGGCTGTAATCGCCGCCATGATCCCGGCTTTGTTCTTGTCAAGTGCCATCAGCCACGCCCCCATGCTTGCTGCACCAACTTAGCAATGTCAGATCCAACCGAATCCATACTGCTGCGCGCACGGTCATAGGTGCTGCGCGTCATGTCTGCTCGCGCGACCTCGTAGATCGACATCTTGAGCATCGACGCATCGGCAATCGCAGTACTGCGCAGCGCTGTTGAAGGAATGATCCGATCCTGAAACAGCGCACGCATCAGTGACACAATCTGCTGGCTGGGAATGTCGCTTGGGTCATCGCGTGTGATCAGGAAGCTGAAGAAATCATGCTCCATGTTGACACCAGTATCTTCAATAACACCCAAGTAGGCCGAGGTCATTTCAATGAACTGTTGGGTTGAGGCCAGATCAAGCATGCTAGGCGTCATCGGCACCAGAACGGAGGACGCCGCAAACAATCCCGTCAGCGTCAAAAAGCCAAGGGCAGGGGGGCTGTCGATGATCACGATGTCATAGTTGGCCTCGACCGGTTCCAGCGCATTGGAGAGTCGTTCAAAGAACGCAGCACCACGGCCCGCATTCACCGCCGTTTCGGTTTCAAATTCGCTCAGGATCAGACGAGCAGGGGCCAGATCGAGACCCGCGAAATAGGTATCGACGATAACATCTGACAAGGGCAGGGGGTCTTCGTAGCGCAAGGCGTCATAGATGGTGGGGCCATCAAATTCTAGCTCGGTTTGCAGCCCGCAAAAGCCCGTCAAACTGCCCTGCGGGTCCAGATCAACCGCCAACACACGGTAGCCCTGAAGCGCCAGATAGTGACAAAGGTGAATGGTTGCCGTGGATTTCGCCGATCCGCCTTTGAAATTCATCAACTGGATGACTTGCAGCTTGTCATCCTCGCGGCGGCCAGGAACATATTTGCCCGGCGTCCGCGATCCCGCCTCCAACGCCTGGCGCATCGCCCAGATTTCATCGCCGGAATAGGACCGCCGTCCGCCTTTGTTCACTGCAGGCTCTGTCAACGTGCCATCGCTATGGAGCTTGCGGAGGAACTGGCCCGATACGCCCAAAAGATCGGCGGTCTCAGTCGCACTAAACAAACGCAGTGATTTACGTTGATCCGGCGCATAGACCTGCTCCAAATGGGTGGTCAGGGCCGTCTTCAACCGTGCCGCCATTTGGTCAGTGACATCGGACTGGGACGTGGCCGAAATGGGTCCTGTCTGTATCATAGTTGCTCTTTTCCCGCTCAATGTTGCTTATTTGCGCAACTTGAGACAGTTAGGCCGTGATTCACCTTGTTAAGTCAAGAAAAATCTACCCATGGCCATTAAAGGCAATAGATACTCTATATGTGGCATGGATGTATTCTAGTTAACAACTGTTAACACGCTGACAGTATGGACAGTGTGCTCTCTTCCCGTCTTATTCAATCGGCAGTTGGTTCGCTGGCAAATATCGAGGCTCGCGGCAACTTACCTTCGCTGCCCAACGCGATACTTGAAAGTAGCGATGGATTGCTACCGGTCCGAAAGAACCATTGGTTTCCGATGCAAATACCAATCACTTCTGTCAGCCAGGGTAGGGCAGGGGGCGCAGCTGCGCCCCCGTCCGAATGCTAGAAGCAAGCTGGGGTCCATTCATTGATGCGCGCCTTCTGGGTCGATGTGACCTTGTAGATCGCCTGCACGTCTGCATCGTGAAATAGCGCGTGCATCATCTGATCCTTCTCGCCCTTTTTCAGTTTCTTGAAGGTCCGGAACTCTGATCTGTCTGCCTCGCGTTCAAGCAATTGCATGAACAGGGCATCTAGCTGCGCGGCCTTCATGCGCTTGAAGCAATTTGCGGCTGTTGGCGCCCAGATTTCACGGATGTTGACACCAGCCTTCTCGGCAATAAGGGTCATCATATCGGCTTCTTGCGTTTTGAACGCGCGAGCAAACGACTCCGTGATTTCTACATTGCGGGCTTTCTTTCCTTGGGTGAGGAACGCTTCAAATGCCTCGGCAATTGGTGCCTCTTCGGCATCCCAATCGTCCTCATCATCTTCACCATCGTGCATATCTCCTCCAAGATCAGGGCAAAGTCTGAATGCGTCATCATCGTTCTTAGGCATGTTACGCTCCATGTCGAAACGCACTGCCATGGTCTCGTTGCCCCAATGCGAACCACGCGACAGCCCAAAAGCTAAAAGGTCCAAGACCAGTTCCGGTTTCCGCAGCAGCGCCGTCTGGAACGCGGCCAAACGGATTGCGGTCATGTCATCAATGAAGGCTGCCGCGAAGGCGGGCTTGTTTGCTTTTTTCTCGGCTGCGTCTGCAGCTTCATCTGCTGCTTTGGCTTCGTCTGACTTTAGAAAACCAGCTTCAACCGCTTTGGTGCGATCTTCTGCCTTCACCAGGCCGACGATTTCACGCACTGTGCCGTTGTTGGCGACATATAGGACCGCTCCTGCCATCGCGCGTTGTTCGTCAGAGTATTCGCCGACCAAGATGTCATCCAAGGCCTGCTTTTCTTTACGCTTCTCGCTCTCCATGTTCCAGTATGGTTCTTCACCGAACTCAACGTATCGTGCCTGCTGGTCGTCAGTCAGCTCACCAGGTATTGGTCGTATCAGTGCCAACTCACCGTCGTCGGTCAGCTGATAGGCCATGATGTGCGACGCATCACTGATATCCACCCACGCCCAGTTTTCCTTTTTCTGAAATGCTCTTGCAGCTTTCATCAGTTTCGCACTGAACAATTCGTCGAGCTTCGACGCGTCGTTGATGACCGCCTCATCATCAAACAAGTTCGTGTCTATTGTACCGCCAGCTTTCTTGTACGCGTTCAATCCCACGTATTGCGCCATCCGGCATGTGGTGCTTGGCTTTTCTTCAGTGAGCGCTTGTTTGATGTGGTGTGCATGCCAGTAGCCACCCTCGGAGATCGCTTCCAAGACTTCCAACTGCTTTGCCTCTTCATCACTGACCGTGAATGCCTGGGCATCGCTGAGGCTGAGGTCACCTGCCTTGACTGCATCAAGTACGGACACCGGTAATTTCGCCAGAGCGGCGCGGCGTCGCACATGCGCTTCGGTCACGCAGTACGCTTTCGCGACTTGGGAAATCGATAGGCCGGTTTGAAGTGAACTGCCGTAGTGTCTTATCTCGTCGACAACATCCATTTCTTCGCGTGCTGTATTCTCAAGCAATGCCCATGCAAGAGCAGTTTCGAGGTCGTCAGTCACGCGTACCTCGATCGTTTCCAGATCTGGGCGTTCTTTCACAGCGAGTTGCAGCGCGTGCCAACGACGGCGCCCGGCAACAATTCCAACCTTCCCTTTGTCATCAATAAGACCGCAAACGTTCTGCATGAGGCCACGGGCTACGATTGTTTCAGCGAGATCCTTGATTGAATCTTCATCGATTCCTTCATTGAACCGCGGATTGTGTTCCGACACATATGTGTCGGACAGCACGATCAGCTGGGTCTTGTTTGTGACGGCGGTTTCTGCAGTAATTTTGGATTGCTTAGTCATTTGTCGTTCCTTCTTTTGGTGAATCTGGGCCTCGACCATCGGGTAAAGGCTCTCTTTCCGATCCCAACTGGGATCGATGAACGGCGAAGCCGCCTTTTCTCTTTTTGTTTGAATTTGGGCGCAGTCTTCAGACAAGAGCGGCTGTATCCCACTTGCCGGTGGGGCAGGGCAGGGGGGGCTTCGGTGTCGTTAGCCCCCAATCCCCCTTCCTGCGTTCTTTCGGCGCAGAGGGGGCCGGTGAAAGATGACCCGTGCTGATTCAGGCTGGTGAACACCCGCAGGGCCGGAACGCAGAGGAGGACCGCGCTTTGCGCGGTTGGGAGCCAGAATGAATCTGCTAAGGGAAATCACCGGCCACCCGACAGACGGAAATCAAGCTAAGCCGCCCGGAGGGCGGCGTTCTGGATCGACGTATTAGCTGTTATTAGGATCGCGTCACATCGAGCGTCGCCCCGCATAGGCTCTCCAAATCGGTGTAAGCTCTCCAGCGCGCCACAGCCGGGCCAGCATCGTTCGCCATGGATCTCGAACCGATGGCGACCACATGGCTCACCATCGCGCCGGTCTGTCTTGATCCGGTCGCCCGATTTACGCGGGATCATTGAGGGCGAGGCAACGGCACAGTCCAAACCCAGCTTAGTCAAATGGCGATGGATGCCGTATGGGCAGATCGGAGCTGTTTCTGTTCGTATGAGACAAATGGGCGTCGAGGGCTCGTAGAGACCTCAGGGCCCGTATTGACTCAACGAAATAGCGACAGCGGAGTTCTGGGCTTCGGGCGGTTTACCGTGCGGAGCCTAGGGCGTGATGACCCTCATTTTGGAGGGTCAGTGACTCGGCATCAATGCGTGGAACTGGAGTTGCTGGTGATGCCAGCTTCAAAGTCGCCTGAAAGACCGGTACACTGAACAAGCGAACCGTAGCATTCTTCCCACTGAACTCAGCTTCGCCAATAGAAAACTCGGACTTCAGTGTGTCGTGGTCGATGATAACGGACACATCCGATGTTCCTTTGCCTTGTTCATGAATGAACGACAGCTGGACGTTGTGTCCCATCAATGGGTAGGCATGCAGCCAGAGTATTAGTTCAGACTGATCCGTCTCCATCACGGCTCCGATTTTCGATGTTATCCGGCGATTGCTTGACGATATGAACGCGGCCCCGGCCAGACGCATTGAGGCGTATGGTATTATCTTCTCGAAATTCATTTCATCTTCCTCTCGATGTTGGCTACTGCACCGAAAACTTGAAACGGTTTTGCTACTAAAATTGATGCAACCTATTGTTGATTGTAAGAGAAGTACTCCAGACAAATAACGAACAGAAGTGAACGGAACTGAACAAGAACGAACAAACGACATTTATCTTATTGATTTACTTCAACTAAATTCCTAGGATAAAGCTTGGAAAGGCTATATCCTGAGTTCTGAAGAGCAACCGTTGAATCGAGGACGCAACAATGCGCAGGGTTGTGAATGTTGATTAAGCGTGGAAAGCTTTATGAGGTGCCGCCGTCAGACGGGCGCGACATCAAAGAGCTGTTTCTGTATGCCGTTGAAAGAGGTATCGGTCAAATCGTCGATTCAAAGGGTATTCCTAAGAACAAATGGACACCCAACACATTAGCAAATGCGATTTCGGAGATCGATCACCCCGACGCATCTGTAGATCTTCGCACCGTACAGTATTGGTTTGATAGCAAGAACAAGCGAAATATTAGCACAACGAACTGCCGTTGGTTGGCGCAAATATTTGGGTGCGGTAGCCCGGATGAGATTTCCGATTGGCAAACAGCTCTTCTATCCGCTCGTAGGGTCTTCATCGAGGGCCGTAACTGTGAAGGTGGGAGCACATCCTTTGAGGGAAAGGAAAGCCAGCGCGTCGAAACAGCAGACGTAACCAGAGATATTGGGCCTAGGACAAAAACCACGAAACAGGGTTTCTCAGAAAATCCGATGTTCAGCACTCGGACAGCGACGGAGTTGACGGCTATCAATCCACTCATGCTCACAATGAACGTGACGAAGTGCGCGATACCAGCATCCAGCCACCCAAGGTACGTCGAAAACGCCAAATATCAGCACAGCTAGAGGTACTTTTCGCTGACCCAGTGACTCCATCGGTGGTGGTTTGGTTTTGGCTGACGGGTATCCTGTTTCTTGCAGCTGTATTAGGTGTTCTAAGTGTAACTTACACGACCCCGGATGGGACAAATAAGCAGGTCGGATACATTTGGAGTCCAAGCTGGATTATCCATGATCTAGTTCTGCTACCCTTTTTCTTAATGACTGTGTCACGAACAATTAACTTTTGGAAAACTGATGCCCGCACGTTATTTTTGAACGGCGGGCGACGAAGCCCTCATGAGGGCTGGTTAGAGAAGGTTAGTTCGCTGTCGATACTTCTTTGGCTCGCCATAGCTATCAGCGCATTCTTTGTTTTCCTTCTACAATGGGTGGGTGGCTACCTGATACCAATTTTGCGCAATGAACTAGGGAATATAGCGGTAAGCTGGCCCATAATCATTTTAGCGCGGCCGGATATTATGTCTGTGGGAGCCGCATTGTCCCTATCAGGAATTTACATTTTCTTTGCCGCGCTCGTGTTCTTCTTTCTAAACGCCGGTTTTGTGTTTCTGTACGCCGTTTGGTCGGATTTTTCTGATCTCTTCAAAGAAAACACCAACATGATCAGGGCAAGTGACGCTGCGAAAATGCGATTTGTTGGCGTGAGGCTGGTCGAAAACATATTCTTAGGAACGATTCTAGCCCTTTGGATTAGCACAAGCATAAAACTCTATGCGATGTACATTTCTGTTAGCAGTAAGGATATCCTAACGTGGCTTTACACTGATTTTATTCAGGTATTTGAGAGTTCCGAACAGCACGATAATATCATCGTCGGGTATTCATTGAGTCAGTTTTCAACCATCATATTCACCTCGGTAATCGCCGGTGTTTTTTTGTATATCTATTTTAGCGCCAAAGCACTTCTGGACGATGGAGGCGACTTTTCTGAACGTTACCCCAAGACATATGCCCCATGGGGCAGGTGGCTGATTGTTGTGGTTCTCTTACTAGTTAACTTTTTCAGCGTTGGCCAAGTGAAGGGTTTTTCACTATTGCTGTTGCTTTCGATAGTCGTGACGGCTTATTGCGTGTTGACCCATCGCGGTAGAAACTTCGTCTTGGATGAGACACATCATGGAAATAGCCCCGCTAAACAATGAAGTGGCTGAGTCCGACGAAGTTGGGGCTGCCTATTGGATCAATACTGAAGACAAGGTTCGCCTTCGGGTCGGTATGTGGTGTGACGAACGAGCGGTTAACGGAACGATTTTGTTTTTTACTGGACGCGCTGAGTTTATCGAGAAATACGGAAGAACCCTTCCTAGTTTTCTGGAACAAGGATTTGCCATATTTTCAATAGATTGGCGAGGTCAGGGACTGTCTGACAGAGTGGCTTCGGACGCTCATCTCGGCCATGTTCGTCACTTTTCGGACTATCAGAAAGATGTTGTCGCAATGATAGAAGCGGCAAGATCACTGAATCTCCCCAAACCGTGGTATTTATTTGGACATTCGATGGGCGGCAACATCGGTTTGCGATCATTGATTGATGGTATTCCAGTCGTTGCAGGTGCGTTCACCGCTCCAATGTGGAGTATTGCGGTTCCTTCGTTTCTGGAGTCCTTAGCTAAGCCGTTGTCACGTCTTGCAGTCATGGCCGGCCTAGGTGAGATGTATACTAAATCTCAAAAAGGAAACAGTTACGCTCTCCATAGATCATTTGAGAGCAACTCAATCACGAATGATCGACCTATGTACGAATATTTTATCAGGCAGGCGACCCTGTTCCCCGAGGCTCATATAGGGGCACCGAGCATGAGGTGGCTTTATGAAGGGTTAACTGAGTGTGATAGACTATCTAATATCCGGTCTCCTGAAGTTCCCTGCTCGGCTTTTGTCGGCAAATATGATGTAACCGTTGGTCGAAAATCAATAGAAGATCGAATGTCTAACTGGCGAGATGGTGCATTCACCATCGTTAATGATGCGAAACACGATCTGCTCTGTGAACGACCAAACATCAGTAAAATGGTAATTCAGGATATTTGTGCATTTTTTCGGCAATACGTTCCTTGATGAACAGGAACTGATGGTGCTGCTGGCTGCTCCGGACCGCCACAGTTGGACCGGCAGACGTGATAAGGTGTTCTTTACGCTCGCCGCTGACTCCGGGATGCGCATGTCCGAGATCATCAACCTCGATATTGGTGACCTTCATCTTGGCTCCGGCGCGCACATCAGTTGCGTTGGGAAAGGCCGCAAGATGCGGATCACACCGATCACCGCGCAAATGGTGTCTTTGTTAAACCAATGGCTCATAGAGCGGAGTGGTACTTTGATTGGGTCATGAGCAAGTTGGTACGACTGATATCTATGCTGCAAATAAGCAACCATCGCGATTGTCGAAAGCGCGGTAACACCGATGACCACGAAGAGCGTGTCCTGCTCCCGATCACCGCGTGCTGGCAGAACCGAAGCAATGGCCGGAGCTGCGGATGCCCCGCAAATGGCTATCGCCCCCGGCCAAAAGTCCGAAAGCCAACCGACGCCCAAACATGAAAGACAGGACCGCTCCGCGGGCGAGTGTCGCCATGACAAATCCGCCTACTGCGGCGACAGCCACAAGACCCCAATTCTCTACATCACCGATGCTCAGGCGCAGCCCCAGCAGACCAACGCCCAGCCGGAGCAGGGTTTTGGCCGAGAACTCCAATCCCGGCGTGAATTTTTGATCGTCGTAAAGAAAGTGGAATGCCATCCCGATCAGCAGGGCAAATAGCATCGCAGGCGCGCCGTAATGCTCGGACAAAATGGTTGCGGCGGCGGCAATCACGCACACCAACAGCGCGCCGCCAAAATGGGTGTCCCATAGGGATTTGATCTGCGATATCATTGTTCGCACCTGAGCAGTGAAATTTGCAGAAGGCGGAAGGCGCCTGGAGCAAGCCCAAGCGCGCCAGTATTCAAGATCTGGCGTTAGCCAACCCAGCGACCGGTGAAGTCGAACGCAGTATCATAGCCAAACAGGGCCGCAGACCCGCCTGTGTGCAGGAAGACGACACGTTCGCCTTTCTTGAAATGTCCTTTGCGGATCAGGTCAATGAAACCGGCCGCCCCTTTGGCAGAGTAAACGGGGTCAAGCAGGATCGATTCCAGTTCGGCAAACATCTGGATGGCTTCGATGCCGCTTTCGGTGGGAATACCGTAGCCTTCACCAACATAGTCTGTGTTTGCAACGACGTCTTCGCGCTGCACAACCCCTGCGCAGCCAAGCTTTTCAGCGGTTGCACAGGCGAGGTTGTAAACGTTTTCTTCCTGCATCGGTTTTGGTGCCCGAACGCCAATACCCAAGAGAGGGATTTGTGCATTCATCGCCTTCAGGCCGACGATCAGGCCCGCTTGTGTGCCTGCGCTGCCGGTGGCGTGAACAATGTGGTCAATTCTGGTATTGTTGTCGTTCACTTGTGACAGCATTTCAAAAGCACAGTTCACGTATCCAAGAGCGCCCGTGGGGTTCGAGCCACCACCGGGAATGGTATAGACCTTTTTGCCATCTGCGCGCAGCTTGTCGGCGGCGGCTTCCATCTCGGCGTTCATATCTAGGCCACCGGGGCGCTTTTCCGTGGTGGCGCCGTGCAGATGGTCAAGCAGGACGTTGCCGTTGTTGTTGTAGTTCGCGTTGTTTGATCCGGTACGATCTTCCAAAAGGATATGGCACTCCATGCCTAGTTTGGCGGCAAAGGCCGCAGTCTGGCGCGCATGGTTTGACTGCGTTGCGCCTTGGGTCATCACCATATCGGCACCCTGAAGTTCGGCCTCGGCCATCAGGAATTCCAGTTTTCGGGTTTTATTGCCGCCGGTGGAAAGGCCGGTACAATCGTCGCGCTTGATCCAGATTTCCGGGCCATTCAATTCTTTGCTGAGGCGGTCCATCCGTTCCAGCGGCGTGGGAAGGTGGGCAAGAAAGCGGCGGGGGAAACGAGCAAGGTGCATTGAAGAGATCCTTTCGGGAGATCTGACAGGAAGAGCCAATGTGGCCGAGATGTAGGGATGGATGAGAAATGGTCAGCGCTTGGAAAAGAACCGAGCAAGGACAGAATTGAAGACATCGGATTGTTCAAGATGGACGCAATGTGCCCCGCCGGGCAAAAGGCACAGTTCGGCGTTTTCGATCCCTTTGGTCAGCTGAACAAGCCCATCAACTGAATAAGATCGGTCTTTGTCGCCGCTGATCACCAGCACCGGCATCTGCAATTCGTGTAACCGATGGCTGACATCCCATTTCTGGAATGCCTCCAACGCCCCCTCGATGGCGGCGCGTGCTGCGCCCGCACCAGCAGACAGGCAGAACTGGAACATCGGTGCGCGCTCATACTCGGCAAACCAAGTCGCTGTGACTTTCCGGGCAACCGCATCGACGCCCTCGGCACGGACACGGGCCTTGGTTTCATCGAAGGTCTCGAACCGACCTTGCAAATTGCCCGAGCTGTTGGTGGCATACAGGACCAGTTTCTGTACCCGGTCGGGATGGTCCAATGCGGTTTGAAGTGCGACCATCCCGCCCATCGAATGCCCAAGCAGGTGGAACTTGTCGATGCCCAACTCATCCAGCAATCCGACCTGTGCGATTGAAAGTGCTTCTATTGTCGAAACCGCATCCACAGCGTTGCTTCCGGCAAATCCCGGCAAATCAGGCGCGATGACATCATACATATGACCAAGCGCTGCCGCCTGATGCGCGAAGTACCCGCCGCCACCATAAAAGCCATGCTGCATGACCAGTGCCTGGCCGGTTCCGTTGCGGTGATAGTTCAACATCCGATGTTCACTCAACTCGCAAGTCCGGGAAGATAGAGCGCGATCTGCGGGAAGGCCAAAAGCAGGCCGATCAGAACGGCCAGTGCGGCGATGAACGGAAGTGCCCCAAGGATCACATCTTTGAGGTCCACTTCTTTCGGCGCAAGGCCCTGTATGACGTATAAATTCAGCCCCACCGGTGGTGTGAGAACAGCGATCTCCATCGTAATCGTGTAGATGATCCCAAACCAGATCAGGTCATAGCCGACAGAGTCGATCAGGGGGAACAGCGTGGGCAACGTGATAAATGTGATGGATACCGGTTCCAGGAACATCCCGACGATCAGGTAAAACGCGATCACCATCGCCAGAACCATATAGGGTGCCAGTTCCAGCATCAGGAACGCTTCGGTGAATTGTTGCGGAACCCGGTGATAGGTCAGGACAAAACCAAAAAGCGTACCTGCAGAAAGCAACAGGCCAAGATATCCCATGGTCCGCATGGTCGCCATCAAAGCGCCTTTTAGCCCTTCCCACCGCAGCCCGCCGATGGTGACAGCGATGACAAATGTCAGAAAGGCAGCAATTGCAGCGGCTTCGGTCGGGGTCGCAATTCCTGCATAAATCGACACCGTGATCACCAGCCCGATGACCAGCACCGGAAGCACTGCGGCCAGAATTTCAAACAAGGGCATGCGCAGCGCTTTGTCAACTTTCGGAATTGAGTCCGGGCTGGCTATGCCCCAGATCACAACAACAATGACAAACATTGTTGTTAGCGCCAGACCCGGCAGGATACCCGCAATAAACAAATCACCGATCGAGACATCCACAACAATGCCATAGAACAGGAGGATCAGACTTGGAGGGATAAGAACGCTCAATGTACCGCCCGCAGCCAGTACGCCGGCGGACAGGCGTTTGCCGTAGCCAAGTTTGAGCATCTCCGGCAGTGCCACCCCTCCGATTGTCAGGGATCCCACCATGCTGGAGCCGCAAACAGCTCCAAATCCGGCACAGGCGCCGATACTGCCATATGCCGCCGATCCGCGCAGGGGCACGCCTTGATGCATGAAACGGTAAAGGTTGGGACCAATGGTTGACCTGGCAATCAATTCCCCAAGAAAGACAAACAACGGCACGGCCAGCAATATGTAATCCACCCATACGCCCCAGATCTTCAGTTCAGTGCTGATAAGAGACGTGCTGAAGTCCTGGATTAACCACAGAAATGGCAATGACGCAGCCGCAAGAGCAAAGGGCAAAGGCAGCCCCAAAGAAATAAAAATCATGAGCAATGCCAGCAGGCCGCCACCAACGTGATACCATTCCATGTTAACGTTCCTGATGTGAGTGAGGGTCGGATTTTCCGCTGAAAGTGATCCAGATTTTTCCAGCCAAAACGATGCAAAAGACGATCAAGGCAAGGGCTGTCGGCGCCCAGAACCAGGCGCGAGGCCAACTAAGCACTTCGGATGCGGCGCCGGACTTATTTGCTCGAAAAAATGCTGATACCGCAGAATAGGCAAAGAACCCCCCGACCAGAAGCATGATCAATTGGTTCAGAAGGCCCAGAACACGTTTGGCTTTTCTTGGAAACTGGTCAACGATCATTGTGACTTTGGGCAAAGCATCCTGTTGCATGGCATAGGCCAGCCCGAGAAAGGCGCAGGGAACCAACATCAGGGCCGTCGCCTCCGTAACGATCTGGTCTGGTTTGTTGAATACGTAGCGCATGACCACACCGTAGGAGACCCAAACGGTTTGGATCACCACAATGACGGCCCCCACGGCAGCTAACATTGGGCCCAACTTCTCAATCGGATCGGCCTTTGAGTGTTTCGGTTCCATGAATTCTCCTTCGCCCTGTAGCAGAAGCCCCCAAATCAATCCGTGAAGGTTTTCTGCAACTCGCCGACCCGTAGCGAAACAGGCCGGCGTGTGCTCACATTTCGCTTAGTTCGCGTGTTCAGCAAGCAAAGCACGGATTTTGTCGGCCGTCTCGACACCACAAGTGTTGTTCAGCTCTTCGTCCCAGAAAGGTTGGACCGAGGCCAAAAGTGCAGCGCTTTCTTCGGCGCTCAACGAGCGGGCCGAACCGCCCCCGTTCATCACCGCATTGCCAACAGATTCGTTCACCCAGGCTTCGTATTGCGGCTTCAGCCAGGCTTCGGTTTCCCGGCCAGCATCCAGAATCGCTTGCTGGTCTTCGGGGCTCAACCCGTCAAATTTGGACTTGTTCATCATATACATCACATTGCCGTAGAACAAATTGGCGTTGATCATGTGCGGTTGAACCGTCCACAGCTTCCAGGAACTATAGGTTGCCACGCCCATGTTGATGCCATCCACGACGCCGCGTTCGGCCGATTGAAAAACCTCCTTGGGTGACACGAAAACCGGGCTGCCGCCCCAGGCCTCGATCATATGGCTGACCAGCGGTCCAATGGACCTGATCTGAAGACCGTTCAGGTTGCTTAGGTCCACGTTCGGTTCTTCGAACCACCATTCCTGATCAAACGAATAGTTGGAGGAGAAGATGTTGATCAGCCCGGCCTCGGCCGCTTCGGCCGCCAGGATTTCTGTCATCGCGGCATCCAGCTCGATCTGGTTTTCCAGGCTGACCGATGCGGGATAGAAAGCACCCGCGCGATAGCAAGGCAGGCGATCGTCATAAGAAATGTGACTGACATCCGCGACGCCGCCAAGTACCGCATCGATGCCTTCACTCCAGCCGTTCAGTGTGGCAGACGGAAAGATCTCCATCTTGACCCGGCCTTCGGTCTTTTCAGCAATGAGATCAGCCAGATGCTGAAAACCGTCATGGCGAATATCGACTTCGTTCACGTAAGTGGACAGCCGGATCAGCTCTTCGGCGTTGACCGCTCCTGCGCCAACACCGGCAGCAAGCACCGCCACGGAAGTGGCCATCTTAAGTTTGCTCAGCAGTTTCATTTGGGTCTCCTTGTTGGGTTGAGTTTTTGTGGTTGGAACCGAGTGAGAAAAAGATCTGATCAGCCAGCCCGACGAGGCTGAATTCATTCAGATCCGGTGCAATTTGGGTTTTGCCCGCGAAGGCAAGGCAATCATTGAATTTGTTTTGCAAATCGTGATTTGCCAAAGGGCGGTTCGGCATGCCGAATGCCTCGCCGCAAAAGCCCGTGATCGTCTGTCCGTCTTTGAACGTGATCGTGAGGCGCACACTTTCCGGGAAATCGACGCTTTCTGGGGGTGTTGACAGGTCATCAGCGTTGCGAGTTGTCACGCGTTGCATGAGGTCCTGCTTCTTTCGGTTGTTCAGTTCCGCGAGGCTGAGATCCTGAAGGCGGACACTTCCGTGCAGGGCCGCGCAGGCAAAGCAGTAGGGAAGTGAAAACTGTGCTTGCTGGGCGCTTTCGGGAACGCCGAATACCAGGCTTGCCCGCACGAGTTCCGGCACTTCGGCCACGGCGGTCTCGATGTCATCTGCGGTTTTTCCGCCCTCTTCCAGTAACTTAGCGGTTTCTTCGATGATGGCATGCACCGCCGAGCAGACCGGACTGGTCTTGAACAACAATCCCGGAGTTTCGAGCCGCCAGCGTACACCCAGGGTCTCTGCGTGCTCGGATAGCAAGATCGCCCTGTTCAACAGGGCAAAAAATCCGTTTTCCTGCTCAAAAGCGTCCTGAGGGCCGGTCAGACCAGCCTGCGCCGCGCGTGTCAGGGTTATCGCCTGAGCAGCCACGTTCCCACATAGATAGGGTTTGGTGTCCGTGCCAGCGATAGCCCTTTGAATTCCCGCATTTACAGCGGCCATTCCCAAGGCATTTGCAGTTTCCTCTGCGTCCAACGCATATAGTCTGCTGATGCCGGCAACAGCACCAATCAACGCACATGAGCCAGTTGCCCACCAACCTTGCATGAAATGGCTATGGGTGCATATCTCGCCAAGGCAATACGCAACCTCTGAGCCGATGATGAACGCAAGCAAAGCGTCGTCATCACTGGCCCCGGTTTCCTGCGCAACCGCTAGAACCGCGGGCAGGATAATGGCCGATCCATGGATCATGCCAGTGTAACTGTTGTCGTCATAGTCCCACAGATGCGCCGCCATACCGTTGATCGTGGCGGCCGCGATAGCGTCAGTGCGTTGTCCTGTGGCAGCAAAGCAATTGCCTGGGATTTTGGCGATGCTCTGCCCAAGGAGCCTCACTTTGGAATGAACCGCACCTGCCACGGCTACGCCTAACGTATCCAATGCTGCACGACGGGCGCAAATCCTGACGCCATCGGGTACGTCCTCTAGGCAAAGCGAGCCACTCCAGTGTGCAAACCGGCGCGCAAGTGTCATCTTTACAAAATGTGCGGGATTCTGGGCCAAAAGGTGCTTGTCTGATCGCTCGATCACAGCCACGCGAATCCTCCCAGTCGGCGTAGTTATGGAGCAAACGCTATAATTATTCTAGGTATGTGTCAAATACTATTATTTTGTTTTCTGGCCCTATTCAACATATGACCCGCTTCTTTTTCGCAACCCCACAACCTTCTCGATACGGTTAACCGCGCCACCCCTGCTGTTAGCAACTGCCAATGCCAGCACTGTCTCAACCATTGCGCAGATTGACACAATAGATGGGTAATAATGAGGGCTTTCAGTCGGAAGGATCAGGCAATAATCGGATAATCCCACCAGTGGGGAACTACGTTTGTCAGTGATCGAAAGTGTCGTTACGCCAATCTCTCGGGCATACTGAATAGCCTCAATAGCGGTTTTTGCGTAAGGTGCGACAGCAATGCCAAGTACCGCATCGTTTTCTTCCAGTGAGCCGAGAGTTTCAATTGCGCTTGCGAAACCTGGTCGTGTTGCGCGCAACCCAGGAAAGGCTATCCCACCTGTATTTTCCATATGAGCGGCGATCCAGGCCATCGATCCTGTTGCAACGATATGTGTGGTACGAGAACTTCGTATGCTCTCGGCAAATCCAGTCAGGGTCTCCTCCGGATTTTGGTGAAAACCTGCGCTTATGTTTTCGAGAGCTGCCGTCCGAAGCTGTGCGATCAGAGGAATTTCACCCTCTGATTTGGCTGACCCCATCAGAATTTCCGCCCGGGCACCAAAACTGTTTGAGGCTAATTCCGCCTGAAACAGCGCTTTGAAATCATCATAACTGTCATAACCGAAATGCCGAGCCAGGCGCAACATAGTCGGAGACGATACTCCGACCTGATTTGCGATACCCCGCATAGATCCAAAGGCCATTTGGTCGGGATTATCCAATGCGAACTTTGCTGCGGCTTCCAGCTTTTTTGGTAGGCTTGGGAGCTCTGCTGCGAGCTTCTCAACTATTCCGGTCATTCGAGGGGGTCCTGTTGATTCTGTAGCATTCGCTACATTGGGAAAGTTTGCAGCTCTCGTCAAATATAGCACTTGATATTTTGAATTGATAATAATAGCGTTTGGACCATCTTGCATACCAGCTTTGGGAACTCTTCCACATGGCGCGTTATTCAGCTTTCTCAATTTTCAAAAACGCCCTCGGCGGAAACCGGGGTTGGCCACGCGCATGGCGCGACCCAGTGGCGAAGCCTCAGTACGATGTCATTATCGTAGGCGGTGGCGGTCATGGTTTGGCAACGGCGTATTATCTGGCCAAAGAGCACGATATTCACAATGTTGCAGTGATCGAGCGTGGCTGGCTGGGCGGTGGCAATACCGGAAGGAATACGACCATCGTGAGGTCCAATTATATGCTGCCCGGCAATACGATGTTTTATGAACGCTCAATGCGGTTGTGGGAGAACCTGAGCCAGGATCTGAATTTCAATGTCATGATGTCACAACGAGGTCAGTTTCATCTTGGGCATTCTCCTGCACAGATGGATGGGTTGCGACGGCGCGGCAACATCATGCGAGCTCATGGGATCGATGGCGAGTTGATCGACAGGGCAGAAGTGCAGCGGCGCCTGCCATATCTCGACTATTCCGAGAACGCCCGGTTTCCCATAGTAGGTGCGCTCTATCAGGGTCGCGCCGGTACAGCGCGACATGACGCTGTGGCATGGGGGTATGCCCGTGCAGCTGATCGTCTAGGCGTTGATATCATTCAACAATGCGAAGTTCTCGGATATCTTTGGGACAATGATCGCATTGTCGGGGTTCAAACCACCAAGGGGGACATTCGGGCGCCCAAAGTCGGGCTGGCTGTTGCTGGAAATACCACCGTGCTTGCAGAAAAAGCCGGGGTTCGGTTACCGATTGAGACTCATGCACTGCAGGCCTTTGTCACCGAACCTATCAAGCCATTTATCGACAATGTGGTCAGCTTTGGCGCAGCGCATTTCTACATCAGCCAATCCGATAAAGGCGGCCTGGTTTTGGGCGGCGACCTGGACGGCTACAACTCCTATGCGCAGCGTGGCGGGTTACCAATTGTGAACCATACAATGGCGGCCGCGAAATCCCTGGTGCCTGCAATTTCGCGTCAACGCCTGTTGCGGCACTGGGCCGGTGCCATGGACATGACGATGGATGGATCGCCGATCATTGCGAAACTGCCCGTTGAAGGGCTCTATTTGAATGGCGGCTGGTGTTACGGCGGCTTCAAGGCCACGCCCGCAGGAGGATGGTGTTTCGCCTGGACCATCGCCAAGGACGAGCCCCACAAAGACAACGCCGAATTCACATTATCCCGGTTCGAACAGGGCTACCAGATCGATGAAAAGGCCCATGGGCCGCAGGCGAACCTGCAGTAAAGGGAAACAGATGATCCGTTTGAATTGCCCGGTGTGCGGGCTGCGTGACGAAACAGAATTTACCTATTTGGGAGACGCGACAGCGCGCCGCCCGAAGATGGACGAGACCGACCCCAAGCCTTGGGTGGACTTTGTTTTCTTTCGCGATAACCCGCGTGGCTCGCACAAGGAATATTGGCACCATGTCCTGGGCTGCAGGCAATGGTTGATCGTGGAGCGCGATACAGTGAGCCATGACATAAGCAGTTCTTCATTGGCAAAGGACGTCTCAGCATGAGCGCGCGTAGACTACCCGAGGGTGGACGGATTGACCGTAGCGCCTTACTTCAGCTGACATTCGACGGGCGAAGCATCGAGGCCTATCCGGGCGATACACTGGCATCGGCGCTGCTGGCTGCCGATGAGGCGATTATTGCCCGCAGTTTCAAATACCATCGCCCTAGAGGCATTGTCGCCGCCGGTGTGGAAGAGCCCAACGCGCTGGTGCAACTTCGCAGCGGTGCTCGAACCGAACCAAACACACGCGCCACAACGCTTGAAGCCTATAGCGGTCTGAACGCAACAGGGCAAAATGCCTGGCCAAGTCTGAAGTTCGATCTGCAATCTGTGAACCGGCACCTTTCGCCATTCTTCGGTGCAGGGTTCTATTACAAGACATTCATGGGTCCGTTCAAAGGGACCGGCTTCTGGATGACTTGCGAAAAGTTCATTCGCAAGGCGGCGGGGATGGGGAAAGGGGACCATTCCCCGGACCCTGACAGTTATCAGACAAGCAATGCCTTTTGCGATCTGCTGGTTATTGGTGCCGGCCCTGCGGGTCTGGCCGCGGCATTGGCCGCCGGAGAAAACGGCGATCGCATTCTTCTGATCGAACAGGATCATGAACTGGGCGGCTCTTTGCTGTCCAATCCCGTAGGTGGTCAAAGCGATACTTGGCTGGCCGAGATGCGCGCGCGTCTGACGGCGCTCGATAATGTGAAAATCCTGACACGCACGACGGTTTTTGGTGCCTATGACAGCGATGTATATGGCGCGGTCGAGCGGCTCTGGGACCACGTGGAGACGGTTCCGCCGCATCAGCATCGGCAAATCTTTTGGCAAATTCGGGCCAAACGTGCGGTCATGGCCACCGGTGCAATTGAGCGGCATCTGGCCTTTGGTCACAATGATTTGCCGGGGGTCATGCTGGCATCCGGGGTGCGCAGCTATCTCAATCGCTATGCCGTGCTGGCAGGGCGTTCGATCGTTGTCATGACCAATAATGACAGCGCCTATGGTGCCGCAATCGAACTGGCGCAGGCCGGGGCAAGTGTCACATTGGCGGACCTGCGCAGGACGCCGCCCGATGGATTGTCCAAACGTCTGGATGCGGCGGGTGGAACGGTTTTGGCCGGGCACGGGGTTCTTTGTGCGTTGGGCCGGAAGCGCGTATCGGGCGCGCAGATTGCTCCGCTGGACGAGCGCGGGCAAAGCTGCGGTGCCGCGCGCAAGGTCGATTGTGATGTCATTGCTGTCTCTGGTGGGTGGTCCCCGGTGTTGAACCTGTGGAGCCATCGACAAAAGAAACCCGTCTTTGATGAAAGTGCCTGGTGTTTCAAACCAAGCGCCGATGCTTTGCCGACACTCACTCCCGTGGGCAGTGCGGTGGCGGCCGGAACCTTGCAGAACACCATCGCAGATGGAGCCAAAGCCGGGGCTGTCAAGGGCGTGATGCCAGACCTGGCATCCGATAACCCGGACGCAGACCATTGGGTACGCGACATAAGCCCGGTCTGGCGCATCACTGGTGCGAACGGCAAAACAACAGGCAAAGCCTTTGTTGATATGCAGCATGATGTTGCGGTGTCCGATATCGAACTGGCTCATCGTGAAGGCTATGTTTCGGTGGAACATCTTAAACGCTACACGACAACCGGCATGGCGACCGATCAGGGTAAGCTGTCGAACATGCCCGCACTTGCGCGCATGGCGGAATTGCTGGGTAGCTCCATTCCAGAGGTTGGAACCACGACGTTCCGCCCCCCCTTTACACCGACAACGGTTGGGGCGCTGGCGGCAAATGATGCAGGTCACCACTTTGCCCCAACGCGGCGCTCGGCGCTGCATGACTGGCATGTGGAAAACGGCGCCAAGATCATGCAGGCAGGCCTGTGGCTGCGGCCCTGGTACTATCCTGATTCTGGCGAGGATCTAGACGCGGCCTATCGGCGCGAAGCCTCTCATGTACGTGATCATGTCGGAATGGTGGATGTCTCGACCTTGGGGAAAATTCAGGTACAGGGTCCGGATGTGGCCGAGTTCCTGAACCGGATTTACGTAAACGGTTGGAAGACCTTGCAAGTTGGTCGCATTCGATATGGCCTGATGCTGCGCGAGGATGGGATCGTTCTTGACGATGGTGCGACCGCGCGCCTGGGTGAGCATGAATATTTCATGACCACCACCACGGCCAATGCCGCCAAGGTTTTGGCGCTGGCTGAACAGCTGTTGCAAACCGAATGGCGGGACCTGAAGGTACATGTCACCTCGGTCACCGACCAATGGGCTGCCATGGCCGTTGCCGGGCCAAATGCACGGGATGTGTTGGCATCGGCGTTTGAGACTGTTGATCTGAGCGCCGAAGCTTTGCCCAACAATCATTTTGTCAAAGCGATAATTGATGGCATCCAATGCCGTATCCACAGGATGAGCTTTTCCGGGGAGCTCGCTTATGAGGTCTATGCGCCTGCGAAGTTTGGCTATCATCTGTGGGCCCAAATAATGGCACATGGCGCCACTTATGACATTCGTCCCTATGGCATGGAATCCATGGGCACGCTCAGGATTGAAAAGGGCCATGTTGCCGGACCGGAACTGGATGGCAGAACCACTCTGCACGACATTGGACTTGAAGGTATGGCATCAAGCAAAAAACCTTTTGTAGGCTCTGTGTTGCGCAACCGGCCACGGCTTGCGGATAAAACCCGCCCAACGCTCGTCGGGCTGGAAATCCAAGGGGATACCGGCGCGAAATCTGGGTCCATTCTTTATGACATGACCGGTAGCACGGACAATCACGGCCTCGGCTGGGTGTCATCCACAACTTATTCTCCGGCTCTGGGGAAATACATTGCACTGGGGTTCCTGGCCGAGGGCCGTGAACGTCACGGACAGCAGGTTCGCGTCATCGACTTTCTCGGGACCGGCACGCAGACAGCAACGGTCACCTCGCCGCATTTCTTCGATCCGAAAGGGGTTCGGCAAAATGGCTGATCAACGCTCACCACTGATCTCAGCGATGCAACCTGGCCGCCTTGGCGGTATGTCGCACAACGCCGGTGTTTCGATATGCGAAAAATCCTTGGGCGGGGTGGCTCAGATCGCTGGTTGGGAAGATCTCTCTGAGGAATTGTCACGGGTGTATGACCTGACCGGCCCCCTTTCCAATACCGCGAAACAGGCTGTCGGGGAGTTCACCCTCTTCAAGATCGCGCCCGAACGTGTGCAATTGCACCACCCTGACGCTGATGTGCTTGCGCAAAGTGGCCAACAACTGGACACCCAAAAAGCAGGCTATGTTGACCTTGGCCATGCCCGGTGCCGCCTTTGCCTAAGCGGCCCGGACGTAGAACAGGTTCTGTCACGCCTGGCCGCACTGGATTTTTGTACAAGCGCATTCCCCGCTGACGACTTTCGCCAGTCCGGTATCCACCACATAGGCACGTTGTTTCACCGCACGGCAGAGCATGAATTCGACCTGTTTGTGCCTACAACATGGGCCGTTAGCGTGTATGAATACATCTATGATGCGGCCCAGAGCTTTGGGATCGACGTCGCACCTTTCGAAGTTCACAAGGCATTATGAAATGGCTCAGGATACAACGGGAACCTTCACCAAGGGTCAGATTTTTGATCTGGCTTTCGACTGTTTGCATCGCAATGGGTGCGATGATGAAAATGCCCGGGCAATAGCCGACAACATAGCCCGCGCAGAGCTTGATGGCTGTGCCTCGCACGGGTTGTTCAGATTGCCAGGCTATGTCGCGGCCCTGCGGAGCGAAAAAGTTGACGGGGCCGCGCGGCCGCACACTGCGGTTTCTCAAAAGGCCCCAAGCGTTCTAAAAGTCGATGCGGCAGGTGGATTTGCCCCGCTCGCGCTTGAAGTCGCTCGCCCGGAATTGATTTCCCTGACGAAGAAAATGGGAATCGCCGCGATTGGCGTTGTTCACGTTCATCATTTTTCCGCCCTTTGGGCCGACGTCGAACCGCTGGCCGAAGCAGGGCTGGTTGCACTTGCGTGCACGGCCTACTTGCCTGCGGTCGCCCCCGTTGGAAGTAGTACGCCGTTTTTTGGAACCAATCCGATGGCGTTTGCCTGGCCCCGTAAAGGAAAACCACCGATGGTCATCGACCAATCGTCAGCCGCCATGGCAAGGGGAGAGGTCATGATTGCGGCGCGGGATGGCAAGGACGTGCCCGAAGGGGTCGGTCTTGACACGGACGGGCAACCAACGACCGATCCGGCGAAAGTTCTGGAAGGCGTGATGCTTCCGTTTGGCGGGCACAAGGGGTCCGCGATTGCCTTGATCGTCGAACTTCTGGCCGCGGGTCTAATTGGTGAATCCTTTAGTGTAGAGGCCAAGGAAAGAGATAACGCTGATGGTGGCCCGCCACGCGGTGGAATGTTCATGATGGCGATCAATCCAGATATGTTTGGCGACGAGAGTTGGGATGCACATTCCAATACCTTCCTGACAAAGCTGGAAAACCTTGATGGCGTAAGATTGCCGGGGCAACGACGCATCGCCAATCGCACGAACAACGCTGAACATGGTATTCGGGTAAAACAGGAGTTGCTGGATACAATTCGATCGCTTCCTTCCCTTGAGTAAGGTGATGGTCAGGTCGCGTCCATCGCAACCGCGTGCGCCAAGTTGATAGTTTCTCTGGGTGCATACAAATGGCCGGGCCTTGATCCTTTTGGGCTTTCGATTAGCGACCCACGGTAGGTGAGCCACTCAACTCACATCAGATCGGCCATTGAGTCCTGGCGCTGCAAAGGCTAATTTTGCCCGCGACTTTCCCATGTACCTTTATACTTTCACTGCGGGTCACATGAAGGGCTGCTCTGCTCACCGCAGTGAGGCGCGAGGTTCTGCCGCCGTGCAGCAGGAGAAATTCAGCCAGCAAACTTTGCGAGATTTTGGCACTTTTGCTCTGGGCTCTTCCAGAACCTTCGCTGCGTTATCCACGAACGGTAAGTCTAGGACGACACGCCTTTTGCTGCACCGTCTGCGAACTCAACAAGCGCGGAGATACTGTTGAAGAAGTCGATGTTTTGGTCGGCGCGGTGTTGAGCGAGAGGCGGCCGCGCGCCGTTTTCTTTCACGTTGGCGCCGCTACTGGCACCATCTTTGCCAGTTTCCGGACATAGCTGACTTTTGTATCAATAAGAGCAACGTCCGCATTCACTCGTCTTTGCCGACATTTGACCTTGAGACATTAGGCTCTGTTCGAGTTGAGTCCAAAAGCCACTTTTTTGGTTCGGGAGATCCAGTGGCCGAACTACCTTGCGCGCCACGCCAACCCGGCTTCAGTGCGACCGGCGGGGTGATATTCGCATCCAATCCATCCGGTATAGCTCAATTTTTTCAAGGTGCTAAACACTGCCGCATAGTCGCAATCACCATGATCTGGCTCGTGCCGGTCAGGGACACTTGCAATCTGGATGTGCGAGATGCAGGGGAAATGCATCTCCAGAGCACCAACTGCATCGCCCCCCATGATTTGGGCATGGTAGCAATCAAACTGAAGCCTCAAATTTGGCTCACCCAACTCTGAGAATAGTTGGTGTGCCTCGTGGGGATGGTTCAGGAAATACCCCGGCATATCGGTTGTGTTGATCGGTTCAATCAGTGCGGTGAGTCCCGCGTTAGCAAAGCGTCGTGCCGCATGGTTCAGGTTTTCAAGATAGATTTCTCTGGCACTATCTCGGTCCAAGTCATCGACACATCCAGCCATTATGTGCATCTGCCGTAACCCAGTGACATCGGCATATGACAACGCTGTTTCTACCGATGCCCTGAATTCCTGTTGCCTGCCCACAAGGGCTGCGATGCCCCTGTCGCCCGCCACCCAATCGCCCGGCGGCAGATTGTGCAGCACAAGCGTCAGCCCAGCGCGTTGCACGAACTCCGCAATCTCGGTGGGTGAGTAAGCATAGGGAAACAGAAATTCCACACCCCGAAACCCGGCATTAGCAGCGGCTTGGAACCGTTCATGAAAAGGCAGTTCGGTGAACATGAAACTGAGATTGGCGGCAAATTTCAAAGACATCAGACAATACCGGTCAAGATCTGGATTTATTGGTCTCACGAACGAAGGCAAAATAGCCCGATTGGTCCAGTTCACCCATTCCGCTCTCTACCATGGCAGCCCAAAGCCACTGGCTTTTGGACAATAGTGGTAAAGACAGTTCAACCTCCCTGGCTAAATCCACGGCATGTCTCATGTCTTTATGCTGTGTGGTCGCACGAGCACCGGGTGAGAACGCGCCGTCAATCATCCGCTGACCGTGCAGTTCAAGAATGCGGCTGCCTGCAAACCCGCCCATCAGGGCTTCGCGGACTTTCGCGATATCGGCCCCTGCAGCAGCGGCCAACGCAAGGGATTCGGCGATAATTCCAACTGTGGTCCCGACAATGGCCTGATTGGCGACTTTTGCAGCCTGTCCTGTTCCGACGGGACCAATGTGGGTCAGCGCGCCCCCGAGAACATCAAATACCGGCTTTGTTGCGTTGATATCGGTGGGATCCCCTCCTGCCATGATCGACAATGTGCCAGCCTTTGCGCCGACTTCCCCTCCGGATACCGGCGCATCTATATAGCGTCCACCGCGCATTTTAACTTCAACAGCCAAGCGACGTGTCGCACTGACTTCGGAGGTCCCCATATCGATCACCACCGCACCGGGAACAAGACCCGCCAGCACCCCGGAGTCTCCGTCAAGTGCGGCCTCAAGGGAAGGTGTATCGCTTACGCACAGGATAATGGTTCCTGTTCCGACATCGTGTGCGACCTGGGCAGGAGTCACCGCAACTTTAGCGCCCAGGTTAGCCAGCCCCGCACATTTTGATGAGGTCCGGTTATAGACGGTCAGGTCGGCATTTGCCTCCAACAGGTTTTTTGCCATTGGAGCGCCCATGAGGCCTAAGCCGATAAAGCCTATCTTTTTATATGTGAGGGGCACGCAAGCCTCCGATGGAATTAGTAGTAATTCTACAGGCCAGAATCTCCGTGAAGACCTGGCCTGCAAAAACCATTCTGAAGTGGCAAAAGCCCACCATCAACTGCCCTTCAGTATCCGAGAACCGATGGCAGCCAAAGTGATGCGGCTGGAACGAATGTCACAATCAGCAGTGTCCCGATCAATGGCACCATGAACGGAAGCGTTCCCATTATCGTATCTTTCATTGACACCCCGCTGACAGTACTCAGCACGTATAGTACGATCCCAAGCGGCGGAGAGAGCAACCCGATCATCAGGTTGAGTACCATAATCACACCAAACTGCGTCGGGTCAACGCCTGCGGCCACTGCAACCGGCATCAGGATTGGGGTCAGGATGGTGATCGCGGCAATGGCATCCAGGAAACAACCAACGATGATCAACAGCAGATTGATTAAAAGCAGTATGACGATGACATTGTCGGTCACACCGAACAGTGCTTCGGAGAATCCTTGTGCCACGCGTTCAGTTGTGATGATCCAGGCAAACAGTGCGGCCGCGCTGACGATAAACAGGATCGAGGCAGTCATTTCGGCGGATTCTTTGGTTGCCTGCCAGATCTCTTTGGGGCCCAGCGTCCGGTAAACAAAAAGACCGAGAATCAGCGCATAGGCTGCGGCCGCTATCGCGGCTTCGGTTGGCGTGAATATCCCGCCCAGAATGCCGCCAACAATAATGACCGGCGTCAACAGCGACAGGATTGCTTTATTGAAAGACTTGTTGACCGTGCACCACGAGAAGTTCCCATCCTTTGGCAAATCATTGCGCGCCGCGATCCAGCGCACCATGATCGCCAATGCGATCGCCATGATGATACCGGGCAGGAATCCTGCAACGAACAGTTTCCCGATGGAAACATCCGCCACAAAACCGAAAATGATCATCGGCAGGGATGGTGGAATTAGTGGTCCAATGATGGAGCTGGCGGCGGTCAGGCCGACCGACAAACGGTCGCCGTATCCCCGGTCGCGCATGGCTTTGATTTCAATTGCACCAAGCCCGCCCGCATCCGCTACCGCCGCACCACTCATTCCGGCGAAGATGACGCTGGCCACGATATTAACGTAGCAAATTCCTCCACGGGCCCATGCGAACAAATGTGAGGCAAATGTGAATATTCGGTCGGTTATCGCTGACGAATTCATCAATGCACCCGCAAGGATGAAAAAGGGAATTGCCAAAAGCGGGAAGCTGTCAATCCCGCTGACCATTTTCTGAATAATGACAAGGCTTGGAATGCCCTTAGCCAGGACAAACACGACTGATCCCAAAGCCATCGACACGGCGACTGGGATTCCGATGACGATCATCAAAGTGACCGCGATAATAAGAATTGTTGCGGCCATGTCAGATCCCCAGGTTTCTGTTTTCGTTTACGTCGCTGTCCCCATCATTTTTGATGGCGTGAAGCAGGTAGTGAAACGCCATCAAAAAGAGCGCGACAGCGCAAATCCAGAACAGGAAACTTTTTGGAATGGGGACGCTGCTCATTTTCAGGCTGGTGACATTGGCAAAGCGGACAGCAGTCCAGCTGAGAAACAAGAAGAATACCGCTGATACCACGTCAAAGCTGCGCACGAGCAGAGCCTTGAGTTTGGGCGGGAGCATGTCGAGGATCAAATCGACCTTGATGTGGCTATCTCTTTGCGCGCAAACCACTGCGCCCACATAGGTCAATACGATAAGAAACATCCGCGCGACCTCTTCGGTCCAGCCCAAAGAGTCATTGAGCACATAGCGCGTGAAGAACTGCAGTCCGACAATCAAAAACAATGCCCATAGCGTAAGGCACATTGCAATGACCTGGAGTTTATTAAGAATTTGCATCTGTCCCTCGCGTTATAGCTAAAAGGCCTGCGCGGCGATCACCGCGCAGGTCGTTTTCGGGATTATTCTGCGCCCAAGGCGAGCAAGTCTTCGATGTGACGTGCTTCCCAAGGCCAGTCGTCGGTCAAGATCGTCGGCCTGACGATATCAATGAATGGCTGGCGATCCAGCTCATGAACGTTGATACCTTCAGCGCGGAACCACTCGACCAGATCCTTTTCGGACTGGATGATATCCGCTGAGGCACCTGCCGCAGCTTCTTGCAGAACCTCACTGATGATGCCCTGGTCTTCTTCGGTCAAGCGAGCCCAAGTCGGTCCGCCGATCAGAGTATAGTAGCCGTCCGTCATGTGTCCGGTCAGCATGATATCTGACTGGACCTCGTAGAACTTCTTGGCCTGAATTGTTGGCAGAGGGTTTTCCTGAGCAACGACAACACCTTGCTGCAACGCGAGGTACAACTCTGAAAAGTTGACCGGTGTGGAGTTCGCACCAGCTGCATCCGGGAATACCATATAGATCGGCACCGGTGGCACGCGCATTTTGACGCCCTCAAAGGCGGCGGGCGTCAAAAGAGGTTCGTTTGCGGTGACATGACGCTGACCAAAATAGGTCAACGCGATGACTTTGCTGCCTGAAATTTCCTCATATGCGCTGGTCAGTTCCTCGTAGGTGTCACTTGTCGGGTAAGCCAAGAAGTGATCGAGGTCGCGCCAAAGGAATGCCGCCAGATGAATCGAAATCGGTTCATAACGCTGAGCCATGTGTCCAGCGCCGACGTATCCGATGTCCACAAGGCCAAGGGTCAGTGACTCTTCAACCTCACGTTCGCTGCCCAGCTGGCCAGACCCAAATACCTCGATCGAGTGGCGACCTTCGGTACGTTCCTCGACCTGTTCTGCGGCCCATTCAGCCCATTTGTAATGCGCTGAACTTGGCTCGTAGGACAGTGAAAGCTTTAAGGCGTCTGCGTATGATGCTGTTGCGACACACATCCCCAGCCCTACAGCCGCTGCAGCCCAAAATCGGTTCTTCATGGTTTCCTCCCATAGGTTACGATTCTATTTTTTGTATACCTTTTATACCAAAGCTGTAAAGAAACTTAATTCCAGACCCATTTGATGCCATCGCTCTACGTGCGTTTCCAAGACTTGAGGCGCGTTGTGAAACAGACCGCGATCACTCAAGTGGCTAGAGCGGATGCTACTTGAAAATAGGGCGAACTTCTGGCTAAGCAGGGGTATGAAGCAGAAGAAACTCTACGAACAGGTTGAACAGGTTCTTTCCGAAGAAATCGCTGAGGGAATTTACAAGCCAGGTGACGCCCTTCCTCCGGAACGAGAGTTGATGGAAAGGTTTGAAGTGGGCCGACCGTCGATCCGCGAGGCTCTGTTTTCATTGTCCAAGCGCGGGTTGGTTGAAATGGGAAGCGGTCGCCGGCCGCGCGTTTTGAAACCCAGTTTTGACACGATTATCGGGGAGCTGGACGTCATTGTCCGGCAGGTACTCAACGACACATCCAACATTGCGCATCTCATGGAACTCCGCCGCATTCTTGAATGTGCCCTTGCGCGTAAATTGGCGTCCGAAGTGACCGACGAAGAGATCGCGGAACTTAAGGCAAAGCTGGATGAAAACCAGAAAGCGCTTGGCAACCTTGACCGGTTCTGGGCAACGGATTCTGAATTTCACAGCATGATTGCCCGCATGAGCGGCAATCCGGTATTGCCGACTATTATCGACGTTATTCTCAACTGGCTTATCGTAAACCGGCGCGTGACACTGTCAGCACCAGGCAGTGACAAGATGGCATTCAAAGCACATCAAATGATCTATAACGGTATTGCGACAAGAAATCCCGATATGGCCGAAGAGAGCATGAAAGAGCACCTCCTAAGTGTTGAGAAACGCGTCAAGAAGGCACTGCAAAGCTCACCTGAATAGATTTCAAACTAAGCTGCAACTTTGAGGGTCACCAGCTCCCAGCTGCCGTGTCTTGGCGCGCGTAGTGCAATTCTCAGCTTGATTTGGTATACTCTTTATAGCAAAATCCCATCGAACTACTAACGTTCCGGAGGATTCGGATGATTGATTTCGCGACCCTGCAGGACGCGGCGCAAATTGGGTCGCAAGAGGATAGATCAGATTTGCAGACTCTCATGACTGCAATATCTGTAGGGGACACCGGCGTTGAGCTTGTCGACAGGGTGCAGCTCGCAACATCGATTGGTGTTCTGGCGAGATTTGCCGCATTTGGTTCTGGAGCAGTGCAGATCGCTGCACATCAGGCAACATGGGATATTGCTCGCGCGGCAGGCATCTATTCCGCGTCAATCGATGCTCTCTATCGTCAATTTGCACGCAATGAGATCTCCGGGCTGACGGTTCCGGCGATGAACATGCGTGCCATCGCGTTCGAGTCGGCACGCGGTGTATTTCAGGCCATGCAAGAGCTGGATGTCGGGGCTGCTATCTTTGAATTGTCGCGCGGCGAGATCGGTTTTACCGGCCAGCGCCCGCATGAATATGCAACGGTCATACTTTGCGCAGCAATTGCCGAGGGACATACTGGTCCGGTCTTCCTTCAAGGCGATCACTTTCAGGTTTCTGCTTCACGGTTCGCTGACAATTCCGAAACCGAAATCGTCGCAGTTGAAGCCCTGATCGCCGAAGCAATCAGTGCTGGTTTCTACAACATCGACATCGACACATCGACCTTGGTGGATCTGTCCACTAACGACATTGATGCTCAACAAGAGCCTAATTATTCCCTCAGTGGCCGGTTCGCCAATTTCACCCGGCAAGCAGAACCCGAAGGTGTCACCATTTCGTTGGGTGGTGAAATCGGTGAGGTCGGTGAAAGCAATTCGACCGTGGAAGAGGTCAACGTCTATCTGACTGGGTTTGAGACTTGCACGCCCGAAAACCAACTTGGCTTGACGAAACTCTCAATCCAGTCCGGTACGCGCCATGGCGGCAATGTACTTGCCGATGGCTCGTTTGGAGAAATGCCAATTGAATTTGACCTCATCGAAGATCTGAGCGCTACCTGCCGTGAACCCCATGGCTTGGGTGGCTGCGTTCAGCATGGCGCGTCGATGTTGACGCTGGAAAAGATCTCAAAACTGCCCTGTGCTGGCTGCATTGAGGTCCATCTTGCAGCCGCATTTCTCAACGCGGTTTATGACAACCTTCCAGATCATCTGGTTCAGAGCGCCGATCATTGGGCCAAGGAAAAGTTCTCAGACGAATGGAAGCCGGACTGGAGCGAGGCTCAGTTTTTGCACCATGCTAGGCGGTATCCGATCCGTGCTTTCAAAAAGGAGTGGTGGCAGGCACGGGAGTGTCACGACGCCGTTCGCAATGCTGTGTACCGCTCGGCCTTCGCCTATTTTAAGGCTCTCAAGGTCGACAACACAAGCGACCTCATTATTGCCGCCATCACTCACGAGCCCGTTCGGTGGGTGCCGCCTGTCTTGACCGAAAGCACCGGCAAGACTGACGAAAGCGCCATTCAGGATCTGGCAAGCTGACCAGGAGAGAAATGATGAAAGCTGCCGTTTTGCAAGACTGGAAGTCACTTGAAGTCATTCAGGTGCCTGCTCCGAAGGTACAACCGGGCGAGGCCATGCTCCGGGTTTCCGTGGCGGGGATATGTGGATCAGATGTCCATATTTACAATGGTGACAATCCGATTGCCCGCGCACCTGTTATTCCAGGTCACGAGTTTATGGGCGTCATTACAGAACTGGCAGAGCAAACACCCGGCCTGTCCGTCGGCGACCGCGTCGTTGTACAACCCTTGAGGTTTTGTGGTGACTGCCAACCCTGCAAACGCGGTGTGCCGCATGTTTGTGAAAAGCTGGTTGTCATCGGGGTCAATCAAAATGGTGGCTTTGCGGAATACGTTAACGTTCCCACCGATACGCTGTTTAAAATCCCCGGTTCTCTGCCAGATGCGGTGGCTGTTCTGGCTGAACCCTTCTCGATCGGCTATCACGCATGCGCACGCGGATTGGTCCAAAAGGGCCAGAATGTCGGTGTCATCGGGGGCGGTCCGATTGGGCTGTACTCCGCTATTATTGCGCGTGAGTTGGGGGCTGCGTCCGTCACTATCAGCGAACCCCTAAAGGAACGCCGCGAGTTAATCGAAAGTATTGGAATAACCGCAATTGATCCGCTGGCGACCGATGCGCTAAGCACGTTTAGGTCCCTTAGCGCAGGAGACGGCTACGATGTTGTGATTGAATCCTCTGGCGTCGACGCCGGACTGGATTTTGCCTCAGAGGCGACCGCCATTCGCGGAAACATCGTTACGCTGGGTTTTCCGGCCAAGAACTATGCCCGCTACAATATTACGCGCGGCATTATCAAAGAGATTTCATTGATTGGATGCCGAGTTTGTCCGCGTGATGAATTCCGTGCGACGCTGGATATGTTGCAGAAACTGTATGATGAGGGGACGATCGATTTCGGACGAATTGCAACTCAGCCGCGCCCCCTTGAGAACTTGGAGCGTTCTATCCTGGACGTCGAAACCAATCAGGAATGCGCAAAAATCCTGATAAAGGCGGAATAAGTCCACGTGACATCACCTCTGTTTGTTCTTCAGGGCGGTGGCCCAACTGCCGTTATTAACGCCACGCTTGCCGGGATCGCTGAGCAGGCGACCGGAAGATACGACAGGCTCCTTGGACTGCAGCACAGTTTCGAAGGGGATACAAATTCTCCAATCATGGATCTCAGCGAGCTCTTGGGTAACCCAGACGCACAAAAGCGATTGGCCCAAACTCCAGGAGCACTCTTGGGATCCAGTCGAAAGAAAGTGACCGATCAGGATATATCGAATGTCCTGAACCTGATGCACATGTCGGGTTCAGATTCGCTAATTGGTATTGGTGGCAACGGGACGATGGCAGCGCTCAACGTTCTCGCGAATTATGCCGCCGACAAGGGGCACAAACTTAAGATCGTCGGCGCGCCGAAAACTGTGGACAACGACTTGCCGCATGTCCACATCGCACCGGGCTACGGCAGTGCGGCACGGTTTATCGCAATGGCCACGCGCGACTACGATCGGGACTTTCTTGCGATGGACACTTTCGATGATGTCACCATCCTTGAAACCATGGGCCGCGATTCAGGCTGGCTTGCCGCCGCATCGGTTTTCTTGAAAGACGGAGAGGCTGCGCCACATATGGTTTTGCTGCCGGAGCGCCCGGTGGACGAAACAGAGCTTCTTCAGCGTGTAGAAGAGATAAAGAACGAAGTCGGACGCGTCTTCATTGTGACCAACGAACTGTTGAATGCTAAGGGTGGCGGCCTGATCGGAGAAAGCTATCAGAATGGACCGACCGATGGGCTTGGCCGTAAGATGTATTCGCTGTCTCTGGGCACCGGGAACTACCTGACACAGCTGATCTGGAAGGAATTGGGCCTGCAAACGAGATGTCTCCGGCCGGGAAACCTTGGTCGAGCGATGTCATTTTGTGTCTCAGAGCCGGACCGACACCTTGCGTTACGCGTTGGTCGTGCGGCAGTCGATATGATCCGGGATATGGGCACCGTAGAAGACATGATCACTATTGATCCGAGTTTGAATTTCGGCAGACGAGCATTGAACGAATGCGTTGGCCAAACACATATGCCCGAACGGTTGTTGTCATCGGACCCACTTGGCATTTCAGAGGATTTCCTGGCCTATGGCCGTGTAGCAATCGGAGAGATTACACCGTTGTTCTGAAAAGAGTGCTTCAAAAAACGGGCGTCCTCTGCGCCTTTTCCGTCCATCAAAGACAAACGGCTCAATCTCCGACTGTTACCCCGACGGTCAATCCGTTCACCTTTTCTACAATGCTATGCGCATCTATTCCAAAATGATGATAAAGATCACCGATAGTACCCGTTTGTCCAAAGTGTTCCACACCAAGAGGGATGGTCTGGTGCCCATGAACCGACCCCAGCCAGGACAGCGTCGCCGGATGCCCGTCGATTACTGTGATCATCCGGCAATGCGGTGGCAGATCTTTCAGTAGCGTTTCTACATGTGCTTCGGCCGCTATATTTCCGCGAGACCGCGCTCTTTGCGCCGCCGTCCAGCCAGCGTTTAGCCGATCAGCAGATGTGACTGCCATAACACCTACATCGCGTCGGCCATCGGCGATCACGCCAGCGGCCTTTATCGCTTCGGGCGCGACCACACCTTGATAGGCAATCACTACCTCACAATTCGGGCCCGGTTTGCGCAACCAGTACGCACCATCAATCGCGCCTTGTCGAAAGTCTTCGTCAACGCGCTTTCCCGGTTGTTCAAGCGGATTTGTACTGAGTCGCAGATAGACCGACCCACCCGTTTCATCGCGAAGCCAGGTGCGCTCATCTGGATCGCCCTCACCGTCTTTTTGCAGATAGGCAAATGCCCATTGCATGATCACTGCCAGTTCATCGACAAAGGCCGGCTCAAACGCCGCCAGTCCGTCCTGCGACATGCCAATCAGTGGTGAACCGACGGATTGATGCGCGCCGCCTTCAGGTGCCAGTGTCACGCCCGAAGGCGTGCCAACAATCATGAACCGCGCATCTTGGTAACAGGCGTAGTTCAGCGCATCGAGGCCACGGGCCACAAAAGGGTCGTATACCGTTCCAATCGGGATCAGCCGTTTACCAAACAAAGAATGCGACAGGCCCGCCGCGCCCAGTAACAAGAACAGGTTCATCTCTGCGATGCCCAGCTCTATGTGCTGGCCTTCCGGTGCGAACTCCCATTTCGCGGTCGAAGGGATGTTTTCGCGTTTGAACGTATCGTCCTGGTGGGCGCGGGCAAACAGCTTGCGCCGGTTCACCCACGGCCCAAGATTTGTCGTGCCCGTAACGTCAGGCGATGTTGTTACGATGCGTTCGGCCAGCATGCTGGTGCCCTTGGACAACTCGTCCAAGATCTTGCCAAATCCCATTTGCGTGGAAGTCTCTCGATCCGTACTGATTTCAATCTGCGGAACGTCGATAATGACATCGCTGAAACGCCGCCGTCCTTTGGCAAAGAACGGTGCCTGATCGAGAAAAGATTGGAGTTCGGACGCGTCGTCAACAGTTGCAAATTTTTCCCATTCAGCACCCTCTGGCACCCCCATGTGTTTTTGCCAGGTCGCCATTTGCGCCTTATTCATCAGCCCGCCATGATTGTCCTTGTGCCCGGCGATCGGCGTTCCCCAGCCTTTGATTGTGTAGGCGAGGAAACAGACAGGTCGGTCGTGATCAATTGCCTCAAAAGCGTCGGCCATAGTCTGCACGCAATTGCCGCCCAGGTTCTCCATTAACGCGGCCAATTCCTCATCATTGCGCGCCTTCAGCAATGTGGTGACATCGCCCTGATCACCCAGTGCCTCCATTAATCGCTCACGCCAGACAGCCCCACCCATGAAGGTCAGCGCTGAGTATAGCTGGTTGGGACAGTTATCGATCCACTCTCTGAGCTTTTCACCGCCATTTTCAGCAAAGGCAGCACGTTGCAGCGCTCCGTATTTCACGCGCACGACATCCCAGCCGAAAGCGTCGAAGATCTTCTCCACGCGTTTGAACAGACCCTCTCGTACAACCCCATCCAAAGACTGACGGTTGTAATCAATGATCCACCAGCAATTGCGCAGATCGTTCTTCCAGCCTTCCTGTAACGCCTCGTAGATGTTGCCTTCGTCGAGTTCCGCATCTCCGACGAGCGCAATCATCCGGCCGAGATCGTGGTCTGCCTTCCAATTTTTGGCGTGAATGTAGTCCTGGACGATTGAGGCAAAAGAGGTGATCGCGACACCCAACCCGACAGAGCCGGTAGAAAAATCCACATCATCGGTGTCCTTGGTGCGTGACGGATAGGACTGCACTCCCCCAAAGCCGCGGAAGTTTTCCATCTTCAGGCGAGTCTGGTTGCCCACCAGATACTGGATTGCATGAAAGATCGGCGAGGCATGTGGTTTCACCGCAACCCGATCCTCAGGCCGCAGAGCGGTGAAATAAAGTGCCGTCAATATCGAGACCATTGAGGCCGACGATGCCTGATGGCCGCCAATCTTGATCCCATCGGCATTTGGGCGAATATGGTTGGCATTGTGGATCATCCAATGAGACAGCCACAATAGACGTTGTTCGATGGTTTTGAGATGGTTTTTGGTCATGTTCCCGCCTGGATAATTGGTATGACCGAACGGGCTTGTAGCTCGTTCCTAGGGTCAATCGGTCATGCGCAAACCATATAATTGTTCACTGTAGCGCGTCCCTGCGATTTACGCTAATACTGGGTATAAAATTAGTGAAAACATTAATAAAAGCGGCACCACATGGCCAATACCACTAAGAATGACGATTTTGATGTCAAAATACTGCGTGCGATTCAGAATGATGGCAGAATCTCAATCAACGATCTGAGCGCGCAGGTCGGGCTAAGTCCGACCCCCGTTTCGCGCAGGATCCGCATTCTGGAAGACTCTGGCGTCATAACCGGCTACAGCGCGAACATCGACGAGGCTGCATTGGGATTTGATGTATCGGTCTTCGTCTCGGTCCAGCTCGACAAGCAGATCGATGAGGCCTTGGCTCATTTCGAAGCGGCCATCACTGACTTTCCCGAGGTCGTCGAGTGCTGGTTGATGACTGGAAACCGTGACTATCTGCTTAGAATTGCAACGACTGGCCTGCAAGAATTCGAACAGTTTCTGGTTGGCAAGCTAACCAAGTTGAACGGGGTGGCATCGATTGAGTCTTCAATCCCACTGCGTCGCGTCAAAACTGGAATGGCCCGAATACCTTAGGGCGCCAAACCGGTGCCGACACGCCAAACCTGTCGGTGGGCGAACGCACCAAGAATTGCTGCACCAAGCCCTGGATGTGCGAACGGCAGGGGATACTAACATCGCAGCCCTTCGTGCCGAGCGCGGCATTCGTCGAAATGGGCTCCAAGCCGCCTGATGCTGGTGCAGCAACACTGACGACGAAGGCAGTTTCGAAGCAGCCGTCCGCCAAGCGGGCTACGCAACTGAAAGTTCGCTGTTTTTGCGGATGTGCCGACATCCCCGCTTCAACAGCCGGTGTTGAGGCACCGCGCCGCGAAATCGGGCTGCGAGCCCTTTCTGCTGATTTTTTGCTGTGCGGCCAATGTCCGCAACAGGTATCAGATGCGTTTCATAAACCAGCAACAGCGTGTATTCATGAAGAAACAAGAATCCGCGTCTCAGTGGTCGCGACCTCTATTGTCTAGTCGAGATTATTTATGAGCGATCCCACTTCCAAAAACCCATCAGAGATGACGATCCTAGTCGTTGGCGCGTATGGTCTCATTGGGTGCGGGGTTGCGCAGCGTTTACAACGAGACGGACATACGATCATTGGACTTGGTCGCGACATCGACACCGGAAAACGTGTACTTCCAGCCATCAATTGGCAATACGCTGACCTTCATACTTTGACCGACGTAACCGCATGGCAGCCTTTTCTAAAAGGCGTCGATGCCGTGGTGAATTGTTCAGGTGCTCTGCAGGACGGACCGGGGGATGACCTTGAAGTCGTCCATCATTATGCCGTGGCTGCTTTGGCCCAAGCTAGCGCATCGGCGAATGTGAAACTCGTTCAGATTTCGGCGGCAGGTGCCCATTTGGATGCGACGACGCCGTTTCTGGCGTCAAAGGCACGTGGCGACGCCGCTATTCAGAGCGCAGGGGTAAGCCACCAAATTTTTCGGCCCGGGCTTGTCATAGCAAGGCATAGCTACGGTGGCACGACCATGTTGCGCATGCTGGCTGCATTTCCCCTGATACAGCCCATCGGAGTGGCAGAGGCCAAAGTTCAGACTGTTGCGCTAGATGATGTTGCCGAAGCCGTGAGCGCCGCGCTCGCAGGCAATATTCCCAATAGTTTTGTTGGGGATTTGGTCGAAAAGGAAACACAATCCTTGCGCGAGGTCGTGGCGTCTATGCGCCAATGGTTGGGCTTTGCGCCCGCCAGACGAGAGGTGTTCATTCCGGAATTAATGATACGAGTAACGTCAAGAGTTGCTGATGGCTTGGGCAAACTGGGGTGGCGGTCGCCACTGCGAAGCACCGCTGTGAAAGTGCTTGCCGATGGTGTTACCGGCGGTCCAACAGACCTATCGGAGTTTGGACTACTTCCGGTCAAATCAATGTCGCAGACATTGGCGAGTATGCCAGCGCGAGCCGAGGATCGCATGTTCGCGCGTATGGCTTTGCTGACGCCAATAATCATCGCCACGCTTGTTGCGTTTTGGTTTTTGTCTGGCCTCATTGGTTTCATCAGCGTGAACGAGGCAGCAATTGTACTGGAAGATGTCGGTTGGCCGCGTGCGCTAGCAGTCGCCAGCGTGCTATTCTGGGCTGTTGTCGATATCGCGATAGCTTTTGGATTGGCCTATCGTCCTTATGCGAAAATGGCGTGCTGGTCCGCAATTGGCGTCAGTCTTTTCTATTTGGCGGCATCCACGCTATTTGTCCCCGACCTTTGGCTTGATCCCCTTGGCCCGATGGTCAAGGTCTTACCAAGTATTGCTTTGGCCTTGGTCGCACGTATTGCGTTGGAGACACGATGATCGACTGGATTGACGTTGTCCGTTTGTTTCATGTTCTTGGCGCGTGCGTCTTGATTGGAACTGGTGCTGGGATCGCGTTCTTTATGGTCATGGCCCATCGCACCAAGGACCCCGTCAGTATTGCACATACTGCCGCAATAGTGGTCATCGCTGATATGTTGTTCACAGCAACGGCCGCCATCGCGCAGCCTGTCACGGGCATTATTTTAGCGCTCAATCTTGGATGGCCCATTTTAGAAGGCTGGATCGCCGTCTCGCTCGCGCTTTACGTTTTCATTGGGCTTTTCTGGCTACCAGTTGTGTCGATCCAAGCAAAGATGCGGGATGAAGCCCGCGCGTCTGTGCAATCCAACGTACCACTTACGTCACGCTACATGCGGCTCTATCGCATTTGGTTTGCGTGTGGCATCCCAGCGTTCTTGGCCATCGTTGCATTACTATGGCTCATGATCGCAAGGCCAGTGATCGTGTTGTGAACGCGATGCGCTCGTTGGTTCAACCGCTTCTTCTTTGTCGTTAGTCAATGAAAGGTTGAAGAAAGCAGCCATTGGAGCAGGTGCAGCGAAGGACCGGAATGTCCGCAGACTCCCGGTTCGCCGACAGCTCGATTTTGCAGTCGCGACGAATGGCAGCTAAGCGGGCTGCGACCGCAGCATCGTGAGGTAGAGGCGAGTGACCGGTATGGGCCGTCCCCGCTCAAGCGAAATGGGCCTGCCGGCTAGATGCTGCATTGGCACCGATGGCGGTAGTGAGCCCAACCTGTGAATTCGTTTTCCTTGCTGCGTGCGCCCGCAGCACGAAAATTGCGGCGACTGCTCGGATCTTGCCGCTGCACGGCGGCAAGAAAACCAGCCATTCGTTCACTTCGCAGCAAAGATCCGGGCGACAAGGATCAAGTCGCGGACAAAGCGTGATTCCGCTGCGGGTGCACCAACGGCTGCTATTTCGAGAACGACCTAAATGTCTCGACTTTCAAATTTGAAAGGACCGTTGAACATCAAACGAGATCACCGCCTTGTTCAAGCCTCAATAGAACAATCGCTGGGTTGTGCTGCTTTGATATTTGCAATGGGCTTGGTACGCTAACACGAACCATCTTTGGCAACCGACGGCCCACTCTATTGTGATCTGGAAAACTCATGAAACGACTGACCCAACGCGACTTCAGACTGGACATCCCATTTGGCCCTGAGAATTGACCAACGGCTTTCAATCCAGTGCTGCCGCTCGGTTGAACTGAGTGACCCTAGTGTTTTACGCGTCGGGAGAAGCTCTACGCGATGGGACGATGAAACGATCCATGAGGGCTGAGCATCTGTCATGACCAGAATGAGCTCTCTTTTTTGAAATTGCTTGCTGCCGGTTATCGCATCCAAAGCCCGCTGGGCCTCGGCCCAAGGAAGTCCAAGAGTTGTAATTGCGACGCGACCGTTTTTGGGGCTCGGTGCCCCGTCGCGTGGGACCAGTAATACAGACGGTCCGGCGCTCTGTTGCATTGGATCAGTATCTTGTTGGCCCACGTTTCAAACCTGATTTGATTGCATTGTGTGACTATGCCATCCTTTTCATCAAAGAAGAATACACCGAACTACGCACTATCATTTTGTATCGTGTCATCTGGGGGCTACCGTGAACAAAATCGTGTACCACGGCGAAGGGACGGTCACGGAAAATCCAACAGCCCGCACGGGTTGGGTATCAGATCCAGATCCGTTCGAGCATTTTCGCAGGGCCACAGCTGCGGCGTTTCCTGCCTATTTTCGGGCCATGCGTGGACGCACTGAAGACTTGCAAATTGGCCTCGCCGAACGTTTCGCGCACAATTGGATCACACTGAACATTCGCGCCAAGGGCAGTGTCCTCGCAGATCAGCAGGACATACTTATTGATCGGGCAATGGCATCAAATGGTTTGAACGGCTTTGGTTTGGTGGTTGCAGCGCTTCTGGCGTTGCGCCAACAGCAGTTCGTTTCTGCCGAGGTCCTCGCGAGTAAGGCATCCGCCGCCGATCAACATGAGACATTTGCACAACGCATTACCTTGGCCGCGCAAGAGCAAAGCCAGACATTGCGTCTGGAGGTTGATGAATGGCTCGAAGGCAGGTTTTGCTCCAATCCATTTACGACAGCAGAGATCATCGGGTCGAAAGACGTCTTTACCTGCTGCGCGGCTTGGATGCCCGCGGCACTTGGCAACGCCAGCGACGATCAAAACAGTTGGCAAAGCGCGCGCGCAACGGAAATTCGGCGCTCTATTCTGGATGGGGATTTCGGGTATTGCAGTCGCGTCAGTTGCCCTCGGATAGCCGGGCGTGAGCTTCCGCCCCGCGATGATGCCAAAGCGGATGATCTGCGCCGCAAGATTGAAAAGGGCCAACCCCTTCCCAATCCACGCCGTGTCCTGTTGTCATATGACGAGTCGTGCAATCTGAGCTGCCCGTCGTGTCGTTCCTCACTTATCTTGGCAGATCGCGAAAAAACCGCGGCCCTAGACAAATTCTTTGATCAGCATGTTTCGACCGTTTTGCAGGACGCATCGGAAATCAAAGTGACCGGAAGTGGTGACCCATTCGGCAGCCGCCATTTTCGCAATGTCCTGAAAAAGATCACTGCACAAACAGCCGACAGCGCGCGCTTGCAACTGCAAACCAACGGTGTCTTGTTCGATCAACGAGCCTGGGACGATCTTGGGCTGTCGGGGCACGTCCGTTCGGTTTGGGTTTCGATCGATGCGGCCGAAGAAGAAACCTACGCAAAACTGCGGCGAGACGGCGATTTCAAGCGCCTCATCGAAAACCTGAAAATGCTTGGAGAACTCCGGGCGCGAGACGCATTTGCAGAGTTTCGTCTGGATTTCGTGGTTCAAAATGACAATTTTGAAGAGATGGAGGATTTTGTCGCGCTTGCGCGCAATGTTCGGGCAGATGGCGTGCACTTCCTGCAACTGCGCAACTGGGGCACCTATCAGCCGACGGAATTCCGCACCCTCGAGGTCACGCGCCGCGATCATCCCAACCACGCTCAACTTCGAGAAATGTTGGATCGCCCATGCTTTGCGGACCCTTTTGTCGATCTGGGCAATCTTGCACCATTTCGTGCACAAAAACCTAAATCTGCGATCAACACTGCAGCCGCCGTCAAGAAAGTCGTTGTGTTTGGCAGCGCTCGGAGTGGCACGAATTACTTGTTCGAAATCATCCGGTCTTTCCGTGAGTTTTTTGTCTTTGCCGAGCTTTTCAACGAAGAAGGCGCTTTTGGGCTAGAACACTATGCCTCCGCCGGACTCAAACACCTGAGTGTCCGAAGCGGCATCAATTTTGCGGGTGAACGCGATCCAAGGTTGATAGATTTTGCGCGATCCCAGCCAGCAGCGATGCTCTCTCAGCTCACGGAAGTGGCCGCTCAAAACGCAAGAACCGCACTCTCTTTGAAAGTTTTTCCAGGGCATTTTCAGCACGATGACGACTTGGAGGCGCTCGTGAGTGATCCTGACCTTGTTCCGATCATCCTTCGGCGCCAACCCCTTGCGGCCTACGCGTCCCTTTTGCAAGCGCGCAAAATGCAGGTTTGGAAAGGGGCTGACACAACCGGACTCAGGGTGCCCTTTGAAATCTCCCATTTCCAATCATGGTACCGGATACATGCCGATTGGTATCGGGCGCTTGGCATCGCCTTTGCCCAACAAAATCAAAGCCCACTGGTGTTGGAGTACGAGGCGTTCTCGCAACTATCGCCAGTACAGATAAGAAATAACCTCGCCAGACACCTGCAAGACCGCGGCCTTAAAACAGTGCCGATAAGCGACATCCAAACTGATCTAAACCGGCAGGATCGGACGCAAAATGTCTTTGATCGGTTTGAATACCCCGAGCACGTGAAGCGATCCCTCTATGATGCAGGATATTTTTTCCGTGCATTTGCGCCATTCGAGGTCTAACATTTTCACTTTAAGGTTAGGATTGATTGAGCGATGAAAAAATTCTTCGTCATGGGATTTGCCGCATTTCTTGCCGCTTGCGCCGCGACCCCGCAAGAACAACAAGCATGGGATAATGCGCGCTCAACCGGAACGGTTGCAGCCTATCGGGCGTATCTGACGGAGTTTCCAAACGGCTTTTATGCGGGCCAAGCCATCGGCGCTCTTGAAAGTGCCTTGGGGCCGAGTGCTGTCGCGGAACTCGGCTACGCTTCGCCTGCGCGAGGCTCCGAGCGGCCTAGAGTCGCAGCCTACTAACCGTTTCAAAGCATCCGCTTAATGGCGCATTTTGATATCGTTCACGCCGGTGATCCCCGCTATCTTGGGGGAACATCTTCGGCACTCCGGACAGAAATTGCCGCTGGTGTTGCTGCCGGTTTGCGTAGTGCGTTCCTGCCTTACCTCGGGCCGCGTTCCAATACGGTCACGGGGATGGAACCGCGCCTTCTGGACACCATGATCAGCCTCGACATTCCTGTTCTTATCGCCAGCGACGTCGTCGAAACCGACTTGCTGTTTGCCCATCACCCAATGGTGTTCGAGCGCCTCCCCGATCGCCCTGTCAGGCTGCGGGCTAAACATGTGGTAATGGTCCTACATCATCCGCTTTTTGACGGTGCCGGCGTTGCACAATACGACTGTAATCGCTTGATCACATCGCTGCGGCGCACCTTTGGTGCGCCTGTCTCGCTCGCCCCGATTGGTCCGGCTGTTCGCAATCAGCTGGGGCCGGTTGATCATCCAAGCGGATCGATCCTCCCGGTCGATCTACCCAACCTCATTGATGTTAGCGAATGGCCTTTGCGGGATCGCCCGCCGCCCTCCAGTCATGCGGTGCTTGGCCGCCATTCCCGAAATGATCCATTGAAGTGGCCAGACACCGCAGAGGAGGTGCGCGCAGCCTATCCCGTCAATGATGTCTGCTCAGTGCGGGTTTTAGGCGGCGTGCCGATCGATCAATCTATCGGCGGGCCAAACGGTTGGTCGGTCAAGCCCTTCACAGATCAAGGCGTTTCACAGTTCCTTCGATCACTTGATTTTTTCGTTTTCTTTCACAGCCATAATTGGGTCGAAGCCTTTGGAATTGCCATTGCCGAAGCCATGGCAACTGGCTTGGTCACGCTTTTACCAGAACATTTTCGTCCGACATTTGGTGATGGAGCCGTCTATTGTAAGCCCGACGAGGTTTCAGACGTTATCAAATTCTTCATGGCGCGGCCCGATGAATACAAACGTCAGGCACGGGCGGCCCGCGCAAGGATCGTGGCGTACCACGGGCTTGAAACACATCCTGACCGCCTGGCCGCGGTGACGAAGGCTTTGGACTTGCCCGCATCACCAAAACCCCGATCTGCCGCGCTGACAGTGCCGCCACGAGAAACGCAAAAAATCCTTTTGGTCGCGGGCAATGGGGTCGGTCTGGGTCACATCACACGACTGCTTGCGATTGCGAAAGCGCTTCCTCCCCACATTCAGCCAATTTTTCTAACCCTGTCCCCTGCAACTCCGCTTCTTTGGGAACACGGCATGTCCGCGGACTACATCCAGTCTCACGGTCGCGGCGAGGTAACCAGCGAAAGCTGGAACGCTGCTTTTGAATTGGAACTTGAAGGCGCGATCAATGCCTCAGGTGCAGGAATGGTGGTGTTCGACGGGAATGATGCCTTTCCAAGCGTGCGCCACCTTCTGTCTGCGCGTCCAGACATCGCCAAGGTCTGGATAAGACGAGGGCTGTGGCAGCCGCAATCCGAATTGAACGACGAAACCGAAGCCCTCTTCGATATGATCTTGGAGCCGTGGGAGTTCGCCCAACACGATGACATCGGCGCCACCGCACATCGCCGTAAAGTCGAAGCGATCGGTCCGGTGCTTTTGATCCCACCGCACGAACGACTGCCCAGAGAGGTGGCGCGGGCCGAATTGGGCCTTGAAGATGACGATTGGTGCATTGCGGTCCAACTGGGCGCTGAGGCGAATACAGACATGCAACCTGTTCGGGATGAAATTGCAGCCTTGCCAAAAGAACTCACGAACAGAAGGATTCGGATTCTCGAATTTGTGAACCCGATGTCAGTTGCACGTGACGATTCACCCTTTGAACAACGTCAACGATACCCTGTTTTCCCGCTCAGCGCGGCCTTTGATCTGATGATCACGACCGCAGGGTATAACGGGTTTCATGAATGTACGTTGGGTGGCCTACCAACAATCTATGTGCCCAATGAGGCGCCGGAAATGGATGATCAGGCGTTGCGGGCTGCATCGGCGGAAAGTTCTGGCCTCGCCTATGCTGTGCCCTTGCGGGACGCGTCTCGCCTCAGATCCAAGGTCGTATCGATGCTCGATGACCGCGTTGCCGAAGGCATTAAAATGCGCGCCGCCGACTTGCCCGATGCAACCGGCGCAGAAGATGCAGCGCAGCGGATATCATTGTTCCTCGACTCGATCCGCACGGACCGAGACCTTGCGCGAACACTGCCGCGCCAAGCCCCCAGGCCAATAGAAATCTGACCCGGCGCATTGTAAATAGTGAACACAGGTGCCAGAGTTTTCGTGAAACCTGACTGCACTGCAATAGCGGCCGTTCATGCACACTGCAGCATCGGTCAGTCTGGGCTCACAGTCAGATTTCGCCGCGTCGTCAACGAACGGCTGGTTTCACTCACGTACGATTCTGCCCCTTACCGGAACGGACCCCATGATAATCGACGAAACCCACCCTCTAACTACACGTGCGAACCTGCTGCTCTGCGGCGCATTTTGAGAGGATAGAATCATGATCCGGCCCTTTCGCGCTGAAGCGGATCCGACTGGAAGTTGGAGGGTCTAGACCAAGACATGGGCATTAAAATTCCATCTTGAATCCGATGCTGCCCTTCAGTGTTCTTCCTGAACTCAAACTAGTTCCGAAATCAGTTCCGGCCGTCACATCGGCAAAGATCGCCATCCGCGCGTTGCCCACACCGGTCCACTCGTGTGAGGCGCCAAGACCGATTTCACCGCGCCAGGGTCTCTGCTTGTTAACCAGACGCGTACCGGCGGAATTCACGACGGTCATATCATCCAGATAGTGAAACACGTTGCCTGATACATACAGCCGATCGTTTCCATTATGGGCGTTGGAATCCCGATAATTGAAGGTGCCGCCAAGCCGGATCTCGGTAGTTGTGCCATCTTCTAGGTAGACATCGTCACCAGTCTCTCCGACGTAGCTATCGAAATTCAGATCATAGTACATTACCTGTGCTTCGGGCGTAATCGACAGGGCGGGGCTCAACGCATAGGTCTTGCCAACCTCGATTGATGCGGCAAGGCCCGAACCCCGATTGTCGGACACTGCGAATGAACCGCTGGTAGATAGATCGCTCTCGAACTTTGAGTACTGAAGCTGCGCGTCGACATAGAAGCTCGACTCGTCGTACCAAGTCAGGCTCGCTCCCACACCAAAACCGTCGGTATTCAATTTGCCATTTTCGTCTGACGCTGCACCCGACAGGGACGCAGAGCCGAAATAAACCCACATTCCACCTACAAGCCGACCGTTGTCGTCATCGGCAAGCGTGGTATCTACACCGAACTCATACTTCATTGTGGAGATGTCATAATCGATTGAAGTACCTAGATCAGCTTCGATCGTAGAGAACTTAGGATCAAAGCCGGACAGAGAGCCGGAAAGCTTCATCCACACACCAACCTCGCTGCAGGGCCACGCATTACCATACCGATCGGTTGGCTGCACTTCGTGGCTACCGCAAAATGGATCGCCTCCGGCTAGCCAAGCCCTGTTACGAACGCGCTGGCTGTGACCAACAAGCTTGTTGAGCGTATCCAGGCCTTTGGGGTAGGCTTCGCTGACGAGGCTTGAGGGCAGGAAGTCAAGCAGCAAGAACCACTGAGAGTCGACAAGCTCCAGCAAATAAGGCAGACTTCCGACCCTTACCGTACCGCCATCCAGCTGGAAATCGCCGGCACCGGTCGCACCCATCACATCGACAAGTAAGATGTCATTGCCGCTGGCCGTACCGGTTGAGACATCAGCAACAACAACCGTGGTCCCACCCACTATGACATCGCCCGCGATCGTCAGGGTATCGGCCGTATCGCCAGCAAAATCGACGTCAAGCAGCAAGGCGCCAGCGCCAGAATAACTGCCGCCCGTGGTGATGGAATCGCCTGCTGCTCCATCCTGGACATTTATCTCCCCGGAGTTGCGGATGTTACCGGAAACCGAGAGCATCGAGGCGTTACCAGGAATGCTCTGATAAATCCCGCCGTCAAGCGTAACCAGATCGCCGGTCAGGCTAAAATTCCCCGAACTGCTGATAATGCCACCGACGCCGGCAATCAGACCCAGGTCCCGACCACTGCCGACTGTCAGGTTTGGCCCGAAATCGACGGTGCCGTCAAGGACCTGTATCGATTCCCAGTTACGGACAAGGGCGGAACTGGTGGTTACCGATACACCATCAAGGGCCAGACTGTCGATGTAGCCGTCGGTCAGGGAAGCATCGTCACCGCCGTCGAGCATCTGGCTGCCGTCATACTCGGTAGCCGTCACTCTGGCTAGGTCCGACCCGTCGCCGCCATCAAATCCTGCCATCGTGCCCGAAGTCCAAGTGAAGTCATCCTCGCCATCGCCACCAATCACCTCACCTCCGATTGTCCCGCCATCAAGTACGATTGTATCATTACCTGAGTTAGCATTGACGTCTCGCCCCACGGTGCCACCGTTCAGCGTGATAGTGTCATCGCCCAGATCACCTCGCACATCGGTAGAGATCGCGCCGCCTGTCATCAGGAAAGTATCGGCTTCGGTCGAGGTGCCGTTGTTGCGCCCCAGAATGACGCTGCCGCCAACCGAACCCGAGTTTGCAGTGATGAGATCTTGCCCTATTCCTCCTAAGAGATCGCCCGTCACAGTCGCACCGTCGAGGGTGATCGTGTCAGACCCAGAGCCCGCATCTACGCTGCCCGCAGAGCCAGAAAGCAGGCTGAATGTATCATCGCCACCACCAGCGGAGATCGATGCAGCGACCGATGTGCCATCCAGTGTGATCGTGTTAGTCCCCGACCTGGCATCTACGTTGCGCCCTATATTGCCACCTGTCAGCGTGATCGTGTCATTGCCATTGTCGCCACGCACATCTACGGCAATCATACCACCCGACATAACCAACGTATCGTCATCGGTAGACGTCCCATTGACGCGGCCCAGGAGGACRAAGCCGTCCACCGAACCGGAAGTCACGGTTATCAGATCTTCTCCCAGCCCACCGCCAAGGTTGCCCGTCACAGTCGCACCGTCGAGGGTGATCGTGTCAGACCCAGAGCCCGCATCTACGCTGCCCGCAGAGCCAGAAAGCAAGCTGAATGTATCATCGCCAGCCAGACCGCTTACTGCCTCGCCCAAGGGGTCGTTCGCATCATCACACTGAAAAACATCACTTCCAATGGTTCCAGTATTGGAAGAAGTGGTACCATTGAGCAGGCAAGCCGCATTAGCTGGCGAGGGCATCCAAGACAACAAAAGTACACCAGTGATGGCACTCGCTGCTAGTCGGATATACTGATCGCAAAGTACCAAATTGTAGCCAATTCTTTGCTTGCCACCAAATCGATGTCGGAGAAGATTAAGAGATCGGGTTTTGTACTGTTTCATCTTTCTACCATCTAACACTGACCGAGAGGTTTTCCCTGAAACCTATTTCAAAGTACCATCTCGTATTTAACGAGCCGATAACATTCGGCTCGTCCAAAAAAAGGGAACAACGAAGGCCTTTTAGGGGTCAATTGATGGCGCTCTGTTGACCTGCGCCCCAAGTTCCCTTGGTGTGGGGCCACTTATTCGGACAAGTTTGCGGCGCTTCTAGCAACTGTATCCCTCATGCTTGTTCGTAGGTCCATTTCTGTTGTCACTTAGCACTTAAAGCTGATAATTCGTTCTACGCAATTTCAATAACTTAGCGTTGCACTTAGATATGAGAATTAGCACTTAATTTGATAACGACGGTTGGATTTTGGCAGTTAATTTGAGAATGCCCGCTCTCCCTGAGAAGACTTAAGGCATTGTATTAATGTGTCTTTCTGATCAACGAGTCTCATTTCAAACTGCTAATTTGGGTCGAAACACCGGCATTCTTACAATGAAGTGCCAAGTGACAATCGTTATGTTTCGTGCGGGCCGTCCCAAACGGTCATCGACCCGGGCCCGATGGTTTCCTGGCAGCCGATTCTTGAAAATCTAGTGTAAGGCGGGGGTTCCTCCGCACAAATCCATTCTTGCGTGCAATCCTAGAGAATTTCTTATTATAATTGGCAAATGCAATTATTGTGCCTTTGTCAGGGGGAAAGATGCCGTTCCTGTATATTTACAGCCCTACCGATTTCATCGGTGGACTTCCGAATGAGCAAAGCGCCGCAGCGCAGGGCACTCCACCGTTTAATCTAACCCTGGCTCCAGGCGCTACGCCCACGGTTGTGGAAATAACCGACAATGACGGAGTCTTTAATGAGATTGATGCGTCTCAGGATTTGACGAGCACGGTCACAATTGACGGCACTACCTACAATGCAGGCACCGGCATTTTTGGATCATATGATCTGATCAATACGACCACCGGTCACCAAGTGACCGGTGTTCACATCGGTGGAAATGGATTTCAGCAGGGGGCTGTCCAAGGTCTCGCGTCCTCGATCGAATTGGTGCCGGGAACTACCTACACGTTCAATTTTGAGCGAACGTCGTATCAGCAAGGCAACCAGTATGACGACTACGTGGCTTGCTTTTGCGATGGCACGCTCATTGAGACAGACATGGGCGAGGTTCCCGTCGAGCACCTTGCAATCGGTGATCGTGTGCGGACCCTTGACAGCGAGTTTCTTCCGATCAGATGGATTGGGCATCGCACGGTGGAGGCAGAGGAACTTGAGGCCGCCCAAAACCTCTACCCGGTCAGAATTGCTACGGGAGCTTTGGGCAACGGATTACCAGAAAGGCCGCTGAAGGTCTCTCCGCAGCACCGCGTTCTTGTCACTTCGAAAATCGCTAAGAGCATCTTTGATCAGGCTGAGATATTGGTCCCTGCGATCAAACTGGTATCGCTACCGGGAATCAACATTGCTCGTTCCACTGGCCAGGCAGAATACTATCACCTGCTGTTCGACCAACACGAAGTTATATTCAGCAATGGTGCTCCCACCGAAAGCTTGTATCTTGGGCCTCAAGCTATCAAGACGATCCCGTCCGAATGCGTTGGTGAAATTCAAGCTCTATTTCCCGAGCTCCTGGCTGAGAACTTCACCTATGCGCCTGCGCGCTGCTTCGCTGAGCCTGGACGGCTGGCGAAAGAGCTGGTCCGCCGACACAAAAAAAACAACCGCCCGCTGCTGGCAGAACAAGTCAGCCTCACGCCAACACAACATCATTTGGGAAATATCGGCTGAAACAGTGCAGGGTCCCATCATGCCGTTCAATTCGATCTTGGTCGCGTCATGCAAATCAAACATGGCCAATGGTACCATTTTTTCCTGCGGTCTGCGAACGACTGGATAGTCCTGCGACCTTCAAGTTGATGTTCAATGCAGCAACCACCTCTTTCCCTCCCAGAACAGCCGTTCTTAGATCAAGCTGCAAAAGGGGATGGAGAGCCCATAGCGTCGGATTCTGCACTTAGTCCGAATGTCTGGTTTCGTTACTCACCTAGAACGCGCTTTCGATTTGCAGTCCTATGCTGCTGCGCGAGACGCCACCGATGATCTCGCGGCTCAACTCGATAGAAAACTCGTTCAAGCCATCATGCGAGCTGCCATTCCATTCTACACTCAGCCCCCCGCCGCAGCCAGAGCTGGAAGACGTCGTGCGCAGATCCCCGGAGAAAGCGCCTGATATGTTGGAGCGCGACGCATTCGGCCAAAACGCCGCGATATGTCAGGCTTACATTCAGCGTCCTCTGGGGGCGACACAGCGTACTGAATTTTGGCACTGCCCAATCCACTCCAACAAGCCGCTGCAGGCTTTCGACGAACCCATTCGCCAGGTGGGCTCGAACCAGTGGCGCCTTCACTGGTTTACTCTGCCGCGGCGGAAGGCCAAACAGGATCTTCAGCGTTAGACACGTCTGAACGGCCGCATCGCTGAACTGTTGCTGACGACCGCGTTTGTCACGCGGCGATGGCACCCATTCCATATCAGGATCGAACCAGATCGAAAGCGATCCACGCTACTTCAAGCTGTCATTACAAGACGACCTGTAGGTCGTCTTGGACTTCGTGGGGGTCCAACTGCTCATGTCTGACAGCTATTACGCTGGATTCAAACAGTGAATCACTCACACGATTTGTGCAACATATCCGGAAGCAGCTCTGACATACTTGACCCATTTTGCTTCCTTTAATTCCAAGAAAGGGATCGCAACATCAAACCGTGGCATCAACCGACTTGTAGGTTCTTTTCCTCGGAATTTCGACGTAGAAAGTCGACAAAAAGCGACTTTGTACCGACCGTTGAAACAGATTTCCACAGCGCTATGGTGTGCAGTCGCTCAGTTACTCCCTCCAGAGGTAGAGATACCAGACCGTCAGTTAAAGAATTGCTGGCGCTTTCGGTCAGCACTGTGACCCCCATCCCGCAAGCAACCAGACCGAGTATGCCCGCAGAGTTGTAGGCCTCTTGGACGATGTTGGGGACGAAACCAGAACCCCTGCATAACGGGATCAGGCATGAATAGAAATGTTGCCAGTCTTTCGCAGGACCATGTACGAAGTTTTCGTTTGTCAACTCTTCTAGATGAATACTGTCCTTTCCAGCTAGCCGGTGGCTTTCATAAACGACGCAGACCAGTCGTTCAGACTGAATAGGTTCCTGCTCAAATCCAACTCTGCTAATTGGTCCGGTGACGAAACCGACGTCCAGTTCGCCTTCATCTAATTTCTGCAATTGCGCGTTGGTGACGTGGTGATGAGGCTGTAGCACTATACCCGGCTGCCGGGCCTGAAACTCTTTGAGCAGTGTCGGTAGCACTCCCCCCATCGCCATGTCGGTGTAGCCAATGCGTAGGTTGCCCATTAGCCCACGATGCACCTGCTGGGCTTCGTAGGCTGTGTGCTCAACCGCATTTAAGATACTGCGGCAGCCATCGAGGAAAGCACAACCCGCCCCGGTGATGTACACGGCGCGGTTGGAGCGGTTGAAAAGCACAACATCCAGTTCCTGTTCCAGGTGTTGGATAGCCCGGCTCAGGGCGGGCTGTGCCACGCCCAGCCGATCGGCGGCGCGCCGAAAATGGAGTTCCTCGGCGACGGCGACAAAATATCGGATATGCCGTAGGCCAAATTTCATGATGCCACCTCGTTATCAATTGTGACCCAATTGATATTATCTATTTGCATCTTTTGATACTACCCTAATCTTGATCAGGGGGATCAGAGATGATATTTTCACACGTTAAAAAGCTGGCAGTGGCACTTCTAGCTAGCAGCGCATTCGGTGGTCAGGTTGCATATGCACAGGATCTGACGATCAATTTGGGATACGCTGCGGCTGAAACAAGTACCTATGGTGTTCTCGCCGCCAAGTTCGAAGAACTGGTAGAAGATTATTCAGACGGCAGTATTGACGTGAAGGTCCGGTGTTGTGGCCAATTGCTGACTGAGGACGAGGCCTTCAAGGCTCTGCAGCTTGGGACCGTCGATATGTTCATCATCACAGGCAACAACGTATCGCCACATTTTCCGCTGATGGATGCATTTGTACTGCCCTACATTTTCCAGAGCGAGGACCATGCCTATCAGGTTCTTGAAGGCGATGTCGGCGTGGCCTTTGCAAACAGTCTGCAAGAGGCGACCAGCGTGCATTTGTTGACATATGGATTTGTCGGCAATCGCGACTTCTTTAACTCGGTGCGCCCGATTACCACCATGGCAGATATGGCAGGGATCAAGGTGAGGGTTCCCAGAAACCAAGTTATGATTGATACATTCGAAGCTTTTGGGGCTGCTCCAATTCCATTGCCTTGGGCGGATACGCCCACTGCACTTCAGACTGGGACAGTAGATGGTGGTGATGCAGGCACGTCTTTCATTATGTCGCAGAAATTCTATGAGATCATGCCAAATCTAGCTGTTTTGGGGCATTTTTCATATTTCACGCCGCTTCTGGCAAGCCCGAGAATTATGGACGAACTTAGCGACGACCAGCGTGATGCAGTTCTGAGGGCGGCCAGGGATGCCGGTGCTTACCACAAGGTTGAAATGGCAAGCCAGACAGAGGGCATCCGCGCTTTCCTCAGCGGTGAGGGGGGGATGGCGCGTTCCGAAGTGGACCGGACGGCTTTCATCGAAGCCGGGTTGCAGGTGCAGGACAAATACGCCGCCGAAAACGGAGAGGAATTCAAGGAACTGCTAATCAGCATTCGTGAAGCCGCAGAGTGATAACGGTAAAACAGGTCACAAGACGGCCCATGCGATCCCGGGCGTTCAACGAACCAGAATGCCCGGGATTAACCACCTAAAGGGAGAAAGACATGAACTTCGGACTCAATAATCCACTTGCGGCCATTGCCGCGCTGCTAGTCTCCGGACAGGCTGTCTATGCCGACGATGTCGTCATCAACCTAGGATATGCCGCAGCAGAAGGCAGTTCCTATGCCGTGCTGGCCGATAAGTTCGCAGAGCTCGCAGAGGAATATTCCGACGGCACTGTTGATGTCAAAGTGCGCTGCTGTGGCCAACTCATGGGTGAGGATGAGGCGTTCAAGGCGATGCAACTTGGAACCGTCGACATGCATATCATCACCGGCAACAATATCTCTCCTCACTTTCCGCTGATGGATGCATTTGTACTGCCCTATATCTTTGAAGATAAGGCACATGCCTATCGCGTTCTGGAAGGCGAAGTCGGAGAGGATTTTTCTCAAAAACTACAGGAAGCCACAGGGGTACATCTTTTGACCTTCGGTTTTGTTGGCGATCGCGATTTCTACAACTCACGCAATCCCATCACAACGATGGCGGATATGTCGGGCCTGAAAGTCCGGGTGCCCAGGAACCAAGTGATGATTGATACCTTCACCGAATTCGGCGCTGCGCCCATTCCGCTTCCTTGGGCCGACACACCTACGGCGCTGCAGACCGGCACTGTTGAAGGGGCCGATAACGGCACCTCTTTCATCCAGTCCCAGAAGTTCTATGAAATCATGCCCTATTTCACCGTGTTGGAACATTTCAACTACTTCTCGCCGCTCTTTGCCAGCGAGCGGATCATGGACAAGTTGGATGACGATCAGCGCGAGGCCGTGATGCGCGCCGCACGCGAGGCTGGCATCTATCAGAAAGAGGAAATGACCGCGCGGGTGACCGAAATCCGGGATTTCTTGCTTGGCGAAGGTGGTATGGAGACGGTCGAGTTCGATCGCACGGATTTCATCGCCGCCGGGCAGCGTGTGCAGGACAACTATGCCTCTGACAAGGGGGAAGATTTCCAATCGCTGGTCGGCGAAATCCGCGCTGCTGCCGAGTAGTGACCCCTCTCCCTACAATTTCGGGCTGCGATTTGTTACCGCAGCCCGCTTTTACCCTACTTGAAAGGGGGTAGGCCATGCTGGGCAAACTTGACCGGTATTTCGAAGAAGTGCTCTGTACGATTTTTCTTACTGTTGTTGTGGGCTCGGTCCTGATGCAGGTCGTGATGCGATTTGTCTTTCATTCCGCCGCCGCCTGGGCCGAGGAAACCGCCGTTTACGGCATGATCTTTGCGGTCTATTTCGGGGCCACCATGGCGGTGCGCGACCGCGCGCATATCCGCATTACATTGCTTGTCAGTCGCCTGCCGCGCCGCTTGAAGGTCTTCTCAATCGTGCTGGCAGATATGTTGTGGGTTGGTTTCGTTATTTTCATGATCGTGCAAACGACTACCTACACTCAGCTTCTTTTTAACGTCACATATCAGACGCCCGGCCTTGGGATTGAGCAGCGCTGGATCCAGATGTTCATTCCAATGCTTTTCTGCCTAATGCTGTTTCGCATTCTTCAAGTCTATTGGCGGTGGAGAAATGACGGTTTCAAAGGATTGCCGCTATGACCCAGACAGATGTAACACCTAAGGGCCGCGGGACAATTCCGGCAATTATCTTCGGTCTCCTGATCCTGAGCGTGGTCGTCACCTATTCCGTAGGCCTGAACGGCCCGATCACCATGGCAGTGGTTTTTGTTGTCGCCATGGCGGTTGGCGTGCCCATCCCTTTTGCGGCAGGTATTGCGACGGTTGCTGGGCTTTATATCGCCGATATCCCGATGACGCTGATGGCGCAAGCCGCCTGGACCGCGTTCGAACCTTTTCCACTGGTCACCATTCCGCTCTTCGTGCTGGCAGGTCAGTTGATGGAGCAGGGCGGCATGTCGGACAAGCTGGTCAAAATCGCTCAAAAACTGGTGGGTGCCTACAAAGGCGGCCTCGGTCTAGTGACTGTAGTAGCCTGCATGTTCTTTGCCGCACTCTCAGGTTCCGGCCCGGCCACAACTGCTGCTATCGGGTCAATCACGATCCCCGCAATGCAGGAAGAAGGCTATCGCTCACGCTTTGCAGGTGCAATCGCGGCCGCTGCAGGCGCTTTGGGCAGCATGATCCCGCCTTCGAACTTGCTTATTATCTTTGCACTGGTGACGGACGTTTCGATCCCGCGCTTGTTTCTGGCGGGCATCATCCCTGGCATCGTTCTGGGCGTGATGCTAATGATTGTGGTTTTCATCATCTCGGTCAGGAACGACTACGGTGGCACCGGCGAGAAATTCCGCTGGGGTCCACTGCTTGAGGCATTCTGGGAAGGCAAATGGGCCGTCATGGCGCCGGTTATCATCCTAGGTGGTATCTATGCGGGAATCTTCACCCCATCTGAGGCCGCAGGTGTCGCCGTGGCGTACGGGCTGTTCGTGGGCATGTTCATCTACAAAGGACTAACCTGGGTCAAGCTCTTTCATGCCTTCAAGTTTACTGCGATTGTAATAGGTACTGTGCTCTTTATTCTGGGCTCCACCAAAGCGTTCGGGCAATTGGTTACCATCTTCGACATTCCTGAGGGTGTGCTTGGCCTGTTCCGTGGTCTGGTTGAATATCCCTGGCTGGTGATGCTGCTGATCGGTGTGTTTTACATCATCGTCGGCATGTGGCTGGAGAGCATTCCGCAGATCATCATCTTCACCGCGGTCTTTTTCCCGCTGGTCACCAGCATCGGTATTGATCCAGTTGTTTTTGGTATTTTCACCGTGATGACCTGCGAGATTGGCTTTCTGACGCCACCCATCGGCGTGAACCTCTTTGTCGCCGCAAGGATCAGCAAGATATCGATTGAGGAAATATCCGTGGGTGTTCTGCCGCTGCTGATCCCATATGTCCTCATGATTTTCCTGTTGGTCTTCTTTTCCTCTTGGGTGACCTTTCTGCCTGATCTCGTTTACGGACCGACGCGATGACCGAATCACTCCAGAACCCGCCACTTCTGGGCTATGTGGATCACCTATCCGCACGGCCCGGCGAAACGCTGGCGTTCAAAGTGTCCTCAACTTCTGAGAAGCCATTCACGGCAAGGTTGAAACGATCGATCAGCGCTGATCCAAACCCGGCAGGTCAGGGTATTGTTGAAGAGGATGCGTCGGTTTTTTTTGAGCCACGCACCTTACCTTCTGTTGAACGACCCTTTTGCCCCGGCTCTTACGGCATCGCGCAATCTGAAGTTTCAGCCACGCCCAGACACAAGGTTGTGCTAACAGCCACGGTTTTTCCAACTTTGCGCAGAGGCCGCAAGCAGACAGTTCTTAGTCTGGGCGCGCTCGACTTTCATCTGGATGCGGAAGGGGCGCTCTGTCTAAGTGTGGGCGGGCAAGAGCTTTCAACAGCTAAGGCACTGAAGTTGCGGAAGTGGTATTGGATTGAAGCCCGGATAGAGGCAGGGCGGGTCTCGCTCAAGCAGGTGGAGCTTGAGGGACTATTTGACGCGAACGCTCATGTCGAGACGCCAATCGAGGATTTGCCTGAAGTGTCGGGTATGGCTGTGATTGCTGCATGTTTGAATGGAGAGCAAATCAGCCAGCACTTTAACGGAAAAATCGAGGCTCCGGCCATCACCGTTGACAACATTCCCGTCTGTGCCTGGGATTTCAGTGTGGGTATGTCATCAACAACAGCCCATGCAAGTTCGGGTCCCAATCTGACCCTTGTTAACTATCCCGGGCGGGCGATGAAGGGCGCGCAATGGGATGCATCCGAGATGAATTGGAACCATCGGCCAGATCACTACGCGGCAATCCATTTTCACGAAGATGATATCTATGATTTCAAATGGGAAACCGATTTCACCTTCACAATTCCCGAAGAAATGTCCTCGGGTGTCTACATCATGCGTCTGGATTGTGACAGGCATCGGGATGCTATCCCGTTTTTTGTCAGCCCGCCCTTGGGCAAGCCGAAGGCTGAATTATGTGTGCTCGTGTCCACGTACACTTATGCAATCTACGGGAACCATGCGCGCCCAGATTTCGATCCTTCGTGGAAGGATCGAATGGCGGACTGGGACGCTTACCCATACAATCCTGCTGAGTATCCTCAATACGGTCTGTCGACCTACAACTACCATTCTGACAGCTCCGGCATTGCGCATGCATCCCACCGTCGACCGCTCTTTAATATGCGCCCTGGCTATCTGACCTTTGGAAATACCGGCTGCTCGGGCTTACGGCATTTCCAGGCCGACAGCCACCTGCTGAGCTGGCTTCACTCCAAAGGCATATCTTATGATCTTGTCACCGATCATCAGCTGCATTCGGATGGTGTTGCTGCCATCGAGGGTTACAAGGTTGTCACCACAGCGACCCATCCCGAATATCATACTGCCCAAACGCTTGATGCGCTGCAGAGTTTTCGAGATTCCGGCGGTAATCTGATGTACCTTGGAGGTAACGGGTTTTACTGGCGTATTGCCGTTCATCCTGAAGATGACAGCGTTCTGGAGATCCGGCGGGCTGAAGACGGCATTCGCGCTTGGGCCGCTGAGCCAGGCGAATACTATAACGCCTTCGATGGCACCTACGGCGGGCTTTGGCGTCGCAATGGACGTGCGCCGCAAATACTTGCGGGTGTCGGGTTTGCTGCACAAGGTGAATTCTTTGGAGATCCTTACCGTCGTGTCTGTGCAGACCCGGATTTTGACTGGATATTCGATGGGGTCGATGATGAGTTCATCGGCAACTTTGGGTTTTCCGGAAATGGAGCGGCAGGATTTGAACTGGATCATATCGACTATCGTCTCGGGACACCGGTACAGACCGTGTTGCTGGCCCGATCGGTCACGCGGGACAACGGGTTTAAGCTGGTTCCAGAAGAGCAACTGACCCACCTGACAAATCTCAGCGGCGGCTCGGAGAAAGATGCACTTCATGCCGATATGATCTGGGTCGAATTTCCGGGTGGTGGCACCGTTTTCTCAACTGGTTCCATCACTTTTTGCGGCTGTTTGCCTTGGAACAACTTTAACAACGATGTCTCAACGCTGCTCCATAATGTCCTGTCCAAACTCCTTGACAGAGGCACAAGAGCTGAAAGTGCTAAAGCTTCGAAAAGTCACCCGAGCAGATTATGAAGTCCGAATATTCAACCACTCATTCGCATGCCGCACAGCCAATAGGGCGTTCAGCGCAAGATAAAAATCAGACCGGCAGGAGTGTGCGGGCACTAAATTCAGCAATGTCTGCCGTGTTCTGTTTGTTGGCAATTTGGATGTCGTCCGAGGCTAAGGCTCAGCAGCGGACAATTATCAATCCGGGATTTGAGCAATTCAATACGGGTGCCGGCGGGCCTGTATACTTTCCCACGCCCACTTCCCCGGTTCCCCCAACTGGCACTGCGCGCCTCGTGGTCGCGGATCAAAGTTATTTCCCCGGGTGGCGATCGACGGATGCTGACCGGATCGAAATCTGGCGATCCGAACCTGGTGGTATTTCAGCGGCATCGGGCACCTACTTTGCGGAAATGAACGCGTTCAACTCTTCAGCATTGTACCAAGAAGTTTGTTTTCAAAACGGTGAGGCAATATCGTGGAGCTTCGATCACAGAGCGCGAGAGGATGGTCTGGCGGTCCAAACAGCAAATTTTCAAATCGCGACAACCGCAGGTTCGGTACAACAAACGCTGGCGACACAGTCCACAGCCGTTGGTGATGGGTGGCAGACCAATTCAGGTTCTTCGACATTTTCTGGTCCATCGGGGACTTATCGCATCCAATTTCAAACACCTAATCCTGGTTCTGTTGGGAACTTTTTGGACAATATTCAAATTCAGCTGGCTGCCTATGCGGAGTTTACGGGCACTGCAACGTCTTCACCAGAAAACTCGGCAGCACAGTCCCTCCCGCAAGTTGTGATTGCAGGGCAAATCCCTAACGCTGTGACCATCCCCGTAACTATCATTGGTGGGACCGCGACCCTCGGTGTAGACTTCGCTCAAACGGCGACTTCTATTACAGTTCCGGCTGGTTTATATGACGGCGTTAGTGCCGCTTCATTCTTTACAGTGCCAATTACAATCACAGCGGATACTTTCTTTGAACCCGATGAGACTATTGTTCTTCAAATCGGAACACCATCTTCGCCCACGGTCCAGATTGCAGCGCTGGATTGTACACCCCCGCCTTCGACTGTAGCGATTCACACTATTGAGAACGACGATGTTGCCATCGACGCGATGGATGACACACCCGCGGCGGTGAGTGGCTTCAGCGGTGGGGCTACGGCGACGGTCCTGGGCAACGACACGCTGAACGGCGGTGTGGTCAATCCGGCAGATATCACGCTGAGCCGTGCGGGCACAGCCTCAGACGGAATCACGGCACTGGGGTTGGTGAGCCCGCCGTCGGCGGGCTCGGTCACCATGAACGCGGACGGTGAGCTTGTGGTTGCACCGGGCACAACCGCGGGCACTTACGTCTATACCTATGAGATCTGCGAAGTCCTCAACCCCACCAACTGCGACACCGCAGAAGTGACAGTTGTGGTCGACCCAACCGATATCAACGCCATCGATGACACACCGGCGGCTGTGGATGGCGCAACGGGCGCAACCATCCCCAACGTTGTGGCCAACGACACAGTGGATGGCGTGGCCAACCCAACTATCGGCACGGATGTTACCGTCAATGTGACAGGCACCGCACAGGACGGCACAACAACGCTCGGCCTCGATGTCACACCAACAGCGGGCGGGATTTCACTGGACCCGGCAAACGGTGAAGTAACCGTCGATCCAGGCACAACCGCAGGCACTTACGTCTACACCTACGAGATCTGCGAAGTGCTCAACCCCACAAACTGCGATACCGCAGAAGTGACGGTCGTGGTTGAAGCAACGCCTATCGTGGCGAATGATGATGCGCCCCCTTCTGTGGAGGGTGTTACTGGAGGAACAATTCCGAACGTCGTGGCCAATGACACGCTCAGCGGCGTCGCAAACCCGACCATTGGAACAGATGTCACCGTCAATGAAGCCGGCACCGCACAGGACGGCACAACAACGCTCGGCCTTGATGTCACACCAGCTGCAGGCGGCATCACGCTCGACCCCGCAACCGGCGAAATCACAGTCGCTCCAGGCACCACGGGTGGAGTGTACAATTACACTTACGAAATCTGCGAAGTCCTGAACCCCACAAACTGCGATACTGCAAATGTCATCATCGGTGTTACGCCCTTCGATCTGATTTCACGTATCGAAGAGGACCTCGAAGTCATCCTTGAAGAAGACCTTGCCAACACGCTGACCATGCAAAGTTATCAGATCAGTGGCTATTCTGCCGATGCTCTGGACCGTTTGCGCGATCGTGGCGATGACCAGTGTCTGGCAGCAGTGAACATCGAAGCAGATAATATCCTTTTCGACGTGGACAAGGCGATCATAAAACCGGAAAGCCGCCGCACATTGGATACCATTGCGGCTATTCTCGCAAGCTGCCCTGGCAGCGCATTCGAAATCTCCGGTCATACGGATAGTGATGCATCTAACGCTTATAACCTCGACCTGAGCCAACGCCGCGTGGAAGCAGTTTTGCGCGCTCTGACGGCGCGTGATATTGATGCTACAGGATACATTGCACGCGGCTATGGTGAGAGCCAGCCAATCGCGAGCAATGCGACGGCGGCTGGGAAAGCACGCAACCGCCGCGTGGAGTTCCGCGCTTTGACTGATGAGGACGGCTATAGCGGGCCTTGTGAAGACAGTTTCAGCCTCGTGCGGGCCTTCGATGCTCTGGCTAACGATGATGGCGCAAATGCAGACGGCCATTTCTTGAGAGATGAGCATGACTGTATCACAGACCGTCGCGAGGTCTTTGAGGGCACTCTGAGTTTCTCTGATACCAATCAAGGTCAGACACAAACGGCGATCAACCTGTCCTACCGTCAGGAACACTACCGAGGCCGCGATAGTGTCTTTGGCTATTTTGTTGGCATGTACGCTTCGCAATCGGATGTTTCCAGCAGAGCCACTGGCGAGATACGTGGACTAGGCATAAACGCGGGTATCTACGGCGCAAATCGCCTATACGAAGAACTGTCCCTGGATTACTATCTGGGCGCAGCGACTGGTCGACATGAGTTCGATCTTGCCTTTGACCGCAGCATTGGAACGATCACCGCCACCGGCGACTACAGTTACGTTGCAGGGTTTGCCGGGGCTGCGATCTCTGGCGAACTGGAATATGGCGAGACCAAGCTCACTCCTCGTGTCGGATTTGACTATGTCTACACCCCTGGCGCTGACGTAGACGTCCTCGCCGAGATTGGCGCTTTGTCAGAAGCCGGTGATCTTGAGCTGGATGCGATTTCTGGTGGGCGCATTTTTGCTGAAATCAGAACAGATCGACTTGTTAACAACGACGCAAGCTATCTTTGGTTCAATCCACGCATTGCCTGCTATCAATCACTTGGCAACTTGGATGGTGTTTGCGGTATCGGTGGATCTCTTGGGATCGAAAGTGCCGATGAAGACAGTGAATTGACATATGCCATCGAGCTAGATGGTGAAAAGGGTAACGACTACTTCCTAGGGAATCTCCGGGCGAGGGCAAGCCGTCAAATTGGACCAGCTCAAATCAACGGCGATGCTGGTTTCAACTCTGATGGAAATGTTACAATGGGCGCAAACTTGGAAATGAAGTTCTGACACACCACAGTTTGAGAATTGAATTGGGCATGCGGAAAATAGCTATAGCTGACAGTTTGGTGATGGCCCCAGAGGGGCGGGATCTCATGGCGGTGTTGAAGACGCCGATAAAACATGATGCCTATGGTCGTTCACGCAATCGGTGTGTCGATATCTGGGGGCGTTAATGCAAGCCGACACTAATTCAATTGAACGCAAGCAACACCGGGCCGCCACTCACGGATGACATGCTCTTGAAGCGTGCTATCGGCAGCCTACTGGCCCAGCGAACCGATTATGGTTCGCTGGGCTAGCGACCGGCTTTGTTGCACAAATCAACTGATGGGATTCATGTTGCGAATCCAGTATGCTAGCTGGCATGGATTAGCAATTGGGCACCTACGACTTACAAGTCCACAAACTGGTCAGATTACAACAGGATCCTGAAGCAACGTGGGTCGCTATCAAACTGGTTTGACGCTGCGGTCCAAGCATGCCTGACGATCAAAGTGCTGTTCGGCTTGCCTTTGCGCCAGACCACAGGCTTCGTTGAAAGTCTGTTAGCTTTAGCGGGTCTTGAGTGGTCCGTGCTGGACTTTACACCTTATGTCGGCGGCAAAGGACGTTATTGGTGGCCATTCCGTATCGCGGTTCATCCGTGCCATTGCATCTATTAATCGACAGCACAGGTGTCACTGTACCCTAGATCTGTGACAGCCCGGCCATCAATTTGAAGAACAGAGAGTCCGGTCAATCTGACAATCGTGTTTCGGTGTCGTTGATGGCGTTCCCTTGTGCAGGAATACGACGGGCCACGGCGCGTCATGCAGCGCGGTGATTTGGTCGCCATCGATCAGATACGACCCGGACAGCAGGCGCGTGGCTATGTCGTCTTTAGGGATCATGCCTCTGATACTCATGTGGGTGCCAGCCTTGTGGTCCTGGATTTGGGGAATGTCAGAGTTGCCTCCTTGTCACGGTGCTCAGATGAGGCGGATTTCCCCGGCTTTTGAACAAGCATCAAATAAACGTTGCATGGATATGCTCACTTCGCCTTTGATGGAGGGTATTGGATTGGGGGATATTTCTATGGCTCGGAAGTTTACACTTGGGATTATTTTTGGTGACAACGGTGACAATACGCTGATTGGTACTGCTGGGCGCAACATCATATTTGGCCGCAATGGCGATGACGTAATTGATGGGGGCGGCGGCCCGGATATCATATTCGGGGGGCGTGGCGATGACACGATCCGTGCGGGCGATGGAGATCGCATTTTCGGCGGTCGCGGGTTTGATCAGGTCGTCTACAGCGGCAGTGTTGAGGCGGCCCAGGTCTCTGGCATCAACGGCCAGGGTAGGGCGAAAGTCACCATCAACGGTGAAACCAGCCGGGTTTACTCTGCCGAAGAGCTTTACTTTGAAGATGACGACTACACCGTCAATTTGCGGGGCGAAAATAATGCGGTGTTGGCGCGCGATGATGCGCGCTCGGCTTCAGAGGACGGGCCGACTGTTCTTTCGGGACTGACCGACAATGATTTCGATTTTGACGGTGATGCGCTCCGGATCGAAAGCATCGATACAAGCGGCCTCACCGGCAGTGCCGTTCTCAACGCCAACGGTACAGTCACCTATTCCGCAGATGGCGCATTTGAGAACCTTGCCATGGGCGAGACCGCCACAACTGAGCTGACCTACACCGTCACTGACGACAATGGATCGACCCAAACCGCAACGGTCATCATCACAGTGACCGGAGAGAATGACGCACCAACACTCGATGTGCCGCAAATGGTTAGCATCCCCGAGAACCTCACCGAGGTTCTTACCGCCATGGGGGCCGATATCGATACCGGAGCCATGTTGACCTATACGATCTCAGGCACTGACGCGGTGTTGTTTGACATCGATCCGAATTCTGGGCTGCTGACATTCGTGCAAGCACCAGACTTTGAAATGCCGGCTGATGCAGATCAGGATAATGACTATGAAGTGACTGTCACAGTCACGGATGAGCATGGGGCATCAGCCTCTGACGATGTGACCGTTACAGTGACAGATGTTGAAGATGGGCCATTGCCAAAGGCTTGGATCAATGAATTTCACTATGACAATGTCGGAGGCGACACCGGCGAATTCATTGAGGTTGCTGGCACTGCCGGGTTGGATCTGACGGGCTGGGAACTGGTTCTGTACAACGGCAGCAACGGCAGCGCCTACAACACGATTGACCTGTCCGGCGTGATAGCCGATTCCGCTGGCGGCTTCGGGTTCTCGGTCGCGGATTTGCCATCGAACGGGCTGCAAAACGGAGCGCCCGATGGGATCGCGCTGGTGAATGGTCTGGGAGAGGTTGTCGAGTTCATCTCATATGAGGGTGAGATGACGGCAGTGGATGGTCCGGCAGCCGGTCTTATGTCGCAGGATGTGGGCGTCGCCCAGATCGGCGCGCCAATCGGGGCATCAGTCCAGCGCGTCGGTGTTGAAGACGAATTCATCTGGGCCGCTTTGGACGCAGATACAAGCGGTGCGACCAACACAGGTCAGCAGCTAGGTCCGGTGCAAACATCCGCCTTCCTGAACGAATTTCACTACGATAATGCCGGCTCGGATGTCGGCGAGTTCATTGAAGTTGCGGGCACTGCGGGCGCGGACCTCACGGGGTGGACGCTTGAGCTTTACAACGGCAGCAACGGAACCGTGTACAACACCATTGCCTTGTCGGGCACGTTGGATAATCCCACAGATGGTGTCGGCTTTACGGTGGTCGATTTGCCGACCAATGGCCTGCAGAACGGCAGTCCGGACGGGATCGCGCTGATCAATGAAGTGGGCGAGGTCGTCGAGTTCCTATCATACGAAGGCGTACTTACCGCGGCAAACGGCACAGCCGCGGGTCTGACGTCCGAAGATATTGGCGCGGCCGAAAATGGCGGCTCGCCTGTCGGGGGCTCTTTGCAGCGGCAGGCAGACGGAACCTGGGTTGCGCTGGACGAAAACACGAGTGGCGCTGTGAATTCCGGGCCGGATCTTCAGGCCAACGCATTTATCAACGAGTTTCATTACGATAATGAAGGTTCTGATGTCGGTGAATTCATCGAGGTCGCAGGCGTTGAAGGGGCCAGTCTGTCGGGCTGGACCCTTGAGCTTTATAACGGCAGCAACGGGACCGTATATAATACCATTGCGCTTGATGGGACGTTGGGCAATCCGACCGATGGGGTGGGGTTCTCGGTTGTAGACCTGCCGTCAAATGGACTGCAGAACGGCAGCCCGGACGGCATTGCGTTGATCAATGACTTGGGCGAGGTTGTCGAATTCCTTTCCTACGAAGGCCAGTTGACGGCGACCAATGGCACGGCGGTTGGCCTGACATCAGTCGATATCGGCGCCGAGGAAAGTGGCAGCACACCCATTGGTGGATCGCTGCAGAAGCAAGCAGATGGCACATGGGCTGCGCTCGATACCAACACAAGCGGTGCGGTCAATGACGCTGGTGGTTCTCCGCAGGATCTGTCGATCAACGAATTCCACTATGACAATGCGGGCAGTGACGTTGGTGAATTCGTCGAGGTGGCAGGTCCGGTCGGGCTCGACCTCACCGGCTGGTCGCTTGTGCTCTATAACGGTAGCAACGGTGCGAGCTACAACACCATCTCGCTGACAGGAGAGACCCTGCAAGGCAGTGGGGACACCGGTTATGTCGCGGTTGATGCACCCGGCATTCAAAACGGGTCGCCCGATGGCATCGCCTTGGTGCGGCCAGACGGAAGCGTTGTGGAATTCCTGTCTTACGAAGGTGCGCTGACCGCGACCGATGGGCCTGCGGTGGGCCTGACTTCGACGGATATCGGCGTCGCAGAAACCGGGACAACCGCAATTGGTCAATCCTTGCAAAAACAGGCCGACGGCACGTGGTCAGGACCCGAGGCAGACACGCGTGGTGCGGCCAATGACGCGGTTGACCCGGTGCAACAAGCCAGAATTCATGAGGTTCAGGGCGCAGGTGACGCGTCACCTCTGAGCGGGCTCACCGTCGGCGTAACCGGCGTTGTGACAGCTATCATGTCCAATGGTTACTACCTGCAAGAGGAAGACTCCGATGTGGACGCTGACTTGGCGACCTCTGAAGGGATATTTATCTTCACGGGTGGCGCCCCAACCGTCACGATCACGGATGTGGTCTATGTCGAAGGTGCGGTGTCAGAATTCTTTGACTTCACGCAGATCACAGCCGCGACAGAAAGCATTCTGGGCACCGCAGCCTTGCCAACGGCCAGCCAGATCACTCTGCCACTCAGCGGCACTGCAAACCTCGAGGCGCTTGAGGGCATGCGCGTGTCCGTCACAACCGACGGGTCCGAACCTTTGACGATCATCGAGAACTTCAACTTTGACCGGTTCGGCGAGTTGACAGTCAGCGCGGGGTCGCAAATTCAGCCAACGCAAATCTATGATGCGCAAACGCAGGCGGAGCTTATAGACGAATTGCAGGCGGCGAACCTTGCCAATCGCATCACGATCGATGACGGGGCGGGTGGCAGCAATCCGTCCACCTTCGGTTATATTGCGAACACCGGCGCAGGTGACGATGGCGACGGCATCCTTGGGTCCGGTGATACGTTCACAGCGGATGGTCCGACACTGCGCCTTGGGTCCGAAATCACGGCTCCGATTGAGGGCGTGCTCAGCTTTAGCTTTGGCGAATACAAAGTCATCCCGACCGAAGTTCTGCAAATCGACAGTGCCACCAACGAAGGCGCGCGCGATGTAACCCCACCAGATGTCGGAGGGGACCTGACAGTCGTCAGCTTCAACGCACTCAATTACTTTACCACTTTGGGCGAACGCGGTGCTTTCACGGAGGAGGACCTCGCCCGCCAGACGGAAAAGCTGGTTAACGCGCTGGTCGAACTGGATGGTGATATCATCGGGCTGCAAGAAGTTGAGAACAACGGCTTTGGGGCCGATTCCGCGATTGCAGCTTTGGTCGACGCGCTAAACACGCGGCTGGGGGCCGAAGTTTACGGTTATGTCGATCCGACTGACGACGGTGGCCCCATTGGTACCGACGCGATCTCAAACGGTATCATCTACAAACTCAGCAGTGTGACTGAGCTCAGTTCAGACTTCTTCATATTCGATGATGGCGGCCAACAGCGCAACCGCCCGGCTATCGCGACATCGTTTGAGAATGCCGACGGAGAGGTTTTCACCGTCGCAGTCAATCACTTCAAGTCCAAGGGACCAAGCGGGCTGACAGCAGGTGATCCGCTTGATCCCAACAGTGACAGCGGGGACGGACAGGGTTTCTGGAACCAGGTACGCACAGACGCGGCCGACCAATTGGCAGCCTGGCTTGCAACCGACCCATTGGGAACGGGCGATCCGGATGTCCTTATCCTTGGCGATCTGAATGCCTATAGTCAGGAAGACCCGCTACAGGCTCTTGAAGCAGCTGGATACGCCAACCTGATCGAAGACTTCACCGGTGCGGAAGATGCGTTCAGCTTCGTCTTTGATGGCCAAAGGGGCGCCCTGGATCACGCGTTGTCGTCGGACAGTTTGACGAGCCAGATCACGGGTCTCGCTGAGTGGCACATCAACGCCGAGGAACCTGATTTGCTGAATTATAACTCTGGGTTCAATGACGCTGGCTTCTACAATGGAGCGGATGTCTTTGCCGCATCAGACCATGATCCACTCGTTATCGGCATCAGCCTTGGTTCTGACACGTTCGACTTCGTTTAGACCAGTCACCATCTAGATTGCGCATGTCGGAAGATTGCCTATTGGCAAAGACATCCTCTGCAGATGAGCAGTGGTTGTGAACGGTCAGCATTGCAGAGCCATAAAGGGTAGTGTTGTAAGAAGATGAGCCCAGTCTTCTATTGCAGCGGACACAAACCCCTGTTCAATACCTAGGCGCCCAAAACGGTCCCTTTTGTCACAAGCATCTCTTCCATTAAAGCCATTGCAAATTCCTGTCTCACAAACCTTTGGCCAATCTCAGATCGAATTTGTCACCATTTCTTTCCATTAGTTGAGGATCGGACATTCATGCGAAGCGCGGCATCGGGCACTAATGGGATGTACCGGCTGCTTCACCCAGCAGGTTAGGCTTGGCCTATACTGCAAATAGGAGAAGTAGCATGGCAAAGAATGATTTTGATGAGCTGATGTCGATTGGCGTTGATATCGGCAAAGACGTGTTTCACTTGGTTGGTTTTGATAAGAGCGGACAGCTCGTGTTGCGCAAGAAGATCAAGCGTATGGCGTTGATCTCGACGTTTGAGGAACTTCCACATTGCATTGTGGGTATGGAAGCCTGCATGAGCGCGCATTTTGTCAGCCGCACGTTGCGCAAGATGGGGTTCGAGCCTCGGATCATTCCAGCGGTCAACGTGCAGCCGTTCAACAAGGGCCAGAAGAACGATTACAACGATGCTGCGCAAACTACGATCCTGCCCTTTACCGGAGCAACCTCCAGAGTGCCACGGAATTTTTTTCGTCTATTCGCCCAAAACACCGGCTTTCCAGACCCATGTTTGCCGCTGCCCTTGTAGCTTGCGAACCGGTAGTCGGCCAACATCGCCCAAACTGGGCGTTCGGGTGTTGATGTGAACATATTCCATTGTTTTGCACTTCGAGCACGCAAATGGCGGGATATGCACCGGATGACGTGGATCAATGACCTGAACCAAGTCGGACGCCATAAAATTCATACCACGTCGGCATAGGTTGCATTTAATTTCAACAATCTGACCTGCTTTGGCGGCGTCCTTTATGGTTCGGAACGGCTTTGCAGGGTGGGCGCGAAGCAGGCATGATCGAGATATAGACAACAGGAACAGAAAGTGAACAATATTCTGGAAACCAATCGCTAATCGGAGGGCTCGCCGTCACGCAGAATGCCTATCCCATCCATGACGATTTTCATACGATCAGAGGGATACGGGCGCAAAAGCGCGAGGGCTTCTTCAGGCGAGCCGTTAAGCCAGGTTTCATAGTCAGATGGATCAAGGATAACAACCATCCTGGAGGGATGCACTGGACGCACGATGTCGTTTGAAGTCGTCGTGACCACGGTATGAGAGAGGCCCGTGGGAGTATCAAGCGACGTCGCCAGGGCAGGGGGCGTTGGTTGCCACAGCCCAGCCATCGCAAACGGCGGCCGTGGTTCGTCACCCATGAGTGCAAACCAGAAGTCAGTCGCCGGACGTTTGCCTTTGGCTTCACGGAAACTGCTGGCCGGGATCAAGCATCGGCGCTTCAAGAAGCTGTTCTTCCAAAGCCCGTTGGTCCTCACCTTGTCATCGCGGGCATTGTTCCAAGCCTGCGGCTTCAGCTCTTTGCCGGTCTTCTTGCTTACACTTTTGGTCAGAAATCCCCAGTTCATTTCGACCAGTTCGCGTTCACCTCCGTCGTCAGTACGCACCACCGGTCCTGGGTATTTCGGCCAGATTGCTGTTCTTGGTTCTGCGTTACCCAATCGATCATTTTCAGGCTTGACGCGGAACAGTTCCCGCATGGCTTGGACATTTGTAGTCGCTGAATAGAGGTTGCACATGATGAATCAATCTACAGGATAGTCCAGTCTAGTCCCACTCGATCTTGGGCCACATTTCCTGGACTTTTTTCTTCGCAACCCGTGCCAGCATTGCTTTGATTTCTGGCAGGTCATCCCCTCGGTGAAGGACGCGATAGACTGTTTGGTAGCTATGCCCTTTATCAAGGCACCAGGTACGCAGGTTCAAATCCTTCAGCGCAAGTTCGTCATTGACCCACTGGTTTCTCCGTAGTCGTGTTTGAAAGTATTCCCTCGTTGCATCACTGATCAGCAGTTCCGCCGTGGTCGCGCCAGCAAAGCGCGCTGTCTCGATGACAGCGCCAAAGGGCTCAATGCGCCGTGGTTTGTTTTTCTCGCCGGTGAGCGATGCTCCATCGATCTCTAGCGTCCATTGGATTTTAGGGTTAGGCCGCGACATTCGGATTACGCTAGATTTCGGGTTGTCTTGGTTTTCTCCGAACGGGACAAGGGGCAGTGTGATGCTGGTCGCTTTGCTGTACGTTGCCATCATCTGAAACAGCGAGATCCCGTCGATTATGGCCGGGACTGCTATTGTTGATTTCTTGTCTATTGCGACCAGGGTCTTTGTAGCGCCTTTCTTCGAGAATGTGACGTGGTAGCCTTTGGCACCTTCCCGCAAGTAGGTGTTTGGCTGATAACCTTCTCTGAGCAGGTCGGCAGCTTGATCCCAAAACACTGCGTTGATGGCCAGTATCTGATCGAGATCTGCGCTTTTCAATGTATTTGCCTTCTTGGTGGCTTCGATCGCCCGTTTTTGTTGACCTCCAATGTTGCCTATCTGAGCCACGGAGTCATTACATTTTTAAGGCATTTCTTGCGCGACAAGATTCTGTAAAGGTGTAATATATTTTGTGTTGCACTTTTTTACTTGCATCTTGACTACTGATGTTTCTACCCTAGGGCGAGGGCGCATTGTCCTCTCCAACAGAGGTAAAAGCTATGTTCAAAAAACTTATCCTATCCAACTTTGGCCGTCTGGCTGTTGTGACGGCGGCCGTTTTGGCTCCTTCGTTCGCCTCAGCTGCCGGTGCCGGTACAGGCATCGATGCGTCGTTCACAACGATGCTTGGCGACCTCAACACAATGCTCGGCGGCAACTTCGGTGCTTTGATGCTGCTGGTGTCGCTGATCATTGGTATCGGCGTCTATGCCGTCACATCCAATTGGAAGTGGGTCATCTCAAGCGTGATGATCGCGTTCCTGATCGGCTATGGCGTTGAAATCATCAATGGCATCGGTGGTGTGACAGCGACTGTCGATATGTTGACAGCCGCTGCCGAGGTTCCATCCGTCCCCTTTGACGGTGTCGGCCCAGTCTAAAGCTGGGTTCGTGGGCTCCGCAGTTGGCGGCGGGGTCCACATCAACTTTGATCATGGGGGATCAAGATGTCTGATAATTCTAACATTGTACTGATTGAACAAAAGCTCGAAGTACCTGGGCGCCTGTTTTTCTTCACTGCAGACGATGCTGCGATGTTTCTTGGCCCGTGTTTTGTCGGGTTCTTAGGTCGGAACCTTATCGCTGGCATCGTGATTGGCCTGATACTCCTTGGCCTTTGGCGTCGTCTGAAAGGGGAAGGTGGGATCGAGCGGCTGAAGGCCGCCGCATATTGGTTTTTGCCTCCTGAAATCTCTCCATATCGGTCGTTTCCGCGATCGGATGTGGTCCATTGGAGGGGATAGTCATGAGCCCTCATCAACAAGCACGCCAGTTGCGTTCGTCGCGTGGTATGCGCAACCTTTTCATCATCATATCGCTCGCCGAACTGGTGGTTATCGTCATGCTGGTGGGGTCCTACACCCAAATCCAGCGAACAACTGTTCTTGTGCCGTCCCGCATCAGCGACGGAATGGTGGCCGCTGGCGCTGTGGATTCTCGGTATGTTGAGTCTCTCGCCCTGGATGCAATTTACGCCTTCTACAATGTGTCGCCTGAGACAGCAGCCTATGGTCGGCGTGTTGTCGAGCGGCTTTCGAGCGTCCGTGACCGTCCACGGTTGTTGGATGCATTTGATGCCGTTGCCGAAGATATTCGTGAACGCCGTATCTCAACGACCTTCTTTCCAGAGCGACTTGATCATGACCTTGACGGGTTGCGGATTGTGGTCACTGGTAACCTTTCCACCTTTATCGAAACACAGCGGGTCACGCGGGAAGAACGGATCATCACCCTGATTTTCGTTGAAGAGGCGTCTTCGGTACGTTTGGCCTCGATGACTGTTGAGGAGCCGTCGTCATGAACCGTTTCTCTCTCAAATCGTTTGTGGTCTGTGTCTGTTTGTTCGGATCGTCGGTGGTGGCAGACACTGTTCGGTTAACAACCCGACCAGACCAGAACATCTCGTTCGATGTATCTGTGACAGGTCCAACGCGCATTTCCGTTGTCGATAACCGTATCTCAAAAATCCTGCAGAGTTCGAGCAACTTTGAGATGGTCAATGATGAAGGGACTGGCGACGTGTTTTTGCGGTTCGCTGGGGGTCAGCCCACGTCGGAGAGTGGGTACATTGTGACAGAGACTGGTCATACGATCGGTTTCACGATGAATCCCAAAACTGATCTGGAAAATCATACTGTTCTAGTCACGCTTCGGGGTGTTTCTTCCGCTCCTGCCAGTTCGCAACAAGCGAATGCGTCTGCTGATGCGTCTGGATTTGCCGTGAATTCTGGTGGCAGTGGTTCTTCCCGTACCGCAAATTTGGTCAGCTTTACCCGTCAAGCCTACGCCGCTCGGATCGGCAATCGTTCTGCCTCTGGACAGCGTGTTGGCAGCTTTGCGTCCTATTCAGCTGGGGGCCTGATTGCCCGGATCTCTGTTGTGAGCGCCCGAGGCGGCCAAATCCCTACCGAACGTCAGTTTTATCGATCTAGCCGCACCCTCGCTGTCTACGTGGACCGCGTGATTTCAGGTGGGAAGGTTTGGGTCATTGTTGTGGAGGACACAAGATGAGCAATACGTCTCGCAGAAACAAGCAACTGATCATCGCTGGCATGTGCGGTTTCGTTGGTCTCGGTGCGATGTTTGTGGTCAGTCAGACACTCAATAGCAGCGCACCAGGTCTTCCGATGGGGCAGTCCGAAAGCGGTGTGACAACGACAATGATCGCCGATCGTACCCGTGCTGCTGCACCAGAAATGTCCTGGATCAAGGATGCGGCCACTGAACTTGATGACCTTCGCGACAAGTACGTCAATTTGGAGACGTCGGTTCAGACAATGGTCGAACTACATGAAGCTGAGAAGGCGCAAACGGCCACGGAATACGACGCGATACTCTCGCGGTATGAAGAGACAATCAATGCTTTGCAGCAACGGCTTGAGGCAGGGCAGGGGGGCGCAATCAATCCCACAACAGGTGCTTCACAAGGGACGGGATTTAACCTCCCAGGCAGCGGTTTGGTGTCGGACTTTTTGTCACCGGCTGCTGTGCGCCCCCCTGTGAATGGACCACTTGGTCCACAGACTGGACCAAACAACGGCGCCGGGGGGAGTATTCGAACACAAACACAGCCGGGCGGACAGGTTGCGCCTGTAGGAGCAATACCCGGCTTCGAACCCATTCCGTTCTCGCGTCAATTTACACTGACGTCCTCGGGTGGTTCTGCAGAGGAGCAAGACGTACCTCCGCATCTGTCTAACTATTTACCGGCAGGTTCTTATGCTCCGGCTATCGTTTTGTCTGGTGTTGATGCTTCCACATCGGTGACAAGTCAGGCGGAACCCGTGCCAGTGGTTTTCCGTATTACGTCTCCAGCCATCACGGCCGGGACACGTTCCACTCAGGGCCATACCATTGATTTAACTGGCTGCACCGTTACCGGGTCGGCGCGAGGCGATCTGAGTTCGGAGCGGGTTTATGTACGGCTGTTGAAACTGTCCTGTGTTCAGTCCGGCGGTCGTGTGTTCGAGCGGGATGTTGCTGGCTACATGAGCGGCGCTGGTAAAGCCGGCGCGCGTGGTTTGGTGGTGTCTCGCGAGGGCCGGTTGATCAACAATGCAGCCATTGCAGGCGCGCTTGGTGGTTTGGCTGACGGGATCAAGAGTGTCGGCGATGCCGCATCTGGTGCCGAAGCGACTTCCTTCGAAGATGTGCTCAACAGCGCAGGTGCGTCCTCCGCTGCTGGTGGTGTTAGCGGCGCCGCCAATCGCCTTAGCGAGTATTACATCGAACGCGCCGAACAGTATCAGCCCGTCGTGTCGCTCTACGGTGGCACGCAAGTCGAACTCGTCTTCATGGAAGGCGTGAACCTTGAATAGGTTCTGCCTCTTGATCCTGTGTGCGTTTGTCAGCGCATGCGCGGAGCATGAACCGTTTTGTGGCCCCATGCTCCCCTCATATTTGGAGAACTCAGAATGAACCGCCGATTCATTTTTGTTGTCGCCGTTGCTTTGGCCGGTTGTGGTGAAAGCAGCACTGAACAGAACTTTCTCTGCGGTGCCCAGACCGGCCAGCCTTGTAGAACGATGGCTGAGATTGATGGATCTGGTGTCATCGGTGGCGCAACCGTTTCTGAAAACCCGCAAGACAGTCAAAACGACCAGTTGACGCAACCAATCCTGACGGGTGGCAAGCCTGGGTCTGCTGTCGCTGGTGTTCCTGCGGGTGGGGCTGCCTATCAGTCGGCGCGGTACAGGATCCCGGAAAAGACCGGCCGTTTATGGTTGCCTCCATACTTGGATGAAGCCGAAATCCTTCACGAAGGGACCTATGCCCATTTTGTTGTCCGCGAAGCGCGCTGGGGAGCAAGCTAATGGGCGGTTTTGCCAACTTTATGTCGTCGCTGTTCGATGATGCCCCATTCACGATGGAGGATCGACAGTCTTTTGTAGATCATGTGTTTTCGGATCTCCTGTCCTACCGTGTGTATGATCCAGAGGACAATCTGTTCCACAACGATGGGACGGTCGGCTTTCTTCTTGAGACGCCGCCCGTGATTGGTGCGGACGTTTTTCGCACACTTCAGACAGCCATATCCAGCTACTGCCCACCCGACGGAACCGTTCAATTCATTTCCTGGGCATCTCCAAATCTAATGCCGAACCTTACCCGATGGTCCAGCCAGCGCCATGTTCAAACCCCTCTGATGCGCAAGATGGTCGAACGCCGGATTGGTCACTTCAACGGCCTTCGCTTTGGGACCAATGGCCATATGAAGTGTGTTCCGCATTCGCGTCGCATCTTGATATCTGGATGGGTCGATGGTGATCCGTCGCAAAGCCAGCTTAAAGGGCTGAAGGAATTCCGGCGCAACCTCATCCTCGCGATGGGTGGCGACCAGCTCTGCGCGAATGTGCAGCCCAGTGTCTTTTTGGAGCTTCTTTCAGAGATGCTGCACACGCGTGGCTCGGTTTCTGCAGAACCACTTGTCTATGACGATGATGTCCCACTGAATTATCAACTGCCTGGTGCTGGCTTGGCCGTCGCGAGCGATGGTATGTCTTTCCTCAATTCGCCGGAATTGTCCGTCTCGTCTGCGACGGTCCGCATGGTCCCGCACGAATGGGCCGGCGCCTTGGGATCACTGTTTAATGGGTCGCCCGACAGGCCCGATGATAACCCTCATGGGCCCGTTTTGACATGTCTCACGGCCCGTTCAAAACCAAACCGTCAGAGCATGTCCGAGGTAGTCAAAAAGCGGGCGAAACTTGAACATGCGAAGACGACGAACTTCGGCAAGTGGATGTCAGATTTGCCGGAGCAAGATGCTGAGTATGAAGGGCTTCAAACTCAGCTCGAACGTGGCGAACGCATCTTTGAGACGCTCACGACCGTTTCAGCCTACGCGCGCGGCGACGTTGATGACAGTACCGCAGCCTTGTCCGAGATGCGCAAAATCTATTCGATGGTCGGCGTCACGTTGGAAAAGGACAACTTCCTCCAGCTCCCCGTGTTCCTCGCAGGTCTTCCATTTCAGGCCAGCGGTCCACGTATCGAAGACATGCGCAAAGCCTCTCGTGTGAAAAAGAGGAAGGGTGCTGCAGTCACCGCATTGGCGCCGATCCACGGTGAATTTGTTGGTGCGCGTGAATATACGGGTTTGCTGTTGTGCGGTCGCCAGGGACAGCTGTGTGACTGGGACAATTATCGCTCTTCCGGCAACTACAACGTTTCGGTTGTTGGTAAGTCGGGTGCCGGTAAGTCAGTGTTTATGCAGGAACTTGTCACCTCGATCTATTCGGGTGGCGGCCGTGTCCTGGTCATCGATGATGGACAGTCGTTCAAGACCACTTGTGAGATTATTGGTGGCGATTGGCTGAGTATCGGATCTGGCAGTCAGTTTCGTCTCAATCCATTCGCAATGCTCAGTGCTGAACACATGGATTCAATCGAGTATCGCGGCGAAGCGCTGGAATTGATCACTCGCGTGATCGCAACGATGGCCAACCTCGGTGAGCAACGCGAAGGTCGCGTTTCCGGGATTGAGGAAGAGTTTATTGAGCTGGCCTGTGCTGAAGTGTGGGACAAGCTCGGCAACGATGGCAACGTCACCGAAGTTCTAGGCATCCTTAAATCCAACGTCGAGAAAGAACCGCGCTTGATTGACGTTATCACCAAGCTGAGCCGTTACGCGGTCGGCGGGACATACGGTGAAATGTTTGACGGGCCTTCAAACGTGTCCATCGATAGCGCCTTCACTGTTTTCGAGATGTCTGAGCTGAAGTCTCAGAAGGATCTCGAAGCCGTTGTTCTGCAGATCATCATGTTCCTCGGCACGGAGTTGATGTTCAAAACGGATCGTTCGACCCGTGTCGCAATCCTTATTGATGAAGCTTGGGACATGCTTGGTGCTGAGACGGCGAAATTCCTCGAAGGGGTCGTTCGGCGCGCGCGTAAATACACTGGTGCTTTGATTACCGGCACGCAATCGATGTTGGATTACTATGAAAATCCGGCTGCGCTCGTTTGTCTGCAAAACAGCGACTGGACGATCTTTCTATCCCAGAAACCGGAGGTCATCGATCAGCTGGTGTCAGATGGTCGCTTGAATGCGCCTGAGGGCATTGCGCATAGCTTAAAATCACTCACCTCCGTCAAAGGCCAGTTTTCCGAGTGCGGTATTCGCGGCCCGGAAGGCTGGCTCTTTGGCCGTCTTCTTCTCGATAAGTATTCTCTGGCGATTTTCTCGACCACCGGACACATGGTCCAGAAGCTGAACGACCTTGTAAACGTGCGCGGCATGAACATGGGCGACGCGCTTGAACAGCTGGTTGAGAGTGGGGAGGTCATCTGATGCTTGATGGGCTCACCATATGGTTTGCGATGGTCGGTGTAGCGACCATTGCAATGTTCACATTTGACGGCCTGTGCTGGGTTTGGCGGAAGCTCTCTAAGGCGTTTCGCCAGGTCTCGGCAATTGCTTCTCGTCGGTCGGTGAAATCCGATGACTGATCAAACAAGCAATGTCAGCAATGCTGACTTATTTAACATAACCAACCTTATTGGCCTTTTGGCTGGGGCCGCCTGTTTCGCTCTTGTGAACGTCGCAATCACCCTGACTGTGTTGGATCGTACCGGCAATCTCGGGCGCCCTGAAATTGTTTCGATTGACGCAGCTGATCTTATTCGCGGGTTCGTTGATGCTCAGGGCCGCGATGTATCTGATGAAGAGCTGCAGGCGCGTGTCAGAGCATTGAACGCCAACCTGGATCCGATTGTCCAAGCCTACGCGAGCGAGCGTGGCCTGATGATCGTCAATTCAGCCGCGGTGCTTGGCGGTGTGCGCGACATCACCCCTGACCTTCTTCAACAAACGGGGCTCTTGCAATGACTGACGGTTCTCAGACGAAATCGACAAAATCTAAGCCTTCACGCGCACGCCGTGCATTTGGGTACGGGACGATCATTTTCGGCGTTGGCTGCATCTTTGTGTTGGATCAGTTCAACCTCATCATGAATGCCTCGCAGTCGCTGGATGAACCTGCTTTTGTTGTGTTTGAACATCCCATTCTGCTTCGCCGTGGCGCTGTTATTGCTGCTGAGATGCCGGAGGTGCTTCAGGATCGATTTGGTGAATTTCAGTTTGTGAAGCGCATCGGCGGTCTGCCAGGCGATGAAATCACGATAGACGCCGATGGCAGCCCGTGCGTCAACGATCAGTGTTACCCGCTTTGGATCAAGGACGGTCAGCCTGTTGCTGCCAGGATTGCGCCCGGCGTGATACCAGATGGCCACTACGCTGTTTTCGGCACGTCGCCAGACAGCCTCGACAGTCGCTACAGCGTAATCGGTCTTATTTCCGATGATCAGTTGATTGGTCGTGGCTGGCCTCTTCCTGTGATGGCGGATTTCCGGGAGGCAGGGCTATGAAACCTGTCTTGCGTGCTTTGGCTTCAATTCTCTTTTTGGCCGGTCCTGCTCACGCCGTTGACTATGGCGTGTTCGGCGCATTGTTCCCTGTCGAAGAGCCCTCCATTCTTGATATCATTCTGGGTCGCCTGTCCGAGATGGATGCGAATGGCGAACTTGCGCAGATGCAACAAGATATGCAGGATAAAGCGCGTTCGTGGGTCAACCGGCCGATCCCCGTCGCCGGCATGCGCCCTGCAGAGGTTTACAGAAGCTATAACGTGGATCTGTCCATCATTCTGGATCGCGATCTGGTGGACCATCGCGGCGTTGTGTTCGCCCGAGCCGGAACGCGCGTGAACCCGCTTGAGCATAGCCGATTTAATCAGCGCCTCGTGTTCATCGACGGCGATGATCCTGACCAAGTCGCATTTGCCGTGGATCTTGCGAACCAAGAGCCGGTGAAGCTGATCCTGGTCAATGGCGCTCCATTGGAACTGACAGAAACGCATCAGAAGCTCTTCTACTTTGACCAGGGCGGCGTGATTTCTGAGCGCTTCGGTCTGACGGTCGTACCTTCGGTCGTCAGCCGGGCGGATCCTGTGATGCTCGTCGAAGAAATTCCTGTCTCGGGAGGTGAGAACCAATGACCTATATTTCAAGGATCATTCTGGGTGCATTTGCCGCCCTTTTGTTGTCCGTCAGTGTCGCAAACGCCAAATGCAATGCCCGCTTCCTGAACCCGATAACAGAAGTCTGTTGGGACTGCATTTTCCCGATCTCGGTTGGCGCTCTGACGATGAACCTCGGTGCATCACGGCCTGACACAAACAACCCAAACTTTCCACTTTGCGTCTGTCCCGCTTTTCCGATCCCTCGGATTGGCCTGTCGATCGGCATCTGGGAACCTGCGCGTCTGGTCGACGTCTCCAATGAAACCGGGTGCTTCTCAAACCTCGGCTTCGATGTTGATTTCGGTCTGTTTTCACGCGGCAGGACCAGCGTCAACGCGAGTAATGGGAGCGACAACGGGTCAAAATGGCATGCCCATTACTACTACTACCCACTGATTTCGATGCTGGGAACGACGATTGATGCGCTGTGTCTGGAGACCACGGCTTTCGATCTGGCATGGATGAGTGAGCTTGACCCACTTTGGATGGATGCAGAGTTGTCTACCCTGCTAAACCCAGAAGGTCTGCTGTTCGCCAATCCTATCGCGCAGGGTGCTTGTGCTGCCGATTGTGCCGTTGCCTCGTCAGGCAACCTGCCACTTGATGAACTTTTCTGGTGCGATGGCTGTTCCGGCTCGCTTTACCCCGTAACCGGTGACGCGAATAATCACACCGGCGGTGTGCAAGCGACGTCTGTTGTCTCCGCGAAACTGCTTGCCCGCATGCATCGGATGCTGCTCGCGCAACGCACAGCTTCAAGCACCTCGCTCTGCACGCCGCAACTCGCACCCATTATTCCGAAAAGCCAATATCGGCGTCAGATCACGCGCCCCTTCCCATCCACGTCCGGCCGCTACGCATGTGCGCCAATCGGGGCAACCACCCAGTTTTACGACCGATATAAAGAGACCCCCTACGTTGGCGAGTCATTTGGATATCTATTTTGGAGGAAGAGAAATTGCTGCGCACTTTAACCCTTCTCATTGGCTTTTCAGCTTCCTCTCTCTCCGCCGATCAACTGCCAAGAGCTGCCACTCACGGAGCCTTGATTGATGATCGAATGGAAGAGGCAGACGCGATCGGAGAAGATCTCCAGTCGCGTCTGCGCCTTCTTCAACAGGAATTTGACCTTCCCGATGATATCACCGCGCGCGCCCTCGACAGCCTTGAAAATGGTCGCGTGCGCGAGATGCTGAACATTGGTCCCGGGGACCTACCGGAGGGTGCCGGTGAAGATCGTCGTTATCCAGGGGGCGTGTTTGTCTTTGCTTCTTTTTCGATGCCAGAACCGTCATTGAAAGCTGTTCTTACTGACGCGGCCAATCTTGGCATACCCGTCGTCTTCAATGGCTTTGTCGACAACTCGGTGTTGGCAACTGAGGAACGCGTTCGGTCCATCTATGAAGGCTCTGATATCTCTCAGGGATTCATTATCGATCCAACCCTGTTTACACGATTTGAGGTTTCAGCGGTCCCTACCCTCGTTTCAACAATGGTCAACCTTGATGTCTGCGAGACCCAAGGTTGCGATGCCGACGTGGTTCCGGAGCATGATCGTGCCGCTGGCAATGTGCCCCTTCGATTTCTCCTGGAAGTGATTGCCAAGGGCGAAACTTCAAACGCCGTGCCGGTGCAAGTGATTCTGGAGTCTGAACAATGACTAGATCAATAGTAGTCGTGCTCTCAATCATAGCTTCAATTGGTCCTGCGCAAGCTGACAATCATTATCAGGGGCTTGCTCAAGACGCGTTGGGGAACGCTCAACGTTTCACCGACTACGACAGATCTACCGCTGAAGATTTACTCGGTGTTCCTGTTGAAACCGATCTACCCCAGTCGGACATGGGTACCGGGGATCTCGAAGACGGCGGGTTAATCCTGTCAGGCTCGGATACTGCGGAAGGCAATGCGTATTCAACATTTACGAACAACGTGCACGATTGGAGTGTATCAGCCGCTGATCAAAGCCTGTTGGGTGTTGCTGATGGCGCTGTGTCCAATCCTGAAGCACTGATTGATCCTACGACGTTCTCGACTTCTGGTGGGACCTGCAGCGTAGAGAACTTTGAAGATGCGCCGCTCTTGCAGCGGGTCTGCAATCGTTCGCGCACGCAAACGACATCGGTTTGCATCTCAACTGCCGAAATCTCCGTCATTAAGACACAAGCGCACCGCTGCGAGACGCTTGGTGGCATCTTTGGTGATGATAGCAGCTGTCACGATGGTCTCACTGCAGCGCCCTATTGCGCAATGACTTCTAATGAATGCGAGTCCTTCTTCTTTTTTGGCGAGTGTTTCAGGCGCGTCTCAGAGTTTGTTTGCTCCAGCGACGAGCCGATGACTGTTGTTGGCAATCCAGTTGGATCCGTCATCGTCAATGACCCGATCATCACATGGTCTGAAACCTGCGAAGATGGCTTTTCATCAATGTTGTGTGGTGCGCCTGAAACGACTTGTACGTCTGGTCCTTCCGTCGAAGTCGTGAACGATGAGCTTGTCCCAATGGAGTGTACGGAAGAGCAGACGGAATGGACCTGCGCCTCCACTGAATACACGAGCGATTGTGGCCCTCTCGAAAGCGATCCTGGATGCAGTTTGACCAATTCAGTTTGTTATTCGATGGACGAAGACGGCGTTTGTGGTGCCTTTGAACAAACCTATCAGTGTGGTTCGCCCGATAGCCAGGCATTCGATGCGACCTGCGACGCGGTCAACGTGACCGTTGGCGGTGTCACACAGTCCATCCCGCACGACACCAATGATGATATTGGTTACGCGCTTGTTGGCATCGAAGCACTGAACACGATGGCGACCGAATTTACCCATGATATGTCGATTATTGATCGCTTTCTTGGCAACGTCGAAGGCGATTTTGACGTTCAATATTTCAGCGCGACCCGCCGGCGTTGTCGTATTGGCATACTGGGGACCATTAACTGCTGTGCCGACTCGGGTTGGGCGCTTGGCAGCATCGCTGAATGCACATCCGACGAAGTCGCTCTTTACGGCGCAAAACAGGCCGGAGCTGCCATCTACATGAGCACTTATTGCTCTGAACGCTTTCTGTTTGTCTGTGCCCAACGTTCCCGTCGTTTCTGCACGTATAACAGCCGCATCGCCCGTATCATCTCTGAGCAAGGCCTTCGTCAGTTGTACGGCTCGTTTAGTTGCCGCGCGATGACCCAGGCGGAGATGGAAGCCATCGATTGGAGCCTTATCGATTTTTCATCAGCGCTTGGCGATGCCTTTGAAGGCGTTGGATCAATCGCGCCGTCCGATCTTTCAGGGTTGATCCAGGACAACATTCTTCTTTCGCAGCCGGAGATTCGAGATGTCTATGAATAGGCGTAAGTTTGTTGCTGCTTTGCCAGCCGCACTGCTTCTGTCCGCCCAAAAAGCCAATGCTTCACCTTCGGGATTGGGTGTGATTTTTGTTGCGCAAAGCACTTGCCCATACTGTGCGGCTATCGCGCCAGTTTTGAAGCAACTTCAAGACGAGACAGGCATCGATGTTCTCCTAGCTTCGATGGACCTTCAGCCGGTTTTGCCATTCACCAGCTTTGAGGACGGCCTAAGGCATCCACTCACAGCCCATTTTCAGTCTGTTCCGCAGGTCTTGATCTTCAACGGTAAGCATCAGCGCATCACGCATCATGTCGGCGGTGTCAGGACCATGCGCCACTTCCTGTCGCGCCTTTCATCAGCTCTTCGAGAAAGTTCGGTATTATGAACCGGTTCGGCTCCACCCTCGTTGCCACGTTGGCCCTTGCTGCTCCCGCGTTTGCCGATCTGACCGAACCGAACTCGAGTCGTGGCTTCGCCTGCGATGATCAGCGAACCAAAGGCTGGAACTTCTACTGCGATCCCAACACAGTGGTTGAGGAGGAGCCGGAAGCGGCTGCGGAACTTCCCCCTGCCCCGCCGCCGGCTCCTCCGAAAACGTACACCGAACAAATTGAAGAGTACCGCGCCCAACTTGATGAGCTGAAGCATCGCGCGATACTCGAACCGACTTCGGATAATGTTGTCGCTTACATGGAAGCTCAAGCCGCCATGGTCCGTCAGGCAGGCTTGTTTACCGAGGTATGGCAGCGCAGCTTGTTTGCGAACCCTTACCTTGATGCAAATGTCGATCGGCCGCTGTCACAAATTGGCAGCAACCTCTATCAAGATCGGCTCGATGTTGACCGTGAATCGGCGTTTGAGACAGCCACGACGGAACGCGCGCTTATGTTCGTCTACGATGGTTCACCGTCTTGTCTGGTTTGCGCCACGCAAGGCGAGGTCCTTCAAGCACTCGTTCAACAATATGGTGTCTCCGTCCTGGCTGTGACGCGGGATGGCATCGTCTTGCCGACATTTCCAGAAAGCAAAACCGATCAAGGCGAAGTGCGAAACCTCGGTTTCGCAGATGTTCCATCGCCATTCCTGGCGTTGGTAGAACCACGTTCTGGTCAGGTAGATCTCATTGGCGCCGGCCTGATGACCCAAGACATAGTCTTGGATCGCATTCGCATCATTACCAGCATTCCAGAAGGAGAACTCTATGATTAAGTTTCCGCTCTCGGCCTTGGCAGTTTCTGTCTCTTTGCTGGCACCTGGTGCAGCGTTTTCCCAAGTTGAAAGTGACCTCGCTGATTTTTGGTCGCGTTCATCTGGCGGCGTCAATGTGACCAGGCCATCGGCGTATGATGGTCAACGCGCGGGGTATGTTTCTTTGGGGTCATTGTATGTCAGGACACAGCCGCGCAACAGCCAGCTTGCCTCAATCCAACTCCCAAGTGTACGTTCCGGTTGCGGCGGCATCGACATTTTTGGCGGTGCGTTCTCGTTTTTGTCCGCCGACGAGCTGATCGCGATGATGGAAGCGATCATGGCGAATGCATCGGGATTTGCCTTTGAGCTTGCTCTGGAAAGCCTCTCCCCAGCGGTCCAGGAAGTCGTCGGCAAGCTGCGTGACCTTCAGCAACAGGTCAATTCAATGAACATCAACTCATGCGAGGCCGGCCAGGCTTTGGTCGCTTCTGTTTGGCCACAGACCGATGCCGCGTCTCAGCACATTTGTCAGTCCATCGCGACCCAAAGCGGATTGGTGGCTGACCGCGCCCGGGCCCGTCATGGGTGCGGAACTGGGGGTGACCACACAAGCACACTCGCTGCTGGTGATCCCGAAATGCAGGCCCAGCTTCCGGTCAATGTGAACTATGCCTGGAAGGCATCACGCAATAACACGTTCCTTGCTTCAGACGATGAATTGGCCGAATTCTTCATGACGATCACCGGCACGATCATCGTCATTGGTGGCGCAGACGATGACACGCCGCGCTCTCACACCAATTACCCGCCTCGCGCATTTTCATCGCAGATGATCCGGACGATGGTTGAGGGTGGTGACGTCGAGGTGTTGCGCTGTGACTCTGATCCCACTGATCGCTGCCTGAACCCAACCTTTGCTACTTTGTCTCTTGCCGCTGACCAGGCTCTTTATGCGCGGGTGACCGAGATCCTTGAAGGCATCAACAATGCGCTGGCGACCGACACTGGTTTGCCAACTGGATCAGAGGGTTTGATTGGTATGACGTCGGTGCCGGTCTATGAAATCCTGAAGACTGCCCGCTCCTACAAGTACGAGTTTGTTGGCGACGAGATCGCTCTCATGGCCGAACTGGTCGCACTAGACTTTGCGATGCTTTACACGCGCGAAGCCCTTGAAGAGATGCTGAAACTCGCAGGCAATACTGAAGGGTTGGGTCCGCAACTTGGCGAGTATCGCGAGCAGGTAACCGACAGCTATGCGAACTTCTCCGCCATGCGTCGTGAAGCTGCAGAGCGCTTCAATGATGCTGTTGCCACCCTGACAAGGCTGATGAGCGTACAGTCAACCCTGTCTGGCGAGCGCGCCGGATGGCTGGCCACGCAAGTGGTGGAGTTCTGATATGCTGGAAATCTACTCAACGGGTGGCGGCGAGTATCTAACCACCACGCTCAATGCCGTTGCTGCGTTCTTCAATACCGGAAATGCTTTAGCGATGGTAAACTTGGCGCTACTGGTAGGGCTCATTGTTCTGGTTTTCCAGCTCGTCTTTGGTGGTGATTTCAAACAAGCGATCAAGGCATACGTCGTCATAGGCCTTGTTGGTGGTCTGAGTGTTGCTGACAAGTCGGACGTCATCATTTTCGACAAGACGAAGGGTCCACTATGGTTTGCGACGGTAGACAATGTACCTACGTCCGTTGCCTATGTTGGCTCGTTCACATCGCGCGTGTCGGATGTTCTGACCACCCAGATGGAAACGCTTTTTTCGCCGCCAACCAACCTCGCTTATCAGCGTCACGGTATGCTCTTTGGGGCAACCCTGATGACGAAATCTGCTCGCTGGCGTGCCGTTACATCGAGCGTGCACGAAAACCTGACAAACTTCTTTGATCAATGCGTCATCGATGCCGTCGATCTTCGCTACATCTCACCCGAACTTGTGACCCGCTCTGGAAACCTTGAAGCCACGATCACGGCCAACATGCCGGCGTCTCTTGCTTACTATGATGTCGTCACACAGACGACGCGGACCTGCGCTGACGGGTGGCCCGACATTGTCAGTCAAATCAATGCTGAGGTGGACGTCGTGTTGGGTGCACAAGCGGCGTCGACCTTCCAAGGTGGTGATCCCACTCTTGCCATCAATGACTTGCGGGCGACGATATCCGATTTTGCGACTTTCGCTGGCTATGCGTCGACCGCTGCTGAAGACCACATCAAGCAATCGATGCTGATCGCCGCCTTTGATGACGCCGCAAATCGTGGCATATCCGCAACCGGCAACGCAGCCGCGCTGCAACACCTGCAGTCGGCGCGCGCCGAAGTTCAAACCAGGTCGAGTTATCAGGCGATTGGATCCAATGCTCTGAGTTGGGTGCCCTACCTCAAGATCGTCTTCGAGAACCTTTACTACGGCGCGTTTCCGATCGCCCTGGCTCTTATGATGACCCCGTTTGCCCTGACTGTTGTCCGGGGGTATTTCGGCGGTTTTGTGTGGCTGGCTTCGTGGGAACCTCTCTCGGCAATTCTGCATTCCTTGATGATGAACGCCTCCGTGGAGCGTTTTCAGACCATTACCTCCGCCTCGACCAGTGGTGCTTACACGGACAGTGTCATGAATTGGGCCAATCATTTTGGGGTCTATTCGATTGGTCAAGATGTCGCCGTTATGGCTGGATATTTGATGATGTCTGTCCCATTCGTTGCTGCCGCAATCTTCTTTGGCACCCAGAAGATGGTGGGTCTTGCCACATCGATGTTGGCAGTGTCGCAAAGCGCCGCGTCGGAGACCGGTCGCGAGATGGCGACAGGTAATCTCGCCTATGGCAATACAAGCGTTGGTAACCGCAATTTCCGCAACGTGAGCATGGATAACTATGCCCGGAACAACGTCTCCTATGACAACACTTCAGCCAATCGCAATGTCACCTCGCCATTCACAGATACGGGACGCTCAAGTTACTATGGGCAGGATGGTTCTCTAATAACGTCAAACGCGAATGGATCTGTCGGCATTGATGGCGGTAGTTCTCGTGTGAACACGGCCGCAAATCTATCGATCGGTCAGAGCGTCGTTTCTTCTTTACGTGATACGGCAAGCAATTTGCGCGAGACTGGTAGCAATCTTCGCCAGAGCTGGGAACGATCCGTGTCGGAGCTGTCCTCGAACACCAGCTCATTCATGCAATCCATCACGACTGGTGAAGCCTGGTCAACTGGATCTGGTGTCAATACCAGCTCTGAGGAAAGAGCGTCGCTTACAGAGTCCATGGATGTTGTCGATCGATTTGCGGAAACACATTCCATTTCTCGCCAAACCGCAATCCAGGTTGGGACATATGCAAGCGCTGGCATAGGGTGGGGCGGGTTGTCAGCAGGTGTCCGTGGCAGCCTTGAGCGTCAAGGAGTGTCCGCAGAGAAATACGATTCCCTCTCTGAGGCAAGTCGTCGTCAAGGCATCGACAATGCCATTAGTAACCTGTCTCGTGCTTCTGAATCTGCCAGTCATACCGAGAGTGGTAACCTGAACACGACTGGCGACAACGGTTTCAGGGACACTGTTGACGATATCGAGCGCCAGGGCCGGACTGCAGATAATTATTTCCGAACCGCCAACAGCTACAGTGAGGCTGCCGATCGCGCGCAAAGCGACTTCTATGACAGTCGTCTTGACGTATCTGGGGCCTTCGCCAGTTGGATGATCGACGATAGAGGCATGAATGCCGGTCAGGTCGCTGAGTTGATGAACGGTCGCACCGACAACCCCCGTTTGGCGGAGCTGCGTGGCGAGTTTTCTGCACAGTACATCGATGAAATGGTGAAACCACAAATACAGCAGGATTTGAGCGGTTCCGTAGGTACACCAACTGATCCAGGCCATGACGGATTGCCTGTACCTGGTTTCCCCCACAATCATATGATGCCTGAACATGCCCCACTCGCGGAACGATCAGTGGCTGCAGAGAGTGAAATTCTCTACCAATCAGGCAGGATTGATGATGTCGGACCGGGTGCTGCCGGAATCGAAGGCCGGGCTTCCAACATTGCCGGCCGCAACGCGCAAGCCGACACCAATTCTTGGGCCAATGGTGCCGGCGAACTCATTGACCGGGCACCAGGCGGCGAGTTAGTTCAAGACGGCAACAGAGTTGAGTGGCGGCCATCGGCTGCAAATGCACCTAACTCTGTGAGCCTCGATGCCGGCGACCGTGACTTGGTGATCCGAACGATTGCAGCTGAAGCAGGTTCTGAAACTCGTCAAGGTCAGGTCGCTGTTGCATCTGTCATTCGGAACCGGGTCAATGATGATCGACACCCCAATGATGCCTCCGAAGTTGTTTTTGCTCCTAACCAGTTTTCCGCATGGAACACTGATGGTACCGGCAACAACATTGGTCGGGACCTTCGGACTGATTCAGAGCTGTATCGCCAAATCGGTGACGTTGTTGACGACGTGTTCTCAGGCAATGCCATCGATCCTACTGGCGGAGCGACGCACTACTACAGTCCGGTTGGGATGCAGGATTATGTGAATAACGGTCATCAAAGCAATCTTGTGCCGACGTGGCAGAAAAACACTGAGGCGGAAAGCGGCGGGACGGTCGGCATTGGCAACCATGTCTTTTCTGGACGCACACAGGACGAGCGCTAGGCGCTCATCCTCCTCTTTTCAACGGTGACGACTGCGAACGTCTCGCATCCATGCGAATTGTCCGCTTTGGTTAGTTTGATCCATCTCCTCTAGATCGATCCCAGTTTTTTTCATGCTGGGAAACACGCTTTTGCGCCCAAATCCGCCGTGAAAAATGCCGTATCCTAAGACGGCAAAGAACGCACTCACCATGCATACGAAAACGATCAGGTTGCTGTCTACTGCCAATGCAACTCCGTTCTCATACGCCCAAAAGGCATATGGAGCCAGAGCGCCCAAAAAAGCACCCAAGACGCCGCGACGGCGCGCATTATGGATCACAGAATACAACATGCTTTTACCATATCAGACAATCGACCTCGTTGCTACTTTGGGGCGAACCATTGTTTGACAGCGTGTCCTTTTAGGGGTCGCTTGCAGGACGGGGCGAAATACTACTGTAGGCACTCATCTCAGACCAGCCGTCCAAAACGCGCGCAGAGAACGACGGCAAAGAGCCCAAAGTGACAATTTCATTCAGGTAGACTAGACTTAAAGCGGGCCGCGTCAGGAGAGTAAAATGCGAGCACTTTTATTCACGACCGGATCACCATTTGCGCGGGCAGTGCGGATTGTACTTGATGAGCTTGGTCTCGACTACGAACGGCGCGAAGAAATCACCACGCCAAGCGCAGAAGAACGCGCAGCAGCAACGCCAACTCTGCAGGTTCCGACTTTCTGGGATGGTGATCAAACGCTATGGGAAAGCGGAACCATCGTCGAATACCTTTTGTCGACGTATCGAAGCCGACTAGCAGTTGAGCCACCTCTTGCGTTGCATGCATTCCGCCCCGACAATGAGTGGCAGGATAAATTGATATTTTCTACGATCCAAACCTTTGGAAATGCGGCAACAATCATTTCTCAAATGAAATGGTCAGGTGTCGAGGCCCCGCAAAACGGGCATATGAAGCGATCAGCTGAGAAGCTCGCGCACATACTTGGTTGGCTCGAAGGGCAAATACACCAATCTGCCGTGGGGTTCATGCCTGATTGCATTTCTATGCAGGATGTATTCCTTGCAGCGCATGTGCGTTTTGTACAAGCTCGACCGCTTGGCATTGACTTGGAACTCTCTCACTACCCGAAACTTGAGGCGCTGCTTGACCGCTTGGACGATCGAAGCAGTTTCATGGAAAATCCTGTATGGTGGTGGGAGCCGGGCGTTGTCGGATATCAGCCAGACGGAACGCCCGTTCATAACAGTTGAGGGAGCAATCTAACGGCAGCTTCGTCCCGCTTAGCAGACCTTATGCCACTAGATGCGTGGAGTTTGACAGACTGTTTCCGTCAGATGACTGGTTTGAGCCCAACCCGGTCATAGTGATTTCGCGCTGCGCGCGCCCGCAGCAGAAAGAATGGAACATGAGCCAAAATATCCATTCTGCCGTGCAGCGGGACAAGCGGCCATTCGTGGAATTGCCAGCACGGACCACGCGTCGGATTTACAAAAAGCGACCCTCGGTTTCATCTCGTCGCAATTGGCTTGGCAATTTGCGAAATTCGTCGGAATTTCTTTCGGTACGCAGCCGGAGAAAGTCCGACACCACGCTTAAACACCCGACGGAATGATGCTGGATCTTCGTAACCAACTGAACATCCAACATCGTCTACAGATTGGGCATCCGTTTCTAGCATCTGCTTCGCTTCTTCTATTCTGAGCGCCTGAACATATTCTATGGGCGCAAAGCCAGTTGCGGACCGGAACCGGCGCGAAAAGGTTCGAGGGTTTAGGCCGGATCGCACAACCATTTGCTCGACCGGCTTTGTAAGAGCGTAGTTGTCAGCGATCCAAACTTGACAGTCGGAAATTTGTGCATCTGATGTTTCCATCGGTCGGGTCATGACAGAATAAGGTGACTGGCCTTCAGAATGACCGCTGATCAGGAAGACTTTTGCTGTTTCGACCGCATGTTGGTAGCCACAGAACCTCGCGATCAAGTAGACGGCCAGATCATGCCACGCGCTGACGCCACCCGCCGTCACGAGGCGGTCAGTCTCAGCGGCCAAACACAAAATCGATTCATTGCGAAAGGCGATCTTGGGATAATGGCGCTGAAACATATCACGATACGCCCAATGTGCTGTCGCTTCTTTACCGTCCAAGAGACCTGCTTCGGCAAGAAGGAGTGATCCGGAACAGACGGACGTAAGGATCGCCCCATCCGTGTGCATCTTTCGTAACCAAGCAATTTCTCGGGGATACCGGCCCTTGGGGACATCATAGATCGACGTGTACATATCACAGATAACGATGGCATCGGGTGTCACTTGGTTGTCAGCTGACATATGCGGTTCAACCGGGATATTGCCAATGCAATGAAATGGTTTTCCGTCTGCAGACGCGATCTTAATGTTCAACAATTCGTCGCCTGGCGATCCAGATACCATATCGGAATAAACTGCGCCTACTGATAGCAAGACATCATACAGTCCATAGAGAACAGAGGCTGATGTTTCTGGTGCAGCGAGAAGCACAATCAGGGGCTTTTTAGTTTGGGTCATGACTGCTCCTTGTCCAATTAGGCGCGGTATTGGCAAATATGCCATGGTCACTTGTCTATTATGCCCCTTTCTTGGCCGTGATGCCACTCTGCTCAACTGTTGTATTGGGATAGCCCGGAAACAGGTTTGAAAAGGAAGTACAAGATGGATGACTTTAGAAAAACGGTCGATACGCTGTCACTTGAATTTGGTGGCGAAATGATTGGCCCCGAGGACGCGAGATTTGATGACGCGCGAGGCGTTTGGAATGCGATGATTGATCGCCGCCCTGCACTGATCGCTCGATGCAAAGCGACGAATGACGTGCAGACTGCAGTCAAGTTCGCGGCGGCCAGTGAACTGTCTATTTCCATTCGGGGTGGAGGGCACAATGTAGCAGGCCATGCCGTTTGTGACGGTGGTGTCATGATCGACCTTTCTCTTATGCGCAACGTGACCGTTGATGCATCGGCACGTATTGCAAAGGTCCAGGGCGGCGCGTTGTGGCGTGACGTAGACGCTGCAACGCAGGCGCATGGGCTGGCGACGCCCGGTGGGTTGATTTCCGATACCGGAGTTGCCGGATTGACGCTTTCCGGTGGCATCGGTTGGCTGCGCGCGCAGCACGGTTTGTCGATCGACAATCTTGTGGGCGCCGATGTCGTCACGGCGGACGGCAATCTGATCCACACAAGTGCTGACGAAAACCCTGAGCTGCTTTGGGCTCTGCAAGGTGGAGGTGGCAATTTTGGTGTCGTCGTACAGTTCGAATTCGCGCTTCACGCCATTGGTCCAGAAGTCATGTTCGCTGCTCCAATCTACCTCGTAGAAGACGGTCCCGAACCCATTCGGGCATGGCGCGACTTTCTTGCTAAACACGGTGACAAAGTTGGATCGCTTTGCGAGTTTGCCACCGCAGGGGGCGAGGACTTCCCTGAGGAACACTGGGGTAAGCGAGTCTTCACCCTCGCTTGCGTCTACAACGGTGACGCCGCTGAAGGAGAGGCGCTTCTCCAGCCGCTTCGAGAACTTGGCGAGATGTCGGCCGATTTTTCCGGACGGATGAACTACTGCGACGTACAACAACTGTTTGACACGCTTATGCCTGCCGGAGAGTTTCGCTGTTACTGGAAAGCCCGCTATCTGACCGACCTCACTGACGAGATGATTGATCTTGCCATGGCCAACGCTTTAGCAGCCCCTTCGGATAGCTCACTTTCTTCTCTTTGGAACTTTGGCGGCGCGACAGCAAGAGTACCAGCAAACGCAACCGCGTTTGGCGACCGGTCTATGGGATGGATGTATTCATTGGATGGCGTCTGGACCGATCAAGTGGACGATGAAGTGAACATCGCTTGGTCTCGTGACGGCTGGTCCAATTCCGAGCGCTTCGGCCATCATGGGCGTGCTTACCTTAACTTTGCAGGACATGGTGAGGACAACGCGTCGCTGACGCAGACCAGTTTCGGTCCGAATTACGAACGGCTTGTTAAAGTAAAGACCAAATACGATCCGCAGAACCGTTTTCGCTTCAATCAAAACATCGCGCCGCAGACTTAGGTTTTGCGTAGCTTCTAACCAACAAAAACTCCGTAAGAATTTCAAAAGGGGAGCAGACGATGTTGCAGCGATCACCTCGATTACCGCATCAAACGGACGAAATTTTCCTGACCGATGGCGGGTCGGAAACTTGGCTTATGTACAAGCGCGGGTTCGAACTTCCGAATTTCAGCGCCTTCCATCTGCTGAACGACAAACGGGCGACCGTAGCATTGCGGGAATATTACGCCGCCTTCGCCCATGTTGCAGTGGAACTTGGAACGCCTTTCATCTTCGACAGCCTGACCTATCGTGCAAGTCGGGACTGGGGGGCGTTGCTTGGATACTCAGCCGAAGGACTGGCAGAGATGAACCACAAATGCCTTGAGCTTTATCGCGAATGTGCTGCAGCGGCCGGTCTGGCCACGGAAGATACTGTTCTAAGCGGTTGCATCGGGCCGAAGGGCGATGCCTATTTGAGAAATCTTGGCTTAAGCGCAGAAGGTGCCGAGAGCTACCACAGCGAACAGATAGAGACATTCAAAACCGCCGGCGCCGATGTCGTAACAGCACTTACGCTAAGCACGACCGAAGAGGCGATTGGTATCGCAAGGGCCTCAGCCAAAGCAGGGTTGCCTTCGATCATAGCATTCACAATCGAAAAGGATCGCAAGCTTCGAAGTGGAGAAACGCTAGAACAGGCTATCCAAAGTGTTGACGCCGCGACATCCAAAGCGCCCGCTTATTACATGATTAATTGTTCTCATCCTGTAGATTTCGGCCCTGAACTGACCGACGAGCCTTGGGTAAACCGCATCCGTGGTCTGCGGGCCAACGCGTCCTCTTTGGATCACGGTACTTTGTGCAAGTTGGGTCATCTGGAAGAAGGCAATCCAGATGAATTGGCGGGGCAGTATGTTGACATCCGGGCTACGCACCCAAAAATGAATGTATTTGGCGGGTGTTGCGGCACGGATTTTGTCCATGTTGAGAAGATTGGGCGGGCGCTATTAGCTGCCACATGATCAGCTTACGCCATCAAACTGGGCCGCAAGCGAGCGAGGAAACCAGATGTGAATGAGCGCAGGTCATTCCGATACCAAGTCGCCAATATCGACGATGGCCGAAGGCCCAGTTCCCTTGTCTCTTGTATAACGCATCAGCCCTCTCGCCACCTCAATTACTTCACAGTCTGCGCCGAGGTCCTCTCCTTCAAGCTCGGCGGTTCGACAGAAAAAACCGTCACGCCATACCCATGCTCCAGAAAAACTCTTGCCACCGGCTGTGCCAGAAATTTTGCCGTCGGGCGAGATGATGAATTTCAGGCCGTCTCCGGTCAGAACCCTTCCCGTGACGCATTCACGAAATTCCCTTGCCGTATTCACACGGAGCCAATCTATCTCGTCGTTCATCTATGTTCCCTCGTGTCCTTGGCGTATTTCACAGTACCTCAACCCTAGCTCCACTTGCGCGGCAACAAAGGGGTCGGCCAGAAAATGAGGCAGCAAAAATACTGGTCCCTCATCTAAATTCCGTGCTTCTCTAAAAAGGCCACGGTTTCCTCAACGCATCTCAACCACGCAGGTTCATGCCCAAGCAGGATGTGGTTCTTACTTTCCAAGGGAACAAATTCAGCGTCGGGAATGCCAGCGGCAAGTTCACGTCCTTGATTGATTGAAATTCGCTGATCGTCGCGGGCGTGGAAAACAATGGTGGGCGCGCCAACTTTGCGAAGGCTCTCACGCACATCAATATGACCGAAGGCTTCTTGAAAACGAACTGCGTTTTCGGGCGAAGTCGTCTGTCGTTGAAACTCATCGAACCACTCCAGGTCTTGCAGGTTTGAATCGGGCATGAACGTTTGCGAAAATATGTGCCGATAAGCTGGGTTCGACGTCCCCCAACCGTGCTGCGTGAGCGTCAAGACGGCTTCACGACGCGCTTGTTCCTCAGCGCTGGCCCCAATACGCCACCCGGTCGCATAACCTCCTATGAGGATAAGCCCGGAAACCCGTTCAGGATGGCGCACGGCATATTCGATTGAAACCGCGCATCCCTGCGAGATGCCCAAAAGCGGAAACCGTTCAAGTCCAAGCGCATCAACGACAGTTTCCAGATCACGCACAAAGGCTTCAAAACCGATGTCATTCACGTTCCAGTCTGAAAGACCATTACCGCGTTCATCATAACGTATGAAGGTCCTTTCATTCGCACAGGCGGCGAATGTGGGCCCCCAGATCGGGCTGTTCCAATCAAGCTCTAGGTGGTTCAACCAATTGGCTGCTTTGACCAGCGGTGGTCCGTCTCCAACCGTTGCATAGGCAATGCGTGCGCCATCACGGGCCCGACAGAAACCGATCTTCTGCTTGCGCAACATGCGACTTGGTGTGGTTTCAGCGGGGCGTTCCACGGCGGTGGCCTCATCTGATAGCTCTTGCAAATCAGGCAGAAGCGATCCGACCGCAGGCAGTCCTGCCTCCTTTGCAGATACATGAAAGCTCGCGTCAGACTCGCGCGCTTCTTCAAGTCGACCGGACATGGCCAGCGCCTTTATCAAGCTGCGCGCAGCTTCTTCCTCAACCGGTGTCTCGTCCTGCCACCGCCTAGCCCACATCACACGTTCCTCGTGGGATAGTTCTGGATGCAACGCCAACCGCCGCAGAACATTGAGGTGCATCAGCCGCACATTTTCTCGTTCTGAGACAATCCAATGCTGGAAGATTTCAGTCCCCGTACTCTCCAGCCCATCCAGAAATGGACGTTCAAATAATTCAGCCATATCGCGAAGCTCGGACGGCGGAATAAACGGTGGATCATCGTGCAACCTGACCCAGATATGGCGCAGTTCAACATGGAAGTCGTCCAGCGCAAGCGTGACCCGCTCTCGATCGGCAATGATGCGCCTTATGCCGTCTCTATCGACAATTTTGCGGACCTTGCTAAGTGCCCAGCGAAGCGACGCTCGCGGATCGTCAGGCAGGTCCCAAAACAACTCGCAAAGACGCTCGCGGCGGATTGGTCGTCCTGTTGCTGCTAGATAGCCGAGCAAAGCGCGCGTCTTTCGCGATGCAGGCAAAGCGATCTCACCGCTGTCTGCAGTCACTGTCAGCTCACCCAATAGAGACATGTGTAAAATAGAGGTCATTCTTCTAAAAAAGCTCATAATTCAACGGAAATTCTACGCAATTCCAACGCTCGTTACAACGCTGGTGCACACGGTCAACCGTCACAACGGTCTCAACTCAATCAGACCGGAGAGCAAGATATGACTACGACAAACGGCCAAAAACTGCCGCACCAGACCGATCGGACATTTGTGACAGAGGCCGGTTTTGAAACCTCAATGTTGTTCCACAAGGGCTACGACATGCCCCACTTTGCATTTTTTCCGATGCTCCGCACCGAAGATGGCCGCGCTGCGATCAAGGAGTATATAGCCCCGCTCATGGAAACGGCCCGCCAACACGATGCTGGTTTCATCCTCGACACCAATACGTGGCGGTCTAGCCCTGATTGGCTAGACCTGCTTGGCTATGCCAAAGGCGATCACGTCGAGATTAACCGTGAGGCCGTAACGTTTGCCCACGGGCTTCGTCGGGAATTCGGACAAGGTGCCAACGTCATCGTCAACGGTGTGATCGGTCCGCGCGGCGATGGGTATGACCCGTTAAGCATCATGACCGCAAGCGACGCTGAAGAGTATCACGCGTTTCAGGTCGGCGTGTTTGCAGACAATGGCGTAGATATGGTGTCCGCAATCACCATCACAAACACGCCCGAAGCAATTGGCATTGCGCGGGCGGCTGCTGATCGCGATCTTCCCAGCGTGATCAGTTTTACATTGGAGACTGACGGACGCCTGCCCACAGGCGAAACGCTGGCTGACGCAATTGCAGAAGTCGACGCGAGCTGTGTTCGTAAGCCGGCTTACTACATGATCAATTGTGCCCACCCGGACCACTTTAGCGACATGTTGGAGCAAGGTGGGGACTGGGTGCAACGCATCCAAGGGCTGCGTTGCAATGCGTCACGCATGTCCCACGCGGAACTCGACGGGAGCGCCGAACTGGATGACGGAAACCCGAGCGAACTTGCTCAGCAATATTCCGAAATCACGCGCCTTTTGCCCAATCTAAACGTTTTCGGGGGGTGTTGCGGCACCGACCATCGGCACATCGCAAATATCTGCGACGCGCTGCATGCCGACTGATCAAAGGAGAAATGCAATGACCCATCTGCTTGGTGACTCGCTCCGCCGATTTCGTGACAACTGGACCGCCCGCAAAAAGTTCGCGGCACTGACCAGGTATTTGGATGCCCAGGCATTGACCGAATTGGGTTTCCCACCGGCGCGACCGAAATCTCAACTGCGCGCTTGGCAATCTACGAAAATCTAGAGCCAAGCCGCTGAAATAATTAAAATGGAGAGCATCATGCTCCGCATCCTCATTATGGCCTATGCCATTGCGTCATATGTCGCCTTCCTGGCCGTTTTTGTTTGGCTTATGGCATTTCTGCTTGATTTCGGTTCAATCCGTACGGCGAATACTGGCTCACCTTTGCCTCAGGCAGCCGCGATCAACATTCTTCTGATCTCGCTCTTCGGATTGGTACACAGCGTAATGGCGCGTTCAGCGTTCAAGCGGCAATGGACCAAGATCATTCCAAAGTCCGCTGAACGCGCAACATACGTTCTGCAATCTTCGGTCCTGTTGGCAGTGATTATGCTGTTTTGGCAGTCGATACCGGATGTGGTTTGGCGCGCCGATGGCATTGCTCAGGTCGTACTGCTGTCCGTCTTCTTCAGCGGGGTAGTTCTGATCGTCGTGTCAACCTTCGCACTCGACCATTTCGAGTTCACCGGACTGCGTCAGGCCTGGTGCAATCTGAACGACACCTCTGCCTCTACCTCACGTTTTCGCACGCCACTGCCCTACAGAATTGTGCGCCACCCCTTGCAGCTGGGGATCCTGCTTGTCGTCTTCTCGGTGCCCGAGATGACCGTCGGGGGTCTGCTCTTTGCTGTCGTCATGCTCGCCTACATCCTGATTGGCCTGCAATTCGAAGAACGCGCCCTCCTTCGCGAGTTTGGCGACGATTACGCGGCCTACCGCCATCGCGTGCCGATGCTGGTGCCGCGCCTGCGTAACGGCTCGAAACACCGGGCAAGACTTCGCGATTGACCAATTTAACCGGGCGCATCCGAGCGTTCGCTACACATCAAAGGATTAACCATGGAACTGACATTGAAATCACGCGTCGACGCACCCTCCCGTTTTCTCGTGGCCTTGCGCCATCGGATGCGAATTTATCGGGCTGATCGACGGCACCGCCAAGAACTGAGGCGTCTTACCCAGCTCCCCAATCATGTCCTGCGCGACATCGGGTTCGAAGACCTGGTCACGCATCAGACCAGTCCTGGCCCTTACGGCCTCTAATCACTCTGACAAGCGACATTTTTAAAGATTATCGGCTCGCCTTACAGGCGGGCCGACACCAAGCGACGTGCCAAAACGGCACAACCGCAAACCCAAACTTGAATCGAAAAAGGAAACTCAATGAAACCCCACAAATTCACTCTTGCTGCGGCGTTGGCCTCGACCGCGTTTTCTGCGCAGGCTGATGGAATGCTGACGTCTTTTGACGTGGCCGAAGACATCAGCCGTTTTGCCTTCGCCGAAGCACCGGTCTTCGATGACGGAATGCCTGCCTATGGCAACGCATTCATTACCCAAGGGTACGTCTATCCGGCTGGGACGCTGGATGGCGGCCTCGAAGGCACTCTTCCCAACGGAAAACCTGCATTTCCGGACTTCGTGATCGGTACCTGGACTTGCGACGGCTACCTAGTGGGCGATGGCATGCGCACTGAATCCGGCACAATCGTCATCACGCGCCAGATCATCCAGTTCACCGACGGTGATCTCCTGATCACTCACGGCCCCGAACTGGCAGATGTTGACGTCGCTGTCACACGCGCTGTCACCGGCGGCACAGGCGACTATGCGGATGCACCAGCCGAGATCAGCCAAGTCATGCTTGGTATGAGCGACGGCTACGGTGTGCGCCTGCAGATCGAACTTGGGCAGCAGCAGGACGCGTCCTAGCCAGATCCCAAATGCCACTGTGGCGGTACTGGTGTCTTGGATCAAGAAACCGTCCTTGGACCTTCGTGAACTTACAAGTCGGCGCGCAAATCTGCCCGCCGACTCCCACAACTGCATTCATATTCACCTTGGCGCAGCCCGACATTGGACAGGGGCTACAGCTTCATTCTTCGGTATCATCATGAATTCCTTCGACATATCACATGCGCTCCCCGCTAATGCCGCAAAAGGCGCCGCCAGATTTGCAGAGGCACGGTCGCTTCTTCGGTTGGCGACGCCGATCGCCGCAATCGCGCTTGTCTCGATGGGGATGAGCGTTACCGATGCGGCCATGGTCGCGCGACTGTTCGGTGCCGAGGCTTTGGCAGCCGTTGCAGTCGGCAGCGATCTTTACTCCATCCTCTACTACTTCGGGGCCGGTATTCTTGGCGGCCTCGCCCCTTTCTACACAGCTGCTGTCGTCCGCGCCGACGCAAACGCACAAGTCCGCTTGCAAAGGATCGGCTGGGTTGGAGCGCTGCTTGTCGCCGCCCTTCTGGTGCCAATCGTTTGGAGCGCCCCAGACTGGTTGCGCCCGATGGGTATCGATCCCGCGCTTCTGGACCACGGGCGTGGCTATACTCAGGCGATGGCGGTGACATTACTTCCAATGCTGGGCGTGGTTCTCTATCGGACAATGCTGACCGCCGCAGAGCGGCCACGTGTTTTTCTTTGTGTCACGCTTGTCATGCTGCCCCTGAATGCAGGCTTCAATTATGCTCTGATGGTGGGCGTCGGCCCGGTGCCAGCACTTGGTGTGACTGGCGCAGGCGTTTCGTCATTTTTGGTCGCTTCGACAATCCTTGTCGTGATGGTTGTCATCGGTCGGGTTAAGACGACGAAGTCAGAAACCATTCGGTTTGATTGGAGCGAGCTGTTCGCCGTACTACGGGTCGGGCTGCCAATCGGCATCACAGCTGTCGCCGAGGTCGGTGTCTACCTTGGCGCCACAATCTATGCCGCGACGCTCGGAGCTGCCGAGGCCGCTGCACATGTTCTGGTACTAAGGGTCGCGGGCGTGGCCTATGCAATCCCCATGGCACTTCTTCAAGCCGCGATGGTGCGCATGGCGCGCGCCGAAACACTGGGCGATCAAGCGCTGCAACATTCGGTCATACGGTCCAGTATCTGGCTGGGTTTGGCTGGAGGCGTTTTGTTGTTTGCATGTTTGGCCGCGGGAGCCGACCCACTTGCCACGGCATTCCTCGGAGCCGGTCAATTCGGTGCCACGGCTAGTCTTGCGGCGGGACTTCTGCTTTTGCTTGGCGTCATCGAGCTATTTGAGAGCCCCTGTCTGGCCGCGGCTGGCATTTTGCGCGGGCGCAAAGACACGCGCGCGCCCATGCTGTTCACCATCGCCGGTAACTGGGTCATCGGCGCGCCTTTGGGCATCTATCTTTGTGAAGTTGAGCAGATGGGGATCACAGGCGTTTGGACCGGTTTATTGTTTGGAATGGTTCTGACAACGCTTTTGACATTGGTGCGCCTCGCCCAATCAGCAGCGCACACGCGCTGGTCCCTGCCGCGCATCTATCGAGCATGGAGAGCAGCATGACCGGCGCGAGCGCCCAGTTCCAGCTGCCCAACAGACCGCACCCAACCAGGAGACAACGTATATGTTGATCAAACACAGCACATTCATCGCCTGTCCGATCCAGGAGGTCTGGGAGGAAACAACAGACATCGACAGTTGGCCGTATTGGGCACCAACAGTTCAGACCGCACGCCGGTTGGACAAGTTAAGCTTTGGGATCGGCAGTCAGGCCAGCATCAAACAGCCGATGCAATCAAGAAAAGTCTGGACAGTGACAGAGATTGAGGACGGTCGTTACTTTGTTTGGGAAACCTCTGGCAAAGCCTTTCGTTTGCAGGCGACCCATAAAGTGGCCAGCCAAGGCAGTGGAACCAAATGCACCTTGAAGGTCCAACTAATTGGGCCCGTTGCGTTGATATCTGCGGTTTGCCTTGCCCCGTTGATCTGGCTTGCTCTGATGCAAGAGAACCGTGGACTAAAGCGTTGGTGCGAGACGGTCCGCACGGCAAAACCCAATCCAGAAAGTCACACACTCACCCGGTTTTCAACTGCAGAACAGCAGATCTCCGACTCCGTCAAACTAAACAAAGGATAGACCTATGAAATTGAATGGACGTCACATCTTGGGATGGCATGCTGCTGCCCTAATGACTCTCACCCCGGTCCTGACTTGTGCCACATACCTTGGTGGGGCTATGGGCGTAGGACCCTATGGTGGACTTGCTGGAAACGACATGGCCATTGTGGGTCTCGTGCAGGCCTACCCTTTGATGGGGCTTGTCGCTGTTTCTATGTGGATGGGTTCTCGCGGCTCTGCGCCGGGGCGTTACAGCGCGCTTGCAATTGCGGCTCACTGTATCCCGTTTTCAGCGATCTTTTTCTTGTGGGCACCAATCATGGAAAGCCCTATCGCACCAGCGATCCCATTCAGTTTTGTCATTCATGGCAGCGGGATTCTAGCGGAACTGATTTCGTTCAGGCTGGGATATGACGATGCATAGTCTGCGAATTGATCAGGAAACGGAGTAACCGATGGGCATTGCGAAATTCTCAGAACGGCTCATGAGCATGGATGATGCGGCATGGGTAAGGCATTCCAACCCTTGGAGCGGCTGGACGCGTCTCACCATTCTGCCGTTTCTCAGCCTTGCTGTCTGGAGCCGCGTTTGGCTGGGTTGGGGCGCAATCTGGCTCATTTTGATTGTGATTGTCTGGACATGGGTGAACCCACGTTTGTTTGGTCCACCTATTCATAGCCACGCTTGGATGACAAAGGCGGTTCTGGGAGAGCGTGTTTGGATAGATCGGGGCATAAATCCCATCCCGGCCCACCATGTCCACGTTGGCCGGATCTTAATGCTTGTCACAGGAATTGGCGTTTTCGCACTCATCTACGCCCTTTGGCAGCTTGACCTTGGTTGGCTCATCGCCGGGCTTGTGACTTCCATGGGCGCGAAACTCTGGTTTCTTGATCGCATGGTTTGGCTTCTGGCAGATCAATACTCAAAAATGCAGTGAAGGCTCGTTTCATGACAAAATCGCAGGCGACTATACTCGGGTTTTGTGCTGTGCTGATGTGGGCTTTGCTTGCGCTTCTAACGGTAAAGACTTTCCCGATCCCCCATTTCAACTGACTTCCATGTCGTTCGCTATTGGAGGCGCGCTCGGCCTCGGGTGGGTCATAGTAACTGGGGACAGCAGATCTCTCGGAAGGGTGAGCTGGAAGATCTACTTCTTTGGGACGGCCGGGTTGTTTGGCTATCACTTTTTCTATTTCTCGGCCCTGCGGCTTGCTCCTGCGGCGGAGGCCGGGTTGATTGCATATCTTTGGCCACTCTTGATTGTACTTTTCTCGGGCCTGCTTCCGAGCGAACGCCTGAAATCAGGGCATATCATCGGCGGTGTGATTGGATTTGCAGGAGCTGCAATCTTGATAACCCAAGGCGGAACAAGCTTTGAAGCAGGTGCGATGTTTGGATATGGCTCAGCACTTTTATGTGCCGTCATTTGGGCAAGCTATTCAGTTCTGTCACGAAAACTCGGCGGGACACCCACTTCAAGCGTCGCGGTTTTCTGCCTTGCAACATCTGTCTTGTCGGGTATCGCGCACTTGGGTCTTGAGACCACTGTTTGGCCTAATGAGGCAATCGGTTGGCTCGCTGTTATTGGGTTAGGTGTCGGCCCAGTTGGGTCGGCATTCTTCGTTTGGGATATCGGTGTAAAACGTGGGGATATTCAGTTGCTCGGCGTCGCGTCATATGCCGCCCCATTGCTTTCGACATTTGTGCTTGTGATCGCCGGCGTCGCTGGCCTAACCGGAGCCCTGTTTGTGGCAAGCGGACTCATCACACTAGGTGCAGTAATTGCAGCCCGCGCAAGCCGATCTGAGGCATAGTAGATGTCGTCACTGGCGGACACTCGCGGCACTGCAGTATGCCGAGAACTTGGGCTCATAGCCAGATTGAATGACCGCATTGGCGACGTGACCTGCAAGGCGGTGGCGGGCCTTCCGCAAGCGCGAAGCGATGCTGCGTCAGCGAAGTACGAAAAACGAATGGCTGGAAAGTCCGCTTAGCAGACCTTATGCCACTAGATGCGTGGAGTTTGACAGACTGTTTCCGTCAGATGACTGGTTTGAGCCCAGAGCGGAAATATCAGATCTGTGCTGCGCGTGCTCGCCGCATGAAAATCGCCGCAGATGCATAGGTTTCGGTGCTGTCATGCAGCGATCAGACCAGCCGTTCATGCAGCCTGCAGCGAGGAACTGAGGGCAATTTTACACATCGCGGGCTTTGCCGTCATCCGCTGCAGCTGCGCCAATGGCTGCTTCGAGGCAATGCCGGAAGCAGCATCATACTCTAGGGTCATCCAAAGTCGAGCGCTGCTGTCGTGCGATAATAGTCGCCGATGATGTGCCGGGTGAACCACGCTCCTTGGTCTCTAACTGCAAATTTCGGGTACCCATCTCGGTCCAAATCGTTCGCATCCATGGCCGCAATGAAACGAAATGACCCAATCAACAATTCTCTCCCATCTTCGAGGATTGGCTCCTTAGGCCGATAGGCCTCTAGATAAGGCAAACTTGCGTTAGCAATGTCTTTACCTTTCTTCCAAAGACCTGAGTCTTCCCAAAGTTGCTCGTTTAGGAAGTCAAGCGCTAACCCATTTAACAGCGCCAAGCAGCCTCGCTCAAACAGCCATACGTACCGTTTGCATTCAGCGTAGCGTTCCGTGAAGAAAACAGACAGATACTTCCAATACTCAAGCTTAGCGTATTCTGGAATGACGTACACATTCACAGGCTCATGCAAGTTTTCTTCATAATAGTGCAGGATATCTCTTCGAACTTCGTGCATCTCCCGCCAATCAATCGGAAGAACTTGTCCCGTTAGGTCAGTTCGAAACAGAATTGGTTGTGTCATAAATGGACTTTCAAGCACCATGCAGCATTCGTCAATAGGGGCTAATTGTGTCGAAAAAATTCTGCTTGTTTGGGGGACTGAACGCTGATTCAATCTTTGCATTGATGCTGGGGGTTTCCCGCGGTGATGGGGCCAAAGCTGGAAGCGCAAGCGGCGTGGTTTTATGAATTTTCGCTTGAGGATCACGTTCGGCAAGATCACCTGTTATGCGATTGATCGGTTCACAGTTCTAAGCAGCATTCGTATACATCTTGCGGATTGAGGCGATTAGCAGTCATGCGTCAGCCGACGCGATTGACGTTTCCCAGTCCTTCGCCAATCGGCGACACCGGCCGAGCCATGCAAATGTGCGCTCGACGACCCAACGGCGGGCGATGACAACGAAGCCGGTCACCTTTGGGGGTCGTTTGACGATCTCGATTGTGGGCCCATCCCTTTCGCGCAGAGCGGTTTGCAGTTTTTCCCCTGCATACCCTCCATCGGCGAACACATGGTCCAACGCGGGGAAACTGTCGCGGGCCTGTTCGGTGACGCCGGGCGCACCGTCACGGTCCTGGATGTCGGCGGTATGAGTGATCAGAGCCAGAAGATTGCCTTCGGTGTCCGTCACGATGTGCCGCTTGCGCCCCTTTATTTTCTTGCCCGCATCATAGCCTGTGGGGCCGCCGCTCTCTGTGGTCTTCACCGATTGGCTATCGATGATCCCAACCGTCGGCTCCGCTGTGCGGCCTGATAACAGGCGGGAGGCGGCGGCAAGGGTCTCGTTGAGGATATCGAGCAGGCCGCTGTCGCGCAGCAGGTAGAAATAATACTGCACTGTGGTGAAGCGCGGGAATTCTCTTGGTAGCATCGCCCATTGGCACCCCGTTGCCGCCATGTATTGAATCGCGTCCTAAACCGCCCGCATGTCCGTCTAGCGAGGCCGGCCGACCTTCGAAATCGGTGGCATGAACGGTTCCACGAAACCCCATTCATCGTCGGTGCTATCGCTTGCGTATCGCTGGCCTCGCCGGTCATACTGCGGGCGAGTAGTTTCTGTCCAAGGCATCGTGCTCTTCAGGTTTGTCACCCAAGGAAAATCACAACTGACTGAAATCACTCAACTTAGTTTTCGGTTGGGCTCAAAAAAATCAGCCTCCAGCAAACCCGGTGCGGTTCACTTCAGAACGTCTTCGTATATGTGTCGCTTCCTCGACATGCCAAATTGCCCACTCACGGCCAATCTAGTGGCCGACTGCTTGCGGCTGTCCGATCTGTTGGTATACTTCTTCATATGATGCTTTCTGAGCCGACTGGCATTTCCAACACGGGCGCACGCGACCCCGGGATCTGACATTGCGTTGACTGCGGAAAGGAGGGGTCGAGACGGAAGGATTATCACGCCATGTTTCTACTCTTTCCACGCATTCTGAAGAATTGTTGTCCGATCCTGGTCGCGTTGGTTCTATCTGCCGGAGCCACGGCCCAGACCGTTACGGATGAACTCGATCAGCGCCTCGACCGGCTTGAGGGGCTGCTGGACCAGAGCCAACTTTCGGTCGCCGGCCTTGCCGCGTCGTTGCCTGATGACCCCGAATTGATTGCGCAGGAGATCGCAGCCCGGATCGCCTGGCGCATTTATCCGGGGGTCCTGCGTGGGGCGGAAGGGGCGCTGGCAGCCGGAGCCGGAAATTCATGGGATCAGGCGCTGCTGCTCCGGGCGGTGCTGGACCAGAAAGGCTATGAGACGCGCCTTGCGTTGGCGCGGCTCGAGGAGGAAACGGCGATTCGGCTAGTGGCCGGGATCGAATGGCCTGCCACACGGCCCGCGACTAGCGATCCGACCGCATTCGAGTCGGCCGTGGTTGCCCTTGGCGGCGGCGATGTCGAGGTGCCCGGTCCCTTCCTGGACCTCATTGCCGGGCGTCCGCCGACAGCCACGCCAAGTCCTGCGGCCGAAGAAGCGGCCGGGATGCTCAGACAGGCGCTGGGGCCACAGTTGCCCAACGGCGCGGCGCAGGGTGAGGCGAGCGTCGAAGCCGCCCGCAATTACGCTTGGGTGCAAGCCAGGATCGGCGGAGCCTGGCGGAACCTGCACCTCGCCGGGTTGGCCATCGACCCGGCGCCCGATACCACTCTTACCGATGTGCCAGACGAGGCTCTCCAGTCAGTGCGACTGACATTGAGCATCGAGCGGAGCGATGGCAGTTCCGATGTCATTCTTGAGACGCTTGATGTGCACGCGGCCGATGTGCTGCACTCCGATCTGCCCTTTGTCATCGCTCCCCTGCACGAGATCTCGGGCGACCCGGCACCCGAACCGGGGGCGGAAATCTTCCTGCCGATCGTCGCCGGTCGGCTTCTCGAAGGGACGCATCCGTTCGGTGCGGACGGCACGCTGCGCGAGCTGGACGACGTCCTCGCAGGCGGGGCGAGCGAGGCGATTGGTGGCTTTGCCTCGGCGCTTGGGGGCCTTTCCAGCGAGATCGGCGGGGGACTGGGCGGCGAGCTAGCGGAGAGCCTGACCTCGTCAGCCGACCTCGTGGCCGTCACGATGGAACTGGAGATACACGAACCCTTTGAGGCTTGGAGGGTTGACTGGCGGCAACTCGCCGCCGAGGACGGACGCCTGCCGCGCGACTGGGTGCCGGGCTACTGGAGCGTGATTGTTCACACCGGTCGGGCAACCCCAGCCCATCTGCTCGACGTGCAGATCGCGTCGATCAAGGGGGCGCTCCGTGTCTGGGAGACCGAAGATTATGTGCCGCTTTCCACCTTGCCGCTGTTGAACGGCTATGATCTTGCTGCGGGGAGGGCAGCGGGGGCCGACGGTCTGATATACCGCGGTGCGCCCCTGATCGCCGTTCGGACGCTGCGCGCGCTGGCCGGCGGCCGAGAGATCGAGACCTTCGATATCCGTCAGTCGGGCCTCAACGCGTGGCGCGAGACCGCCGGCGGCTGGGAGCCCGCGGCGGATATTGCGATCCTGGCGGGGGTCGAGGAGACGCTTTTTGAGGACCTGCTCGTGCTGGGGGAGGACCCCGTGGAATCTTCCAGCGCCTTCCGAGTGCTCGCCGATGCCGAGTCGCTGCGTCTTGTTGACGTGAGCGACGTGCTGACCAGCGGGGCAGACCAAAGCGCCCGACAGGCGGCTTTGGCTGACTTGGGGGCCGGCAGTCTTGTCGTCGCGCGCAGCAATGATCCTCTAGCTTGGTGGCGAGTCGATCCGGTCACCGGCACGGCAACCGGCATCGACATCACCGGCCGCGGCGGGTCCTTCATCGATCGAACCATCATCCTTGGCGAGTACACCTTCGAAGTCGCGAAGACGCTCCATTCGGTCTACTCGTTCAAGAAGGCCGCCGAGGCCTGCAATAATCCGTTGGCCCGACAGGGCATGGCCCTGATGTTCCTTTTCAATCTCTACATGCCGGTGATGAGCCCGACGACGGCCGGCATGCTGGATGCGCCCGGCTCGATCCGCGGTATGTTGATTGAGAATTCTGGTTACGGTGCAGGCGGCAAGCTTTTGTTGAACACTTATGATTTTCTCGGTGGGTTGGTCTACGACGAGTTGGGCGGGGAGACCTATGGTGTAGGCTCGCAGCTTGAAGGCGCGGCATTCGAGGCATGGTGCAATGCGTAGAGGCTGGTTTAAGCGGGCCGGTGCGGTCGCTGCGGCGGTCTGGCTGTGCAATCAAGCGGCGGTGGCCCAGAGTATGCCCGAGGCCGCAGATTTGGGTGACCCCGCGACGCTTGCGCCGTGGCTGGCAAGGTCAGAACTCTCTGACTGGAATCTGCCCGACCGACCCGTGAACATCGCGGCATCCTTTCTTGGTGGTACGGTTGCGCCCGCGACGTCGTCTGACAAGCGCGGCCGATCTGCCCTTTATCTGAACGACGGGCTTGGGGTGATCGTTGATGACCGCGGATTTGGGAGTTGCCTGATATGCGGCTGGTTGGCAGAAGATTCGCGTTTTCCACAGTCCATCGAGGTGGGATTTGCCGGGGGTGCAGTGGCCGAGGTCTCTGCCGTTGTCCTTGATACGCGGATGCCCGAGATCGGCCCGTTCCCGTTTTTCAATATCCCCACCACGGTGGAAATCCTTGTTCGTCGGGACGGCGGGTTCGAGACAGTGGCCCGGGCAGAAATACCCAAGGACCAAAGGCAGAATTTGATCCCACTTCCGGCGGGCACATCGACCGACCGATTGCGCGTCGTGATCGAGGGAACACATTTCGACAGCGCCCCCGCGCTTGCAGAAATCGAGGTCTGGGAAGCCTCAGATGCCGCGCCCTCGGTTGTCGAGGACTACCCAGCTAACCTGCTAGGTCCGGGTGCAGGCGGTCGGCTTGTCGCGCTAAGCGATATGGGCCGGCGCCGTAGCTTCCCACTTGTTCTGACGATACCAGAGCCCACGTGGTGGGGCACGTCGCGCTATGACCGCTCGGAGGCAGCCGAAGCGGTATTTGCCTTCCGCGACTTTGAAGAGGCGCTTGTAGACAAGATCGTCCTCGACGTTCTGGGAGAGGACCCGCCGGTGCGTGTTGCTGTCGATGTCTCCACCGCCGGACCCGATGACTGGGTGAGGATCACCGAGGCGGCAATCGATCCGGCGGCGGATCGGCATGAGATTGCCGTCGATGCTGATGCCCGCTGGCTCCGGTTGACAATGATCGCGGGGCCGAGCGGCTTCATTGGCATGGGGCGCATACAGGCCATTGAGGGGCGACGGGAGGGCTACGTGCCACTCTTTCGTCGGACCATGACACAGCAGGCCGTGGCCCCGGTTGCAGACCTGCCACCGACTGACGCGGCGGGCCCACGCGACCTGTCAGCTGGGATGAACATGCAGGGCCGGACGGTGTCACCCGCCACTGCTGACCTCTGGCGTCCCTCACCGCCACCCGACGGTGCCTCTGCGGCAAGGATCACAGTTACTTCCGAAGGCGTGCCGTCCCACCGGCTGACATGGGGCGAAAATAGCGCCTTGCCCCCCGAGGCTATCATACCACTTTCAGACCTACCGGACACGCTTGTGGTTAAGCAACTTGCGGCCTCCACCGTCGTCGTCTTCGATGTAAGCGGCAGCATGGAGGACAGCGCTGATGACCTATCCAATGCTCTGAACAGCTTCATCGACGCGCTGCCGGATTGGCAAGAGGTGGCGTTGGTCCGCTACTCCGACACGGTCGAGGTCCTCACAGACGGTTTCACCTCTGATCCCGCCGTCCTGCGGGCCGCACTGGAGGGTAAGGTGACGCCCGATGGCGGTACCGCGATCTTCGATGGGGTTGGCGTGGCGCTCGACCTTCTGGCGGATCGAACCGGGGAACACAGCATTGTGCTACTAGGCGACGGTCAGGATACGGCGAGCGAGTCCAGCTACGGCGTCTATTGGGACCGGATCAGTGGCTCGGGCGTGCCGATCTACAGCATCGGACTTGGCGCTGAGTTCGAAACATTTTCCCCAACCTATTCGGTCACTGGCCGGCAATTTTTTGAAACAACGGCGGTCGCGACCGGCGGGCGCAACTACTACACTGCCGACAGCGCCGCGCTGGCCGCGTTCTATCTGACCGTCGCGCAGGACTTGGCGCGACCAAGAGGGTACACGATCCGGCTGGACTACGAAGGCGGCGAAGGCCGCGTGGCGGTCGTGGCCGATGCCGAGACTGCCGCGGTGCTGCCTGCGACGCATGTAATCTTCGATCTCTCCGGCTCAATGTCACGGCGGTTGCCTTCGGGTCAAAGCCGGCTGGACGCCGGTAAGGAGGCTTTCCGCGCGCTGGTCGATGGGTTGCCGGACGAGGCTGTCATTGCGCTGACGGTCTATGGCAGCCGCGTGCCTGAAAGTGCGGGTGTTGACGTCGCCTGTGACGATATTCTCACGCTCCGCAACGCCGCGCCTCTCGACCGGGAGGAATTGGCCGGCCTCGTCAATGGCCTGATGCCGATCGGTGGCACAACCCCCATCACCGCCGCGATCTCGCAAGTGGTGCAGGGCGGTGGTCTGCCCTCTGGCAGCAAGCTCGTGGTCATCACCGACGGTCAGGAGGAATGTGACGAGACCCCCGAGGCCACGATGCGCGCGCTCGCCGAGGCCGAACTGGGAGACCTCAATTTTACCCTAATCGGCTTCGATATCCGCAACCCTGCCGCCATAGAACGGATCCGATCGCTGACGACGGCTGGGGGCGGACGCTACCTTGATGCCGCGGATGCCGGGACGGCCGCCGCGGCCTTCCGGCGGGCGGTGTCGCGCGAATTCACACTGACCGATGATGCTGGTGCAACCTTTGAGGGCGCGGTCGACGGGATTGGCGTTGCAGTCTCCGGCGGCCGCTACAACCTTCGAGTCGACGGGTCGGAGCAGGTTATCGACGTGGACGTGCTGCCCGGCCAGCTGTCCCAGATCTCCCTGCGCGGCGATAGCGGATTCGACATTGCGACGGGCCCCGATAACGCCCTGCCCGACGGGGTGGCCTGCAACGTCGAAGCGGCGAATAGAGACGCGACCCAGCGGGTGCGCCGGGTCCAGGAGAAACTGTCAGCGCTTGGCTTCGACGTGGGCACGGCAGATAACGCCATGGGGCCGACCACCCGGCGGGGCATCGCCGACTTCGTCGCGGAGAGCGGACTGGTCGACGGTGCTGACCTGGCGGTCCTCGAAGGGCAAATCGATTGCGTCATCGCGATCGGAGCGCCGGAACCCGGATGACGCACACGGCTCGAGGAGGGTTTATGTCCCGCCAATCTCTCAGACTTTCCGCGCTGGCCCTTTCACTTGTCCTTCTTGCTGGCGCCTCTGCCCAAGCCGAGGATCTGTCTCTTCTCGCACCCACAACCGGGACGTTCGAGCGCGGACTGACCCTGGCCAGCCGCGTGACGGACGTCGCGGCGTTGACCGATGGCGACCCGGCGACGATTGCCAGTTTTGATACCCCGGTCGGAGAGCCGGTTGATCTCGTCTTTCGCTTTCCCGACGGGCCGGTCAGCCCGAACCGTGTCGAACTCATCTTGTCTCCTGCTGCGGACGACGCGTCGCCCGTGCGGATCGACATTCTGGTTTCCACGGTCTCTCCCACGGCGGGGTTCCGGTCGCTGCGTGAGGAGGGCATCGACCCGCTGCGGGTCAATCAGGGTTTCGACCTTCGCCCTGCCGCCACGGGTTGGCTGATGCTGCGCCTGCATCCCGGGATCGACACGGACCGTGTCGCGCTCGCCGAGATCGCCGTCGCCGGGCATACGGGGCCGCCCGAAAGCAGCTATGCCTTTGGGGAAAGCCCGGCCAATGCTCTCCAGTTGCTTGAGGGTCTCGGCACGCTTGAACCGGCTGAGTTCGCGCTCTCCGGCGCCGAGCGGGAGATCTTCGCCAGCCGTGCCGAGGGCATGTTCGATCAACGGGCCTTTGAAGAAGCTGCACTGCTGGCTTCGGGCGTCACCAATCCCGCCGCACGGCAAGGCTATATCGCGCGGCTTGACGCGATCGAGACAGCGGCGCGCAACGCGCTCGACACCGAGGCGCCGCCCGCCCGCCTCGGGGCGGACTTGCTCGCTTGGTTGCACCTGACTGTGATGACCGGCGGCTACGTCGAACGGCAAACCGACTTGTCAATCGTGCTCGACGACGGGCAGTTCAACTGCGTCTCTTCCGCAGTGCTCTATGCCGCCATCGGCCGGCGGCTCGGGCTCGACGTCCGCGCCATCGAGGTGCCGGACCATGCTTTCGCCATCGTCTATGACGGCGTCGATCACATGGATGTGGAGACGACGACGCCAGAAGGCTTCGACCCTCAGCGCGAGCGGCTTGTGGCCTTCGAGGAGCTTACCGGCTACGTCTACATCCCAGAAAGCAACCGCGCCAAGCGGCGCGAGATTGGGCCGGCAGGGCTCGTCGCCCTTATCTACTACAATCACGGGGTGGAGGCCCTGCGCACGGATCGATACAATGATGCGCTGCTGCACAATTTCCGCGCCTTGAGCCTGGATCCTGAATTCACGTCCGCTGTCCAGAATGCGCTGGTCGCGCTTGGGAAATGGAGCGCGTCCTTCGCCGATAGCGGCCAATGGGAGGCCGCTACGCAGGTTGCCGCGCTCGGGACCCGGCTCGCGCCGGAAGACGACGGGCTTGTCGCGCGGGAGCGCGCGACGTGGGAACGCTGGGCTTATGCCGTCGCAGAGGGCGGCGACGCTGTGGAAGCCATCGCGATCCTCGATCGAGTCGCGACTGCCTCGCCGGGTGCGGATTACGACGCGGCGAAGGCGGCAGTCTTCCTGCGTCCGGCCGAGGATCTGATCAAGTTGGGGGATTGGGCGGCCGCCCTCGAAGCGGCGGAGAGCGGTCTTTTGATCCTTGACGGCACCGCACGGACGAACCTCAACGAATGGCGCCGCGGTGCCTACCTGCGCTGGACGAACGATGAGATCGACGGCCGGGATTTTGCTGCCGCGATGGACGTTCTGACCAAGGGGCTCGCCACCTTTCCCGACGACGCGCGGCTTAGCCGGAGCGTGCCCTACCTCGTCCAAGAAGCAATGCGCGCGGCGCCCGATTTTGCCGCCGGGCTGGCGGTGCTCGCGGCCGCGCTGGACCAGGTGCCGGAGCCGGGGGCGCTCGACGGAGTGGCCGAAACCTACGTAATGCGACACGTGGACGAGGCCGCCCGAACCGCGCCCATGGCGGACGCGCTGGCCTTAACGGCACAAGCAATTAAGGGGCTTGCGGCGGCGGGCGTCGATGATCCAGATTTGGGCCCGCGGGTCTACGACATATATGGGCACAGCCTCATCGACGCGGCCGACTGGCCCGCTGCTGCCGAACTCTATGCCGCCGGGCGCACGGCTTATCCCGGCGACCGGCTCCTGTCCCGGAACGCCCGCTACGTAGCGCAGGAATGGCGCCGTTCGGCATATAACGCCGGCGGGGCGGTGGCGCTGGCCGAGATTGTGGCGCGGCTCCGGGTGCTGTTCCCCGATCTTGATAGCAACCAAGGCGAGAATGAAATCGTCCGCGCTATCTCGGACGCGCTTGCTGTCAGCCACTACGACAGCGCCCGGCAGATACTCGACGCCGCACAGCTCGTGGTGTCACAGGACAGGTTCGCGGAGCTGCAGCACCATATCGTCGACAGCGAGGCGCAGGTTGCGATGCGCGCCCGAGACTGGCCGAAGGCGGCTCAGGTCTATGCTGACGCGCGGGTCGATCTGGCCGATCCGTCGCTTTTTTCCAACAACGTCGCCTATGTCGCGCAGCAATGGACCGGCGACGCGGCGGCGGACTCGGGTGCAGAGGGGATCGTCACAGTGATGTCGATGCTGGTCACGCTGTTCCCTGGCGACGCTAAAGTCGCGGACATGGGACGCCGGGCCGTGCGCCGTCATATCGTCGCGCTCGTCGAGTCCGGCGATGTTGCTGCGGCCGAGGGGGAGCTGCGCCGGGCACTCGGTTTCCTCGCGACGGAAGAGGTCGAAGGGCTTGCGGTGGACCTCTACCGCAGCTGGGGCGACGGGCACCTCCAATCTCGCGAGTGGGAGGCCGCGCTCAGGGCCTATGCCAATGGCTTCGCCGTCGTCCCCGCGTCACGCGATTTACGGCGCAACGTTCCCTATGTTATGCAGGAATGGACAGCCTCGGCCTTGGCAAGTGGTGGGGAAACGGGTCTGATCGCGGCCGTTTCCGCAATCCGGACCATCTTGCCCGACACGACGGGCCTGCAGGACGTGCTGGAGCAGATCGTCGCCCGCCATGTCGGGGGCCTCGTAGCTTCGGGCGAAGCAGAGGCAGCGCTGCAGCTGGTGGACAAGCTGTCCGAAGTGCTGGCGGACGAGACCGATCACGAGGTCCGAGTGTACCTCTACAACCAATGGGCGCGACGACATTTAGATGCGGAGGATTGGGCCGCCGCCGTCGACGTCTACAAGCGTGGGCTTGCCGACGTCGGATCGAGCAGCCTGTTGGAAAACAACCTCGGCTATGCCCGCAGCCGGCTCTAGCGCGCAGGGGGCAGAGTGCGGCTCTGCCGAGCGGGTTGCGCGCGGGGTGGACTGAGATAGCGCGAAAGTTGGTGACGCACGATAAGGCGGGGGTGAAGCTGGCGGACGGGTACCTCTGGCAGGAGCGTCTCGGGCCGCTAATCACACAACTAGGTAGGCTCGAAAAGGCCCGAGCAGAAATTGCTTGGGCCTTTATTGCTCTTCTAAAGCGCCCCGCCGAAAACCTGAGTCGTTGGGATTCCCTTGGACGGTTTGAAATTTGCCACCCTGGACGACTTTGAATGTTTGGTCCCTTGAAAACCGCTGCGTTGCCGAAAGAGTGCTGCCGCAAGTGCGAAGGAATGCTGCGCCAGCGAAGGTAGGACATCCAAGGTCGGTTTTGTCCCGCGACTCGGTCGTCCGTGGACCACGCCATTGATGTCCGCTGTTAGCGATGATCAATTTCATGAAGACTGGTGAACAACTTCGTGACCGTCGCCAGTCTGCGGCAGAGCCATCACAAGAAAAATTGTGGAACAAAGAAGGAACATGTGCAATTTGGCAGAATGCCATACGAACCTGTCACTCTCGGCTTCAAGTTTGCGATCCGCCTGAAACAGCTGACGGCGCGTGACGTTTTAGTCGTCACCTGCCCCGCCTGCCATAAAGCCTACTTTGTAGCACCACACATTCTTTTGGAACGATATCATGAACATCGGCCGATCGAGAGCTTCGCGAGCGACTTCGTTTGCAAACGATGCGGAAATCGTCACGACATGTCGTGGCGTATCGATCGCGCTGTCGGGCCTGAGTTTCCGCGCTCCGCCTAGCTGTCCGAGACTGCATGTCTTTTAGCAATCTCGGACGCCGGCCAAAGGATGTCGCCGTTCTCATCGCTTATCAGCTTGACCCCCAAGAACGGCAACATCGGTGTCTGTTCGAGCCGCGTGATGCCATAGAGTACAGCCGATTTATGCTCTCCAGAAAACATCTCTTCGCGTCCGTCCTCAAAGATAACCTTAAAGCGGTTCATGACGTCGGCTGCGCTGGAAATGTTCGGATTTTACTTTTCTTGGCCCATGAGAACTTTAGACGTGCCTCGAACTGCACTTGTCTGGCACTTCTCAAGATCCTCGTTGAAATGTCGTCAATCGTCTCTGTCCGCCGCAACCGAAACCATTCGGTTCCTCGGCGATCGCGGCGCCCAAGCCAGCGCCCGGCCAAGCCCTTAAGGGTCTTCTGCTCAGTGACGTAGGCGTGTGGCATTGAAACAGTAAACACAATTCGCAGACCTCCGTCCACAAGGCGCTTGAGCTCGTTTCTACGCGTATTCGTCTTCCGCTTCGTGAAACCGACTTTGAACAACTCAGGCTCGGAGCGAGATTGAACTAAGTAGACTGTTCCCCACCCTCTTGTCTTGAACCAGGGGACATAGTTTTGCCGGTGCCGTCGCCGCTTTCTCATCGCACTAAGCCCATGCCGGCGGTTTGGATAGTTCATCCACAATTAGCCCTGATATGCTTGCGAATGACAGTGTTCCGTCATGGTTTTCTTTGCGCGCCAACGATTTTGCCACATCGTCCGGCTCCATCCCATGCTGGAGCAAAAGCGAAAACAAAACACAGAAGTCCTGCACCTGAAACTCAAGCATCGACCCAGACTTGAAACCTGAGGAATAGAAGACCTCTCTTGGTTCATCCGGTTGGTCCGGGTCGTATCCGACTGACAGGAACACCGTTTGGCCGAGGTCCGTCTCAACCTTTCGCGTTTCTGTCAATCTCCGATCTGGCAGTTTTTTGCGTACCTTCTTTGGCCCCATCTTCTTAGATCCGTTGTTGTTGAGTTGGACGTCAGAGCGTCGCTTTCGCTCTTTGGTTCATGATCAAGTATAGCCAGAACGCTTCCTGCTTGGCCGTTGCCGGGTCCTGCTCCACCAACTCCGCTACAGATCTCTTTATCCAGTCGGAGGCATGTTCCGACGCGAGCACCTGCTCCACTGATGGCACTTCAAATGGACCCAACACCGTTAGCAGCCCTTTTCGACGTAGGCGCGCTGCAACTCCGCGGATCGCTGTAGTAGCGCCAAGGAGTCCGTCACATTTGCGATGGACCCTTGGCCTTGCTCCGCCCTACGCACTGCATCTACACCCTGCGCGGTGGCAGACGCCGCTCGTATACCGTTGAGGCCGCCCTGCGCGCCTGCGCCAAGAACGGCTGTGAGCCCAACACCAACAACGGCATCGGTTAGCGCATTGGCGCGTGCTGCACGTTGCTGTTCTGCTTCAAGCTCTCTTACTCTGACGGTGATATTGTTGTTCCTGGTCGCCAGCTCGTTGCAGCTGAGCGCCAGTGTAGATGCATCACTTGTTCGTTGGCCGACCGTAGGCAATGCCTGAACAGATGGCTGCCCAGTGTTCATGCAACCGGCCAATGTCGCGGCGGAAATCAATACAATTGGAACTCTCATCAGGATTCGTCCTTTTCAGTATCAAGAATTTCCACAAGCTCTTCGGGGTTCAGCAAACCGTCGTAGATCTGATCCCGTCCAACAAACGTTGGCGTCCCTCTGATCCCGAGGGTTGCCGCAAGCCTCTGGTTTCGAAGAATCTCAGCAGCCACATCGTTGGACTGCGCCTCACCGGCAATGGCGTCGGCGTCGTATCCAAGGCTCGCTGCAAGCCTTATGGCGCTTGCTGTATCCCCTACCCTGCCCGCCGCATCGAACACCGCATAGTGGAAACGCTGGTATGCATTATCGCCCTCAACGTTGCGGACTGCGATCGATACCTTCGCTATGTCGGTCGATTCTTGTCCCAAGATCGGGAATTCGAACAATCGAACGCCTTTCGTCAACTCATGAGGTAAAGTCTGCATCTGTGATGCGCTCTGCGCACAGTACCCACAGCGGTAGTCAAAGAATTCCACAAGCCGAATCTCAGGGTCGTCGCCAAACAGCTGGTCAGCTACCTCCGCGATCTGACGCCTTTCAACTTCCGTTGCTGCCAATTCTCGCTCAGCCTCCAACCTTTGGATCGCAAGCAATACTACCTCTGGGTTATTCAGTATTGCCTCGATGACCCGCTGATCAAAGTCATCTTCTGCCGCAAGTGGCGAACCGGCCAGCAATACACTTGCAAAAACCAAAGCACGCATTTTTTCATCCCTTAATAGTGTAAAAACTCTTCTCTAACACTTTTATGGACTAGTCTAGCCACAAATACATCAATTTTTTGGGGATCTGATGATGGCCAAGACAGTAAGCTCAGCTTCAACACTCATCCGCGGCGGCCAAACGGCACAGCATTGGTGGCGGATGGGATGGCAAGTCCTTCGGTTTGCGACTGTTGTCGGCGCCTTGATCTACGTCTGTAGCTTCGTCTTCTTAGTCGCGCGCGCATACAACCCAAGCGAGATGCGTTTCGCTTTCTACTATGAAATGGCCGAACGCGGTGTCGTAGGACAAAACGGCTTCGACCAGCTCTACACCTTCAAAGATCTGACAGGAGACACCGTCACCGTTCCAGCCGTGCAGATCTATCGAAACACTCAATATCGGCGCATCAGGGATGGGTTCTTTTACACATTTCATAGCTCGGCCAGGCTTGCAGGCATTCCTGCCATACTCTTGGGTCTGCTTTCCCTGCTTATCTTCATCAAAACGGGAAACCGCGTTCAGGAAGATGAGTTCGTTCGCGGCGCGCGCCTAGTCTCTGCCTCTCAGCTCAAAGGCTGGAGTGCTCTCAAATGGCGGAAATACAAGAAAAAGCACAAGGGACGGAAGACAGCGAAACCCTTGACGATCGCTGGCATTCCATTTCCTCCAGACGCCGTCGAAGCCCAGACGATGCTGAATGGTACCGTCGGTGTCGGTAAAACCAATGCCATGATTGAGATGCTTTCCATCATCCGTGAGAACGGTGGAAAGGCCATTATCTACGATCGGATGGGTGGCTTTGTTTCTCGTTTCCACGACGAAAGAACAGACTATCTCATCAACCCGTTTGATGATCGGTCTTCATCCTGGAACCCATTCGATGATGTTCTCGACGCGGCGTCTTTCACCCAACTTGGCGAAGTCATGATCCCAGAACATCGCGGCGCTGCAAGCGACCCTTTTTGGTCTCAGGCGGCGCGTATCGTCTTCGATTACGCTGCGCGGGAACTGTATAAAACCAAGCGTCGTACTGTTAAATCGTTGATCCAACACTTGTTGCATCTCGATTCAGAGGTTCTCGCCAAACTCATTGCCGGCACACCAGGCTCTCACTTCTTCAACGAGGATATCGTTAAGACCGCCCAGAGCATTCGCGCGAACCTGATTTCTGAACTGCGTTTTCTTGAATATCTCCGCGACGATGCTGAGGCCTTTTCAATCCGAGAATGGATGAAATCGGATGAGCCATCCTTGTTGTTTCTGACTGGTGACGCCGAACACGCTGCGGCGACGCGCAACATCATTTCTACGATGCTAGAAATCTCTGCCAACGCTTTGATGGGGATGGGGCCTGCAAGCGAGCCACGCTGTTACTTCTTCATGGATGAGGTCCCTACCCTCAACCGTCTCCCCTTCCTAATCAGCTCACTCGCTGAAATCCGTCAGTTTGGTGGGGCTTTCGTCCTTGGCTATCAGGTCTATAGCCAGCTGGAAGACATCTACGGACGTGAAGCCGCCCAGACAATTTCCGGTACAGTCAACAACCGGATTGTCTTCAACACCCCCGATTTTCGGACAGCAAAGCTGTGTTCTGAAATGCTTGGCAACCAGGACAAATGGGAGTCGAACACAAATGTCAGCGTTGGTGCGCATGAGGCACGCGACGGCGTTGGCTTCACTCAACAGCGTGTCGAACGCGCAATCATCACACCTGCAGAGATACAAAGCCTTCCGCAACACCGGGCCGCCGTCAAATTCGCCTACGACTCTCCAACTGCGGTTGTCGATATGAAACAGGTCTTTGTGGATGAAACACAACCGCGGTTCTTGCCCTACATGGGGAACGCAGCTGGTTTTGCGGAATATGTTGAGCCAAAGGCCAAGACGCCGAAAGAAGATCCGGCAAAGGCTGTCGAGATTGTTCGCGCGTTCCACCAATGGTGTGGTTGGCGATTTCACTGCGATGCCAGTGAATTTCCCCCAGATGCAACTGGGCCCTGCTCTGAGTACCGAGTCTATTTCGAGCACTTTAAGAGTTGCTTCAATGCAGGGACCCACCCCGAAAACATCCATCCTGTCGTCGCATTGGGTGATGGGTTGGCAAGGAACGCACCCATTTGTCCCCAAGGTGATGACGAAGAGGCATCGGGGACGGCCGGTGCCGGCTCGGAAGTGGTTATCAGAACTGAAGGGCCAATTCCCCCGCGTTATGAAGGTCCTGAACCTGATCAGCCCCCGGTTCAGATCAACTTGTTTAATCACTCCGAGAACCATGATGATGAACCCGCTGCCGTTGAAGGCGAACCAGGCGACGGCGATACGAAAGCCGCAACCCCATCCGAGCCGCCCCAACGCAATCTTCCACTGCCAAGCGGCTGGTCCCCAGATGCGCCGTCGGGTGCTTGATCGATGCTGTCAATGTCGAACGTATCGTCTGGCCATGCGTCCAGTGGATATTACAAGGCCGAAGGCTATTATTTGGAAGGCAGCAATGACGCCGAGAAGTCATCGCAGTTTTATGGCAAGGCAGCTGAAGAAGCTGGCCTGACTGACACTTTCTCTGACGATCGCTTTACCGCCATACTGGATGGTCAGACACCCGACGGAAGGATGCTTGGCCGATACCGAGATGGTGAACGTGAACATAGGCCCGGAATAGACCTTACATTCTCCGCACCAAAGGCCGTCTCCATTGCAGCTCTGGTTGGCGACGACACGCGGATCCTCAAAGCGCATACTGATGCCGTGAAAGTTGCCTTGGACTATGCAGAGGCAAATCTTGTTCAAACCCGTAAGTACGTCAATGGACAGGTCCAGACGGAGAAAGGCGGCAAGATCATCGCTGGCCTGTTTCAGCATGACACGTCCCGCGCTCTCGATCCCCAACTGCACACGCACGCAGTCATTGCCAATATGGTCAAAGATAGCACCGGCACGTTTCGATCCCTGTCGAATGAAGCGCTCTACAACGGAAAGATGCTCCTTGGTCAGATTTATCGCTCGGAATTGGCCGGCAATCTCCAGGACCTCGGTTACGAGACCAAAGCGTTAGACAAGGGTCTTTTTGACATTAAGGGTGTTCCCCAGGAGCTGGTCGACACCTTCTCAAAACGACGGGAAGAGATCGAACAGGCTCTCAAGAACAAGAGCTACGAACCCACGGCTGTTGCTAGCTCCCTCGCGGCACTAGCAACCCGATCGGCAAAGAAACCGGTTCAACGCTCTGAACTTCGCGCCGCCTGGGCCGCCGAAGTCAAGTCTCTGAACATTGATCTTCAGCAAGCTCTTCGTGAAGCGTCCAAGCACGAGCAACCCTCATTCACCGTGAGAGAGAAATCCGCAGCTGATGCAGTCGATTTTGCCATTGCGCATCACTCTGAGCGAGAGGCCGTCTATTCGGAAAAAGATCTTCTGATGACGGCCATGAAGTTTGCACCAGGCGTCACGGAAAAGTCGGCCGCAACAGAGCTTAAAGGATACGTCAAAGACCGCATCCTTCACCCCGTCGATCTTAAAGAAGGCCGTTTCTACACCGATGTCGAGAACATCCGCCTGGAAACGGAAAACAAGGATCTGATGCGAGCAGGGATGCGGCGTGAGGTTGTCGATCTTCGTAACACAATGGAACGGGCTACACGACGCAGATCTGACGCTGTCATTTCACGAAAACTCGACCGCACAACACTCACTGATGGCCAGAAGGAAGCCGCCGGCATGGTTCTTTCTTCGACGTCGTATGTGACTGCTGTTCAAGGCTATGCTGGCACAGGCAAAACCTACATGCTGGAAACCGCTCTTCGGATGGCGCAGGCACGTGGATACGAGATTGAAGGCTTGGCCCCATCCCATAAAGCCGTCACAGCGCTCAACGACGCCTTACCTGTGGCCTCTACCGTAGAAAGCGCATTGGTGCGTCATGAGAACGGCGCAAACCTCGGTGACAAATCCAAAACAATTCTCGCCGTTGATGAAGCCTCAATGCTCTCATCGGATTCAATGAACCGCGTGCTCAAGATGGCCGCCGCCCAAGGCTATGCCAAAGTCGTTCTCATCGGCGATGTGAAACAGCTCGAAGCCGTCGGCGCCGGGTCATCTTTCCGTGCTCTGCAGGATGCCGGAATGCCAACCGCTTTGATGACCGACATTCAACGGCAACGAACGGATGAGGGTCGGTCCGTCGTTCTATCGGCTATTGCTGGCAATATAAAAACGGCCATGGCTGGCGTCAATCAACTCACGGAAGTTGGCGGCGGGAAACTGGCCGCGGTTCGCGAGCAAATCGCGACGACGATGGCCGACTCCTACATGGCAATGACGCCAGATCAACGCTCTGCCACCGGCCTGATCGTTCTCACCAACGCTCTGCGGAAGGATGTGAATGAGCAGATCCAAGGACAGCTTCGAAGTGCCAACCTCATAGGTGAAGGCGCGGTGAAAGTCGCGTCGCTTATTCCCCGCAATTTCAGCCAAGCGGAGGCCAGAGAAGTTGGCAGCTACAAGGTTGGCGATATCGTCGTTTCGCCTGTCGCCTCTTCCCAATCTCCGATGAACGCGAACGTCCTTTACACTGTGACCAGCGTGTCTCGTGAGGACCAAAGACTTAACCTTCAGTCTCCTGACCGAGAGACCATCTCTCTCAGTCTTGCGCATGGCAGTAGCGATGCCCGCAAGCTGGCTGTGTTCTCGACCGACAAGCAGGACTTTCATGTTGGCGATGCCATCAAGTTCAAGATCACGGATCGCGAAAACGGCATCTTCAACTCAGCTGAAGGTCACCTCAAATCCATCGGCAAAGACACCTTTACGGTTGTCACAAAAGACGTCGATGAACTGACAATTCCCACCGACAGCTTGGCTGCCCGCGGCATGCAGTTGGCCTACGCCTCGACGGCCCATGACTTCCAAGGCAGCACCGTAGATCGCGTTCTCTTGGCGATGTCGTCAGCCGAACAACTCACCACGCAGAAGAGCTTCTATGTCTCTCTGTCGCGGATGCGCGACACGATCCACCTGGTAACCGATCACGTCGACAAACTGGCGACCACAATTGCTGACCAAACCGGCGAACGCATGAACGCATTGGAGGCGCTCGCCGCCCAACGCGACCAAGCAAAACCGGACGCCAAAACGCCGAACAAAGAGCGCGACGAAACCGGCCAAAACGAGCGCGATATTCAGGTCGGAAAAGCCAACAAACAGAAGTCCGAAAAACGCTCGGAAAAAGAGCCCAAAGATCAGGACCAGGATGACAAGTCGAAGGACGCTCAAATGAGCTTCGCAGACCGCCTGATCGCCAGCATGACCCAGGACCAAAAACAGCGTGACGAACGCTCCCGATAGGAGACCCAACATGAGCAATGACAACACCCAAAACATCCGAATGACGCTCGGAACAGAACTGTCCAACTACCTCCGGCGTATGCCTGACTCTTCCGCAAAAGCACTGGATGCCGAGTTCGTCTCTCTGGTCCAAACACGCGATCGCGTCAGCCACCTCGAAATGCAAGCTGTCGCAAACGCCGACACCGTCACTCGCTTTCTCAAAATCAACAGCGCACTTTCATCAGCTCTGTCCAGCACATCGGACTCGGTGACACACCTCACAGACATGATCGACCATCGCACAAGAGAGTTCGAAAAACTGCTGATCCATATCAGCACTATGGTTGGCAGCCACATGAGCGATGGTGACGAACGTGATCGTCTCCATGTCCGCCTACAGGAAATCGAAAAGGACTTGGGCAAACAACTATCCGCCCTGTCTTCGCTCGTGCAGGACCAGAACAAGTCTCGCCAGGTTCAAGTTCAAAATGCCATCGGCCGCGCGGAAGAAGAACGCTTGACCATCGCAGAGCAAGAGGCGGCCCTCACGAAACCCCAGCTTGAACGCGCAGGAACGGAACGTTGAAAATGAAAAGACTTTCCCCTCATGTCACAGAAAATCTCGAAAAAATGCTGACGCAAATGCGTCAATCAGCTAATATTGGGTGGCAGCGGCTGCCGATGGTACTGGCAGCCGCTGCCAACGCAGTTTGTAAACCGTTGAAACTAAATGATAAAAAACGACTGTACCACAGAAAACAATCGGTTTTTGCTCATAGACCCCTTATTTTATTGAGCGAAACGCCCCTGCAGCTTCAGCTGCGTCAGGTGTGCCGTCCTGATCGGTCCGAAGGGCCGAAACCCTATCTCCTCCCGCTTCTCATCCACAACCTCTGCGCTGCTGCTTCCAAAATCGCGCAACAGTTTGGGACTGCCGCTCAGCTGGTGGCTATCACTGCAGTCGTCGGTTCACCTCTCTCAGCTGAAGGCTGGGCACCTGTTTCCAGCGGTGCGGGCTGGTCATCAGCTGACAGGTTCTCCCCGGCATCAGCTGCGGCGGCACAGACTGCTTCATCCCCTGAAGCAATGCGCCGGATTGTCCCTTTCGTGCGTGCTGTCCAGCAAAGCCAAGGTCCACAGATGGATCGGCTCCTGACGCTGATCAGCCAAGCGGAAAGCCCGGTCCATGGATATGACAGTGTGCATCACGGCGCGACCATCCGTCCGCCGAAGCCACTCAGTCAGATGACCATCGCCGAGATTGTCGCATGGGTGCGTGCCACGCCTGGACAGCCCCATGCCATCGGTCGCAACCAGATCATCCCTGCGACATTCAACCGGGTGGTTCGCGCATTGGGTCTCTCAGGCGGCACGCTCTATGATCGCCGGACACAAGACATGATGGGTCGCTACCTGATCGAAGAGGCCGGCTACTCCGACTTCATCAACGGACGCATCACCCGTGATCGGTTCATGGACCAGCTGGCAAAAGTCTGGGCTGGTCTACCGCTGGCGAATGGCCGGTCTCACTACCACGGATATGCCGGTAACCGCGCGACGATTACTCGCGCTGAATACACCTCGGCCATGGCCGCAATTTTCCCAGTGCGGAGGGCGTCAAATTGATCGATATTTTCGCAGTCTTTTTCGGGGTCATTCTGACTTTCCTCATCGTTGTTGTGCTTCATGAGTTGGGTCACTTCTTTGCCGCCCGATTGGTGGGTGTCAAACCAGAGATTTTCAGCGTCGGATTTGGCAAGCCAATCTGGTCGCGCAAAGATCGCCATGGGATCATCTGGCAGGTTTCCCGCATTCCAGCGGGTGGTTATGTCCGCTTCGTTGGCGATGAGAATGCGGCCTCTCTTTCGTCGGTGGCTGACGGTCCTGTCATTGACGGGTCGCTCAAGGCCGCGTCAAAATCTGCGCAGGCTTTTGTCGCCATTGCCGGGCCTCTGGCGAACGTCATTTTCACAGTCGTCGCATTGTCGGTTCTTCCGTTTATGTCGGGTGTCACCGCCTACCCTTGGACCGTGGCGCATGTGACGCTTTCCTCGGATGTGACCGGCCTTCGGGTGGGTGACCAGATCGTTGCCGTAGCTGATGCGGACATCCAATCGCAGGACACGCTGTCTTCAGTTCTCACTGGCTTGCCTGCCCATTCCGAGGTGACCTACCAGATTGTCCGCGATGGCTCTCCACGCGCAGAACTGGCACCCCGTCCTGACCTGCCCTTGATCGGCAATGTGGCTGTCGGGTCAGCTGCATTTGAAGCTGGAATGCAAGCCGGTGATCTGCTTCAAACCATCGACGGCCAAACGGTGAATGCTTGGTCTGATCTGCAACGGATCGTCGCCGCTTCAAATGGTGATCCGATGACCATTGTCTATGACCGTCAAGGTGTGCCGATGACCACCCAGATCACGGCGCGGCAATCAGATGGCCGGTGGCTGATCGGAGTTGGTGGTCTGCCCCTCTTCACGCTTGCCACCGAACGGCCTGCCTTTGGTGATGCGGTTCAATCCGGTGTCTCCCGCTCGTGGGACCTGCTGACCAATCTGGTGACGGGTCTTGCAGGATCACTCACCGGCCAGAACGATAGCTGTGATCTTGATGGCCCCATCCAGATTGCATCGGTTGCCGGTCAAGCCATCCAGCTTGGCCCGGAAACCTTCCTGTTGTTCCTTGCTATCATCTCGCTCGGCCTCGGCGTTCTGAACCTCTTGCCAGTCCCGATCCTCGATGGTGGCCATCTCATGCTGCTCGGCTATGAGGGAGCGACAGGTCGGCCCCTTGGCAAGAAGATGCAGGCTGTCCTGTTCATCGGAGGCGTCACGATCATCGTGTTCCTGATGCTGACCGCAACCGTAAACGACTTGACGTGTTAGCGATCATCACACCTCAGCAAGTCACCCACCTGATGCTTGACGCCATCGACGTTTGGCGCACGTGGTGTTTCACCGGCGTTCTCTTTCACATGATCAAAGGTGACTCTGAACGCTGCATGTTCTGGGTCATCGTCACCGTCGTCTCGGTTCCTGCTGGTGCGCTACTGCTGTTCGTCATGCGCTTGGTTGGCCTCCCTCTCCCCTGACACCTCTCAACCTTCCTTTTCGGTCTTGCTTTGATGCCAGAGGTGAGGGAGCGCACCGGCCCCCCTCGGGGGGCCAAATAAAGATCGTGGCCGCTTGCGGCCTCTTTGTCAGGACAGCGGCCAGGGTGCGCCTCGTCTGGCTTGCTCGTCAGCCGTCGGATCGGTCGCGCGTCATTCCTCATGTGACGGAGATGGCGCGGCGCACAAGGGGGACCGTGGAATAACGAGCACGCGAAGCGCGCGCAGCTTATGCCGCGAAAGCCCCCTTGGGTGGCGTGACAGCTTCGGCTAAATGAGGTGCGCGACTGATTGACGGCTGACGAGCTGCACGGCGCTTTGGGTACATCGGACCAGGATCTCCAACGTATCAACAGACACCACGCAGCCGCCCAACAAAGGCGGCGTCTTACAGCACGCAATGCCCCGCCCGCGCAAAGCCGCCCAACAAGGCGGCCAGCGGGTGGGTGATCACACGCGCGGTGGACACGCAGTCTGATGCAATCAGTTCGCGCTTGCGCAAATGGGGGCGCGCCCGGCGTAGGGGCCAAGGCGCGCCCCCCTCCCACGCTATCAACACTGCCAAACGGTTCATTTGAGAAGGCAGACCGATCCGATTGGACCGCTCTGCCCTCTTTGCCTCTCAGAACGGGAGCCTGTCCCATTCCGCCGTATCGATCTCGGAGTGACCGTCGTCTTTGTCGATGAACCGTACCGGTTTTTCTTGCGGCCTGAGGATGCGGAAGTTGTCGCCCTGCAGGTTGTACCAGAATTCGCGACGTGCTGCCTTTGCTTCGTCAGTCATGTCAGTTTCTCCCATGTTCAACCGTACATTGCCTCTGCAGCGTCTTTCACTGCATCTGCCGCGTAGCGCGTCAGGTCTTGTTCACCCGTCTCGGCGATTTCTGGCATGGACAGTTGCCGCGCCCACTTTGCCTTGAAGGCCTGATAATCGGCGACCTTGGCCGTGACTGCGGCCGCGCGGATGATGTCCAGGTGATCCGCCACCCACTGTTCGTAGACCTGGCTTGGCCGTAGGTTTTCCAGTTTCCGTTTCACGATCGCATCCGCGTTGCGGACTGTCGTCCGCCGTTTCACATCGTCCCAGTATTCGGGTGTACTCGCGTTGAGTGTGATGGTGTCAGTCATGTGTCCTGTCCTTTGTCTCAGCTGCTCCACGGAATGCGGAACATACCGACCGCCCCCGTCCAAAGTGGTTCGGGTCAAGGACGCCGCAGGCGCCAGCTTTGCTGGGCGCGTGGGGATGGCAAAAATACGGAGGGTCCGCCCCAACGGGGTGGAAACCGTCTTTTTGATATGCCCATGCGATCCTTGAGGCGGGCCGCTTTGGGTGCCATGCCGGAGGCTATGCTTCCGCTTTTCGTAGGAGGAGGATTACGTGAGGCAGTCGATACCGGCGCAGGCAAAGGCTGGTCTGCTGCGCAGCGCCGATGACGGAGTGGAGGAACGCCTCATCTGAGCTTGCTCAGATGATGGCTGACGGAATGCAGTCTTCGGCCAAGCGGCAGATCAGACTGCTCGTGCCGCAATCGACTGACGGGCCACCCATCGCAACATCCACACGACCGTGTGAGCGCGCATGGCGTGCTTCAGGCTTTCGCACGCGAAGCCGAGAAAGGCTGGCCGTAAGGCTTTGCCACGTCTAGTTTGGATCGCGGTGGATGTCCAAAGCGCCTGGCGAAGGGATCGTTACCCCTTGTGGGCCGAGACACGCAGTGGCTCGGGTGAGGCTCCGCCGAACTAGAGCCCGGTCCAGCTTTGCTGGACGCCCCACAATCCACGACGACAAGGCCTATGAGGTAAGAATGCGCCAAGGCGGACGTGTCCTTTACTGCCAAGCCCACTATTCGGTCCGCTTGACCTCTTGGGTCTTTCTGGCGCGGATGGCCTCGGCGAAACGGCCAGCCATGACCTGCACGAATGCTTTCGAGAATGATCCGATCTCGGCGTGTGGCTCAAAGTAAAAGCTCGTTTCCAGTTCGTCGCGGTTGTACTCGTCCATGATGACCCACAGCCGCTTGTATTCGCTCAGCCCTGCCCGGCGGATTTCGGTTGCCGGGATTTTCAGTGCGTTCTGATCGGCGAATGGTTCTGTGCCCGTGATGGGCAAGAGGTAAAGCCGTGTTGATTTCTGTGATACCGGCACAATAGCCGCGAGTGCCGTTGGCCTCAGTTTGCGTCCGGCCTCTTCGCCGTCCAACGCTTCGCGCTTCCAGAGATAGGGATAGCGCCAGATATCTCCGATTTTCGGCTTAGGCATCGCTGTTGATCACGTCGTCCAGGACCTGCAGCAATGCGTCGGCTTCGTCGTCTGGCGTTTCAGACGTTGCGCGCACAGTGCGGGGATCGGCCCGCGATGTGAGGTCATCGAACATATCGCGCGGCATCAGGACAAACCGCGATGTGCCGTGATCAGACAGGCTGACGGGACCGCGCGATGCAGCCATCCATACATCGGTGGCCTTGCGGTTCATGGCCGTTTTGGGAAATTCGTCTACGATCTTGACTGGCATGGGTGCCTCCATTGCGTAATACACGTAAATTACGTATTTTACGTGTGAATGTCAAGGATCGTCGTCTTGATCGCGCGCTTTTGCGATCACACCATCTTCGGTGATGGCCGCAATGCTGTCGTCCGTCCGGCGCGATAACTCCACGCCGTCTCCTGACATCAGTGCATCGACAAACTCGGTTTTCTTCAGGACTGCGCCGTCACCCTCGATGTAGGTCGTTGCGCCTGCGTCTTCGTGGCTGATCGACCCGTCGTGCTTAATGCGGATGCGGACGCCATTGACGCGGACGGCGATCTCATCCTCGCGGACAATGATGCCTTCCCACGCGAAGCCCTCGTCCCGTCGGACGACGATCTGATCCGGGCGCAGTTTGATCTGTACGTCACGGCCATGTGTCTTGTCATCAGCTGCCAGTTGCAGGAACACCTCTTGCTTACCCTCGTCGGGGTGGATGCTGGCTTTGCCGTTCTTGGGTGGCCAAACCTTGGGATGTTCCCGGACGTTGCCATTCTGATCGGTATGAAACCCGATGTAGAGCTGCGCCGATTTCCAAACGCGCTGTGCCGTTTTTGCAATTTTGCTCATTTTTGGTCCCCTTGGGCCTGCCGGTTGTTGAAACGTCGCTCTTAACTTGCTCTTGATGTCTCCCCCCCACAAGGGGTGGGACGTGGACGCTTACTTAGCGCCGTGTGATGCAACGCCAGATGCCATCCGCTTGGGAGGCCCTTTCAAACAGGCCAAGGAAACGGCCTGTTCTGCGCTGCCATCTGCCGGTGTTCCCCCTCCCCGCGTTTTTCCGGCGCAGAGGGGGGCCGGTGAAAGATGACCCGTGCCGATTCAGGCTGGCGGACACCCGCAGGGCCGGAACGCAGAGGAGGACCGCGCCCCGCGCGGTTGGGAGCCAGAATGAATCTGCTAAGGGAAATCGCCGGCCACCCGACAGACGGAAATTAAGCACAGCCGCCCTTTGGGCGGCAACGCGACAGCCAAATATCGTCAGAATTGCGAGAGCGTCAGCGGAGGCAAATCTGTCTTGCGCACATGCTCGATCCTTGCACTTGGCAAGGATCTCGACTGAGCTGACTGAACCATCTGACAAAGGGAGCATTCGCATTGGATGTGAAACATGAAAATGGACGGCCCCTACGCGGGACCGTCCGATGTTCTGTTCACTCCACTTCGAAGTGACCGACCTTGATGCGCTTGGCTTCAGCTTTCTGACCGAGGCTCATCGCAACCCCATTACCCCCGAAGATCAGGACACCGATGGGCTTTGCAGCGATGATCGCGTCATTGGCCTTGAACGGGGCCGCTTTGCCATGCCCCTGCCAGTTCGGGCGGAACAGGATCTGGCGAACCTTGTTATTGCGGGCCCATGTGGCCGCGATGCGCTCGACGCCTTTGCCGTGACCCTTGTGACAGAGAACCATCTGCGGATGTTTTGCGAATGTCTGATCCAAAATGCGGTAGATTTCGCGGCAGTCCTTGGTCTCGATGTCTCCCGTGATCGCAATCTTCGGTCCCTCGACCCTGTAGCGATCTGCCTGTTCGCGGTCGTGACGGTTCAGAAGCTCTTTCGCTTCGAACACCGCACCCGTCGCCTGGGCATCTTTTGTTGTACGGCTGCCCGTGACTGGCGTGTATGCCGTGCCGGTTTCGACCTCGTAGCACTGCGCGGCTTTTTCAGCCATGACCTTCAGCGCTTCGGCTTTCTCCCAAAGAGTCTCGAAGCGGCTGGTTGTCTTTTCCAGTTCCATTTCGGCAACCTCGGAGCCGTCTTGGGCTTCGATCAACCCTTGGATTTGGCGCTTGTGCTTGTCAGCTTGGCCAGCCAGTGCCGTTGCGCGGCGCTGTAGCAGTGTGGCCAGACCATGTGCCAAGGCTTCAATCTCGGACGCAAGTCCAGTGCCCTGCAGCCCGCCGATCAATGTCTCGAAGGTCTCAAAGACGATTTGATCGCGCAACGCGTCATCATTGGGGATGATGAGGTCGTCAGTGCCGTTTTCAGTCAGGCCAAAGAGTTCAATCGCGTCATATGTTGTTGTTTGGTCAAGCATCTCATTTTCTCCTTAGGATGTCTCAGCTGCTCCACGGAATGCGGAACATACCGACCACCCTCGTCCAAACCGGTTCGGGTCAAGGACGCAGAGCGCCAGCTTTGCTGGGCCGCAGTATTTTCAGTGTGCGTCGTTTCAAGATGCGCCATCTGTCCGATCGGCACTGTCATTCCCACGCCCCCTGCCCTTTTCGAAAATACGGAGGATCCTTGAGGCGGGCCGATTTGGGTGCCATGCCGGAGGCTATGCTTCCACATTCAGTAGGAGGAGGAATACGTGAGGCAGGCGATACCGGCGCAGGCAAAGGCTGACGGGCCGTGCTGTGCCGATGACGGAATGGAGGAATGTCTCATCTGAGCCCCGCGCAGATGATGGCTGACGCTATGCAGTCCTCGGCCAAGCGGCACTTCTGCCTGCTCGTGCCGCAATCGACTGACGGGGCACCCGTTGCCACATCCACACGACTGTGTGAGCGCGCAAGGCGCGCTTCAGACTTCCGACACGCGAAGCCGAGGACAGTCTGGCTGCAAGGCATCGTTATTCTTGAAACCCTAGTCTACATCATCCAAGGTTTGAGTTGACCGTTTTGAAGAAATTTGATGTGAACACGCTTTGGCAGATCATCGTCGTTTTTTTGGGAACAGCATTGTTTCTTTTCGTAGTGGCGATGCCACTAGCAAACATTGCGTTGGCATTGATTGCTTGGTTCCGATATCATCTTTTTGGCATTCATTCGCAGATTATCGACGACCTTTTTTATCGGTCTTCGCGCGGAGAGTTTACTCCGCCGCCCAGTCGGTTCAAAGCAGTTTTGGTGATAGCTGTTTTCGCGGTTGGAACGCTTTGGCTAATTGCCCGGTTTTTGACATAGATCGCTGCCCGGCGAAGGGATCGTTACCCCTTGTGGGCCGAGACACGCAGTGGCTCGGGTGAGGCTCCGCCGAACTAGAGCCCGGTCAGCTTTAGCTGATCGCCCCAGCCAAACTTACTTATTGCAATCGATCCACCTGGACATGAGGCCTTTGTCGCGAAAGCACTCATGTGGCACCTCACTGCGCTTGTAGCGTGCGATGCGCTCGGCAAACTGCACCTGTTTTGACGATGGATAGTTGTCAAACTGGCCTATGACTGGTCTGGCAGACTTTTGCGCGTCGATCCAATCAGACAGACTGCGACGGTCCTGTTGCGCTTCCCATGGCAGCACTGTTCCCGTTTTTTGTGACAGGAACCTTGCATATTTGAGCTGCTTTTCCGTCGCGGGCAGTTGGTGATAGTCGTTTGACTGCATGGGGTCGTGGCTTTGACCATGTGAATGTTGCATTGCACCCTCCATCATGCTGGGAATATAGAACAAAGAGTGAACACAAGCAACTTTTTCTCTGCAAATGGGCGGCTGCCCATATCGAAACCTCCGGTCTTAAGACCGCAAGGCGGTCTTTGGGGGCCAAGCCGGCCCCCGGTGCCTCATCGAGGCACTTCCCGGCTTTGGTGCTGTGCTGCGATGGTTGCCAATAGCAAATGGGGAAGGCTGATAGCCTTCCCCTTTGAAGCGACCGCTATTCCTGATCACCATCGCGTTCTTTGGGTGGGAAGATGACCATTTTGCCGTTGGTTGGCGTTGCGAAGAGTTCGATGGTCATGATGGCTTTGGAGTCCTCCTTTGCGGGAAAAGCGACCCCGACCCGGTTGAAGCGTGTGACGCCATCGCTGCCTTCGACGGGTGTAGTGACGTTGTAGAATGTTTTAGACATATCGTGTTCCTTTCGTTTTCGATGCAAATCTCCCACGGCCCCGCTTGTGGGCAGATGTCAGGCGCAACTTTGTCTCGCGAGGAATGGGCGCACAGCGCACAGGGGAAAGTTGTGCTTGAAGGCACCCGCGTGCCGCCATCTGGTCCAGGGGCCGGATCTTGCATCTTCCAGAAAACGAAAGGGATGCGATCTGTCTGATTGGCCGTCTACGTCACCTCAGTCGATGCGTCGTGGGCAAGTCCTTTCCGGGGATCGGTTTGCTGCTCCGCAAGGTCTGTTCAAAGCCATCATAGCCATCTCTGCCGCACCCCGAAGCGACAGCATGGTCAATCGCATCGGCACCTTTGCGCGTGCACAATAGGTCAGTTCGCAAAAGTCGGTGAACACCTCCCGTCGCGATTTTGACGGGGCGATGCTCTGGATTGCCTTGGTGAAGGCGGCGATATGCGCCCCGCTCATGCGTCTGATGCCTCTTCAACGGCTCTCCTCAGGGCGCGAATAACGCAGTTTGCGCTGTGACGGGAGGCATTGGTCAGTTGACGCTGCCAAGCGCCTTGTGAAGGCGCCCAGCGAAACGCATGATCCTTCAGCACCTGTCGTGTCGCGGCATCTGGCTTGCCTACGAAAATGAACTGAAGCCGGTTTGCTTCGACGTTCTCGATCACTTCGCATAGCCCGGCAAAGACATGCGTCTTCGTCTCTTGCTCAGCTGCCTTTTCAAGCTGCTTGATCCGGTCTTTCAGGCGTTTGATTTTCGCGTTGTTGTTTTGCAAGGAATAGCTGGGAAAGCCCGGCTCCAACCGGTTGCCGGGATCAATCAGCCGACGTGCGACGGTTTCATCGAAGTGATCTGCGATCTCTGCCATCGCGTTCAGATACGCTTCTGTGTCTGGACCGCTGCTGCTTTGATCTACGCCAAACCGCCGATGCTTGCGGATGAGCTTGTTGGCTGCCTTCATGTTCTTTTGGCTGGTTTCGAGATCGGCAACGCGGGCCTGCAGTTTTTTGATGGCATCGGGGTCATCACTGCTGATACCCGCCTGCCCGACTCCTGCTGCCTTTGTGCGCAGATCTTCTGCGCGTTTGCTGTGGCTGACACAGCGCTCCATCGCACGGTGGGCATGTTCTATCGCCCCGCGATGCCGACGCTCGCTGTGATGGCCGACGAGGATGGGTTGGCCAAATGGAATGCCGGTTGCGCCTTCGCTCATATCGGACGCTTTGTAGGCCGCGTCTGCCTTCGCATCTTGCTTCTCGGCAGCGTCCAGAAGGCGTTGCTGGCGACGGGCCTGTTTTGCTTCATAGCTGTTCATGGGAAGTGTCCTTTCGGGTACAAAAAAGGCGTCACGCGGATGCGCAACGCCGTGGTGGTTTGGTGATGAGAGGTTTGGTCAGATGCCGGTGTTGGGCGGTGCGATGAATGCAAATCCGCCGCCATTGCCTTCAGGATCGCGCGACAGTTGCATCTCCATCACGTTGCCGCCGGGCATCTTCACAGTGAATGTGGGCCAGGGGTCTTCGCCGAACTCATCGGATATGAGTCTGAAGGCTGTAATTTCTGCGCCGACAAGTTGCGCATAGTAGGCGTTTACATCGGTCATGGTCTTTCTCCTCGCTGCTAATCATCAAAGACGGAAGCCGCCTTTGCTCTTTTGGTGCTCATGATTGATGCGATTTAAGCGGCGGCGTGGCTGACGCCGCTGGCCGCTGCGATCGTTGCGTTGATGTGGTCTACGGCTTTTTGCGCCTCAGCCGCCGCCTTGAAGATGAGATCATTGTCTTGCTTCAGGGCGTCCAACCATCGTTTCAGATAGGCAGCACTTTGACCGAAATCGGGCTGCACCCCGAGCTGGACCGCAAGGAAGCAAGCACCAATCTCGGCGACTTATCCTGACAGTCAACAGATAAGCAGCATCATTTCTGTTTTTCGGCGCTCGCGATCAACCATTTGCGTAGCTTTGGCGCTTGGTCGGTTTTGGTTTTGCAATCCGCCGCCTCTTCGAGGAGCGTACGCATGGCTTTGCTGTCTTTTCCGAGAGATTTTGCGGACCATTGAGGTTTGTGGGCTTCCCAGGCTGTCAGATACCCGTCGGCCCAGATTGAAAACAGGATAGGGTCTGCCGGAAACAGGGCCTCTGATGGCGCGCCTTCACGCAACAGGGACAGGCGGTGATTGTAGGCCAGCACGATCAGGTCGAGGAGCTTTTGCATGTCGTCTTCTGAGGCAAGGTCTTCGGCAACGACATTGAAGATCGTGACGATCCACTCGGAGGGTTTGATGAACTTGGGCGCGGTGCAGAGACCGGTCAGAAAGCCTTCCATCCAGGGCAGCGTGATCTTCGCGGGGCGCAGGAGTTTATCCAGCGCCTTTTGTTCCTTTGCACCAAAAGGTGCGACTTCAGCATAGTCTCCCGGTGGCAAGCGCTCTTCGGTGACCTCAAGGCCACCAGACGACATCGGCAGCCCGTCCTGATGGACCCAGGCTTCAAAGCTCATGCCATGAACGAAGTGCATGATCGGTGTCTTCTTCAGATCGCGGCCCTCGGTCATAGCCTGGGCTACGGCGACAAACTCGGAGGCTGTGGGGTCTTTTGCGGCCGCCAGCAAGACGGCGTTGCGGGCAAAGACCATGGCCCAGAAATCGCGGC
>NZ_FREV01000004.1 GCF_900143545.1 Loktanella sp. Alg231-35 | reverse complement strand
CATCAKCCGTGAAAACCGCTTGGTATTGCAACGTGCTTCGGGCCACGCCCAGAACCCGACATGTGCGCCGTTCAGAGGTTGCCAGCTTTTGTCGGCTGTGCACCACGGCCTGACGAAGCTGGTCTGTCGTCAGGCCTTCGGCTTTAAATAATCAAGGCTCTCTTTGAGGATCAGCTTATCCAACTCAAGCTCCGCCACGATCTTCTTGAGCCGATCATTCTCTTTCTGAAGCGCCTTCAGATTGGCCATCTCCGATCGTCCCATGCCACCAAACCGTTTGCGCCATGTGTAATAGGTCGCGTCGCTGACACCAGCACTTCTGCAGGCCGTCGCTACATCTGAGCCAGACGCTAGGCTCAGTTCAATCTCACGCAAAAGCCGAAGAACATCTTCATCCGAGTACCGTTTCCGTGCCATCAATCCAATCTCCAAAACTAAGCCAACTTTGGCACAGTTTTAGGGGGCCAAGACAAATCGGGTCACGGCGCACCATGCTAGTCGATCCAGAAAACCCAAGGATACTGAGGCCGCCGGGCATCACTGAATACGCACCCCCGGCGGCCTTTTCTATATCCGGTGCTGCCCTGCTAATCATCATCGCGACGCTTGTTTGGCCGTATTTGACACACCTGCCAAAAGACTAAACTTGCTTGTCCCCTTTCACTGTCACTCGCCTGCCATTGCGCTCCGCCGGCTAATTTGCGCCAGTCGTACATAGTGCGGTATCGGTTGAAGTGGACTCAGATTTCCCAAGGCGATCTCACCGGCAATCCGTGATCAGCGGCGTGGACGTCCGTCGGATTTTCTGGCGCGATCTCACAGTTTGTCGCAAAACCGGCATCAGCAAGGATCGTACCAAGCACAGCTGGTCGAAAGATGACCTCTCGAAATGAACGGAAAGCAGGATGGGACCTATGCGCAACTGGAAACGGTCGCTATGCTTTTTCTCGGGGAGAGATAATGGACGCGACGATATTGACGCTCGAGATGATGGTGGTTCTTGGGCTGCTCGCCTTCACTGTATTCTTGTTTGTTTCCGAAATCATCCGCATCGATCTGGCTGCAATCCTCGTCATGGTGATACTTGGTGGGTTGAGCACCCTGCCCGGATTAAGAAACCTTGCCGACCGGGCCCAGCTGTTTTCGGGGTTCTCGTCGAACGCAGTGATCTCGATCATCGCAGTGATGATCATCGGGGCCGGGTTGGACAAGACAGGCTTGATGTCCAAAGTTGCCACTCTGATCTTGAAGCGCGGGGGCACAACTGAGGGTCGGATTATCCCGATCGTGTCGGGCACAGTCGGCGTGATCAGCTCGTTCATGCAGAACGTTGGGGCAGCTGCATTATTTCTGCCGGTCATCAGCCGTATCTCTGCGCGAACCGAAATACCAATGAGCCGTTTGGCGATGCCTATGGGGTTCTGCGCCATCCTTGGCGGGACGATCACGATGGTTGGATCGTCGCCTTTGATCTTGCTGAACGATTTACTGATCTCGGCGAACAGCACGTTACCAGCGGATCAACAGATGGAACCCTTTGGGTTGTTTTCGGTCACACCCATTGGGCTGATGCTGGTTCTGACCGGGGTGCTCTACTTTGTGCTTCTAGGGCGTTGGATTCTACCCGGACAACGGGGGCGTGGTGAGGACGCGGGTGCTGCGCGATCCATGCAAACCTATGTCGAGAACACCTATGGGCTGCGTGCAGACATGTTCGAAGTGCGGGTGCCAGAAGGGTCAATCCTGATTGGTCAGAAGTTGGCGGACATTATGGTTGCACACCACATCTATATTCTGGGCACGTCTTACAGAGGTCACAAAGTCATTGCACCAATGGCAGATACGGTCATTGAGGCACCTGCGCGCTTGGCAATTCTTGGATTGCGGCGGGTTCTGCAAGAAGAATTCGCGGAACCCTATGGGTTGGAAATTCTACCGGGGCTAGACGTGTTCGCCGATGATTTCGCAGCAACAGAGTCCGGCGTGGCTGAGGTTGTCATCCCTCCGGGCTCAACCGTCATTGGCAAATGTCCTATCGAACTTCGCCTGCGTCAGACCCATGGCCTGTCTATTCTAGCGATCCATCGAGGCGAAGACACGCTGAGCCATGTTGAAACCGAGGATCATGTTGCGACCCATATCGGCGAAGTCAACTTGCAGGCAGGCGACACATTGGTTGTCCATGTGCAATGGGAACGTTTGACGCTGATGAAGTCAGATCAAGATTTCGTCGTGGTAACCTCTGACTTCCCGCAAGAAGAACTACGGCCACATAAGGTCAACTGGGCATTGGGGTTCTTCGTGATGACGCTTGGATTGATCCTGTTTACAGACCTGCTGCTGTCGCTCGCTTTGCTGGCAGGTGCGGTCGGCATGGTCCTGTCGCGGGTGCTATCGATTGATGAAGCCTACGATGCGGTCAGTTGGAGCACGGTGTTTTTACTGGCGTCGCTGATCCCGCTTGGTCAGGCAGTGCAAAACACCGGTACGGCTGCTTGGATAGCAGAGCAAATCTTGACCCTCCTAGATGGCTGGCCGATCTGGTCCTTGCAGGCTGGTTTGGCGGTGCTGGCGACGATCTTCACGCTGGTGATGTCGAATGTCGGTGCGACCGTCTTACTTGTGCCACTGGCGATCTCCATCGCGATATCGGCGGGGGGTGATCCCGCGATCTTCGCACTAACAGTAGCGATTTCGACCTCCAATTCCTTTCTGATCCCGACACACCAAGTCAATGCATTGATCATGGGGCCTGCAGGCTACCGGGTTGTCGACTTTGTCCGCTCAGGTGGAATCATGACCATATTATTCCTTATTGTCTCTATGACTGGGTTGGCCATCTTCTTTTAGGATGGATTTATTCAAGATTTGCTTGTCCGGGCGCCCCAATAAAGCTCAAGAAATTGAGAACACTCGCAGCCCAGAGAATAGTCGTTTGCAGAATGGTTGAAGCACCTTGATGAAGTCGAACTCTAACCGCCATTGGAACGAAGGGAACCAACGGCAGCAAAGCCCGCGAACTGTGAATTCCGACCTATCCAGATTTTGCAGACGCAGCGAATGGCGGCAATGCGGGCTGCGACCGCAGCATTCAGATGTCGTGGCCAAGGTCCAGAATGGGCCGGAAACGTAAGCCGATGCCCAAGACAACTACGCCCAAACAAGCGCAGCTTGATTGCTGGCAATATAGCTATGGATGCTCAAGAGCGCATTTTCCTCAACGAAAAGGCAAAATCGCGATCAAAAAAGCAACTTATGTTGATTTTCTACAAGGGGTAATTTGGCGGACTGGGGAGCAGCCATTTTTTGTTCTTAAGGCTTCCGAGGAATTCCTGTTTTTCGATTTTAATATCATATTTTCTTGTACTTACGTTCCCATAGTGATTTAGGTCGTCTTGTAACGTCCACTACATTGTGGGGGAAGAGATGGGGGAATTTGTTTATGGCTCTCAATGGAAGATCAGGCCCGTTGACCGCCGCTTTGGTGCGTTCTGTAAAAACCCCCGGCAAGTATCACGACGGGCGCGGCACGGGGCTTTATCTGCGGGTCGAGCCAAACGGTTCCCGCTTCTGGGTGCAACGTACCACGATCAATGGCAAACGTCGCGAGATTGGATTGGGCAGTCCGCCAGTTGTATCGCTTGTTGAGGCCCGTGAGGAAGCTGTTGAGAACAAACGCCTGATCCGTCGTGGCGAAGACCCTTTGGCACGTAAGCGGCAAGCGCGTCGTCAAAAGACCTTCGAAGACGCGGCGCGGGAAGCGCATATCGAGTTGTCTCCGACTTGGAAGAACCCAAAAGACCGCGCCGCATTTCTCAAGACCCTTGAGACATACATCTTTCCAAAATTTGGCGCTGTGCCAGTTGGCGATGTCACTTCCGCTGATGTCCGCCAAGCGATCCTTGCGGCCCGTGAGGTCGCCCCCAGCGTCGCGCGGAAATTAACCTACCGTGTCTCAGCCGTCTTCAAATGGGGTATTGCCGAAGGGCTTTGCAAGGCCAATCCGGCCACGTCAGATGCACTTGCCTTGCCCCGTGTTGACCGCGCCGTCCAGCATCGCAAGTCACTGGCCTATGCCGATGTTGCGACCTGCCTTGCGGCTATCCATGCCTCGGGTGCTTGGCAAGCGACTAAGCTGGCGTTTGAGTTTGTTGTTCTGACCGCCTGCCGCTCTGGCGAGGTCCGTGCGGCCCATTGGGATGAAGTGGATTTCGGCGATACGGACCCTGCGACATCTGAGACATCTGCGACATGGATTGTCCCCGCCGACCGTATGAAGATGAAGCGCCCGCATCGCGTACCGCTGTCACCACGCGCTGTCGCTGTTCTTCAAGAAGCGGCCAAGCTACGCGATCAAAGTGGCCTGATCTTCCCAAGTGCGCGCGGCAAGGTGTTGTCGGATATGACGCTCTCAAAACTGGTGAAAGAACTTGGCTTTGACGTGGATGTACATGGGTTCCGCACGTCGTTCCGTACATGGGCGCAGGAACAAACCAGCTACCCACGCGAGATTGCGGAGGCTGCATTGGCGCATAAGGTCGGCGACGCCGTTGAGCAGGCCTATGCCCGCTCCGATCTGTTCGAGAAACGACGGCAGATGATGGATGATTGGGCGGCTTGGATAGTGTCAAGCGGGGGCAGATAGCGCTCTGGGCATCGACCCACCAGCAGAAATTGACCCCAAGTTCGCGGATTGGCGGCGTTAAGCTGGACGGTAAATGGATACCGCACGCATTAAATGATGTATCTGGGCAACATTTTTTGTGAAATCGGAAATAACTAACTTTCTCGTTAGATACATAACTACTCTATAGTAGCGTAGAGCGCTGTTTTACTTTTGCTCCAAAGCGCGCGGATAAAAGCCAGTGTTTGCAAATCTTTAGATTGTCTCTCGGCAGTCAACAGCCGCACATGACGATACGCTATAGTGTAGGGGGGTGCTCTATAACACCCAATATAGTGTAGCTATCCTCTTAATTTTGCTCTGTTTTCTTCGGAACTGTTGAGACATTGTGGGTGCATCTAGGCAGTCAAAGTGGTCACTTGCTTAGGTGTCGGCCTTTCGCGCTGTAACGCAAAAGACCGACGGCATGTGAACAATTGATCGTTCTCACATGTCTTGAGTACCGCGAAACGCCGACCCACGCAATTGGCGTGGCCAAGCAGTACGGAGAACGCATATGAATGCGCGCATCTTAAGACGTCCCGCCGTTGAACAACGGACCGGGCTTTCCCGCAGCACTATCTATCTTCTGATGAAGCGGGGCGAGTTTCCCCAACCGATCCGCCTCAGCGCACGTGCTGTTGGCTGGCCCGAAGACGCAATCGCCAACTGGCTGGAAAGCCGCAAGAGCGCGAGCGTCTAAATCCCATGAACATGCAAAGAAAGCAGAACGCGCCCGCCGGGCGCGGGGTGAGCTGCTGCGCGCGTGTCGCAAGCAGCACCTCTGAGAGCGCCGATGACTATATCGGCTTTGTCACCGATCTGGACGCGCGGCACAGAGTCATTCTCTGCCGCGATGGTCTCCAGTGGATCATCCAAGTCCGGCGCGGTCAGGACCGCCGCCGGGGTGCATGGCGCGGTAAAAGCTATCTGACCACCCGTGAGAGCCTGATCGCGGCTTGCGACGCCTTATGTGGCCCGCTGTCCTCCGGTGCGTGTGCCGCCCTCGCTGCCGTGCCTGCCAAACCGGAGGTCATGCGATGACGAATGCCAAGGACCTGACCCATGCGCTCAACGGGCGCTGGTTCGGCCATTACGGCCTAGCCTTCTGCCCCGCTCATGAGAACACCCGCACGCCCGCGCTCAGTCTGCGCAACACCGAACGCGGGGATTTGCTGACCTACTGTCACGCGGGGTGCAGCTTCGCCGATGTACGCGATGCCTTACGTACGAGAGGGCTGCTTGATGGACTCCGGACAGATTGGCCGCATTCGCAGAACACACGTACGTACACAGAGGCTCCCTCTGCCGCGCAACGCGCAGAGGCGATTGCACGTGCAAAAACCGCACATCGTCTCTGGGAAGAGGCGCAACCGATCAGTAACAGCCCCGCGGCCCGCTACCTAAAATCACGTGGAGTTACATGCAATCTCCCACCCACATTGCGGTATCATGCGCGTTGTCCGCATCCCACCGGCGGGCGGCTTCCGGCAATGATTGCACGTGTAAACGGCGCGATGTCTTTTGCACTGCACCGTACGTACCTGCGTTACGTAACGTACGTAGGGAACGACAACGTGCGGAAGGCCGATATCGCCCCTGCCAAAGCCATGCTTGGCCCTTGTCGTGGTGGCGCGGTGCGCTTGTCTTCGCAAACCTGTTTTGATGATGGCGGGCCGCTGGTCGTGACCGAAGGCATCGAGAATGGTCTCTCACTGCTCTCGGGCCTCATGGACCAACCGGCCACGGTTTGGGCGGCGCTTTCGACATCCGGCATCACGTCGCTGTCGTTGCCCCGGAGACCGGGACATCTGATCATTGCGGCAGACGGGGATGAGGCCGGGCGACGTGCCGCTCGCAAGCTCAGCCTGCGGGCTGACAGCTTGGGCTGGCGTATCTCGCACCTGACACCGCCTGATGAACAAGATTGGAACGACGTGCTGATGCAGGCAAAAGAGGTGACGGTATGAGTATCGTGCAGCCCCTTGCTTATGTCCCCGAGGGACCGCAGCCTTTAGTGCTGGACGCACCTGCTGGCGCGCCCTTCCCAACCCATGCGCTTGGGCCGTTGCGGCCAGCGGTTGAGGCGGTACAGACCCAAACCCAAGCGCCCGTGGCGATCCCTGCCCAATCGGCCCTCGCCATTGCATCACTCGCGGTGCAGGGTTTTGCCAATGTGACGGCTTTGGGCGGCCCCAGCCCGTTATCGCTCTATTGCCTGACCATCGCGCGATCTGGCGAACGCAAGTCGAGTTGCGATGCCAAACTGATGGCGGCTCTACGTACGTACGAGCGGCAACAAACCGCGACGCGGCGCGATGAGGTGCAAAGCTGGCAGAACCAGCATGCACTCTGGCGGGGTGAGCGGGAAACGATTCTGAATGAAGCCAAGCGGGCGAAGGGCGAGAACCGCGTGGCCGCACAAGCCGACCTCGCCGCGTTAGGCGCAGAACCTGCGGCCCCCCCTATGCCGGACCGCACCGTGACCGAACCGACCTTTGAGGGGCTTACCCGCAAATACATCGAAGGGATGCCCTCGCTTGGCATCTTCTCCGATGAAGGGGGGCAGTTCCTGGGTGGTTACGCCATGAGCGCCGACAACCGCCAGAAAACCCTCGCCGCCCTCAATGATCTCTGGCAGGGCAACCCCATCCGGCGGACGCGGCAAGGCGACGGGTCTATGACACTCTTTGACCGGCGGCTTGCCATTCATCTGATGGCGCAGCCGGGTGTGGCGCGGCCCTTTCTCTCGGATAACACAGCGGTCGATACCGGCTTTCTGGCGCGGTTCCTGATCTGTGAACCGCCCTCTACCATCGGTAGCCGTACCCATACCGCATCTCTACCGTACCCTACCGGAATTGCGGACTTCGAAGCGCGACTTACAGCAATCTTGGGCACACCGTTGCCGATGGACACGGAAACGCGGGAATTGCTACCACGCGAACTGCCACTGGCAGCGGATGCACGCGATTGTCTGATCCGCTTTGCCAATGAGGTCGAGCGTCAACAGGCGCCGGGACAGCCCTATGCCGAGATCACGGGCACAGCCTCCAAGGCGGCAGAGCAAGCCGCACGGATCGCGGGCGTGCTTACCCTGTTCCGCGATCTGAACTCACCCCACGTCGCGCTGGCAGACGTCGCCCGCGCGGTTGACCTGATGCGCTACTATCTGGGAGAGGCCCTGCGGTTGTCGCAGTCAGCGACGCTTTCCAGTGGCCTCGCGCAGGCCGAAAAACTGCGGCAATGGCTGGTCGAGACATGGAACCACGACGAAATTGTCCCGCGTGACATCCAGAAAGGCGGGCCAACGACGGCGTTGCGACAAGCGCCCAACGTGCGTAAGGCAATCGGAACGCTGGTGCAGTACGGATGGCTGGCACCGCTAGAAGCGGGAACCGTGATCCGAGGCACAGCACGGAAAGAAGCCTATCGGGTGATCAGGGAATAAGATCATCCCCATGTCGCAGATGTCGCAGATGTCGCAGGGGGGGCATGTGCTAGATTGGATGGGCAATGGTCGTTCGTTGCGGCGTACACCAACGGCCACTAGGCGCAGAAAGCCGACTTTGCAAAGTTCTGGGGGACGGCGCAAAGCGGAAGTTAGTGAAATTGTGGATGCTGCGGTGCAACACAGCAGTAGCCGGTCTTGGCAACCATAGAACGACAACTTGATCTCCCACCAACCAATCATCCTTTGCAGTATTTTGGTAACGATGGAGCCTTTAGTGTGAGTGATTGCAACGACTGGCATGTTTACCTGAAGGTTCCTTGAAGTGGCGGCTGCCGAGCGGTACTTCATGTTAAATCAATTTCGTTCGAGCAGCTTATGAAAAAGATCATTGCCATTGGCATAGAATTGGCGGGCGACGCCGTTGAGCAGGTTGGGCTTCAATCCAACGCATCTCTTTTGGATTGGGACATCGTTCTTTTTCGCCCCAGTAGAGAAGAGTTTTTCACTGACTCTCAATATGCGAACTACTACCGAGGGAAACCCTCGCTAGACGATTCTGAATCCGTGCAAATACTTGAGGCGAACCAGCATTGGAGTAGGCAGCTGCGGGATGCTGTCGCCGAAGGTAAAACGGTCATAGTATTCATACCACCTCCCGAAACAGTCTACGTAGCCACGGGCGAGAAAAGGTTTTCGGGAACTGGGCGGAATCAAAAGACAACAAACATTGTAACTGAGTTCGAGGTTTTAAGTCTCGCAGAGATTCCAAAGGGTTGGGTCTCGGCTCAGGGCCGGGAGATGAAGCTGAACCCCGCGTTCAATGATGTCCTGTCACCATATTGGTCAGAGTTTGCTGACAGCTCAATATATAACATCACGTGGACGGAAAGCTCGGCTTCTGCCTGCATACACACAAAAACTGGCTCTCGACCTGTAGGTCGAATTATGAAGAACGAGGATTCGAAAGGGAGCATTATTTTGCTTCCCGATCTTCCTTTTGATGATCCTGGCTTCACTGCATGGGATGACGAAGACGAACTGGTCTGGACCAAAGAAGGCGAGATATTTTCAAAGCGATTGGTTAGTCAGATCGTTTCCCTCTCTGCCAATGTTGGAGCGGCTAGTGTCAAAACTCCTCCACCTGAGTGGGCCGACGATGACGGGTTTGTTCTGCCGGGAGAGGAAGAGTTAAAGGAAAAACTCCTTAAGATTAATGATACGTTACGGGAGATAAGTGAAAAAAGGGAGGCCGCACGGGAGGAGCTTGCGGGAGTAACCGAGGCGCGAGGGCTATTGTTTGAAAAAGGCAAGGCTCTAGAGTTTGCGGTTTTGAACGCACTGAGGATGCTTGGTTTTCAAGCAGAGAACTTCGACGACGGCGTTCTTGAATTTGACGCAGTTATGACTTGCCTAGAAGGTAGACTGATCGGGGAGTCTGAGGGCAAAGACAATTCGGCGATAAACATTACCAAGCTTCGCCAGATCTCCACGAACATCCATGAAGACCTATCCAGAGATGAAGTCGAGCAACCAGCAAAGGGTGTATTGTTTGGCAATGGCCATCGCCTTTCCGCCCCACCTGAGAGAAGTGAGACGTTTACAGCCAAGTGTATCTCCGCAGCAGCGAGCACGTCCGTCGCTCTAGTTGACACCGTTGAGCTTTTTCGCGTCGTCCAACATATGATGGAAACACAGGACGAAGATTTTGCGAAGGCCTGCAGAGAGGCCATGATTCAAGCTTCAGGCTTGGTGTCGTTTCCTGATACTCCACCCGTTGAAAGCGCTGCGGCGGCAGAGGCAACAGCCGAACATGAGCCAGTAACTGACGACTAGATGATAAAGAGCGCTCAACCAGTTCGAGAAGCTTTGTTCCAAGGTAATCAAGCCTGAGAACATCGGCCCCTATGAATAGGCTTTCTATGCGTGCAACCGCAGCGAATGCCCGCTTCTCACCCGCCAAGCTGCTATCTTGTGTCTGCTTTGGGCTGGCACCAGTCATCCGACCAAAACCGTCAGATGTCGGCAGCGAGCCCATTTTGCATTTCTTCTGCGGAGCAGCTAATGTCGGTTTATAGCGAGCGTCCACCTAAATGACCTAGAATTTAAGGCAAAAGGGCCCGACAATTGATGGAGTGAATATTGGACAGAATGTCGGTATGTCGCGCTGCTTCGGGCAGCGTTTATGGATTTCTGGGGATTCTCTTGGTTTTGATCTTGAGCATTTGGGGGGCAGTCCTCCCTCACAAAGCACATGCTGACGAGACGCTAAGATATATCACTTTTGGCGCGCCATCAGGCTTCGAAAGTTACCTCGATACTTTTTCACTCTTTAACGGATCAAAGTGCGAGGCTGATTGCTCAGTCGATCGTCACGACGCAAATTTGATTGTGGTGTTTGCTCCTAGTTTTGAAGACAACACGTTTATTCCTGCGGTTCTGCGGCCTGTGTTTTTGGAAATTGTAAGGCAGGAACGCTTCCACGTTTACAATGTTCCTGCCACCGTCTTTGGTGAATCACTCAACTCGGACGTTCAATTTATTGTAACAGAGGAATTGGTCGCACGAGTTCGCCAAGAACAACTACTTTCTCCCGCTGGAGATGTGGACTTTGGGTGCGCTGCTGCTGGCGTCGTAATGCGAAATTGGAGCCGCGAAGGGCCTATCAAAGGCATAGATTGGTCAGGCATTTTTGAGGCTTGTCAGGTAATGTAGCTTGTCAACAAAAAGTAATGACTGCGCGAAGTCTTGAAAATCGACACAGCGGGTATTGGTTTTTAACACATATGAGCGGTTAGCTGCAGAAGCAGTCATTGGTTCCCACATTCCGAAGGTCTGAAAAGTCCGCAGATTGATCATAGCGGCCCTTGGGTCGAATGTCTGTTTCGGGCTGGCTACGGACCTTTGTCGCGCCGAAGATGCACGACAGGTACGCCCGCTCCTTACCCATAGACATAACCTCTTGAGCTCAGTGCTTACAAACGAAACGCGAATGCGCATCTAGTTGGGGGAATGATTGGGGGTCAAAAAGAACAGCATCGCCATTTTGTGCAACAAAATCAAAGCCTTAAAATTGTTGAATGGCGGACTGGGGAGGATTCGAACCCCCGACCCCTTGATTCGTAGTCAAGTACTCTATCCAACTGAGCTACCAATCCGCGTGAGCTGGGATTTAGACCTCGCGCACGCATGATGCAAGGCCCAATTCAGATTCTTTCGCTATTCTGCGGCCGGGGCCAGTGCGAGGTCTTCTTTGGGCAGTTGCAGCACAAAGACAGTGCCGGCCTCATCGGTCTTCTGCAATTCCAACCGCCCGCCGTGCCCGCGGATCAGGTCTGCTGCAATCACAAGCCCCAGACCAGAGCCCCCTTTACGCACACCGCCCTGAAATGGCTGGAACAGGTGCTCTTGCGCCTTTTGCGGCAGGCCCGGCCCTGTGTCTGTGATCGTCAGGCGCCAGGCCTGATCGTCTTCGAGCGCTTGCAGACCAATCTCGCCGGGGTCACCGGTTGCCATGATCGCCTGACGCGCGTTGCGCACAAGGTTAAAGACCACCCGGAACAGCTGCTCACCATCGGCGCGCAGGGTCATGGAGGCGGGAATGTCTTCTGAGAAAGACAGCGGGTAATCCCCGGCGGCCAGCCGTTCGCTGTCGATGACGTCACTGACGATCCCGGCAAGGTTCACGCGGGACAGGGTTGGTGCGGGTTCATCAACGCGGCCAAAGGCGAGGGTGGTTTCACAGAGGTTCACTGCCCGTGTGATGGAATTCACCAGCTTCGGTGCCATGCGTTTCACCAACGGATCGTCCGAGGATTCAATCCGGTCGGTGAAAAGTTGGGCAGATGTCAGGATGTTGCGCAGGTCATGGCTCACCTTCGCAACCGCGCCACCCAATTGGGCCAAGCGCTCCTTTTGTTTCAGCGCGCCCGTCAATTGCTGTTGCATCATTTGCAGGGATTCTTCGGCGTCGCGCAGCTCGCGCACGCCGGCCGTGGGCGTAATGATCTGGCGGGCGTCTTCGGGCGCCTTGGAATAGGCCTGCATGTGATCGACAACGCCTTTGATCGGGCGGACCAGCAGGAATTGCACCGCCACAAACAAGAGCCCCGCAGTGATGATAGAGATGAAAGCCGACAGGAACAGGATGTTGCGCCCGTAATCAAGCAAAGCGGCTCGTAGCGGCATCTCAGCCATAGTGACTTCGATTAGCAATCCACCATCGCGTACAGGGTTGCCGATCACGCGGATCACGTGTTCTTCGGTATCCAGCAGCGTTCCAATAGCGTCTTTGATCAGCGTCATGCTGGTAGCGCCACGCATGTCGTAGGTGGCGGTAATGGGCGAGGGGATGGGCGAGGAAAGCGCCAACTGCCTGATCTCATCGCGTCGCAGCACGACGTTGTAGACTTCGGCGTTGCGCAGCAGCTCTGCCTCAAGCGCGGGGCTGATCATGTCGTCCGCTTCCAAAGCCAAAGACGCAATTTGCGCACGTTCAAGCCTTGCAAGCAGATAGTCCTCACGGAACCGCGCAACGGATGGCACAAAGATGAAAATCTCGGCCAGCATCACGAAGATCACCGTGAGGATCAGAAAACGACCTGAAAGTGAGTTGGTCATGCTACCTCGTCTAAGTGCTTATGGCAGCCACCGCTGCACGAAGCCTACGATACCCTTTACCTTCGGGCTTTCGAAAAGTCTTGGGCTAAAATAGGCACCCGCGGCCCGTTTGTTAACCTCACTAACCGTCGGATAAGGCAGAACCGTGTTTGCGATGGCAGACATCTTCATCTTGTTGGCGATGGCCATGGCCCACATGCTGATTAGCTCGCCCGCCATATGGCCAGCGATAGACGCGCCAACGGGGCGGCCCTTCACGACCATGACCTTGATCAGACCTTTGTTCTTGCGCTCGGCGATCAGCCGGTCGTTGTGGTGAAAATCAAAGCGCACGACTTCAAGTGACGCACCATATTTCAACTTGGCCTGTGCTTCGGTCAGGCCAACCTGAGCCAGTTCGGGGTCCGTGTAAGTGGCCCATGGAATGTGGTCGGTACGCTGCTTGGAGGGCAGCCCGAACAGCATAGAGCGGATCAGCACGCCAGCGTGGTAGCCCGCGACATGTGTGAATTGCAGACCACCGGCGACATCACCCGCTGCGTAGACCTTTTTGTTGGTTATAGAGCGCAGATCAGGGCCGACCTTCAGCCCAGAGCGGTCATGCGCAATGCCGCCTGCGTCTAGATCCAGTTTGTCGGTGTTCACCTTGCGCCCAACGGCCATCAGCAGGTGAGAGCCTGAAAAGTCGCCTTTTGGCGTATGAACGGTGATCGATTTACCCTTGCCGCTGATCTTTTCGGCCAAAGCTTCTTCAATGATGTTGATGCCTTCGTCTTTCATCTTATCCAGCACAAAGGCGGCCATTTCCGGGTCGTCCTTGCCGAAGGCTTTCAAACCCTCGATCACGGTGACTTCGCAGCCCAAGCGCCGATGCGCCTGCGCCATTTCCATGCCGATTGGGCCGCCGCCGATGACGATCAGATGCTTGGGCTTCTCGCGCAGATCAAAGATGTCTTCATTGGTGTAATGCTTGACCGTATCCAAGCCGGGGATCGGTGGCACGAAGGGACCAGAGCCGGTAGAGACCACAAAGCGGCGGGCTTCGATGATGTTGTCGCCGGCTTGCACTTCGGTCTTGGAAATGAAGGTGCCGAATTCTTCGATCACATGCACGCCCAACCCTTCGAACCGCTCAACGCTATCGACAGGAGCAATGGTGGCAATCACGTCGTGGACGTGGTCTTTCGCAGCGGCATAGTCAACTTTGGCCGTAACTTCACCAACGCCATAGGGCGCGCCATGGGACATAGCGTGCGCCTGTTTGGCGGACGCAATCAGCGCCTTGGATGGGACGCAGCCATAGTTCAGGCAGTCGCCACCCATTTTGTGACCTTCCAGCAGGACCACTTTGGCGCCCATTTGGACAGCGCCCGCTGCGATAGACAAACCGCCCGAGCCGCCGCCGATGATGCAAATATCTGTCTTAATACGGTTCATGACTTACAGGCCTTTCTTGCCGCGAACGGCGTTGATCGCGATGGGCAGAGCGGCGAGTACACACAAGCCGATGATGGGGAAGATGATCTGCGGCTCAAAGATGATGCCAAGGTTTGGGGTCTCGCCGCGGGCGAACACCTCACCAAGGCCCGCACCGACAGAGGTGTAGACGACAGAGCCGGGGATGATGCCAAAGAATGTCGAGATCACAAAGCGATGCAACGGGACCTCAAGGAAGGATGGGATCAGATTGGCGAGGAAGAAGGGGACCGCAGGAACCAAGCGGATCAGGAAGAGCATCGACCACTGGTTTTCATCGATCCCATCTTTGATCTTTTTGACGGCACCGTCTGAGTTCTCCAGCTTCTTGCCAAGGCTTTCACCGAACCCCCAGCGTGCAGCAAGGAAGATCGCGGTTGCGCCGATGGTTGCTGCCGTCATGTTGAACAGCGCACCGGGGAAAGTCGCAAACAGGAAACCACCAGTCAGCGTGGCGATTGTTGCTCCGGGGAGGGAGAACGCAACAATCACCACGTAGGCTGCGATAAAGACCAGAACGGTCAGCAGATAGTTGTTGTCGCGAAAGCCGAGGAGGGACTCACGGTTTTCGGCCAGCGCCTCGAACGTCAGGTAATCGCGCAGGAAAAACGCACCCAGCACAGCGACAACGCCGATAATGATGAGAGGCAGTTTTTTGAGTATCGGGTTGGTGGGGCTTTCAGTCATATCGGTCATCTTTCGGGTCCTATGGGTGTCTTGTTTGTTGCAGGTTAGATGGACGTAACCTGCCTTTTGCGATACCCACCTCACGGCGCATTGATGCAAAGCACCCCTGATGTTTCAGTTTTGCGGGGTTGGGCCGTGAAGACTGTAACAATTGATGTGATCGAAATATGGAATTTGTTGCAGTTTCACCTCGGCACTTGCGTTGACATGCATAGCGACCCCCTCTAAAGGACGGATCAGAATTGTAGTTCGGCTTCGAATCCCTGCCGTGGATTTGGCCAATAACCGGAGAGCACGCTATGAAGCGCACGTTCCAACCTTCAAACCGGGTTCGTAAGAACCGTCACGGATTTCGCGCACGTATGGCCACAAAGGCCGGTCGCAAGATCCTGAACAATCGCCGCGCCAAAGGCCGTGCGAAGCTGAGCGCGTAAGCGCTCCAGCCGTTTTGACCGATTTGAAACCGCCGGTTGGGCCTGATCAGGGCGCTCCGGCGGTTTCTGTTTGCGTATTGACCAAGCGCGCTGATTTTGTGCGCGCGTCGCATGCTCGCCGCCAAGGCACTCCCGGCATCCACCTGCAAGGCCGCAAACGCACTGAGGGCGAGGCAGATGGTATCCGCGTTGGTTTCACCTGTTCCAAGAAAGTCGGCAATGCCGTCGCCCGTAACCGCGCCAAGCGGCGCTTGCGTGAAGTTGCGCGCATTGTGCTGCCCGAAGCGGGCCGCGATGGGTGGGATTACGTGCTTGTGGGTCGCAAAGACATCACCGCAACCCTACCTTTTGAGACATTGGTCGCTGACATGCGCCGTGCAATGAAAAAGGTCCACGGATGAGCCCGCTCGCTTACATTGTCTCTCTGCCTGTTCGCGCGTACCGCTTGGTGCTGTCACCTTGGGTGGGGATGAGTTGCCGGTATCAACCGACCTGTTCGGCCTATTCTCTCGAAGCGCTAGAAAAACACGGGGCGATCAAGGGCAGTTATTTGACTGTGCGGCGTATCTTGCGATGCCACCCTTGGGGCAGCTCGGGGATTGATAACGTTCCAGACTAAAGATTTTCGTCCGAAAATCCTTGGCTACAGTTCTCCGAATGAAATCGTGCCGGTTCCGATACCCAGCCCATAGCGTTTGACATAGGCCGAGTTCAGCAGGCGATCCCCATCCCAGCCGCCACCAATCGTGACCACAAAACAGGGGCGCACCCTATGAAGGATGTCGTGGAAATGACCATAAACCACCAGTTTGACAGATTTACGCGCTGGCAAGGCGCATCTACGCAGTAATAGTCATTCTACTTCATGGGAATGCAACGCAGTCCAGCGGTCAAACCCGGAGGGCGCCGTGGATTTAATGCGACCTGACGCTAGGCAGACGCGGACGCATCTGGCATATCCGCGCCATGCTGGACGATTCCGAAATACACCCGCTGTTCCATGGCGCGCCTTCCACAACGGAGTTCAAGAAGCTCCGCAAACGGATCGTGCGCTACACCCGTGAAGCGATCGAGCAATACGGGATGATTGAGCGCGACGCGAAATGGCTCGTTTGCCTGTCCGGGGGCAAGGACAGTTATACGCTGCTGGCAGTGCTTTATGAACTAAAGTGGCGCGGGCTGCTGCCGGTTGAATTGGTCGCGTGCAATCTGGATCAGGGGCAGCCGGGGTTTCCTGCGACTGTTTTGCCAGAGTTTCTGAAAAAAATGGGCGTGCCTCACCGCATTGAATACCAAGACACCTATTCGATTGTGATGGACAAGGTGCCCGAAGGCCGGACTTTCTGCGCGCTCTGTTCGCGTTTGCGTCGGGGCAACCTGTATAGGATCGCACGTGAAGAAGGGTGTTCGGCTGTGGTGCTTGGTCATCACCGGGACGATATTCTGGAAACTTTCTTTATGAACCTGTTTCACGGGGGGCGTTTGGCGACAATGCCGCCTAAGCTGGTGAATGAAGAGGGGGATTTGTTCCTTTACCGTCCGCTGGCCCATGTGGCTGAAGCGGATTGCGAGAAGTTCGCCAAAGCGATGAACTATCCCATTATCCCCTGCGATCTATGTGGTTCACAGGATGGATTGCAGCGCCAGCAGGTTAAACAGATCCTTGATGGGTGGGAGGCAAATAACCCAGGGCGCCGTCAGGTCATGTTCCGGGCGCTGATGAATGCGCGGCCTTCGCATCTGCTTGATCCCAAGTTATTTGATTTTGCCGGGCTGGCGCGTGGCGTACCATCGGCAAAAAATGACTGATTGGAAAATTTTTACTTGAAACGGTGATTCATTTGCGCCTGTTCGAACGGTGCTGGAGGCACTAATTGTGGCAATTTTGTGCAACGCTACGGTGTGTTAGTTGCCCAAAATTGTGGTTTCTCTATAAAAATAACATGAACGGCATTGTTGCTAAAGCCGCCACAATTTGCGAGCAATGACGCTAACCATCCAAGTTCTGCCCGCTTTGGATGGTCTAATTAACAGGATGCGGCACAAAAGTGGCCTCTGATGGCTGGAGCTACGAATATCATGATGACACGAATAGTAACTTCCCTGGTTTGCAGTGTGGCGCCTGTTGCGCTTATGGCGCAGCAAGTTGATTTGCGCTCTCCCGATGAATTCATCAGCGTCGAGGGCGAAATTGTCGGCTTCAATGGTGTGATGCTCCGCGTTCAAACCTCGGTGGGTGCCATCAGTGTCCCTGCATCAGAAGTGATTTGCTACGGCGCTGGCTGCATTGAGGTTTTGGCAAGTAATGACTTTGGCCTGACGGCAGGTGCTATGATCGATGTTGTTGTTGACGGCTCTGCCCCCGCGAGCAGCGGCGACCAAACGTTGAGCGTGGGTTTCGAAAGCGCGACCGCTGGTGGTTTGTATCGTACTGTGGCGGGCGCTTTCGCTGTCGCAAGTGACACAAGCGCTACTGTTGTGGTCTCGGCAGATGGCGCGGCAGTGTTGAGCAACGATGAGGCTTCACTGAAGTTGAACATCGTCGACGACGGCGGTGATGCAGACATCGTCGTTGAAACCGTTTCTTTGAATGGAACGGCAGCCCAACAGTATAGTGGTCCCGGTGATTGGATCACGACAACGCAGCCGGGTGATCAATTGCTTGGCCTGAACGCATTTTCGGTGATTGTAGCACCCAATGCGGGCATCAGCGAGATTTCTCTGAATGATCTGGCGCGCGTCTTTGCCGGTGAAGTTACCAACTGGTCTCAGATCGGTGGTGCGGACGTGAGTGTTCTGCCGCTGCAACTGCCCACGAATTCGGATTTGTGGGCGCAGATGAACAAGTTGGTGATGGAACCTGCGGGCAAGACTGTCGCGGGCAATGTACTGACGATGTCGGATCAGGCGGGTATCTCGGCCTCGATCCTGCAATTTCCGGGCAGTATCAGCATTATCGACTTTGCCGTGGCCAATGCCGATCAGACGATAGCGGTTGCGGGGGCCTGTGGTATCGCGGTGATGCCGAATGCGTTCAACATCATCTCTGGCGACTATCCTTTGGCGCGCCCGATCATGGCCAGTTACAACACTGCGCCGACAGCCCCGTTTGCGGCAGAGCTTTTTGATTTCGCCTCAACGGATGTCGCACAGGGACTATTGGATCGTGAAGGCTTCTTGAACCACTCCGCGCAACAGCAGGACCCTGTCCTAAAGAATGAGCGTCTGGGCGGATTGCTGAACGCATCCTTGGACGATGCACAGCGTGCTGCGGCCGCCGAGATGTTCCAGGTGTTGTTTGACGCAAATCGCTTGTCCACAACAATGACCGGCGGGGCGGCCAGTGGACCCGAAGGCGCTTGGAACCGGGCGATGATGATTGATCTCGCCGGTCTGGTTTCCGGGCCGGAGTATCAAGGTCGCGAGATCGTGTTCGCAGGGTTCGGCGCGTCCACATCGGGCAGCGATGCTGCAATCAGTGCCTCATTGGGTGCGGCGCAGTCGATGCAGGCGGCGTTTGAACAATTCGCCGGAGCGGCACTTGCCAGCAACGAGGTCACGGTTTCCCCCTACGGGTTTGGCAACGTTTTCCCCGCAACCTGTGTTGATGGGCAAGTCGCCGGTTCAGGTTACACGCGTGTTGAGGTTTGGGTCCGCTAAAGGCGCAACCAATTTTGATATCATGCCAAAACCCCTGCGTTTATCAAACGCGGGGGTTTTGTTTTGGCATGCCGTCCACCCGCCCCGCTATCCATAATCAGCGGGCATGATATCGCCTAACGGCTGCTCACATGCTGTTGTTCTCCTCATCCAAAGGGTGCAAACCCGCATCCAAACATCTAGGTAGGACTTATGAGCAAACGTATCCTTTCTCTTATCATCGCTGCGGCGCTAGCGCTTTATGCCGGTGCCGCGTCGGCCCAGCAGCTAAGCCTCTCGCAGATTTCTGCCTATCTGAACCAGCTTCAGACCGCACAGGGCGGCTTTACCCAGATCAACTCTGACGGCACGCTGTATACCGGGCAGATCTATATCAAACGTCCGGGGCGTATTCGGTTTGAATATAACGCTCCGTCGGAATCAATGGTCATAGCCGGTGGCGGGCAACTGGCTATTTTTGATGCACGATCAAACACTGGCCCTGACCGGTATCCGCTGAACAGAACGCCGCTCAGCATCATCCTGCAACCTGATGTCGATCTTGAGCGAGCACGCATGGTCACCAACGTGGTGTCAGAGGGCCCGACCACAACTGTCACGGCACAGGACCCTGACAACCCGCAATACGGTAACATCCAGATGGTCTTTACCGCCAACCCGGTCGAGCTGCGCCAATGGATCGTCACCGATGATCTGGGTGTTGAGACAACCGTGATCCTGAATGATCTGGTGGCAGGCGGCACGCTGCGGGATATCCTGTTCAATATTCAGGCCGAGACCCGCAAACGCGCAGGTTAGGCGCGGCTGCAATCAAAAACAAAGGGCGGCCTCATCGGGTCGCCCTTTTTTGTATTTAGCGCTTACGACAGGATCGCAACTGCTGATCATACAGCACGGCACGGGCCTCGACCTCGCCTGCGATGCGCACCAGCCAGCTTTTGGATCGCCATGTGCCCCGGTTAAACCCGGTGCGCCCATCGTGGTAGGCCAGATATTGGTTGCGGGTGTCATTGATCGGCACGCCGGTTTCTTCCACCGTCTGGACCATGTACCAACCCATGAAATCAGTGGCATCGTCGATATCATCGCGGCGGGCGCGACGGCCACCGGGCCCGTCTTGATACTCTTCCCAGGTGCCATCCAGCGCTTGGGAATAGCCAAAGGCCGAGGATTGCCGCCCAACAGGAATGACGCCAAGCGCATAACGGTGCGGCGTGCGGTTATCGCCGATGAATTTACTTTCCTGATAGATGATCGCCATCATCGACGGCACAGGCACGCCATATTTACGCTCGACCCGCTGGAATGCGCGTAGGTATTCGGGGCGCTCTGACACGATACTGCAAGCGTCATCAAGGTTGCGCGGTGCCGAGAAATCTCCCGAACTGCCACTACAACTGCCCAATAACAGCACACATGCCGCCGCGCGAAAGAAACTGCTCATCTGCCTCTCGCTTATCTTTGTTTTTTGCCAGCATAGCGTGCTTGGAACGGTCTGGGAATCCCCTTCAGGCCGTGTTCAGATCACAAATGCGAGGATCAGCGGCAAGGCGATCACCGACAACAGCGTTGAGGCAACAACAAGACCTGCAACTGGCTGTGCATCCTCCCCATACTTTTCGGCCAAAAGATATGAGGTCACAGCGACGGGGGTTGCGACCTGGACGATCAAGACCGCCGCTGCAATCGGCTCTAGTCCCAACCATGTTGCAGCGAGCCAGCCACCGCCGAGGCAGATCACTGCCTTGACCAAAGACAGGACCACGGCACGCGACATTGCCTTGGTTTCCAAACGCGCCACGGCCACGCCCAAGGTGATCAGCATCATGGGAATCGCCATTTGCCCAATCAGGTCAAGTGCGTTGGTCAGAAAGGTCGGCGTCTCCCATCCTTGCCACAGAAACAGCGCGCCAAGCAGCGTTGCGGCCACAACCGGCTCTTTCACCAGATTTGCAGGTGAACCACCGCCAGCAACCATCCAGACGCCTACCGTGAACGACAAGATGGCCATGACGGCAAAGACAACCACTGCATAGCCCAGCCCGGCCTCTCCAAAGGCAAACAGCGCCAAAGGTAGTCCAAGATTGCCAGTATTGCCGAATATCAATGGGGCAAGATAGGTTTGCAGATCCAGCCGCCCCAACTTCACCACGATGAAACAGCCAACCATTACAAAGCCATAAGCCACCAAGGACGCCAGTGAAAGTGCGGCCAGCGCCTCGGGTTCGATCTCTGTTTTCATCAAAGCCACGAAGATCAGGCAGGGCACAGCGAGGGTCATTGCCATGCGGGTGACAAACTGCACCCGGTATTCAAACCCCAGCTTGACCCAGACAAAACCAACCGCCGCCAACAGAAAAACAGGTGCCGTGATGTTGAGGACTGTCAGAGCAAGGTTCACAGACTGTTTCCTTTATTTGCGTGTTGACGTGGTAGACTTTGCATCCGCGGCGGACATATATTAGCGCTAAGTTAATGACTATGTTCAAAACGCGCGCAAAATATCATTTGGGGCAAGTTGTACGCCACCGCAAACACCCTTTCCGGGGTGTGGTCTTTGACGTGGACGCCATGTTTTCGAACACAGATGCTTGGTATGATGCCATCCCAGAGGAAAGCCGCCCCAAGAAAGATCAGCCGTTCTACCACCTTCTGGCCGAGAATGATCAGAGCTTTTACGTGGCTTATGTCTCTGAACAGAACCTGATTGCTGACTATTCCGGCGAACCTGTCGACCATCCTGATCTCGATGATCTTTTTGGCCCGTTTGAAGACGGGCAATACCCGCTGCAGGTTCAACTGAACTGATCAACCACAATTGTTGAGCGCGATGCGCCCCATGGGGCTGGTCTTGTGCCGTTGTCATGTTACATCCCATTCTGAAGTGAAAGAGGATGCCCCATGCTTGTTGTTGTCTCACCTGCCAAATCGCTCGACATGGAATCGGTAGATGTGGCGGTTACTGCGCCTGACTTTCAGGAAGACGCAGTGCGCCTATCGAAGACAGCGCGCAACCTGACACTGACCCAACTCAAAGGGCTGATGAGCATCTCGGATGATCTGGCACGCCTGAACCGGGATCGGTTCAAGGCGTTTGCCGCGGCGCCCGACGCATCAGCCACCAAAGCGGCGGCGCTGGCCTTTAACGGCGATACCTATCAGGGACTAGAGGCCAAGACCTTGGGCGATACTGACATGGCTTGGGCGCAAGATCATCTGCGCATCCTCTCCGGTCTTTATGGGCTGCTGCGCCCGCTTGATGCGATCCAGCCGTACCGATTAGAGATGGGAAGCCGCCTCAAGACGCGACGTGGCACGACACTTTATGACTATTGGGGTGACACGATTGCCAAGGCACTGAACGTGCAGGCTGCATCTATGGGCACGGACACGCTGATCAACTGCGCTAGTCAGGAATATTTTGGGGCAGCTGACCGCAAGGCGCTGAAGCTGCGCGTGATCACGCCCACATTTATGGAACTCAAGGATGGCAGACCGCGCATCGTCAGTTTCTTTGCCAAACGCGCGCGTGGGGCCATGGCCCGCCATGTGATCGAGAACCGTTTGACAGATGCGGAAGAGATCAAAGGCTTCAGCGCAGGCGGCTACGCCTATGACGCGGACCTGTCTGAGGGCGATAAATGGGTCTTTCTGCGCGACTATCCGACCTAAAAGTCAGCCGCGATCCTGAGATCCCGCAAAGGGCGCACAACATCAATCGCTGATTGATAAAGTGGATGCGCCTTATAGGCCGCGAGGGCCGCATCATCCGCGAACTCGGCATAGACAACCACATCAACCTGCGCTGAAAGCGCATCTTTGCGCGTATTGCGCCGCACCTCAAAAGCGTCAGCACACGGAATACCCGCCAGCAGGTTCAGCCCGTCGATTATCTTGGGTACATCCTCTTGGTTCTTGGCGCTGAAGAACACAACGTGGCGTAGGGCAGGGCGATGGGACACGGCACGAGATCCAGAAAGGCGAAGGGTTAGGCGGGGTTCAATCATGCCCCGCCACGAACGGCAAGGGGGGGATCAGAGCCGCTCAATCGCCAGAGCGATGCCTTGGCCGCCACCAATGCACATGGTGATCAACGCGCGTTTGCCGCCGATCCGTTCCAGTTCGTACATGGCTTTGACCGCGATGATTGTGCCTGATGCACCAACTGGATGGCCTAGCGCAATCGCGCCGCCATTGGGATTCACGCGGGCGGGGTCAAAGCCCAGTTCTTTGCTGACGGCCAGCGCTTGCGCGGCAAAGGCTTCGTTGCTTTCGATCACGTCAAAATCATCAACGGACAGGCGCAGTTTCATCAACAGGTTCGCCACAGCAGGAACCGGCCCAATGCCCATAACCTCGGGGCGCACACCCGCATGGCCATAGCCCAGCACGCGGAATTTGGGTTTCAGGCCAGCGGCTTCGGCGGCCTCTGCGGTCGCCAACACCACTGCGGCCGCGCCATCGTTGAGGCCAGAGGCATTGCCCGCAGTCACACTGCCGTCTTTCTGAAAAACAGGGCGCAGGCCCGACAAGGCCTCAAGCGTGGTTGCCTTGGGATGTTCATCGGTCACGAAATCCACCATTTCGCGGCGCTTTTTGACGGGTACAGGGGCAATCTGGCTTTCAAAGTGACCGGCAGCGATGGCTGCGGCGGCACGTTCCTGACTTTGCAGTGCAAAGGCGTCTTGGGCATCACGGCTGATATCATGCTCACCGGCCACGTTTTCTGCCGTGACCCCCATGTGCCCGGTGCCAAACGGACAATTGAGCGCGCCCAGCATCATGTCGAGCGTGCGCACATCGCCCATCTTTGCGCCCCAGCGTTGGTCAGGGATGATGAAGGGCGAACGGCTCATATTCTCGGACCCGCCTGCAAGAGCAAAGTCAGCGTCTCCCAACATCAGCGATTGCGCCATCGACACGATGGATTGCAAGCCCGAACCGCACAAGCGGTTCACGTTCATCGCCGGGGTTGTGTCGGGAATACCGGCATTGATGGCAGCAACACGGCTGACATACATATCCTTGGGTTCAGTATTGATTACATGGCCAAAGGCGACGTGGCCGATTTGTTCGCCCTCTACACCTGCGCGCTCAAGTGCGGCCCTCGCCGCGATGGTGCCCAATTCAATCGGCGATGTGCCTGCAAGTGCGCCCCCAAAAGTGCCAATTGCCGTGCGTGCGCCACCTAGAATTACGATATCTGTCATCGAAGCCTCCATGAATTCTGTTGCCAAAGTGCTACCTCAGATGCCCGTGCAAAACAGTATAACGTCACGGCAAAGGTTGAAAAACGCCCAACCTGTATCTAAATGTATGCTATGGTATACATTATGGAAAACGCATGCTTCTGGACCTGACAGGCGGAAATCCGGTTGTTGTAGTCGCCGTCTTTGTAGCGGTTGTCTGGGCTTTGGTTCGGGCTGGCAGCAAGCAGGCCCGGCGGCCCCGAAGGGACGGCGATGATCACGGGAATTGACCACCTGCAACTGGCATTACCAGCGGGCAAAGAGAACGCCATGCGCGCCTTCTATTGCGACGTGTTGGGCCTGCAAGAGGTGCCTAAACCGCATGAATTGCAATCGCGCGGTGGATTTTGGGCGCGGGCGGGCACGCTGGCAGTTCACTTTGGCATCGATCCCGACTTTCATCCCGCGACCAAGGCACATCCGGGTTTTCTTGACAGGGACCTAACGGGTCTTGCGGCCAAGCTGGAGCAGACAGGGCATATGGTCACTTGGGACACGACCTTGCCAGACGTCGCGCGGCTCTTTACCGCTGATCCCGTAGGAAACCGTATTGAGTTAATCGCAGAAGGCTAACCGGCACCGCCTCCCATGACTGATCTTCCGCTCATCCCCATCATTGCCCTTGTCGCCTTCTTTGCGTTTTTTCGCTTCATGCGAAACCGAGCGGCCGACGTCGATGAAGACATTCCCCGAAAGACGCGTAAGCGGCGTGGGCCTGATATGGCTTTTAGCGCCGGGCGGGACGCCGCGCATCAAAACACACGCTTGCAAAAGGTTTTTGTCCCGATGGAACCGCACGAAGAGGCGGTCGTGCGCGCCTTCTATCTGGACGAACTTGGCCTGATGGAGATGCGCGCGCCGAATTACCCCAAGGACACGGATGGGTTCTGGGCGGTCAGCGGCACGTGGCAGATCTATTTTGGTACCCGGCCTAGCTTTCCATTTGATGTGGATGCCCTGCCATCCTTCCCTATCCGTGGATTAAAGGATGTCGCCCTACGTCTTGATGCTGCGGGTTATCAAGTGGCATGGGATCGGCGCGTGTCCTACGTGCAGCGGCTGATCGTTGTTGATCCGGCGGGCACAGAAATCGCCCTTATCGGCGGCTAGGTCGTTTCCTTTGCGATGCAGCGTGTTAGGTCCAGTGTCAAAGGACCCGCGACCATGCTGCTACACGTCAAAGATATTCACAAAACCTACCACACCGCAGACGGACCATTTGATGTCCTGCGCGGCATTGATCTGACACTGGACGCAGGTGAAACGCTCGCGCTGACTGGCGAGTCGGGCAGTGGCAAAAGCACCTTGCTGCACCTGATCGGCGGGCTGGATACGCCGGATGCCGGTCAGATCGTTTTGCAGGATCGCGATATCGCCACGCTGGACGACACCGCGCGCGCGGCATTGCGCCGGGGCACAGTGGGCGTCGTCTTCCAACAGTTCAACCTGATCCCAAGCCTGCGGATTTCTGACAACATTGCATTTCAGGCCCGGCTTGCCGGGCGGCATGACCCGGCGTGGATCGCGACCCTAACAGATCGCATGGGCCTTTCAGCGCACCTGTCGAAATATCCCGAACAGCTCTCTGGTGGACAGCAGCAAAGGGTTGCCATTGCGCGCACTTTGGCCCCAAAACCACGGCTTGTTCTGGCGGATGAACCGACAGGCAACCTTGATGAGGCGACGGCGAGCACCGTCATGGATCTGATGCTGGAACTTGTCTCAGAGGCAGGTGCGGGCCTTTTGATGGTCACCCATTCCCAAGCACTTGCGGGCCGCATGTCACGTCGTTTGCACCTCAAGGCGGGTCGTGTGGCATGACCAAGGCCACGCTTCAGGCGCTGTTATCGCATTGGTGGCGCAATCCTTTGCAGCTTTTCACCCTGCTCGCGGGGCTGGCGTTGGCAACTGCCTTGTGGTCCGGCGTACAGGCCGTGAATGCCGAAGCTCGGGCCAGCTATGATGCTGCCGCCGCGACCTTGGGTGAGGGACAATACGACCGTCTGGTGCGCCGTGATGGGCAGCCGATCGCGCAAGATACCTACGTTACGCTACGCCGCGCGGGCTGGCTGGTGAGCCCTGTCGTGCAGGGCCGTCTGAATGGGGTGCGTATTGTCGGGGTCGAGCCGCTGACAGCGCCTAGCGGCATTGGCCCGGTCGCTCCGCAAGAGGGAACAGATGTCGTTAGTTTCCTGACTGGCGATGGCCAGCTTTTCGGCACGGCGGAAACTGCCTCAAGATTGCCGGACTATGCATTTGTCATCACGCCAGAGGCCGCACCGGGCACCGCTGTGACTGACATCGGCGTGGCCCAGCGCCTGCTGGGCAAGCCCGAACAGATTGACACCCTGATCGTGCTACCCAGCCAGCCGATGGGCCGAGCGGCGCTTGCTGATGTTGCGCCTGATCTGATGCGCCAGTCAGCGCAGGGGGGCAGTGATATTGCCCGGCTCACAGATAGTTTCCACCTCAATCTGACGGCCTTCGGCCTGCTGTCCTTTGCCGTTGGTATCTTCATCGTCAATGGGGCCATCGGTCTGGCTTTTGAACAACGCCGCCCCGTGGTGCGGACCTTGCGGGCGCTTGGCGTGCCGTTACGCCGTCTGATTGTGTTGATGGGGGCGGAGCTGATGCTCTTTGCGCTGGTTGCGGGGGTGGTTGGAGTGGCGCTGGGCTATGTGATTGCAGCGCTCCTCTTGCCGGATGTGGCGGCGACCTTGCGCGGGCTATATGGCGCGGATGTCTCGGGCAATTTGCAATTGCGCCCGGTTTGGTGGCTCTCGGGGCTGGGTATCGCGCTGGGCGGCACAGCAATTGCGGCATGCGGTGCGCTTTATCAATTGGCGCAAATGCCCCTGCTGGCCGCAGCCCAGCCGCGCGCCTTGGCCATGGCGGCTGGCAGGCGCGCGCGGGTGCAAGGTCAAGTGGCTTTGGCGTTGCTGGCCATCGCTGGGGTCCTGATGTTCACCGCCAACGGCCTGATCAGCGGGTTTGTCCTGCATGCGACCTTGCTGATTGGCGCGGCTTTGGCGCTGCCGTTGGTGCTGGACCGGGTGCTGGCCGGGCTAAGCAGTTTGGCCAAGACAATGACAGCGCAATGGTTCTGGGCGGATACGCGGCAGCAACTGCCGGGATTGTCACTAGCGTTGATGGCGCTTTTGCTGGCGATGGCGGCCAATGTTGGTGTTTCGACGATGGTGTCGAGCTTTCGTCTGACCTTCACCGATTTCCTCGACCAGCGGTTGGCGTCAGAATTATACGTGCAAGTCGAAGACGCCGCGCAATCGGACGCATTGGTTGCATTCGCCGGCCCGCGCACAAATGCCATTCTGCCGATCCAGAGCACAGAGGTGACAATCGCAGGCCAAACGACCGAAGTTTTCGGCACCCGCGACCACGCCACATATCGGGACAATTGGGTACTTCTGCAAGCTGCGGCATCGGCGTGGGACAGCACATTTACCAACGACACGATCCTGATCAACGAACAACTGTCCCGCAGGGCAGGTTTGGATGTCGGCGATCTGGTTCAGGTACAGGGACAGGATTTCTCAATTGCTGGCGTCTATGGCGACTACGGCAACCCGATTGGTCAGGCAGTGATTGGCGAAGATGTATTTGCGATATTGTTCCCGGACGTGATCCCGCAACGCTTTGGTCTGCGAATGGATCCGGCAGCGGTCCCCGATTTTGTGAAGGAACTGGAGCAGGCAACGGGCATCCCGGCCGCGCAATCGGTGGATCAGGCGCGGATCAAGGCGATTTCCCTGGCGATTTTTGAGCGTACATTCACAGTGACAACGGCGCTGAACGTACTCACGCTGGCCGTGGCAGGCTTTGCCATTTTGATGAGCTTGCTGACGCTGGCCACCATGCGTGTCCCGCAACTGGCGCCCGCGTGGGCGATGGGCATGACACGCCGCCAACTGGGCAAGTTGGAACTGCTGCGTGCGATGATGCTGGCGGTTTTGACGGCGATTGTTGCATTGCCGCTTGGTCTCGCATTGGCTTGGGCGTTGCTGGCCGTAGTGAATGTCGCGGCTTTCGGGTGGCGGTTGCCGATGTATCTTTTCCCGTTGGATTATGTCCGGCTGGGCCTTTTTGCGTTGCTGGCAGCTGCATTGGCCGCCCTCTGGCCTGCGCGCCGTCTGGCCCGCACGCCACCTGCTGATCTGCTCAAGGTGTTTTCGAATGAACGTTAGGATGCTGCTTCTTTTGTGCTGGATGCCAGTCGCCATGCAGGCGCAGGGCTTTGCCGGTTTGGGCACGCAGGCTGAGGGGTTCAGTGTTCCGCAGCCGGGCCCAGTGTTTGATTTTCCAACAGATCACGGCCCGCACAACGACTACCGCATTGAATGGTGGTATCTGACGGCCAACCTCAAAGCGGCGGATGGCACGGAATATGGCCTGCAATGGACCCTCTTTCGGTCTGCGCTGGCACCTGAGGCAGGGGCAGGCTGGACGGCGCCACAGCTTTGGATGGGGCATGCGGCGGTCACCACACCGAACGATCATTACGTCAGCGAAAGGTTTGCCCGCGGCGGCATTGGACAGGCGGATGTGATAGCCGAACCCTTTGCGGCATGGATTGATGACTGGGCGTTGCAAGGCGATTGGGCGACCATGCAAATGCGTGCGAGCGGGCCCGAGTTTGCCTATGACATGGCGCTAACAGCAGAAGGTCCACTGGTTTTTCACGGTGCCGATGGGTTCTCGGTGAAATCAGCGGCAGGGCAGGCGTCTTATTACTATTCGCAGCCTTTCTTTGCGATTGAAGGCACGCTGCAACTGCCTGACGGCGATATTGCGGTCACCGGAAACGCCTGGCTGGACAGGGAATGGTCGTCACAGCCCTTGGCCGACAATCAGACCGGTTGGGATTGGTTTTCGTTATCTTTTGATGATGGGGCCAAGCTGATGGGGTTTCGCCTGCAACAGACAGATGGGGCGAATTTTACATCTGCCACATGGATCAACCCGCAAGGTGAAACGACCCCCTACAGCGATGGTGCGCTGGAGGCTTTCCCAATGGCATTTAACGACGCAGATGTGCCAGTTCGGTGGCAGGTTACCTTGCCTGACAAGGGCGTTGACGTCACGGTGGCAGCGATCAATGACAATGCATGGATGACGACATCGGTGCCCTATTGGGAAGGGCCGGTGACAGTGAGCGGCAGTCACAGCGGTGTCGGGTATCTGGAGATGACAGGCTATGACTGAGTGGTTTGAAACAACGCAAGGCACATGGGACGCGCTATGGGCCACATTGGCCCGAGGCGTTGCTGATGCCGATCATCCTGCGCGCAGACCTACTTTTGCGACCGTGTCGTCTGACGGTTGGCCAGAAGCCCGCACAATTGTGTTGCGCAGCGCAGATCCGCAGGCAGCAGAGATCACGGTGCATACCGATCTTTTCTCTGACAAGATCAAGAGCCTGACCAAGACACCACGTGCGGCCTTGCATGTCTGGGACGAAAGCCAGCAGTTGCAAATCAGGCTTCAGACCGAGGTGAGCATCCAATCGGGCGCGAAAACCAGCGCGCTCTGGGACAAGATCCCCGATCATGCGCAGCAATCCTACGGGGTGACGCCGTCGCCAGGTACGGTGATCGATGGTGCGCTGGGTTACCTAAAAGAACCGGATCCCGCGACATTTGCCCTACTCATCTGCCGGGTGATGCATGTGGATGCGGTGCATCTGGGTGCCGTGCATCGGAGGGTCAGTTTTTCACGGGCGCGTCATTGGGACGGGCAGTGGCTTTCCCCCTGACGCATGCGCGGCTAGAACACTTGCATGAATACGTTTCCCCTTACCCGTGATCTGGTTCTTATCGGCGGTGGTCACACCCATGCGCTTTTGCTGCGCAGTTGGGGGATGAACCCGCTGCCCGGTGTCCGCGTGACGGTGATCAACCCCGGCCCAACGGCCCCCTATTCGGGGATGTTGCCCGGTTTTGTTGCAGGCCACTACACACGGGGTGAGCTGAACATTGATCTGGTAAAACTGGCCCGCTTCGCGGGCGCGCGGATCATCAATGGCTATGCAACGGGGATCAACACAACAGCGCAGACGGTGACAGTCGCGGGACGCCCGCCCATTGCTTATGATGTGGCGGCGGTTGATGTGGGCATCACGTCGGCCATGCCCAATCTGCCCGGCTTCAAGGCGCACGCGATCCCGGCCAAGCCCCTTGGCGCCTTTGCATCGCGGTGGGACGCGTTCCGCGCAACCGCTCGGACGCCGTATGTCGCGATCATCGGCGGCGGTGTTGCGGGGGCAGAGCTTGCGATGGCTATAGCACATGCACTGCGCGATCAAAGCCCGCATGTGAAACTGATCGACCGCAGTACTGTACTGACCGCATTGGGGTACAAAGCGCGTCAAAAGATGCTCGCCGCCCTGACCGCGTTGGAGATTGAGATTATCGAAGACGCCGAAGTCACAGAGGTGTTCGCCGAGGGTCTCGTTCTGCGCGATGGCCGCACCATCCGCAGCGATTTCACAACCGGCGCCGCAGGGGCCAAACCGCACGACTGGATTGCGGCAACCGGGCTGAAGCTGCATGAAGGGTTCATCAACGTCGATGCCAACCTGCAATCCAGCGCGCCAGAGGTTTTTGCCGTCGGCGATTGCGCCCACCTGAGCCATGATCCAAGATCCAAGGCCGGGGTTTACGCGGTGCGCGAAGCTCCGGTGCTGTTCGACAATCTGCGGGCCATTTTGTCAGGCGCGAACTTGCGCCCGTACAAGCCCCAGCGTGATTATCTCAAACTGATCTCACTGGGACAAAAATCCGCTCTGGCTGAAAAGTTCGGCACGGCGCGCGAAGGCCCGCTGTTGTGGAAATGGAAAGACCACATCGACCGCAAGTTCATGGATCAGTTCGCCGATTTGCCACAGATGCAGCCGCCGAAACTGCCACGCACTGTCGCGTTGGATGTGGCGGAAACCCTGGGTGACAAACCAATGTGCGGCGGTTGCGGTGCCAAGGTGGGTCGGGCGACCCTGCAGCATGCCTTGGCCGATCATTTTGGCGATGACGCAGGTGAGGTCCAGAAAGGTCAGGTGATGAGCACCGACCATCTGCGTGCTTTTACCCATGACCCGGTGATCATGACCCGCATCGCGGCTGTTCACGCGCTGGGCGACATCTGGGCCATGGGCGCCAAACCGCAGGCAGCCACCGTCAGCCTGATCCTGCCGCCCATGCAGACCGCATTGCATGAACGCACATTGGTCGAGATCATGACGACAACCGCCGACGTGATGCGTTCAGCCGGTGCCAAGATCATCGGTGGGCATACCTCGATCGGGGACGAATTGACCATCGGTTTTACAGTGACCGGCTTGGCCAAAACGCCGATCACCCTGGCCGGCGCCAAACCCGGTAACCGATTGATCATGACCAAACCCATCGGCAGCGGCACGATCCTGGCCGCTGAGATGGCCGGGAAGGCCGAAGGTGCGGATGTCATCGCCTGTCTTGAGCAAATGGCGCAGGATCAGGCGAAAGCGTCGGAGATACTGGGCAAAGCCCGTGCCATGACAGATATCACGGGGTTCGGGTTGGCCGGGCATTTGCGCGGGATCTGTGATGCATCCGGTGTGGGTGCGACACTCGACCTTGCGGCCATCCCGTTCATGGCAGGTGCACAGGCGCTGTCGGACAAAGGCGTGCGTTCAACTCTCTTTGCTGACAATCAGATAGGTGCGGGGCCAATCGACGGGTCTGCGCCTGATCTTCTGTTTGACCCGCAGACGGCAGGTGGTTTGCTTGCCGCTATTCCGGCCAAAGGGGCTGATGAGGTTTTGCAGAAACTGCAGGGCGCCGGTTACCCGGCCGCGCTGATTGGTGAAATCACAACAGGGTCTGGGATCAAGACCCGCGTAACATAGCCGCGATCTGATCCGCAGTCCGGTTTTGGCCGTCCGCGTCCAGCGTGTTTGTTGTGATCTCCCCCAATACGTCACGCTCTGCGATCTTACGGGATTTGGCATAGGTCGGGTCGTAATGTTCTACCATTAAGGCCTTTGACAATTCCACCAATGCGCCCGCCTTTGACAGGGCAATCCAATTATCGACCACCTCATGGCCGCGCAGGCGGCGTAGTGGGGTCAGCTTTTCAGCGACCGCGACCGGGTCAGAGATCACCTCGCGATAGGCCTGAGCCAGATAGATTGCGCGTGCATCAATCGGGGCTTGTACGACGATCCGGGGCGCGGTCGTCATCACGGCCCAGACGGACACAGGCAGTGAAATGCGACCAATCTTGCTGCTTTCGGCCTCGATCACAACGGGGCGGTCCGGATCACAACGCTGCAGGGCGACAGCCAATCGCGTCTCAAAACCCTTCTGCGCGGGCTGTCCGCCAGGCCGCGCGCCCAACAGCGACCCGCGATGATGCGCCAGTTCTTCTAGATCAATCACCTGAACGCCGCGGGTTTTTAGCCGTGACAGCAGCTCCGTCTTGGCGGTGCCTGTATACCCATCCAACAGAACAAAACGATGCGGCAGCGGATCATCATAAAGATACGATTTCACCTTGCGGCGAAAACTGGTGTAGCCACCCTTGATGGTCTCAGCACGCCAGCCAATCTCGGACAGCAAGGTGGTAAACACGCCGGAACGTTGCCCACCACGCCAACAATAGACCAAAGGACGCCACGCCCCGTCCTTGTCGCGCAAGGGACCGTCAATGTGATCGGCGACATTGCGCACGACCATACCTGCACCCAGCTTGCGGGCATCAAAGGCACTGACCTGTTTGTAGATCGTACCAACCTCGGCGCGTTGCTCATTGGATAAGGCAGGCAGGTTGACCGCGCCGGGCAAATGATCCTCGGCAAATTCCGCCGGAGAGCGGACATCGATCACGGTATCAAACCCGTGGTTGAGGATTGCGGAGAGCGAAGTGAACTGCTGTGGCATGCCCCTGCTTACGGGTGGGTGGGTGTGGTGACAAGCGGGCGATCAAGGGGATTGTCACATTTGTAAATCCCGCCTAGCGTGTGTGCATGGTTAAAGAGTTTCCGGCGCGTATTACAAAGTGGTCAGAGGTTCAGGCACTTATCGATGATGATCTGCTGACCCCGGCTGAGATGAAAATGATAGCAGCTGCGCAAGAGGGGCGGGTGGCCGAGATCGGTGATGCTGTCCCGGCGCCTAACACCGAGATTGTCAAAATACGTGCGGCGCTGCTTCGCTACATGATGCTAGGTGGATGTGCTGACTACGATATCGAAGCCGCCGGTGTGCAAATCTACGGCGCTTGGATCGACGGGTCTCTGGATTTGAACTTTACGAAAACGAAGGGGCCAATCGCGCTCATCCATTGTCTTGTTCCCGAACAGGTTCAGCTTTTGCAAGCTAACCTGGCGGCACTGTCGCTTATTCGCACAAAATTGATGGGTGGACTAAATGCGCAGGGCGCAAAGATTGCAGGCGGCATTTTTCTGGAAGAGGCCGAGATACAGGGAGAATTCTGCCTCGCCGCTGCTGAAATTGGCGGTCAGCTCGATTGCGAAGGTGCAAAGATAAGAAACGCTGGCAGCAACGCGCTGAATATTCAAAACGCCAGCATAGCCGTTAGTGTTTTGCTAAATCGTGCTGACATTCTTGGAGCTGTTTTGTTGTCGGGGGTAGAGATTGATGGCCCGTTGACAGGCGCAGGTGCCAAACTGCGGAATGCAGATGGTTATGCATTGAACGCTAACGGAGCGCGGATTGCGGGAAACGTCGTCTTGCGTCGGATTCAAGCCGAGGGAGAGGTGGTCTTTGCCGGGACCAAACTTGGTGGTCAGCTTTCCTGTGTGGACGGAAGATTGCAGAACAAGGAAGGCAGGGCCCTGAACTGTCAGGGCGCGCGCATTAATCAGGACGTGTTTCTCGATGGCATTTGCACTAATGGCGAATTGAGCCTTGCCAGTGCCGAAATTGGTGGACAGTTGTCTTGCCTCAAAGCGAGCCTGACGAATGAAACGCGCACCGCCCTCAACGCGCAAGGCGTCAGGATCGCGAGTAGTGTGTTCTTCAACGAGATGGAAACAAATGGTCAGGTAAACCTGATGAGCAGTAAGATCGAAGGACAACTGTCCTGTCGCAAGGCGGAATTCCGCAATCAAGGTGGTATCGCTCTCCATTTACAACGCGCCCAGATCAGCAACAGTTTTCATTGGCGCGAGGTCAAAAGAGTTGTCGGATCGGTCGATCTCAATTCGGCGCATGTCGCGGATCTGGTCGATGACCCGGCAAGCTGGGCAAAGTGCGAAAGACCAGTGCTCGCCGGTTTCACCTATGACATCCTTCACGGCACTACGGACGTAGAAGAACGCTTGAGTTGGCTAAGCAGGGGGTCAATCTGGAACGGTTCATTTCATCCTCAACCTTACGAACAGTTATCCAAAATACTGCGCCGCAGCGGCCACAATGTTGAGGCCCGCGCAGTACTAGTTGCTAAGGAAAAGGCGCAGCGAAATGCCACCCGGTTGCATTGGCGCGGTGAGCGGAAGCTGAGGCGGCAATTCCGGTGGTTCAGTTTGGGACTGGTCGCAGATGGCCAAAAGAAACTTGGCCGGATATTCGAAGAAACGCCTTCAACAACTGAGTTGGTCGGCGTCATAATGAAACGTTTCGATCTGTTTCACGGCAAGGCAAAGGACAACGCGCCAAAAAAGTACGAGCACGCGAAGACAACTGATCTTGCCCGTAACCTAGCCCAACAGGACTTTCGCAACGAACAGCTATTCCGCGCCCTTCGGCTCCGCTTCCGCATTGGTCTACATTGGTGTTGGGATAAGTTGCTCTCTTTTACGGTCGGGTATGGCTACAAGCCGCAGCGTAGTGCCTATGTTCTAGGCGCTTTGATCCTGATCGGTGGCACACTTTCACAATTGGCCTGGGATGGGGGTGATTTCGCTCCGAACTCTGATGTGATCCTTGATTCAAATGATTGGCAAACGCTTGCAACGGCACGCGAGACCTATTCAAATCCCGCACAAACATGGTCAAACCAAAACGAGCGCGGCCAAGACTACGCTACTTTCAACGCGGTGTACTACGCTATCGACATTGTGGTTCCGATTATCTCGATCGGGCAAGAAGCCGCCTGGGCCCCTTCAACCAACCGTGGTGCTTGGGGGTGGTGGCTGTGGCTCGCCAATCCGGTTCTGACCCTGTTGGGCTGGATTGTCACGGCCATTGGTGCCGCTGCGGTCACAGGTGTTATTCGAAAGGACTGACACCCATTGCGAGCGATGCCTGCGGCCCCTAGCGTGAGGTCATGAATTACGAAGACTTGCACCCAATTACCACTTGGGCCCAAGTGGTGCAGCTGCGCGAAGATGACCTGCTGACCCCCGCAGAGCGGCTTTTGCTTGGCGCCGCCCAATCGGGGACCACCGCGCAGATCGGGCGGGCCGTGCCGAACCTTAAAGCACCAACGGTTCTGATCAGGGCGGCTTTGCTGCGCTATCTGATTCTGGGGGGATGCAAGGATTTCCCTACGCAGCCCTCGGGCGTCACCGTCAATGGGGCCTGGATCGGCGGCACGCTCGATCTGAGCTATACGACAGCGCGCGGCCCTGTTGATTTCTTCAACTGCGCCTTTCCAAACCAGCCGCAGATGCAGCAATTGCAAACTGATGGGTTAACGCTGGTCAAATGTAACCTGAAGGACGGGATTGATGCAGCGCGCATTCAGATAAAGGGAAACCTGACGCTGAATGGCAGCCGGATTGACGGCAAGGTTTCGCTTTCCGGCAGTGTGATCAACGGGCATTTGTCCTGCACCCATGCCAGATTGCGCAATGAGGGCGCTTCGGCCTTCAAAGCGCAAGGCATGAAGGTTGCCAGCAGTGTCCTGTTTGGAGAGACGACGGCCAATGGGCTGGTCAGCTTTCTGGGCGCGCAGATCGGGGGGCAGCTGGTGGCCACTCGCGCGGCTTTTCACAACCCCGAAAACCATGCGCTGAACTGCCAGAGCACGCAGGTCCGGGGCGATGTTTTTCTTCGCGAGGCGACGACCGATGGCGAGGTCAGCTTTATGGGGGCTGAGATCAACGGTGTGCTGGATTGCGGCCATGCAACATTGCGCAACCCGACTGGCTCTGCGCTAAACGCCCAACGCCTGATGGTCCGCGAGGGGTTTATCTGGCGGCGGTTGAATAATGTGACCGGCGCGGTTGATCTGACCTCGGCTCATGTGGGCGATCTTTGGGATGATCCCGAAAGCTGGGCACAATGCGGCAGGCTCTATCTCAGCGGGTTCATCTATGATGTCCTGCACGGCAGCATCAAGGTTGTCGACCGTCTGGCATGGCTGAAAAAGGGTGCGGTGTCGCAACGCGAGTTTTACCCGCAACCATACGAACAATTGGCAAAACTCCTGCGTGACACAGGACACCGCTCTGATGCCCGCACGATCATGGTGGCCAAGGAACAGGAACAACGCAAAGCCTCGCGCGCGCGGTGGCGGCGCGAAGCGCAGTGGCGCGGAGCACTGCTGGATGCAAGCCGGAGCCCGGCAGAGGCACGGGCCCAGGCGATTGCGTCATTGGCAACGCGACGCCCCAACGATCCCAATGTCGCTAGGCTAGCGATGCTGCATCCTGTTGATGAAACGACGCTGAATGTGGCCCCGCTCACGCTGGACTATGCGCAACAACAGTTTCGTGGAGAACAGCGATGGCACAATATCCGCGTGTTCTGGCGCAATCTGGGAAGTCTGATCGCGGATCGGGTTTTTGGCGTTGTTGTCGGCTATGGGCATCGGCCCGAGCGCAGTTTCTACATGCTGCTGACGCTGGTGCTAGTCGGCTGGTTTCTGGCAGACAAATCATGGGAGGCGGGTGATTTTGCGCCAACCGCTGGCCCTGTGCTGATGTCTGACAGCTGGCAGGCGCTGGCAACAGATCCGCAGATAGCGAACCCCGCGCAGGTCTGGTCTGACAAATACATGCGCCCCCCTGATGGTATGCCCGTGCTGACCGCTGGCCGCGATTATGAGACATTTCATGCAGTGGCTTATGCCGTCGATCTGGTTGTTCCGCTGGTATCGCTGGGGCAAGAGGCGGCATGGGCGCCCTCCACTACACGCGGCCCTTGGGGGCAGTGGTTGTGGTGGGTACGCTGGTGGTTGATTGTCTTGGGTTGGATTGTCACCGCGATTGGGGCGGCGGCTGTTACGGGGGTGATCCGGCGCGATTAAGGTGCGTGGCACACCGCTTCGATGTTGTGCCCATCGGGATCAAGCACGAAGGCTGCGTAGTAATCGGCGTGATAATGCGGGCGCAGACCGGGCGGTCCGTTGTCAGTGCCGCCTGCGCTGATGGCTGCTGCATGAAAGGCGTCAACCTCGGCCGTGCTATTGGCCTGTAGCGCGATATGCATCATGCCCGTTGTGGCGTTTTCCTCGGCCAACCAGAACCAAGGGCGATCGTCGCCATAGCCTGTAACTTTGACGCCATTGGTGTGTTCGGTTGGTATATCAAACAAGCGCGTGACACCCAAAGGGGCAAAGGCCTGATCGTAGAAAGCCGTTGATCGCGCGAAATCAGTGATGCCAAAGGTGATGTGGTCGATCATCTGCAATCCTCCACCCACAAGGTATTTGCCCATGGGGCAAGATGCAAATGAGGGTGCGGATCAGGACGTTAGCGTTACGCGGCCCTGATCAGTCAAAAGCCAGCAATCACTTCCTTCGAACACGGCGGGGATCAGTGGATTGCCGTAGCCCGCTCCGCCATCCAGATCGATGCGGTTGCCAAAATGCTGCGGATGGTCCAGCGCCGTATGGCCATGCACGATCAGCTTGCCAAAGTCGTGGGCGCTGTCCAGAAATCCATCTCTGATCCAGATCAGGTCTTCGGGGTCTTGTTGCGCAAGCGGGATGCCTGGGCGTAGGCCTGCGTGGACGAACAACAGATCGTCGGTCTGGTGCCAGAGCGGCAAAGCGTCCAGAAAATCCAGATGTTCTTTAGGGACGGTGGCGGATGCTAATTGGTGCAGGGCGTTTTTGTCGATCCAGCTGGTTGGTCCTTCGAAATGGGCCAGTCTTTCAACATCGGGCTGGCTGTGCGGCGCGAAATGCATCTCGCCGATTAGCCCATATGATGCCAATGTCGCAGACCCGCCCAAGCGCGGGTTTAGCCAACTGATCCCCGATGCCACACGGGGGTCATGTTCGATACCGTGGCGGACGAAGTTACTGAACAACCGGTCATGATTGCCCTTTATGAAAATCCAGTTCCGGCCTGCATCACGACCTATCATCAATGTTTCAACCACGGCCCGGCTGTCCGGGCCGCGATCTGTGTAATCCCCCAGAAACACCACCTGCGCATTCGGGCCACCGTCTGCCGTGATCAATGCAAGCGCATGATCCAGCATCTCTTTCTGGCCGTGAATATCGCCGATGGCGTAAATGGGGGTCATCGACGCGACACCTATACGTTGAAGGTCAGCGGCTTGACTTGCTGGAACAACCCGGTGTCCTCAAGCGCCTTGATCGCTGCGGCAGGCGCAGGCCCATCGACATAGAGCAAGGCAATCGCCTCGTCCTTCGCCTCGGAGCGGCCAAGCGTAAAGTTCGCGATGTTTACCTCATTGGCACCCATCGTCGTACCCAAGGTGCCGATGATACCCGGCACGTCTTTGTTGGTGGTGTAAACCATATGCGCGCCGACCTCTGCATCAATGTTGATGCCCTTGATCTGGATAAACCGTGGCTTGCCGTCGCTAAAGACGGTGCCACCAACCGAACGCTCGCGCTTGTCGGTCACCACTGTCACCTTCACGTAACCTTCGAACGCACCGGATTGATCTTGCTTGGTGGTCGATACCCTGATCCCGCGTTCCTTGGCGATCACGGGCGCGCTGACCATATTGGTGTCAGGGTTCGCTTTCGTCATGATCCCGGCCACGGTGGCCGCTGTAAGTGCTTTGAGGTTCATCTCGCTGGCTTCACCGTCAAACAGGATATTGATCGCCTTGATCGGCTCATCCGTCATCTGCCCAATGAAATTGCCCAGATGTTCAGACAGCTTGATCCACGGACCCATGACCTTGGCTTCTTCGGCTGTGACCGACGGCATGTTCAGCGCGTTCTGCACCGCCCCGGTCAGCAGGTAATCCGACATCTGCTCGGCCACTTGCAGCGCTACGTTTTCTTGCGCCTCGGTTGTCGCGGCACCCAAGTGAGGGGTCACAACGACGTTGGGCAGGTTGAAGAGCGGGCTTTCGGTCGCAGGTTCCACGGCGAAGACATCAAAGGCAGCCCCAGCAACATGACCGGAGTTCAATGCCTCAGCCAAAGCTGCTTCATCGACCAGACCGCCACGTGCACAGTTCACAATGCGCACACCCTTTTTCAGTTTGGCGATGTTTTCCTTAGACAGAATGTTCTTGGTCTGATCGGTCAAAGGCACATGCATCGTGATGAAATCAGCGCGGGCCAGTAATTCGTCTAACTCGACCTTCTCAACGCCAATGTCCACGGCACGTTCTTCTGACAGGAAGGGATCATAGGCGACAACCTTCATCTTCAGGCCCTGCGCGCGGTCAATCACAATGGACCCGATGTTTCCGGCACCGATCACGCCCAGTGTTTTGCCAGTCAGCTCAACCCCCATAAAGCGGGACTTTTCCCACTTGCCTGCATGGGTCGAGGCGTTGGCCTCGGGGATCTGCCGCGCCACAGCCATCATCATTGAAATCGCGTGTTCAGCGGTCGTGATCGAGTTCCCGAAGGGCGTGTTCATCACGATGATCCCCTTCTTGGAGGCAGCAGGGATATCGACGTTGTCGACCCCGATGCCTGCGCGTCCAATGACCTTGAGATTTTCGGCCGCCGCAATGATTTTCTCGGTCGCTTTTGTGGCCGACCGGATGGCGAGGCCATCATATTGGCCGATCACTTCCAACAGTTTGGCTTTGTCTTTGCCAAGGTCAGGCTGGAAATCCACATCAATGCCGCGATCCTTGAAGATCTGTACAGCAGCGGGAGAGAGTTTGTCAGAGATTAGTACTTTGGGGGCCATGTTGCCGCTCCTTAAGAAAATGTCGTGTAGGGTGGGTGAAACCCACGTTATGCGTTGATTTCAGCCTCAAACGCCCATTCCAGCCATGGCAACATGGCCTCAATGTCGGACGTCTCGACCGTGGCACCACACCAGATCCGCAACCCAGCTGGGGCGTCGCGGTAAGCGCCGATATCAAGGGCGATCCCCTCGGCCTCCAGCCGTTTTGCAACGGCTTTGGCAAAGGCGGCCCCTTCAGTGATGCGGTCATCGGTAAACTTCAAGCAGACCGATGTGTTGGACCGCGTCGCCGGATCAACCGCCAGATTGTCGATCCATGGCTTCTCAGCACAGAAATTCCAGATAGCGCGCGCATTGGCGTTCGCCCGGTGCATCAACGCATCCAGGCCACCAATCGAGCGGCCCCACTTGAGCGCAACGAGATAGTCCTCAACCGCCAGCATGGACGGCGTGTTGATCGTGGCCCCTTCAAAGATGCCTTCGATCAACTTGCCACCTTTGGTGAGGCGAAAGATTTTGGGCAGGGGCCATGCGGGGGTATAGCTTTCCAGCCGTTTAACGGCGCGAGGCGACAGGATCAGCATGCCATGCGCTGCTTCACCGCCCATCACTTTCTGCCAAGAGAATGTGGTCACATCCAGCTTGTCCCATGGCAAATCCTGCGCAAACGCAGCAGAGGTCGCATCGCAAAGCGTCAGACCAGCACGATCAGCGGGGATCACATCACCCGACACAACACGCACGCCAGAGGTGGTGCCATTCCATGTAAAGCAGACATCATTATCATAGTTCAGCGCCGCCATATCGACGATCTCGCCGTATTCAGCGGTATGTGTGGTCGCGTCGATCTTGAGCTGTTTGACCACATCGGTCACCCAGCCTGCGCCAAAACTTTCCCACGCGACCATTTGCGCGGGGCGTTCGCCCAAGAGCGACCACATCGCCATCTCAAACGCGCCGGTATCGGATGCAGGCACGATGCCGATGCGATAATCAGCAGGTACGCCCAAGACGTCGCGGGTCAGATCAATCGCTTCGGCCAACTTGGCCTTGCCCACGGCAGCGCGGTGCGACCGACCCAAAGGGGCGTCGCTAAGCAGATCAAGTTTCCAAACGGGGGGTTTGGCACAAGGGCCAGAAGAAAAACGCGGATTGGCCGGCCGCGTCGCCGGTTTAGTCGTAACCATCAGTGGTATCCTCACAGATATTCGCCCTTCGTTGGGGAAGGGTGTCCCACGGAGGGGGATAGAGCGCGGACAAAGGTGTCACAAGACCCAAAACAATGCCGGACCGGCATTTGCTCTCTTTTTTGCGACACCGCTGACGCCAATCGGAAACCTACGGGCGTTTGGTGTGGCGTAGTGCCGCTCTGGTATTGTGTCCCCGTGCGCCGCTCTTACCTAAGGTCAAACCCAATCAGGGGAGAGCGATATGAAATGCTCCGTTGATGGTGCAACCCTTGCAACCTCTTTGACTTTTAGGGGTGGCAAACCGCCGCCGCGGCGGTAGACCCGGAGCAGATGTTTACCGGAGGACACCGATGTTTGTCGTCACACTGATCACCACACCGAAAGAACGCGCCCTTGATGGCGCCTTGGTCGAAAGCCTGCGCAACGCTTGGGGTGGGGGTGAAGTCCAATGGCTCGCTATTGATGAAGCTGCCGAATTTGCGGTGCCGGCGCGGCCCGACAACCAATGGGTTGTTTGGGCCGACCTGCAGACAGGATGCGTCGATCTTGTGGTGCATCCCGCCAAGAACCGTCGCAAGAAGATGCTGCTGGCCGATATGGACAGCACGATGATCCGGCAAGAATGCATTGACGAACTTGCCGCAGAGGCGGGCGTCGGCGCGCGTGTCGCTGACATCACCGCGCGCGCCATGAATGGCGAGCTGGATTTTGAAGCGGCGTTGATCGAGCGGGTTGGCCTGCTCAAAGGCCTGCCTGAGGCAATGATCGAACAGGTACTGGACGAGCGGATCAACTATATGCCGGGCGGCTATGAGTTGGTGAACACCATGAAAGCGCATGGCGCTTATGCCGCCCTTGTTTCGGGCGGGTTCACGGCCTTTACCGCGCGGGTTGCGGCGGCCCTTGGCTTTGATGAGAACCGGGCGAACACGCTGCTGGCCGAAGATGGCAAACTGACTGGCGATGTAGGCCGCCCGATTCTTGGCAAAGCGGCCAAGGTGCAAGCGCTGGAAGAGATCACCGCGCGGCTGGGGTTGTCTGCCGAGGATGTTCTGGCCGTCGGTGACGGGGCCAATGACCTTGGAATGCTTGGGCTGGCGGGCAGCGGCGCGGCCTTGCACGCCAAGCCGACCGTTCAGGCGCAGTGCGACATACGGATCAATCATGGGGATCTGACAGCGTTGCTTTATCTGCAGGGTTACAACCGGGATGACATCGTTACCTAGGCAGGTCTTGCATCTTTCCCCTCGCCCGCGCCAGATAGGCGCATGAGTACGTCGAAAAAACCCGCTACCATTGCCGCCCATGCCGCTGGCGCCACCGATCCCCAATCTGGGGGTGTTGTGCCTGCATTGCAGCCTTCTACAACATTCATGCGCGATGCGGAGTATCAACCGCTGCGGGCCGACAATACCTATTCCCGTGCAGACTCTGATAATCTGCGGCAGGCGGAAGAGGTGCTGCGCCAGTTGGAAGGGGCGGCCGATACCCTGCTTTTCCCATCAGGGATGGCGGCTATCGCGGCAGTGTTCCGCACGATACCAAACGGTGGCAAAGCCATCGTGCAATCGGGCATCTACTGGGGCACCACGGCTTGGATCAGGGATTTTTGTGTGCGGCGCGCCATTACGCTTTTTGAGGTCGATGCAGATGACCTTGTCAGCACTTGCCAGAACCAACCTGCCGACATTGTGTTTATTGAAACGCCATCCAACCCATGGCTTAGGTCGGTCGATATTCAGGCAGTCGCTGACGCCAGTGATTCAACCCTTGTCGTCGATGCCACTGCCGCCACACCGATCCTGACGCAGGCGCTGGATCATGGCGCTGATATTGTGATGCATTCGGCCACCAAAGGCATCAATGGACACTCCGATGTGCTGGCAGGTGTTCTATCAACGCGACACAATGATGCCACAATCTGGCGGATTGTCCATGATGACAGAAAAATGGCAGGAGCGATTCTCGGGCCATTCGAAGCATGGCTGCTGACACGCGCCATGCGGACCTTGCCGTTGCGGGTAGAGCGGATGTCACAGAACGCGCTGGCGCTCGCCAATCATCTTTTTGCGCACCCGAAAGTCGAGGATGTTTTCTATCCCGGCCTGCCACATCACCCCGGACATGACATTGCGCAAAGGCAAATGAAGGGCGGCTATGGCAGCCTGCTCTCGGTGCTGGTGACGGGCAGCCGCGAGGACGCCTTGCACGTCGTGGGACGATTGCAACTCTTCCTGCGGGCCACGTCTTTGGGTGGGGTAGAGAGCCTCGTGGAACACCGGCATACGATTGAACCGCACACCGGCATTCCGGAAAATCTGATCCGTGTATCAGTCGGGATCGAAGCGATTGAGGACCTGATCACAGACTGGGATCAGGCGTTGGGTTAGTCTTCGGAGGGGCCGCCAGCCTCTTTCCAATCCCCAAAACCACCAATGTTGGTGACATTTGTAAAGCCCATATCTTTCAGTGTTTTACCAGCAAGGGCAGCTTGGCCACCGGCGCCGCAGACCAGATAAATCTCGGCGTGTTTTTGTAGGGCATCATTGTGATATGGGGTTGCGGGATCGGCGACGAATTCCATCATGCCGCGGGCGATGCGATGGGCGCCGGCAATGGTGCCGGTCCCGGCGATGACACCACTGTCGCGGACGTCAACAAAAACCGCGCCACCCGCTTTGTGTTTCGCGATTGCGTCTTCAACGCCCATGCGTGGAACGACAGCGTTCGCTTCTTCCATAAAGTCCTTGGCAGATTTCATCATTGTTCTCCATTTGTAGATTATCCCTTTAGGTAAGCCACCGACGCCAGATGACCAAAGATAAAAAAAATGCCCGGACACAAGGTCCGGGCAAGTCCAACAGGGAGGTGGAGATATAACCCGATCTCCGGCGGGTTCTTGGGAACCCGATGACCTGACAGGGAGGGGTCTGATCACCGGGGGGGAGTACTCTACGCTACCAATCTATAACCACCAGATTCGGTCACAAGAAGGCGGGCATTGGACGGATCTGGTTCTATTTTTTGGCGAAGGCGGTAAATATGTGTCTCCAATGTGTGCGTGGTCACGCCGGCGTTGTAGCCCCAAACCTCGTGGAGTAGCACATCGCGGGCCACAACACCTTCGGTCGCGCGGTAGAGGAATTTGAGGATATTGGTTTCCTTTTCCGTCAGGCGCACTTTCTTTTCGTCTTCAGTGATCAGCATCTTTTGGGCAGGCTTGAACGTGTACGGCCCAAGCTGGAAAACGGCGTCTTCTGACTGCTCATGCGTGCGCAACTGGCTGCGGATACGGGCCAGCAGGACGGGGAATTTGAACGGCTTGCTGACATAGTCATTGGCACCAGCATCAAGGCCCAAAATTGTGTCGGCATCGCTGTCTTGCGCGGTCAGCATCAGGATCGGGCATTTCACGCCTTGCTTGCGCATCACACGGCAAAGCTCGCGACCGTCTGTGTCTGGCAGACCCACATCAAGGATCATCAGGTCGTAAAGACCTTCCTTGGCTTTCACCATGGCGCTGGCGCCATCATCGGCTTCAAAGACGTCGAAATCTTCGGTCATCAACAACTGTTCACCCAGCGCCTCGCGCAGGTCATCGTCGTCGTCCACCAGCAAAATTTTCTTGAGCTGTCCCATGACATTCTCCTTCGTTGTGAACTAGATTTGTGCTCTTGTTACGTCTGGAACAACCGATCACATCGCAGTTTCACACGGACGTGTGATTTATCGTGCAAATGTTTCACTTTGGCGCGCAATCCGCTATCGGTTGAAACAAATGAGAGGCCGAGTGCAATGGGATTCGCCCCCGATATTACAGAACGGTTAGCGCGCGCGCGGGCTGATTTGCGCATGGGTGTGCCCATCGTGCTGGATGGCGGGGCGCTGGTGCTAGCCGCGGAAACACTGGATGCCGCACGTCTGGCCGATTTGCGCACCTTGGGAGGGGTGCCCGTACTGGCCGTGACAGGTCGGCGGGCGCAAACGCTAAAAGCACGCGCTTATGACGGTGACATCGCCCGTGTCGTCTTGCCCCTTGATGCCAAGCTGTCATGGGTTCGCGCGGTGGCCGATCCGGCCGATGATCTGCGTTCGCCCATGAAAGGCCCGCTTCAAACCGTGCGTGATGGATCGGCTGACCTGCACCGCGCTGCGATTGCGTTGGTCAAGGCCGCACGGCTGTTGCCTGCTGTTGTCATGCTTGATCTGGACGATGCGGCTGGCTTTGCCCAAGCCAATAACCTCACGCTTGTGCCCGTTGATGCGGCCCTTGATACGGGGCTTAGTCCCTTGAACCCGATTATCTCTGCAAGATTGCCGCTGGATGTTTCCGAAGCAGGGCGCCTGCACATTTTCCGCCCCGATGATGGTGCTGAAGAGCATTACGCGGTTGAGATCGGCCAACCGGACCGGAGCAAGCCCGTATTGTCACGCCTGCATTCGGCCTGCTTTACCGGTGATTTGCTGGGGTCACTGAAATGCGATTGCGGCCCGCAACTACGCGGCGCTTTGGGGCAGATGGGGGCCGAGGGGGCAGGAGTCTTGCTTTACCTCAATCAGGAAGGGCGCGGGATCGGGCTCGCCAACAAGATGCGGGCCTATTCCTTGCAGGATCAGGGGTTTGATACGGTCGAGGCGAACCATCGTCTTGGTTTTGAGGATGATGAGCGGGATTTTCGGATCGGTGCGGACATTCTTAAACGCATGGGGTTTGGCGCGGTCAGGCTGCTAACCAACAACCCAGCCAAGGTCGCACGGATGGAAAGCAGCGGGATCAACGTGACGGAACGCGTGCCGCTCAAAGTAGGCGAGAACCGCCACAACCACGCATATCTTGCGACGAAGGCAGCGAAGTCTGGGCATTTGCTGTAGGGTGGGTGAAACCCACGCGCTGCCATGTCTGCCTGCGCATACACGTGGGTTTCACCCACCCTACGTCGGCGTTATCACATCCCTATGAAACCTTCCGATCTTGTCCTTACCTCTACCCACGTGCGCTTTATGAACCGCCGCTTCCCATGCACCATTGGGCGCGGCGGGCTGACCTCGCACAAGAACGAAGGCGATGGCGCTACGCCACGGGGCGCGCACCGCATCGTTGGCATGCTCTATCGTGCCGATCGGATAGCACGCCCCGCAGATTGGGCGTTGCCCATTGGCCCGTCCGATCTGTGGTCAGACGATGTCAATGATCCCGATTACAATATGATGGTGACAGCGCCTTACCAGTATAGCCATGAACGCCTACGCCGCGCCGATCCAATGTATGACATCATCATCCTGACCGATTGGAACTGGCCCTATGCGGTCAAGGGGCGTGGATCGGCGATTTTTATTCACGAATGGCGGGGACCGGGACGCCCGACAGCCGGATGCGTCGCATTCAGGCGCGATCACCTGCGCTGGATAGCGGCCCGCATTCGACATGAAACGCGGCTTGTTATCGCATAACCGCCGACACCCGGCTATGAAGCCTCATAGACGCCACTCAACGACCAAGGCCCTCGTCCATGACCCCAGATGAAATTGCTCAATTACCATATCGCCCCTGTGTTGGGGTGATGCTCACCAATCCGCGCGGACATGTTTTTGTCGCACAGCGCAAGGACCGCGATACCGAAGCCTGGCAGATGCCGCAGGGCGGTGTCGACAAAGGTGAGATATGCCGCGATGCGGCCTTGCGCGAGCTGGAAGAGGAAACCAGCGTGCCCGCGAACCTCGTTACAATCGAGGCCGAGAGCGGGGGTCTGATCCGGTATGATCTGCCTCATGATTTGGTGCCGAATATCTGGAAAGGCCGTTATCGCGGACAGGAGCAAAAATGGTTCCTGATGCGGTTTCATGGGCTGGACACGCAGATTGACCTTGAGACGGAAACGCCTGAATTCACGGCATGGAAATGGATGGCCCCGGACGAATTGGTGGCCAATATCGTGCCTTTCAAACGTGCGGTTTATGAGCAGGTTCTGGAAGAATTCCGCCCAAAACTGTGAAAACCCCCCAAGGAATGCACATTGGCGGACGTCATACTATGATGACACTGCAAAAAGGACCCAATCCATGAACAAAGCACTCGTCGCCGCAGCCCTTGTTGTGATCAGTGGACAGGCGCAGGCACTTAGCTGTTTGCGCCCCGACCCGATCACGACGTTTCAAAAATTGGCCGCCGCATCTGAAAGCTATTTCGTGCTGATGGGAGAGCTGACCTTTGACGAAAACCTTCTGCCAGAGGCGATGTCCAACACGCGCACCGACGAACCAGCGCCGATCCCAGCCTATTTCGCCGGCAAAGGCCTGACGCATGATGGGTTTGCAAATGACTACTATAGCAATGTGACATTGCAGATCAGATGTGGCGGCCCGTGGTGTGGGTCTGCAAGCAGCGGGATGGAGGCGATCTTTTTCGTGCCTGCCTCTGATCCACCGGTCTTGATAGAGGCTGGCCCATGTGGCGGCATGATCTTTGAGAACATCACACCGGCGACGGTCGAGATGCTCACCTCTTGCATGGCTGGCGATACTTGCTCTTCGCTACCGCAGACGCGCTAGTAGTTCTAACGAGGCATGCCCGTCAGGGACCAACCCCTGACTGCGTTGGTAGGCACGGATCGCCGCTCGAGAGTTCGGCCCGATCCGCCCATCCACCCCCTGCGTTGAAAATCCAGCACTCGTCAGCCGTTGTTGCAACTCGCGCCGTTCCGAGCGGCGCAATTGCCGTTCATTTGCTGGCCAGTTTGCGGCCAGCGGGCCCAGTCCGCGAATGCGGTCGCTCAGATGGCCGACCCCGATAATATAAGCCTCGGCGTTGTTATAACGCGAAATCACATCGTAATTGCGGAACAGCAGAAACGCAGGCCCACCCGCCCCTGTGGGCGTGGCGAGGCTTGCATTGCCAAAGTTGCGCACAGGCGCACCATCAACATCGCGCACACCCTGACGCGCCCAGTTGGCAGGGCTTCGTGTCACCGCCCGTGCGGACTGGCTGTAGTCAAACCCGCGTGGCAGACGCACCTCAACACCCCACGGCTGGCCGCGTCGCCAGCCGAAGCGGCGCAAATAGGCAGCGGTTGAGGCCAGCGCATCACTGGGATCATCTGCCCAGATATCGCGCCGCCCATCACCTGTGAAATCGACGGCATAAGCCTCATAGGATGTGGGAATAAACTGCGTATGTCCCATCGCCCCGGCCCAAGACCCGGTCATATTCTGCGGCGTCACATCGCCATTTTGCAGGATGCGCAGGGCGGCAATCAATTGCTGTTCAAAGAACCGCCCCCGCCGTCCGTCATAGGCCAGTGTCGCCAGTGTCGCGATCAACGGCACGTCGCCCCGGCGTTGCCCGTAATTGCTTTCCATTCCCCAGACAGCCGTGATCACATGAGGTTCCACCCCGTAGCGTTGATCTATCCCGGTCAACGCACCTGCATAGCGGCGCATCATCTCGCGCCCGTTGCTAACCCGCGCGTCAGAGGCGGCGGTGGCCATATAATCCGCCAAGGGGCGTGTGAACTCGGCCTGATTGCGGTCGCGTTCGACGCTGTCGGACAGATAACGGACATTTGCAAAAGCAGCGGCAAAGGTACGATCCGAGATGCCAGCCGCCCGCGCGCGCCCACGAAAACCTGCAATCCAATTGGCAAAGCCGCTGCTTTGCGCATGGGCCATGCCGGCTGCCAATGTGGATAGTCCTGCTGCGATGAACTGCCTGCGGCGCATATGTGCCTCCGATTGTTGTTCGCCATGTTACGGCAAATCAGGCCACATGACAGTGACACCCATCAGACAGGGCGGGTTATTGCCTGAGGGCTGATTTGGTATAGCGTGGTCCTGCCCGACGCCGTGCAAGAGGATCAGATCATGCGCCCGTTTCAGACACCAAAGGTCAAAGCGGCCTATGATGCGTATGCGGACAAGCAGCGCGAGATTGCGCTGATACTGCGCGATCTTGTGTTTGATGTGGCCGATGATACGCCCGAAGCCGGAGAGATCGAGGAAACACTGAAATGGGGTCAGCCGTCCTTTATCACTCCGCAGACGAAATCTGGATCGACCCTGCGCATCGGCGTGACAAAGGATGGCAGTACCGGGCTATATGCGCATTGCGGGACCAGCATTATTGCTGACTATGCTGCAACATTTCCGAGTGAGGACCGGATCGACGGTAATCGCGGAGTGCTATTCGCAACCACGGATGAGATTGCGGCGGACCGCCTGCGCCATCTGATCCGCCACGGGCTAACCTATCACCTCTGACGCTATTTGCGCGTGCGCTTGACCTTGCGGGCCGTCTTCGCGGCTTTCTTGCGCGATGATCCAACCTTGCGGCGTGGCGGCTTGCCTCTCCCGCGTGACGGGCCGCGCGGCATGAGCCGGTCTTCGAGTTTGATCAGTTCCACAATCAACCCACCGGTGATCGGTGCAGCCTCGGCCAATTTGACGGTCACCAGCTGGCCCAGCCCAATCAATGTGCCACTGTCAGAGCCCATCAAGGTCTGGCTGTCCGCATCAAAGTGGAAATACTCCGCCCCCAGTGTGCGGATCGGGATCATGCCATCAGCGCCCGTTTCATCTAGCCGCACGAACACGCCAAATTTGGCAATCCCACTGATCCGCCCGGTCAGTTCCGCCCCGACGCGGTCTGATAGAAAGGCTGCAAGATAGCGGTCTGTGGTGTCGCGCTCGGCTGTCATTGACCGGCGCTCAGTGTCGCTGATTTGTTTGCCGGTGTCTGTTAGATGCTCGATGTCCCATGGGCTTAGACCATCCTTGCCCCATCCATGCGCCGCAATCAGTGCCCGATGCACGATCAGATCAGCATAGCGCCGAATGGGCGACGTGAAATGCGCATAGGCACGCAAGGCAAGACCGAAGTGGCCAAAGTTTTCTGGGAAGTAATAGGCCTGCGTCATCGATCGCAGGGTCGCCATATTGATCAATTCGCTATTTTCGGTCTCTGCCGCACCTTTCAGTAGCTTATTGAGATGCGCAGTCTTGAGCACCTGCCCCTTCGCCAACGTCATACCAGAGGCTTGAGCCACTTCACGCAAAGCGTCCAGTTTTTCCGGGCTCGGTTCTTCATGGACACGGAACAGCAGCGGAGATTTCTTGGCAATCAGCGTCTCGGCAGCGGCAACATTGGCCAGCACCATGAATTCTTCGATCAAGCGGTGCGCATCCAGCCGGTCCTTGTAGTTCACCGAAGTGACCTTGCCCGCATCATCCAGCACGATCTGACGTTCGGGCAGGTCCAGCTCCAAGGGTTGGCGCTGGGCGCGGGCCTTTGTTAGTGCTGCATATGCTGCATAAAGCGGGCCGATGATCTCATTCATCAAAGGCGCGCATTTGTCATTGGGGTCGCCGTCAACCGCCGCCTGCACCTCTTCGTAGTTCAGCGAGGTCGCAGATTTCATCAACCCGCGATGAAACTTGTGATCGATCTTGTTACCAGCGGCATCAATGCGCATGGCAACGGCGAGACATGCACGCTCCACCCCTTCATGCAGCGAACACAGATCACCCGACAACCGATCCGGTAGCATCGGCACCACACGATCCGGGAAATAGGTAGAGTTGCCCCGTTTGCGCGCCTCGCGGTCCAGTTCGGACCCCGGCGTGACGTAGTGGGCGACGTCAGCGATGGCCACCCAGATGATGAAGCCGTCAGCGTTTTTGGGGTCGCTATCCGCTTCAACAAAGCAGGCATCATCATGGTCGCGTGCATCCCAGGGGTCGATGGTCACAAGGGGCATGTCGCGCAGGTCGGTGCGTTTGCCAAGGCCCGCAGGCTTGGCATTGTCGGCCTCGGCCACAACATCGTCAGGGAAATGATCGGGGATACCGTGCTGATGGATCGCAATCAGTGACACCGCACGGGGTTCGGTCGGATCACCCAGGCGGGCCACAATGCGCGCCTTGGACAGGCCCATGCGGCCCTTTGGTCCGGCTTGCTCTGCCTCAACCAATTCGCCGTCCTTTGCGCCACCGGTGGCACCGGCGGCAACGGTCCACTGCTTGTCTGATCCTTTGTCGATGGGCAGCACGCGGCCACCCTCGGACCCGGCACGGAACACGCCCAGAATCCGCTGCGGATTGGTGCCAATACGGCGGATCATGCGCGCGGTGTGGCTGTGGTCTTCGGTCGTATCGACGGTCAGACGTCCCAGAATGCGGTCACCGGGGCCAAGGGCAGGATCGCTGGAACGGAGCATCATCAGAATGCGCGGCTCTGCGCCTTGACCTTTCCATTCTAGGGGGCGGGCAAACAGGTCACCGTCGCCATCGGGCCCGACAATCTCAAGTACGGCAACCGGCGGCAACTCCTCTGCATCACGGTAAGAACTGCGCCGCTTGGTCAGTTTGCCTTCTTCCTCTAACTCCTTGAGCAGACGTTTGAGGTCAATCCGCGCAGCCCCTTTGATACCAAAGGCCTTGGCAATATCGCGTTTCGCAGTTTTAGTCGGATGTTCGGAAATCCAAGCAAGGATTTCGGATTTAGAGGGGATACGTGTCATAGGTCTGGCCTAGCACGGGCAGGGCAGGGCGTCATCCAAATTGGGCGTGTTTTGCGATATGCCGCTATCAGGTCAAAGAGGCGTGATGTAATCGGCCGACACGTATCCGGTGACCTGCGGTGTCTCGACAAGTGAAACCTCGCACCACCGTTGACCCACTTCGGTCACGCAGTCGCGCTGGTACAGCTCTGTGCCGTCCGGCAAGCCCATAATGATGCCGAAACCAAGGCTTGGACCAGATCGCAGCTTAAGTAATTCATCCGGGCCAGCGCCATCGACAACCACGCGTTCACCGGTCAGGCCTGCGCAAGCGGTGGTCAGTGCAACAAGGAGAATTGCGCATCCGGTTCTATGAAACATGATCTGCCCTCGGAGGTTTTCTTGAACACTAGACCGAGTAAGACCAGTTGCCCAGCCCGTTTGGAACAGGTCTGAACCATCATCCGGTGCAGATTTTCTCAGCTAAAATAGTCCGTCAGGATGTGCTTGTAGATCGCTTTGAGCTGCTCAATCTGCGCCACTTCGACGCGCTCATCTACTTGATGCATCGTCTTGCCGACCAGCCCAAACTCAACCACTGGGCAGTGATCCTTTACAAAGCGTGCGTCGGATGTGCCGCCAGAGGTGGACAGTTCCGGTTTGCGCCCGGTCTCCGCCTCAACCGCGCGGCCCACCAATTCCGACAAATCACCCGGCGGTGTGACAAAGCTCTCGCCCGAGATTTTCAACTGCATCTCAATCTTCACGTCAAAGGCAGTAGCGATCTTATCGGCTTCGTCCTGCATCCAGGTGGTCAGCGCGGCACCTGAATGCTGGTCATTGAAGCGGATATTGACAGTGCTGCGCGTCTGCGACGGAATGACATTCGTGGCCGGGTTGCCGGTGTCAATTGTCAGCACCTGAAGGGACGACGGATCAAAATGTTCGGTCCCTTGATCCAGCTCGCGCGATGAAAGAACGTCCATTAGCCGCGCCATGGCAGGCATCGGGTTTTTGGCGCGGTGCGGATATGCCGCATGGCCCTGCACGCCGGTGATCGTGAAAAACGCAGTCATTGAGCCGCGCCGCCCGATCTTCATCGCCTCTCCCATGACACTGGGGCAGGTGGGTTCACCCACCAGACAGACCGACATGGCCTCATTGTTGGCCTGCATCCAGTCTAGCAAGGCGGTGGTGCCATCAAGCGCGTCAGCTTCTTCGTCCCCTGTAATGGCAAGAACGACGGCTCCATCAGGCGGCGTCTGAGACACGAAATCGATAGCAGCAGCGGCAAATGCAGCAACGCCGGACTTCATGTCAGTTGCCCCGCGGCCATAGAGGAACCCATCTTTGATCTCAGCCCCGAATGGCGGCATGGTCCAGGCGGCCTCATCCCCCAAGGGCACGACATCCGTGTGCCCGTTAAAGCCAAATGTGCGGTTCGCGCCCTGCCTGCCCCAACGAGCATAAAGGTTGGAAATCCCACCGCGATCCACGCGTGTGCAGGTAAAGCCGCCGTTTGTCAGAACCTCTTCCAGCAACACCAATGCGCCGCCCTCGGCAGGGGTGACAGAGGGGCAACGGACAAGGTCGGCGGTCAGGGTGACAGGGTCGATAGGCATGGGGCAAGCTCCTTTGCGCTATGGCTAGCGGCAAGGGGACGAGGATGCAAATGTGTTTGAAAGCAGAATGTGGGGTGCCTTTCAGGCAAACTCCAACATCGGCTTGGCGTTCTTCTGATGTCGCGCGACTAGCGCGTTCTGGCGACGATTAGAGGGGATTATGCGGGCGGGGGCCATCTTGGCCGACCCCTCAGATAATCGCGGAAAAATCTCATATATCTCGGCACGTGCGTCATCGCTGAGGGCGCGCAGACCTTCGGGGCCAGTCAGAAAACTCTCGGACGGGGCGCCTTCGGCATAGACGATCTGATGGGTGTCAAAGACCAAATGGTGATAGGACAACCCGCAGCGCACATCGTCAACGGCGATACCTGCCAGATCGACCAGACGCACAGCTGCAATCAACGCCTCGCGCGTGTCGAACATGCGCTGGGCGATGGGCGAGTTTACAAGCATACGGTGCTGACGTGAGACCCACAGGTCGCGCACAGGCAGTTCCGCACCCAACGCACCTGCTGATATCTTTATCGGTAGTAGTTCTGGTTTCCGCCGTAGCTCCGCCGATGACACGAACCGGCTGAGGTTCAACCGCAGAGACGCAAAACCTCCGCAGGCAACCTTGACCATCGTACCCGCTGTCAACGCCTCTACCGGCATTGGTCCTTGCTGCGTCTCAATCAAGGTGCCCGAGACGAAACAGGGAATACCGACGTCGTTCAATTCGGCATTGGTGTCCAGATCGCTGGGGTCGATATCGCGCAGGATGATTTGTTCACCGTTGGGGAAGGTCAGGATCGAACCGCCTTCGCCGTCGGGCGTGACCGTTACATCTCCTACGTTGACTGGGTTGCCATCGGCGTCGGTCAGGCCGGTGACATCCAAGAGATCGCTACCGATCTCAAAATCGGTTGCAATGTCACTGCCGCTGCCGTCGGCCAGAACAAAGACATCGTCCCCGATACCGCCCGACATGACATCATCACCAGTGCCGCCAGTGATAATGTCATTGCCTTCTTGACCATAAATGATGTCGTCGCCATCGCCGCCATCAATTATGTCGTTAAACACGTCACCCGAGGCCGCCGCACCGGCAGGTGACAACGATACCGTGAAGTTATCGAGCAGGATACCGATGCTATCGTTCTGGCCCGCCAATTCGCGAAAACCAATTGTGTCGGTGCCAGCAAGGCCGTTTATTGTGACCGTGGTTGTGGTGAAGCTGCCAACAGACGTTGGCGAAACCGTCGCAATGACAACGCCGTTGTGAGTGATCTCAAAATCATCATTGGCGGCTGTGCCCGGCCGTGCGGCATGATCAATCGTGATGATATACTCAATGCCGGTGTCCAGCTCCAGGTTGGTCTGCAGATGGTCAAGGCCACCGCTGGAATTGGCGTCAAGCTCCACGAATGTCGAATTGTCGTCGGGGCTGGTGCCGAAGAAATTGTCGCCCCAACGCTCAATCAGCCCGCTCGAACCGCTGTTGAACCAACCATCGACGGTGCCAGGGCTCCAGGTGCCATCGGCCTGATCGGAATCAAGGCCGCCATTGGTGGCAAGGTTCGTGTCACCATAGATAACATCGTTGCCATCGCCGCCATTGACGACATCGCTACCGATCCCACCTTCGACAAAGTCATTGCCGTCGCCAGCGTTAACGACGTCGTCGCCATCGCCCGCAAAGATCTCATCGTCACCGCTAAAATCGAGCGCCGTGAAATCGTCGTCGTCGAAATCCTCATCGTCAGAACTAAGTGCGGCGTAGTCCACCTCATCAGGGGAAGGCGAGAAATCGCGGGAATCGATGGTGGCGATGCCATCCGGTACATCCGGCGGCAAAATCGTGAAATCGAGGCCGTTTTCGTCCTCGAAATGGTATCCGGTGAATGTCTGGCCCGCGATTGTGAATTCGAACGACGTTTCGAGGTAGAACAACTCTCCGTCCGCTAGGACCGTGCCACTGCCGTCCTGGAGAAAGACAAACTGATCGCCTTCGGCATCTTCTGAGCTCTCGGTGTTGGTACTTCCGCCAGAGCTGTCACCTTCGACGACAAAATCTCCGGCACCATCTTCGATTAAAACTTGAATCTGGGCGGTTGATGTATCAAACGTCCCATTGGGGACAGGGTTCTGGCCGCCGAAAAGATCTGAGTTCAGATATCCCGTAAATGTTCGAAGTGTCATGGGCGTGCCGCATCTTTCGCGAACTGGTTAACTTTGGGTTAACAACACCCAGATCGTGGCACTTCTAAGTCGCTAGTGGTATTTCTTTAAGGTGTTGCGCTTGGGCAACGCAGAAGGCGCTACTCTGCCTTGTCGAAAAACGGGGTCATTTGCGCGACGATCACGCTGTTCTCTTCCAGCGCGCGCGCCATCAGCGCCTTTTCATCATCCGAGATGTCGTGCCCTTCGGCCAAGCGTTCTTCCAATGTGCCGTAGCCGGACACGTCCAACGGTGCAAGGTCCGCCTGTTTGAGGATCGCCACGGTTTCGCGCACCGCCTCGGCCTCATCAACACCGCTGGCAAAGCACATCAATGCCGCACCGGTTGCCGCTTCCGGCAGGCCATCGCCGGTATGCCGCCCAACCTCAACAAGAAGGGTATAGACCTGCTGGCGGCTTTCTTTCTTGGTCATTTGCTTTCTTTCTCTTCCCAGCGCGACCGGACTGCCCAAATGGTCGAGACGATGATGACAATCTGCAAAGGCGCATAGATCAACACCATCAGGATCAGAATGGTCACGAACAGCGAAAACTGCATGACATAGATAAAGGTCAACGCCGGCTGCCACAGGGCCGCCAACAACACACCGATAATCAGGACATCGCCCGCAACAGGCAGCCATGCTTCCTTGAACGACGGACGGATGCCTGCTGCGATGCGCTTGCGTGCGAGTATGCGGCTGATGATCAATTTAGTCTCTGAGCAGTTCGTTGATGCCGGTCTTTGAGCGTGTCCGTTCATCCACGCGCTTTACGATCACCGCACAATAGAGATTGATGTCGTTCTTTGTCGGCATAGACCCGGCGACGACGACGGAATATGGGGGCACTTCGCCATACATAACCTCGCCGGTTTCGCGGTCCACGATCTTGGTGGACTGGCCGATGAACACGCCCATGCCAAGAACCGATCCTTCGCGAACAATGCAGCCTTCAACAACTTCGGAGCGGGCACCGATAAAGCAGTTATCTTCGATGATGGTCGGACCCGCCTGCATCGGCTCCAGCACGCCGCCGATGCCAACACCGCCGGACAAATGGACGTTCTTGCCGATCTGGGCGCATGACCCCACGGTCGCCCAACCATCGACCATCGAACCTTCATCGACATAAGCGCCAAGGTTCACAAACGATGGCATCAGAACCACATCCTTGGCGATATAGGCAGAGCGACGCACGATAGAGCCGGGCACAGCGCGGAACCCGGCATCGCGCCACTGGTTTTCGCCCCAGCCGTCAAACTTGGATGGTACCTTGTCCCACCAGCTTGACCCGCCATTGCCGCCAGAGATCGGCTCCATATCGTTTAGGCGGAAGGACAAAAGAACCGCTTTCTTTGCCCATTGGTTCACGTGCCAGCTACCATCGTCCAGCTTTTGCGCCACGCGCAGCGTGCCACTGTCCAGCGCATTCAGCGTATCCTCGATGGCCTCGCGGGTTTCGCCTTGCGTTGACGTCGTGATGGTATCGCGGGCGTCCCACGCAGCTTCGATGGCGGTCTCTAGGGCGGCATTGGACATCTGGATTCTCCGGTAAGCTATTTTCCATGGCTTCTAGCGGTGTGGGCACAATCAATCAATCACTGGTATTTGCGTTGCATCTTGGGCAGGACCGGGCAACTCTGCAGGTCACATTAGGCAGGATAAAGATACGATGAAAGACAACCGTCACCACCCGTTCCGCGACAGCCATCAGGACCGCGAAGCCGCCAGCCATATCCCCGATACACCACAAACACGCGCACCATCCTATGCATTGGCTTTTGCAGATGAGGATTTCATGTGCCGCGAGGAGCTAAGGCCGGTACGGTTGCAGCTGGAGTTGCTCAAACCCGAAATGCTGATGAACGAGGCGGATGTAAATTCCACCATTGTGCTTTTTGGCGGGGCGCGCATTCCCGAACCTGCCAAGAAAGACACCGCCCGCACACAGACGCTAGCAGATTTGTCAGCCTACTATGAAGAGGCGCGCAAGTTCTCGCAGATGATGACGGAAAGGTCGTTGAAAACGGGCGGCACCGACGATGTGATCGTTACCGGTGGCGGGCCGGGTGTGATGGAGGCAGGCAACCGCGGCGCGCTTGACGCAGGTGGGCGGTCGATTGGCTTGAACATCGTGCTGCCGCACGAGCAGGCCCCCAACCCCTATGTCACGCCAGAGCTATGCTTTAATTTCCACTATTTCGCGATCCGCAAGATGCATTTCCTGATGCGGGCCTCAGCAGTCTGCGTTTTTCCCGGTGGCTTTGGGACATTGGACGAAATGTTTGAGGCGCTGACGCTGATCCAAACTGGACGGATGGAGCAAGTGCCGTTCCTGCTGTTTGGGCGGGCGTTCTGGGAGAAGATCATCAACTGGGACGCGCTGTCAGACGCTGGCACGATCTCGGCAGATGATCTGAAGCTGTTCCGCTTTGTTGACACCGCAGAAGAGGCGATTATCGCCCTCGATAGCTGGGAAGGCAAAGGCGAAAAACGTGGCGTGATCCCCGGACGTTAAGATGCATGCAGCGATCATGGTGATGGGCGTGTCGGGCTGCGGAAAGTCAACGGTTGGTGCGGGACTGGCGGATGCGCTAGGTGGGGTCTTTTTGGATGGGGACGATTATCATCCGCAAAGCAATGTCGCACATATGGCGGCGGGCCGACCACTGACCGACGAGATGCGCTGGCCTTGGTTGGATGCGCTGTCACAAGCCGTGGACGTGTCACGCCGCGATACGCCCACGGTTTTTGCCTGCTCTGCTTTGCGCAAAAGCTATCGCGACCATCTGCATGCGGCGATTCCTGAGTTGAAGGTCATGTATTTGGATGCACCGCGCAACGTCGTCGCAGAGAGGGTTGCCAGGCGCACGGATCACTATATGCCGACGTCACTGCTAGAAAGCCAGTTTGCTACGCTTGAAGTGCCGGAGCACCCAACTGCAACTGCGTCAATTGATCAACCTGTGGCCGATATCATCACCGCCCTACAACGTTTCGTCTGACGGAACTTCCAGCCCCTGCATCGGCGGCTCATCTGGTTTGTGGATCGCCTGAATTGCCGCTTTGGCCAGAAAATCACCCGCTGCGTTGACCTGTTCAGAGATCGTCAGGATGTCAGCGCGGAAGAGATTCAGGAACGGCACCGCCTCTTTGGCGAAGATGTCAATCTGCTGGCCTACCTGCGCGCCATGCTGTTCAAGGGCGGCAACCGCAGCCAAGGCCGAAGATGTAGAGGCGGTAACGATGGCATCAATGTCAGGCCGGATCGCAAGGGTTTCGCGCAGAATATGCACCGCTTCGGCGATGGGCGTGTCGCTGGAGATACCTTCGGCCAAGGTGACGTTGACGCCGTGCTCCTTGCGACTGGCCTGAATGCCCGCGATCATATGATGCGCATAGGCGTGGCCGGAGGGCGGGGCGATGACAAAAATCTCTTTGCGGCCTCGCGCGGCCAATTGTTTGACAGCAACACGACCAAAAGCAAGGTTGTCGTAGTCGTAATACGCATGACTTTCAGCCCAATCACTGCGCCCGTGGGTGGCAAACGGAAAGCCCCGCTTCATCAGATAAGCGACGCGCGGATCCTCGGGCTTGATCTGGTTCATGATGATGGCGTCCGCCGACCCCGTTTCAACAATGTTGCGCACTGGATCCATCGGGTCTTGATCGGGAAAGAACGGCGTGACGACCAAGTGATATGGCGTATCGCGCAACCCGCCCGCGACCGAAGCGATTAGCCGGGCGGTGTGGCTCATCAGGTCATGTTCGGTTGACATCACTAGGCTGATGACATTGGTGCGCCCGGTGCGCAAACGGACGCCCGCGCGGTTTGGAACATAGCCGATTTCATTGGCAATCTTGCGGATCAGTTTTTTGGTTTCGCTGCCAATGTCGGGGGCATCGTTCAGCGCACGTGACACTGTCGGGACGGCCAGACCGCTCAACCGTGCAATCGTCTTCAGCGTCGGCTTTGCGCCGGGCGGAGGCGTTGCGGGAGCGGGTGACTTACGCGGCGGCATTTTGAAAGTCTCTCCCTTGATCTGACGCGAAAGGGCGGTTTTTCGGTCCTGCAGGTGGTTGGCGATGCAGCAAAGAACGTCCAACGACAAAGCCTTGGGGGAGTGGCAGGTCGCTTTTCCAGACAGTCGCCAACTTCACTTGCGAGGTCAATCTAAATCGTTATAGATTTTCCCCGTACCTTAGCCTTGCAGAGCCAAGGTCAACGTTTTGCTAAAGCCCGGTCTCTTGCGCGATTTGCGCCTTTGACTTGCGTGCCCGCTCGGTTGCAGATTTCAACTGACCACAGGCTGCCATGATATCTTCACCCCGTGGTTTGCGGACGGGCGAGGCATAGCCCGCGTTGTAGATGATATCGGCAAAGGCACGGATACGGTTGTTCGACGAGCGTTTGTAAGGCGCGCCGGGCCATTCGTTGAACGGGATCAGGTTGATCTTGGCGGGAATGCCGTCAATCAGCTTGATCAGACGGCGGGCATCCGCATCACTGTCATTCACGCCGTCTAGCATCACATATTCAAATGTAATCCGCTCGGAGTTTGACACTTTGGGATAGGCACGCAGCGCATCCAGCAGATCGGCAAGGGGCCAACGCTTGTTGATTGGCACCAGGCGGTCACGGACTTCATCTGTGGTCGCATGGAAGGAAATCGCCAACTGGCAGCCTATTTCGGCGGCTGTGCGGGCAATCTCTGGCACGACGCCGGATGTGGACAGGGTGATACGACGGCGCGACAGGGAAATCCCCTCGGGGTCCATCGCAATTTTCATCGCATCGCGGACGTTGTCGAAGTTATAAAGCGGCTCACCCATGCCCATCAGCACAATGTTAGAGAGCAGGCGCGCCTCAACTCTGGGTGCTCCGGGGACAGGCCATTCTTCCAGATCGTCGCGTGCCACCATGACCTGACCAACAATTTCAGCGGCGGTCAGGTTACGCACCAATTTCTGTGTGCCCGTATGGCAGAACGAACAGGTCAGCGTGCAACCCACCTGCGAGGAAATGCAAAGCGTGCCGCGATCCGTCTCTGGGATATAGACAACCTCAACCTCATGACCGCCTGCGATGCGCACCAGATATTTGCGGGTGCCATCGTCGGATATCTGGCGGGTCACAACCTCGGGCAATTCAATGACAAAGGTCTCGGCCAGCATGGCGCGATATTCTTTGGACAGATTGGTCATCTGTTCAAAATCGCGCAGGCCCCAGTGGTAAATCCATTGCCAGATCTGACCCACTCGCATCTTGGCCTGTTTTTCGGACGTGCCAGCCGCAATCAGCGCGTCGCGCATTTGATCACGTGACAGACCAATCAGGTTCTGCGGCCCTTCGGGCGCCTTGCGCGGGATGGTCAGCACGTCTTGGGTGATCGGGGCCTTGGCGTCCATGGGTTAACTCTCAATCTGGGATTGCCCCGGCATATAAGCAAAGAAGGCGGCTTTCACAAGAAAGCCGCCTTCGAGGGAAGTATAGTAAGGCCTTTAGCCTGAGCAGCGATTGGCGGCTTCATCCACAGCGGCGGTAAACCCAAGCAGGCTGAATGTGTCCTGCGTCTGTGTGCCCCGACCGGAGCGTGCGGTCAGCACTGCATTGGCCCCACGCTTCATCGCGGCCACGAATTTTGCGTCATCGTCAGGCGTTGCAGGCCAGGCTGTTTCGCCTTGGGTGAACATCTGGAACGTGGTGTCGCCCACCTGCACGCTCACGGTGGATCCGTCGGCGAAAGGATAGCCACCGGTGAACATCACCTGACCGTTCACATCTTCGGAAGGGCGATAGAACACGATCAGGCGGATATCGCCCCGGCGCACGTCAACAGCAGTGCCGTCACGTGTGTTCAGTGTTTCCTTAGGTGCCGAGACCGCCCAGCATTCGTTCGGATCGCTTTCAACAAAAACGCTCCAATCGGTATTCGCCGCAACGCGGTTTTCGCTTTCTTCCTGCGCGCTTGCACTGCCCGCAACAAAAAGTGCTGCGGCCACGCCCACCATACGTGAAAAATTCAAAATCATCTCCTACAGCCTCCAACGCTGTCCGTGCCTCTGGATGTCTCTACCCAGCTGTGATGCATCTGACGGCACCTTTTCGACTGGCGAGACTGTGTTCAACTCGATAGCGTGAAGCTTAGCAAAAAATCGCCAGCAGGGGAAAGCCCCTTAAAACCTCAGGCTATTGGCGGCTCTATACACAGTTCAAGAGGCAAAAACATGGCAAATTCCGTTGATCTGGTCGAAGTTTGGCGCGGTGACCTGCTTGAGTGTGTGCATCAAGGTCACGCAGTTGTGTGCGACGACACAGGCCAGATTGTGCAGGCATGGGGCGACCCGGCCAAAGTGATCTATCCAAGATCGTCATGCAAAATGGTGCAAGCGCTGCCGCTATTGGAAAGTGGCGCTGGCGCACATTTGACCGATGAGCAGCTTGCGCTGGCCTGTGCTTCACACCAGGGTGCGGCCATTCATACCGACCGGGTGAAGGCCTGGCTGGAGGACCTCAGCCTGACCGATGATGCCTTTCGCTGCGGGCCGCAAATGCCCAGTGACAAACCCGCCCGCAAGGGGCTGATCCGTGCCCACGCAGAACCCTGTCAAATACACAATAACTGCTCTGGCAAACACGCAGGATTTCTGACCCTCACCAAACATCTTGGGGCTGGGCCAGACTACGAATTGATTGACCACCCTGTGCAACAGGCCTGCAAAGCTGCCTTTGAAGAGGTGACCGAGGAAACCAGCCCGATGTTTGGGATCGACGGCTGCTCTGCCCCCAATCATGCCTGCACCGTGCATGGTCTGGCCCGCGCCATGGCGTTTTTTGCCAGTGCCGGCGACCGGTCCGACAGGCGCAGTCAGGCGGCGGTAAAGCTGACCCAAGCCATGGCCACCTTTCCCGAACTGGTGGCAGGCGAAACCCGTGCTTGTACTGATCTGATGCGTGCGATGGACCATAAGGTTGCGATCAAAACCGGGGCCGAGGGTGTCTTTGCCGCCATTATTCCTGAAATGCGCCTTGGCGTGGCGCTCAAGATCCGTGACGGGGCCACCCGCGCGAGCGAAGCCGCAATCGCAGCAATCCTTGTGAAACTTGGCGTGCTGGATGCGGCGCACCCTGCGGCCATCGCCCGGATGCAGCCAGCGGTCAAAAACTGGCGTGGGACGGTTACGGGCCGGATACGCCCCGCGGCAACGCTGGTGTAACATCATGAATGATGTGCGCGACCAATATGAGGCCTTTCCCTATCCCGCCCGTGATCCCAAGGATGAGGCCAAGCGGCTGATCAAAGGCTCGCCCTCATTGCCGGTGGAAATGGACCATTGCCTGTGGAACGGGCAGCGCGACTGGTCACAAACTTTGCGCGTGCTGGTCGCGGGCGGTGGTACCGGCGATGGTTTGGTGCAACTGGCGCAGCTTTTGCATGCGGCGGGCAAGCCTTACCAGATCACCTATCTCGATCTGTCTTCTGCCTCGCGCAAGATTGCCGAAGCGCGGATCAAAATGCGCGGCCTGCCCAATGTGCAGTTCGAAACCGGCTCGCTTTTGAATGCGGCGGCCTTTGGACCCTTTGACTACATTGACTGTTGCGGGGTCCTGCACCATCTGCCTGACCCCGAGGCCGGCCTAGCCGCCTTGCATAATGCACTGACCCCCGGCGGTGGATTGGGGTTCATGGTTTACGCACCCTATGGCAGGTCAGGGGTCTATCCATTGCAGGCAGCCTTCAACCGGCTTTACGGGCATCTGCCGCCAAAATCGCAGCTCAAGCATGCCAAAGCGACCTTTGCCAAGCTCCCTGCTGCGCATCCGCTGAACCGCAACCCCAACCTTGGCGACCACAAACAATCCGAAGCGGGTTTCTATGACCTGCTGGTGCATTCGCAAGATCGGGCGTTCACAGTGCGGGCATGGGCCGATGCTTTGACGGCAACCGGGTGGAAGCTGGCTAGTTTTGCACAACCGGGCCGCTACGATTTAGCGCAGTTTGCTGATGTGCCCGCTGACATGGACGCGCTGACACAGATGGCGACAGCAGAAAAGCTCCGCGGCACCATCAAAACCCATGTGGGCTATGCCCGCCGGAAAGGCGATCCGCCACCGGCCGAATTGAACATGATGGCGCGCATTCCGCATCTGAACGGTGCTGACGTCCAGAAAATGGCGCAGGCTGTTGCCGCCAAAAACCTGCCCAAGCTGCGGGTCGGCGCAGAAGAGATCGATGTAACGATCCCACCCAAGGCCGCGGGCTTGCTTGCCGCCGTTGATGGAAAAACGACGGTCAATGATGTTATCGCAGCGGCGAAACAGACCCCTCAGGAAGGCTTGCGCCTTTGGCAAAAACTGGAAGCCGCGCTGATGCCCTGGGGCCTGCTGCATTATTCCGGTTTTCTGCGCTGACGGTTGATCATTGCTTCCGCAAACGTCACATATGACACCTGCACCTCAGCCCGGAGAGCCAACCCATGCCCTTTACCCTTGCCACTTGGAACATCAACTCTGTCCGTCTGCGCGAGGATATCGTCGCGCGGCTGATGCGTGAAGAAACGCCTGACGTGCTTTGCCTGCAGGAATGCAAAAGCCCCGTGGACAAGATCCCGTTGGAGCAGTTTCAAGGCTTGGGCTACACCCACATGGTGGCGCGTGGGCAGAAGGGTTACAACGGTGTTGCGATCTTTTCCAAGCTGCCCATGGTTGAGGCTGGTGCAGAGGATTACGCACAGCTCGGCCATGCCCGCCATATCGCGGGCAAGTTGGAAAACGGGGTGACGATCCACAACCACTATGTGCCTGCTGGCGGTGACGTGGCGGATCGGGAAGTAAACGAAAAGTTTGGCAACAAGCTCGACTACCTGACCGATATGCGCGATGCCTATCACGCGGCGAAACCTGAAAAATCCATCCTTGTTGGTGATCTGAATATCGCCCCCCGCGAGGATGATGTGTGGGACCACAAAAAGCTGCTCAAGGTCGTCAGCCACACGCCCGTTGAGGTCGAACACTTTGCCGATGTCATGGACGCGGGCGGTTGGTCTGACGTGACCCGGAACGATATCACCGAAGGCAAGCTCTATAGCTGGTGGTCTTACCGCGCCAAGGATTGGGACGCCGCTGACAAGGGCCGCCGTCTTGATCACATTTGGGCCACGCCCGATATCAAGAATGCCGCGCACTCCAGCCGTGTGATGCGCGACGCACGTGGTTGGGAAAAACCCAGCGATCATGCACCGGTTTTTGCGACCTTTGATCTATAGGAGCTTGCGATGACATTGCCATCTCAGATGAAGGCACTGATCCAGTTGCACGATGGCTATTCCCGGACGCAGACCGGGCCAAACATCACCGACCTCGCGCCATTTCTGGCGCAGGACGAAGTGGCGGTGCCGACGCCCGGTGATGGGCAGGCATTGATCAAAGTGGATCTGGCGGCGGTGAACCCATCTGACATTCACTTTATCAAAGGCGAATATGGCCAGCCGCGGATCAAGGGCACACCCGCCGGATTTGAAGGTGTGGGCACGGTAGTCGCTGGTGACACACCGCTGAAAGGCCAGCGCGTCAGCTTTTTTGCGACAGCCTCTGGCGCATGGGCGGAATACGCGCTGACCGATGCCAGCACTTTGGTGCCCTGCCGCCCCGATTTGGCCGAAGTTGATGCAGCGGGACAATTGGTCAACCCGCTGACGGCCATCGCGATGTTTGACTTGGTCAAGGACGGCGGCGCCGATAGCTTTGTGCTGAACGCCGCCGGGTCGCAACTGGGCAAGCTGCTGATTGCGCTAGGCCGCGACCGTGGCGTGAAACCCATTGCCGTGGTGCGGCGGCCCGAACAGGCAGCGGCCTTAAAGGAACTGGGCGCGGCAGAGGTCATCGTGACGGGCGAGTTGGACCCGTTGGGTGCAGCCCAAGCGATCTTCAAAACCCTCAAGCCGCGCGTTCTTTTGGATGCGGTGGGTGATCAATTCACCGCCGATCTGTTCTTTGCCATGCCAAGCCATGCGCGCTGGGTGAACTATGGAAAGCTGTCGACGGAACCGCCTGCGCTCAAGGAACTGGGCCAGATGATCTTTCGCGGCAAGCAGATCGAAGGGTTCTGGTTGACGCGCTGGATGAAACAGGTTGATCCGGCACGCATCCCGCAGGCGTTCATGGAAATTCAGGAACGGTTCGTGTCGGGCACCTGGAAAACCGATGTGTCCGGGATTGTTCAATTGTCACAGGCGATGACAGATCTGCCAACGGTGCTGGCGCAACCTGACGGGAAGGCGTTTATCGACCCACGGCAGTGAAATCTGCATCCTCGGCTGGTGTGACGGCCTCTAGCAAATCCCCCGGCTGACACTCTAGCACGGCGCAAATCCGGGCCAGTGTTTCGAACCTGACCCCTTTCACCTTGCCTGATTTCAGCAGGCTGATGTTTTGCTCTGTGATGCCCACGGCCTGTGCCAAATCACGCGACCTCATTTTGCGCAGGGCCAACATGACGTCCAAACGGACGATGATTTCCATATCGTTCATACGAATGACTTGTTTTCGGCGGCCACGTCAGAAGCCTCGCGCATCGCCCAACCGATCACCATGATCAAACCGCCAGAAAGGGCGAAAAAGATCATGTCGCTGTCCAGTCCAATGGCCAAGCTGCGCTCGCCCGGTGGATTGGCGAGGGTCAGCAGCACGGTCTGGATGGGGCGCAGGATAAAGGGAACAACCGCCAAAGCCAGAAAGCCCTGACCAATCCGCAGAATCACGCGCGCACTGTTTTCGGTTAATACCTGCCCCTCAACATAGGCTCCAAACAGCTTGCGCATCTCGTTCAGCGTCAAAAGCAGGATCAACGGCGCGATCAGATTGAGGGCAACAACCGTCATTAACTGCCCGCGCGTGGCGTCCGGTGACACCGGCGCACCGTCAAGCGTGCCGTTCAAAGCCTCTGGCACTAATGGCGTGTTGAACAACCCGCCAACGATAGTCAGGGGTAAGATCACCATGGCGGCAATCGTGATGCCGCGCAAAACAGCGGCCCATTTCGAAACGCGAGTCAGTTGTGACATTTTGCACCTTTTCATTTCTATAATTTATCGTAAAACAATAAGTATATCTTGTCAAAGGAGATTCTTATGCGACTTTCATTTCTCACCTTCATTGTCCTATCCGCTTGCGCAAGCATCGTGCCATCCACCGTGTTGCGTCTGAACGGGCTGTCACCAACAACCGCCGATCCGGCAGGCTTTGCACTAGATTTGACGTTGCCAGCAGGCATCGATGTGCTGCCGGACACGGCGCAATTGACGTTCGCTGTGGCCCGATCTGACACCGGCGAAGCGCAATCGGGTAGCTACAGTCTCGAACGCAAAGGCGATGTTTTTCGGATCGCCGAAGACGATCTTCCGGCACTGCGCGCACTACAAGCGACTGCGCGTGCGTGGAAAGTAGAGAATGACGCCGCGGCCAGTGGGTCCATAGGTCTTACTCTTACTCCGTGCCTGATTGGCGATGGCCCGACCCCCGATGCGCGGGTCAGCGTTGGATTGCGGTTAGAGGAGAACGGTGCATTCTTGCCGCTTGTCCGGGGTGGCCCGCTGTCTGCGGTTGCAAGTGCTGCTGAAATCAGCGAGATGGGCGTCTGCCCGTAAGCATGTTGAAAAATACGTCGGGCGTTGCTACTTTTTGAATATGCCCGGCGTCGGGGCCATCACGACGTGTATTAAGGAGGACGATGAACTGTCTCTTTCTACATCGGCTGATACATCAGCCAACGCGAGCGCATCGGCAATGAGTGCTTCGCAAACTGTAACCAGCGACGGTCTTCTGGCGGCTGTCCTCAAATCTCTTGATGACGACAAAGGCGAAGATATCGTGCAGATTGATCTGCGTGGTAAGTCCGAGATCGGTGACTATATGGTCATCGCTTCGGGTCGTTCGACCCGTCAGGTGACGGCAATGGCTGAAAAGTTGGCCGACCGGATCAAGCAGGAATTCGGGATCATCTCCAAGACGGAAGGCAAGGACACCGGCGATTGGGTGCTGATCGATACAGGCGATATCATCGTGCATATCTTCCGGCCGGAAGTGCGCGAGTTTTATCAGCTTGAAAAGATGTGGCAGCCCGGAGCGGCGACCGCCGTCTGATGCGCGTCCAGATTTGCGCTGTGGGCCGTTTGCGCAAAGGGCCCGAGCGCGACCTTTACGACGACTACCTCACCCGGTTCGACCGGACCGGGCGGGCCCTGGCCCTTGGCCCTGCGCAATTGATCGAAGTCGAAGACAAGAAGGGCGGTGGCATGACCGCTGAGGGCGCGTTGCTGGAACGTGCCGTGCCTGATGGTGCGTTGATTTGCACGATGGATGAACGTGGTAAGGTCATGAGCTCACCTGAATTTGCCCGATTGCTCGGCACTTGGCGCGATCAGGGGCGGCAGGATGTGAGCTTTGTCATTGGCGGGGCTGATGGGATCGATCCCGCCTTGCGCGCCCGCGCCGATGCCAGTCTCAGTTTTGGCAAGATGGTCTGGCCTCATATGCTCGTCCGCGTGATGCTGGCCGAACAGCTTTATCGCGCCGCGTCTATTCTTGCCGGCGGGCCGTATCACCGCGCTTAGCTATTCCGACCCGCGCAAGGATAGGCTAAACCACCGCTAAACTTTGATGGAGCGTCCGATGCCTGCACCCAAACCCGTTGTTCTTTGCATTCTTGACGGTTGGGGCCTGCGTGACGCTGTTGAAGGCAACGCCCCCAAACAGGCCAAGACCCCAAATTTCGACGCCATCATGCAAGGCCCCCACGCGCAGCTTTTGACCCATGGCAATGATGCGGGTTTGCCGTCGGGCCAGATGGGCAATTCCGAGGTGGGTCATACCAATATTGGCGCGGGCCGGGTTGTGGCGATGGATTTGGGTCAGATTGAACTGGCGATCGAAGACGGTTCCTTCTTTGACGCGAACGCGCTGACCGCATTCATTGCCAAGATGAAAGACAACGGCGGCACCGCGCATTTGATGGGCGTTGTGTCCGATGGCGGTGTGCATGGGCATGTGGCGCATATTATCGCAGCGGCCAAGGCGATCACGGGTGCGGGTGTGCCGGTGGCCATTCACGCAGTTACCGACGGGCGTGATGTGGCGCCATCCTCGGCGCTGGGTTTCATGGCGCAGTTGCAAGACGGCTTGCCAGAGAACGCCCGGATCGTCACGGTCATTGGCCGTTACTTTGCCATGGATCGCGATAACCGTTGGGAGCGGGTCCAGACGGCTTATGACGCGATGATCAACGGGCAGGGCGACGTCGCCGCTGACCCGGCAGCGGCTATTCAGGCGGCCTATGACAATGGCAAAACGGATGAATTCATTCCTGCCACAAGCATCGGTGACTACGCAGGTGTTGCAGAGGGCGACGGGTTTTTCTGTCTCAACTTCCGTTCTGATCGCGCCCGCGAAATCCTCGCGGCGATTGCTGATCCTGATTTTACTGGATTTGATCGCAACCAACCGCAACTTGCTGCCCTGCTCGGCATGGTCAGCTATTCGGATAACCACGATGGCTGGTTCGACACGGTCTTTCCCAAGCGCGATATCCAAAACACCTTGGGCGCTTGGGTCGCCAAACATGATCTACGCCAGTTCCGCCTGGCCGAAACCGAGAAATACCCCCATGTGACGTTCTTTCTGAACGGCGGCATCGAAACGCCGGAAAAGGGCGAGGACCGCCATATGCCGAAATCGCCCAATGTGGCGACCTATGATTTGCAACCAGAGATGTCTTCGGGTGAGGTCACGGCGGCTTTCGTCAAAGCCATAGAAGATGGCTATGATCTGATCGTTACCAACTATGCAAACCCCGACATGGTGGGCCATACCGGCGATCTAGGGGCGGCGATCAACGCTTGCGAAGCGGTGGATGCCGGGCTGGGGCAGGTGCTGTCGGCATTGAGGGCCGCTGGGGGCACGATGATCGTCACCGCCGACCACGGCAACTGTGAAACAATGATCGATCCTGCAACCGGTGGACCACATACGGCGCATACGACAAACCCGGTGCCGGTGGCGCTTGTTGGCGGGCCCGAAGGCGCCCGATTGCGCGACGGGCGGTTGGCGGATCTGGCCCCGACGGTCCTTGATTTGATGGGGTTGGAGCTGCCACTTGAGATGACCGGGCGGAGTCTGATCGTCAAATGATCCGCAGTGCTGTTCTCTTGTTGTGTTTGGCCAGTCCCGCACTGGGCCAGCAATCCGCGCAGGATGCTGCGACAGCACTTGCAAGCGCGCGTGACCAATTGGAAGCAGCCGAAGGCGCCCGTGACCGTATCGCTGCACTGACACAGACCGTGCAGGCCTATGAGACGGGGCTGGCTGCAATGCGTGAAGGGCAACGCGACATCGCATTACGCGCGGCGGTCTTGGCCGATGATCTGACCAGCCGGCAGGCGGAATTGGCCCAGCTTTTGGGCGTGCTTTCGGCGATCAGCAATACACCGCAGCCCGTACAGCAAGCACACCCGCAAGGACCGCTGAGCAATGCACGAGCTGGAATGCTGGTGGCCGATGTGACCCCCGCGATCAAGGCAGAAGTGATCGAACTGACCGGGCTTCTGGAAGAGGCGCGCAGCTTGGGCGTTGCCCAACAACAGGCTGCGCAAACGCTGGCCGATGGTCTGCAAGGCGCGCAAACCGCGCGGGCAGCACTGGGGCAGGCGGTGTCAGCACGGACTGACCTACCAGCAAGGTTCGAGGATGATCCTGTGCAAACGGCGCTGCTCGTGGCCAGCGCAGAGACCCTTGGCACCTTCGCCGATGGGGTCGCAGCCGCGCGCCCCGATGAAACCACAGTGCTCACGGCACAAGGCAATTTGGCACTGCCGGTTGACGGGATCGTGTTGCCCGATGATGGCAGCGGGCGCAAAGGTGTCCGTCTGGCCGCGGCCCCACGGGCGCTTGTCACCACGCCGGTGCCTGCCACGATTCTGTTTCAAGGGCCGCTTTTGGACTATGGCAACGTCGTCATTCTGGAACCTGCCGCTGACGTTTTATTTGTAATGGCAGGCATTGCAGAAATTTTTGGCACCGCCGGGCAGGTGCTGCCAGCAGGCGCTCCCGTGGGCCTTTTGGGCGCGCCGACGGGGTACAATGACGGGATTTTGACCGAAAATCTGGATGTAGTGAGTGGTCAGGGCGCACAGGCCCTTTATCTCGAAGTGCGAGAAGGGCAAACTCCGGTAAATCCTGACGCGTGGTTCGCGTTGGAATAGGATAGGATAATAAGATGAAAAAGTTGATTATGGCCGCCGCAGGTGGCGCTGCACTTGGGCTTGTGGCGACAACGCAAGTTGCGGGTCCACTGCTGGCGCAAGAAGCGTCCTCGAATAGCAGCGTCTACGAACAGCTTGATCTTTTTGGCGATATCTTTGAACGGATCCGCGCAAGTTATGTGGAAGAAGTCGATGATGCAGCCCTGATCGAGGCCGCAATCAACGGCATGCTCACATCGCTTGATCCGCATTCCAGCTATTTGTCGCCGGATGCCGCCGCCAAGATGCGTGTCAGCACGTCAGGCGAATTCGGCGGTCTGGGAATTGAGGTCACGCAGGAAGAGGGCTGGGTCAAGGTCGTCTCGCCCATGGATGGCACGCCTGCGGATGCAGCGGGCGTTTTGGCCGGTGACTTTATCACCGGCGTGGATGGCGAAAGCGTGTTGGGCCTGACCCTGAACGAAGCGGTTGAGATGATGCGCGGGCCTGTCGGGTCCGAGATCATCATCACCATCGTGCGCGAAGGCGAGGTTGAACCATTTGACGTCTCGATCATCCGCGACACCATCAAACTGACGGCTGTGCGCACGCGGACCGAAGGCAACGCGGTGGTGCTGCGTGTGACCACATTCAATGAACAAACGTTCCCGAACCTGCGCGACGGGATGGATCAGCAGATCGAAGACGCAGGCGGCCTCGACAATATCGACGGCATCGTATTGGACCTGCGTAACAACCCCGGCGGCCTGCTGAGCCAGGCGGTCTATGTCTCGGATGCTTTCCTTGATGCAGGCGAGATTGTCTCGACCCGTGGACGCGAAGCCTCTGACGGTGACCGCTTCAACGCGACACCCGGTGATCTGGCCATGGGTAAACCCATCGTGGTGCTGATCAACGGCGGTTCGGCCTCGGCCTCTGAGATTGTGGCGGGCGCCTTGCAGGATCATCGCCGCGCCATCGTCGTGGGCACAAATTCCTTTGGCAAAGGCTCTGTACAAACGGTTGTTCCACTGCAAGGCAGCGGTGCGATGCGCTTGACCACAGCGCGGTACTACACGCCGTCCGGTCGGTCGATCCAGTCGCTTGGTATTTCCCCCGATATTATCGTAGAGCAGCCGATTGCGCGCGTTGATGAAGAAGCTGACACCGAAGAGCGGACCCAGCGTTCAGAGGCAGGGCTGCGTGGATCGCTGGAGAACGACAGCCTGACCGAGGATGAAATCCGCCAGATCGAAGAAGACCGCGCGCGAGCTGAGACAGCAGCGGCACTGCGTGAGGATGACTATCAGCTGGCATATGCGATTGATATCCTGAAAGGATTGAATGCATTGGGGCCGACAGAGATGGTGGATGAATAGGGTTGAAATGCGGGAATGGCAGTAGCGCGAAAGCTACTGCCGCTACTGTTCAGGCCTTGGTGATCATGGGCAAGATTAAGGCCCATTGTGTGTTCTGCGGCGGCCCAGCAGGTACGAAACCCAGTTCCTTGTAGACAGCGATTGCACGCGCATTGTCCGGATTGGGCCCGTTTAGCAGCAAAGCTAAAATGTCACCCATGTGTAATTCAGGCATGTCACTCTCCTCGCCAACGATAACAGGCAGCGAGAGCAGACATGGGATGCTTTCCCCTTGTAATCCTCAACCCAGAACGGCGGATCACCCATGCAGCCATAACCGAGAACAAGTGCCTTGGTGCCGTGCTGGCTCATATTAAGCAAGAACAGGACAAGGCTGCACCAAAGCCAAGGGTCAAACCTGTCAGTGCAAAAAATGGGTATAAAAAGACTGTGCGTCGTCCTCCCGGCGCTCCGTCAAAGATGGAAGGATACTACGAGAAGAAACGGCTGGAACGCCAAGCCGAGGCTGACAAAGCTGCATTGCAACCGGAAGCTTCAGATATCAAGGTAATTATATGACATCGCCTAACTACAGATTTCTATATCCCACTGACACGGAAACCCGCCATTCATACTGCAAGCGTTTGGAAGATGACGGCCACGATGAGATGTACATCCGAAAGGCTCTTAGAGTTCACTGGGGTATGGAGCTTCACGAATTTGGCGCATTCTTTGACGATTATCCAGACGCAAGAATGCGGCATGTAGCAGTGCTCTGCAGGATACGGCCAACAAGGACAGACTGTTCATTTGCCTTGAAGCTGAGCAGGAATCTCGGAATTTCTCAAAGCCAGGCTGAAGAATGGATCGAGCGTTACCACAAAAGCCGCAAAGCCAGCCAGAGTTGCGATATGTGAGGTCTCCGCCCTGTCAGGCTTTGCTACCGTCCCACTCTTTGGTGACATTCCTGCTTTGCACAACCAGTGACATTTTAACTTGGTTGCAACAGGCCCGTCGCAATAGCAGGAGCACCTTTGAACGAGACGAGATCGCCCAGTGTTGCCTTGTGAAAACGATATTTACGAGGTGCAGTCATACCATTAGCCTCACAGACCACCCGGCCGCATGTTTTGGGACCGTGGGCCTTAGACCTTCACGCGCTCACTTTTGGGGTCATAAAATGGTTTGGTTTGCGCTTCAGCCTTCACCCGCGTGCCCATGACGTCGATCTCATAGTCACTGGCCAGCATGTCTGCCACGCTTTCGCCTTCGCAAGGCACATAGCCCATGCCGATGGCGGCCCCAACGTGGTGGCCATAACCCCCGGATGACAGATAGCCAACCGTCTGCCCGTCCCGGACAATCGGTTCATTGTGATACAACAGCGGCTCTGGGTCGGTCAGTTTGAACTGCACCAGACGTCGTTGAAGGCCCTCTTGGCGTTTACGCAGCACCGCATCCCGGCCAATGAACGCGGGCTTGTCGGTTTTGACGGCAAAGCCAAGCCCCGCTTCCAGCACATGATCTTCTGACGTGATATCATGACCAAAGTGGCGGAACCCTTTTTCCATCCGTGCGGCATCCATCATATGCATCCCGCAGAGTTTGAGCCCCATGTCCTGACCTGCCTCATGCAAAGTTTCGAACACATGGCCCGCCATGTCGGCAGAGATGTAAATCTCCCAACCCAGTTCACCTACGTAAGTCACACGGTGGACGCGGGCCATCCCCATGCCGATCTCGATCTCTTGCGCAGTGCCGAAAGGGTTCACGTCATTGCTGAAATCAGCGGGTGAAACGGCCTGTAGCAGTTTGCGGCTGTTAGGGCCCATCACGGCCAGGACACCTTCGCCTGCGGTCACATCGGTGATGACGACGTTGAAGTCGCCGACATGGCGCTGCATCCAGACCTGATCGGCTAGACGCGTCGCCGCAGGGGTGACCACCAGATAACACAGCTCTGAAATGCGGGTGACGGTCACATCCGCCTCGATCCCGCCTTTGCTGTTTAGAAACTGGGTATAGACGATCTTGCCTACAGGCACGTCATAATCGCCGCCGCCCACGTAGTTAAGAAAGGCCATCGCATCGCGACCCTCGACCCTTATCTTGCCAAAAGAGGACATGTCATACATGCCGACATTGGTGCGGATCGCGTTGACCTCAGCGGCGACATTGCCAAAGAAGTTCTGACGCTTCCAAGAGTATTCATACTCCGGTGCCTGCCCGTCATTGGCAAACCAGTTGGCACGTTCCCAGCCAGCGATTTCGCCCATCACGGCGCCCTGATCCAACAAATGCTGGTGGAAGGGCGTACGCCGAATACCGCGTGCGGTGGCCTTCTGGCGAAAGGGGAAGTGGTCAGCATAAAGCAGGCCCAGCGTTTCCTTGGACCGTTCAAACAGATAGGTCTTGTTGCCCTGAAATGGCTGCATCCGGCTGATATCCACATCGCCCAGATCGAACGGTTTTTCGCCTGCATCCATCCATTGCGACAGGGCCATGCCAGCGCCACCGGCGGATTGGATGCCGATAGAATTGAAACCGGCAGCGACCCAGACATTATCCATCTCTGGCGCCAGACCAAGGTGGTAAGCATCATCGGGCGTAAAGCTCTCTGGCCCGTTAAAGAACGTGTGGATACCCGCCTCGGCCAGCATGGGCATACGGTCAACGGCGGATTCAAGGATCGGCTCAAAGTGGTCGAAATCCTCGGGCAGTTGGTCAAACTCGAAATCGTCAGGGATGCCCTTCATCGCCCAGGGCTTGGCGTTGGGTTCAAACGCCCCCAGCAGCATTTTTCCTGCATCTTCTTTGTAGTAGGCACATTCGTCGGGGACACGCAGAACCGGCATCTGGGTCAGGCCCGCAATGGCCTCGGTCACGATATAGAAATGCTCGCAGGCATGCAGCGGGACGTTGACACCGGCCATGCGCCCTACTTCGTGGCCCCACATACCCGCACAGTTCACGATCATGTCACAGGTCATGGTGCCCTGATCGTCGCCCGTCGCCCAATCAACAGATTTGACCCGGCGACCATCGCGGTTGATGCCTGTGACTTTGGTGCGTTCTGCTACAACAGCACCGTTCAACCTTGCGCCCTTGGCCAGGGCCAATGCGATGTTGGCCGGATCGCCTTGACCATCGAGCGGCAGATAGACCCCTGCCTTTACCCCTTCGATATTCAGGTGTTCATAGCGGTTCTTGACCTCTTTGGGTGAAATCTCTTCCACCTCAACGCCAAAGGCGCGCGCCATACCGGCTTGGCGGAAAATCTCTTCCTTGCGTTCTTCGGTCAGGGCCACTGTCATTGACCCGCATCGCTTGAACCCGGTGGCAACCCCGGTTTCGGTCTCAAGATTGCCATAGAGTTCTTGAGAGTACTTCGCCAGCTTGGTCATATTCGCAGTTGCGCGCAGCTGCGCAATCAGACCGGCGGCATGCCAGGTTGTGCCGGATGTCAGCTGTTTTCGCTCCAGCAGCACCACGTCTTTCCACCCCAGTTTGGCCAGATGATAGGCCACCGAGCAGCCGATCACGCCGCCGCCAATAATCACAACGCGGGCATGGGATGGGAGAGAAGCCATGACTTGGAAATCCTTTAGAGAGTTAACACAAGACTTGTGCCATCTGAGTCTGATTGGGAATGATTTGAATGCGTCACTATTGGCGCAAATCTGCTATTTGGGCCGACCTTTCTTGCGCGCTGCATTTGGCGTCATGCCAAAGGCCTGGCGGTAGATTGTGGTAAAGCCACTGGGAAAGCCGCAGGCCAACCCGATCTCATTGATGCGCAGGTCGGTATTGAGCAACAGATTGTTGGCCTTCGTCAGGCGCAGCCCACGATAATAGCCGTTGGGCGTGGTTTTGAGTACACGGTTGAACTTGCGTTCGAGCGAGCGTTTGGACAGCTTGGCGCGTTGGGCCACTTCGGTGATGGGCAGGGCGAATTCCATGTTGTCCTTCATCAGGGCGATACAGGCGTCCAATGCTGTGTCTCCGGTTGATGATACTTCGCGACCCGAAAATGGTTGCAAGGTGTTAAAATGCCGGACCCGTTCATGCAGCAGCACATCGGCGACGGTCATCATCGTCGCAGCAGAGATATGTTGGCTCGCAATCGACAATGCGATGTCGAATGTCGCCCCCATGCCCGCACAGGTGATGATCGCGCCGCCGTCTACGGCCAGCGTGGCTTTGGTCTCAAACAGGCCCAGCCTCTCCATCAGCACGGCGCGGTTTTCCCAATGGGTGGTGTGACTGCGGGGGTCGCCTTTGTGCTCTGCGATATAGCGGCTAGCAGCCTCGGCAAGCAGGACAACCCGCGCCTGACGGCTGGTGTAATTGGCCAGACTGTTACCCATAGAGAGTGCCGGGCAGGCGGGATCGGAGTTGCCGATCACAAACAGATAATCTGCCTCGGGGCGGCTTGGCAGTGGAGTTGTTTCGATCACAGCGGCGCTGCTGCATGCAATGGGACCGCCGTGCCAAGACCTGTAGTGCCACTCAAAAACGGGTGTGCCATTGATCCGGTTGGCAAGCCGCAGCACTTCGACAATGCCAGTAAACTCTGTCAGTACGAATCCTTCGGCAACGAAGATATCAAATACCTGCAGGTCGGTCATGGCGCAACGATGTTGTGGCCCGCTGCCCTGATCTGATGGGCCAGTTCTGCGATATGCGCGGGCCCGACCTCGCAACATCCACCCACGATAGTGGCGCCTTGTGCGATCCAGTTCATGGCGAAGACGGCATAGGCCTCTGGCCCCAGATCCTCACGTGCGGTCAGTGCATCTACGGTGGGTTTGTCGGTCAGGAACCCGTCGGCAATCTTAACGAACCCGTTCGCATAGCCACCAAAAGGCAGATCACCCTTGGCCAGTACTTCGATCGCAGCCGTGATCGCCTCGGGTGATGAACAATTGGCCAGTAGCGCAGCGGCCTGTCGGGCATGGGGCAGCACGTCTGCCACTGGCTCGCCTGACCGCAGGCGCGTGCCGTCCTCATCCTGTACCGTGAGCGCCAGCCAAACAGGTTTGCCCGCTCCGGCCGTCGCTTCCAAAATGGCGCGGGCATGGGCAACAGAGGCCACCGTTTCACAGATCAGCACGTCCACATGGGGTGCCAGCTGATCGACGACCTCCTTGTAGATGGCGACGGCGGTGTCATGTGGTGGCATCAGGTCAGGACGGTAAGATGCGCCCAAAGGCCCTAGTGACCCTGCAACAACGCCAACGCCCGCGGCTTCTTTGATCGCAGCCGCATGCAGGGCCTCGAATTGCCCTTCAAACGGGGTGCCCTCCAAACGATCCCGCAGGATGGCATAGGTATTGGTGGTATGCACCGTGGCACCGGCTGAGACGTAATCGTTATGCACGGCCGCCACCATGCCGGGGTGATTAATCATAACTTGGGTGGACCACAGCGGCGTCGGGTTGTCGCCGGCGCGATGGACCAGTTCCTGGCCCATACCGCCGTCGAGAAGAATGATATCTGTCATGAATAAAGCGCCCCGAACTTCGCGACATAGGTCGTGATCATCTCGTCTTCGGTGATGCCATCATCATACGGCGGCGTCCAGATTTCACTTGCTGCCGTGATTTTGATTTCAACAATCGCGCCGATGCGGGCGGACAGGGAACCAAAAACCTCGGGCCAGCGCGGGTGCAGTTGTGCAAACTGGTCTCCGCCTTTCATATGGATAGTGGCCGTGCCGGTCACACGCACGGCCTTGCGCTTGAATGGATCGACGAAATTCACTTCAACGGCCGGGTTGGCCGCAAGATTGGCCCGTGTGCCCGGAGAGCGGATGTCACCATAGGCCAGCGTTTCATCGTCGAGGATCAAAAACGTGCCTTTGGGCGAAACGGCTGGCGCACCCTCAGACGTCACTGAGGCCACGAACCCCAAGGGGAACGTGGCGATCAGGTCTTTCATCGGGGCGGTCAGCATCAGGCGCGGATCCGTTCGTTCTGCGGATCCCAAAGCGGCTGATCTTTTTCAATGGTCGCGCTATAACGCTCACCATAGATATCAACGGCGACCTTGGTGCCCGGTTCAGCCACATCTGCGCGGACCATGCCAAGGGCGATGGATTTATTCGTACGATACCCCCAACCGCCAGAAGTGGTTTCACCCGCCACGTCATCGCCCACCCAGATCGTGGACATGTAGGGCGCATCCGCGGGGCCGGGATTATCCAACGTTATCGTCACAAAGCGTTTGGCCACGCCTGCCTGTTTCTCAGACAAAAGTGCGGCCTTGCCGGGGAAATCCTGTGGTTTGTCGAATTTGATGAACCGGTCCAGACCACCTTCAAGCAGCGAATAATCCGTGCTCAGATCACCTTTCCATGCGCGATAGCCTTTCTCAAGACGCAGCGCGTTGAGGGCAAACATGCCAAATGGCACAGCACCGGCACCCAGTACCGCGTCATAAAGCGCGGGCATGTTGGCGTTGGTAGCATGGATTTCCCAACCCAATTCACCGGCAAAGCTCACGCGGGCGAGCGCGCAATCGAGACCGGCAACCTTTGCCGATTGATGGCTCAGCCACCCAGTTGACAGATCGGCCTCGGTTCCCAGACTGGCAAACAGATCACGCGCCTTCGGCCCAGTCACGATAAGGGTTGAGAATTCTGTGGTGCGATCCGTCAGCACCAGCCCTTCGGGTAGCAAATCACTGAGCACCTCAAAATCATGCCATTGCGCAGAGGCAGCGGTGATCAGCGTGAACTGATCGTCGTCATGGCGCATCACCGACATCTCGGTCAGGATGCGGCCCCGGTCATCAGCAAAGTATGCAAGGTTCATGCGGCCGACCTTGGGCAATGCACCTGCAATGCGGGTGCGCAAGAACTCGGCAGCACCTTCGCCTGAAAGGTCGAACCGCGAGAAGCCGGGCAGGTCCAGAACGCCAACGCCATCGCGCACCGCTTCGCATTCCTCTTTCACACGCGGCTGCCATGGGCCGTTACGGTCCCATGTCTCGGTCGCTTCGATCGAGGTGTCGTCACCGTCTTTGGCATACCAGTTGGCGCGTTCCCAGCCGTTATAGGGCCCCATCTGGCCGCCCAGTTCCCGAACCTTGGCATCGACGGGCGACAGCTTTTTGTCGCGGCCTGCCGGCCACATCTTGTGGGGGAAATGCATGCCATACTCGTGGCCGTAAACTTCCAGAGCTTTCTGGTGACAATAGTCCTGATCGGTGTAATCGGTATAGCGGCGCGGATCGATGGCCCACATGTCCCATTCGGTCTGACCATCGACAATCCATTCGGCCGCAACCTTGCCCGCGCCACCGCCTTGGGTGATGCCAAAGGTAAAGACGCAGGCCTCAAAGGCATTTTTGACGCCGGGCATGGGGCCGACCAGCGGCAGGCCATCGGGGGCATAGGGGATCGGACCGTTGATGACACGCCCAACACCCGCAGTGCCAAGGAGCGGCACGCGCGCCATGGCGTCTTCGATATACCATTCCAACCGCTCAAGATCGTCGGGGTAAAGCTGGAAGCTGAAGTCATCGGGTTGCGGATCGTCCGGCGTCACCCAATGCGCCTTGCAATTCAGTTCATAAGGGCCAAGGTTCAGCCCGTTCTTGTCCTGGCGCAGATAGTAAGAGCTATCCACATCGCGCAGCAAAGGTACTTTGCCGCCGTTCTTTTCCGACCATTCCTTCAGCTCGGGTATCTCGTCGGTCAGGAAGTACTGGTGGGACATCGTGACCATTGGCACGGTGCGCCCACCGTAGGGCTTGAACCATTCGCCAATGCGCTGGGCATAATATCCGCCCGCATTCACGACTTTCTCGCAGTCGATGTCGCCTTTTTCCGTATGTACCGTCCATGTGCCGTTGGGGTGCTGCGTCACACCTGTCGCACTACAAAACCGCTCGATCTTGGCGCCCATCTGGCGGGCCCCTTTGGCCAGCGCCTGCGTCAGCTGTGCGGGGTCGATGTCACCATCATCGGGGTCATAAAGTGTGCCTTCCAGATCATGCGTCTCGAGGAACGGATACATCTCTTGGGCTTCATCTGGCGTCATCAACTTCAGGTTCAAACCCTGATAATTTGCCATGCCCATGGCGCGGGCAAACTCTTGCATGCGCTCTTTGGAATGTGCCAGCCGGATTGATCCGGTGACGTGGTAGTTCATCGGATAATCAACCTCGTCGGCGAGCCCTTTATAAAGGTTCAGCGAATAGCGCTGCATGTTCATCACCGCCCATGAGGTGCTGAACGACGGGCAGTTGCCTGCGGCATGCCAGGTTGACCCGGCAGTCAATTCGTTTTTCTCCAGCAAGACGCAATCGGTCCAGCCTTTCTTGGCCAGATGATAGAGGGTTGATACCCCCACAACACCGCCACCAATAATCACAACACGCGCAGTGGTCGGGAAATCAGCCATATCGTTCGCCTTCTCTAGTCAGGGATGTGCGGCGCATCATCCGGGATGGTGTAGTAGTCGCCTGCATCGGCGGTAAAGATATGCTTAGCAGCGGTCATCGCAGTGGGCAGGTCAAGGCAACCAGCGGCAATGCCTAGATGATTTGCGCCAACAGGCTGGAAAAACAGGCTTGATCCGCAGGTTTTGCAAAAACCACGGCGAGCATCCTCAGAAGACTGATACCAGGCCAAACCGTCCTTTGCGGTAAAGGTCACATCGGCCACATCCGCACGGGTTGCGGCCCAGTAGTGACCACTGATCCGCCGACACTGGCTGCAATGGCAGAACGTGACCGTTTCACGCAGCTTGATCACCTCAAAGGCGACAGCACCACATTCGCAACGGCCCCGATGCGTCATCGCACCCCCTAGTAGACCGGAGGAGAGATCACCCAGATGATCTCGCACGGGGTATCGTAGGGGTTCTTCCAACTGAAACGCTCACCGCGCAGGCGGAAGCTGTCACCGGCCGCGACTGTAAAGGCTTTGTCGTCAATCTTGATATCAAAGCTGCCGCTGACGATATAGCACACCTCTTGGGTTGGGCGCGTCAGTGGTTCATCGAGCTTTGATCCGGGCGCAAAGGTCGAGTGGATTACCTCGAAATCATCGGTCAGATCAGGCGACAACAACGCTTCGGTGAGGCCCTCGGTGCGACTGCCAATCGGGCGACGTGCGCCTGCGCGCACAACGATGCCTTCTTCCTCGGGGATGGCACCCACCTGCAAAAAACTGGAGATAGAAACATCCAGAATCTCGGCCATCCGTCCAAGATCGGCAATCGCCGGGTGTGACTTGTCGCGTTCTACTTGGCTGAGCCAACCAACAGAGCGGTTCAGCGCTTCGGCGAGATCCATCAAGGTCATTCGACGCGCCTTGCGCAAGGCGCGGATGTCAGCACCCAAGGTTGCGACGGTCACCCGACTACCGGGCATTGTGGCCTCGTGAAAAAATACCATGAAATTTCATATAACTGAGTCGCTCCCATTCACAAAACGTTTTGTCAACGTTGGAGGCACTCTAGGCAGGTTACCCGCCTTGCGCAAAGACCGATTTGAGCATGGCTTGCAGGCCTTCCACGTCGTCTTGCGTGAAGATGTCAGGTTGATTGCTGTCGATATCAAAGACACCGATCAAGGCACCGTCTTTGCCAAAAACCGGCAATACCATTTCAGAGCGAGTGCTGCTGGCGCAAGCGATATGTCCCGGAAATGCATCAACATCGGGCACCAGTTGCGGTTCTCTGGTCCGGGCCGCCGCGCCGCATACGCCACGGGCAAAAGGGATCGTCAGACAGCCGTGCCCGCCCTGATAAGGCCCGATCTTGAGCATCTGTGGCCCGGACACCCGATAAAATCCGGTCCAGTCAAACCGGTCGTCACTGTGATGCACTTCGCAGGCGACGGTCGCCATTAGGGCGACCTCGTCATCTTCACCGGCGGTGAGGGCGGCAACGGTTTTGTGCAGGTCGGTGTAGTTTACATGCATCATTGGACCACGTTGCACATCATGCTTTGCGTTATCACGTTCGTTCGCCTTCTAATTAGATGCGCTCAATGGCGATGGCCGTGCCTTCGCCCCCGCCAATACAGATCGCAGCGATGCCACGCTTAAGGCCGCGCGTTTCAAGCGCATTCAGCAGCGTCACCATGATCCGCGCGCCCGAAGCACCGATGGGATGGCCAAGCGCACAGGCCCCGCCGTTCACATTCACCTTGTCGCGGGCAATGCCTAATTCATGCATGAAGGCCATAGGCACGACGGCAAAGGCTTCGTTCACTTCCCACAGGTCTACGTCATCGACAGTCCAGCCGATTTTGGTCAAGAGTTTCTGTGCCGCCGGAACCGGGGCAGTGGTGAACCAACCGGGTGCCTGTGCATGGCTGGCGTGGCCCAGAATCCGCGCCCGCGCCTTGGACTTGTCCGCTGATACCACCAAGGCCGCAGCGCCATCGGAAATGCTAGAGGCGTTGGCGGCTGTGACAGTCCCATCCTTGCGAAAAGCGGGTTTCAGCATCGGAATTTTCTCAGGTCGTGCCTTGCCGGGCTGTTCGTCGCAGGTAATCACGTCCTCGCCGTTGCGGGAATGCACCGTCACCGGGGCAATCTCGGCCTTGAAGGCGCCAGAGCGTTCTGCATCCAAGGCATTCGACAGCGAAGCAATCGCATATTGATCCTGTGCTTCGCGGGTGAACTGGAACGCCCCTGCACAATCTTCGGCAAAGGTACCCATCAGCCGGCCCTTGTCATAGGCATCTTCCAACCCATCCAGAAACATGCTGTCCTGCACGGATTGATGTCCAATGCGGGCACCTGCGCGCATCTTGGGCATCAGATAAGGGGCATTGGTCATGCTTTCCATACCGCCCGCAACCATGGTCTGGGCTGCACCCAAAGCGATCTGGTCAAAAGCCATCATCGCCGCTTTCATGCCAGAACCGCACATTTTGTTTAGCGTGGTGGCAGGCACAGTATCATCCAACCCAGCAGCAAACCCGGCCTGCCGCGCGGGGGCCTGACCTTGACCGGCAGGCAGAACACAGCCCATCAATAGTTCGTCTACGGTTGCAACCTCGGCTTCGGCCATGGCGGCCTTGATCGCCACACCTCCTAGGGACGGGGCATCAACATCGGCAAAGATTCCCTGAAAGCCGCCCATAGGCGTGCGGGCCGCTCCGGTGATAAAGACGTCGCGCATGATCTGGCTCCTCGCTTTTGGTTCGGAGGAAGGCTACGCGTGATCGCAGGAAAGGAAAAGCCTGTGGGTCATCATCATGCAGATGTCGGATGATACAAATTCACCCAGAGCAGGATATCGTTTCGCAATCCTCCGCAGCAGCATTGCATCGGTTGCAATTTGCGCAATACTTCGCAATATCGTCGGCAGTTCTTGTATTTTGTTGGGTTGCTTTTCAATGACCGATGTAAATTCCATGGCTTCGCCCAATGCTTGATGACAAAACATCCGGCGTAGCCGCGGCCGCGGACAAGAGCGCGCAAGGCAGCCTGAATTGGACGCTATGCATACCCACGTACAATCGGCCGCAATTTCTGACTCAGACAATCGGCTTTGCGCTGTCACAAAGCCGCCCGCCATCCGAGGTTGTGGTTGTTGATGGGTCTGACAATTGGGCGGAACACCGCGATCTGGTGCTTGGCCAATTTGCAGAGGACTGGCAAACCGTGCGGCTTGTCTATGAAGAAGCAAAGGTGCGGTCGGTCACGTTTCAACGCAATCAGGCGCTGGGCGCGGCCACATCGGACATCGTGTTCTTTCTGGACGATGACATCTATCTTTATCCCGACGCCGCAGAGATCGTGATGGGTATCTACGAGACCGACAAGGACGACCTGATCGCGATGGTGGCAGGGAAATTCACAGAAGGCCCCTATGATCCCGACGCCCCAACATCCACAGAGGTTGCCACTCCTGCGCCAGCGCCTCAGGCGCTCTCAATACGCGGTAGATTTCGCCACTGGCTCGAAGAGTTCCTTACGCTTGATGGCCATTTTGTAACCTATGGTCCACCAGTCGACCGAAGCCCTCTACCAGATCCAATACGCGCTGCCGGTGCCAGCGAAGGCGGTTTGATCAACGGCGGGCGCACAACCTTCCGGCGAAAATTTGGCGTGCAAGTCGGTTGGTCCGAGATGCTCAAGTATTACGCACCACATGATGACAGTGACCTGTCCTATCGGATGTCCCGGTTGGGGCGGCTGGTGCATGCCACCAACGCTGGCTTTTTTCATGCCGATGGCAATGACAGCAACGTCGGACGCTTTCGGGCCAACACCATCCGGGTACGCAACCTGATGTCTTTGCACCGTGTTCATAGTGATAAGCGGCTGTCCTCAGCCCTGCGGCTCATTGGCTCTTTTGCCAAGTTCATGGCGCTCTATTGCCTGATCGATCCGGTGCGCAAACGCTGGACGCTGCCCACCGTGCGCGCCTATGGTTTTGGTATCTTGCAGGTGCCGTTCTTTTTGTTCTGGCCCTTTGCCGATTTTCAGACGTGGTACACCGGGCTGCAGGAAAAGATGTACGGAAACCGCTACAAATCCTGAAGCATCCTTGGTGTGGATCCCCTGATCAAAAGGCCATTGCAAGCCCGGTGCTTTGGCCTACTCTTCTTGCCAGCACAAGAAGGACACTCCTATGCGCAATTTTCATATCCCCGGCCGCTCGCCCGTCTATGCCACCAACGGCATGTGTGCGACATCGCATCCATTGGCCGCAAAGGTCGCCGTGCAGATGATGGAGGCAGGCGGCAACGCCATGGACGCCGCTATCGCCGGGGCCGTGCTACTGGGGTTCTGCGAGCCGCAGATGACCGGGATCGGCGGGGATTGCTTTGTGTTGATGACACCGCCGGGCGAAGACCGGGTCGTGGCGCTGAACGGATCAGGCCGTGCGCCTGCGGGGATCGACGCAGAAAAATTGCGTGCCAAGGGCGATGTGATTGCGCCGTATTCTGCCGATGCTGTAACAGTGCCCGGCGCGGTTGATGCCTTCTGCCGGCTGTCCAAGGATTGGGGTAAACTGGGCCTTAAGGCCGCACTCGCCCCCGCGATCCACTATGCCGAAGCAGGCGTGCCCGTGGCCGACCGCGTGTCTTCGGACTGGGCCAAGGCGGTGGGCAACCTCTCTGGCCGCGCCCGCGATTTGTTTTTGGTGGATGGGAAAGCGCCTACACCGGGGCAATTGTTCCGCGCGCCGGGGCAGGCCGAGGTGTTGCGCAAAATCGCCATGGACGGGCGCGAATGCTTCTATGAAGGCGATGTGGCAAAGGACATGGTTGCTTCGTTGCAAGCGCTGGGCGGCACACACACGCCAGAGGATTTCGCCAACTACGAAAGCAACTACACCAACCCGATCATGGGCGGCTACGGTGGTTTGGACCTTTATGAGCATCCGCCTAACGGGCAGGGGGCGACGGCAATCCTGTTGCTGAACATGCTCAAACACTTCGACATCGCGGGCATGGACCCATGGGGTGCGCAGCGGGCGCATATCGAAGCGGAAGCAACAAAACTCGCCTACGATACCCGCAACCGGTTCCTGTCTGATCCCGATCACATGACGCGACTGGACTATATGACGTCTTCCGACACAGCGGCTCGACTTGCGGCCCTGATCGACCCCAAAAAGGCAATGCCAGCCGGCCTGCCGGGGGCAGAGGCGGTGCATAAGGACACCATCTATATCACAGTGGTCGACAAGGACCGCATGTGCGTCTCGCTCATCTACTCTGTCTTCCATTCGTTTGGATCGGGGATTGCGTCGGACAAATTCGGCGTGCTGTTCCAGAACCGCGGGGCAGGGTTTACCCTAACCCAAGGGCACCCCAACGAAGCGGCGCCCGGCAAACGGCCCATGCACACGATCATCCCCGCAATGCTGAAGAAAGAGGCGCGCGTACTGATGCCCTTCGGTGTGATGGGCGGGCAATACCAATCCACAGGGCACGCGCGTTTCGTGACGAACATCACCGATTTTGGACTGACACCCCAAGCGGCCATGGACGCGCCGCGATGTTTCGCGGACGCAGACGCGCTGAACGTCGAAGATGGCTACAGCGATACGGTCAAAGCGGAGCTGAGCGCGTTAGGCCACAACGTGCAACGGCCCGAAACAGCAATAGGCGGCTCACAAGCGATCCTGCTGCGGGAAGACGGGGTGCTTGAGGGGGGGAGTGATCCAAGGAAAGACGGGTGTGCTTTGGGGTATTGAAACGGTTGGTCGATTGAAGGTTGAAGGTCGGCTGTGCGGACTTTGTTACAGTCGGCCTCTTGGTCGAGGCTTATGCTTGGGAACCAAGTCCACGCATGATCTCATCAAGTTCCGTAACGGTTAGTGAAGCCTCTGGGACAGCTTTTTTCATGTCGCTGAAGGGTAGCCATCCCTTTAGAGTTCCAGCCCATGCAAATTCGCTCGGGACGCACTCTGCGGGAATAAGGTATTCTGTGCCGTAAATTTCGCTAAGTATCTCGTAGAACTCGCAGAAATCGTCCCCCCAAATTCCAAGATCAGTGACAATTTGTGACTTTGGGTTGAGATTTTCTAGTAACCGTTCGTCTACTGCAAACCGCTTCAATGCTTGCAGCACTTTGTCGGGAATTCCTTGGCTCTGCATCTTATCGTTCATTCCCCTGTGACGCTTCTTCAACGTACCGTCTTTCGATAGGGCGCTTCAAGTGAATGCAGGAACTATGGGCTCGCAGCGGACCTTGACGCAAGTGGCCCGTTGTCGATGATGCCCAATGGCGGCAACGAGCCCGGAAGTCGCCATTTCAAAAACGGCTTATCGCGCAGACTTGTGGAGACAGTAGCTTAGCTCTAGTAAATTCTCATGCGGATAAAATCATGGGGCATAGCGAAAACCTTTGCAGTTACCTTTGGGCTTGCTCTGATCGGTTTTTTTGCTTGGTTGGTTAGTGAAGATTGGCGATACAGCAAATTTCCAAACTCGTGTCCGGTTGCTCAAAGCCTTCCCGCAAACGCTGTAGCGACGAAATGTAAGTATGATGGGTTGATCGATTTCTCAGTTGATTTTCAAGCTACTGGAAGTCGATCAGATATGGCTCACTTCATTGATGGAATTCAGAATGGTCTTTCGAATCCCAGATTAGACGGGGACGCGACCAACTCGATAACTGGCGCAGCACTTAACTCAGAAGACCGCATTCAAATCAGGGCAGACCATGGTGTGTCGGTTTATTTTGAGTCGGATCAGGGCGTGATTACGATGTTTTACCACGATGGGTAATGTCGCTGCTGTTCAATGACTAAGCCTCAACCACCAATGGTAACAAAGTCCCGCATCTGCGACATTTTCGGGTCATAAATCCGCGACTCTTTGTAAATGGCCGCTTTCGGGTATCTCTGCGGCGGCGTGAGCCTCCCCATCAATCAGGGTTGAAACAGGTCGGACGGCAGCTTTGTGCAGGTTCAGGTCATTTGTACAGCGTGCAGCATCGGGGACTCTGGGCTCAATTCCGACCTTCGCTCCGTGCGCCTTCACCCAGCCCTCAACGACCGCAAAAACAACCCCAACCCCCCAACAAACAGCACCAAGATCACAATCAGATCAAAGGCGCTCATCCGTTGCAGTTGCAGCGTCATATTGGCAATCACGCCAAACACCAGTGCGACCAGTGACGCCCCGGCGATCCCCCAACCGAACCAGTTCCGCGAGTTGTAGAAAATCATCCCCACCCCGAACATAAACGGGATCAGGACCATGCCGGAGGTGATAGACACACCGCCGATGCCAAACACCCGACTGCCGATGCCAAAGTTGGGCCGCACCACGATCCCGTTCAGCAGCAGATAGCCGCCGCCCACCATCATGATCAACCCGATCAAGAATGTGCCGGTGCCACCGTCCGTTCCGCCTGCGCCACGTGCCATCCAGGCCTCCAAAATCTGCCCACTTCCGCTGGTTTTAGGGCCAGCAGCGCGCAATTGCCAGCGCGCAGCGGTATCTAAAGCATATGTACGCTGTCCGTGCGGCTCAAATCCGGGCTTTCAGAGCGTCCATCAGCTCGCCCAGCTGCTTGTTGTACTTCTCTCCCTTGAGCCGATCATCCTCATCAAACTCCTGCCCGGAGTTCGCCACCAGAACTTCGGGGCCCTGCACGATATCGGGGCGAAATGCCATCATAGCGAGGCGCAGCGAAAACTGCGCGCGCTCACCCCCGGCACGCCCGGCGGCGGCTGACATGATGGCCAGCGGTTTGCCGGCCCAAGGGTTACCTTTGGTGCGGCTGACCCAGTCCAGCGCGTTCTTCAATGCGCCCGAAATTGCTTTGTTGTACTCAGGTGTCGCGATGATCACCGCATCGGCGGCTGCAATCTGATCAGACAGCTTTTGCACGACTGCGGGGATGCCGTCCGCCTCTTCCAGATCACCATTGTAGAGCGGCAGGTTGATATCCGCTTCGACAAAGGTGTCAGCGGCAAAAATTCCCGCCGCGGCACGGATTAGTTTGGTGTTTGTCGAAGCTCTGCGTAGCGATCCTGAGATGCCAAGTAGCGTTGTCATGGGCTCTCCTTTTTTGTCGGTTGGCAAAGAAGTAGCGCCTGACAGATTTTTCGCAACCACAATGGTTGCACAGCCGCTGTGTCTGACCCATGCTGCGCAAAACTGCGGAGGCACATATGATCCGGCACGGCGGAAAGATATTGAGCGATCAACTGGTTAAGCTGGGTGTGGAACGTGTGTTCTCTGTCCCCGGAGAGAGCTTTCTGGCCGCTCTTGATGGGCTTTATGATAGCGGCATTCCCAATATCGTCTGCCGTCAGGAAGGCGGCGCTGCCATGATGGCCGAGGCTTACGGCAAGATGACCGGCAAGCCCGGCGTGTGCTTTGTGACCCGCGGGCCGGGCGCGACAAATGCCAGTGCTGGCATTCATATCGCCCAGCAGGACAGCACACCGATGGTGATGTTTGTGGGACAGATCGACAACCGGCACACGGATCGTGAGACCTTTCAAGAAGTTGATTACCGCGCTGTCTTTGGTGGATTGGCAAAATGGGTGGCACAGGTTGACCACACAGATCGCCTGCCCGAATACATCGGTCGGGCCTTTCGGGTGGCCATGTCTGGCCGTCCTGGCCCGGTGGTGCTGGCCTTGCCTGAAAACATGCTGAGTGCCGCCGCCGACGTACCCGACGTTCATGTGCCCGCAGCAGTGCCTGACGCGCTTTCGCCGCAGGCGGTACAGTCAATCATGCATGTCTTGGCAGAGGCCGAACGTCCTTTGGTCGTTGTCGGTGGCCCGCATTGGTCAGCACAGGCGCAGGCTGATCTGCAGGCTTTTGCCGAGATCCAGCAGGTGCCCGTGGTCGCTGGATTTCGCAGGCAGGATTACATGGACAACCACCACGCCTGCTATGCTGGCGATTTGAATGTCGGCATCAACCCCAAGCTGGCGCAGCGGGTGCGCGACGCTGATGCGCTCATCCTGCTTGGTACCCGTTTAGGGGATATCGAGACCCAAGGCTACACACTGGTTGATCCGGCGGCCTCGCGTAAGAAGATCGTGCATGTCCATGCAGATGCGGATGAATTGGGGCGGGTCTATACCCCCGACGTAGGGATCGTCGCGACGGCACCCATGGCATTGCGTGCCCTTTCGCAGGCGGAACATGCCGGCGCCTGGGAAAGCTGGACCGCGGCCGCCCGTGCAGACTATGAAAGCTGGATCGCGCCGCAGGAAAGCCCTGGCGCGCTTAAGCAGGAACAGGTGATCAAGTGGCTTTCTGACAATCTGCCGGATGATGCCATTTTGACCAATGGGGCAGGCAACTATGCTGCCTGGTTGCATCGCTACTTTGTTTACAAACAGCATGGCACGCAATTGGCCCCGACCTCTGGGTCAATGGGCTATGGCTTTCCAGCCGCCATTGCCGCCGCGCTGACCCATCCTGACCGGACGGTCGTTTGTCTTGCCGGTGATGGATGCTTTCAGATGAGCTGCAATGAGATGTCAACAGCGGTACAACACGGGGCCGCGCCGATTGCCATTGTGATGAACAACGGGCGCTATGGCACCATTCGCATGCATCAGGAAAAGACTTATCCGGGGCGTGTTTCCGGCACTGCGCTCGCTAACCCTGATTTCGCGGCGCTTGCGCAGGCGTATGGCGGGCACGGTGAGGTCGTCGAAAAGTCCGAGGATTTTCCTGCGGCCTTTGCACGCGCCAAGGCGGCAGGGACAATCGCGATTATTGAATGCAAGGTCGACGAAGAAGCGTTGAGCACGGGTGCGACCCTATCGGCGGTGCGCGAGGCAGGAACCGAGTGCTAGCAAGTTCTTTTGAAGGGATTGGCCCAGACTTTTGAAAAGCCTCGCGCTGGGATCAGACCACTTTCCAATGTGTCTGGCTGTTCTCCTGCCAGTCTTTGCGATGCAGAAGCGGTGTATCATCATCCGTCGCCGCCCTGCCCAGACACAGATAACCCGTCAGCGTCCAACCTGTAGGCACAGCCAGCACCTTCGCGATGCCTGCCGGATCAAGGATTGATACCCAGCCGACACCAAGGTTTTCAGCCCGTGCCGCCAGCCAAAGCGTGTGGATTGCGGCGACGGTGGAATAGTCCAGCATTTCGGGCATGGTTTGCCGGCCCAGTCCGTGACCGGCTTTGGGTGCGCGTTCTGTAAAGACCGCCAGATGCACCGGAGCCTCGCGCAGACCCGCGAGTTTCAGCGCGTTGTAGCGCGCGCGTTTGGTATCGTCATAGATCGCGCCAGCTTGTTCATTGGCGATCTCAAAATTAGCAATGACAGCCTGGCGCAATTCTGGTGACTGCACTTGCAGCACACGCCAAGGACGCGCATTGCCCACGGATGGCGCAAGGTCCATCGCTGCGCGCAACCGATCAAGCGCATCCTGCGGCACCGGATCGGGCAAGAAATGCCGCACATCCCGCCGCCAACGCAAGATATCAGTCAGAGCATCGCGGTGGGCCTGTGTCAGCTTCATTCAGATTTGCGCCCATTTGCCGGATTGCGACGGCAGGAAGGCTTCTACAGCGGCGGTGGCAACAACGGCGGTGTCACCGGTTTCGGGGTTGTGAATATTCAACCCGCCCTTGGTCGCTGTGACAGTGGCCCGGCCACGCGGCAGCCCGGCAGTAAGGGCCTCTGCGTCGATCTTGGAGGGCTCTTGCACGGCGACGGTGACTTGTACCCGCATGTCCGTATGCGGCAGATCAATGCTTTCAAAGATCGGCAGGGTCGAATGGCGAATGGCGTCTTCAATCGCCCGCTGCGCGGCCTTTTGATAATCCATCCCGTGCAGGTCATTGCCCATGCCCATTTCGATGATGACCCGTTGTTCTATCATGCCCGCTCCATCTGAAACGACACGTTGATCGCCACGTTGGCGATGACTGTGGGGTTGCCATCGGGGCGTGGAATATCAAGCCCGCCTTGTGTGACATGGATCGTGGGTTGACCATATGGGAAGACTTCCATCAGCGCGGCGGTATCAACCTGATCAGGGGCTTGCACGCCGACCTCGACATCGATCAGCATGGCCTCTTTGGGAAAGCCAAATAGTTCGGCCATATTGATCGAGTTATGCCAGAGCGCGTCTTGCAGGCCACGCCGGGCTGCTTGGGTATAGTCCTGGCGGCGCAGGCTGGTGCCCATGCCAAATTCAGTGAGGACACGGTGTTTGGGCATGATGTGTTTCCTTCTCTCAACGGCTGAATTGGCGGGCTTTGTTATCCCAGTGCAGTTTGGTCTTACGGGCAAGCTTTGCGCAACTGCCATCCAACCCCATGCGGTTAGACCAATCTGCCATTGATCGCACGGGGATCGCATGGATATCGCCAAAGCCATCCACCAGCACACATTCGCGTGGACCAGGGCCGCTGCCGTTGTCACGGTGCCCAATGACGAAGTTCTTGGCGTTCATATCGCTGGCGCGGAGGTTGTAGCGGTAAATCCGGCTGATAGTGTCGTTCAGCAGGCCAATGTCATCGTCTGTCAATGCGCCTGATTTGGCTTTCTTGCCAATGGTCTCGCCCAAACTGCCATCCGGTTCGCTGACACGTTCTGTAATGCAGCCAAGCCCAAGGTTCGTCGTCGCAAACCCCAGCATATGTGAAAACGGGGCGTGAAAATCCGGTTCGGGATGTTGCAGCATCACCCGCAGATATTCCTGATATTCCTTGCGCACCTGCCGCAGGCGCGTGCTGGGGGCCAGCCGGTCCATCACCCCGTTGAAGTTGCGGCGGGTGGGCATGTCGTGGGATTGCTTGAGGACTTTGACCAGTTTGGTGCTGTCATGCGGATGCAGATAGACTGCCCGCTGCACGCCGGCGGCGATCTGATCTGCTGTGTTCAGCGTCAACACCCTGGACCCTCGCTTAGTATTCGACCCCGATTTGCGCCTTGATTCCAGAACGGAACGGGTGCTTGACCAATTCCATTTCTGTCACCAGATCGGCCAGTTCGATCAGGTCCTCATGGGCATTGCGCCCGGTCAGGACCACATGGGTCATTGCAGGTTTGTGGTCACGCAAGAAGGCCACCACTTCGGCGGCGCTGACATAGTCATAGCGGATCGCGATGTTGATTTCATCGAGCAAGACCATGTGGTTGGTTTCATCGAGGATGAGTTCCTTGGCCTTGGCCCATGCGGCCTGCGCCATTTCGGTGTCGCGGGATTTGTCCTGAGTTTCCCAAGTAAACCCTTCGCCCATAGTGTGAAACGCGCAGGTGTCGTTGAATTTGGCAAGGATCAGATCGCGTTCGCCTGTCGACATGCCGCCTTTGATGAACTGGACGACGGCGCATTTCATGTCATGGGCGATGCAGCGGAAAATCATCCCGAAAGCGGCAGAGGATTTACCTTTGCCTTTGCCGGTATGGACGATGACCAATCCTTTCTGGTCGGTCTTGGTCGCCATGATCTTGTCGCGGGCGGCCTTTTTCTTGGCCATCTTCATGGCGTGGCGATCATCGCCCCCGGCCGGGGCGTTTGGTGTCGCGTCTTCGGTCATGTCTTTCCCTTTCGATGCGTGGGTTGCACCCACCCTACAGTAACCCTGCGATGCGGGCACGTGCGGAATTTGATTTGGGTTGCCAGAGGTTGCGGTCAATGGCCTCTTGCAGGCGTTGGGCGATTTCTTTCAGGGCTGGTGCGTTGGCGTCAGCAATGAAATCGCGGGTGTCATCGTCTTTGATGAAAGCCTCTTCCACCAGATCGAAATGGTGGTTGCGCACGGCACCCGTCGTTGCCGCAAAGGCAAAGAGGTAGTCAACCGTCGCCGCGATTTCGAATGCACCTTTGTAGCCGTGGCGTTTGACACCATCGATCCATTTGGGGTTCACGACGCGGCTGCGCACCACCCGTCCAATTTCATCGTCCAGCGTGCGGATGACAGGTCGCTCAGGGCGGGAATGGTCGTTGTGATAGATGGGTCTGTCTTGCCCCTGCAGGGTATTGATCGCTGCTGCGGCGCCGCCTTCGAATTGGTAGTAGTCGTCGCTGTCGAGAATATCGTGTTCGCGGTTGTCTTGGTTCTGGACGACTGCTTCCGTCTGGCTCAGCCGTTCTTCAAAGGCGTGGCGCGCCTTGCGGCCCTCTGCGCCTTTCCCGTAAGCATAGCTGCCCCATTCCAGATAGGCCTCGGCAAAATCTGATTTCTCGGCCCAGACGCGTTCGTCGATCAGCGCTTGCAGGCCAGCCCCGTACGCGCCCGGCTTTGAACCAAAGACGCGGGTTTGGTCTTCGCCGTTTTTTGTACGCGCCGCAGCGGGGTTGAGGTCGGCAGGTTCGTCGCGGTCTTGAACAGCGCGTGCCGCACTGTCGACCAGAGCGATGAGTTGCGGGAAGGCGTCGCGAAAGAAGCCAGAGATGCGCAGAGTAACATCGACACGGGGGCGGCCCAAAACGGACTGCGGCAGAACCTCGAACCCGGTCACACGGCGGTTGGCGCTGTCCCAAGTGGGTTTGACACCCATGAGCGCGAGCGCCTGTGCAATGTCGTCGCCGCCTGTGCGCATATTGGCTGTGCCCCACGCGGTGACCAGCATGGAGCGCGGCCAGTCGCCGTGGTCTTGGAGGTGCTTTTCAATCAGAAGATTGGCGGATTTCCAACCCAATGCCCACGCGGTTGGGGTGGGTACGGCACGGCTATCGACGGAATAGAAATTGCGCCCGGTCGGTAACACATCCAACCGTCCACGTGTAGGCGCACCGGATGGGCCGGGGGGGATGAATTTTCCTAAGAGCGCGGTGAGAAGGGCGGCACTTTCCTCCGGGCCGCAGGCCTGAACAGTTGGTAGGATAACCGTATTGATTTCGGCGAGAACGGCCGCGCTCATCGGCCCTGCCGGGTGCTCTTCACCGCTGAGCAGCTTTTGGGATAAGAGCTCTAACCGTTCAACGGTGTCGCCGTTGCTTCGCCATGTGTCGGGGCCTGCAAGGGCGTTGGGTTTCTCGGCGGCTGGTGCCGCCAGATCGCAATCAAGCGGGTCGATCGTCAGTCCAAAATCCTGCGCCAATGCCCGCAACAAAGAGGCGTTCTTGCCCGTCCCATCGCCACGTGGCACCCGAGCGAGTGCAATGGCCAGATCGCGTTCTTGCGGCCCTTCGGGAGATTGGCCGAAGACATGTAGCCCATCGCGAATTTGGGCCTCTTTGAGTTCGCAAAGGTAGGCGTCTAGTTTGCCCAGATCGCCGTCCTGATTCCCAGTAAAGCCGGCGTCTTTGGCGAGCCCAGTGACGTCTGAAAGTGACAGGATTTCGCGGCGCAGGTGATCAATGCGGCGGGGATCGACGCCTGCGGCTTCATAGTATTCGTCGACCAGCGCTTCGAGATCGCGCAAAGGCCCATAGCTTTCGGCACGTGTCAGAGGCGGTGTAAGATGGTCGATGATGACGGCAGATGTTCGTCGTTTGGCCTGTGTACCTTCGCCTGGATCATTGACGATGAAAGGATAGATGTGTGGTGTGGTGCCGAATACGGCCTCGGGCCAGCAGGTTTCGGACAGCGCGACGGCCTTGCCCGGTAACCACTCGAGGTTGCCGTGTTTACCCATATGGACAATCGCATCCGCGCCCCAGTGATGCCGAAGCCAGAAATAGAACGCCAGATAGTTGTGCGGCGGAACCAGATCGGGCGAATGGTAGGTGTCGGTCGGGTCGATGTTGTAGCCGCGGGCAGGTTGCAGCCCAACAACGGCGTTGCCAAACCGGTGGATGCTAAGGGCGAAACCGGTTTGCGCGGCTTTTGTCGGAGCCTCCGGCGGAGATATTTTAGAACAAAAGAAGGGGTCATCTTCCGCGCTGCCCCAACGATCAGTGATCTGGTCTTTGGTGTCCCAGGGCAAGGTGTCGAAATGTTGCCTATAGATGTCCAGAGGCAGGAATTCCCCGCCCTCTTTTTCCGCCCTGTCTGTCAGCCAATTGGTTGGCCCGGCCATGATTTGCGCCATAAGTGCAGCAATATCTGCGGGCGGCGTGACGTCATGCCCTTCCGCCTTGAGCAAGTTCAGGACATGGACGGTGGCCGCAGGTGTGTCGAGGCCGACGCCATTGGCAAGCCTGCCGTCTTTGTTGGGATAGTTTGCGAGGATCAGCGCGGTTTTTTTGATCTCTGCTGGCGTGCGCCGCAGGTCCGTCCAGCCTTTGGTAAGTTGCGTGACAAAGTCCACCCGGTCGCCGCGCGCCTGATAGGTGGCGATGGGGCATTCGGTGGCCTCGTCAAAGAAGGCTTCGCCTTTGAAGCTGATGGCGCGGGACAAGATCCGCCCGTCCACCTCTGGCAGGGCTACGTTCATCGCAATGTCGCGGGCGGTCAGGCCGTGCAGACCTTCGGCCCATGAGGTCTCTGATGCGCCGGAAAGGATGACCTGAAAGATGGGGGCATCATTGGCCAGCAGCGGGTTTTGCGGGCTGTCATCACCGTCATGCGGGCTGCCGACGGCGAAGGCGGTGCAGTTGAGGATGACCTCGGGAGGGGCCTCAGCAAAAATCTGATGGAGTGTGGCGGTGCTGATGGGATCCTTAAGACTGGCCACGAAGATAGGCAGGGGGTTGAGCCCAGCACGTGACAGGCTGCGGGTCATCCGGTTGATGGGGTTCAGGCCGCCGCCTTGCACAAGCGCGCGGTAGAAGATGATCGGCACAATGGGTGCGCCGTTAGTCCAGTTAGCCTGTGCAGCATGCAAATCAGCGACACCTTCGCCAGGCCAGTAGACACCGGCGCGCAGCAAAGGTGCTGGTGCTGCGGGTTTTTCGCCGCCGTCCAGCATTGCCTTGGCGTAGGCCAGTAGGTTGGTGCTGTTTTGCGGACCACCTTCGACGAGGTAGGACCAGAGCGTGTCATAGTCTCTTCCGTCGACGGTGGAAAGTTCGCGCAATTCCTGATCGGGTTTGTCGTCGCCGGGCAGGGCAGCAAATGGGATACCGGCCTCGCGCAAACGCGCGGCATATTGGGTGAGCCCGTATTTCCAGTATCCGGCCCCGCCAAGGATGCGCGCGATCACCAGCCGCGATTTTGTGGCGCAGTCGTCCAGATGCAGATCAACTGACATCGGGTGGGTCAAGTGCATCATATTGGCCAGCCGCAAACCGGGTGGGTCCGCCATTTCGGCACGTGCGTCCGATAGGGCCGCAAGTTCCGTGTCAGCGGCAGAGATGATCACCACCTCAGCGGGGGTCTGGCCCAGATCGACCGGCTCTGTTCCGTCGGAGATTGCTCCGGGTGTGGCGGCAAGCAGATGCATCAGAGCAGCTTTTCCATGAAGATCGAGCTGTTGGCGGCTTGATACCCGCCAAATACACCGCAATCGACAAAGCCGTGCCGCCGGTAAAGCCGGTGTGCGGCATGCAACACGTTGCCGGTTTCGAGTTTCAGCATAGGTAGACCCTCTTCACGGGCTTTGTCTTCGATCTGGCGCAGAAGGGCGTCAGCCACGCCTTTGCCGCGCACGTCCTCGGCGACGAACACTGATTTCACCTCGCCATAGCCGTCCTTGATGGCCAATGCTCCTGTGCCGCAGAGGATGTCGCCTTCACGTGCTGTGAAGAAATGGATATGCGGCGCGACGAGGTCGCCCACATCAAGGTAGAAGTTGTCTTCTGGCGGAAACAGGCTTTGCATCAAGGCATGACTTTGTTGCAGCAACGCGGTTGCACCGGCCTCGCGAGGATCACCTTGTTCGACGATGATCATGCTTGCAGGGCGGCGGTGATCCTGGCCTGATCGAGGCCAGCCTCGCCAATTACGACCAGTCGGGTCTCACGCGGTGCGTCGCCGAAGGGTTGGTCGAAATACGTATCTACGCGCGGGCCGACAGCTTGTAGGGTCAGGCGCATGGGTTTGCCAGCGACAGCGACAAAACCCTTGAGACGCAGAATACCATTGGCTCGGATCACATCGGCGACCTGTTCGGCAAAGGCGTTTGGGTCTTCAAGTTCGCCACGTGTGACGATGAAACTTTCGAATTCATCATGACCGTGCTCGTGTTCATGGTCGTGATGGTGGTCGTCTTCGTCATCATCGTGGTGATGATGGTGGTGGACCTCGTGCCGGGCTTCGAGATCGCCCTCGGCGCCAATGCCTTGACCAAGAAGAACATCAACGGGAAGCGCGCCCATTGATGCTTTGACGACCTGTACGCCTCCGCGCGATTCTGTCTTGAGTTTGGTCGATAGCGCGTCCGCTTCGGCCGCATCCAGAAGGTCGGTCTTGTTGACAACGATCATATCGGCGCAGGCGATCTGGTCCTCGAATAGTTCCGACAATGGCGTTTCGTGGTCCAGATTTTCGTCCTGCGCGCGCTGGGCATCCACTGCCGCCACGTTATGTGCAAACTGGCCGTCGTGGACGGCGCGACCATCCACAACGGTCACGACACCATCAACCGTCACTTTGGTGGAAATGCCGGGCCAGTTGAACGCGCGCACCAAAGGTTGCGGCAGCGCAAGGCCAGAGGTTTCGATCACGATGTGGTCGGGTTTGTCCTCACGGGCCAGCAGGGCCTCCATCGTGGGGATGAAATCATCGGCAACCGTGCAGCAAATGCAGCCATTGGACAGCTCAACGATGTCGTCTTCGGTGCAGACCTCATCGCCGCAGCCTTTGAGGATGTCACCATCGACCCCAAGATCGCCGAATTCATTGATGATCAGGGCGATTTTCTTGCCTTGGGCGTTTTGCAACATATGGCGGATCAGCGTTGTTTTTCCAGCTCCGAGGAAACCGGTAACAACGGTGGCAGGTATCTTGGTAGGCATATCTTATCCAATTCAAAATGCGTTGTGCGCAGGTTAGTGCCGCGCTGTTGGCCTGATGCGATCACCGTTTAGGTTTTCATAGAGAGTAAGCCACATGGCGTGACGACTATGCTCGCCGATCCTTCCTCTATTGATGGCGAACAACGTCGGTACGGGTGGCCGTATCCATCAGATCACGAAGAGCGGCCCTTTGCAGGACCGCCCCTTTGATCATGCACTTGTCAGATCAGGCGGCGTAGAGGCGCGGTGTCACCAGCGTGCTGCCTTCAAAGCGGCGCTTGCCCTTGGCGATGGCCAACAGGCCGAGGTCGGCAATCGGCTCAATCAGCAGGACGGCCATGTAGGCCGCACCAAATGACATCACTCCAGCGACATTCTCGGCGCCAAAGCCCGCGCCATAGAAGGCCCAGAAAGCGACCCACGCGACAATTCCGCCTTGGTATGTGGCGGACATGGCCAGTGCTTGTTTGTAGGTCAGATCGACGTAGGCTGTGCCTTTGGCAATCACATGCTTGGACAGCACATGCAGACCAAAGAGTGGTACCAACAGCGTTGTCAGGTTCGCACCATATTGCGGCAGATCGCTGGGCGACAAGAACAACGCTTGGATCAGCAAACCAGCGGCCAGCCCGATGGCGGCAGGGGCTGTGCCCAGCATCAACAGTAGCGATGAACCAAGGATAAAGTGAACCTCAGACACGCCCACCGACACATGTGGCAGAATTTCGAAAAAGATCACAACGGCGATGGTCGCGATCAGTGCGCGGCCCGCCAGTGACAGGATCCCGCGATCGCGCAGATTTTCCCATGTCAGTTTGGCCGCATAAACGGTCGCCCCGGCGGCGGTCGCATAGGACAGAGCGATTTTCGCCCCGGTGATAATCCCTGGTTCGATGTGCATTTTGTTTTCCTTTCTCTGCCGTCATCCCCGACGGCTTGAACGCAATCTTGCGCGGCTGGTCTCCTGGCTTGCGGGTCAATGCACTTTGCGGCCTTCCCAGGATGAAACTCCCAGTGGCATCGTTGCAAAGCACTCTCCGCATACAGTCGCGGGGGCGGCTGTGGCATGAGGCCTCCAACTTGGATCGGCCCTTCCACATTCCCATTTGATCCCCTGACGCTGAGCGCCGTGCGGGGAACCGTGCGCATTTGTTTTGCGCCCTTTGCACCTGACAGGTCAAGCTGGAAACCGACGTTTGAATGTAATCTGGCGGCGTCTGGGGCGGGATTTGCGGTGTGGTTTGGCGGGAAACGCTGAAAAACCGGCAACAATACGCAATATCTTGTGGATAACACGGCGGAACATGGCAGATAAGGGGTGCTGCCCGTTGACTCGGCCTACATCAGGGCGCGATGGTTTTGCACCTTGAGGAATCACGCAGGCAAGAATCATTGCGCTTTAGCAAACTCCGACTGAACGGCTTTAAAAGCTTTGTTGACCCGACCGATCTGATCATCGCGGACGGGTTGACGGGGGTTGTCGGTCCGAATGGTTGCGGCAAGTCCAACCTGCTTGAGGCGTTGCGCTGGGTCATGGGTGAAAACCGCCCCACGGCGATGCGTGGCGGCGGTATGGAAGACGTGATCTTTGCTGGTGCTGCGACCCGACCTGCCCGGAACTTTGCCGAAGTATCCCTTGTCATCGACAATGGCGAACGGCTGGCGCCTGCGGCGTTCAACGACAATGATAACCTTGAAATTATTCGCCGGATCACCCGAGATGCGGGCTCTGCCTACAAGGTTGGGGCAAAGGACGTCCGGGCGCGTGATGTGCAGATGCTGTTCGCAGATGCGTCCACCGGGGCGCATTCGCCGGCCTTGGTGCGGCAAGGCCAGATCTCGGAACTGATCAACGCCAAACCCAAGGCGCGCCGCCGCATTCTGGAAGAAGCGGCAGGTATTTCGGGCCTTTATCAACGCCGCCATGAGGCCGAACTAAAGCTGCGCGGCGCAGAGACCAATCTGACCCGCGTTGACGATGTGATCGAACAGCTAGCCACGCAATTGGGACAGTTGGCACGTCAGGCCAAGCAAGCTGCCCGCTATCGCGAAATCGGAGAAAAGCTGCGCCGCGCCGAAGGCATGCTGCTGTTCCGCCGCTGGAAAGAGGCGGATGAGGCATTGATGGCCGCTGCAGATCAGTTGCGTGAACGCACGACCGTGGCAGCGCAGGCCGAAAAAGCCGCGCGTGAAGCGGCCAAAGCCCGAACCAAGGCCGAAGAAGCCCTGCCGCCCTTGCGCGAAGAAGAGGCCATCGCTGCTGCCGTTCTGCAACGTCTACAGGTGCAACGCGACACGCTGAGTGATCAGGAAGAACGCGCGCGCGAGATGATCGAGACTTTGCGCGCCCGCATCGACCAGCTGACGCGTGATATGGACCGCGAAAGCGGGCTGAACAAGGACGCGGGCGAAACGATTGAGCGGCTCGAATGGGAAGCCCGCGAGATCACCAAGGCGGGCGAAGGCCATGAGGCGCGTCTTGAAGAGGCGCAAACAGCGGCCCGCGATGCCGCGGGCGTTCTGCAACAACGCGAGGCCGATCTGGCGCAGCTGACCGAAGATGTCGCCCGCTTGGCCGCGCGCCACCAGTCGGCGCAGCGTTTGCTAGATGACAATCGCACGACTTTGGAGAGAAGCGAGGCAGAGGCCACGCGCGCGAAGTCGGCAATGACAGAGGCCGAAGCAGCACTGTCCAAGGCAGAGGCTGATTTTGCCGCTGCAGGTAAGGCCGAAACGGTGGCGGTGGCTGCCGCCGAGGCTGCGGATCAGGCATTGACGGCCGCCGAGACCGCGCGAGCAGAGACGCAAGCGCGCGAAAGCGATGCGCGGGCTCTGCGATCTGAGGCCGAAGGCGAAGCGAATGCGTTGCGCGCCGAGGTTGCCGCATTGGCCAAGCTGGTGGAACGCGACACCGCAGAGGGTGGGCAAGTGCTTGATCTTTTGCGTGTGCAGGGGGGCTATGAAAAGGCGCTTGGTGCGGCATTGGCCGATGACCTGCGTGCGCCAGAGGTGGATGCGGGAGCAAAATCGGGCTGGGCCTTGTTGCCCGGCTACGCCAGCCCGCAGGATTTGCCAAGCGGTGTGAGGGCCCTAACCAACTACGTCACCGTGCCAGAGGTACTGGCCCGCCGCATGAGCCAGGTCGGCTTGGTCGACGCCGCCGATGGTCCGCGCTTGCAGGCTGATCTGAAGCCGGGGCAGCGTTTGGTGTCAGTCGATGGCGATCTGTGGCGCTGGGATGGGTTCCGGGCGGGTGCCGAAGATGCGCCATCTGCTGCCGCCCTGCGGTTGCAACAGCTCAACCGTCTTACTGAACTTAAACGTGATCTCGAAGAAGCTGCCGCCACTGCGCAAGGTGCCGAACAGGCGCATGAGGCGCTGACAACCTTGCTGCGCGAACAGACCGAGACTGATCACGCAGCCCGCCAAGCCCGCCGTGATGCGGACCGTGCTGTGGCTGATGCCAACCGTGCAGCCAGCCGCGCCGAGGCGGATCGCAACCTGAGCGAAGGCAAGCTGGAAAGCCTTGGATTGGCGATGAAACGCCACGAAGAAGAGGCAGTAAACGCGCGCCGCGCCTTGGCCGAGGCTGAAAAGGCGGCGGGTGATCTGGGCGATCTGGATACCGCGCGTGCCTCTGTCGAAGATGTCAAAATGACAGTGGAAGCGGCGCGAATTACTATGATGTCGCACCGCTCTGCCCATGATGAGGTGCGCCGCGAGGGCGAGGCGCGCCTCAAGCGCAGTCAGGAAATCACTAAGGAAGTCAGCGGCTGGAAGCACCGGTTGGAAACAGCCAACAAGCGGACAGCCGAACTGGCCGAGCGCAAGCAAACCTCGGAGGTGGAGCTGGCCGATGCCACCGCCGCACCCGAAGAAATCGCCGCCAAACGTGCGGAACTGACTGATGCGATTGATGAAGCCGAAGCGCGGCGCAAAGCCTCTGCCGATAAAATGGCCGAGGCCGACACCGCTCTGCGGGATGCAGGCCATCTGGAACGTGATGCCGAACGCGAAGCCTCTGAAGCCCGCGAAGCGCGGGCGCGCTCCGAGGCACGGTCTGATGCAGCCAAGGAAACAGTGGCCTATGCAGCCGAACGGATCATGGAGGCCCAAGAGGTCACGCCTGAGAAGCTGCTTGAGACGCTAGAGACCGACGTTGAACAGATGCCCGCCGCGGAGGTTGTCGAGGGGCAGGTCAATGCGCTGAAACGCCAGCGCGACAGTTTGGGTGCAGTGAACCTGCGTGCGGAAGAAGACGCGAAAGAGGTGCAGGTCGAACATGACAGTCTGGTCTCGGAAAAATCTGACCTGGAGGCTGCGATCGCCGCTCTGCGGTCGGGTATCGCGAGTCTGAACAAAGAAGGGCGCGAACGCCTGCTGACCGCCTTTGAGCAGGTGAATGAGAACTTCGGTCTGCTCTTTACCCATCTCTTTGGTGGGGGCGAGGCCAAGCTGGTGCTGGTGGAATCCGATGACCCGCTAGAGGCCGGTTTAGAGATTATGTGCCAGCCACCGGGCAAGAAGCTCAGCACCCTGTCACTGCTGTCTGGTGGCGAGCAAACGCTGACAGCGTTGGCGTTGATCTTTGCGGTGTTCCTCGCCAATCCTGCCCCGATTTGTGTGCTGGACGAGGTTGACGCGCCGCTAGACGATGCCAACGTGACCCGTTTCTGCGATCTGCTGGATGAGATGACCCGCCGTACCGACACACGCTTCCTGATCATCACCCACCACGCCGTCACAATGAGCCGGATGGACCGGCTCTTTGGTGTGACCATGGGCGAGCAGGGTGTGTCACAGCTGGTGTCTGTCGATCTGAAAAAAGCCGCGGCGATGGTGGCTTAGGCCCCAACCTCGGGCGGGTGATCAATCATCAGCTATTCTGCCGCTGCGGCAGCCAGCATGCCCACCCACATTGCGAAAGTGATATTGCCGGCGGATCAAAGCTGGTTCAGCAGGTCCAGCGTTGGCCAGGCATCAGCGGGCATGCCAAGGCGTACCTGCTCTGCCTGCACCGCCGCGCGCGTCATCGCCCCAAGGATGCCATCAATCCCACCAACATCATGGCCCCGCGCTGTCAGCTTTTGCTGCAGTTGCTGCATCTGTTGGCCGGACAGAGGTGGTGTAGGATTGCCCGCATCATAGACCTGCGCCCCACCAAGCCGCGTGGCGAAATAGGCGGCAGTTGTCACGTAGACAAAGCTCTTGTTCCAATCGAAATAGACCTCGAAATTCGGATAGGCGAGGAAGGCGGGCCCGTTGCGCCCCATCGGCAACAGGACAGAGGCAGGCAGGTTTGATGGCCCCAGCGCCCCTTGCCGCGCGGTCACACCGCGCGCCGCCCAATCGCGCACGCTCAGCTTGTGGTTCAGCCCCGTTTGCGACCAATCGAGGTTGGCGGGCACGTTGATTTCCTGCAACCAAGGTTCATTCGCGCGCCAGCCCAGCGAGGATAACACATTGGCCCCTGTCATCAGCGCATCCGGGGACGAGCCTTTGAGGTCAACAACACCGTCGCCGTCACCGTCCATGCCTTGGCGCACAATCTCTCGTGGGAGTTTTTGTAGCTGGCCAATCTCGCCTGCCCAAGCCCCGGTCGTGGTGGCCGGGTTCATGCCGCCGCGCCGGTAAAGCTCTATCGCGGCGATCAGTTGTGGGCGGAACAGATCGGGCCGTCGGCAATCATGGGCCAGGGTCAGCAGCGCGTTGCGCGTATTGAAACTGCCTTGCACCTGGCCATAGTCTGTCTCGAAGGCCCAGAACGCCAAAAGCACGCCGCGCGGAATGCCGAACCGGGCCTCGATCGTGCCAAAGGTGCTGTCAAAGCGCTGGCCATAAACCCGCCCGTTGTCGATGCGATTCTGGCTGATCAATGCGCGCGAGAAGCTGACAAAATCCTTCTGAAAAACCCCCTGTGCCCGGTCGGCATTCAGCACGGATTGTTCGATGCGCGCCCCCTGAAAGAACGCCTCCGCTGTCGCCGCCGGAATGCCGGCCGCTTGTGCCTCGGCCTTGACCCCCTCGATAAAGGTATTGACTGGTCCGCCGCAGGTCTGGCTGTTGGCTGTGCTGGCGATCAGGGAAAGGGCGAGTGCTGCTGCGCGCATGAAAGGCTCCATTCTGGCTTTGGCGCGAAGGTAGCAGTGCTGTGCTGTGGCGCAAGTCGGCATCTGGGCGGCGCGGCGAAAATCGCCGTTTAGAACAATGCCAGCAGCAGGGCGATGATCAGCGCCAGCCCCCAGGTTTTCCACAACACGCCCACTGCCTGATCGATGTGATCTGCGCTCAGTGCCCGTTCACCGTCTGCATTGACGAAAGGATAGTCCTTGGTCGTGCCCTCATAGCTGCGCGGCCCGCTCAGCGCGATATCTAGCCCATGCGCCATGGCGGCCTCTGGCCAGCCTGCATTGGGCGAGCGGTGCAGGGGTGCCTCGCGCAGGATTGCACGGGTGTCGGGTCTACTGGTGACCGCCCAGATCAAGGCCGCAGTCAACCGCGCCGGGATCAGGTTGAGCAGATCATCCAGCCGTGCCGCCGCCCAGCCAAAAGCGTCGTGCTTGGGGGTGCGGTAGCCGATCATGCTGTCGGCGGTGTTGACGATCTTGTAGATCAGCAGCCCCGGAACCCCTGCAACAGCGAACCAGAAGACGGGTGCGATCACACCGTCAGAAAGATTTTCAGCCGCACTTTCGATGGCTGACCTTGCGACGGCGGCTTCATCCATGTCGCGGGTGTCGCGTCCAACGATCATGGCAACAGCGAGTTTGCCGTCACCCAAGGAAAGGCGCAATGCATCACCCACGGACTGCACGTGTTGCACCAGTGACCGCTGCGCGAGCAGCACGGCCAGCACGATGATATCAAGGACAGGACCGGGGGCTTTCTCGATCAGCCAGCCAATGGCCCCGGCGACAATACACAGTTCGATCATAGTCATGGTGCCAAGCAGCCGCTGGTGGTTGCCTTTGTTGAACCTGACGTCGCACCAGTTGATCAACCGCCCCATCAGAACCGCCGGATGTGGGACACGCGACCAAAGCCAACGCGGCTCTCCGGCAGCGGCATCCAACACCATCCCGAGGATCAGGATCACAATGCGTTCTCCAACTGCGCCCAGCGGTCCGGCGCGGGCAAGCCCAGACGCAGCCAATCTGGCGCATAAGGGAAAATGCGCGATAGGACATGGTGCCGGGCAAGGTGGTCATGGGCAGCTGTGGCGTCCTGGACCTTGTAGAGACGGAAAAGTGTGGTCCCGCCAAGCACTTCGGCGCCCGACGCCATCAGCAGATCATCCATCCTTGCCGCATCCACGGCCAGCCGCGCGCGGGTCTGATCGGCCCATTGCGGATCCGCCAAGGCTTCGGCCCCGATGGACAGGGCCGGCCCTGAGATTTGCCACGGTCCCAGCAGATCGGTGAGCCGCGCGATAATCGCAGGATCGCCGATGGCAAAGCCAAGACGTAGCCCCGCCAGCCCCCAGAACTTGCCAAAGCTCTTGAGCACGACCGTGCCGGGACGTGCTGCGAGGTGGATCAAGGATTGATCTGGTGTGACGTCGCAAAAGCTCTCGTCAATGATGGTGTGGGGTGTGGTCAGCTCTGCCGCTTGCCAGATCCGCCCATCGGGGTTGTTTGGATGTACAGCGACCAGCATGTGGCTTGGGTCTTGACCCAAGCGCCAGTCGGCCGCGTCGAAAGCAGCGCCATGCTCGTTATAGGTTGGGCCGGGAATGCATACCTCACCTTGTGGGATGACACGCGGTAAGGCCGCGATGATTGCAGATGCCCCGGTGGCACCGACAATGGCGGCATCATCAGGAACATTCCAAAACCGACGGGCAAGCGCATAGAGGCGCGCAAAGGCGGCCTTGTCCGGCAAGGCAGTCCATGCGTCGGCGGGCATGGCGGGCATTGGATAGGGTGCCGGGTTGATCCCTGTGGACAGGTCCAGCCAATCACTGCGGGCGCCGCCAAAGCAGGCGATTGCAGCATCGATGCCGCCACCGTGGTCGCGTGCCTTGGTCATTCGTCTGTGGGCAGCGGTGGGTGGCGGGTCACAAAATGACCTTTGATCGCTTCGGGCCAGTCGCGGTAGGGCACGCGCCCGGTCTCTGACTGCGCATGGGCGATGGCATAGGCCACAACGCCGGATGCGGCATCGGTTCCCGGCTCAAACTCGCCCAAGGTGTAGTTGAGCTTGCCATCTGCCTGAATGGCGATGTTGCAGGCTTTTTTGCATCCCATCAGGCAGGACACCCGGCGTGTCTTTACCTCTGACAGCCCCGTCGCCGCAGCTTCGATCATATCGGCCATCCGCTCACCATCGGTTTGCGCCATATCGCCGGTTTCCCAGCCTTCGCGCTTGCAGGTGTCGCAGATCGTGATCCAGGTGGTCATGCTGTTGTGCCTTCTTATTGGTCATCGTCTTCAAGCGGATTCTTGCCATCCGCACAAGGATTTCTGGCGGAGCCTGCCTTTTGGGACAGGTCGAGGGGGATGTTAAGGTTTCGTTAACTCTTTGGGCGGAGTTGTGTTGATGGGTTATTCATAGAATCGAGATGCACCCAGACGCAACGCGCTTTGGGAAGGGGGCTGAAATGCGGATTTTGATTGTTCAAAGTAATGAGAACCTCGGCAACCTGTGGAAACGGCACCTTGGCCGCCTTGGGGCAGAGGTGACATTGGTCAGCACCGGCGTGCGGGCGTGCAACATAATACAGTCAAACGAATTTGATGTCATTGTACTCGATTTGATTCTCAGTGACGGCTGTGCTCTGACAGTTGCCGATTTTGCCAACTTCCGCCAGCCCGGTGCCAATGTGGTTTTTGTCACCGACACCACTTTTTTCTCTGACGGATCGATTTTCAATCATTCCGCCAATGCGCGTGCTTTCGTGAAATCAACAACGGCGCCGGGTGACCTGGCAGTTATCGTGCATCACTACGGCGCTACGAGCCGCGCCCGTGTGGCGCATCATAGCTAAGGTCGGGATTGATCGGCACGATCCGATGCGGATTGATGCTTTCGTGGCTGTAGTGATAGTGGCGCACGATATGATCCATATTCACCGTCTCGGCGATGCCCGGCATCTGGTATAGCTCGCGGGTGTAGCCCATCAGATTGGGATAGTCCGCGATCCGTTTACGATTACATTTGAAATGCAGGTGATAGACGGGATCGAACCGCACCAAAGTGGTCCAAAGCCGCCAATCCGCTTCGGTCAGCCGATCCCCCATCAGATAGCGGTTTTCATGCAACCGCTCTTCAAGCCAATCGAGCGTATCGAACAGCGGATGTACCGCTTTTTCATAGGCCTGTTGCGTTGTAGCAAAGCCGGATTTGTAGACGCCGTTGTTAAGCGTGTCGTAGATACGGTCATTGACCGGGGCGATGTCGTCACGCAGGTCCGCGGGCCAGTAATCGTCTCCATTGCCGGTGATCCCGTCAAAGGCAGAATTGAACATGCGGATGATTTCTGAGGACTCGTTGGATACGATGCTGCTCGTTTCTTTGTCCCAAAGAATCGGAACTGTCACCCGCCCATTCATGTCAGGCACGGCCTTGGTATAGATGTCGCGGGCAAAGGGCAGACCAAAGAGCCTGTCACCCGTGGCCCCTTTGTCGTCGATCTCAAACGTCCAGCCATCTGTCAGCATGTCAGGGTGAACCGCTGAGATATCGATGTGGTCCGTCAGCCCTTTAAGTTGACGAAACACCAACGTGCGATGCGCCCAGGGACAGGCATATGACACATAGAGATGGTAGCGCCCGGATTCGGCCTTGAAGCCGCCAGACCCACTTGGCCCCGCCGCACCATCGGCTGTGATCCAGTTGCGGAAATGCGCGTCTTTGCGCACAAAAGCGCCGCCGGTTTTCTTGGTGTCATACCAGACGTCATGCCAGACGCCGTCTACAAGTTGGCCCATCTTGGATCATCCCTTTGCTGTTATGATGCAGCTATATGATTCTGGATTGCACACAAATAGCCATCGAGGCGCATCTCATCTGCATTGGCGCACATAGATCGTGGCGTCCAAGGGATTTGAGAGGTCGCTTAAGGGTTTGCTCTCTGTCTGAGCCGTCACTATACCAGCATCCAGACGAAGCCCTTTTCAGGGCCAGAACGGTTGGAGGTGCGGCGGTTGACCCAATAGGGGACCCAAACACCACGTCGTCGCACTCGGGTTGTCCCGGGTTTCTGGTCCTGATGTTATAAGATGGACCCAAGAGATATGCGCCTCATTGCTGTTCTAACGCTATTACTGACCGGCACCTCTGCCGCAGCCCACCCCGGCCATTTGGTCGATGTGGCAGGGCACGACCACTGGGTGGCTGGTGCAGCGATTGGTCTGGCCGGATTGGCCGCAATTTGGGGCGCGCTGAAGGGCAAAAAGGCGAACGCCGAAGAGGCAGAGCTTGAAAAAGAGCTGGAAGAGGAAGCCGCATGAAAACCGGTGTCATGATCTGCGGCCATGGGTCGCGCAGCCAATCTGCGGTGGATGAGTTTGCAACGCTGGCCGAACGGCTGCCTGCCTATCTGCCTGTCGACTGGATGACCGACTATGGCTATCTGGAATTTGCCAATCCCGTGATCCGCGATGGCCTTGATAACTTGCGCACCGCAGGGTGCGACCGCATCCTTGCTGTGCCGGGCATGCTTTTTGCTGCGATGCACGCCAAGAATGATATCCCTACCGTGCTTAATACCTACGCCACTAAGCATGAAATTGATGTGCGCTATGGCCGCGAATTGGGCGTCGACCCCAAGATGATCGCCGCCGCCGCGGGCCGTATTCAAGAGGCAGTGGACCGCGCCAACGCAGAGCAGGGCGAGATGCCCCTGACCGAAACCTGTCTGGTTGTGATCGGACGCGGGGCCTCTGACCCCGACGCCAACGGCAATGTCGCCAAGATCGCGCGGATGTTGCAAGAGGGCATGGGCTTTGGTTGGGCCGAAGTTGGCTATTCCGGTGTGACCTTCCCGCTGGTCGAACCGTGCCTGCAACATGTGGCGCGCCTACCTTACAAACGGGTCATTGTATTCCCCTATTTTCTGTTCTCGGGCATCCTGATTGACCGGATCTACGGCTTCACCGATCAGGTGGCCGCAGAGCACGCGGACATGCAGTTCATCAAGGCAGGCTATTTGGGTGATCACCCCAAAGTGCTTGAGACCTTCGCGGAACGCATCATGGAGCAGATCAGTGAAACGCCCCCGCCCAACTGTGGGATTTGCGGTTATCGCGAACAGGTGCTGGCGCTGGAAGACGGCAAACATCATCACATCAAACCCGAAGACCGTGCGCATCCCGCCTTTGGTGATGTCCCGCCGCCCACTTGTGTGCTCTGCAAATACCGCACTGCCGTGCTGGGCTTCGAAGGTGAGGTTGGCGCCGTGCAGGAAAGCCACCACCACCATGTTGAAGGACAGGGTGCCAATGCCCCCGGCTCGAATGTGGCCGATTGCGCGCTTTGCGACACCTTCTGCTCCGGCATGTGCCGGTTGGAGGCCGCAGATCATCATCACCACCACCACGGGCATGATCACCACCATGATCATGACCACGATCACCACCATCACGCGCCTTACCCACATGCCAAACATCCTCATGGGCCTGAGAGTGCGCGCAAAACACGCGCCTGATCGGTTTCAGCCGAAACACCCGCCAGAGGCTCTGGCATTCGCAACTTGACGCAAAGGTCCGCACGTGCGCCCTTACGAAACTGATCCCAAGGCGATCTACGCCCAAAGCTTTGCCACCGTCCGCGAAGAGGCGCGGTTGGAGCGTTTTGCGCCTGCGATGCATCCGCTGATCACGCGGTTGATCCATTCTTGCGGGATGGTCGAAGTGGCGGATCGATTGACGTTCTCACCGGATGCCGCAGCGGTGGGCCACGCGGCGCTGGCATCGGGTGCGCCGGTCCTGTGCGATTGTGAAATGGTTGGTGCGGGGATCATCCGCCGTTATCTGCCCGCCGGGAATGAGGTGGTGGTTACGTTGAACGATCCATCAGTGCCCGACCGGGCGGCCAAGATCAGCAACACGCGCTCTGCCGCGGCTGTGGAGTTGTGGAAAGATCAGATTGAAGGTGCAGTCGTTGCGATTGGCAATGCTCCGACGGCATTGTTTCACCTTCTTGAATTACTTGATGCGGGCTGGCCCAGGCCTGCCGTGATCCTGGGCTTCCCTGTTGGCTTTGTGGGGGCTGCTGAAAGCAAGGCAGAACTGGCCGCCAATCCGCGCGGTTGTGACTACGTCGCTCTGCGTGGACGGCGCGGAGGGTCTGCCATGGCCTCGGCTGCGGTAAATGCTTTGGCGGCGGGTTTGCCCGAAGATGCGAAGGTGACAAACGATGTCTGATCCCTGGCTGCATATCGTGGGCATTGGCGAGGATGGGATGCAAGGGCTTGTTCCCGCGACCCGCGCTGTCGTCGAGGCTGCTGAATTTATCATCGGTGGTGAACGCCATCACAAACTGGCCGAAAACCTGACCGCAGAGCGGCTGGCGTGGCCGCACCCGTTTGACGCGCTGATTGACACGATAGATGGGTTGCGCGGACGTCGCGTTGTGGTGCTCGCCACGGGTGATCCTTTGTGGTTCTCAGTTGGGGCCCGCATCGGGCGCACAATTGATCCCGCAGAGATCGTCTATCACCCGCAGCTTTCTGCATTTCAGTTGGCAGCGGCGCGCATGGGCTGGTCTTTGCCGGATGTTGAAACGCTCACCGTGCATGGTCGCCCGGTGGAGCAGATGATTGCCTTCATCCAGCCTGACGCGCGCCTGCTGGTGCTGACAACTGGGGCCGAGACCCCAGCACAGATTGCAACCTTCCTGACCGAGCGTGGCTTTGGTAAATCCAGAATGACAGTCTTTGCCGCGATGGGCGGCAAGGACGAGCAGCGCTTTGATGCAACGGCTGAAAGCTGGGATCATGTTGTACCGGCCTTCAACACATTGGCCGTTGATTGCATCGCCGCGCCTGACGCGGCCTTGTTGCCCCGTGTGCCGGGGCTGGCTGATGATCTTTTCCAATCCGACGGCACAATGACCAAGCAAGAGGTCCGCGCGGCCACTGTGGCCAAGCTCATGCCCATGCGCGGCGCACTTTTGTGGGACATCGGCTGTGGCTGTGGATCGGTTGCCATCGAATGGATGCGTGCGGCGCGCTATGCCCGCGCCATAGGGATTGAGCCGCGCGCGGACCGGCGGGCGATGGCGGCGGCCAATGCGCTGGCGCTGGGCGTGCCGAAATTGGAATTGGTTGAGGGCTCTGTACCGAATGCGCTGGAAGGGCTTGATGCGCCGGATGCGATTTTCATCGGGGGCGGGCTGAGCCGTGAAACATTTGACGCCGCTTGGGCCGCTTTGCGCCCTTTGGGGCGGATGGTTGCCAATGCGGTTACACTGGAAAGCGAGGCGGAATTGATTGCCCTGCACAAGACCCATGGCGGAGACCTGGTGAAACTTTCCGTACATCGCGCCGAACCTGTGGGCCGATTGACGGGCTGGCGACCGCTGATGCCGGTGACACAGTGGAGCCTTGTGAAACGATGAGCGGTACTCTTTATGGTGTGGGGCTGGGGCCGGGTGCGCCAGACCTGATGACCCTGCGCGCGGCCCGGTTGATCGAAACAGCAAAGGTGGTGGCCTATCCCACGCTGGCAGGTGCAGAGAGTTTTGCGCGGTCTATTGCCGCCGATCTGATCCCGACGGGCGCACAGGAAATCGTCATGGATGTGCCGATGTCGGTTGAACGTGCCCCGGCGCAATCGGCCTATGACAAAGGTGCCGCCGAGATTGCGGCGGTATTGGACAAGGGTCAGGATGTTGTCTGCCTCTGCGAGGGCGATCCGTTCTTTTATGGCTCTTTTATGTATCTTTTTGCGCGGCTCTCAGAGACCTATCGGGTTGAGATTGTGCCGGGTGTCACCTCTGTCACCGCTTGTGCCGCCCGTGCAGGCCTGCCACTTGCGGCCCGAAATGAGCGTCTGACGGTGCTGCCGGGCCCCTTGCCAGAGGCCGAACTGCGCACTCGGATTGAAGGCGCCGAGAGCGTCGTCATCATGAAGGTGGGCCGACATCTGGCGAAACTGCGCGCAGTAATTGATGACCTTGGCCTCACACAAGGCGCCGTTTATGTCGAGCGCGCAACCCTGCCCGAAGAGGTTGTTTTGCCACTGGCAGACGCGCCTGAAACCGCACCATATTTTTCGATGATCCTGCTGACAAAAGGGGCCGATCCATGGCTTTGAAACCCGTCGTATTGGCCTTGTCCCGCTCTGGCGAAGCAACCGCTCACAAAGTGGCGGCCACCTTGGGCGCGCATGTGCATGGCCGCGAGGACCGCGTTGATCAGGCGGATGCATTCTTTGCCAATGCGCTGGACCATGCCCGCGATCTATTCGCCGCTGGCGTGCCGATCGTTGGGGTTTGCGCTTCTGGCATTTTGATCCGTGCGGTAGCACCGCTTTTGGCTGACAAGATAACAGAGCCACCTGTGCTGTCGGTGTCTGATGATGGGGCCGTCGTTGTACCTCTTTTAGGTGGGCATCGCGGAGCCAACAAACTGGCCGCGGAAATTGCAACCGCGTTGGAGGCGACGGCGGCTGTCACGACCGCAGGCGATGTGGCCCTTGGGGTCGCATTGGATGAGCCTCCGGCAGGGTGGCGGCTGGTCAACCGGGCCGATGCCAAAGGTGCGATGGCGACATTGTTATCCGGGCAAGGCGCCACCGTTACCGGCGAGGCCCCTTGGTTGGCGACTTTGCCCGCTGGTGATGGTCTGCGCATCTCTTGCACGATGGATGCGCAGCACGACCTTGACCCGACCCACCTACAGTTCGCCCCGCAGCGGCTGACACTTGGAGTTGGCTGCGCGCGCGATTGTCCACCTGCGGAACTGGCAGCACTTGCCCGTCAGGTTTTCGAAGAAGCTGGGGTCGCGCCGGAAGCGGTGCAGTCGGTAAATACGATCACACTAAAGGCGGATGAGCCCGCCATCATCGCGTTGGCGCAGGAGCTTGATGTGCCTTTGCGTGTATTTGAGGCGGACACATTGGACGCCGAGACGCCGCGCTTGGCGAACCCCTCGGATGTCGTTTTTGCCGAAGTGGGCACCCATGGTGTGGCCGAGGCAGCAGCGTTGGCGCAGGCCGGGCCCGATGGAGAGTTCCTGATTTCCAAGCGCAAGACAGCCAACGCAACCTGTGCTTTGGTCGTGTCTCCTGCACCGCTCACGACGTTGCAGGGCCGTGCGCGTGGGCGCTTGTCCGTGGTGGGCATTGGTCCCGGCCAAGCCGCATGGCGGACGCCCGAAGTGTCGCGCCTGGTGTCGGAGGCCGAAGAACTGGTTGGATATGGCCTCTACATCGATTTGCTGGGCCCCTTGGCCATCGGCAAGGACCGTTCCGATTTTCCCTTGGGCGGCGAAGAAGACCGCTGCCGCTATGCGTTGGAACAGGCTGGCAAGGGCAAGAATGTGGCTTTGGTCTGCTCTGGCGATGCCGGCATTTATGCCATGGGCGCGCTGGTGTTTGAGCTGTTGGACCGTGGCCCTGATGAAATGGGTGTGTCGGACGCTGCGCGCCGTGTTGATGTGGTCTGTTCACCGGGGGTGAGCGCCTTGCAGGGGGCGGCCGCGCGGGCGGGCGCACCATTGGGGCATGACTTTTGTGCGATATCCCTGTCGGACCTGCTGACTCCTCGCGCAGACATTGTGAAACGTCTGCGTGCTGCGGCAGAGGGGGACTTTGTCATTGCCTTCTATAACCCGGTGTCCATGCGTCGCCGGACCTTGTTGGCCGAGGCGCGCGAGATTCTGTTGCAGCACCGTCCGGCTGATACGCCTGTGATGCTGGCCTCTTCCTTGGGGCGGCCAGAGGAACACATACGCTATCGCCGCCTTGATGAATTGGAAGTGGATGAAGTGGATATGCTGACCGTTGTTCTGATCGGATCATCGCATTCACGGCTGGCTGCTTTGGGAGAAGGGCCGCGCATGTACACGCCGCGTGGCTATGCCCGCAAAATTGATGGGGATCTGGCAGGGTGACGCTGTTTCGCTGGCGCGAAAACCGCCCCACCCGCCGTCCCAAAGGAGAAAGATCATGACTGTATTCTTTATTGGCGCCGGTCCGGGTGACCCCGAACTGCTGACGCTGAAGGCCGCACGGATGATCGGATCCTGCCCGGTGTGTCTTTATGCCGGATCACTGGTGCCTGCAGAGGTGGTGGCCTGCGCCCCAGATGATGCGCTGGTCATGGATACCGCACCGATGACGCTGGATGACACGCATGGTGAGATCCTCAAGGCGCACGCCTTGGGTCAGGACGTCGCACGCGTGCATTCGGGCGATCCGTCGCTATATGGCGCCATTGCCGAACAAATCCGCCGGTTGAAGGCAGATGGCATCGACTATCAGATCATTCCGGGCGTGCCCGCCTATGCCGCGGCGGCGGCGGCTCTTGGCACTGAGCTAACCGTGCCTGAAGTGGCGCAATCTATCGTTCTGACCCGCATGTCGATGAAATCGACGGGGATGCCCCCAGGCGAGACGCTGGAGAATTTCGCCCGTACGGGTGCCACCTTGGCCATCCATCTGGGCATCCGCGCGATGCGTGAAATTGAGCGGCAGTTGGCACCCCATTACGGAGAGGATTGTCCGGTGGCCGTCATTTACCGGGTTGGTTGGCCGGATCAGATGATCATCCGGGGCACGCTGATGGACGTCCGTGAAAAGGTCCGCACGGCCAAAATTACGCGTACGGCACTTATCCTTGTGGGGCCGGCCTTGGCCGATTCGCACGGCTTTCCAGACTCGGCGCTATATGATGCAGCCAAACCGCATGTGCTGCGCCCCCGCGTGAAAGCCTAATTTTAAGGCATTGCCGCGCTGCGGCGGATTTTGTCACTTGATATTTACCTTTGTGGGTTCATCCTTGGGGCAGTGCCTGGAGGATGAGTATGTATTCGTTTTTGCCTGATGCAGTTCGGCTTGGACTGGAAGAAGCGCGCAAAGCCGCGCTGAAACGTAAGGATCGGTTGTCGGTCCATGACGGGGACGACACCTATCGCATTCGGCGGTTTTGGGACGGGGGCTTTGCCCTTGATCTTGAAGGGTCAGAGCGTTTGCGCGGGCATGTCGATATCTATGACGGCCCCAAGCATCTGTATCAGTGCCTTGTAATGTCCTCGATCGATGAAGACGACGAACGGGTGTTCGAGTTCAAATGGCTCACCCCAGTCGCAGACAAGCCTGCGGCAGATTTTGTTCGCCCTGATTTTGTGCCTGCTGGTTTGATCGAAAGCTGAACGCAGCTACTGCAAATCGCTGAACGCGGACTGCATTCGTGCGACCGCTTCTTCAACGACGCTGGTTTGCGTCGCGAGGTTAAATCGCATGTGGTTTTCGCCGCCGGCCCCGAATGTTGGCCCCGGTGATACGGCGATCTTTGCATCTTCGCGAATGCGCCGCGCCAATTCCTCCTGAGACATGCCGGTGCCAGAAAAATCGACCCAAGCTAGATAAGTCGATTGGAGTGGCATCGGCGATACGCCGGGGATGCCCTTCATCCCTGCGTCAAAGATATCGCGGTTGGTTTGCAAATGCGCCATTTGGGCATCTGCCCAGTTCGCCCCGTCCGGTGAATAGGCGGCGGCGATCATGCGCACGGCGAGGTCGGAAGGCTTGTAGTCGAGTGACGCAAGCCGCTTACGCATGTCCGCGCGCAGCTTTGGGTCCGCAATGATCATGTTGCCGGTGCGTTGGCCTGCGATGTTGAACGTTTTTGAAGCGGCGGTCAGATAGACGGTGTTGTCCGTATCAGTGGGCGCGGCCACGCCTGCTGGCACAAAGGTGTTCCCCGGATAAATCAAGTCTTGATGGATTTCATCGCTGACCAGAAGCATCCCGTTCTTGCGTGCAAAGGCGGAAACCGCCCGTAGTTCGTCGGCTGTCCAGATCCGCCCCGATGGGTTCTGCGGAGAACACCAGATCAGCAATTTTTCTTTGCCACTCAGGCGGCGCTGGGCATCCTCGAGGTCAAGGACATATGTGTCGCCGTCGTGCTTCAAGGGGCATTCGGTAACTTCACGACCGGCTTTGTTAATCTTGATGGCAAACTCATGGTAAACCGGGGTAAAGATCGCGGCCCCATCGCCGGGCGCACTCCAGACGTCCAAACACAGGGCAATGCCGTTGCCCAATCCTTGTGTCGTTAGAATCCAGTCGTTTTCGATGGTCCATCCGTGGCGCGCCTGCATCCACCAAGAAACAGCATTGAGATAATCGGCATTCTCAAAACCATAGCCAAAGACGCCATGTTCCGCGGCGGCCTTCACCGCCTCAATCACGCAGGGCGCTGTTGGATAATCCGAGTCAGCAGTCCACATCGCTAAACCATCATCGGGTGAAACCCCGAAAAGCGGCTCCATCAGGTCCCACTTTGTGGAATTTGTGTTGCGGCGGTCGATGGGGGTGTTGAATGACATGGCTGGGCTCCGGCTTGAGTGGTGCCAACCTGCGGCGATGTGCGTCCGTGTTCAAGTTGAATTTGGCGTGTTGCTTGCGATGCGCGCAGGGACGGATTAGATCACCGCTATGGCATTGCGAAATATCCTCATTCACCCTGATCCACGGCTCAAGAAGGTGGCTACCCCAGTGGCGAACGTCGGCGATGTTCTGCGTCGTCTGGCTGATGACATGCTTGAGACGATGTATGACGCGCCGGGTATCGGCCTTGCAGCACCGCAGGTCGCGGTGATGAAACGCATGATCGTGATGGATTGCGCCAAAGAAGACGCAGGCACGCCCGAACCTATGGTGCTGATCAATCCGCAAGTTGTTTGGACGTCGGAAGAACGGAACGTCTATGACGAAGGCTGCCTGTCGATCCCCGAGCAATATGCCGAGGTCGAGCGCCCGGCCGAGGTGGAAGTCCAGTGGATGGATGTTGACGGCAAGTCCAAGCGCGAGCGTTTTGACGGCCTATGGGCCACATGCGTCCAGCACGAGATTGACCATCTGGAAGGTAAGTTGTTCATCGATTACCTCAAGCCACTCAAGCGCCAAATGATCACGCGCAAGATGCAAAAGCTCAAACGCGAAATGGCGCGAGGGTAGGCCCGTGGCGGTGCGCCCACTGCGCTATGATGGTGATCTGGTGCTGTTGCAGGTTGCCCCAGCGATCGAGAGTTTCGACGAAGGCCTTGCCGCATTAGTCCTTGATCTGTTTGAAACCATGTATGCCGCTCCCGGTCGTGGTCTTGCTGCGCCGCAGGTAGGGGTCAGTCGACGCTTGTTTGTTGTCGATACAGACTGGAAAGAGGGCGATCCGGCACCGATGATATTCATCAATCCTGAAATTGTCGCGCAATCGTCTGAGCAGATGGTGGGCGAGGAAGGGTGCCTTTCGATCCCAGAAAAGACTTTTGAAGTTGCACGCCCGACTTGGGTAGAGCTGGCATGGCAGGATCTGGATGGAGCACCGCTTCAAGGTCGCTTTGAAGCCGTGCAAGCCCGTTGCATCTGCCACGAGCTGGATCATCTTGATGGCAAACTGATCAATCAGACAGGAAAACTGATATGAGCCAGCGCCCCTTTGTGATGTGGCCGCACCCTGCATTGCGCAAACCAGCCACCCCGGTTGATGCGATCACCGATGAGGTGCGCGCGATCTGGGATGAGATGATCATCGCGATGGACAGCATGCCCGGCGTCGGGCTGGCCGCCCCGCAGTTGGGGATCGATATGGCCCTTGCGGTTATCGATGCATCAGAGGCACGCGGACAGGCGATCCGCATGGCAAACCCGTCAATCCTGCACAGCAGTGTTGAGCCGCGCGAGCATCAGGAAGGCTCTCCCAATTTGCCGGGCGTTTGGGCCAAGGTGACCCGACCAAGGGCCGTCACCGTGCGTTTCATGAACAGTGCCGGGCAGTGGGATCGGCAGGATTTTGTCGGGCTTTGGGCGACCTCTGTTCAGCATCAGATTGATCATCTCGCGGGTAAGATGTTCTTTGATCGGCTGACACGGGTCAAACGCGATATGCTGATCAAGAAAGCGGCAAAACTGCGTCGCGGCTAACGGCGCCAAAGAAGGGATGAGCATGCGCATCGTATTTATGGGAACGCCCGATTTCTCGGTGCCGGTTCTGGACGCATTGGTCGATGCAGGCCACGAGGTTGTCGCCGTTTATTCCCAACCGCCACGGCCTGCGGGGCGCGGCAAAAAGGAACGGCCATCACCGGTGCAGGCCCGCGCTGAGGCGTTGGGGCTGACCGTCCGCCATCCGGTTTCTTTGAAAGGAAGCGAAGCACAAGCTGAGTTCGCAGCGCTCAATGCTGACGTTGCTGTTGTTGTGGCCTATGGGTTGATCTTGCCGCAAGCGATCCTTGATGCCCCACAGGCGGGTTGCCTGAACATCCATGCCTCGCTTTTGCCGCGGTGGCGGGGCGCGGCCCCCATCCACCGTGCGATTATGGCAGGAGATACTGAGACCGGCGTTTGCATCATGCAGATGGAGGCCGGGTTGGATACCGGCCCGGTCTTGCTGCGCAAAGTCACCGCGATTGGTGCCGAGGAAACCACCGGCGCATTGCATGACCGTTTGGCCACTATCGGGGCCAATGCAATTGTCAAAGTGCTTGACACTTTGCCTGATTTATCGCCGCAACCTCAGGCAGAGGACCGCGTGACATATGCCGCCAAGATCGACAAAGCAGAGGCCCGTGTGAACTGGTCCCAACCCGCCGAAGATGTTGATCGGCTGATCCGGGGCCTGTCCCCATTTCCCGGCGCTTGGTGCGATGTGAATGGGGAGCGGATCAAACTGCTGGGGTCGCGGCTGGTGGATGGTCATGGAGCACCGGGCAGCGTTCTGGATGGGTTCACAATTGCCTGCGGAACGGGCGCTATCGAAGTAACGGTTGCGCAACGTGCTGGCAAAAAAGCCATGCCAGCGCAGAATGTCTTGCAAGGGTTGTCATTGGGGAATCTTCTGGCCTGATCTCGCGCCCAATGATTGGGTGCGATTTCAACGACATAAGGCCGGGCAATTACCACGATATAAGCCGAAAACTGCGCGGATTTCACGTACCGGTGTTTTGCCTCTGTTGACCGGGGTGCTATCAGGTGATTCGAACGATGAAGGATGACGAATGACCGATTTGTCAGGAATAACACGCCGCTCTTTTGGGGCAATGGCCCTTGCGAGCACGGCTGCGGCCTGTGCCCCCCGCGTACCCGTGACCGAGGTTGACCTGCCCAAGGCAGAAGAATTCATCGAAGGCTACGGCCCCATTGATGATGCAGGATACCGGTTGCCGGGTATCCCGTCAGAGTACCTGCAAGGCGTCAACCGCCGCATGTCGGGGTTCTACAACGGCGAGCAGGAGGGCAATACCCTCGACGTCGATCCTTATGCCAAGTTCCTCTATCACGTGCGCGAAGATGGTCGGACGACGCGCTATCCCGTGGGTGTCGGACGCGCTGGGCGGTCTTTGCGCGGGACCACAACGATGCGGCTGAAACGCAAATGGCCGGGCTGGACACCGACGCAGAACATGCTGCGGTCCGAACCAGAGGTTTATGGCGATTTCCGTGGCGGTATTCCGGGTGGACTGCGCAGCCCCTTGGGCGCGCGCGCGCTATACCTTTATCGCGGGAGCCGAGACACGTTCTATCGCATTCACGGCACCAATGATCTTGAATCAATCGGTAACTCGGGCTCTGCGGGTTGTATCCGTATGTTCAATCAGGATGTGATCCACCTTTTTGAGCAGATCGAGGTGCCGATGAAGGTTGTGATCCGATCACCCGAAGAATCGCTGCGCGTTGATCCCGAGTATTTCGGGCGTGGCATCGAATTGCCCCCTAAAATCATCTCTGCTGACGAACTGCTGGGGCCAGACGCCGAAGCGTTGGACCGCCCGCCCGTCTTTGACGACGAAGAAAGCGCATAACCCTTTTATTTAGCCCTGTACCCGTTAGGATTGCGGCTGAGTGGGCCCGAAATTCGGTGCCTGCAATTTGAAAATTGCGGCAACAGTGCTTACGTATCTGTTATCATACAAGAATAGAGGGATAGTATATGGCGAATTTCGAGACACAAATTCAGGAATCGCAAACGCAAGTTGCCGAGGCGCAAAGCAAGATATCCGAGCTGACAAGCCGGATAGAGATGGCCCGCAACAAAATGGCCGAAGGGACCGATATCTCTGTTGATATCGAGAATGCCAGTCTTGAGGACGTGCATGCCCATACCGAGCTGATGAATGCCAATATTGCTGAATTGATCATGGGTCTTGATGACGTCACGACGGCATTTTCCAAAGACTTTGACGAGATGCGTTCAAAGACCGGCATGGAAAGTCTGATCGGGTTTTTTAGCAAGGCAAAGGCCGACAGCATGCGACAGGAACGTATGCGCACGGCGTCCATTGATGACAAGTTGCAGGATTTGATCGGCAAGTCCGATGTGATCATGAAGCTGCTTGAAGGGCAGTTGAACGTGCTCAACGAACAGAAAATCAGCGTTGAACAGAACCTTTCCGTGACATTGGACGATCGCGAGGCGACGGTTGGCGCCCTTGAGGCATTGAAGGCCGAGATCCTCAAGATGGATCCCAAGATCATCGAGTTGGAAAACAAGATTTCGGTAGAGCAGGATGCTGCCGCGCGCACCAAGCTGGAAACTGAATTGGCTGGTCTGAACGGCAAATACAACGAAATGGTCCAGAGTGAGCAGGTCCAACTGGCCAAAAGCCAGACGTTGGAACGCTACATCGAAAAGGGCAAGACCTGGATCGACAGTTTGCAGAACCAGGCGGCCACACAGATGGTGCTGATCAACAAGTTGCAGACGGATACAAAGCAGCGTGTCGTGCTTTACGATGCATTATCGAAGTCGTTGAAGACGGCACAGCAGCAGGACGTGGCGCACCGGATCAACGAAATCGGCGTGCAGACGGACCAAGAGGCGCAGTCGGCAATGGCCGCGATTGGCTCTGCCACGAACGCCCGGATGGCCGATATGTTGGAAGCACATGAAGACCACATGGTCTTTGCCCGCGAGGTGCTGGAGCAGAAGGCGAAAGCGGATGAACGCTTTGTCCGCCGGTTCCAGGAGATCGTGAAGAAGCATGACAGCAATCAGTATGGGGCGGAGTGAGCCAAGATATGGTTGCCACTCTCAAAGCCGCCTTCATTTGTTTGGGTGTCCTGTTTTTGATCGGTTGTATTGCCTTCTGGCTATCGCCTGACTTCGGTATGATTTTCAGTGCTAAGGCGATCGGTGGTTTGCTGGGATTGCTAATCCTGTGCGTGACCCGCGCCGTCACAGGGAAGTGGGTTGGTCCACTCGCAACGATAAAAGAAGCAAATTTGGGCGACCAAGATTTGGCAAAATCGCTTTCAGAGGCGGGGGGCCGAAAGTCAGGACTCGTTAGCAGTATCTCAGCTCAATCAGGCGGCGGATAGTATGACCGCTCCAGATCTCCAAGCCGACCACATGAAACTGGAAGATACCCGCGTCACACGCAGGTATTTTGACAAGTTCGCCAAGATCACCGGCTACCTGACAAAGGTGGCCGCGACGATGGAGGCGGAAGGGCGCTTTTCCCGGCAGGATATCGAAGTGATGGCCCGCTATCTGGTGGGCCTCAACTGGACCTTCACGGCGCTGGCACACAAGTATCATTTTGCCGGCCGTTTTGCCCATGCGGGTCATCTGACGTTTGATCGCCACGAAAGCGGGTTTCCTGTGTATCAAGAGCTGCTTGAGATGGCGAACGATGCGTTGCAGGCGGAACGACATCTCGCTTCGCAGCCTTCGGGCGCCGATCTTAAGGATCAGATGGTGCGAGTCATTTTGAGCGAACAGGAAATCCCGACCAAGCTGCAATATGCGCTGTCGCAAAGGCTATATTACGAAGAACTATCGCGCGGTGATCAGTTTTGGGCGCGCAATGATCCGCAATGCCTGTGGCAAGGTAACGAAGGCGACCGGCGCAAGTTTCTGGTTCACTGGGCAGTCTATGACAGCCAAGTGAACCTGCCGACGATTTATCTGATGGACGTTGAGGACACCGGGCGCACGGGCCTGCCCAAGGACGAGCGCCGCTGGCCAGAGGCGCAGGCCCATCTGATGGCGCAGTCCGTGGCGCATTTGAAGTTGCTGACGATTGCCAAGGGCTTTGATGAAGATTTTGACGACCTGCATCCCGTCCGGCTGCGCCGCTTTCATATTGGCCCGATGTACAGCAACGCGTTCACCCGGCAGTCGGGGCCATTGCGCGAAGTCCTCAAGGCCGCCAACGCGCCCGTGGGTGAGGATTGGGCGCTGGTATGGACCGAAGAAGAACTGGTGTCGGAGCGGGTCGAGAATGTGAAATCCGGTTGGTTCGGATCCGTGGAACGGCAGATATTTGCGCTGGACCCATTTGAAGGTGGCGGTGCGGAAACCGGAGCGAGCCGGATGGAGCGCGCATTGATCATGCCTGAGCGGCCATATCAGGCCTTGGCTGAACGCAATCCGCGCGGTTTTCGCGAGGTGCGCAAATTCGTGGTCAGCGACAATGGCCGGGTGTTGAGTTACCGCTAGGGTGGGTCGAGACCCACCTTACAACATTGAGTCGTGGGCGCGCCTGATCTGAGCGTCGTGGATTTGGAAAGGGCTGAAACCCCCGGCGGGCGCTTTCGGCCAAGATGAAGATGGAGAAGGCATGAGCCAATCAAGTGATCAGATGGAATTGCGCGAGGAAGAGATCCGCAAGCACTATGGACCTGCGGCTGAGATGTTGATGCGGCTGGACCATAGCCCGCGTCTGGCCAAGCCCCGCCTGTCGCTTGAAGCGCCTGAGAAATCACCTGATGTTGCCGCAACCCGTCGCCGCTTTCGGTCCACCACGCCGGGGCTTTTGTCACGCACGTCGGCGCCTGCGGGCGGTGTGCGCCTGCTAGACCGCATTGCCGCGGCTGATGAGGATGATCCGCTTACGTCCCCGGCGCAGGCGGCAGTCGCCCATGCGTTGCGCCGCGCAGTTTCGGTTGCGCTGACGGTGGCGGATGCTTTTGCCGATCAGACCGCCCTGACCGAGCTAAAGCGCACAAACCTTGAGGGGCGTCTGCCGCAGGATCGCTCGACCGAATTCACTGAATTCCTGACCGCGGAATCGCTGGTCGCGCTTTATACCTTCGCCAACGCCACCTCTTTCCTGTTGTCTGCCCAAGCCGGTGAGCAAAGTGTGGATTTGGGCAGCGTCGATGAGGTTTTGACAGATAATGCCCCATTGGCCCTGCATGGCGCAATCTGGGAGCTGGACCAAAAGCTTGGGCAGTTCGCCAAGGACGAGCCAACCTTGATCGCTACGATCTTTGCCTATTGCGAACAGTTGATGGAGAAGGTCGCGCAACGTGCTTCAACCGCCGGGCGGTTGGCGTCGTTCAATCAGGCTTCATGGCGGGTTGAGGCGGATGATTTCACCGTTCAGGGCTTCACCCCCGCCCGTAAGGCCAAGGGCTCTGCCTTGACGATGACCTTCAAGAAACCCAATGAGGTCGTGGGCAACCATATTGCCAAGTATCAGGCGATGAAGCTCTCTAAGATGCTGATGGCCTATGATTTTGAGCGGCGTTTGAACCCGTTTGCCGAGTTGGGTGGGTTCATCTTTACCTTTATGGGCGATGGCAAGCCGGGCACAGGTAAGACCACGCTGATCCAGATGATGGCGGGGCTGGTGAATGAGTATTGCCAGACGGCCGGTTATCCATTTCGCTATCAAAACCTGAGCACCGACAACATCGATAGCTATCAGGGCAAGTCGGGGCAGAATGCGAAGGCCTTCATCAACAATGTGCTTGATCCCGGCGTGATCGGGTTTGGCACGATTGATGATATTGATCAGTTGGCGGGTAAGCGGGGTGACCGTCAGTCATCGGCGGGTCAGCTTGAGATTACGGCTGTGTTGATGGAGAGCTTTGCAGGCGCCAATACGGTCGTGCGGGGCAATTGCACCTTTGGCATGTTCTCGAACTATCCTGAAAACGTCGATGATGCCCTGCGGCAGCGTGCCGGTGCCCGCTTCCTCGTGGATGGTCCGCAGACACGTGATGATTACATCGATATCCTTTATCTGTTGATGGGCAAGAACCACGATATTCCAGTTGGCGCGCATGAGGTGTTCAGCGCGCAAGAGATCAAAAAGGCCGTTGCCGCGTCCTTTGACAGCCACGCGCGTCCGCACGAAGAGGGGCTGATGCGCGTCTTTGATCGGGTGCATGATGACGTCGGTGCATTGGACACGATCGCGAAACTGGGCACCTACCTAAAGGGTATTCAGGACGCGGACGAACGGTTTACTGGCCGCGCCATTAAGAACATCACCGATGCTGTCAAAGTCCGGGCCATGGATTTTGAGTTGCCGGATGAATGGATGGAAGAGCCGGATCTGTTCCTTTTCAAGGATTATGACACCAAGAAGGGCATGATTTCCGAGCTGCGCCAACCGATCACCGTCGAGATGGTGATCCAGGAAATCAATCGCTATGCCGATAGCGAATTCCGCTATGCGGATAAATCCGACGAAGTGGCTATTGATGCGATGGTGCGTGATTTCGGACGGCAGGAGATTGCCAAGAAGCGGTATCTGGAAGGGAAAGGGTAGGCGTCAATCTGATGGGTGAATTGATTTCAGATAGTCTGTTCCTGCCTGCGCTGGTGTTGGCCGTGCTTGGGTTCGTCGTGCCGCGCGCATGGGCCAAACTGCTGCCTGAAGGGGTCAAACCGCTGTTGATGAATGCCTTTCTGTCAACAGTTGTGCTGTTCTCATTGTCGGCCATATTTTTCTTTTGCCTCTATCTTTGGCAGGGGTTGCCCATGGCGGAACTGATGGAGCCGGGCGTGGCCGCCAATGCTGTATTCTTTGGGCGGCTTGGCCTGATTGCCGCGATCATCTGGGCGCCGATCTTGCTGTTGTCGGTGGCCGGGTTACCGCGCAAATGGGTGAAGGAGACGTGGTAAGATGCACCGGCTGATCGAAAAAGGCCTGATGTTTGGTAACCTGATCCGGGTGGATAGCCCGATCTTGGTTGAAAGGTACAACCGTGCTCTACAGCATCTTTCGGGGCAAAAAACTGAGTTAGATGTGTTCCATATTGATATTTCGGGGTATTCGCCCGAAGTGGGCGATGAGTTTGGTGATGACCTCTACCTCAACCATCGTGGCGTCAATCGACAGTTCATTCTGTTGACAACAGAGCAGGCGAAGGCGCCGCTCTTGAATGCCAAGTTCTCGACCTCGCGCGGCATCCTCAAACAGTTCATTGTCGACAACCGGGCAGAGCTTTTTGCACTGACAGCGCGCGATGCGGTCGCGGGAGAGATTGTGAATTCCGTTTATCAGGCCGATATCCCGGCCAAGCTTTTCGACATCCGTAAACTGCGGGTCGAGGCGGATACGACAAGCGGCACAGTCGCGGCTGCCGACAAGCTGGGTGAGATGATTGACCGGTTCAAGACCGAGCCGGACGGTTGGTATGATGATGTGCTGATCGGGCAAATGATCGGCATGGCCAAAAAGACCGGCGATGTGGTGCGCAATCCGGTGAAGCTCAGCCAGATGACCTTTGTGCAAGATAACTTCTGGACTGATCATTTCGGTGGCATGTATGTGTTTCGCGGGGTGCCTCATCCGGCAGCGATTGTTGCGGGTAGTAAGGCGGATTTTGATGATCTACCTGTGCCCTATACGTTTGATTTCAAGGACCTTTCTGCCATTGCAAAGTTCCTGACCCTCAACGATCTGGTTGAACCGATCATGGAAGCGCGTGGCGTCGACAGCGCAGCCATCCTGCAGCAGAAGATGGATTTCATCGTGGCAGCAGTCGCTGCAAAAATGGGCGAGAACCTTGACGGTGCTACGCGCCGCGATCTGCGCCGTCTGGGCCGTCAATATGCCGGTAAATTGCCCGAAGCCTGGCAGGGCCTTGCTGCCCTTGTACGCTGGGCAGAAGAGGACGGGCCGTGGCCCAAAATCACCTCTGAACATCCTGCATACTTCTATACGCTGCGCGCCAAGGACCACCCGGATGCGGACCTAGTGAACCGGCTGTTGGCCGAGCTGACGCCGCTTGACGTGCGCCAGCTGTTCATTTGTCACAAAGAGGCGTTTTATCGTGCCTACGGCAACTGGCCCGACGAAAAGCGTGCATATGTCGTTGATTTTCTTGATCGCGAGTACCAAGTCGATAAGGCTGGCACACGCGAAGCATTGTTTGGGCATGAGGCTCCGATGACAGAGATGCCAAAGGTCCGTCAGCCTGATCTGATCTCGCGGGTGGGGCCCTGGGGTGCGGTCGCAAGAGGGAGGCGCTGATGGGATTTATTAGACTGGTCGTCTTCGGCTTTATCGGGCTGAGCGTGATTTACCTGTCCGTGTCGGTCTATTCGCGTTCTGTGCGCAAGGAACGGCTGGAAAAGCAGTTTGACGCAGATCATCCAGATGGCGCACCCGACGCACGTGAGGCATTCGTTGCCGAGGGTATGCAAGCCTATAACAATTCGATCCGGCCCAAGTTGATTGGGTTGGTTTATATCGTGCCAACGGTTGTGATTGGCATTATTGTCTACACCATCAACGCGAACTAAGGATTCCGATATGCAACGTTTCAAGACCATTGTTCGCGTCATTTCCCTCATTGTTGCGGGTCTCTTTTTCCACTACGTGCTGCCGCAACATGACATCGTTCGGGTGACCTCAACCGAGATTATTCGGACTGATTTTAGCCCCTACAACCGCATCTTTTATGCGCAGGCAGACTCGGGTGCGTCCGAACAACCGACCCGCGATTTGCGCCTGATCAACACTCAAAAACGCAAGACATTCCTGCTCGGTTTCATCCCGCGCGACAGCGAGGGTGTGATGGTTTATCGCAATGAAGACACGGGCTGGATCTGGCCGCCATACTTCAAGTTCGATAGCTCCGATTTACAGGCCGAAGCGGCCAATCTGGCGCGCGGCGAAGAATGGGCCGTTGTTACGCACTATGGCTGGCGTGTCCGTTGGGCGAGTATTTACCCAAATGCAGTTGGCGTGCGCACTGTCGAAGGTCCGGACGTGCGTATCATCCCATGGTTCAACATTTTCTTTTTCATCTTCATGATGGCTGGTCTGCTATTCATCCGGGCGATGTGGCGGCAGTTTCGTGAACGCTCTGTTGATCCGTTGTTGGATGCGGCTGGCGATCAGATGGACGAGGTTCAGGCAGGCGTTGCAGAGCGCAAGGGCCGGATTTCACGCTGGCTTGGCACTTGGCGCGATAAAAACAAGAACCGGCCTATTAAGTGAACCTAGCAGGGGGCGCTGCCCCCACCGCCCGGCGGGCGGCCCCCCGAGATATTTTTGAACAAAAGAAGCCGGAGTGGCGTGTTACTCGCCGTAGGGGATCCAGATGTTTTTGATCTCTGTGCTGGCGACGAGGTAATCGGCCGTTGAAGGTGTGAGCGCAGTGCCGTTGTTCACCCACGTCCGTTTGAGGTTCCCAGCACTTGCTTTCTCGATCTCGGCACTCAGGTCTGTACTTGAGAAGGACCAGACCGCGTCGATGTCCATATGTTTGGCCAGAGTTGGGGCAAGCTCTGCATGGTCGCCAGTGATGATGTTAACGACACCTGCGGGCACGTCAGATGTTTCCAGCACTTGGTAGAAATCTGTCGCCGCGAGCGGGAAAGGTTCGCTTGCTGCAAGGATTACGCGATTGCCCATTGCAATGGCCGGGGCCATCGCGCTGATCAACCCAGCCAGCGGCGCGCTATCGTCACAAAGAATACCGATGTTGCCAACGGGTTCTTTCATCGCCAAAGCCACACCGCGGATCGGGACGCCATGCGCCTGACCATCATATTTGTCTGCCCATGCAGCATAGGTAAAGAGCGTGCGAATGCAGGTTTCGATCTCATCCGTGCCTGATTTCGCGCCGGTCATTTTGTCGATGCGCGTCGCAAATTCCTCCGCCCGCGCCGAGAGGTTTTCAGCGATGTAGTAAAGGATTTGAGCCCGCAAATGGCCGGTCGTCTTGGACCAGTTCGTGGCACTATTGCAGGCCTCAACTGCGTTGCGGATGTCCTTACGATTGGCGATGGAGGCATGGCCCACCAATTTGCCACGTGGGCTGTAGACCGGGTTGGAATAGCCGCCGTCAGGACGTGCCTGTTTGCCGCCGATATAGAGCTTTGCCGTCCGATTCAGCGGATCGGCGGGATGACCGTCTTCGGTTGTGAAGGCGTTAATCTTGGTTAGCGGCTTTGCGGCGCCCTTGGGCTTGGTATAGCCCGCCAGACCTTCCCAGCCGCCTTCGCGCCCAAAGCCGCTTTCGCGCACGCCCCCAAACCCGGCGGCGGCGTCCATCATGTTGGTGCCGTTCACCCAGACAATGCCAGCGGCCAGTTTTGGCGCGATATCAAGGGCGAGGTTGATGTTCTCTGACCAGACAGAGGCGGCCAGCCCATAACGGGTGTTGTTGGCAATCTCGACGGCCTCGGACGGGGTGCGGAAGGTTGTGGCGGCCAGCACCGGGCCGAAGATTTCCTCCTGCATCAGGGTTGATGCCGGCGACAGTCCAGTGATCAGCGTGGGTGGATAAAAGCAGCCTTCCGGCGCTTTGGTCTGATAGGTTTCACCTTCGGTATTGCCGCTGACCATTTTGGTGATCTGGTCCAGTTGTACAGGGTCGACGATGGCGCCCACATCGATGCATTTGTCTAGCGGATCACCAATCCGCAGCCCGTCCATGCGCGCTTTGAGTTTGGCATAGAACTGATCAGCGATGCCCTCCTGCACAAGCAGGCGCGACCCGGCACAGCAGACCTGGCCTTGGTTAAACCAGATTGCGTCGACCAGACCTTCGACGGCACTATCCAGGTCGGCGTCCTCAAAGACGATATAGGGGGATTTGCCGCCCAGTTCGAGCGAGAGCGCCTTGCCCGACCCGGCAGTCGCTTGGCGGATCTTGCGGCCCACTTCCGTGGAACCGGTGAAGGCAATCTTGTCCACTTCGGCATTCACCAATGCCGCCCCTGTTTCGCCGTCACCTGTGACGATGTTGACGACACCGGGTGGGACACCAGCCTCGGTGCAGATTTCGGCGAAGATCATGGCGCTAAGCGATGTGTATTCCGCAGGTTTCAGTACGACCGTGTTGCCCATTGCCAGAGCGGGTGCAATTTTCCATGCCAGCATAAGTAGCGGGAAGTTCCATGGGATGATTTGCCCGCAGACGCCCAAGGCCTCGCGTGTGGGCAGTTCGGCCTTCATCAATTGGGCAAAGCCTGCGTGGTGGTAGAAATGCCGGATCGCCAATGGCACATCGATGTCGCGGCTTTCGCGTATAGGTTTGCCGTTATCCAATGTTTCCATCACCGCCAGCAAACGAGAGTGCTTTTGCATCAGCCGGGCAATGGCATAAAGAACACGGGCGCGTTTGTGCCCTGATTTGGCCCAAGCGGGTTGCGCTTTGCGTGCGGCGGCGACCGCCGTTTCAATTTCTTCGGCGGTGCCTTTGGTGACGCCTGCCAGTTTCTTGCCAGTGGCCGGGTTGTTGGATGGGAAATCATCCCGGATCGGGCCCCATTTGCCATTGATGTAGTGGCCAGCCACCGCGCCGCGATCTGCCAACCATTTCAGGGCCTCGGCACTGCTTTCGGGGGCGGGTCCGTAGTCCATGGTGTCGAATATCTCTTTGATGGTCATGGCTTATCCAATCGCGTGCCGCCACTGGGCCGAATAGGCCCCGGTGACGTGATGTTCGAGTTGCCGTTCTATGTCGCCCAGAAGGGATGATGCGCCGAAACGGAAAAGGTCGGGCTGCAGCCAGCGGTCGCCAAGTTCATCCTTGATCATCGCCAGATAGACCAGCGCATCCTTGGCCTTGCTGATCCCGCCCGCGGGTTTGTAACCCACTCTGACGCCGGTGCGGTCTTGGTAGTCTCGGATTGCTCGGATCATTGTCAGCGTGACGGGCAAGGTGGCGTTTACAGGCTCTTTGCCGGTGGACGTCTTGATAAAGTCAGCACCGGCCATCATGCAGACCAGTGACGCGCGGGCGACGTTGCGCAGCGTGCCAAGTTCACCGGTGGCAAGGATCGCTTTGACGTGGGCATCGCCGCAGGCGGCCCGCATTTCCTTCATCTCATCGTAAAGCGCCTGCCAATTGCCTGTCAGCACATGGCGGCGGCTGATGACGATGTCGATTTCTGCGGCGCCGGCGGCAACGCTTTCGCCAATCTCGGCAATGCGCAGGTGGAACGGCGACAGACCAGCGGGAAAGCCGGTCGAGACTGCGGCAACAGGAATATTCGTCCCCTGCAGCGCATCGACAGCCGTTGGCACCATGTCGTGGTAGACGCAAATCGCACCGGTGGTCAGGCCGTCCATGCCAAGCGCATCCAGCAAAGGCTGCGCGACGGGTTGGCGCGCCTTGGCGCAAAGCCTGCGCACCCGGCCTTCGCTGTCGTCACCACTGAGCGTCGTCAAATCCATCAGGCTGATCGCCTTGCACAGCCAGGCTGCCTGATAGTCTTTCTTGACGCTGCGCCGGCCGGGCAGCGTCTTGGCGCGCCGCTCGATTGCGGATGTATTCGCCTGCACGGCCATGACCCAATCTAGGTCCAGCGGCATGCCTTCATTGCGCGGTGTGTGGACCTGCGGCAATTGAGAGGTGGTGAGCGTGGGGGATTGGGTCGTCTGCAAGGGAGCCTCCTGCGGTGCTCGGATAGGGTGGCACTTCGCCCGTCTCTTGGCAAGTTTTGACCTTTTGGTCAAATACTATCTGATTTGGGTCCTCAAGAACCATCAAAGCACTACGTCACAAGGCGTCAGCCGGGTTGTACGATCTGTCGCTGGAACTGCTGGCGGTATTGCAGCGGTGTCATGCCATAGGCCGCCCGGAAGAGTTTGTGAAAATGTGACATGTTGGGGATGCCGCAGGCCTCGGCGATGGCACTGATGGCCTCGCTGTCGGTGGTCAGGGCACGAGCCGCATGGCGCATGCGAATGGTGTTGACGTAATCCGAGGGCGTCTGTCCCATGAGTTTGCGCATCATCCGGCTGACATGCGGATGGGCTTTGCCAGTCTGCGCCACCAGCCCGGCGGCCCCTTCACGAAACACCGACGGGTCAGCTGCGGCCTTGCAGGCCTGCGTCAGCCATGCGGGGATTTGAGGGTCTGTAGCCTCTGCAACCAGTTCCGCGCAGAGCGGCAGAAGAAATGCCTCGGCCGCCAAAGTGTCAAGCAGGCTCCGCTCCAATTGGACGGCGGCGTGGTTCAATGCAGCCAGCTGCCGAATATCCCGGAACGCCTGTACCGGACCGTCCTTTGCCCAAAAAAGATGATCTTGCACGCCGGGGTGGCGTTTCACCATAGCCTTGATTGTAGCCGGGTGAACGCAAAGCGAGACCACCAGCGCATGTTCACCGCGTCCTTGAAGGGCGTGGGCATGGCCGGGCTGGAGAAAGACAACATCCCCTTCGGTCAGCGTCTCAATGCCGTCGGGCAGGTGATGCCGGACCTTACCATTCTGCACCCAGAGCAGCTCGAAAAAGTCATGCGTATGCAGCGCACGGGGGCGCGTTGGCAGCAAAGTGGCCCGCGTTAGATGTATCTGGGCGCCGTTCTGCAGGATATCTTTATGCAGTAGTTTTTGGATCATGATATCAAATTAGCACAGTTATTGCTGCGTCGCAGCATGAAAAACGGCCCTTGGCAAAATCCCACTGGTGTAAGGGTGACAAACCCACCGCCAGAGGCTATCCCGCAGCACAGTAATCCCATGAGGTATGCCATGTCATTTGACCGCTCTATCAAGATCGCCCCCTCCATTCTTTCGGCGGATTTCGCCAACTTCGGTGCTGAGTGCGAAGCGATCGAGGCGCAAGGTGCCGATTGGGTGCATGTTGACGTCATGGATGGGCATTTCGTGCCTAATATCACCTTCGGACCCGCCACCTGTGCAGCCATCCGTCCGCATATCAAGGGTGTCATGGACGTACATCTGATGATTGCCCCAGTTGACCCCTACATCGAAGGCTTTGCCAAGGCCGGTGCCGACATCATTACCGCCCATGTTGAGGCTGGCCCGCATATCCACCGCACATTGCAGGCGATCCGCGGGGCAGGGGCCAAGGCCGGTGTCGCGCTCAACCCCGGCACGCCAGCGTCATCGGTTGAGATGCTGTTGGACATGGTGGATTTGATCTGTGTCATGACTGTGAACCCCGGTTTTGGCGGTCAAAAGTTCATCCATTCGCAGGTAGAGAAAGTGCGCGAATTACGCGCGATGATCGGTGATCGGCCAATCCATATCGAAATTGATGGCGGTGTTGACCCCACAACTGCGCCACTGGTTGCAGCGGCGGGCGCCGACGTTTTGGTCGCAGGTTCGGCTGTTTTCAAAGGTGGATCGGTGTCAGACCCGGCACCTTACGGCGCCAACATTCGGGCCATTCGCGCGTCGACCGAAGGCTAAGCCGCTCTGCACAAAAACTGCACATCTGTGCGATCTCTCCTGCACAGCGCGGGTCTAACTCGTTTCTGACAAGAGCAGAAAGGGACGAGACATGGTTGTGCGAGGCGTGCCAAGACGATTGGCGAATGATGCATGGTGGCTAGATGATGAAGACCCACCAAAGGGGTTGCGGGCATGGCCGTTGCTGATCCTCGCACTGTCTTGTGCGGATTTGCTGATGTGGGGTTTTCGACCCGGAGCGGGCATAGCGCTTTGGTTTGTGTTGGCCAATGTTGCGATTGTCCTGACTGTCTACCGCGGCGTCGACCGGCGACGCATGGTGCTGGCTGCCACGATCCTGTTCATTGCCGCCGCACCATTGCTAGAGGTTGTGCAATTCGGCACCTTCGCCATTGCTATGATCGGGCTGACAGCGTCCGCTGTCATCCTGGCCGCGCCAGAATGGCAGCCCGACAACTGGCTCCGCGCGCTTTGTCGTTTGCCGGGGGCTGGTGTGGTCCAGACGGTGCGGGATCTTTTCGCCATGCGCGTTCCGAAGCCATCAAAAGGAACGGTTAGATCAACGCTGTTCGACTGGGCACTGCCAGTGGGCGTGGGCGGTTTATTTCTTATCCTGTTTGCGGCGGCGAATCCGATTGCGGACAAGTGGCTGGCCGTGCTTGGCCAGCTGGACATGGATATCTTGCCAGAAATTGGGCGGGTCACGCTATGGAGCATGGTTGCAGGTTTGCTTTGGCCGCTTTTGCGTCTGGCCCCTATGATGCCCAATCTTACACGTCCCAGAACCAGACAGCAGCGCAGGCTCCGCTCTGCCTTCCTGAACCAGCGATCTGTGCAGCGGGCATTGGTAGTGTTCAACATCATCTTTCTGACGCAGACCACATTGGATATCGGTTACCTCTGGGGCGGCGCGGCGCTGCCAGATGGGATGACCTATGCCGAATACGCTCATCGCGGAGCGTATCCCTTGCTTGTCACTGCGGTCCTTGCCGGTTTGTTTGCGTTGTTGGCGCAGCCACATCTGGGTGAAGCAAACTGGGTGCGTCGCTTACTTTATCTTTGGGTGGCGCAGACAGTGCTGTTGGTAATCTCATCCATCTTGCGGCTTGACCTTTATGTCGATTTCTATGGGCTGACCCGCCTGCGCGTTGCCGCTTTTGTCTGGATGGTGGTGGTGGCCCTTGGTCTGCTGCTGATCCTTATGCAGATGATAGGGCGGCAGTCTGTTGGGTGGTTCATGCAGCGCGCATTTGGTCTGGGCCTTGTTGCGATCTACTGCTGCAATCTAGTGAATATCGACGGGTTGATTGCACGCAATAATCTGGCTGACCTGCGCACCGGTGATCACTACCTGTGCGGTCTGAGTGAGGGCGCGGTGCCCGCCATTCGCGCCTATGAGTTGCGCACAGGCCACGCAGTTTGTAGCAGTTGGCGCCCCTATCTGAGTACGCGCAACGATTGGCGTGAATGGGGCTACCGCAACGCGCGGCTGCATCGTAGTTTGGCCGCATTGGAGGATACGCAATGATCCTGGTCGCAGATGATGATGCCCAAATCCGCGATGTTGTGCGGATTGCCTTGGGACAGGCAGGCTTTGCCGTGGCTGAAGCAGGTGACGGGCGTGCAGCGCTGGAAACAGCGCAGAGCTTGCAACCGGACCTGATCGTGCTGGATATTGGAATGCCAGAGATGGACGGGCTTGCGGTATGTCGTACCTTGCGCAAGACCTCGGATGTACCAGTCCTGTTTCTGACCGCTCATAGCGATGAGGTGGACCGCATCGTAGGGCTGGAACTTGGTGCGGATGATTATGTCTCGAAACCTTTTTCGCCGCGTGAACTGGTGGCGCGGGTCCGGGCCATCCTTAAGCGGACGCAAGGTGGTACACAGACGCAAATGGTCATGCGGCGCGGTGTGCTAAGTGTCGATCCCGCACGCCATTTGTGCCATGTCAACGACGCGCAAGTCACATTGACGGCGCGCGAGATGGACTTGCTTGAACGCTTGATTGCGCGGCCAGATCACGTGATGTCGCGCCCGCAATTAGTGGATGCGATCTATGGCACGAATATTCATGTCAGCGACCGCACAATGGACAGCCATCTGCGGAATTTGCGTGGCAAGTTGGCGGCGGCGGGTTGCCCAGATGCCATTGATACCGTCCACGGTGTGGGGATTCGGATGGGTGCATGTCGCGGCGCGTGATCCGAAAGTGGCGCCCACCTTTGGCACTTGTGCTGGGGGGAACGCTTGCGACGGTGTTTTTGTTGCCCCTCATTGGTGTGGGCTATTTCAGAGTGGCCGGTGGGGTGCTTGGCTGGGCCGAGACGACGTGGCTGATCGGATGGATGGCGTTGATTGCGACACTTGTGCTGGGCTGGCTGCTGTGGCGCTTGGTCCTGCGCCCCGTCCGTGAGCTGACCGGATTTGTGCAACAGGAAGGGGCCGACATACCGCCCATACATTTCGGCACGCCAGAGTTTTCGCAACTGGGACAGGCGGTGATCGAGATGACAGCGCGGTTGCGTGGCCGCGAGGCTGTTTTGCGTTCCTATGCCGACCACGTCACTCATGAGCTGAAGTCGCCGTTGACCATCATTCAAGGAGCGGCGGAATTGCTGGATGATCCCAACCTCGCGCCGCAGGATCGGACGAAACTGCTGTCCGGCATCAGCGATGCAACTGCGCGGATGGACGCGCTATTGGATGGGCAGCGGGCGTTGGCGCAGGCGCAAGAACCGATGCCGGGTGGGACATGTGTGTTGTCAGACGTCCTGCGCGAGCATTCTGCTTCAAAGGTAGTTACAGACGGGACTATTCCGCTTTCGGCTGATGTGATGCGCCTTGTTGTGACCCATCTGATTGGCAACGCGCTGGCCCATGGCGCAACTGCGGTGCAATTTGATTGGCAAGCCGGTCGCCTGCTGATCGCGGATGATGGTTCTGGCATCAGCCCCGGCAATCGTGATCGCATCTTTGATCCGTTCTTTACCACCCGCCGGGCGGAAGGTGGCACGGGCATGGGCCTGCCGATTGTGCAACGCATGTTGCAGGCACAGGGTGCTGAAATCCGGCTGTTGGATCAGCCGGGCGCCGTGTTTGAGATCCGTTTTTAGGCGCGCGCCAGATCATCCACATTTTCCAGGAAGGCGAAACCGTTGCCGGGCAGCGTCAGCCGAGCAGCGTCCAGAACGGCGTGATGCGGCCCAATGATGGCGGCGTTTCCGGTTATGCTAAGCTGGTGCTCATCTTTCGACAGGTTGAACACGCAGATGAGGTTCTGATCTCCATTCACACGGCGAAATGCCAAAAGAGGCTCTGCCAACCGTACAAACTCGGTCTTTCCTCGCGTCAGCGCAGATTGGGATTTTCGAAAGCTGATCATCTTGCGGTAGAACTGAAGAACGCTGTCAGAGCTGTCTTCTTGCGCATCAACTGCCTTGGCCGCCTGAGGTGCCTTGACTGGCAGCCAAGGCGCCGCATCCGAGAACCCCGCATGGGGTGCTTCTTTTTCCCAAACCATCGGTGTGCGGCATCCGTCGCGCCCTTTAACCGCCGGCCAATAGCGTAGCGCTGGTGGGTCGGTGAGTTCGTCATAGGTAAGCTCTGTTTCGGTCTGGCCCAGTTCCTCACCTTGATAGATTCCGACCGTGCCTTCAAAGCTCATCAGCATGGCACAGGTCATATGTGCGATCGTGTTCTCATCGACGGCATGCGCGGCCCAGCGGGTGACGTGACGGGGTACATCATGGTTGCTGAAAGACCACTTGGGGTGGCCGTCGGGTGCGCCTGTCTGAAAGCCTTCGATACAGCTGCGAAAATGATCAACCGAGAAATCGGGGCCGAGCATGGCAAAACTATAGGCCATATGCAGACGGCTGGACCCGGCCGTGTATTCACCCATGATCTGGATCGAACGGTTACCCATTTCACCGACTTCGCCAACCATCATAATGTCTTCATATTGATCGGTGAGATTGCGGAGTTGTTCGAGAAAGCCCAGGTTCTCTGGTCGTGTTTTGTTGTAGATATTATCCTGCATCCCATAAAGATCGGTGGCCATCACCTGTGGTTTGGCTTGTGCAGGCGGATTGGACCGCAGATCTTGATCGTGGAAATAGTAGTTCACGGTATCAAGGCGAAAGCCATCAAGACCACGATCCAGCCAGAACTGGCAGGTTTCCAAAATTGCATCAACGACGTCAGGATTGTGGAAGTTCAGGTCAGGTTGGGCAGCAAGGAAATTGTGCAGATAGTATTGACCGCGCTGCGGGTCGAATTCCCACGCTGGGCCGCCAAAGTGGCTGTGCCAGTTGGTCGGGGGGGACCCATCCGGCAGCGGATCGGCCCAGACATACCAATCGGATTTCTGATTGTCGCGGCTGACCCGGCTTTCGCGGAACCATGGGTGCTGATCGGATGTGTGCGACAGCACCTGATCGGTGATCACCTTCAGGCCCAATTCATGCGCTCGCGCAATCAGCGCATCAAAATCGGCAAGTGTGCCAAAGAGCGGGTCAATATCCGTGTAGTTAGACACGTCATAGCCCATGTCCTTTTGCGGAGAGGTGAAAATCGGCGACAGCCAGATACAATCGACCCCAAGCGAGGCCACATGAGGCAAGCGCCGGGTGATCCCTGCAAGGTCACCGACCCCGTCGCCATTGTCGTCCTGAAAAGAGCGCGGATAAATCTGATAGATTACCGCATCCCGCCACCACTCGCGCATCGCATCATTCCTTGCGTTTTGTTAACGCTAACAAATCAGAGGGCGGGGGAAAGCGCAAAGTGACAGGTAAGGTGGGTTGAAACCCACCTTACGCGCCGTTCCTGTTGGATAGTCTAAAAATCGACTTCGATAGCGATGCCCTTTGCGACAGCAAGCTCCACAACTCGCGCTGCGACGGCCAGATCCTGAAGCCCGACGCCAGTGCCGTCAAAGAGCGTGATATCGTCGGCACCGTTGCGTCCTGGGTGTGTGCCGTTGATCACCGCGCCAATCTGGTGGACATCCGTTTCGGCAATCAACCCTTCGGCCACGGCATGCTGCGCCTCGCCGATGGAAATGGACTGCGCCACCTCATCGGTAAAGACGGATGCGCGTTGCAAGAGTGCTGCTTCAACCTCTTGCTTGCCTTTGGTGTCAGTGCCCATGCAGGCGATATGTGTGCCGGGGCTGACGTGATCGGCCATCAACGATGGCGCAAAAGCAGAAGTGATCGAGATGATGACATCCGCCTGCGCCATGCCGGGCAGATCGACAGCCTCAAAGGGTAGGCCCGCTTCATTGGCAACCTTTTCGATATTGGGCAGCATCTCGGGGTGGTAGTTCCAGCCGATCACCTTTTCGAACTTGCGCTGCTCAAGTGCGGCACGCAGTTGGAAGGTGGCTTGATGGCCCGCGCCGACCATGCCCATGACCTTGGCATCATCCCGTGCCAGATGCTTGATCGAGACGGAGGAAGCCGCCGCCGTGCGTAGTGCCGTCAAAAGATTGCCGCCGACCATCGCCTTGGCCTTGCCAGTGTCGGGATCGAACAAAAATACCGTGGATTGGTGATTGATCAGATCACGCTTTTCAAGGTTGTTGGGCCAGTAGCCACCAGCCTTGAGACCCAGCGTCAGACCGGCCCGGTCAAACCCGCCCTTGAAGCCATAAAGCGCGTCTTCGTGACCAATCGCCTCGCGGACGACGGGAAAGTTATAGGCATCACCTGATGCCATCGCGGCAAAGACCTGTTCGACGGCATCAAAGGCCGCCTCTCGGGTCATCAGGTCTGCAATCTCGCGTTCGGGAACGATAATCATGGGTGTGGTCTTTCATTTGCGGCCGCTCATCCGGACCCGTGTGGTTCATTTCGCGATGAGCGGCCGTTAGGGAGGGATGCGCGCTTAGTAGGCTTTACCGCGAGCAGAGACAGGCCACAGCGTTTCAACCTTGCCATCACGCACGCCAACGTACCAATCATGCACGTTGCAGGTTGGGTCACAGTGACCAGGCACCAGTTTCAGCTTGTCGTTGACCTTCAACACACCATCCGGGTCAGCCACGACGCCATGTTCGTCAGAGCACTTCACGTACTCGACGTCAGTGCGGCCAAAGATCGTTGGCAGGCCACTGTCCACGGACTGCGCCTTCAGACCAGCATCCACGATGGCCTTGTCGGCCTTGGCGTGGCTCATCACAGAGGTCAGGATGAACAGCGCGTTCTCCCACTCGCCCCGGTCAATCCGGTTGCCGTCTTTGTCGAGGATACGGCCATAATCCGCGTCCATGAACGCATAAGACCCACACTGCAATTCATTGAACACACCAGAGGCGCTTTCAAAGTAGTAAGAGCCTGTGCCGCCGCCGCCGACGATATCACTTTCGATACCTTCAGCTTTCAGCATTTCAAGCGTCTCTGCCACCTGATCAATTGCGATCTGGGTTTTGCCTTGACGGTCTTCGTATGAATCGAGGTGCTGCATTGCACCTTGGTAGGCTTGGATGCCCGCGTACTTGAGGCCTTCTGCCGCATCGATGGCTTTTGCCAGATCAACAACAGGCTGCCCATATTGCACACCGCAACGGCCTGCGCCTACGTCGATTTCTACGAGGCATTCGATTTCGGTGCCATGCTTCATCGCGGCAGCTGACAAATCCGCCACGTTGTCGATATCATCCACACAGCAGATCGCGCGCGCGCCCAGCTTTGGCAGACGAGCCAAGCGGTCGATTTTCTCTGGCTGACGCACTTGGTTGGACACCAGCACATCTTTGATGCCGCCACGGGCGAAAACCTCGGCCTCGGACACTTTCTGGCAGCACACACCGACAGAACCGCCCAGTTTTTCCTGCAACAGGGCCACATCGACCGATTTGTGCATCTTTCCATGCACGCGGTGACGCATGCCGTGCGATTTTGCAAAGTCGCCCATCTTTTTGATATTCCGCTCCAGCGCATCCAGATCCAGCACAAGGCAGGGTGTTTGAATGTCAGCCTCGTCCATGCCGGGCAGTGCGGGGACGTCGTAGCCGACTTCGAGGTCTTTAAGGTTACTCATATCGTTCATGGTTCTTCTCCCTCAGAGAGTATGGATTTCATCTTTTGTCACGTGCCGCCAATCGCGTTCGAGCGAAGCGAGAGGCAGCGAATAGTGGCGCATTGGGAGACCAACACTCAGCCTTGCATCCAAGGTAGTTTGTCGAGGTCTACATTTCCGCCGGTCACAACAACGCCGACGCGCTTGCCTTTGAAAAATTCTTTGTTCTTGAGGATCGTGGCCAGTGGCACAGCACAGCTGGGCTCCATCACGATCTTCATGCGCTGCCATGTCAGTTTCATCGCATCGATGATTTCCTGCTCGGAGGCCGTGAAAATCTCGGACACGTGATTGCTGACAAAGTGCCATGTCAAATCTTTGAGCGGTACTTTGAGGCCATCCGCCACAGTCACGGGTGCATCATCAGCGATGATATGGCCTGCCTTGAAACTGCGGTATGCATCATCTGCCTGCTCGGGTTCTGAGGCAATGATCTGTACATCAGGCGCGATGTTGGACAAGGTCAGGCAGGTGCCCGAAATCATGCCTCCGCCGCCGATTGGGGCCACGACCATATCAAGACCACCACCGTGTTCTTCGTGCATCTGCTCGATCAGTTCTTTACTGCAAGTGCCCTGACCCGCGATTACCCGCGGGTCATTATACGGATGGACGAAATCGCCACCTGTTTCGGCTTGCACGCCAGCAAAGACTGCCTCGCGGGAGGTTGTAGAAGGCTCGCATTCTGTGATGATCCCGCCATAACCCTTTACCGCATCTTTCTTTGCTTGCGGCGCTGTACGCGGCATTACGACATTGCAGGGAATACCCCTGCGGCCTGCTGCATAAGACAGCGATAGTGCGTGGTTCCCTGATGAATGCGTGCAGACGCCGTTCTGTGCCGCTTCGTCTGACAGGCCAAAGACGGCGTTAGACGCGCCTCTGACTTTGAACGCACCAGCCTTCTGAAAGTTCTCACACTTAAAGAACAATTCAGCGCCGGTGAGTGCGTTAAGGTACTCCGATGTCAAAACCGGGGTGCGGTGGATGTAAGGTTTGATCCGCTCGTGGGCGTCCAACACGTCTTGGTAGGTGGGGATGTACATGTCGTTTTGATCTTTCATCACGCTGCGCTCTTCAATGAATAGCCGGTCGTCCCGCGGTAGAAATCCTGTGCCGCGGCAACGCCGGACCCCAATTTGATATCAAGGCCAAGATCAACCATGCACATCTCGGCTGTGGCGATCCCCGAAAGCGCCATGACGTCGGTCATGCTGCCCAGATGGCCGATGCGAAATACCTTACCTGCAACCTCGCCCAGACCCACACCAAAGGCTACGCCATAGTGGTCGGCGGCATGAGTGACGATATCGGTGGCGTTGAAACCAATAGGCGTCTTGATGGCGCTGACCGTGTCAGAATACACATCCGGCGAGGCCGCGCAAAGTTCCAACCCCCAGGCGTCAACGGCGGCACGGACACCCGACGCGATACGGGTGTGCCGGGCAAAGACGTTCTCAAGACCCTCTTTGAGCAGTGTTTCCGTCGCCAGCAGCAGACCATTCATCAGGCCAACAGCAGGTGTGTAGGGATAAGCGTTCGCCGCATAGCCCTTGGTCATATCCGCGATATCGAAGAACGTGCGCGGCAGGCCGGCTGTTTTGCTTGCGTCCAGCGCCCTTTGGCTGAACCCAATAATGGCCAGACCGGCGGGCAGCATAAAGCCCTTCTGCGAACCAGTTACGGCAACATCAACGCCCCATTCGTCAAATCGGAAATCCATGGAGCCGATGGAACTCACGCCATCCACAAACAGCAACGCGGGGTGGCCTGCTGCGTTAAGCGCATTGCGCACGGCGGCGATATCAGACTTTACGCCTGTTGCAGTTTCATTATGGGTGGCAAGGACAACCTTGATTTTGTGTTCTTTGTCGGCGGACAGGATTTCGGCGTACCGATCCGCAGGCAGGCCATGGCCCCAGGGTGTTTCGACAATCTGAACGTCCAGCTCATGACGCTGGCACATATCGATCCACCGATGGCTGAACATGCCGTTGCGCGCAGCAAGGACCGTGTCACCCGCTGACAATGTGTTCGTCAGCGCTGTTTCCCAACCGCCGGTGCCAGTTGATGGGAATATAAAAACCTCAGCCGTTTCGGATTTCAGAACCTCCTGAACGCCCGCGCGGGCCGGGTGCAAGATTTGCCCGAACAGTGGCGAGCGGTGGTCAATGGTTGGCATGTCGCAGGCCTTGCGAATGGCTTCGGGCATATTCGTCGGGCCGGGAATAAACACTGGGTTTTGAAAACTCATGACCAATCCTCCATTGGGTTGACCGTGTTTTGTCAGCGATGTTGCCGCTACTCAATTTTTTTGAAATTATTTTTCAAATCGCATCAGTTGAATTAAATTAAGCGTTGTCAGTGGGTTATTTTTTTCATAATGTGAAATCGTTTTTCAATACCGGGAAAAATCCATGACAGATAGCACCAAAAGAGGGCGAGGTCGCCCCAAAGCCTGGGATGATAAGGGCACGCAGAACACGATCAAATCGCTTGATCGCGCGTTAGAGATTTTGGTGCAGTTGGGCGAGATGCAAGGCGGCACCTTGTCAGAGATTGCAGGTGCGCTGGATCAATCCCCGGCCACGGTTTACCGGGTGCTGTCGACATTTCAGGCGCGCGGTTTTACCGATTTTGATGAACAAAATCAGGTGTGGAATGTAGGTGCTGCGGCCTATTTGACCGGCTCGCACTTCCTGCGCCGCACATCTTTGGTCGAACGCGCCCGTCCGATCATGCGCGATTTGATGGAAGCCACAGGTGAAACCGCCAATCTGGGGATAGAGCGCGACGGCAAGGTCTTGTTTCTGGGCCAAGTGGAAACCCACGCAACCATCCGTGCGTTCTTTCCGCCGGGCACAGCGTCTGCAATGCATTCATCGGGTATTGGCAAAGCGTTGCTGAGCCGCATGGATGATGAACGCCAAAGACAGGTTTTGGCTGCGGGTCAGATGGAACGCTTCACGGAATTCACATTGGTCGAACCCGAGGCGATGATTGCGGATATCAAGGCCACCAAGGCGCGCGGATATGCGATTGATGGCGAAGAGCGTAACCTTGGCATGCGGTGCATCGCGGCCCCCGTCTTCAACGTCTTTGGTGAGGCGGTCGCGGGGATCTCGGTTTCTGGCCCGACGTCTCGGATCACGTTGGAACGGATCGAGGCACTTGCCGGACCTGTGATGGACGCGGCCAAGCGATTGACGCTAGCGACAGGTGGAAACCATCGCCCCGCCGGTTAGAACCTGCTGGATTTGATCGGGTTTTCGGGGTCACCGCGTCCCAGCGGTTGCTGGTGTTCGGCGACGTCATGGTCGAAAGGTGGTTGGGCGATGCGTGACCACAGCTTGCGGGCCGCAAACTGAGCAATCACAACAAGCACGATGAACGCAGCAAAGGCCGACCCAAGCGACCACAGATCAAGCCGCACGCAGGCATCGCCGGCGCCAAAGATGACAGCATATAGAACGCTGACCGTCTCTGAGCATGTTCCAAACATGGATCACTCCTTTTCGCCCCAACAAATTTATACAAGCAGGTGCAGAATTTCGCATGACTTTTTTCTGCGGCCTTCTTAGGCTTTCCTTCGGAACATCGTGATGGAGCCCCACATGCAGTTTGGCCTTACCCAAGAACAGCAGATGATTGTGGATACGGTCCGCACATTTGTGGAGCATGAAATCTACCCCCATGAGGATGCGGTGGAACGCACGGGTGAGGTTCCCAAGGAAATCGCGGATGACATCAAGCGCAAGACCATCGAATTGGGGTTCTATGCCTGCAATTTCCCCCAAGAAGTCGGCGGCGCGGGCCTGAGCCACGTGGATTTTGCCTTGGTCGAACGCGAGCTGGGCCGCGGGTCGATGGCGCTTAACCATTTCTTTGGCCGTCCGCAAAACATCCTCATGGCTTGCAAAGGTGATCAACGCGACCGCTATCTGTTGCCCGCTGTACGTGGTGAACGCATGGATGCGCTGGCCATGACAGAACCTGATGCGGGGTCAGATGTGCGAGGCATGAAATGCTCGGCGGTTCGTGATGGGGGGGATTGGGTGCTCAATGGTTCCAAACACTTCATATCGGGTGCTGAACATGCCGATTTCTTCATCGTTTTTGTGGCGACGGGCGTGGATGACACCCCGCGCGGTCCCAAGAAACGGATCACGACATTTCTGGTGGATCGCGACACGCCAGGGTTTGAGGTGCGCGACGGCTACGCCTCGGTTAGTCATCGGGGGTACAAAAACTGCATTTTGGATTTCGACAATTGCCGTTTACCCGACGCACAGGTGCTGGGCGAGGTGGATGGTGGTTTTGCGGTCATGAACGAATGGTTGTATGCCACGCGGATCACGGTTGCCACGATGTCTGTTGGACGCGCGCGCCGGTGTTTTGACTACGCACTCAGCTATGCCGCAGAGCGCCGGCAATTCGGCCAGCCGATTGGCAAGTTTCAAGGCGTCAGCTTTCAGATCGCCGACATGATCACCGAGATTGACGCGGCTGACTTGATGACGTTGGCGGCGGCATGGCGACTGGATGAAGGCCTGCCAGCAAACCGCGAAATTGCCTCTGCCAAGGTTTACGCAACCGAGATGCTGGCCCGCGTCACCGATGCGACGCTGCAAATCTACGGTGGTATGGGCCTAATGAATGATTTCCCGATCGAGCGGTTCTGGCGCGACGCCCGTGTTGAACGCATCTGGGACGGCACCTCGGAAATCCAACGCCATATCATCAGCCGCGAATTGCTGCGCCCCCTGGGGGCCTGATGGACCGGCTGCAACGGCTTTTCCAACCGCGATCCATCGCTGTGGTGGGCGGCGGCGCATGGTGCGCGCAGGTCATCCTGCAATGTCAAAAGATGGGCTTTGCCGGGGCCATGTATGCGGTGCATCCCAGTCGGGATGACATCGCTGGGATCACGCCACTGCGTGATGTCGCAGAGCTGCCCCAACCACCCGATGCCGTCTTTATCGGGGTCAACCGTCACGCGACAATTGAGGTTGTGAGCCAGCTTGCCCGGATGGGTGCGGGTGGCGCTGTCTGCTTTGCTTCGGGGTTTCGCGAGGCCGCGCATGAGATGGCAGATGGAGATGATTTGCAAACTGCCCTTTTGGCGGCTGCGGGTGACATGCCGGTGCTTGGTCCAAACTGCTATGGCTTTCTGAATTATCTGGATGGCGTCGCCCTGTGGCCGGATCAGCATGGTGGCGAACGCGTGGAAAGCGGTGTGGCCCTTGTCATGCAATCCTCGAATGTGGCGATCAACATGACGATGCAGATGCGCGGCTTGCCGGTGGCTTTTGTGGCCACGGTGGGCAATCAGGCGCAGACCGGGTTGTCGGAAATTGGTCAGGCTCTGTTGGCCAATCCAAAGGTTACCGCACTTGGTCTTTATGTGGAAGGCATCGATGATCTGGCCGCTTTTGTTGATCTGGCCAAGGTGGCGCAGACGATGGGCAAGCCGATTGTCGCGCTCAAGGTGGGCCGGTCAGAGCAGGCCCAGCAAGCCGCGATTTCGCATACAGCCTCCATCGCGGGCAGTGATGCCGGGGCGGATGCGTTGCTGGCCCGCCTGGGGATTGGGCGCGCCACGTCGCTGTCGGCGTTGCTGGAAACGCTCAAGCTGTTGCATGTGGTCGGTCCGCTTGCCTCTGCGCAAATCGCGTCGCTGTCATGTTCGGGGGGCGAGGCAAGCCTGATGGCCGATACCGCCATAGGCACCGCCGTTTCATTCCCGCCGTTGCAGCCAGCGCAAAGGGACGTGCTGCGTGCTGTTCTGGGTCCACTTGTCGCGCTGTCAAATCCGCTCGACTACCACACTTTCATCTGGGGCGATGTGGAAGCGATGACAGCGACCTATGCCGCCATGATGACCGATGAGATCGCATTGGGCGTTGTTGTGCTGGACTTCCCCCGACCGGACAAATGCACATCGCCGGATTGGGATCTGGTGTTAGAGGCAGTGGGCCGTGCGCAGGTGCAATCAGGACGCCCGATTGCAGTGCTGAGTTCCGTTGTCGAAACAATGCCCGAAGCGGTCGCGCAAGGATTGGTGGCCAAGGGCGTGCTGCCTATGTGCGGCATGCCCGAAGCGCTGGAGGCGATCAATGTAGCGGCCACCGTTGGGGTGCGCAGTGCGGCGGCCCCTGCGGTCTTTGTTCCGCCCGATGTCGTGGCAGGCGATGTGCTGAATGAGGCAGAGTCCAAAGCGGCCCTCGCTGCACATGGGGTTGTGGTACCGCTGTCGCGACGGGTGGCGATGAAGGATTTGGCCAAGGTGGCGCGTGATCTCAGCTATCCACTTGTGCTCAAGGGTGAAGGTATCGCCCACAAGACCGAAGCCGGTGCTGTGGCCGTGGGTCTGCAGGATGAGGCGGCCCTGCTCGATGCAGCGCGCAGCATGCCGACTGAGGCTTTTCTGGTAGAGGAAATGATCGCTGACACGGTGGCCGAGCTACTGATCGGCGTAGTGCGGGACCCCGCCCATGGTTACGTTCTGACCGTTGCTGCGGGCGGTGTTCTGACCGAACTTTTGGCCGATAGCGTCAATATGACGGTTCCCGTCGAACGCCAAGAGACGCGCGCAACTTTGACCAGATTGCGCATTGGGCGCGTACTGCAAGGATACCGTGGCGGGCCGGCGGCACATATCGAAGCGATCATTGACGCGGTCATGGCTGTGCAATCCTATGTGCTGGCGGAGACCCCTTTCGAAGTTGAAATTAATCCGCTGCTTTGCGGCCCGACCCAGGCTATCGCCGTTGATGCACTGATCACCACAGGAGACCCGACATGACCGAGAACCCCATCAAGACCAAACGCAACGGGCATATCCTTGAGGTGACACTGGATCGCCCCAAGGCCAATGCCATTGATCTGGCCACCAGCCAGATCATGGGCGAGGTGTTCGCCGATTTCCGCGACGATCCTGACTTGCGCGTGGCCATTGTGACGGGCGCCGGAGAGAAGTTCTTTTGCCCCGGCTGGGACCTCAAGGCGGCCGCAGATGGTGATGCCGTTGATGGCGATTATGGCCGGGGCGGTTTTGGTGGCCTGCAAGAGTTGCGCGCGATGAACAAGCCCGTGATCATGGCAATCAACGGGATTTGCTGTGGGGGCGGGCTGGAGCTGGCGCTGTCCGGTGACATTCTGCTGGCCGCTGATCACGCGAGTTTTGCCTTGCCGGAAATCCGTTCCGGCACCGTCGCCGATGCTGCATCAATCAAACTGCCAAAGCGCATCCCCTATCACATCGCGATGGAAATGCTGCTGACCGGGCGGTGGGTCGATGCCGAAGAGGCCGCACGCTGGGGCCTGATCAACCGTGTGGTGTCCGCCGATGATCTGATGACTGAGGCGCGCAAGACCGCTGCCTTGATCGCCTCTGGTCCACCGCTGGTTTACGCGGCGTTGAAAGAGGTCGTGCGCGAGGCCGAGGATATGAAGTTTCAGGATGCGATGAACAAGATCACCAAAAGCCAGTTTGAGACGGTAGAGACGCTCTATCGTTCTGAGGACCAGTTGGAAGGGGCCCGTGCCTTTGCTGAAAAGCGTGATCCGGTGTGGAAAGGCAAATAACGTTCAGGCGCGACCCGCACCGATACGACGGCAAAGCAGGATCACCGGGATCAGCCCGATGGCGGCAATAACAAGGCTGGGTACTGCCGCCCCCTCCAGCCGCTCGTCCGAGGCCAGCCGATAGGCTTGCACCGCCAAAGTGTCATAGTTGAATGGCCGCATGATTAACGTCGCAGGCAGCTCTTTCATGACGTCAACAAAGACGATTAGCCCGGCCGTCAGCAGGCTGGTGCGCAGCAATGGCATGTGGATACGCCGCACAAGGCCCGGCATGTCTTGCCCCAAGGTCCGCGCTGCCGCGTCCATATTTGCCCCGACCGAAGCAATGCCCCCTTCATAGGCCCCAATTGCAGCTGCCAGAAAGCGGATCAGGTAGGCAAAGATCAGCAGCCAGATCGAACCGGTGAACAAAAGCCCCGTCGATATGTCAAAATTTGCGCGCATCCAGGCATCCAGCCCATTGTCGAAGGCCGCAAATGGCACCAGCAAGCCTACCGCGATGACCCCGCCGGGTACCGCATAACCGATCCGGGCCAGATAAAGCGATGTGCCGGTCAGCCGTGTGGCGCGCACTCTGTGCAATGTGCCCAGCACCAATGCTGCGAGAACTGCCAGCACTGCGGCAATGCCGGCAAGTGTTAGTGAATTCTGGATAAAGCCCAAATAACGCGGGCTGAGCAAATTTTGCTCTGATCCCAAGGCCATTGTGGTGAGGGCAATAACCGGCAGGATGACCCCCAAGATTACAGGCGCGAGGCAGAAGGCGATGGCGCCAGTTTGTTGTGCGTGGCTTAGACGCAGTCGCTCCATCGGCATGTTCCGCCGCCCGTTAGTGTATTTCGCGTGGCCTCGGCTAGAGCGTTCGAGCATTGCCAAAAGCAGTGCGAATGCCAAAAGGCCCAAGGCCAGTTGCGCCGCTGCTGCCCGGTCCGCCATGGTGAACCAGCTTGTGTAGATACCCACGGCAAAGGTCTGGACGCCGAAATAGGCCACGGTGCCGAAATCCGCGATGGTCTCCATTGCGACCAACATGACACCTGATGCGATGGCAGGACGCGCCATCGGCAAAGAGACCTGAAAGAACGCGCGAAACGGCGATTTGCCCAGCACACGTGCCGCCAGAAACGTGCCCGCGCCTTGTGCAGAGAAGGCTGCCCGCGCCAGCAGGTAGACGTAAGGGTAAAGCACGAGCGTCAGCATCATGGCCGCCCCACCAATTGATCTGATTTCGGGAAACCAATAATCGCGTGGTCCCCAACCCGTCACATCGCGCAGCGTCGATTGCACTATGCCGGGATGATCAAGCACATGGGTATAGCCATAGGCCAGCACATAGGCGGGAAAGGCCAATGGCAAGGCAAGGGCAATTTCGATCCAGCGCCGTCCGGGGAAATCAGTCATTGTCACCAACCAGGCAGCGCCCGCGCCGATGACAGCGCTGCAAAACATCACCATCACCACCAATGCAATCGTGGTCAGCGTGTAGCGTCCCAAAACGGTCTCGGCCAAATGGTCCAATGTTTCAAAAGAGCCAGAAAAGGCAGCCGCCAGCACACCCAGATAAGGCACAATGCAAATCGCGGTCACGATGATTGCAATCACCGTGAACCCTTTACTGAGCAAGGTGCGTGTCACCCGATCTTTGTGATGCAGCCGTTCCATGGGGTGCAGGTAATCCAAAGCCTACGCTGGGGGCAAGTCAGCAATCACCCTGCGGCATTTGGCGGCTTACAGAGTTGTGTCTGGCACATCCCGGCCCGAAGTGATTTGATGCGCGCGAAATCAAATTTAACGGCTGAAAGCGATGGGATACAACATGCGCAGATTTATCACAGCGGCGGCTCTCGCGCTGTTGCCATTTGGTGCCATGGCGCAAGACCTGACCGAAGAGCAGATCAAACAACTGGCGCTCGAAGCGATTCTGGAAAACCCACAGGTCATCATGGAAGCCGTCGCGATCCTAGAGCAGCGGCGCAACGCCGCCCAGGCCGCAGCGCAGGCGGATGTACTGCAAGAGCAGCGTGCATTGCTTGAGAATGATCCCAACGCGCCCGTCATCGGCAATCCAGATGCCGAGGCAGTGATTGTTGAGTTCTTTGACTACAACTGCCCCTATTGCAAACGCGCCGCAGCAGATGTGAAGGCATTGCTGGCGCAGGACGGGGACATAAAGGTCGTTTATCGCGAATGGCCCATCTTGGGCGAGGGCTCGGTTTTTGCCTCACGGGCCGCTTTGGCCGCCCGCGCGCAGGGCAAGTATGAAGAATTGCATTGGGCGCTGATGGAATTGCGCGGACGTGCAACCGAGGCGTCAGTTTTGGCGGCAGCACGCGAGGTTGGCATCGATACCGATCAGTTGGTTGTGGATATGGAGGCCCCGGACGTTGCGGCGCATATCGAGACAACCCAAGCCTTGGCCCAAGGGCTGGGCTTTACTGGCACGCCTGCCTATGTGATTGGCAATGCGCTTGTTCCCGGCGCGGTTCCACTGGCCGACTTGCAAGGTTACGTGGCAGATGCACGTCAGGCTGAATAATCGACGGACCTAAAGATACCTGTACCTATTCTCTTGACCTTCCAGTGAGTGGAACCCTCATATAGGCTGCATCTATCAAGGAAGCAGTCTCAATGAGCACCAAAATCTCCTTTCAAATCGCAGGATTATCCTGTGGGTCATGTGTTGGCCGCGCCGAGCAGGCGCTTGGGCGGGTGCAGGGTATTGATGATGTCCGCGTCAATTTGGCCAGCGAAACAGCATCGCTGCGCCTCGACAGGGCTGACCGGTTGCCAGAGGTGGTGGATTGCCTAAAACAGGCCGGATATCCGGCCCGCACCGAGCAAACCGTGCTGACGGTGGCCAGCATGACATGTGCCTCTTGCATGGGTCGGGTGGAGGCATCCCTGCGCGATGTGCCCGGTGTGCTGGTTGCAACGGCCAACCTCGCGGCAGAGACGGTCAGCGTCACGCATTTTGCAGGGCAGGGTGACGCTGCCGCTTTTGTCGCAGCGATCAAACAGGCGGGATACGCCGCGCAGATCAAAGATCCAGACGCTGCGCCCGAAAACCGCAAAGCCGCCGAGGCGTCGGATCTTAGCCGTAAGGCATGGGTTGCCGCCGCCCTGACGCTGCCTGTTTTTGTCATGGAAATGGGCAGCCACTTTGTTCCCGGCGTCGCTGGGTTGATCGAGCAAACTGTCGGACGGCAGGCCAGTTGGGTGATCCAGTTCGTTCTGGTCACGGCGGTGCTCGTGCTGCCTGGCCGGATGTTCTTTGCCAAAGGATTGCCTGCGCTGTTCCGCGGTGCCCCTGATATGAACGCGCTGGTGGCGATCGGCACCGGCGCGGCCTGGACCTTTTCCACTATCGCCACCTTTCTGCCTGACCTGCTGCCTGCAGGAACGCGCGCGGTTTATTTTGAGGCGGCCGCCGTCATCGTCACCTTGATCCTGTTGGGCCGCACGCTGGAGGCGCGCGCAAAAGGGCGCACCGGTGAGGCAGTGCGCAGGCTGATCGGGTTGCAGCCGCAAATCGCACTCGTGATGCGCGATGGCGAGCCAATTGAGATGCCCATAGCACAGCTGAAGGTCGGCGATGAGGTGCGCGTGCGCCCCGGCGAGCGTATCGCACTTGACGGTGAGGTGACTGAGGGCCGTTCGTTTGTTGATGAAAGCATGTTGAGCGGCGAACCTGTGCCATTGGAAAAGACACCGGGTGATGTCGTGACGGGCGGCACTGTGAACGGGGCAGGTGGCCTGACGTTCAGGGTGCAAAAAACAGGCAATGACACGCTTTTGGCACAGATCATCCGCATGGTCGAACATGCGCAGGGGGCGAAACTGCCTATTCAAGATCTCGTCAATCGTATCACCTTGTGGTTTGTGCCCGCGATCCTGTTGATTGCCGTGATCACTGTCATTGCTTGGCTGATCTTTGGACCTGATCCCGCACTTGGGCTGGCGCTTGTCGCTGGTGTTGCTGTGCTGATCGTGGCCTGTCCTTGCGCGATGGGGTTGGCAACGCCGACCTCAATCATGGTGGGCACAGGGCGTGCAGCCGAGATGGGGGTGCTCTTTCGCAAAGGTGATGCGTTGCAGACCTTGCAGGACGCGCAGATCGTAGCTTTTGACAAGACGGGTACATTGACGCTTGGCCAGCCAACTGTGACTGATGTCGTCACAGCACAGGGTGTTGAGGTGGGCGTGTTATTGCGTGCGGCCGCCAGCCTCGAGGCGGGATCAGAACACCCCATCGGCGAAGCGATTGTGCGCAAAGCGCAGTCGCAAGGGATTGCACTTGCCCAAGTCAGCGGGTTTGAAAGCCCCGCCGGATTTGGAGTGCGCGGCCAGATCAGTGGGCAAGATGTTTTGATCGGCGCGGCCCGTTTCATGGCGCGCGCGAAAGTCGACCTGCAAGATTGGGATACACAAGCTAATGCGCTTGCGCATTTGGGGCGCACGCCTGTCTTTGTGGCAATAGATGGCCGCATAGCAGGCCTGATAGCTGTTTCTGACCCGATCAAACCCGACGCGCATGAAGTGGTTGATGCGCTGCGCGCGATGGGCAAGCAGGTCGCCATGATCACCGGCGACAGCAAGCATACGGCGCAAGTGATCGCGGCTGAACTTGGTATCGATCAGATTGCGGCTGATGTGCTGCCTCAGGGCAAAGTCGCCGCACTTCAGGGATTGGGCGGTGACCAGAAGATTGCCTTTGTGGGTGACGGCATCAATGATGCGCCTGCTTTGGCCTCTGTTGATGTTGGTATTGCGATTGGTACCGGCACGGATGTGGCCATTGAAAGCGCGGATGTCGTGCTGATGTCTGGTAGTTTGGGCGGTGTCCTGAATGCCTTTGCCATCAGCCGCGCAACGATGGTCAACATTCGGCAAAATTTGTTCTGGGCCTTTGCCTATAATGTGGCACTTATCCCTGTTGCCGCAGGCGTCTTGGTGCCATTTGGCGGACCGCAGTTGTCGCCGATGCTTGCTGCAGGCGCAATGGCACTGTCGAGCGTGTTTGTGTTGTCCAACGCCTTGCGCTTGCGCTGGGTCAACAATGGGACAGTGCCAGCGGATGCACCGCGCACGCCCGTAAGCAAGGAGGCCCTTTCATGAACATCGGCACTGCCGCACAGAAGGCAAACCTGCCCACAAAGACGATCCGGTATTACGAGGATATCGGGTTGATCAAACCCCAGCGCGACGTGAATGGTTATCGCGTGTTTCGTGATCAGGACGTGCATAAGCTGAACTTTGTCGGGCGGGCCCGCGCCTTGGGGTTTTCGATTGAGGATTGCCGCAATCTGCTGGCCCTTTGGGAGGACAAAGGGCGTGCCAGCGCCGATGTTCGCGCGATTGCAAAGGCACATCTGGCGCAGATCGATGCCAAGATTGCCGACCTCAGTGGCATGCGTGATACGCTGGGTGATCTGGTGCGCGATTGTGCCGGAGACGCCCGCCCGGACTGCCCCATTCTAAGTAAGCTGGGTACGTTGGGTTAACCGTCAGCTACTGAGCGCTGCTTTGAGCGATAGCAATTCCGCTTTGTCGATGGTGCGTCGGTGCGGCCCAAACCCCAATTCGACGGTTTTGGGCGGCATCGCGGTTTTGGCCGTGCAAGACGCATGAAACGACGTCAGCCCCGTATCGCGCGCGATCTCGGCCACGTTGGCGCTGTTGACGCCTGAACCTGCCATGATCTCGATCCGGCCATTGGCGTGGTCTTGCAATTTTGCAAGCTGCGCACGCCCTGCAAAGGCTGTTGTGGCCCCGCCCGACGTGAGGATACGGTCGAACCCCATCGCAATGGCCGTGTCCAGTGTTGCAAACTGATCATCCACAACGTCAAAGGCGCGATGCAGTGTTTTTGTCAGACCATCGGCGGCTTGCAGCATTTTATGCAGTGCATCTTGATCCAATGCGCCTTTCGCCGTCGCGCCAATGACGACACCATGCAGGCCAAGCGCCTTGGTGTGTTTGATGTCCTCAACCGCCATCTCAAGCGTAACCGCGTCAAATGCGAAGTCCCCAATCTGCGGCCTGACCAAGACATGTGTTTCCAGCCCTGACGCCCTGGCCTGCTGCATCAATCCGTGGCTGGGTGTCAGCCCTCCGATATCAAGGCCGCTGCAGAGTTCAATGCGATCGGCAACACCCTCGCAAACAGCAAGGGCGGCAGCGGACTCTACACAAACTTCAAGCAACATGGGTCTACTCGGCGGCATTCAGGGCGCCACGTGATCCGGTCAGACGCCCGGCCAGACTGGTGGTGCTGAGGTCATCTGACAGCACGATCAGATCCGACACCTCTCGATTGATCACTTCGGAAAGCTGGGATTGACCCATCAGATTGGCTGGGATGGTCACAGCCATACGCAGGGCCTCGTCCAAAGATGTGCCGACGTGCGCCACAAGGCGTTGCACACCTTCGGCTTGGGTGACATGGGCACCTGCCAGATTTCCCTCGGCATTGATCAACCGTCCGTCTTCAAGGTGGACAGCGCGGCCATACAGATCAAACTGATCAGCGCCGCCGATGGTCGCCATGGCATCAGATACTAGAAACGCCCGGTCAGGTTTGGCAGCGGCCCGCAAGGCAAGCTGGATCATGCGATAGTCAACATGGTGCCCATCGCAGATGACCCCGAAATGCACACCAGCATTAAGGATCGCTCCAATGGCCCCCGGCGCACGGCTTTGCATCGTCGACATGGCATTGAACAAGTGGGTGCCGCAGGACGCCCCTGCCGCAATGGTCTCTTCAATCTGTTCGGCGGTTCCATTGGTATGACCGATCGAGACGACAGCACCCATGGCGGAAAGTGCAGCGACTTGCGCAACCGTCGCGGCCTCGGGGGCAAGCGTGATCATCACTGGTACATCGGCCGCGCGCAGACGCGCGACGATCGCCATTGTGTGATCATCCATAGGGCGCACAAACGAAGCCTCATGTGTGCCACGCCGCTCAACCGAGATATGGGGCCCCTCGATATGCAGGCCGATGATGCCAGTATCGCCCATTGCTGCGAGAACCGCATCCGCGGCCTGTTCGAGCACCTCTGGTTGATCCGTGATTACCGTGGGCAAGATTGCCACGGTCCCGAATTGGCGATGCGCCGCTGCGATTGTGGCCATTGTGGCCCGCGTCGGCGCGGCGTTCAAAAGAACGCCACCGCCGCCGTTGACTTGCAGATCAACAAACCCCGGCGAGAGGCATCCGGGCAGGCGGTTACCGTCCTGCGCATCCGTGGATAGTGCCGTGACCTTGCCGTCCTGAAGACGGAGCGACACGCCAGAGATAATCTGTTTGCCGTCAAACAAGCGGTCGGGACAAATCCAATGTTCGGTCATGTGGCGTCCTCAAAGAAATAGGGTTCCAGAGCAAGGCTGATATGCGCATCAATCAGGCGGGTGATCTGATCGCCGGACCCGTTTGCGGCGCGATCCAGCAGGTCTGCACCAAACACGGTTTGCAACTTGGCGTCCGGAATTGCGACGCTGAAGGAAGACAACAGATCCGTGACCGCCGATTGGGCCTCCACTGTCGGCCAATAATAGCGAATGCGGTCGGCCAGCCCGAAATGGCGTTGCTGATAAAGCGCTGCGTCAGATCCTTCATAGTGGTTCTGCCACTTTGACGGATCTGCCAGCATCACCGCCTCCATTGCGGATTGGAGCCCGCCCAAGGGATCACGCAACTGGTCCAACCCATAAAGCGCCTCGCGATAGGCGAAAGTGAGCGCGGGACCTACCTTTTGAAAAGCAAATCCAAGCTCTGCTAATCTAGGAAAGACGGCGGGGTTTTGATAGTCAGTCGAATGCGCCTCAAGGCAGACACCGGGACGGTCAGCGATGCTGTCAATCAACCCCGGATCGCGATCAAGCGGCATGTGATGCACGGCTGTGGGGCTGAATTCGACGCCGGGCTGCACGACAAGGCCACCAATCAGGGGGGCCATATCGCCAAAGGCCTGATCATGCGCATCCAGCGTGGCACGGGCAGCAGCCGGATCAGTTGGAGGGATATCCCCTTCCTCGTCAGCGCGTGCGCCACCGGGTGGCGGGACTTCGGTGCCAACAACAAAAAGCAGATCATCGGCGACTTCTGTGCAGATACGCGCCAGCTGGGCGGACCTCATGGCGGTTTGTGCATCGCCAAGTTGAGCGGGTTCACCTGCGCAACCTTCCGAGCAATCCAGATGGATCTTGCCAAAGCCAGCGGCGACATAGTCGCGCAGCATGGTTTCGGCCTTGTCCATTGCATGACCAACATCATGAGAGCGCCATGCTTGCGGTCCCAGATGGTCGCCGCCAAAGATGATCAGGTCGCGATCCACAGCAGCCGAATCCGCGATGCCATGGACAAAATCGATAAAGCCGCGCGGCGTCATGCCGGTATAACCGCCATCCTGATTGACCTGATTTGAGGTCGCCTCGATCACGACCTGCCGCCCAAGCCGCTGGGCCAATCCGAGAGACGCGCGCAGGACATCGGGTTGAGCAGAGCAAACCGAGGGGATTGCAACCGCCGCACCTGCGCGGTTGCGTTGGATGATATCGCGCAGAACACTACTCATTGGATTGCGCCTGCCACGCTGCATAGGCCGCACCACGCGCGCCGCTGGCGTCGCCGCCTTTGGCTAAAACGATTTGCGGAACATCAAAATCGCCGATCTGTGCTGCTTTGGCAGCTTGCATCATATCGGCGGTGATCCCTTCGATTTTGCTCAACCCGCCACCAAGGACGATCACATCAGGGTCTGCCGTTAGCGTCAGCATGTGAATGAATTCGCCCACGAAGGCGCACCAGATCGACCAGACCTGCGCCATCGCGCCTTTGCGCTGGGCTGCGATCTCAGCGGGGGTAACATCCTGACCCGTCAGGTGTTTGGCCAATCGCGCAAGGCCCGGCCCGGCGATAAAGGTCTCGATGCAGCCCGTTCGTCCGCAGCCACATTGCCAAAGTGGTAGATTATGGGCGTTCACGACATGGGCTGCCGCTGCTGTATGGCCGAATTCACCGCCCATGGCCGTTGGGCCCTGCAAGATGGACTTATCAACGGCGATCCCGCCACCAACACCGGTGCCAAGGATCAGGGACATGACGGTTCGTTTGTCCTGACCGGCCCCAAAGACAGCCTCGGATAACGCCAGCGCGCGGCAGTCGTTCACGTAGGTAATCGGGCGTCCGGCACCTTCTGTAATATCAGTCGGGAACGGTTGACCGGTGGCAGGCAGGTTCGCCGTCAAGGCAAGGCCGGAACGCGGGTTCACAAGGCCGGCGGCCCCGATTCCAACCGCGATGGGCCGACCGGCCTGTTCTTCGGCCCATTTGATCTGTGCGACGACGGCACTGACCAGATCATCGTAACTGGCTGGTGTCGCAATGCGCCGCCGCCCAACCTCTGACCAGTCTTCGTCAAAAAGCTGCACCTCGATCTTGGTGCCGCCGATATCAATGCCTGCCGTCCTCATGCGACGGCCGGATAGAGTTTGACGCCAGAGACAACGCGGCTCAGGGTGTTCTGCCCGCTGAAGGGGTCATCGACGTTCAGACCCAATGCATCCGACCACTGAACACCGCTAACCTGTGCTGCGGCCACGCAAAGGGGCGCAGCCCACGCAGAGCCAAAGGGCATCGGCAGTTCAATATCTCCGCCGGGGCCAATGGTCTGCGTGGTTGCAAGTGGGAATTGGTCGTGCAGTTCCCGTGCCAAGTCCGTGTCGTAGTTGTGAGTGGGGTGGTCTGGGCTGGCGAATACAGTAATGGCAGTGTTGTCTGTTACAAATGATTTGGGGCCATGGCGAAAGCCAAGCGAGCTGTCCCAAAGGGCGGGGATTTGTCCAGCGGACAGTTCCATGACTTTCAAAGCAGCCTCGCGCGCCGCATAGGTGAGCGGGCCAGCGCCGACGTAGACGGCGCGTTCAGGTTTGGGTTGGCCTTCGAACTGCGGCAATAGCGCTTGAAGCTGATCGGCGAGGGCAGAAAGACGTGCAGGCAGGTCACAAGGCGCATCAAACAACGCCAAGGCCGTGAGCAGCATGGTCGAGAAGCTGGAAGTCATCGCAAAGCCCGCGTCATGGGTTGCGTCGGGCAGGATGATTACCTTGGTGGGTGCGGCAGAGGTTCGCGTGGCCAAGGCGCTGTCTTTGTTGCAGGTGATATTCAGGCGGGGGGCGTCTGGCGCGTAGGCGTCCAGCGCATCAAGCGTGCCGATGGTTTCGGTGCTGTTGCCAGAACGGCCAAAGCTGACCACCAGCGGGCGCACGCCAGCCAGAATATGCTTTGGGTTGGCCACAATATCTGTCGTCGGAACGGACCGCGTGCCCTTCAGCGCCGCTGCGATGATGTCGCCGATATAGGCGCTTGTGCCTGCACCACAGAACCAGACCTCGTCATAGTCCTGATCAGCGATCCAGGCGCGAAGCCCGGCGACGTCCAGCGTTGCACCCCAGTGCCTCCAGATCTCAGGTTGGCGTTGCAGCTCTTGCCAGGTTGCCCATTGTGATAGCGTCTGTGTCATGTGGTCTTTGTTACTTTCGAAAGTGTTTGTGGTGCATCGGGATCAAGACCCAGTGCAAGTGCGGTGTTTAGGATGATCGGATACATAATGGCCAGCAAAAGGGCCGCTGCAGCGCCGGGAACAAGGCTGTAAATACCCAGATCACGGGGGCTGATCCGATGCACATCGCAATCAGTGCTGCGGAAACGCGCCTCGGCCTGATCAAGGCTGTCCTGAATGGTGGCGTCGCCGGTATCAAGCATAAGAACCATCAACGGGTTGGTGGCCAGTTGCAGCGGCCCGTGCAGCACTTCGGAGCTTGAATAAGCCTCTGCATGGATTGCGCAGCATTCTTTCAGTTTCAAAGCCACCTCTTGGGCGGCGCCATATCCGGTGTCGCGCCCGATGACATAGACGTGCTGCGCGCGCAGCAATGCGGACTGCAATGACATCGCTTTCGGGTGCTGTGGGTTACAATTGGCAAGCAGTTCTGCGGCCCCGGCGGCCTTGGCCCGATAGGCTGGTTTCATTGCGGAAAGCAGCGCCATGCCAGCAGCAACCGAGCCGATCACGGTCTTGGTTGCCGGCACAGCCAGTTCGGCGCCGGCATCAATGGGCACGGTGATCCCGGCCTGCGCCTCAACCGGGCTGTCGGGCTGGTTTGTGACGGCAAGAACTTGCGCGCCTGCGGCCTGCGCGCCCTTGGCAGAACGGACCAGATCGTCGCTTGCGCCCGATTGGCTGATCACGAGGGCCGCGGCACCGTCAAGTTTTACCCCCTTGCCAAGCGAAAAGACCGACGGCGGCAAAGACGTCATCGGTACGTGCAACTCGCGCATGAATTCATAGGACAGGATATTGGCTGCTGCATCCGATGATCCACGCGCAATTGTATAGATCGCCTTGGGCAGGGCGATCGCCGCTCCGTCAACGGATTGCTGAACGGCTTTGCAAAAGACGCCAAGCGCTTCTGCGGATTCCGACGCCATCAGGCGGCCGGGGTAGGTGTCTGCGCATGTCATGTTCTTAGCCCGTAACTGTCAAATTCTGTCCAAGTGTCGGTCAGATCGACGATCTGACCCGTAATTCGCGCCTCATCTATGGCCATCGCGGCAAGCCCTGCTTCGAGTGCGTCAACGACGCCCACCGGCAGGCTGTCGGTTTTTCCGGTCAGGAAGGCCACGATATCGTCCACCATCATGTGATCCGCACCGTAATGCGCCGAGGCGCGTGCGGCATCCATCTGCGTGTAGTCGTGGTTAGCCAGCACAGTCCCGTCCCGAGCGGTCGCCTTCAGATGGCCGCGCACAAAATCGCCCTCAGCCATGCCCAAAGCTCCCATCACACAAAAACGGCGATGCTCATCCGGCACGTTTAGGTTGGTGTGGAATGCCAAAGAGGCACCATTTTCGTAGTGTAGAATAGCGGTCTGGTGGTCGATGATATCGCCGTCAGAGCGGAAGGGATCGTCGACATTTTCCCACACGCTTTTCTTGCGGTGCATGATTTCGTTTTCGGTGTTCGATGTCGGTGAAAACTCTGGCACGAATGATTTGCGCCCACCAAAGCTGGCCACTTTACTGGGCCGTGATCCGGTCACCATGTTGTAAATGTCGATGTCATGGCAGCATTTTTCGAGCATAAAGCCGCCGGACCATTTTATCATGCGTCGCCAGTCGCGCATGAAGAATGCGCCATGGTAAGGGCCGATATGTTCGTTGGCTTCCAGCGATACGACGGGCCCCAACTGATCCAGCACAGTGCGCAGATCCACCATGTGCTGCGAATACCGCAGAACCAGGCCGACCATCACGCTGTTGGTGCTGTGTTCCGCCAAAAGCGCCGCAAGCTCCATTGTGTCTTGTTTGGTTGTCACAACCGGCTTTTCGGTAAAGATGCGGACGCCTGCCTTGAGGCCAATTTTGATATGCTCAAGGTGAAAGCTGTTGGGCGAGCCAACAAAGAAAAGGTCCGGTTTGGTCTCTGCCAACATTGCCTCGACATCGTCAAACCGTGGCGTCTGCGTGCCGATCATCTCTAGATATGTGGGCTGGGGATCATAGTAGCCGACGAATGCGACCTCTGGCATGGCCTCTTTCAAAATCGACAGGACATGCCCGGCCCGCAGGCCGATCCCTGCGGTGACGACCTTCATGCAACCAGCGCCGGTGCCGATTTGCGTCGCAGAACATCGCCTGCGGCATCAAAAACGTGGCAATCCTCTGGTGCAACGCCAAGGCTGATCGTGCTGCCTTCGATAATTTGCGCGTCACCGGGCAACGAGGCGCAGAAACGTGTTCCATCGCCAACCGTGCCGTATGTGATGGAGACGCCGCCAAGACGTTCCAGCACGTTGACCGAGATATCTAGCCCATCGCTACCAAGCGCGACATGCTCGGGGCGGATGCCGACTTCAACCTTGTCACCTTTGGACACCGTGCTGCCATCGACAGGTAGCGCCATCTGGTGATCGCCGGAAAGGGCAACCTTGATGCTGCTTGCATCGGCGCCTTCAACCGTGGCCGGGACAAGGTTCATGTTGGGTTGGCCAATAAAAGAAGCCACGAATTTGGTCTTGGGGTGGTGGTAAAGTTCCATCGGCGTGCCGAATTGTTCAACCCGGCCACCGTTCAACACAACGATGCGGTCGGCCATGGTCATGGCTTCCACCTGATCGTGCGTCACATAGACCATCGTGGCGTCAAGGCTGCGGTGCAACTGGCTGAGTTCAACGCGCATGTCGCCGCGCAGGGCCGCGTCGAGGTTCGAAAGCGGCTCATCAAAGAGGAACACCTTGGGGTTTCGCACGATTGATCGGCCAATCGCCACACGCTGACGCTGACCACCAGATAACTGACCGGGCTTGAGTTGCAGCTTATCCGTCAGTTGCAAAATATCAGCGGCGCGATGCACCAGTTTGTCCATGCCAGCCTGATCCATTTTCTGCACACGCAGCGGGAAGGCGATGTTTTCATAGACGCTGAGGTGCGGATAAAGCGCGTAGGATTGAAACACCATCGAGATGCCGCGATCCACTGGGTGTGCCGTGCTGACATCATCGCCGCCAATCATGATGTGACCGGCGGTAGCTTCTTCGAGCCCTGCGATGATCCGCAGCAATGTCGACTTGCCGCAGCCAGAGGGCCCAACGAAAACAACAAATTCCTTGTCCTCAATCGCGAGGCTGATGTCATGCAGCACCTTGGCGGCGCCGAATGATTTGCTGATGGAGAGGAGATCAAGAGTAGCCATGATGCCGTGCTTCCGTTTGAAATTCTGAGAAAAGAACCGGGCGGCAGCGAACCGCCACCCGGCGCAGGGAGAAACCCTTAAAGTGCGTCGTCGAGCTCTTCACCGGCGATCGTCACCAGATTGTCGATAGTGTCATCCTTGAGGATGATGCCTTGCACCATGTTGGTGAAGACCGACTGCAGCGATTTGAAGTCTTCGACGATTGGCTCTGGGCCGCCTGTCGAAATTGTCGCTGTGAAGTTTGGCCAGATGCCGGTCTCATAATAGAGGTCGGTTTTGCCCATGGCAGCGTAATCAAGGATCGGTGTCAGACCCCAGCTGCTGTCCAGGTCATACTGGCTGTCGCCCGATGTGATACGCTGGGCCAGATCGTGGGCCAGTTCTTCGTGGCCAGAGCCTTTGAACACAACAATGCTGTCGGTGATCAGGATTGTACCGCTTTCACCGGATGGGCCGGCAGGCACAGGTGCAACCAACTGGTTGATGTCTTCGTTGTGCTGGCCATAACCCCAAGGGCCTTGGACATACATCGCGATCTGACCGTCGTTGAACAGATCCTTAAGCTGATCCCGCTCCCAAGCGGTTGGGCCTTCTTGTGCCACATCAACCAGCTTGCCATAGAATTCCAGCGTCTCGCGTGTCTGCTGGCTGTCAAGCATGTTTTCGCCCGTTGCCGGATCGATCACCACACCACCGTTGGAATAAAGGTAGTTCATGAACTGGTGCATTGTGTTGTCAAAGTCTTTGCCAGCAAGACCGACACCGGCACTGTCTGTGTTGTCCACAACGCCCTGCGCCATGGCATACATGTCGTCCCATGTTGCTGGTGCGGCACATTCCTGACCAGAGGCTTCGACGATATCGCAGTTGATGTATAGCGCCTTGGTTGAGAACGCATGTGGGTAACCCCACTCCTGTCCTTCGATAGTCACAGTGTTCAGCACACCTTCCTGATACATCACGTCGCCGCTGATCTGAGCGGGTACGATCAGGTCGTTGTTGGCCAACTGACGCAATGTGCGGCTGCCCATGTAGGCGATGGATGGTGGATCACCGGCAGCCGCCAGTGTCAGGGATTTGTCCTGGCATGTGCCCCATGGCACGGCTTCCAGATTGACGGTCACGCCTTCGTTGTCCGCGATGAACTGATCGACAACTGCCTGATCCGCTTCACGTACTTCGCCGCCGCACATGATAAAGTGCAGCTCTGCCGCGTGGCTGTCAGCCACGGCCATTGAGGCCCCACTGGATAGCAACACCGCCCCCAAAGTCATTGTCATTCGTCTCATATTTAGTCTCCCTAGTTGACTGATTGGTTATTCTTTAACCGCGCCAGCGGTCAGACCCGCGACGAGATACTTTTGCAGGAACAAGAAGATGACCATGACCGGCAGCACGCCGACCAAGGCAGCGGCCATCATCTGGTTCCAGGTGACATCCTGATAACCGATAAATTCGAACAGACCGGCTGGCAGGGGTTGCAGCTCACGTTGTTGGTTGAACGTGATCGCAAATAGAAACTGTTGGGCATAAGCGCCAATGAACACTGCAACACCCACAACGATCAGACCGGGCACGGCCAGTGGCAGCACGACGCGGCGCAGGGTGTACATACGGCTGGCGCCATCGACAAAGGCCGCTTCCTCCAGCTCGCGCGGGATTTTCTCAAGGTAAGAGCGCAGCAGCCAGATACCGGTTGGAATGAGGAAAGCCACACCGGGCACGATCATGGCCCAATAGGTATTCAGCAGACCCATTGTGCGCAGCACGCGGTAAAGCGGGATCAGCAACACGGCACCGGTGAACATGTTCACGCCCAGAAAGATGCCAAGTGTGAGGTTCTTGAAAGGAAATTGCAGCCTGGCATAGGCATAGGCGGCTGGCACGACAAAGACCATTGTGATCCCTGTCACCATCGACGCGATGAAGATCGAGTTCAGGATATAGCGGCCCAGCAAAGGCACCGTGACCCACATGTCCCGGTAGGCCTGGAACGAAAAATCATCCGACCAGAATTGGTATGGGCTGCGGAACAGGTGCTCGAGCGGGCGCAGTGATGCCATGAACATTTCAAAGAACGGTAGCAGGATGAAAATCAGAAATATCGTGATCGCTGCGTAGATGCCGACCATTTGCAGCTTAGTGTAACGGTCCATCATTTCTTGCCGCTCCCGTAGTATTTGTTCACCTTGTTCAGGAAGAACAGGTAGATCAGGCTGAATGTGCCCAGCAGGATCACAATGACCACCGCGCGCGCCGACCCTTCGCCGAATTTGAAGTTGCTGATGGCGGTCTTATAGGTGTCCACGATCAGGGTTGTTGTGGCACTGCGTGGGCCGCCTTCGGTCAGGATCCAGATGATCTCAAAGCTGTTGAAGGTGAAGATTGCAGAAAGCAGCGACATCGAGACGATCACCGGCATGATTTGCGGGATCGTGATGCGGCGAAAGCGGTACCAACGGCTCGCTCCATCAACATAGGCGGCTTCATACAGGTCCCTTGGCACACCCTGCATGGCCGCAAGAAAGAACAGTGTCACCATCGGTGTACCGACCCAGACGTCTGTGACCACAGCAGAGTAGAAAGCCGATTGCTTATGGGCGAGGAATTCAAACGGTCCGTCCGTGATACCTAGCTGCATCATCGTGCCTGACAGTACACCGAAATAGCCATTGTAAAGCCAAAGCCAGCCAATACAGCCGATCGCAATCGGAATGACCCACGGCGGCATGACCAAAACTCGAAACAAGCCGCGACCGGGCACTGCCGCGTTCAGCAGCGTGGCACCGATCAGGCCAAGGATTAGTTTCAGGCCAACCGAAAGGAACATCCAATAGAAGGTCCGTACGATGGTCTGATGAAATTTCCGGCTGTCCATCAAGTCTGCGTAGTTGGCAAAGCCAACGTATTGCTCACCACCAAGGTCAGCCTCCATAAAGGACAGGCGCACCGTTTCGGCCAAAGGCCAGGCAACGATGACCGCGATGAAAAGCATCGCCGGGCCGATCAGCATCCATGCAAAGACACTTTCAGGAAGCGTACGGCCTTGCCGTGCTTCAAAGGTCTGCGTTGCTGCTTGGGACGTGTCCGCCATGTTTCCCCCCGGAGATGCGGTGTCGAATCAACCGCTTTCATTCAGCCTAAACCAAGTGTACAGTATTACTACCACTTTAATACCAAAATTATACTCTTGCCCAAATACCAATAATATATAAGTATTTGTTAAGACATTGGTGCTATAGGTGGTATCAAGTTGCGAAATTGGTATTATTTACTGATACCGGAAGAAGAGGCGCAAAATGACTGATTTCACCGCCGCACTCGGTGCTGCCCAGTGGTTTCGCGAAGGCCGCGGGCCGCGCTACAAGCAGCTATACCGCCACATTGTCGGGCTGATCACATCGGGCGAATTGGCCCCGGATGATCAACTGCCTTCTGAGCGTGAAATCGCGGAAATTGCCCAGATCAGCCGCGTCACTGTGCGCAAGGCGATTGGTGAGCTTGTCTCGGCAGGTATGATAGAACAGCGGCACGGGGCCGGATCTTTTGTACGCGGTCAAGGCGAACGGTTTGAGCAATCATTGTCGTCGCTGGTGTCTTTCACCGAAAACCTGCAAGCGCGCGGCATTGCATCCTCAAGCCGCGTTCTGCTCAACGGATTGTTCCGGCCGACACCGGCCGAGACGACGGTGCTGGGGCTTGCATCACATCATCAGGTGGCGCGCATCCACCGGCTGCGCAGTGGTGACGGCGTGCCTATGGCGTTAGAGTATTCATCCCTTCCCGAAGACATCCTGCCGCGCCCCGACAAGGTTGGTACATCGCTATATGATCTTCTGCGAGTGCGAAACGCGGCACCGACGCGCGCTATTCAGCGGGTCAGGGCGGTGAATGCGACCGCGTCAGTGGCAGAGATGCTTGGCTTGGCGCAAGGCGCTGCCATTCTGCAGATCGACCGGACCGGGTATCTGTCCACGGGCCGTCCGATTGAATTCACCAGCGGTTTTTATCGCTCTGAAATCTATGATTTCGTCTCCGAATTAAGGCTGGACTGACATGCAATACACTTGCCGTATCGTGGGCATGGAGATGCTGTGCGCAATCACGCCCGACCGCGATCTGCACCTGCCCGTCCTGTGCTGCTCTGGCATGGCACCGCTGGAGCCTGTTTCCGGCGGCGATAGTATCCGCTCTCTAGGAAGCTACGTTGAAATAGCACTGCCTGATCTGAAAGCCGGGCAGGTGCATGAGGTTGTCATCAAATACAGCGGGGGCTTCAAACCAGCGAACAGGGCTTGGATGCCGCTGGGCCCCTATCTGCGCTGCGACAAAGAGGTTATTTCATTGCCGCCAACGCCTGCGGGTCGTCATCTGGCATCAAAGGCAAAACCAGTGGCTGTTGAAGGTTTGGCGCTGGTGCCGCAGCCGACAAGCTGGATACCTTCAGGCGGGTCATTGGCCGCGGACGGTTTCAGTTCTGACGATCCGGCGCTGGCGACGGTTGCTGATCTTGCGGACCGGCAGGGGATGGCGTTCCGTGGGTCGCATCGCGTTACGACCGTGGCGGCAGATCTGCCTGAAGATGCTTATGAGATTGATATCTCTGATGATGGTGTGCGCATCGCTGCTGGTTCTTACGGTGGCCGCTTTTACGCCGGGATCACGTTACTGACCTTGCTGCAACACGGGCCCCTGCCCAAGGGGTGCATCACTGACGCCCCGCGTTTTGATTGGCGGGGCCAGCACCTTGATACCGCGCGCCACTTCTATCAGATGCCGACGATCCTGTTGCTTCTCGATCTGATGGCGATGCTCAAGCTCAACCGGTTTCACTGGCATTTCGCCGATGATGAGGCGTTCCGGCTTGAGATCACTTCTGTCCCGGAGCTTTGGCAGAAAACGGCATTGCGCGGCGAAGGTCAGACGTTGCCCGGCATGTTCAACGGGCAACCCGTTGAGGGGGGCAGTTATTCCAAGGAAGACGCGCGACAGGTCATCGCCCACGCCAAAGCGTTGAATATCGAAGTGATGCCAGAGATCGAAGCGCCGGCGCATGCGCTGGCCATCACCACAATATTCCCTGAAACGCGCGACCCCGCTGACAATGGCGCTGAACAGTCGGTGCAAGGCTATCGTGGTAACGCGCTCAACCCTGCCCAGCCCAAGACATGGAAGATTCTAGAGGCAGTCACGCGCGAAGTGGGCGACCTTTTCCCCTTCAACCATCTACATCTCGGTTGTGATGAATTGCCAGAAGACACGTGGATGGGCAGCCCCATGGCGCGGGCGCTGATGGCTGAACATGGATTAGAGACAACCAAGGACCTGCAAAGTTGGACAATATCGCGGCTTGCGGCCATTGCGCAGGCCAACGGACAGCGGCCCGCTGCGTGGGAGGAAGCCGCCCAAGGGGCAGGGGGTGGCATCGGCCACGATGCGATCCTCTTTAGCTGGACCGGACAGGGCCCCGGCCTTGATGCGGCCCGCGCAGGCTATGATGTTGTGATGACCCCGGCGCAGCATGTCTACATGGACATGGCGCATACGGACGATCCTGACGATTGGGGGGCAAGCTGGGCTGCATTTGTCGACACCGCCGATACCGTCAACTGGGACCCGGTGCCGGATCCAGCACTGGCGGATCGGATCATCGGCGTGCAGGGCGCGTTCTGGTCAGAGTTTACGACGCAAGATGAACAGCTTTGGCCGATGCTGATGCCCCGCATCCTTGGTGTGAGTGCGATGGCATGGCAAGAACAACCGCCAGCGCAGGATCACTTCCTTGATCTGACAACCCATTATGGGTTGGACCAACAAGGCCGCATGTGGCTGGGATAAGTCCGGGCGCTAGCTGACGCGCGCGCCGCGGCTCCAGACGCTTTTGGTGATGGGTGTTTCGTTGCTGACAGCTACGCGGACAACATCGCCGCGCAAACCTGTTGCCAGCGCCCCACGGTCCGTCAGGCCAGTTGCCTTCGCCGGGCATCCCGTCACGCAGGCGATGGCGCGCGGCAGATCGTTCCACAAGCGCGAGAGGTGAAATGCGGACAACAGAAGCGCCGACGGCACGTAGTCAGATGAGATCATGTCGAGCAAGCCGTGCTCTGCCAGTTCCGACGCAGATACATTGCCGGAATGCGAGCCGCCACGCACAATGTTGGGCGCGCCCATCATAACCTTAATGCCGTTGTCATGGCAGGATTGCGCCGCCTCTAATGTGGTTGGGAACTCTGCGAAACTGACACCGTTGTCACGCGATGTCGCAACATGCTTGGCGGTTGTGTCGTCGTGGCTGGCCAGTGCAGCGTTCAGTCTGCGCGCCTCTTTCACGGCGCCGGCCTCGTGTTTTGCGCCGACGCGTTTTTGCAGGGCAATCAGATTGGCGACATGATCTTTGAATTCGTCGTCCGTCAAGCCGCGTTTCTTGGCCACATAGGTTTTGAGCGCTGCAAGGTCGCGGAACTGCCGCTGGCCCGGCGTGTGATCCATCAGGCTAACGATGCCGACGCGATCTTCAGCACTGAATTCCGCAAATTCTTCCAATAGGGTTTCCGAGCAGACTTCAGCGCGCAGGTGTAGAAAGTGGCTGATCTTGAATAGCCCTGCCGCACGGGCTGCCAAAAGCTCATTCGCAAGCTCACGCGCATAGGCTTTGTAGCGTCCCTTGCTGTTATGCAGCGATCCAACCCGCAATGCATCAAAGACTGTCGTGATGCCGGTTGATGCTAATTCAGCGTCATGGGCGATCAAGCCGGGCAGGCGCGGCCAGTCCACTTCGGGGCGGGGTTCAATATGGCGTTCCAGGTTGTCGGTGTGCAGTTCGACCAATCCGGGGATGACATAGTCGCCCTGACAATCCACAGCGCCGGCAGGGACCTCGCCCCCTTCGGTCACACCTGCGATTACACCGTCCTGAATTGTGATCCGCCCCCGCACCACCGCGTCTGGCAAGACCAGTTCCGCATTGGCAAGACAAAGCGAAGCTGACATCTGACTGTCGTGAAAGTCCGTAAGACCATCGGGATCGAAAGGTGAATTCATGTCATACTCTCGCTTTGCAGTTTACTTTGTCCCGCCCGAAGGTGCGATGGCTGATTTCGGTGCCGTCTGGTTGGGGTGGGATGTTGCCCGTGGATGCCCAGCAGATCAGCTGGACATCGCGGGTCTTGATGGCGTCACCGAGACACCGCGCAAATACGGGTTCCACGGCACGTTGAAACCACCTTTTCGACTGGCCGAAGGGTGCCGCTTGGCCGATTTGCAAGACGCTGTGGCGGATTTGGCCAGTCGCCTTGGCCCCGCAACTTGCGGTCCGCTGGGGTTGACGAAATTGGGTCGCTTTCTGGCTCTCGTGCCCGCCGCGCCGACTGACGATCTGGCCAAATTGGCAGCGGCTTGCGTGATAGAATTGGACAGCTTTCGCGCACCCGCTAGTGAGGAAGAGCTGGCGCGCCGCCGCGCGACCAATCTGGATGCAGTGCAAGACGCGAACCTGACCCAATGGGGCTATCCTAATGTTTTGGACGCATTTCGCTTTCACCTGACACTCACCGGTTCGCTTGCCTCTGAGGAGATTGCCCATTGGCAGGCGGTCCTGTCGGCAAATCTGCCATCGCTGGCCCATCCATTTATCGTAACCGAGCTTGCGCTGGTGGGTGAGCGTGCGGATGGGCAGTTTGAGGTGATCCATCGCTATTCGCTCACCGGGTGAAGGGCGTTGACGGCGACATTGACCGTCGCATTCTAATTCGCGTTTGCGCAAGCGGCGACAGCACCTGCGTCTGGATGCCTTGCGATCTGCCGCGTCGTGTGCGTGATCTTTCATCTCGACAACTTTCATAGCATCTATACAACTAGACATATTCTATCAGATTCGATCCATTTCCCCAGAGGAATTTTGTGAACTTTGTCTAACGACCCAACCAAACCCCGCAGCACGCCCATCTGGCGTTCCATTGCCGCAGACCTGCGTGGCAGCATTGCCGAGCGCCGCTATGTGCCCGGTGACAAGCTGCCGACCGAGGCGGCACTGGCCGCGCGTTTTGGTGTGAACCGGCACACGGTGCGCCATGCGCTTGCGCAATTGATCGACGAAGGTTTGGTGCGTACACGGCGCGGGGCAGGGGCCTATGTTGCGGGACAACCAACCGATTACCCCATCGGGCAAAGGGTTCGGTTCCATGAAAACCTGCTGGCGACAGGACGCCGCCCGGAAAAGCGCGTTCTGCAGATCGAGGTGCGTGCGGCAGCCGCAGGCGAGGCACAGGCACTGCAAATTTCCCAGCGCGCCCAGGTGTGCGCCTACCACGGTTTGTCGCTGGGCGATGGTCGGCCCATCGCGGTGTTCGAGAGTGTTTTCCCGTTAGAGCGATTGCCCGGCCTTGCTGCGGCTCTGCAAACCCACAGCAGCGTGACAGAGGCCCTCAGGCTGGTTGGGATTACGGATTACACGCGCGCCTCTACCCGCCTGACGGCAGTGCTTGCGACACCGACACATGCGCTTCATTTGCATCTGCGCGAAGGTGACCCGGTACTGAAATCGACGGGTGTCAACGTGGATGCCGCGCAGATTCCCGTGGAGTATGGGCGCACATTTTTTGCCGGTGATCGTGTCACGCTCACGCTTGACGGCCCATCGGCATAGATTGAGCGGCTTCCAACCCTAAGAGGCGACAGCCAAACCCGCATTGGTGTTCAGCAAATACCCCGACAAGATCGGCCCACAGGCAGCGCCAACCGCTCTGGCATTGCCGCCGATGCTGCCGCTTTCGATGGGTGGCGGCAGCAGGCCACGTGTGTCTTGATTGACCATGTAACGCTGCACCCGTGCCACCAGATCCTGCCGGATATCTTCAGGGAAGGCCCCGTCGATCAGGATTGCCTCAAAATCAATTACAGAGCATGTCGCCAAGCAGGCCTTGGCCAATTCCTGTGCAGTTTGACCCAACCACAGATCGACGTATCGGGCGATCCCGCTCCAATCTTGCGGTGTCTTCCAGATGATCGCGGGGTCGATATCAACTTCTGCCAGACGCGCCTCAAGCAGGTGGATCGAGGCGAGATCGACTAGCTGCTTGCTCTCCCCCAAAGGACTGACGCTTGGCAAAGAGCCGAGCGCGCCCGCGTTTCCCTGCCGCCCCTCAAACACAGAGTGGTTCAAGACAATGCCGCCGCCAATAAAAGCACCCACAAAGAAATAGGCATAGTCACGGAATGCTTTGCCACGTCCAAAGACATGTTCGGCCTTGCAGGCCGCAGTGGCGTCATTGACAAGGGACACGGGCAGCGCGCTGAACCTTGCTATTTCCTGTGCGATGTTGACGTCTTGCCAGGCTGCGAATTCCTGCGTGATGGCAGCGGTGGGCTCGGTCCAGTTCCACATCTCGAATGGGGCAGCGACGCCGATGCCGCAAATTCGATCAGTTAATTCGGGCGCCAAACCTTCGGTGATAGTAGCCATGCCGTCAGATACGAAGGCGAAAACCTCGGCGGCGATGGGTGCGTTGTATTTGAGCTGCAACTGCTGACGCACAGCACCGGTTATATCCATCAAAAGAAGGTCCGCAGAGCGTCGCCCGATCTTGAGCCCAAACGCCAAGACACCATCTGGTGACAGCATCATCGGGACAGAGGGCTTGCCGACCTTGCCGCGCACGGGCACGCCGCGAATCAACAACCCGTTGCTTTCCAATCTTTTAAGAATGGCAGAGACGGCAGGGGCCGACAGGCCTGACAGTCTGGCGAGGTCGCTTGCGGGCATATTTCCATGCCTTTGCAATAGCGTCAGAAGCAACCGCTCATTGTGGTTGCTTACGCCTTTCTGGCTCAGCCCGGCGCTGATCGATCTGACAACTGTTTCTGGCATACCAGCGCCCATAAGCACCTCCCGTGCAGAAAAGTCTAGCCGAAGAAAATTAATAAAGAAAGTTAATTAATTAATTGACAGCCCCACGAGAATCGGTTTCCTTAGGGTCATCTGCTTCCGTTGGGTGAGCATGACGACCTTGGGGGTGAGTGGCCCTCGGACCTTTGATTTTCTGGGAGGAAAACATGAAAAAACTACTAATTGGTACAGCGCTGGTTGCGGTCACATCGGCTGGCACGGCAATGGCGGATGGCCACGGCCCCTCTGCGTGTCTGATCACAAAAACTGACACCAACCCGTTCTTTGTGAAAATGCGTGAAGGTGCTGAAGCCGCTGCCGAAGCCGCTGGCATGACGCTGCGTTCATACGCAGGTAAGGTGGACGGCGATCACGAAACACAAGTAGCTGCGATTGAGACCTGCATCGCGGACGGCGCATCAGGTATCCTGCTGACCGCCTCTGATACATCATCCATCGTGGGTGCCGTAACACAAGCCCGCGACGCTGGCCTGTTGGTGATTGCGCTCGACACGCCGCTTGATCCAATCGACGCCGCTGACGCGACCTTTGCCACGGACAACTTCCTTGCCGGTGAACTTATCGGTGAATGGGCCGCGGCAACGCTTGGTGATGATGCAGCAAACGCGAAGATCGCGATGCTCGACCTTTCCGTGAGCCAGCCAACTGTTGGCGTGCTGCGCGATCAGGGCTTCTTGCAGGGCTTTGGCATCGACCTTGCTGATCCGAATGTGAACGGCGACGAAGATGATGCACGTATCGTAGGCAACGACGTCACCGCCGGCAACGAAGAAGGCGGACGCCGCGCGATGGAAAACCTCCTTGCCGTCGATCCAGAGATCAACGTGGTCTACACGATCAACGAGCCTGCCGCGGCAGGTGCCTATGAGGCGCTCAAGTCGATTGGCCGTGAAAATGACGTGCTGATCGTGTCGGTTGATGGCGGCTGCCCAGGTGTGCAGAACGTCGCAGATGGCGTAATCGGCGCAACCTCGCAGCAGTATCCACTGTTGATGGCCTCCAAAGGCATCGAAGCGATTGCAGCTTTTGCGGTCGACGGCACATTGCCCGAGAACACGCCGGGCAAAGATTTCTTTGACACTGGCGTTGCCTTGGTCACCGACCAACCTGCAGATGGTGTCGACAGCATCTCTGTTGCCGACGGCACGGACCTCTGCTGGGGCTAATCCCACAAATTCTCCCGATTGACAGGAAAGAGGGCAGCGCAAGTTGCCCTTTTTCACCGCAGGCTGTGTTAGCCTGATCACGTGACGAGCAAGGGGCCGCCAAATGCCAAACGATTCTGAGAGTTATGAAGCTGTCGTCAAAGCGAACCGCACCGAGCAGGTGGCCGAGTTTGCCGATGACCGCAAAGGGTTTCTGGCCCATCTGCAGCATGCGCTTCACGTTAATCCGGCCCTTGTGCCGCTCTTTGTCCTAGTTGCCTCGATTGTTGTTTTCGGGTTGCTGCTCGGATCGAAATTCTTTTCACCATTTGCACTGACCCTGATCCTGCAACAGGTGCAGATCGTGGGCATCGTCGCAGCGGCCCAAAGCCTTGTGATCCTCACTGCGGGCATTGATCTTAGCGTCGGTGCCATTGCCGTGCTTTCAAGTGTGATTATGGGACAATTCACGTTCCGCTATGGCGTCCCAGTTGAAGTGGCCGTCGCCTTTGGTCTGGCCTTTGGTACATTGATCGGGTCGATCAATGGTTGGCTCGTGGCCGTGATGAAGCTGCCCCCGTTTATTGTGACGCTTGGTATGTGGCAGATCGTTCTGGCGGCCAATTTCCTTTATTCGGCCAATGAAACCATCCGCAGTCAGGATATTGAGGCCGAAGCACCGCTGCTGCAACTGTTGGGGACGACGTTTAAGATTGGTGCGGATGCCGATGGGCGCGGAGGTGCGACCTTTACCTATGGTGTGATCGCGATGGTGCTGATCTTTGCGGTCCTTGGCTATGTGCTCAGCCAGACCGCCTGGGGTCGACACGTCTATGCTGTGGGTGATGACCCTGAGGCGGCGCAGTTGTCAGGTGTCAACGTCCGCTACACGCTGATTTCGGTCTATGCGGTCACTGGGTTCATCTGCGCGATTGCAGGCTGGGCGCTGATCGGGCGGATCGGCTCAGTCAGCCCAACCTCTGGCCAACTCTTGAATATCGAAAGCATCACCGCTGTTGTGATTGGCGGCATCTCGCTCTTTGGTGGGCGGGGGTCCATTATGGGACCTCTGTTCGGGGCGCTAATTGTTGGGGTCTTTACCCTAGGATTGCGCCTTGCCGGGGCCGACGCGCAATGGACTTTCCTTCTTATCGGCGTGCTGATCATCGGCGCTGTCACCGTGGACCAGTGGATCAGAAAGGTATCGGCATAATGGAACCAATTTTAAAAGGGCGCGGCTTGGTCAAACGCTATGGCAAGGTCACCGCACTCGACCGCTGCGATTTTGATCTTTACCCCGGCGAAATTCTGGCCGTCATTGGCGACAACGGCGCCGGCAAGTCTTCACTGATCAAGGCAGTCTCTGGTGCGGTTGTCCCCGATGAAGGGGAGGTGTTCCTCGACGGGCGTCAGGTGCGGTTCACGTCACCAACCGATGCCCGCGAGGAAGGGATAGAAACCGTCTATCAGACCCTTGCGATGTCACCGGCACTGTCCATTGCGGATAATATGTTTATGGGGCGCGAGTTGCGCAAACCGGGGTTTCGGGGCAAGTGGCTGCGCCAGTTGGACCGACCACGTATGGAAAAGTTGGCGCGCGACAAGCTGTCAGAGCTTGGGTTGATGACAATCCAGAACATCAACCAAGCGGTCGAAACTCTCTCTGGTGGCCAACGTCAGGGTGTTGCGGTGGCGCGGGCTGCGGCCTTTGGATCCAAGGTAATCATCTTGGACGAACCCACCGCGGCCCTTGGTGTGAAAGAGTCGCGTCGGGTACTGGAACTGATCCTTGATGTCCGGTCGCGTGGTATTCCGATCATCCTGATCAGCCACAACATGCCGCATGTCTTCGAGGTCGCCGACCGTATTCACGTCCATCGCCTTGGCAAGCGGCTGTGTGTGGTTGATCCCAAAGATTACACAATGTCTGACGCGGTGGCCTTCATGACCGGTGCGAAGGAAGCGCCGGTGCAATAGAGGGCCAGTTGATCGGGTATCGGGGCGTCAAAGGAGACGGCGTCCCAGTGAAGCTGTTCGACGAGACCGGCTGCGCAATGGCAACCACTGATGTTACGCCGTCCGTGCGATGACCAATATTCCCAGAATAATGAGCGACAGCCCCACGATCCGCATGGGATCAAGCGTTTCCCCAAGGAACACAACGCTTGAAAGTGCAACCATCACAAAGCTCATCGCGACAAAGGGATAGGCCACCGACAGATCAAGCTGCCGCAGGGCGAAAAGCCACAGTACTGTGCCCACGGCATATAGCGTCAGCCCCAAAAGCACGAAAGGTGAGAAAACGAAGGCCATGGCTTTCGCCAGAACAGAGGCCGCATCAGGAATATCGATCTTTGAAACACCCAGTTTGAAGGCCGTTTGCCCCAATGCTGACAGTGTGACGCTCGCAAAGACAATGCCAAATAACCCAAGTGTCATAGTGCCATCCAATGTAGATCAAGGCGATAGGCCAACAGGATGATACCGACGATGATGACACCTGAGATTTGGCTGATGCGGTCCGTAATAGCAAAGACGACCGGATCGTCGCCGAGTTTCCCACGGCTTGCCCACATCCAAGCCCGATAGATCCAGAACATCATCAGCGGTATGATGGCCCAAAGCAGCGCAGGCGTCCGGTAGACCCCGCTGATCGCTTCATTCTGGATGTATTGCGCCATCGTCAAAAGTGACAACCCACCGCTTGTGATGCCGAAGGTCTGCACGATGGAAAGGTCCTCTTTCCAGTAGTTGCGCGACGGCAGGCTGTCAGTGCCCTTGGCTTTCAAAAGCTCGGTATAGCGTTTGAGGTACGCGAGGCTGAGAAAGAAGAAGAGCGAGAAAATCAGCAACCACGAACTGGGGTAGAACAGCAGTGCGGCCGATCCAGCAAGGATGCGCACAGTGTAGAGCAGTGATAGCACCACAACGTCGATTGTTGAGTAGCTCTTGAGAAAGAGCGAGTAGGCTGTGGTCATTGCGAAATAGAGGACCATCACCGCCCCAAAAGCTGGGCCCAGCGTGCCAAAGGCAAACAGGAAAGACAAAACAAGCAGAACGGCAGAAGTCGCAAAACCAAACCGTGGTGAAAGCTCGCCCGCCGCGAAGGGCCGACGTGACTTGGTCGGGTGTGCGCGATCGGCCTCGATATCGAGCACATCATTGAACAAATAAACCGATGAGGCGCAGATCGAAAAGACAGCAAATGCCATGGCGGAGCGTAGCAGATTGACCGGATCATCATAATCATGTGCAAACAAAAGCGGGGCAAGCACCAGCGCATTCTTCGCCCATTGATGTGGGCGCATCGCTTTGATCAGGGATCTGAGTTTTGATTTGGATGGTTCTGGCGTCAACGTGACATGGCTGTCTTGCGCGGCAAGTGCCTTGGCCGCAGCAGGAACCTTTGCAAAACCGCGATAGGTTGCAGCCTCCCAGATCGGGATATCCGCCTGCGAGTCGCCTAGATATTCAAAGGGGCCGTTGCCGACGATTTCCTTAATGGCTTGCAGCTTGCGCTGCCCCTTGAGGTTGCGATCCGGGGCGGACCCGATCACCTCGTCAAATCCACCAGAGAAATCTGCGATCTCTTGTGCTGCGATCTCATCCGCGGCTGTCATCAAGACAACATGGCGGCCGTCGGATTTGGCTTGAGCGATGTAGTCGCGGACCGATTGATTGTAGGGCAACAATTCAGCGGTAAAGCCCACGTTTTCAACCAGACTGCGTTTCAGCCCACCCAATCCAGTGGCCAAAAAGGCCTTGAAGGCCGCAAATAGCGCAGTGGCGGACCGGAAGCCGCGCGCCAGCATTTCCTCAGCGAGGTCGGTCTTGAGAAGCGTGCCATCAAGATCGACAAAAAGCGGCACATCTTGCGATATCGGTTTGTGTGGATCGGAAGACATGGCCAACTCTCTAAATCATCTCAAATGCGCATTCACTCTATCGGGCATGAAAACACCACGGGTCAACCTTTCGACTTCTCCCGCTCAGGTCAATATCGCTAGTGAAATTCCTGACAGATTGTGCTTTCGTCAGGTTAAAGAATTTAGTGAGTTTATGATGCAGTCTTTCGTACGGTCCAAATGGACAACAATCGCGTTTTTCCTGATTACGTTTTTGATCGCACTTTTTGTCAGGGCATGGGGTGCCGATCATGGCATCTTTCATGGTGATGAGCGGATCAACTCCGCAGCAAGGGCGCTGGCCGGAGAACTGGTGCCCGGCCAGCATTTCTATCCACCTTTCGTCAACTACCTGAACGCTGTTGCATTGCTTGTGCTCTTTGCTTTCGGACTGATAGCAGGGTGGTGGAACGACACAGGCACATTCCGGGACCAGTATTTCGCGGACCCGACCGCGTTTTACATTGCCGCGCGTTTGATGACGGCTCTGACCGGGGCACTGATGGCCCCGATTTTCTATTTGGTGGCGCGGCGATTGCAGTTTGACCATCTGCGCAGTTTCGGCATCGCGATGATTGGTGCGTTTTTTCCTCTGGCCGTTTTCATGGCCACGATCGCCAAGGGTGATACGGGGCTGGCGACGTCGGTTGTGGCGTTGATTTGGGCCATCATCTGGCGTGTGCAAGCCGGACCTTCATGGCGCATCGACCTGTTGGTTGGTGTCTGTGTTGTGCTGTGTCTGAGCTTTAAGCATTCTGCGATCTTCATTCTCTTCCCGCTTGCTGTTGTCTTGTTTGTTGCGATCACGAGGCAAGAGAATCTGCGGTCTTCATTTGCGTCGTTGGGCACTGCGGTGCTTGTGATTGTCGTGTTGGTCCCCCTCTTCAACATCGGCCTGTTCTTGGATCTCAAAGGTTTTCTGGCTTATCAGGAAATCCAGTCAGTCATGTCAGTTCAGCCAGAGGGCGGCGCAACATTTGTCGGCCCCACGACACTTTTCTTGCGATCGTTTGAGATCCATTTCGGGATCAATCCCGTCATGACGGTTTTGGTCTTGCTGACACCGCTGTTGCTGCTGCGCAAAGGCAGCGAGATCCCGCACAAGACATTGTTGGTGTTCATCTGGCTTTCACTGGCCTTTGGCACCTTCGTGGTGACACTACTGGTCGGACCACGCCAACCAGAGCATCTTTGGATCGCAAACTTTGCCGGATTTCTGTTGCTTGCAGGGTTGGCGCTGGCGGACCTGAGCCGCGCCAGTCAGGCCATGATGAGGGTCGCTGCCTTGGGTTTGTTTGCCGGAGCGATGGTGATGAGCGTCTATGGCACAGCCGAGACCATCCGTCAGGCGCGCGCTGTACCCGTGCATCAGGCTGTCGGGGCTTATCTGCAGGGCAGTTTTGCGGATCGTCGGATCGTGACGTCTGTGCCCTTGGTCGAAAACCAGCGAAAAGAAGCGCAGCAACGTGGCATCGCACGTACCGACCGGCTTGCTGCGAAATACAACGTCGAAATGCCACCCCGTGCGGCACAGGGCATTATTCAGGTGTCCGCGCCCGATGCCCTTTTCTACGTCAATATGCCTCTCGCATTTTATGGTCTGGAGAATGTCGAAGAAGACGACGTCACCTATGAGGTCCAGCCGCATGCCTGGCCGCTGCAATCAGAGGAATGGACGTTGGATTACTGGCTGGACGCGGGCTTTACCGTCTTTGTTGTCAGGGACTTTCCCAACGTGATCAGCGACGCCTATCTTGAGATCCAAAGGGATTTCTATCGTGAGGTGAACGACGCCTGCACGCCAACACAGCAGTTTGAGGCAACCAAGACGTTGCTACTGGAACGTACCGTGCAGGTCTTTGACTGCGCCAACTAGGGCAAACTTAGGTCGTCTCTTCTGGTGTGACGTCGCCCTCGGGCACGTTCAACGTGGACCAGGTATCATCTTCGGGTGGGGCTGGCGGCGTTTCGCAGGCCCGGCGATGGATGTTCACTTTGGCAATGAAGTTTGCCGAAATGGGCGCTGTCACAAACAAAAAGGCCATGATCAGCAACTCATGGGTGGATGGCTCGCCCATGCCATAGGAGTGGATGATCGATGCGATCAGCAACATGCCGATGCCCACAGTGCCCACCTTTGTTGGGGCGTGCAGCCGTGTCATGGGATCGTTGAATTTCAACAGGCCGATAACACCGACCAGAACAAAGCCTGATCCGATGATCAAAGACAGACAAACGAAATAGGTGCCGATGATCTGTGCGGTCATTCGATGATGTCCCCCCGCAGGATGAACCGGGCCATGGCCACGGTCGAGACAAAGCCAAGCATGGCGATCAGCAATGCGACCTCAAAGTAGATCTGCACGCCTTGGTGGATACCCAAAACGATCACCAGCCCCAGCGCGTTGATCACCATTGTGTCCAAGGCAAGGATCCGGTCGCCTGAAGTTGGCCCCAGAACGAGCCGCACCATCGACATGATCTGCCCAAGTGCCAATGCAATGAATGTAATCGCCAGTGCGACGTTTAGGAATTGCGTTGCAAGTATCATGAGAAAATCTCCAACAAGCGGGCCTCATAGCGGGTCTTGATATCGGCAAGCACGCTATCGGGGTTATCGGTGTGCAGCACATGCACCAAAAGGCTGTGCCCCTGATCGGACAGGTCAGCCGAAACCGTGCCCGGGGTCAGCGTGATTGTCCCCGCCAGCAAGGTGATGGCTTCGGGTTCACGTAGTTTCAGCGGCACGACGATCCATGAGGGTTTGAGCTTTGACGTCGGCACCGTCAGCACGATCCATGCCACCTGCACGTTGGCAACGATAATGTCCCCGATCACGATAAAACTGTAGCGGATCATCTTGCCCAGCCGAAACCCTTGCGGCGTGTCAGGCCACCAGACAGAGGTTCCCCATGGGATGATCACCCCCAAAATGAAGCCAAATACCACCATGCCCGCTGACAGCTCATTTTGCAGCAGCATCCAGACAATCGTCAGGATCAGCGTCAAAAGCGGGTGAGGTATCAGCCAATTGAATGCGCGCACCATGTCAGTGATCCTCCGTCGATGGCTTGCTCAGCTTGCCCGGCGTCTCAACCACGGTCGAGATATAGGGCGCCGGTTCAAAAAGCTGTGCCGCAACCTGCGTGGTATAGCCGTGAACCTGCCCGGCAAAAACCGTATGTGCTGCCAACAATGTCACCAACCCGCCGACCGCAACGTAGGACAAAGTCGCAGGGGCGGGTGCCGCTGCTGCATCCTCTGGTGGTTCTACGCTTGCCGCTTTCCAGAACAGAACGCTGCCTGCGCGGGCAAAACCCACAATGCTGATCAGGCTGGACCCCAGCACGATGACCCAAATCCAGACCATCAGGTTTGTGTCGTACGCTGCATCCAGCACCAACAGCTTGCCCAGAAACCCCGAGAGCGGTGGCAGGCCTGCCATTGCGATGGCGCCGGTAAAATAAAGCCCCGCTGTGATTGTGGCTCCTGCTATCGGTGGCTGTGGCGTGAGTTCAAGGTTCTTGCGCCCCGCGCGCACAAGATCAGCAATCAAAAACAGCGCCGCCCCGGCCAATGTTGAATGCACGATATAATAAAGCGCTGCTGCAATCCCTTCAGGGGTGAACAATGCGATGGACACGATCACCATTCCCATTGATCCAATGATCGAGAAGGCCACCAGACGATCCAGTTTCTTTGCTGCAAGCACGCCGGTCATCCCGATGGTCAGTGACAGCAGTGCTGTTGGCAGCAGCCACGTTGTATGCAGGCCCGATGTCACCGCTAGTTCCGGCGGAAAGATCATCGTGTAGACCCGGATGATCGCATAGGCTCCAACCTTTGTCATAATCGCAAAGAGGGCAGCGACGGGCGCGGGCGCTTCGGCATAGCTTGATGGTAGCCAGAAATGCAACGGCACCAACGCGGCCTTGATTGCGAAGACCAAGAGCAAAAGCACGGCAGCGACCCGGATGCCAACAGTTTCCTCTGGTCCGATCAGCGTCACCCGGTTTGCCAGATCCGCCATGTTGAGCGTGCCGGTTTCGGCATAGATGGCACCAAGTGCAAACAGAAACAGGGTCGAGCCGATAAGGTTAAACAGGACGTATTGCACGCCAGCTTGCAATCGCGCGTTGCCGCCCGCATGGATCATCAGGCCATAGGATGCGATCAGAAGCACCTCGAAGAACACGAAGAGGTTGAAAAGGTCGCCCGTCAGAAAGGCCCCGAGTATCCCCATTAGCTGGAACTGAAACAGCGCATGAAAGTGGTTCCCGCGTTCATCCCAGCCCGAACTGATGGCATAGAGCAGCACAAAGAGCGCCAGAACAACCGTCAGCAACACCATCATGGTAGAGAGCCTGTCGCCCACTAGAACGATTCCAAAGGGGGCAGCCCAATCGCCCAGTTGGTAAAGCATGATAGTACCGTCCGCGGTGGTCCAGACCAGCCCCGCCGAAATCATGATCAGGATCAGCACGCCTACAACCGAAAAGACCCGCTGGATGCCGATATGATACCGGGCAGCCAGCAGGATGAACGGTGCCAAAATTGCGGGCAGAACGACGGGGGCAACCAACCAATGGGTCATGATGTGCCCTCCGATCCATCATCGGGCAGGGCCGGGCGATCATCGACATGGTCATCGTCAGAGCCCAGAAACGCGCCAAGGCCAATCATCACCACAACGGCGGTCATGCCAAACGAAATCACGATTGCTGTCAGTACCAAGGCTTGTGGCAACGGGTCCGTATAGGTTGTGATATCGTCGCGCAACACTGGAGGTGCGCCAACAGTCACCCGCCCTGATGTGAACAAAAATACGTTCACAGCATAGGTGAGCAGCGAAATGCCGAGTATCACCGGAAACGTCCGCAGCCGTAGAACAAGATAGATGCCCGCAGCGGTGAGGATACCAATGGCTGATGCGATCAGAAGTTCCATTCTACACACCCTCCTTCATGGTCGAGAGCGACGCGGCATCGCCGCGCGAAGGATCGATATCCATAGGATGGAGGCTTTCAGTGGTGCCAGCACGCCGTGCCAGACGCGAGAAACTTTCAAGTGACAGCATGACCGCACCCACCACCGACAGGAACACGCCCACATCGAAAAGTGCCGCTGTTGCCAGTTCGAATTTTTCAAACGGTGGAATGCGCACGTAAGTAAAATCAGAGGTCAGGAATGGTTTGGCAACAAACCATGACCCAATCCCGGTGAGCCCGGCCACAAGCACACCTGCGCCAATCACCCCGTGATAGGGATACTTCAGCCGTGCCGATGTCCAGGCAAAGCCGCTGGCCATATATTGCATCACAACACCAATCGACACGATCAGACCGGCGATAAAGCCGCCGCCCGGTTCGTTGTGACCGCTAAGGAAGATGAAAAATCCGACCATCATCACAACGGGCATCATGCCGCGGGTCAATACGACCATCATCATCGGGTGCACGCCGCCCGCTTGCAGTTGATCGGGCTTGCGGTTCAAAAGTTTCGCCCCGACCGGCCCCTTGAGCAGTGTTTCGGTCAGCGCATAGATCAACAGCGCGGCAATGCTCAGCACGATAATCTCGCCAAAGGTGTCAAAGCCACGGAAGTCCACAAGGATCACGTTGACCACATTGGTGCCACCGCCGCCTTTGTAGGAATTCGCCAGATGGAACTCAGAGATCGACGCGGCAACCGGATCGCGCAGAATATAGTGATAAGCCAAAGCGAAACTCGCCAGGCCGCCCGCGATGGCAACGGCAACGTCGCGCAGGCGGCGCAGAACTGTGCTTTCGATAGGTGTGCGGTTGGGCAGAAAGTTCAGCGCCAGCAACATCAGGATGATCGTCACAACTTCGACGGTGAACTGGGTCATGGCAAGGTCCGGCGCACTAAAGAACACAAACCCGATAGAGACCATCAGCCCAACGATCCCCATCAGAATGAGCGACAGGAAGCGATTGCGATGCAGGAACACCATCCCGACAGTTGCGGCAACCAGCATGCCCCAGCCAGAAACCAGAACCGGATCAACCGCTTGCGGCGCATAGGTTGGCGCGCCCAGCGTGCCAGTGGTCCAGGCATAATAGCCAGCAAAGACGATGGTGACAGTACCTACAGCCGCATAGCGCGTGAAGGCGCCGTTGTGCAGCGGCAGGATCAGAAGTTGGGCCAATCGGGCGGCACCTTCGACGATCGCCTCAAAGATCACCTTGGCCTCTGGCCGTGGGGTGCCTTCCCATAGGCGCAAGGCGGGCTTGAAGATCGCGAGCATCGCCAGACCACCCACAACCGCGATGATCGACATATAAAGTGCAGGCACCAGCCCGTGCCAGATTTTCAGGTGAGCCGAGGGCATATCTGCGGCATTGCCAAGAACAGCGGCGGTGACCAGCTTAACGAATGGTTCAGCCAGGAACGGGGCGACACCGATCCCCACAACAGGGACAATCAGCAATGCAGGTGGCAGCCACATCCCTGCACCGGGATCATGGGGCTTGGCGGGATAGTCATCCCTGACGGGGCCGAAGAACACATGCGAGATAAGCCGAAAGCAGTAGGCCGCAGAGAAAAGCGAGCCGATGGTCGCCAGAACCGGCACCAGCCATGGGCTGTTGAACAGAACTGTGTGGTTGGCCTCTTCCAGCATCATTTCCTTGGACAGGAAACCGTTGAGCAGGGGAATGCCCGCCATCGACAAAGCGGCCAGCGAAACGATCATGAATGTCACAGGCATCAATGTGCGCAATCCGCCCAGCCGTCTGATATCACGCGTATGCGCTTCGTGATCGATGATGCCTGCCGACATGAACAGCGCCGCCTTAAAGGTCGCGTGGTTAAGAATGTGAAACACAGCCGCCATCGCGCCAAAGGCAGTCCCGGTGCCAAGCAGCATTGTGATCAGGCCAAGGTGGCTGACGGTAGAGAAGGCGAGCAAGGCTTTGAGGTCGTGTTTGAACAGGGCAATGACTGCACCCAACACCATGGTGATCAGTCCTGCGGTCGTGACGATCACGAACCATTCCGTCGTGCCCGACAAAACCGGCCACATTCGTGCCATAAGGAAAATACCGGCCTTCACCATGGTCGCAGAGTGCAGATAGGCCGACACCGGTGTGGGTGCCGCCATGGCATGCGGCAGCCAGAAGTGGAACGGGAATTGCGCGGACTTCGTGAAACAGCCCAGCAGGATCAGAATCAACGCTGGCAAATACAGCGGATCAGCCTGAATAAGGTCACGGTTTTGCAAAATGACGCTCAGGTCATAGCTGCCAACGATCTGACCCAGAATAAGCATGCCGCCAATCATCGCCAGCCCGCCCATGCCGGTGACGGTCAGTGCCATTCTGGCGCCTTGGCGTCCGGCAGGCAGATGTTTCCAATAGCCGATAAGCAAGAAGGATGAGAGCGAAGTAAGTTCCCAGAAGATGAGCAAGAGCAGGACATTGTCACTTAGGACAATGCCAACCATCGCCCCCTGAAACAGCAACAGATAAGTAAAGAATTCGCCCATATGGTCGGCGCGGCTTAGGTATTGGCGCGCATAGGCGATAATCAAAAGGCCGATGCCCAGAATAAGCAGCGCGAAGAAAAAACCCAAACCATCCAGCATCAAGGTGAAGTTGAGGCCAAGCGCAGGCATCCAGTCGACCCGTGCCATCACCACATCGCCGGCCAAAACAGATGGCAGATTGGTCAATAGGCCGATGAACGCGGTCAATGTGACGGTGAATGTGACACCAGCACAGGCAGACCGGCCCGCAGCATTCATCAGCCCTGGCAGTAAAGCGCCAAAGAAAGGCAAGGCGACAATAAAAAAGAGGGACACGGAAACTCCTGATCTGCTCGTTTCTGTAGCTTGCGCAGTATTTCACCAGATTTGCAAAACTTGGAGCGCGTTTCGTTGGATTGTCTAACATTTTTTTGCGGCTGTGAACCACAGGTGATGTCATTAAGGCGTCCAAAGCAGCCTGATGCCTCTTGGAAACTGCCTGGCGAGCATGAAAAAAGGGGCGCTGCCTGCGCAACGCCCCTTCAGGTCAGGAATGTGGGGTGGGGTTATTCCCAACCAACCTGATTGAAGATCACCTGTGCCTCTGGCACGTTTTTGGCGACCTCGGTCAGATCAATCGCGTCGGGCCGGAACAGGCCAAGGGCAGCCACAGATGGCGACAGTCCGACACCGGGCACGGCTGGGTATTCGTCATTTCCGGCGCTGAAGTACTGTTGCGCCTGATCCGAGGCGAGGTATTCAAGAAACTTGACCGCATTGTCGCGGTTCGGCGCATTTGCGGCGACGCCGCCACCTGATAGGTTCATATGCGCACCTTCGGCGTTTTGCGCAGGGAAGATCCACCCGATGTTCGCCATCGCTTCGGCATTCAGCCCATCTACATCTTTGCGCAGCGCACGGGCAAAGTAATAGGTATTCGAGATCGAGATATCGCACTCGCCTGACACCAGACCGCGCAGTTGGTCGGTGTCACCGCCCTGCGGGTCACGAGCAAAGTTGTTCACAAAGCCCTGCGCCCATTCGGTCGCAGCCTCTGTTCCGTGGTTTTCGATCACGGCAGACAGCAGTGTTTGCGAATAAACATTGGTCGAAGACCGATGGCAGATCATGCCTTCATAAGCTGGATCAGCCAGATCAAGGTACGAGAGGGGTGGAGTTGTCACATCTGTCTTATCGTAAAAGATGATGCGTGCGCGCTGGCTAAGGCCGAACCACTGGTTGTCTGCGTCTTGCAGGCTTTCGGGGATGCGGGCCTCTAGTACATCGCTGTCAATGGATTGCAGCACACCGGCATTCTTGGCGCGTTCAAGGCGTGATGTATCAACTGTCAGAAGGATATCAGCAGGAGAGTTTGCTCCCTCGGCCTGCATCCGGGCAATCAGCTCATCCGCTTTGCCTTCGATGCGGTTGATGGTGATGCCGGTTTGCTCGGTAAAGTCAGAGTACAGACGTTCGTCCGTATCGTAATGGCGTGAAGAATAGAGGTTCAATTCGCCCTCGGCCACAGCCGTGGATGCGATGGTGGTTGTCGCGGTCGCGCAGGCAAGAAATGCGATGGTTGCTTTTTTCATGATCAGAATCCTTTGGTGAGTCTTTTGCTCGGGAATGTTTCTAACGTCGTTTTCTCGCTTGTCCAGATATCCTGATAAAAATTGTCGGATTGACATACCTGATAAAATTACTCAGATTAATATTCACGTTCCAGCCACCCGCGATTCTCGCTTGGGGAGCCCGACATTTAGTCAGATGAAAGGACTGGTTGAGATGCGACAACAGCGTGAACCTTCGAATGTCAGGATGCAGGACGACCGCTTGCAAGTCCCGACAAAGGCAGAAATTCTTGACGTCTTGCAACAAGATGGCAGTCGCGCCGGACTGCAGTTGGAGTACGTACTGGATCACTGCAACAAGCGCGAAGGACAGATGTGATGGGGCTCCAAAGGGCAATCACAACGGATGGCCAATCCCTGCGCGAACTGCCCTGCCATGATGCCCGCGATCTGGTCAAAAATGGCGTGCAGGCCCAAATTATTCTAGATGATCAGATCTATGTCTTGCGGATTACGCGGGCCGGCAAGCTGATCCTAACAAAATGAACGCACCGAATGATCACCGGGGCGGTGCCACCGTCGGCCACCTGCATGACTATGACGCAGTCACCGCGGCGGCGGTCATCTACTTGCGGATGTGGTGTGACAGTCCCGAGACGCAGGCGGGTTTCGTCACTGACCTGACCGGCACGCTTGGCATCGGGCGCGGCCACAAAGCGGTCGAGGCTTTCGCGGAACTTTGCAGCATTTGTGCCCGTCATGGGCGCAGGCCGCTTACGCGTCATGGCTTGCATTGCAAATGCGTGGGCGCGGATGAGGCCAGCTTTGGCCACTTCATTGCCACCGCGGCAGAGGGAGAGCGTGAAGATGCGATGCTGATTGCGATCTTGCTTGTGCGCCCCGACATGGCGTCCATCATCACGGGACTTGCCGCCGACTTCGGCGTCGCACTCAAACAAATGAACCTGGCCGCGCCCCGCGCTATGGCGCAGACTTCTTTCAGCCATCACACACTGCATTAACCGGCCGCCCCGCATGGGCATTTTGTCTTTCTTGCACGGCCGGGCGGCGAAAACGGCAGCTACCCTGTCGCAGATCCCATTGACCGCTAACAGAATACGCTTTTGATATGTGCCGATGTAAACACAGGACATATCACAATGCCGGACACATTACGCCCACTCGATCACCGCATGATCAACGGAGTAGAGGTCAAGCAGCGGATCATTGGTGACGTTCGGCAGTACACCAATCAGCACAGCACCATGCCGCGCCTCGTCTCGATCCTGATCGGTGACGTACCCGAAGCAGCCGTTTACGTGCGCAATCAGGTGCGGGGGGCGGAGCAGGCCGGATTGCCCTTTGAGCAGCTCAACTGGTCCGGTGACATCACGCAGGACGACTGCAAGGCGCGCATTCTGGCGATGAATGACGATCCAACGGTTCTTGGGATCATTCTGCAGCGCCCTGTGCCGGACCATATCAATGTGCGGTCACTGCAATCGGCTATTCACCCGCTTAAGGACGTCGAGGGGATGAACCCGGCCTCTATTGGCAATATTGTCTATTCCGATGTGGCGCTGACCCCTTGCACGGCAGCGGCGAGCGTGGCCTTGATCAAGGAGACAGGTTTGCCGCTTGAAGGGCTTGAGGTGGTGATGATCGGGCACTCCGAGATTGTGGGCAAACCTGCTGCGATGATGCTGATGGCCGAAGGCTGTACGGTGACCGTCTGCCACCATATGACACGATCGGTCGCGATGCATTCACGTCGTGCGGATGTTGTCGTGGTCGCAGTGGGCAAGGCGCATCTGGTGGGTCCCGACATGATCAAACCCGGTGCTGCTGTGATCGACATCGGGATCAATCAGGTCGAAACGGAAGATGGCTCCAGAATCGTGGGCGACGTTGATACGGACGCTGTGTTGGATGTGGCCGGGTGGATCACACCAGTTCCGGGTGGTGTGGGACCGGTGACGGTGGCGATCTTGATGCGTAATGCAATGGTGGCGCATCAGCGCCAGATCGCAGCGGGCTGGCTATAGCGCCAGATAGCCAACCCCGCCAAAGGCAATCACACAGCCGCCCCACTGATACGCGGACATCCGTTCTCGCAAGAATACCCAAGCCAGCACAATCGTCAGCAACCCGAACATCGAAGATGTGACAGCGGCGTATTGCGGGTTGGGCAGGTTGCCCGCCGACAAGACGCAGAGCAAGGCGATCCCATCGGCAACGCCCATCGCCATCAGCCAAGGCAATGCTGCTCGGCCGGGCCAAAACGTCTGTTTCATGATCAACGTGACACCAAACACCAAAGTGAGCGCCAGCACACGGGTCACCAATATCGTCGACATCTCATGACTGATGTCTGCGGCGGCCTGCCCCATGGCAAAGGTTCCCGCAAATCCGACAGCGGCGATCAGGGCGTAAAGAATTGTGCGCCCCTTTGGTGGGCTGGCATCGTCATCCGTATCCGAAAGCGTCGCGACAATCCCCACGCCGCAGACGATCCCAAGAACGGCGATCCACTGATACAGCCCGACGGGTTGCCCCTGGACCATCGCCACACCAACCGACAGAATTGGAAAACTCGCAATCAACGGCGCGACAAGCCGAACCGGCCCGCGCTGAAATGCATAGTACAAACCATAGCTCGCAATCACGAAGAACACGCCGGCACCCAGCGAAAGCCAGATCGCGCCCGCTGGAAGCGCATGAAAATCACCGCGCGCGATGGTCAGGGTGGTGTGAAAGACCAGACCCGCCACCAGAACGGTGAACAGGGCTGCACTGATCGGCACTTTCTGACTGAGAAAGCGAATGCAGATGTCATGAAATCCCCAGCAAAGCGCTGCAATCAGCCCCAGTCCAAGCGCGCTCATCTGCCATCCCGAAAGTAGGGAATCATAAAAACAATGCAAGCGAGCAAGAAGAAGACAGAGCCGAACATCGCCCAGAAATCACCAATGGAGGCGATGCAAAAACCGATGGCCGAGATGACAAACAGGACCCATCCGATAAAAGTGATCTGTCTATTGTTCATGAAGTCCGATTTTGTTTGCTGTAAAGCCTGAGGCCTGTATTCTTATGGTTAAACAAATATTCCGCACATGCAACACATGCGGGGAGATGCCAATGTTAGATAGCTACCCTAAGGTGCAACCGGGCCCGCCGAAACCCAGCACGATCATCAAGCCGCAGATTTTTTCGCTGCCGCCCGGAACAGAGCGATATGTTGTGGCGGGGCAGGGCGCCGTCCTGATCCCAATTGAGGCGGGTGATCAGATCACCATTACCAACGATGAGGGCGGTCAACGATGCGAGGTCGTTGCCTGTGATGCCAAGGGAACAGCGGATGCTGGGGTCATCGGAGCCACGGCGGACGGTATTGCCAAGGGGCTTCAGGCGCTTCTGACCGGTGACAACCGGTCCTTGCGCGGCTTGCGGATGGGGTTGGACGCCCGTGGTATTGATCTGGCGCAGGCAGCGGCGGTTCATCTTTTTGAGGCAACAACCCCGGCCAAGACCGAAGCCCGTTTCACCGTTGGCCGCGACGGTGTTGTGATCGTTGCCGCTCCGGGCGGTGCGATGGACTTTGAGACACAAGATACGGCCACCCCCCTGACAGTGACGATCAAACGTGCGGTGCTGAAAACCCACGCACGCTTTGCGCTGCCTGATCCATTGGCGGACCCTACGTCCGATATCCGCGTGCATGCGCAAACCGCAGAGGCATTCTTTGTCAAAGCGGGTGATTACATTCAAATCATCGATGTGGATGGCCGCCAATGTACGGATTTTGAGTGCTTTTCGGCCCGAAAACTGGACAAGGGGATCGAACATGCGCTGGATGTGACGACGACCCGAACGCTAATGGGGCATGCCTATCCAATGCCGGGTCTTCACGCGAAATACTATGATCAGGAAATGGTCCCGCTGGTCGAAGTTGTGCAGGACACCTGCGGGCGTCATGATGCTTTTGCGCTGGCTTGTTCGGCCAAGTATTATGACGACATCGGCTATCTGGGCCACGTGAACTGTTCTGAGAACTTCAATGGGGCATTGTCGGAATTCAATGTCACGGGCCGCCCCGGTTGGATGGCGATCAATTTCTTCTTCAACACCTTCCTGGATGAACATGGCGTGATGTACGCTGATGAACCATGGAGCCGTCCGGGTGATTTCGTCCTGCTACGTGCGCTTACCGACATTGTCTGTGTCTCAAGCGCGTGCCCCGATGACACGACGGCCGCCAATGGTTGGAACCCTACCGATATTCACGTCCGCACCTATAGCGGCAAAGAGACCTTTCAGCGGGCCATCGCGACCCGCGCGACCCCAGATTCGGAGCCGAAAATGACCAAGCAAACCGGTTTCCACGACAGCTTTGCCAAGCACACGCGGAACTTCATTGAATACAACGGCTATTGGCTGGCGAATTGCTATGCCGCTGCCGGCCCGATCGAGGAATACCACGCCTGCCGCGAAAGATGCGTGATCATGGACCTGTCCCCCCTGCGCAAGTTTGAGATCACCGGCCCGGATGCAGAGGCGCTTTGCCAATACGCCTTTACCCGCAACATGAAGACCCTTGCCGTGGGCGGCGTTGTCTATACCGCGATGTGCTATGAACATGGCGGCATGATCGACGACGGCACTGTCTTTCGGCTGGACAAGGATAACTTTCGTTGGATTGGCGGGGCGGACTATGGGGGCGAATGGCTGCGGGAACTGGCAGAGAAACATGGGCTGAAGGTGCTTGTGCGCTCATCAACGGATCAGATGCACAATGTCGCCGTGCAAGGCCCAGAAAGCCGTGATCTGCTGCGTAAACTGGTCTGGACCGCCCCACATAATCCTGAGTTTGACCAGCTGGACTGGTTCCGTTTCACTCCCGCGCGCCTGCGCAACGAAAGTGGCACGCCGTTTGTGGTCAGTCGCACCGGCTATACCGGTGAGCTGGGTTATGAGGTTATGTGCCACCCTAAGGATTGTGCCGAGATCTTTGACGCGATCTGGGAGGCGGGTCAGGATCACGGGCTCAAACCCATGGGGCTAGAGGCGTTGGATATGGTGCGGATCGAAGCAGGGCTGATCTTTGCGGGGTATGACTTCAGCGACCAAACCGACCCGTTTGAAGCTGGCATCGGCTTTACCTGCCCGTTGAAATCCAAGACGGATGATTTTGTGGGCCGCGACGCGCTGATCCGGCGCAAAGAACACCCCATGCGCAAGCTGGTAGGGCTAGAGATTGATGGCAACGTCACCGTGGGTCACGGGGATTGCATTCACATCGGTCGTGCGCAGATTGGCGAGGTCACGTCTTCCATGCGCTCGCCGCTGTTGAAAAAGAACATCGCGCTGGCCCGGATTGACGTGGCCCACGCGGACATAGGCACGGAAGTTGAAATTGGCAAATTGGACGGCCACCAGATGAGGTTGCCCGCCCGGATCGCCGAAACACTTGCGGCATACGATCCCAAGAAACAGCGACCACGCGCATGATCCGCCACGCAATCGCCTTTTCACTAATGGCCAGCGTCGCACAGGCGCAATCAGTCAAGCTGGAGGGTGACGAAATCAGTGTCCTGCTGACGGGCAATACTGCCGTGGGTGTTTGGGGCGGGGCAAGCTATCGCCAGTTCTTTGGTGCGGATGGGGTGACGATTTATGCACAAAATGGCGCACGTTCGACCCGTGGAGAATGGCGTGTTGAGAACGACGAATATCAGAGCATCTGGCCCAATGATACTGATTGGGAAGGCTGGTTCGTGATGGAATATGCAGGCCAATGGTTCTGGGTCAGCAAGACCACACCGCCCACCCCCTTTGACGTGCTCGAAGGGCAGCAATTGGTCGCACAATGACCGCGCTGGACGATATCGGCGGAGAGGGGCGCCTGCATGATCTGGTCGAGACCTTTTATGACCTTGTCGAAACGCTGCCTGAAGGATCAAACCTGCGACGTCTCCATGCGCGCGGACACGGCGTGCCTCATGCCCGTGTTGAGCAATTCAACTTTCTGTCGGGTTTCCTCGGAGGGCGCAGTTATTACAAAGAGAAGCACGGGCATATGGATGTCAAACTGATGCATGCTCATGTGCCGATCCGTCAGGAAGACGCGGAGAATTGGCTGACGTGCATGCAGCGGGCTTTGGATGATGAAGGCCACGCGGGACCGCATATCGACAAACTGCGGCAGGTGTTTCGGCGGGTCGCGCTGATCCTCGTGAATGACGTCGCTGATTGGGAAAGTGATATGGAAAAAATCGAATGATAGGGCGGTTTGGCACCACTTCGGCCCTTATCCTTTGCGCTGGGCTCGCCCACGCGTTTTGCGAAGATATGGACAGGGTTGCCACAGGCGGGGGAATACTGAATTTACCGGGAACAGGCCTGTCAGCCGAATGCACAACATCCTTGATCCTTGGCGGTGGCACGCAGGTCCAATGTGGTTGGCCCTTTGCCTACCGCGCTGATGAGGCAACAGCGGCCTTCGAACGGTTGAATGAGGCGGTCGCGGCATGCCTTGGTCCAACCGCAACGGCAAGCCATGATCAAAGCGTCAATCACCCCGACTTCTATGATCTGCGGCTGTATCAAGCAGAAGGGCAGGAAACGGCCGTGTCACTGAAAGACAAAGCCGCCCTGCGTCAGACTTATGTTTTCCTAAGGACTGCCCGCACGGCCCCCTGATCAGTTTTGCAAATACACCTCAAGACTGTCATCCAGCGCATCCTTCCACGGCGTGTGGTGCTTGGGTGCCATGGTGCCGGTGATGACCGACTTATAGCCATTGTCGCGGAAGGTCATGATCCCGGCCTTCTTATGGCCTTTCCATGCCTTAAACGCCTTGCAGGCCCCTTCGACATCAAAGGTGGGATAGTCAGTTTCGGCGATCAGCTCCTTGATGTAGTCACCCTGATACCAGATCGCGTCATAGTCGTCTTTGCCCGCGTCTTCGCGCGCGACACGGTCAGCAACATCTGCCTTCATCGCGGCTTTGCCGGGCATTGCGATCCGGTCCATGATTACGTCGCGCACCCACCAGGCTTGGGCGTCAAACATGTTGAAGGTGAACCACTGGTCCTGCATGCCGATATAGAAAAGATCGGGCTCATTCACAAAAGCAACACCCTTGTAGAGGTCCGCAGCCGCCAGCCGGTTTGCCGTTTTCAGACGCAGGCTGTCGGGCAAGAAGGGGAAGTGGTGCTTGTATCCGGTACACAGGATCACAGCATCCACATCACGGCTGCTGCCGTCTTTGAAATGCGCGGTATTGCCATCTACTTGGGTCAGCAGCGGCACCTCGGCCCAGTTGTCCGGCCAGTCATAGCCCATCGCAGCCGTGCGGTGGCTGACGGTGATCGACTTTGCGCCGTATTTCCAGCACTGGCTACCGATGTCCTCGGCGGAATAGCTGGTGCCAACAATCAGGATATCCTTATCCTTGAACTCCATCGCGTCACGAAAATCATGGGCGTGCAACACGCGTCCCTTGAAGCTCTCGAACCCATCAAACTGCGGTACATTGGGCGTGCTGAAATGGCCCGAGCAGACGATCACATGGTCGAATTCTTCGGTGTAGGTGTGATCTTCGGGCAGGTTGCAAACTGTGACGCTGAATGTGTCTCCAGCCTTCTCGACCCAACGCACTGCTGTCTCAAACCGGATCCAATCACGCACACCTGCTTTTGCAACGCGCCCCTGGATATAGTCAAAAAGCACTGCACGCGGCGGGTAACTCGCGATTTGCTTGCCGAAATGTTCCTCGAATGAATAGTCGGCGAACTCTAGCCCTTCCTTGGGGCCATTTGACCATAGATAGCGATACATCGAACCGTGCACGGGTTCGCCATATTGATCCAGTCCGGTGCGCCACGTGTAGTTCCACAAGCCGCCCCAATCCGACTGTTTTTCAAAGCAAACAATCTCGGGGATTTCTGCGCCCTTGGCGGCGGCAGATTGAAACGCGCGAAGTTGCGCGAGGCCGGATGGCCCGGCACCAATGACTGCTATGCGCTTGGTCATGTTTTGATCATTCTCCGTTTGCGTGAATGTTTCGGTGAAGGGCTGTGCCCATCAGATATCCAGCGTGTTTGCCTTTTCCCAATCCGAGAAGTGACCGCAAAAATCGTTCCATTCCTGCATTTTCATCTTCAGGTAGGCGGCGGAAAACTCATCGCCCATTGCAGCTTTCAGGCCCTTGTCTTTGTCATATTCGCGCAAGGCATCCAGCATGTTCAGCGGCAACTTTGGTGCACCTTTGACCTTGTGACCTTCGGCATACATATCGATGTCGTGGCGTTTGCCGGGGTCCGCCTTAGAGCGGATGCCGGACAGACCCGCCGCGATGATCACCGCCTGCAACAGATAAGGGTTTGCGGCACCGTCGGGCAGGCGCAGTTCAAAGCGGCCCGGACCGGGAACGCGCACCATATGTGTGCGGTTGTTACCTGTCCAAGTCACCGTGTTGGGTGCCCAAGTGGCACCAGACGTGGTGCGTGGCGCGTTGATGCGCTTGTAGCTGTTTACGGTTGGGTTGGTGATCGCCGCCAAGGCACTGGCGTGTTTCATGATGCCGCCAAGGAAGTGCTTGCCACGCTCCGACAGCCCCAATTCACCGGTTTGTCCTTCACCTGCACCTGCAAAAACATTGGTTTTGGCCTTGTCGCCCGGTGCGTCCCAAACCGAGATATGTGCGTGGCATCCGTTTCCAGTGAGGCCCTCAATCGGCTTGGGCATAAACGTCGCGCGGAAGCCGTGCTTTTCAGCGACGCATTTGGCCATGAATTTGAAGAAACTATGTTTGTCAGCGGTCCTGAGCGCGTCGTCAAAGTCCCAGTTCATCTCCCACTGGCCATTCGCGTCCTCGTGGTCGTTCTGGTACGGGTTCCAGCCCAGTTCCAGCATGTGATCACTGATTTCGCGGATCACATCCAGACGCCGCATGAAGGCCTGCTGATCATAGCAGGGTTTAGCTGCGGTATCGTAAGGGTCGCTGATCTGGTCGCCTTCGGGCGTTAACAAAAAGAACTCTGCCTCGATCCCGGTTTTGACGTGCATGCCTTCTGCGGCGGCTTCGTCAATCAGACGACAAAGCACGTTGCGGGGGGCTTGTTCCACCGGTTGGTCTTCCATGACGCAGTTGGCGGGAACCCAAGCAATTTCCTTGTTCCACGGTAGGATGATCACGGCTTCGGGGTCAGGAACGGCCAGCATATCGGGGTGTGCCGGTGTCAGGTCCAGCCATGTGGCGAACCCAGCAAACCCAGCGCCGTCTTCCTGCATATCCGCAATTGCGCGCGCGGGGACCAGTTTGGCCCGTTGTCCACCGAACAGATCGGTGAAGGAAATCATGAAGTATTTGACGCCATTGTCCTTGGCGAATTTTGCAAGATCAGTTGCCATTTTGTGTTTCCCTGTCTTTGGAAAGAATGGGGCGCGATCTGTAAACAGCCGCGCCCTCGTTTTCGATTAATATGATGTGTTTGGCTTGCCGGGGTACCAATCGGTGCCCGCCAGCGGGACCTTGGCCATTGCAGCGGCTTCCATCGTCAGCGCCACCAAATCCTCTGGTTCCAGATTGTGCAGGTGGTTCTTGCCGCAGGCCCGCGCGATGGTCTGGGCCTCAAGCGTCATCACCTTGAGGTAGTTGCGCAGGCGACGCCCCCCTTCGATAGGGTCGAACCGCTTCATCAGTTCTGGGTCCTGTGTGGTGATCCCGGCGGGGTCTTGGCCTTCGTGCCAGTCATCATAGGCGCCCGCCGTGGTGCCCAGTTCATTGTACTCGGCCTCCCACTTTGGATCATTGTCACCCAATGCGATCAGTGCCGCCGTACCAATAGCAACAGCGTCGGCACCCAATGCCATAGCTTTGGCGACATCGGCGCCAGAGCGGATACCACCAGATAGGATCAACTGCACCTTGCGGTGCATCCCGAGGTCTTGCAGTGCTTGAACCGCAGGACGCACGATGGCGAGGGTTGGCTGGCCTACGTGTTCAATGAAGACGTCTTGCGTTGCGGCTGTACCGCCTTGCATACCGTCAAGCACGACTGCATCCGCGCCAGCCTTGATGGCCAATGTCGTGTCATAGTAAGGGCGTGCGCCTGCGACCTTGACGTAAATTGGCACTTTCCAGCCTGTAATCTCGCGCAGTTCGAGGATCTTGATTTCCAGATCATCCGGGCCGGTCCAATCCGGGTGACGACACGCGGAACGTTGGTCTATCCCTTTAGGCAGATTGCGCATCTCGGCAACGCGGTCGCTGATCTTTTGGCCCAACAACATGCCACCGCCGCCTGGTTTCGCGCCCTGACCAACCACGATTTCGATGGCGTCGGCCTTGCGCAGATCATCAGGGTTCATGCCATAGCGTGACGGCAGGTATTGATAGACCAGCTTGTCAGAATGCCCGCGTTCTTCGGGTGTCATGCCGCCGTCGCCAGTGGTCGTCGAGGTGCCCGCAGCAGATGCGCCGCGCCCCAAGGCCTCTTTCGCAGGGCCGGACAGCGCACCGAAAGACATGCCTGCAATAGTGATCGGGATATCCAGTTCAATCGGGTTTTCGGCGTGCAGCCCGCCGATGGTCACAGACGTTTCACATTTCTCACGATAGCCTTCGAGGGGGTAGCGGGAAATGGACGCACCCATAAACAGCAGATCGTCAAAGGATGGGACTTTGCGCTTTGCCCCACCGCCGCGAATGTCATAAATGCCTGTGGCTGCCGCACGGCGAATGTCGCTGTTGATATCTTGGGTAAACGTGGCTGACTGCCGTGGCGTTGTGTGCGGGATACCCTTTGGGTCGTGTTTGTTCATGGGTGGTATCCTTAGTAAGCGCCGGCGTTATCGACGTCGAAGTTGTAAAGGTTGCGGGCAGAGCCGTAGCGCGTGAATTCCGATGGATCGGCGTCTATGCCTGCCTCATCCAGCAACCCCTTGAGGATCTCGATGTGCTCGGCACGCATTTCTTTCTTTTCGCAATCGGCGCCCAGTGATTTTACTGTGCCGCGCACAAAAAACCGTGCCTCATAGCAACTGTCGCCCAAGGCATCGCCTGCATCACCGCAAACAACCAGATTGCCGGATTGACCCATGAATGCGGACATGTGCCCAACACTGCCTTGCACGACGATGTTGACGCCCTTCATTGAAATGCCGCAGCGCGATGATGCGTTGCCCTTCACCACGATCAGCCCACCGTGACCGGTCGCACCCAGATACTGGCTTGCGTCGCCTTCGATGATGATTTTGCCCGACATGATGTTTTCACCTGTGCCGGGGCCAGCAGAGCCGTGAATGTTCACCGTCGCCTGCTGGTTCATCCCGGCACAGTAGTAGCCGGTTGAACCCTTCACCGTCACTTCGATGGGTGCGTCCAACCCGCATGCAATCGCGTGTGCGCCCTTGGGGTTCACGATTTCCCACGCGGTCTGATTGGTGGTGTCGGCTTGCGCATGCAACGTCTTGTTCATTTCGCGCAGGCCGATGTCTTGAAGGTCGATTGTTTGCATGTATCAGGCGGCCTTTTCGTTCGATGTTGGGGCTGCGTTGTGGCTCCAGAAATAGACAGTTGCGGGTTCGGGTTCCCAAACGCGCGCATCTTCGATGCCCGGCAGGTCAACAAGCGCCCGGTATTCCGAGCCAAAGGCCACATATTGATCGGTTTCGGCCATCACCGCCGGCTTGCAGGCAATCGGGTCGCGCACAACGCCAAAACCGTCTTTGGTACCGACAACAAAGGTAAAGAACCCATCAAGGTCATCAAGGCTGCTTTCCAGAGCCTCACCAAGCGTCGCCCCGTTCTGCATCTGCCACGTCAGATAGGCAGCGCCCACTTCGGTGTCATTCTCGGTTTCGATGTGAATCCCCTCGCGGCGCAGCTTGCGGCGCAACGAATTGTGGTTGGAGAGCGATCCGTTATGTACAAGGCACTGGTCATCGCCCGTATTAAAGGGGTGGGCACCCATAGTCGTCACCGCTGATTCAGTGGCCATACGCGTGTGGCCAATCCCGTGCGTGCCGGACATTTTAGAAATATCAAAGCGTTCTGCCACATCCTTGGGCAGGCCCACTTCTTTGTAGATTTCAAGCGTGTCGCCACGGCTCATCAGGCGAATGTTGGGGTTGATGTTGTGTAAAGCTGTGCGCACCTGCGCCGTTGACCGGGCCGGAATATCAAGGATCGCATGGGTGCTTTTCACTGACATCTTGACCTTGCCACCGATGGCATTGCTTAGCGCTTGGTCCAGTCCGGGAAATGCAGCATCAGGGTCAGCGGCCTGCACCGTCATCTTGCTGCGGCCTTTCCATTCATCACCATAAATAGCAATCCCGGCACTGTCTGGGCCGCGATCCGTCATGGTGATCAGCATAGCTGTCAGCAGCTCACCCAGCTGAGGTTCAAGTGATTTGTCCTTGAGGAATAACCCAACAATTCCGCACATCTGCGCTGTCCTTTCAGGGGTGGAGCTCTATTGATTCGAAGGCTAACAGCTAAGCACTACACCCTCAACCATGAGGAATAAAAATTTCCCCTAGGTAATATCGGGCGGCCCAGTTTTCTGGCCGCCCGGATCGTACTTTAGTAGCGTTCCAGCATCTTTTCGATCTTGTCCCGCTCGCCCATTTGGCGCGCCTCTTCAAGGTGCTTGCCTTCGCGCACGAATTGAATCCGGTGCCAGCCGAGCCAGAAGGCAACACCAATGATCGTCATCGCGACTTCCCAACCCTGGAAAGGGTAGACGGCACCAACATCAGCGAGGTCAACCGCCCAGCTTTCATATCCAATAGTAGACATTTGTTATCTTCCTTTCGTTAGGATTTGGCCGCGAGGGCGGCCCTGTCAGCGTCGATGATCTGCGCTTTTGCATCTTCGTAGGCGTGATGCTCGGCGTAATCGAGACCTTGCAATTCGACCTCTTCCGGGATGCGCAGCACACCGGCTTTGGCTTGCAGTTTCGAGACCACAAAACCGGGCAGGAAACCCAATACAAAGAACATGATCACAGCACCAAGGAACTGACCAAGAGGGTTGATTGTCGCATAGCCTTCGAAAGGCGAGCTTGGGACACCCCAAAGGACAAAGCCTGAGATAACCAAACCGACAAAGCCCGCATAACCATGCACCGCAACAGCGCCAACTGCGTCATCCAGCTTGAAGCGGCGTTCGACCCAGTAGTGCAACTTGTAGACAATCACGACACCAACAGCGCCAATGATCATGGCTTGAATTGGGTGGTACAGGTCATTGCCGGCAGAGGCCGTAATGATCCCGGCCAAACCGCCAGAGAATGTCCAGAACGCATCACCCTTCGACACCACATACGCTGCCATCAGGCCACCTGACAGTGACATAAGGAAGTTGAACGTGATCGCGGACAATGAGGTCGGCGCGAGATAGATGTTTGTTGCTGTCCAGGTTGTCCCTGTGATCTGACCACCGATCGCCTCTGGCGAAATCGCAGGCACGTTGCACGCGGCATAAAAGCCCCAGAAACCGGTGTAGATCAGGAAAATCCCGATTGTCAGCAACCATGGATTATGCGGAGGAATGTCGCGCGGCGTACCGTCTTTGGCAAACTTACCGATACGCGGCCCCAGAACCATGAGCACACCCAAGGCATAACCGCCCGCAATGGCGTGGATCACACCAGAGGCATAAGCATCGTGGTAGCCAAGTTTCTGCACCATCCAACCGGCATAGTGCCAGCCCCAAGCTGCATCGATGATCCAAAAGACCGAACCGATCAGAACAGCGTGAACCCAAAGCGCGGACGAACGGATACGTTCAATCACTGATCCAGAAACGATGGATGCGGCCGTCCACGAGAATAGCAGGAACGCGGCCCAGAACACACCTGTGATGCGATCCCCCAGGTTTGTGCCCATATTCTCAGACCACGGCAGATTCGCCGCACCACTTTCAAGATCCAGCGAACCGCCGAAAATCCAGAAATTTGGAAATGCCCAGTAGATCCACCAGCCAAAGAAGAAGAATGTGACCGTCACCAAAGGGATGATCATGATGTTCTTCATCAAGGTATGCATGTGATTCCGAGCACGGCTAGCGCCAACTTCATACATGCAGAACCCCACATGAATCAGGAACATGAAAACAACCGTGACCCAGTAATAAAACTCGGTAAATACGGTCGTTAGAGCGTTTAGATTTCCATCCACTTTACAGTCTCCCCTGTTGATGGTGGTGGCAATTTTTGCCTACCAGTAATAATTTTTTCCTCAAAGATCACACTGAATTGGGCCGATCTGTCAATAGTCGGTATGCTCTCGGCGCTGCTGGGGCCCGCCGAGAACCCAAATTCCGGTTGCCTGACAGGAAACTTTTTTGACTAACAGTCTTGCTTTTGGAGACCACCTGAGTCTCAATTAGGAAAACCAAAAATCATGACTGGGAGAGACCAATGGCCATTCTTTGGAGATCGTCGGCACTTGCACATCGCCACGCCGAAATCGGGGGTGAACTCGAAGACTGGAACGGGATGGGCACGGCGTGGTTCTACGATCATACGCCCGAGCGTGCCAAAGCCGATTATGAGGCGATCCGCACCAAGGCGGGCCTCATGGATGTCTCTGGTCTCAAGAAGGTCCATGTTGTCGGCGCAGACGCGGCCTATGTCATTGACCGTGTGACAACCCGGAACGTCGAAAAAATCGCCCCCGGCCGATCAACATATGCCTCAATCCTGAATGATCGCGGGTTGTTTATTGATGACTGCATTATCTACCACCTCGCCGTGAACTCATGGATGGTCGTGCATGGTACCGGCACGGGGATGGAGCAGTTGGCGTCTGTTGCGGCGGGCAAGAACTGCGAAATCCTGTTTGACGACGATCTGCACGATATGTCCTTGCAGGGGCCTGTTTCCGTTGATCTCTTGGCCAAAGAAATCCCCGCTATCCGGGATCTGGCTTACTTTGGCCTTATGCAGACGCGCCTCTATGGTCGTGATGTCATGATCTCGCGCACCGGCTACACCGGTGAGCGTGGATACGAGATATTCTGCCGTGCAAAAGATGCCACGCATCTCTGGGACAGCATTCTAGAAGCGGGCAAAGGTATGGGCGTCCGCCCAGTCCAGTTCAGCACGCTCGATATGCTGCGCATCGAAAGCTACTTGCTGTTCTATCCCGGTGACAATTCCGAAACCTTCCCATTCGATGATGAACCCTGCGGTGACACTCTGTGGGAGCTTGGTCTGGAGTTCACCGTGTCCCCTGGCAAGGAAGGTTTTGTCGGCGCCGAAAACCACTATGCCATGCAGGGCAAGGAGCGCTTTAAGATTTACGGCGTGCAGTTGTCTGACAGCATGGATCAGATGGAGATGGGCGCGCGCGTGTTGCGTGACGGCAAAGACATTGGCGTCATCACCTACGGACTGTCGTCCGAGTTGAACAACTACAGCGTCGCGATTGCGCGGATTGCACCGGATGCGGCCAAGCCGGGCACCAAGCTGACGGTCAAGCAACCAGACGGTACGGAACTGGCCGCAACCGCGGAAGAAATGCCATTCTACGACAAAGACAAATCGATTCGCGCTGCAAAGGGCTGATCGGATCGGGCGCGCAGGGCACTGCGCGCCTTTTTCATTCCAAAGGACTGATATGTCTAAATTCACGTTTCCACAAAGCATTCGAAGTCGCCCGGTCTATGGCACTCTCGAACAACGCGATGGCGCCGCACATCTGCTGATCGCAGATGCCGAAGGTGCCGAGGCCATTCTGGATGTCGCCACGCCTGCCATGATGGCAAAGGCCCACATCGTCTATATTCCCAAAGGGGCGGCGTTTGAGGACAAGCTGCGTGGCCTCAACGCCGCATCTTTCTATGCGGGTCCGTCATACGGTGCGGCAGAGCAGCGTATCCACAAGGCGCTGGCTGATGCCAAGATGGGATTGCAGGTCTATCTTGCAGGTACGGAAGGTCTGATGGGGCAGGCGCAGAATGCCGCCATGCAGGCGGGTATTCCCCATACGGCAATCCAGACAGAGCATCGCGGATCAACGGCACGCCGGATTCAATGCGTGCATTGCAAAGGGATCACTGAAGATGTCGAAACCGACCCGTTTGTCTGCGCGCATTGCGGGTTGAACCTGTTTGTGCGGGATCACTATTCACGTAGGTTGGCCGCCTATCAAGGTGTCTGCATCGACGCCGAAGACCCTGGCAACGTGCCCGAACCAAAGGGGATTTACGAATGAGCGGCGCAGAAAAAATTGCCGTCAAAGTGACGGATATTGTCCCCCTGAATGAGCTGGTGACGCGCTTCAAGTTCGCGCGTGTTGATGGTGGTCGATTACCAACCTTTTCGGGTGGCGCACACACCGTGGTTGAGATGCGGGACGGAGATATCACTCGCCTGAATCCCTATTCGCTGATGTCTGATCCGATGGATCAATCGGCCTATACCATTTCTGTACGCCGTGATGATGAAGGGCGCGGAGGGTCACTCTTTATGCATCAACGGGTGAAGGTTGGGGATGAGATGACCATCTCTTACCCGGTCAATCTGTTCAGCCTTGATTTGCGCGCGAAAAAGCACCTGTTTCTGGCCGGAGGCATCGGGATCACGCCGTTTCTGGCGCAGATCAAACAGTTAGAGCGGTTCAATGGCAATTGGGAACTCCACTATGCCTGCCGCACTGAAAGCCTTGGGTCTTACGTGGATGAGCTGACAAACCATCACCCGAACGAGACGCACATCTACTACGATGATCAGAACGATAAGATTGATCTGGTCAACTTGCTGGACGGGCAACCTTTGGGCACCCACGTATATGTCTGCGGCCCCAAGGGCATGATTGAGTGGGTGCGCGGTACCGCAACTGCCGAAGGTTGGCCACGTGAGGCGGTACATTATGAAGAATTCCTTGCCCCGCAGCCGGGTAAGCCGTTTGAGGTGAAACTGGCCGTCTCGAACAAGGTTATTCAGGTTGGTGAGACCGAAAGTCTGCTGGAAGCGATAGAGCGCGCAGGTGTGGACGCGCCTTACCTCTGTCGTGGTGGCGCTTGCGGGCAGTGCGAGACGCGGGTGATCGACTACACTGGCAACTTCATCCACCGCGATCACTGGCTTGATGATGATGAACACGCAAACGGCGAAAAGATCATGCCCTGCGTCAGCCGCTTTGAAGGCAAAACACTGGTATTGGACCGCTGATATGACCATTCAATTCAACGACGAAACATTCCGCGACGATTACTCCTTTTTCAACTCCGACAGGGCAATCAAGCGCTTTCCATTTCCGTTCCATGAAGACAGCTACATGTACTCGGTCAACATGGAGCAACACCGGGGCGGCCCTGTAGACAGCGTCTATGAAAAACGCTTCGACGTCGATGAACACTATGTGGCCGAGATGCGTGACCGGGCGATGGTGCTGGCCGACGACCCGCTGCGCTGCCAGTCCTTGCCACATATGACGCTTGCGGGTTGGGACCTGCTGGAGCTGATCATGGTCAGTAAGTCCGAGGACTATCCAGATCTGTTCGAACTGCACCGCGACGGAAACAACTGGCGCTGGGTGAACAAGCCGCTGGGCATCGACGACAGCTTTGTGTTTCTGGATGAAACCACGCTGCCTTACGGCCCGATGGAGTATATCACTCGGCAGGCTCAGGGCGATTTCTGCGTGCTGGATCAGCGCGATGATAACCTTTGGATGGACGCGGGCATGGTGACCACGCAGGCCGATTGGTCGCTGGATTTTGACATCGGAATGAACTTCTTTGAGTGGCACGCGCCAGTGCCGCTGGCCCATGAAAAGGGCATCTTTGTGCGCGCGCTCAAGTTCCTGCTGAACATTCAACAGGGCGCGCCCGCGCGACGCCTTAACTGGACAATGACGGTGAACCCGCTTTTGGATACCAGCCCCGAGAATTACCACAAATGGGGCATCCAAAAGACGACGCTGACGCCCGAAAATATCGGCGCAAAACAGCATTTGAGGGTCGAGTTGCAGACCTTCTTCCGTCTGCCACGCTCTAACGCGCTGGTCTTTCCGATCCGCTGCTATCTTTGCAGTTTTCAGGACCTGATGACCGCGCCAAAATGGGGGCGGCGCCTGCACCGGGTGATCCGTGATCTGCCCGAGGAATTGGCGACCTACAAAGGGTTCATCGACAACCGGCCGATGATGCTCGATTATCTGTCAAAGTTCGATGACGGGCTGCCCACAAGTGATGGAATTTGGCCTGATCTTGAGACCGAACCAGCACTGAAGACCTAAATGAAAATGCCTTGTGTGATCCGGTTCCGCTTGGTCACGCAGGTCTTACTCGCCATCTTTTGCCTTCTTGTGTCGCCTGCACAGGCGCAGCAGTGTCGCTTGGCCCTTGTTCTTGCACTTGATGTGTCAGGTTCTGTGAACGAGGCCGAATATAACCAACAGATCACCGGATTGGTCGCAGCGTTAAGTGATCCTGACGTCCGGTCGCTGATCCTGTTCAGCACGGATGCGCCGGTGTCGCTGGCAATCTATGAGTGGAGTTCGCGCAACCATCAATATGTCATCCAACCTTGGATTTCGCTGGACGGGCCGGGTGCGCTGGATCGGGCAATCACACGCATTCGTTCGCATCAAAAGGTCCGGGCCGGGCTGCGGACGGCCATGGGAACGGCATTGGAGTTTGGCGCCGCAATGCTGGCGCAGCAATCGCATTGTTGGCAGCACACGATTGACGTTTCTGGCGACGGGAAAAACAACATTGGTGTTACGCCGCAAGAACTTTATCGCGCGCCGGTCTTTGCTGGCATTACAGTAAATGCGCTCGTCGTTGGCAACCCGAACAACACCTCAAGCGAGGGCACAAGCCTCACTCCGCAATCATTGAAGGACTACTACGAGACTGAGGTGATCCATGGACCCGAAGCCTTTGCCATGATCGCCTATGGTTATGGCGACTACGCCCGCGCGATGCGGCGCAAATTGCTGCGCGAACTGTCGTTCCCGGTTCTGGGACGGATGGTTGATTAACCGTCCTGCGGGTAGGAGATGACCGAGATATAGCGCGCAGGCAGTTTAACCAGCACCTCTGGTCCATGTGGTGCGTCGGCATCGAAAAACAGCGTGTCACCCGGTTTGAGCGGATAGACACCTTCGCCATGGCGGTAGTCAACTTCGCCCTCAAGCATATATATCGTTTCGATCCCGCCGTGCTGGAACGTCGGGAAGACATCTGATTTTTCTGAAAGGGTGATTAGATAGGGTTCAACGATGACCCCACTGGCGTTTGATCCGATATGCCCAAGAAGATTGTATTGATGGTTGGCACGGGTGCCGTCCCGTTGCAGCTCAACCCCTTCACCGGCTTTGGTGTGAACGGCCATTCTGTCTTCTTCGAAGCCGCGAAAGAAAGAGGTCAGCGGTACGGACAACGCGTTCGACAGGGTCTGCAGCGTCGTCAAAGACGGGGACGTGTTGCCGTTCTCGATTTTCGAGAGCATGCCGATGGACAGGCCGGTCATCGCCGAAAGTTCGGCAACTGTTATTTCCTGTTTGCGGCGATAGGCGCGCACTTCGCGGCCGATTGCAACTTCGAGCACTTTTTCACGGTGTTCACGAACGCGATGCGGGTCTTGTTGAAGAGGTGTGGCAGACATTAGGGGATCCGGCTTTTCAATGGTCATTCACTTACTGCTCTGCTCCGGTCATACAATGACTCAATTGAAGATTTTCGCTTGTCCTTGTCTAGAATACCACATTTGTTTCCTGCTAGGATAATTTTATGACCTTGAATAAAAATATCCAGATAGGCTTTCTAATCTTTCCGGGATTCCCGATGGCCTGCCTGACCTCGATGATCGAACCCCTGCGCGCCGCAAACGAAATTGCGGGCGCCGAGACGTTTTCGTGGAAGCTGGTGTCAGAAGATGGCGAACGGGTCGAAGCCAGCGCCAAGGTCTGGTTTGAACCCGACTTGCGGCTGGAAGACTGCGAAAAACTGGACCAGCTTTTCCTGCTCAGCGGGCCATCATCCCGTTTTGAAGATCCGGTGACCTCCGAAGGTCGGTTGCGCAAGTTTGCACGGCACGGTGTGACCATGGGGGCGATTAGCGGCGGCATTTTCCCTTTGGCGCGCAGCGGCCTTTTGTCTGGCTACACCACATCAGTACATTGGTGCTACGAGGCCGCCTTTGCCGCTGAATTTCCCCGCCTCAAACCCACCGAAGATGTGATCATGATCGACCGCAATCGGCTGACCGCGTCGGGTGCGGCTGCGGCGTTTGATCTGTCACTTCTGTTGATCGAAGAGAACCTTGGATCAGATGTGGCGACCGAGGTCGCCTGCTGGTTCCAGCACCCTCTGGTGCGCGGGCAGGGGGTCACGCAACGCAAACCGACCTTTGCCACCGAAAGCACACATGACATGCTGCCAGCCATTGTGCGGCAGGCCGTTGATATCTTTGCCGATCACATCGAGGACCCTATCAATATCTCGGATGTGGCCGATCAGGTCGGCGTCTCCGTGCGCCAGCTGGAACGCATGTTTCACAAGACAACGGGCAACACGCCCGGCGGCTACTACAAATCCCTGCGGATGCACAAAGCCCGCCAGCTTTTGCTATATAGCAAGGACAGCATGACCCAGATCGCCTTCGCTGTGGGTTATGCAAACGCGCCGACGCTGTGTAAGAAATACATCGACGTCTTTGGCATCCATCCTTCCGAGGACCGCAAGAAGATCAACATGTTCCGTGTGCGGGACAATACGATTGTGCCATCTGCTTAGGCGGCTTTCGCAGACGGGTTACACTTACGAAAAAGCGCGCCACCGGGTTGGGTGACGCGCTTGCAGTGCAACAACTTCACTATCGCGGGTTAGTTGACCGATTTTGCCTCAACGAGGTTCGCATCAGTCTTACCAGCAGCTGCAATCTCGATTTTGCGCGGCTTGAGCGCTTCGGGCACTTCGCGGGTCAGATCAATGTTCAACATGCCGTTTTCATGCGTCGCCCCTGTGACGCGCACATGGTCGGCCAAATGAAAGCGCCGCTCAAACGCGCGGGTGGCGATGCCACGGTGCAGGTAGTTGCGCTCGGCCTCATCAGAGGCCTTGCGCCCCGTGATCAAAAGCGCACGATCCTTGACCTCAATCGCGAGGTCATCATCAGAAAAACCGGCAACAGCGATAGAGATACGCCATGCGTCTTCCTCGGTCTTTTCGATGTTATATGGGGGGTATGTGTTCTGGCCGACGTCGCTGGCAAGCGCACGATCCATCAGATCGGCGATCTGGTCAAAACCAACGGTGGCACGGTAGAGGGGGGTCAGATCAAATGCACGCATTTGGGTCATCCTTTCAGTAAGCGATAACGATGTTATTGCCTTCCCATAAGGGACAGGCGATTTGCGCCGAAACCCATCATTGGCATCCCGACACAGCTTATGTGGGAACCCGTTTTTCGGCTTTCAAGAGGTTAATTAGATCAGGGACGGACGAACTTCGCGCCGGTTTCATTGCGTTCCGTACTATTGATCAGCCGCTGAGTGCCACCCGGTCTGGCGGGGCCAAGGGTGGCAAAATGGGCCAGCAGCGCATTCAACGGACCCGCCAATGACGTCCCGAGCGAAACCTTCTGCCCGTTCACCTGCGCCATCGCAGACACAACAGATGCGATCCGGGTTTCCCCATCCTGCACCATAAAGACCGGTGATCCGCTTGAGCCATATTCCACATCGCAAGTCATCACGATCACACCGGTCTGGCGTCCCAGAACATTGCAGACCTCTTGCAGGCTTGGCGTGTCTGCGCGCCCGCGCCCATAGGACACGACGCCCACTGCATCACCCGTAATGGGGCGTTGTGCTATCAGGAATGGCCGGATGCGTGTCGTACGGATCGGCTGATCCAGTTCCAGTACGGCGATATCCATGGCAACCTCGGCTGCATCTGACGCCCCGCCGCCAAAGTTGTATTCAGGATGTGCGATGGCTCTGGCCACGTTACGTGTCGCCTGCGAGCGCCCATCACGCAGCCCTGCGAGAAATTCAAAACGGTCTGGTGCAATCAGGCTGCCGTCATTGTCATAAAGGCAATGGGCTGCCGTCAGGATCAGCCTTTCGCGGATCAGTGCCGCTGTGCAAAACCCTTTACCCCGGATGTCGAGCCGGCCAACGGCTTCCCAGCCTTGGCTATCCTGCCGTGTCTCAAGCGTGACCAGCCCGCTTTCCTGCGCATGCAGGGCGGAGGCCGCAAGAAGGAATACTGAGATCAGGAACCGAAGCATGAATCACCTTGAAGCACGAGCGATCAGCCTGCGAAAGACTTGCGGCAGGATTATGTCATCAACGCAGGATCGGGATCTGCGGTTCGCGCTTGCCCGGTGCTGTCAATGCGGGCGGCTGTGGTCCGCCCGTCGCCCAATCAAGCAGTTCAACCGTATGCACAATGGGCACATCTGTGCCCCCGCCAATCTGCATCATGCATCCGATGTTGCCTGCCGAGATGATATCAGGGGTCAGCGCCTCAAGTGTCTGGACTTTGCGGTCCTTCAGTTGCTTGGAAATCTCCGGCTGCATCAGGTTGTAGGTGCCAGCTGACCCGCAACACAGATGGCTGTCCGCTGGCTCCAAAACCGTGAACCCGGCCTTCTTGAGCAAATCCTTGGGAAAGGTCTTGATCTGCTGACCATGCTGCAAGGAACAGGCAGCGTGATAGGCCACTTTGGTGTTTTTGTCCGCGCCCTCGGGCATGTCCAGCTTCATCAGGATTTCCGAGACATCCATGGCGATGGCGGACACGCGCGCAGCATCCGCCGCCAGCGGATCATTGCGGAACATATGGCCATAATCTTTTACTGTTGTGCCGCAGCCAGAGGTATTGATCACAATCGCGTCCAGCCCGCCGTTGTCAATTTCCCTGGCCCATGCCTTGATGTTCTTGGCCGCTGTCGCGTGGCTTTCGGTTTCCTTGCCCATGTGGTGGGTCAGCGCCCCACAGCACCCTGCACCTTCGGCCACAACCACCTCTGCCCCTAAACGGGTCAACAGGCGGATGGTTGCGTCATTGATATCGGTGTTCAGCGCCTTTTGGGCGCAACCAGTCATCAGGGCCACGCGCATCTTTTTGTCGCGCGCGGGAAAGGTCTGCGGATCGTCGTTGCAGCTAACCGGCGGAATGGTTTTTGGGGCCATCTCTAACATTGCGCGCAGACGCGCATCCGGCATCAATCGCGCAAACGGGCGCCCGATCTTGGCCGCAAGCAGGGCAATCCGAAACCGCATGGGGTAAGGCAGGATGCTTGCAAGGATCCAGCGCAAAGCGCGATCCGACAAAGGGCGATCATAGTTCTTTTCAATGTATGCGCGGGCATGATCAACAAGATGCATGTAATGCACACCAGAAGGGCAGGTCGTCATGCAGGCCAGACAGGACAGGCAACGGTCGATGTGCTTAACGGTCTTTTCGTCCGGCTTACGCTCATTCTCAAGCATATCCTTGATCAGATAGATGCGGCCACGCGGACTGTCGAGTTCATCCCCGAGGACCTGATATGTAGGGCAAGTGGCGGTGCAAAAACCGCAATGTACGCAGTTGCGCAGGATGTCGTTGGAGCGGGCGATATTGGGATCGGTCAGCTGTTCTGGCGTGAATGTCGTCTGCATCAGGTCATGATCCCAGGATTAAGAATGCCACGAGGGTCGAATTTGGCGCGCAGGCCCTTGGTCAGTGTCGCAAGGGCGGGGGGCTCTGGCTGGAAGACAGGCACGTCAGCGATGCCACGGATCAACGTGGCATGGCCATCAAAAGGCCCAATCGCGCCGCGCAGGTCATGACCTGCATCGGCCAACGCCCAGATCAGGCCGCCACCCCAGTCGTATTGCACGGCGTTTGCGCTCATCCGGGCGGCAATGGCGGCTGCCTCCGATGGTTTAACGGAAACCCGCCAGACATCTCCGGGCTGATCGGCAAATGCCGCGGCATCGCGGACCCATTTCCAGCCCTCGGCAGAGCCGGGGCCTTCGGTCGCGCCAACGGCAATCTCAGCGTCGCCGTAGCCATTGAGGAGGTCACGCAGTTTTTGGGCACGGTATGTCACCGAAGCCTCAAACCCCTCGACCCGGATCATGGTCAGCGGTTCACCAAATTTGCTCTTGGGGAAATGCGCGGCACCTGTGGCTTCAAATGGCGACCCAAGTGCTGTGGACAGTGCTGCAATCGCCCTATCATCAGGCAAACCATGCAACATGACCGTGCCCATGGTTTCGACATCCGGCAGCACCTTCAAGGACACCTCGGTCAGCACTCCTAGCGTGCCGTAAGCGCCTGTCATCAGTTTGACCAGATCATAGCCGGTCACGTTTTTCATCACCCGGCCACCGTTCTTGATGATCGTGCCAGCGCCATCAACACGGCGCACGCCCAACATGAAATCACGACACGCCCCAACAGCAATGCGGCGTGGGCCAGAGACATTGGCCGCGGCCATACCGCCGAGCGTGGGTTCGCCCGTCGTGCCCAAAAGGGGGCGATGGTCCATCGGTTCAAACGCAAGGCGCTGGTTTTCCTTGGCAAGCGTCTTTTCAATATCAGACAACGGCGTACCGGCGCCTGCGACAATTGTCAGCGCACCGGGTTCATACAGGCTGATCCCGCTCAGGCTTGACGTGCGTAACTCTTCGCCTGTCGTCCGCCCGATAGGACGCGTACCACCACCTTTGATCCGCAGGGGGCCATTGGCCGCTGCAATCATCTCGGCCAGTTCTGCTTCGGTCTTGGGCGTCATGTCCGTCTTCTTTTGTTCAAAAATATCTTGGGGGGCGCGAACGCGCGGGGGCAAAGCCCCCTCTATGCGGCACGGCGTGGCTCAGAGCTTGCCAGTGGAAAGACCTTGGCGGCATTCAACAACCAGTTAGGGTCAAAAACATCCTTGATCGCCATCTGTGCTTCAAGGTCGGCAGGATCATATTGCACGTTCATCAAGTCGCGCTTTTCGATGCCCACACCGTGTTCGCCGGTCAGACAGCCACCCACCTCAACGCAGAGCTTCAGCACCTCGGCGCCAAACTCTTCGCAGATTTCCAGATCGCCGGGTTTATTTGCATCATAAAGGATCAGCGGGTGCATGTTGCCGTCGCCCGCATGAAACACATTGCCAACGCCCAGACCGTAATGTTTGGACATCTCGCCAATCCGTTTGAGGACATAGGGCAATGACGACACCGGAATAGTCCCATCCAGACACATGTAGTCAGAGATTTTGCCAATAGCGCTGAACGCAGCCTTGCGGCCCGCCCAGATGCGTGCGGCCTCATCAGGTGATTGGGCCTCGCGCAGCTCGACCGGATTGTGTTTGGCCGCGATGTTTGTGATCCGGGCAAGCTGATCGTCGATTTCGGCCTCGGACCCTTCAACTTCGACGATCAAAAGCGCCTCGCATTCGGGATAACCCGCACCAGAGAAATCCTCACAGACGCCAATCAACATTTCGTCCATATACTCGATGGCGACCGGCAGAATGCCGGCCTTAATGATGTCCGAAACAACCTGCCCCGCAGTTTCAGCACTATCGTAACCCATCAGCACGGGGCGTGCGCCTTCGGGTTTGTGCAGGATACGCAAGGTTGCCTCTGTCACGACGCCAAGCTGGCCTTCCGATCCGCAGATCACACCCAGCACGTCCAACCCTGCGGCATCCAAATGCGCACCGCCGACATCGACAATCGTGCCATCCATCATCACCATAGTGACGCCCATCAGATTGTTGGTCGTAACACCGTATTTCAGGCAATGCGCACCGCCCGAATTCATCGCGATATTACCTGCGATGGCACAGGCAAGCTGGCTTGACGGATCAGGGGCGTAAAAGAAGCCCTCTGCCTCGACCGCGCCTGTGACCGATAGGTTGGTGCGCCCGCTTTGTACTTTGATGTAGCGATCCGCATAGTTGGTTTCGATCACGCCATTCATCTTGGCCACACCAAGGATCACGCAATCGGCCGTCGGTAACGCACCACCGGCCAGTGACGTGCCAGAGCCGCGCGGAACCACAGGCACACCCATTTCGTGACAAACCTTCAGCGCGGCAGAAACCTCGTCGGTGTTGGCGGGCAGGATCGCGCAAAGTGGCGGGCACTTATACGCGGTCAGCGCATCGCATTCATAAGCACGCGTCTGGCTTTCGTCCGAGATGACAGAGTTGGCAGGCAGCACCTCTTTCAGCCGCGCGACGATCTGGTCCTTACGCGACAGCACGCTGGCATTCGGGGCGGGCATTTCCATCTTGCGATTCCCAATCTGTAATATTGGTAAGAATATATTACCAATTTTGCGATCTGGCAAGTCTAATGTCAAAAGGCTACACCAGCGATTATGAGATTATTTGATCATCTGGCCTTGCTGGCCCCGCTCGATTTATGCGCCGTTGGCCTGATTGTTGTGGTTTGGTTTGCGATTGGCTGGTTGATCGAACACCCCGGCGCCAAGCGTCCGTCCGTGACTGTGCTGATGTCCGAAGAGCGCCGCAGCTGGATGAAGGTCTTTGTTACCCGCGATCCGCGTATCTTTGACAGTCAGATATTGGCCAGCCTAAGGCAGGGGACAGCCTTCTTTGCTTCTACATGTCTGTTGGCCGTCGGCGGGGTTCTGGCATTGGCAGGCAATACTGAACCGCTTAGTGGATTGGCCGCCGAAGTGACCGAGATGCCCGTGCCTATCTTGGTTTTTCAGTTGAAGTTGGGGCTTGTAGCGCTCTTTCTGACCAACGCCTTCCTGAAATTTGTCTGGGCCAATCGTGTCTTTGGCTACTGCGCCGTTCTGATGGCCGCTGTACCCAATGACCCCAATGATCCCGCAGCGCACCCCCGCGCAGCACAGGCTGCGGAATTGAATATCCGCGCCGCCATCAATTTCAATCGCGGACTGCGGGGCATGTATTTTGCAATGGGTGCGTTGGCTTGGCTTTTGGGGCCCATTGCCCTGATCATTGCGACCTGCATCGTGCTTTGGGTTTTGTGGTCACGCGAATTTGCATCACTGCCCCGCTCAATTCTGCTAGAAGACAGATCATGAGATGCCTTGCCCTGATTGCCTTCCTCGCCGGCCCTGCCTTTGCCGATGTACCGGTTGTTGAAGCCGTTACGGTCAATGGTTCGAACGTCAGCGTGACTTTGTCGCATCCTGATACCGGTTGGGATCACTATGCCGATGGCTGGGAGGTGCTGGACGCCGATGGCAACAGCCTTGGTATCCGAGAGCTGGCGCACCCGCATGTGAACGAACAACCCTTCACCCGGTCGCTGTCAGGTGTGGACATCCCCGCCGGCACAACAACGATCTTTGTGCGCGCACGCTGCAACGTTGATGGTTGGTCAGAGACCCTGTTTGAAGTGGACCTAACGCAGTAACGCGTTCAGCGGTTGCCCAACTGAAAATCTGCAACAAGTGGGTAGTGATCGGTTGGCCATTCTCCGGCGTATTTCTTGCGCAGGACGATGGGGTCGCCGACCAATTGGGCATGATCCGTGCTTGCGATGTGACCAACCGCGCCAAACAGATTGATCCCCCGATTGAAGTGATAGGTTGCCCCGCTAACTGGCGCAAACGACAGTCCGGTGTCTTCCAGAGTGTTCACCAGCCTGCCGCCAAGACGCGCATTCAAATCCCCAATCACAAACAGAGTTTCGCCTTGCGCGATCCATGGTGCAATGCGCTCTGCTACCAGCGCGATCGACTTCTGCCGGTTCGACAGGCTGGCATAGTCGGTGTGGATATTCACAACTCGGAAGACCTCTCCACTGGCTTGATCTGCGAACTGCGCCCAAGATGCGAAGGCGGGGAAAGACCCATTGAAGGTGCGCGAATAGATCACATCGGGCGTTTCAGAGAAAAAGAACCAACCCTGATCAAGGACTGCCAGTTTATCCGAGCGATAAAGGATCGGTTGCGTGGATGGAAACGCGGCCGGATCACCCACGGCGGCTGCTGCATAGCTGGGGTTGTTCGTCAGCAGCCAATCAAGCGTCAGATTGGTGTCGTTTCCACTGCCTCTGGCAAAACTTTCCATCTCCTGAAAGCCGATGACATCAGCATCGATTTCCTTGAAGGCCATATCCAGCGGACCTTTCCGCCGCTCCCAATCTCCGACGGACCACGCGCCTGTCTCGCGGCCTAGTATGATGTAATGGACAATGTAAGTCGCCACGCGCAGCGTTTGCGTGTCATTTGGCGGCAAGGGTGCATTGCCGGAATTGCACACGGTTTGGCAACCTACCAGCGCCACGACACCGATCAAGATGAAGGCAAACGTCTTGAGGATCGTACTTATCATCGCCATGCTCAGGATTTATCTGCGGCCTTCGCGCAGCCATGCGCCGACGATCATCAGTGATGCCAGCAACAGATAAACCCATGACGGCAACAGCGAATTGATACTTATGTCAGCAGTCCGGTAGGCCCCTCGTGGCGTGATGCCAATCCAACCGCGCCCAGCCGCTGGGCGGCCTTCGCGCACAGTGCGGATGCCCACATCACCCTCGCTGATCTGCATGACACCACCGCGTGTGCCGTCGATCAGCGGTTGCAGTGTTTCGGCACTTGCGATGGTTTGCTCAAACTCGCGCGGGGCCGAAGGCCCAAGCGCTATGACAGAGGTCTCATCCCCATCATCTAGCCGATAAAGACCAATTTCAGGCGCATCCCACAGCGCCTCGAACCGGCCCGGCGACACTTCTTCCAGCGTCAGCACGGTCTCGGAGCCATCGGGATGGGTCACGGTTACATCACCGGTTTCCAGATCAAGGGTGCGCCGGATGATCCGCATCCTTTGTCCTGTGGGTTCAACCCACAGCGCCTCTTCTTCAAGCTCTGGTTCTTTCATCATCCAATGCGCAAGACGGCGCAGCAGCTCCAGTTGTGGGCCACCGCCTTCGTAGCCACGATCCCATAGCCATGAATGATCGGACGCCATCAAGGACACGCGCCCCTCACCAATCCGGTTGAGGATCAACAACGGACGATCATCAAGACCCGACATGACGGTTGTTGCGGCCTCTGGCACCAACACATCAATCAAACGGAACCAACGCCCCCAGCCCGGCCCTTCGCCGTCTGGATTGGGCGATAGCAGGTCCAACCCTTCGGTGACCGGGTGTCGCTGGCCGATATCCGTCAGTTGCGGCACAAATCCTTCTTCAAAGACCCGTGCCGTGGGCGCACCGGGCAGAATGTCACCCAATGGCGAACGGTAGATGCTTTCGGCAGAGCCATATTCCGGCCCGGATGAAATCAGCACCGCACCACCCTGTTCGACATAGTTGCGGATATTGTCGAGGTAGGCGCTGGGCAGAATGCCCCGGCGGCGGTAGCGATCAAAGATGATAAGATCGAAATCATTGATCTTTTCAAGAAAAAGCTCTCGCGTGGGAAAGGCGATCAGCGACAACTCATTCACCGGCACGCCGTCCTGCTTTTCAGGCGGGCGCAGGATGGTGAAATGCACCAAATCAACAGCAGAGTCGGATTTCAGCAGGTTGCGCCATGTCCGTTCCCCCGGATGCGGCTCGCCCGACACAAGCAGCACGCGCAAGCGGTCACGCACGCCGTTAATCTGGACAACCGCGGCGTTATTGCGATTGGTCAACTCCCCCTCGACCTCGGGGATATTGAACTGCAGCACATTCATCCCGCCATGCGGCAGAGAGACGGGCAGTTGGATATCCTGACCGATGGGTACCTGAACGACCAGGGGCGTGTCCCCATCAATCGCGATGGACAGGGGCACCGACGTGCTTTCGGGCGCGGCACCCTGGTCTTCGACACGCAGTGTCAGGTTAACTTCTTCCCCTAGGATCGCAAAGGCGGGCGCGTTTTCGACAACCAGTCGCCGGTCCCAATCCTCTGGTTCACCAGTGAGCAATGTATGCATGGGCGCGGTCAGGGCTGGTGCGCGTTCAATGTCATGCAAGCGTCCGTCAGTCACAAGGATGATGCCTGCAATGCGCGCCTGCGGCTCTTCGGCCAATGCCTCGGACAGGGCAGTCATGAGGGTTGTTCCAAGATCACCTTCGGCATCGCCAAGTGTCACTTTGCGCAGCTCGGTGTTGGGTTGGCGCGCCAGTTCAGCCTCAATATTGGTAATGGCCACCGCATTCTGATCGGGCCTTGCGCCGATGCGCTGGCTGGCGCTTTTATCGACCACAAGTATGACGATATCGGTCAGCGGTTCGCGGTCTTCTTGCTGAATAGCGGGGTTGGCCAATGCGGTAAGCAGGACCAGCCCGGCCAGCCCACGCAGCCACCAGCCCGGCAGCCGCCGCCAGATGGCAAGGATGAACGCAAGCACCGCAAGCCCTGTCACGGCCAACAGCAGAACCACCGGGATCAGCGGATCAAGGATAATCGCACCTGTCATCACTGCCCCAACCGATCCAGCAGATCAGGGACATGCACCTGATCGGACTTATAGTTGCCGGTCAGAACATGCATGATGACGTTCACACCAAAGCGCAGCGCGATCTCGCGTTGTCGTTCGCCAGACATGCCACGACCAACGGGGAACATACGCCGCCCACTGGTGTCCACCGCCCATGCGCGCGCCCAGTCATTGCCGCCAATGATCACCGGGGTGACGCCATCATTGAGATTACGGAAGGGCATGCCTTCGACTTGTTCGGCCCCAATGGGGGCGGCTTCGACCCAGACATCGCGGCTTGCATAACGTCCCGGAAAATCCTGTAGCAGATAGAATGTGCGGGTCAGCACATGGTCCGATGGGATCGGCTCTAGCGGCGGAATATCCAGCGACCGGGCGATGGCCTGTAGTTTGCGCCCCTCCGGCGAGCCAGAGCCAAAGCGCGCCGTATCCGCATCGCGGGTATCAAACATGATCATCCCGCCGGACCGCAGGTAGCGGTTCAGCTTGCCATAGGCCGCGCGACTGGGCAGCGATTGGTCGGCAGTGACGGGCCAATAGAGGATCGGAAAGAAGGCCAATTCATCGGTTTCAAGGTCCACACCCAAAGGCGCCGCCGGTTCAATCGAGGTGCGCCGGAAAAGGGTCTGCGACAGGCCGCGCAGGCCCGCCTCGGCGGTTTCATCTGTTTCGCGGTCACCTGTCAGCACATGCGCCAGAACAACCTCTGATGTGGCACGCAGGGCAAATTCTTCGGCCGTTTGCGCTTCTGCCTGCGGGGCAAGCAACAGCATCAGTGCTGCAGCCGCCGCAACATCAGCCCGCGGTCCGCGCAGCCTGCCACCGATGGCAAGTGAGGCGATCACATCAAACAAAAGCAGCAGAACGGTCGCGCTGAGTAGCCAGCCCTTCAACGCGGTTTCGCGCACAACGGCCATCCCTTCGATCGCGATCCGCGCAGGCCACGCCGCTACGCTCAGCGTTGTCTCGGACCCGATCACATTGACGGCCAACTGTCTGTCACGCCCCGAATAGAGCCCCGGTTGCAGTGCGGCACTTGGCACACCGGCGCCCAACACTTCACCGGCTACACCGGGCAGGGCGCTACCATCCTCAAGCCTGCCAAAAGCATCCAGCACCTTACCGGGCAACCAGGTGGTGCCTGCAAGTTCAGCCTCATCGGGGGTCGCAGGACGCGTTGAAACGGCGAGCCGTTCCAATATCTGCACAAAAAGCCCTGAGAGCGGCAAGCTGGACCATTCTGCATTCGCCGTGACATGGACCAGCACAATCTGGCCCTCACCGCTGAGTTTGCGTGTGACCAGCGGAGTGCCATCAGTGAGTTGCGCGATGACCCGGTCCGCCAAAGTGGGATCAGGTTGCGCCATTACCTGGCTGGTGACGGTCACATCGTCGGGGATGGGCAACCCAAAGAAGGGGCTGTCTTCGGCAAAGGGGGCCAATGTTTTTGGCTCGCCCCAACTCATCGCGCCACCAACAGAGCGGCCGCCAGAGCGCAGACGCACAGGCAGCAGTGGGTCCTCTTCGATACGGCCCTGATCGGATGCGGCCAGTGTCGGACCCGCAAAGCGCAGCAGCATGCCACCACTCTCGACCCACTCCAATACCGCATCGCTTTCGCTGCCAGCGAGGCTGGCTACGTCGGCCAGAATGATCACGTCAGGGTTGGCCAGAAGGACATCGTCGAGCGTGCCATCAATGATGTCGGCGGTCGGTTCCAACGCTTCGCGCAGATAATAGAGCGGCGACAGCAGCTCCAATCCCTCGCGGTCATCACGCCCTGCGATCAAGGCAACTTCGCGCCGTTTCAGGGCATCGTCCGTCAGGCTCACCGCACCGGCGGAACGGGTGGCGCCAACCTCAAACCGGGTGATGCGGTTGCGCAGCTCAGGGGGCAGGACCATCGCGGTTTCCGCAATCGGCTCACCGGGGGCAAAGACCAAGGGAACGGTTGCAAGCTGACGCTCAACGCCCGCCGGGTCCAGCCCGATGGCTGTGACAGTTGTATCCAGCGGATTGCCGATGGGTGAACGCGTGGCCGAGACAAGCACTTCACCGTTCTCAAACCGGGCGGGGCGCAGGCCAACGGTCTGGCGGGGTGTTTGGAACACCGTCACCGTTCCACGTTCTTCCAAGGCAGCTAGCAGATCGGCGCGTCCGTCCCAATCCAGACCATCGGAAATCCAGTAAGTCTCATACCGCTCGTCAGTTTGGGCAAACCAAGCGGCGGCATCTGACGGCTGCCACGGCTGCGGCTGGATGTTGGGCAAGCGGTTTTGCCACGCACTGGGCGCGGCGAATGGAATGTCGTCAACAGGCAAGTCGTTGAGGTTGATCACCGCAGCGCGGCGGTCAGCCACCGCCGCCTCGGACAAGAGCGTATCAACGCGGTCGATCCGGGCTTGCCAGCTTGGCGCACCGGCCCATGATCCATCAAGAATGATGACCAGATCACCGGCTCCGCTGCGTGCATTTTGTGGGTTCAGAACAGGGCCCGCAAAGCCAATGATCGCCGCCGCAACCGCAAGAATGCGCAGCAGCAACAGCCACCAGGGCGTGCGATCCGTCTGATTATCGTCGTCAGCCAGACCGAGCAGCAAGGCGACACCGGGAAAGCGTCTGCGGATTGGGGCGGGCGGGACCGCGCGCAGCAAGATCCACAGGATGGGCAAGGCGATAAGACCAAGCAGCAGCCATGGTGCTGCAAACCCTATGGGACCGATCGACCACATCAGGCGCGACGCTCCAACGCGCCATAAAGCCATAGCAGGGCATTTGTGGCGCTTTCACCGGTGTGATGGGTCTGGAATTGCCAGCCTGTCGTGCGGGCCAGATGCTGTAGGCGGTCCTTACGGGCGGCTAATCTGTCCAGATACCGGGACTTCAGATCGCTGGCTTTGAGCGTTTCGTGTTGCAGCGCGCCGGTCATGCTTTCAAAGATGGTGCGCCCATCGAAGGGAAAGACCTCTTCCTGTGGATCAAGCACCTGCAGCAGGGCACCGCCGACCCCGCGGTCAGCCGCGCGCAAGAGCGCGTCTTCAATGGGTTGGATGTCGCCCAGAAAGTCGCTGATGAAAAATGCGCGCGAATGCGGCAGCATCCCCTGCGCTTCGGGCGCGCCATAGTCGGTTTCGCCGTCTTGCGACAAAAGTTCGGCCATTTGCATCAGTTGCGCTTCACCCCTGCGTGGGGGCAGGCGCAAGCCAGTTAGGCCGACACGCTCCCCTCCGCGCGCCAGCAGGATGGCGGTGGCCAGACCCAATGTGCGCGCGCGCTGTGCCTTGGTGGGCAGATTGTCGTCCGAGCGAAAAGACATGGATGCCGCCTGATCAACCCACAGCAGGATTGATTGCGCGATCTGCCATTCCTTGTCCTGCACGAAACTGGCATCCGACCGGGCCGAGCGGCGCCAGTCGATGCTGCGCGCTGCGTCATGCGGTTGTGCGGGGCGGTATTGCCAGAACGTGTCGCCGGTTCCGGCCCGTCTGCGCCCGTGATCCCCCAACAAAACCGCAGTCGCCAAATGCTCTGCCTCCGCCAAAAGTGGCGGCAGCGGAGCGGCAAGCGCCTCGGCTGCGGATCTGAGGGTGAGGGGTGTTGTCATGCGGCAGAGGCCACTGTTGTGATCTGATCAGCAACAGTGTTGATGACATGATGGATGCTTTCGCCCCGTGCGCGTGCTGCAAATGATAGCGCCATCCGGTGCTCAAGCACGGGGACGGCCATCGCGCGCACATCTTCTGCCGAGGGTGCAAGACGCCCCTCCAGCAAGGCTTGCGCCCGCACTGTGAGCATCAGGGCCTGCGCCGCGCGCGGCCCCGGTCCCCAGCTAACATTCTGGCGTACCAGATCAGGTGCGTTGGCATCATCCGGGCGACAGGCGCGGACCAGATCGAGGATCATCTCGACGATATTTTCGCCAACTGGCATCCGGCGGAGCAGTGTCTGGGCATCCAGCAATTCCTGCGCGGTGAACACCTCTTTTGACTGCGCTTCTTCTACGCCGGTTGTCGCGATCAGGATATCCTTTTCGGTGTCGCGATCCGGGTAGGGCACGTCAATCTGGACCAGAAAGCGGTCAAGCTGTGCCTCAGGCAAGGGATAGGTACCTTCTTGCTCAATCGGGTTTTGGGTGGCCAACACATGGAACGGCACGCCCAAGGATCGGTGTTCACCGGCAATGGTGACTTCTTTTTCCTGCATCGCCTGCAGTAGTGCCGATTGCGTCCGAGGTGAGGCACGATTGATTTCATCCGCCATCAGTAGCTGACAAAAGACCGGTCCTTCGATGAAGCGAAAGGCGCGTTTGCCGTCATCAGTTGTTTCCAGCACCTCAGAGCCGAGGATATCTGCGGGCATCAGATCGGGGGTAAACTGTATGCGGTTGCCCTTCAGCCCCATGACCGTGGATAGCGTATCGACAAGGCGGGTTTTTCCAAGCCCCGGCAGGCCAATCAACACAGCATGCCCACCGCAGATAAGCGCGGTCAACGTCAGGTCCACCACGCGGGTCTGGCCGATAAATCTGGCCGCGATGCTGCTGCGGGCCTCAATCAGCTTTGTGCCCAATGCTTCGATTTGGGCAACAAGATCGGTCTCAGCGGCCATGACATTCCTCCGGTTAGGCTATATCGTCATAGGAACAGATAATCCCATCACACCCAATGGCAAAAACAATGACCACACAAAAGATTGTGACCCCATCTGCAGAAAGCCTCGCGCAAAGCGCACGGGCCGCCCAAAAAGGCGGTTTGCCGCCGGTGCATCTGTGGAATCCGCCTCATTGCGGGCATATTGATATGCGGATCGCACGCGATGGCACGTGGTTTTACATGGGCACACCCATTGGACGGCCTGAACTGGTGCGCTTGTTCGCAACTATTCTGCGCAAGGACGGGGATGACTATGTCTTAGTCACTCCCGTTGAAAAGGTCGGGATTACTGTCGATGATGCCCCCTTCGTTGCTGTCGATTTCAACAAACAAGGTGCGGGGCTTGCGTTTGAAACTAACGTCGGCGATGTCATGATCGCCGGGCCTGACCACCCAATCCGCGTTGAACGTGATGCCGAAACGGGCGAGCCGTCACCCTACATTCTGGTGCGTGCCAACCTTGAGGCCCTCATAGACCGCAAGTCATTCTACCGTCTTGTCGAGCTTTGCGAACATGCCGATCATGCGGGCAGCCGCTGGTTTGGCATCCGCTCAGAAGGTGTTTTCTTTCCGATTATCCCGTCGGACGAATTGCCATGATCAAGCGCGCTTTGCGTTGCGTGGCATTTTTTTGACGCCATAAGCCTTGCGCGCAGTGACTAGGCGCAGGTCTTCGGGGTCCATGCCCATCGACAGGATCGTCTCTCGGTCATAGCGGGCGCGGGCAGCCTCTGGATCATGCGGCGTGCCCATCAAACGGTCAATCCATCCCATGCCAAAGCTGACGTGGAATGTCGCTTCATGGTCCTGAAAATGATGGGCCAGATGGGTGCGGGTGATCCGCTGGCCAAGCCAACCTTTCTTGACGTTGAGATGCGCCAGTGTGTGGCAGTATTCATAGAAAGCGAATGCGCAAACTGATCCCAGAAACAGTGCCACAAAGGCAAAGAGGGCCGCCGCAGAAAGCCCCACAAACGGCCAAAGCACGATCGTGTGCAGCGCAACCGACAGCAGGCCAAAGCGCACCGGATACCAATGATCATCGCCGGTAAAGAACTCTGCATCCGACGGAAATTCATGATGGCCGATGTGGCTGCGGTAAAGCGTGTTGAACACGCCCTGATCGGTGGGCGGTTCGCGGTGCAGCAGAAAACGGTGCATCGCATATTCAACAAAGAACTGGACGATGGCGCCATAGACGACCGCCAGGATCATCCAGGGCGAAAAGAACACGACAAAGCAGACAAGAGCAGCCAGCCAAAACGGCGAAAGCCGTTGCAAACTGCCCATATGCATCAAAACACGCAAAGTTGCGATCATGTCGGCCTCCCAAATGATGTGAGGTCAAGATATGATTGACCCAAACGTCAGGCAATGCCGACGCCACGTCAATGACCAGCGCAGTAACGGTGTTGCATGCATGGCGGTGCGGTTCACATGCACTTGCCAGCGCTCCAGATGCGGGTGTCCCGCGAGGACAAGCCACGTCAGAGAACCACGGGCGGCCTGAGTGGATTTCCAACCCCTCCTGAAAACATGCTGACATAACGCTGTCAGCAGGGGTATGATTAAACGTCTTCATCAACCAATTCGTAGGGAGATGAGATATGGCTGACCGTGCAATTATCGTTTGGGGCGAAATCCCTGTCACTGACATGGAAAAGTCTGTGGCCTTCTATAATGAGGTCTTTGGCTACGACATGACGATCGACAATTCTGGCCCCAACCCTATGGCCACGCTGGGTGGTTTGGAGAACACAGCTGGGGCACATCTTTACCCTGGCAAGCCTGCGCCCGATAGCGGGAACACCATTCATCTGGGCGTTGAAGGCACCCTTGAAGATGGCATTGCCCGTTGCACCAAAGCAGGCGGCGAGGTTGTCAGCCCGCCGATTGCGATCCCCGCTGGGAGATTTGCCTATGCCAAGGACCTTGATGGCAACTCCATCGGGTTGTTTGAGGCCGCAGGCTAAATGCGCCGCGCCGACCGCCTTTTTCAGATATTGCAGTTCCTGCGGGGCGGTCGGCTGACCACGGCGGCACAGTTGGCCGAAAAATTGGAAGTTACGCCGCGCACGATCTACCGCGATATAGCGCATCTGATCGGATCAGGTGTGCCCATCGAAGGTGAAGCAGGTGTCGGATATCTGATGCGTGACGGCTATGATTTGCCACCGCTGATGTTCAATCAGGATGAAATCGTGGCTTTGGTTGCCGCTGCCCGGATTTTGCAGACATGGGGTGGCACCAAAATGGCGGCGGCAGCACAAGAAGCCTTGGTCAAGATCGACGCAGTGCTGCCTGCCGCCGCCCGGCAGCAGGCAGGGCAGGTGAATGTGCATGTCATGGACATGCCGTGGACGCGGGGCAATTGGCGTGATCACCTTGACCGGTTTGAGGCGGCGTCGGAAAGTCAAACCCGTCTGGACATGACCTATGAGGATGAACAAGGACGCCAGACGGCCCGCGTTGTTCGGCCTTTGGGTGTGTGGTTCTGGGGCAAGGTCTGGACGGCCGTTTGCTGGTGCGAATTGCGCGATGATTTTCGGATGTTTCGATTGGATCGGATTACAGCCGTTTCCGAGCTGGATCGGTTCCGCCCCGAGAAACATCAAACCCTGCGGGCGTTCTACGACAGCGGTGCCTACAAGCACTGAAGCTTCACAAAAGTGTAGGGTGGCTTTTGGGACATCATGACGTAAGCCTAGGTTGGTAAGACGGTTGGGTTTGATGAATGGTGATGGATCGACGGAGTTTTCTGGCATGCGGATGCGCGGTCTTGGCAACACCCGCGATTGCGCAAGGCACGGCTTGGGCTGATGTCGCCGACGCTGCGCGCAGCCTTGATCAATGCCGCGCCATCTTGGTCCGGCATTCCGGTCTGACCGTTCTGTCAGAGGTCTTTCGCGGCCCCAACATCAATCGGCCTGTCCCGATCAAATCAGTTTCAAAGACCTTTGTTGCGGCGCTGACCGGCGCGGCTCTTGATCGCAAAGAGTTGCCGTCACTCGACGCCACTGTGGGGCAAACGGCTCCGCGCCTTATTCCCCGCGACGCTGACCCGCGTGTGGCGGATATCACCATCAAAAACCTGATCACCATGCAGGCCGGGTTGGAACGCACGTCGGGGACCAACTATGGGCCTTGGGTCAACAGCCGTGATTGGGTGGCCGACGCGCTCAGCCGTCCATTTGTGGCTGAACCGGGTTCGCGGATGCTCTATTCCACCGGGTCGTTTCACGTGCTGGGTGCGATCTTGTCAGAGGTGTCAGGGCAGTCGCTGCTGGACCTCGCTCGCCAGCGCCTAGGTGATCCGTTGGGATTTGAAATCCCCGCATGGACCCGCGATCCACAAGGCCGTTATCTGGGCGGCAATGAAATGGCGCTTACGCTTGAAGCCATGGCGCGCTTTGGTGAGATGTATCGTCGGAACGGGCGCTATCTTGGTGCGCAGGTCTTGAGCGCTGATTGGGTAGAACGTTCCATGCAGCGCCGCACACGGTCTGCGTTTTCCGGGTTGAATTATGGGTATGGTTGGTTTTTGGGCCAAGGGGCGGGCGTGAACTACGCTTTGGCGCGGGGATACGGCGGACAGATCATCTGTGTGGCCCCTGATGTTGCGTTGACGGCAGTGATTACATCAGATCCCACGCGGCCTGCGCGCAGTGGCGGTCATTTTGGAGATTTGCAGCGCTTGATTGCGCGCCAGATTCTGCCATTGGCACAGCAGCAGATGGGGTAAGGTGGATCATGATCCACCTTAATTGTTGCTTCTATTCCGACAGGCTTTGGGCCAGACGCATCAATTGCACAGCCTCGGTCCGATAGCCAAAGGCATCTTCACCACGGTTCGCTGCTGCCAAGGCAATCGCCTCATCATAACCCCAATCACCCAGATACTGTGGGTTCCGCAAAAGCTGTCCGAACCCTGCAACGGCCGTGGCGAAATTTGCCTCGCTGTCCGGCCCACCCGCTTGCCGGATCGGTGTCTGGATCAACTGGCTGACGGCCTCACCCGGCGCCTTATAGCGCAGCTTGAGAAAGCCCAACTCGTCCGAACCAGCTACAGTTGCGGCAGGGGCATAGCGTAGTGGATCGCTAAGCTGTGCAGGGCTGCCTACCGGGGTCACCTCGTAAATCGCCGTGACGGAATGCCCGGCGCCAAGCTCTCCTGCATCTACCGCATCATTGTTGAAGTCTTCCCGGCGCAAGGCCCGTGTTTCATAGCCAATCAGGCGGTATTCAGCGATCTGGGCGGAGTTGAACTCAACCTGCACCTTCACATCGCCTGCAATCGGGAAAAGCGCACCGGATAGTTGATCAACCAGTACTTTTTGTGCCTCAGACAGCGTGTCGATATAGGCCGCCGTGCCATTCCCGTTCTGTGCCAGCGCCTGCATCGTGGCATCGTCCAGATTGCCACGGCCAAAGCCCAGCACACTCAGATAGGTGCCCGTTTCGCGCTTGTCCGCGATAAAGTCGGTCAATGCACTTGGATCGCTCAGACCCACGTTGAAATCACCGTCGGTGGCCAGAATGATTCGGCTGACCTCACCGTTTTCGGCCATGCCCTCGGCCACGCTGTAGGCCTGCTCTAATCCGCCTTGGCCATTGGTTGACCCGCCGGCCCCAAGTGACTGGATCGCGCGCAAAATTGTTGTCCGCTCCGATGCGGCGGTCGGTGCAAGCACCTGCCCGGCACTGCCCGCATATTCGACGATCGCCACCTCATCTTCGGGGCGCAGCTGGTCAAGCATCAACCGAAAGGACTGTTTCAGCAACGGCAGCTTTGCTGGGTCATCCATGGACCCGGATGTGTCGATCAGAAAAACAAGGTTCAGCGGGGAACGATCTGCAATCGCAGGCATCTGGCCTTGCAAGGCGATGTGGACCAGTTGGGTGTCCGCGTTCCAAGGGGTCTGAAACGTTGACACGGTAGGCCGGAAGGGGGCTTCATTCGTATCAGGTGCGGCATAATCATAAGGGAAGTAGTTGATTAGCTCCTCAATCCTCACGGCCTCTGATGGGGGCAGTTGACCCCGCATCAGGGACGACCGGACCACAGCATATGAGGCCGTGTCGACATCGATTGAAAAGGTTGAGACCGGGGTTTCAGCTGTGATTTGCAGCGGGTTGCTATCTGCGTTGGCGAAGGCTTCGGTGTCAGGGGTTGGCGCGACGCGGTAATCATCTTTTGGAGTGACGGCTGCAGGGGCAGTTGGCATGGCTTCGGTTGGTGCGACCTGTCCAGCCACTCGCATCCGCGTTGTGGTTGAGGCAATGCTCTCTGCGATCTCGTCCTGAGGGGCAGGCGGGGCCACTTCGAGCGCGTCGATCAGAGGCGATGCCGATAGCTGAGGCGCCGCATCAGACGCCATTGCCTCTGCCGTATCGGAGGAATTCTCGAACGCTAGGTCAGTCGCTGGCGTCTTGAGCGCGGTTTCTTCCCGAACTGCAGAAACTGGGGCGTCATCTGCTGTTTGCATCTCGCCAACGGCTGTTTCTGTAACGACCGGACCACGCAGTGTCCCATCAAACTCTGTCATTGTGATCTGCGGCGGTGACGGCGGACGCAGCAAACCCTGCCCTTGCGGTGTCAAGATCAGAAAACCACAGGCGACCAGTGCCGTTGTCGCGGTCAGCCCGCCTTTGGATGTCATTGCGTTCATCATCGTCTTCACTCCTGTCCAGAGGCCCTTGGGGCCGGTTCCAGCAGTGGGACGTGCGTCACCCTGTGATCCTTGGAGTGCGTCGAAGTTTCTTTGTGCAAGTGCGAGGTTTTCGGCACGGCGCGCAGCATCCGGGCGCGGGGTGGCGTCCGCCATCATAGATTTCAGATCGTCGAGGTCATCGGTCATGTCATGTCCTCCTTTTGCTTGATCGCGCGCAGCATTTTCTTGGCCTCTGAGATGCGCCAACTGACGGTGCCTTCCGAAATGCCCAGCACATCCGCCGCCTGCGCATGGGTCATATCGTCCAGCACCAGCGCCAGCGTGTCGCGCAGGTCATCGCCAAGCTGGTTCATTGCGACCGTCAGCCAATCCAGTTGCGCATCGGTTTCCTGATTGGCGGCCGTGCGGTTGATCTCCCAATCACCCCAGCCTTCGGTGGCCTTTGTATAAGTCGCCCGCTTGCGCCTGCGATCATGGGCGGCATTGACCGCAACCCGGTAGAGCCATGTCGTCACCTTGGCGCGGCGCTGATAACTGGCGAGTTTCGCCGGCAAGGCCGCGCAGATATCCTGTGTGAGGTCTTCGGCTTCACTGCGTGATCCGGTCAGACGAAAGCAAAACGCAAACAGCCGATCATAGTGCCGGTCCAGCAGGCTTCCAAACGCCACGCCATCTCCGGCGGCGGCGGCTTCGGCCAAATCCTCATCGTTTGTCATCATGCGCATCACGGTGGTTGGACGCACGCCATTGGTCAATCCTTGGCGAAGTGGCAAAAATTTTGCAGATGCTGCCCGCCCGCCGTGCGAATACCCTCAGAGTGCTGCCCTCAGCGATGCGACCAACCCATCCATATCTGGGTCCATCTTGAGTGACAGCGCCTTGCGGCGATGCCAATCGACCGCTTTTTCATGCAGGTCCGCCAGAACCTTGTCAGATTTCAGTTCTGCCAATAGCGCGCTGGATGCCTTGGCATAGCGATTGATGGTCAGATCGGTTTCATCGTTGTGATTGAACCGCTCCCAATACTCCATCCCGATGGTTTGGCTGGTGTGGTTGGCCCGGCCCCGCGCGCGCTGCACCAGATAGCTATCAAGTGATTTCAGCGCGTAATGGTTGACCTGAGCCAATTCAAAAAGGGGCGGGTTCTTGGTGCGTTCGCCGTTTTTGACATAGGCCGCACCTCCGGGCAGAACCCAGTCTATCTGATCCACCATTTCTTTCTTGGCGACCGGCGCGTGCAACCCTGCCCGCTGGTATTTATCCTGATTGGTATAAAGTGATTTAACGAATTTTCCTGTGGTGGGTCGCAGCTTTGCATCCCAAGGCAATTCGCCCTTGGTGAATTGCGCGGTCACCGGTTCGTCCACGAAATCCTCACGCCCGTCAGGCCCGAAATTGCGCCACGGCACTGAGATGACGTCGACATTGTCCCCTGTTTCAGCAACCAGCGCCCGGACCGATCCATCCCCCACATGGACGTTCAGGAACTCATCAATGTCGCAGATAAAGACCCACTTTGCATCGATGACAATGTCATAACGACGGGTCGCCTGTCGCAGGGCACTGCGGTGAATGCCGCCTCCGCGCACAATGGTGTTGTGCTGGACGACCAGCCCCATTTCTTGCAAGCGTTGCAGAATGTCGACGGTGGGGTCGGTACAATCATTGGTGCAGACGATGATGTTGTCAAAACCAAGGGTTTTGTAGTGGGCCACCCATTCAAGAATGAACGGCCCTTCATTTTTCATTGTGGAAACAACAGTATAAAGGTCTTTGGCCATCAATCCTCGCTTTGCGCTGTCGTGCCCTGCGGTATCAAACTGAGGTGCAGATGTATTTCATCTCAAGATAATCCTCAATCCCATGGCTGGATCCTTCACGGCCCAGACCGGATTGTTTGACCCCGCCAAATGGGGCCACCTCGGTTGAGATGATGCCGGTGTTCACGCCGACAATCCCGTATTCCAGCGCTTCGGCGACCTTGGTCACGCGGCTAAGGTCCTTGGCATAGAAATAGGAGGCGAGGCCAAAGATTGTGTCATTGGCCTTGGCGATCACATCGTCTTCGTCTTCAAACATGAATAACGGGGCAAATGGGCCAAAGGTTTCGTCAACACTGACCATCATTTCGGTTGTCGCATTGGTCACGATTGTCGGCTCAAAGAACTGCCCGCCATAGGCATGAGGTTTGCCGCCTGTCAGGATTTCGCCCCCTTTGGACAAGGCATCATCAAGGTGCTCCTGCACCTTATCCACAGCCGCCGGTTCAATCAGTGGGCCAAGCGTTGTGCCATCCGATAGGCCGTCGCCAACATGCAGGTTTTCGACTGCGACCTTCAGCTTCGCGGCAAAGGCATCGTAGACGCCCTTTTGCACATAAATACGGTTGGCGCAGACGCAGGTTTGCCCGTTGTTGCGGAACTTGCAGGCAATAGCCCCTTCGACAGCGGCATCCAGATCGGCATCATCAAAGACAATGAACGGCGCATTGCCGCCCAGTTCCATCGAACATTTCATGACCTGATCTGCAGCCTGTTTCAGCAGGATGCGTCCTACTTCTGTTGAGCCTGTGAAGGTGAGCTTGCGCACAAGCGGGTTCTCGCAGAACTCCTTGCCGACTTGCGAAGATGAAGTCGACGTCACAACGGACAGCAAACCTTTTGGAATGCCCGCCTCTTCGCCCAGTTTGGCCATGGCGAGCGCCGAAAGCGGCGTCAGCGAGGCTGGCCGGGCCACGAAGGAACACCCTGCCGCCAAGGCCGGCGCCACCTTGCGCGCGATCATCGCATTGGGAAAATTCCAGGGGGTGATGCCAGCAGCAACTCCGATGGGCTGCTTGATGACGGTGATCCGTTTGTCCGGCATATGGCCGGGGATCGTCTCACCGTAGATGCGCTTTGCCTCTTCGCCGAACCATTCCACGAAGGACGCGCCATATGCGACCTCGCCGCGCGCCTCTGCCAGCGGTTTGCCCTGCTCGGCGGTCATGATGATGGCAAGGTCTTCATGATTGGCCATCATCAGATCAAACCATTTGCGCAGTACCTTGGCGCGGTCTTTTGCGGCAAGGGCGGCCCAAGGTTTGCGGGCGACTTCTGCGGCGGAGATGGCCTCTGCTACTTCTTCGCGGGACAGGTCAGGCACCTGGGCAATCACATCGCCGCGTGCGGGGTTGGTGACATCAAAGGTCTTGCCACTGGCGGCCTGCACCCATTTACCTGCGACAAATGCCTCCGCGCAGACCAAATCGGGACGCGTCAGCATGGATTTGAGGTTGGTGGTGTCGTCAAGCATGGTAGCCTCCATTAGGTTTGGCGCTATCTGACCTACGCAAGGCGCTGCCGTAAAGGGGGATGTGATGGATTGGGACGACGCCTACGCAAATGCCGCGCATATTCCGGGTGCGGATGCTTATCCTGAAAAGTGGGCTGCGGCGGCAGCTGCCTTTCGCGCGTCGGTGCGCTGCGAGATTGATTTGCCCTACGGCGAAGGCCCGCGTCAGCGGTTTGACCTTTTTCACCCCGACCGACTGGCCAAAGGTGTCATTCTTTTTGTGCATGGTGGATACTGGCTGCGGTTTGATAAAGCCTATTGGTCCCATCTGGCGGCAGGCCCCATGGCACATGGGTGGGCGGTGGCGATGCCGTCATACGACCTTTGCCCCGATGTGCGGATCACCCAGATTGGTGATCAGATTGCTGCGGCCCTGCAATGTGTCAGTGACCGGGCGCTGGGCCCGATCTGCCTAACAGGTCATTCCGCTGGTGGGCATTTGGCAGCGCTTATGACTGCGCCGCGCGCTGGCGCCGCTTGGCAGGATCGGGTTGCGCGCGCAGTGGCTATTTCGCCGATCGCTGATCTTGCACCGCTGATGAACACATCAATGAATGCCGACTTGAAAATCGATTATGAAGAGGCACAAACGCAAAGTCCGATGCATCTGCCTGCGCCTTCAATGCCAGTGACCGTCTGGGTTGGCGCCCACGAACGACCTGTGTTTCTGGAACAGGCAGAAGCCCTGCGTGCCGCTTGGGATTGCACCAAGGTTGTCGCGGACGCACATCATCATTTCAGTGTGATCGAAGACCTTGCCGATCCCGACAGCGCACTGACCAACGCCGTCGTCGGCGCGGGCTGAACCTTCCTTAAAGACAGGCCCCTGCGAGTAGACCTGCACGCAATCTCAACATATGGTGTGTAGCAATGAGAAAAGCGCGAATCGCGCCCAACATGGATGAGATGTAATGGTTGGTTTTAGACGTAGTGTAATGTTGTGCCTTGCACTTGGTGCGCTTGCTGCATGTGAGCGGTCATTCAACGATGACAATGATGTCACGGACGGGGGCCTTGATGGCGGACTTCTGCGTGATGGCATTGCTAACGTCTGGGTGGACCCTGACGGGTGCCAGCACTGGTATCTTGATGACGGGATCGAAGGATTCATGACACCACGCCTGACCCGCGACGGCAAACCACGGTGCCAGGACACGCGTGGCGAAATCATCCTAAAGGACGGATCGCGGGTTCCTGCGGAACCGGAACCAACCAACTCCTGATCTGGCATCGATTGAAAGTTTGGAAAGGCACCGTTTTGCGGTGCCTTTTGCGTTAGCGCATGGCGTTGAACACGGCGTCCGTCATAGCGCAATCGCGGATTACGTCATCGCCGCAGGTGCGTAGCTCCAGATCACGGGTCAGGCAGATGCGGGCTTCTTGGATATGGCCTGATTTGCAGGTGATGGTGATCTGATCGGCCTGCATCGCGGGGTTATCACGCATGAATGCCTCTTCAATCAAAGAGGCAGGCAAGGTCACGTCACGGGTGAGGTCGCGAAAGACAGCAGGTCTGTTGATCCGGCCATACGCCTCGCGGGACAAGGCAAAGTAGTCGTCCGATGACAACCCCGAACACACCCCATGTTTGCGCCATTGGTGCCATGCTAGCCCAGACGTGCCCATGATATCGGCCATCGCGCTCGTGTCGCTGCGGCTGGGCGCGCGTTCACTGCTGGCACAATTAGCCGGATAGCCGCGTTCGTACTGCGGCCACAACCCATGAAGGATCCAACCGAAATCCGCCGACGGATCGCATTGGGGCGAGCCCCGCTCATCACCTTCCAGGGCACACCAATTCGCCGACCACGACAGCGACAGCACGTAATAATCAAATGTGCCCGCCCGGTCCTGTGCTGCAACAGGGGAGGCAAGCAAACAAAGCAAGATAAACAGTCGTCGCATTTTGATCTTTCCTATCGGTGCAGCCATCACTATATAGACGTCAAGTTCCCCGACAATGCGAACCCGGCTGTGACTACAGTCTGCCCAAGTAAGGGCGCGGGAAAGGCTTGTCTGCCGATAAGATGGAGATGAAAGATGTCCGATAAACCAATTATGGCAAAAGCCACCGCTGTCTGGCTTTGCGACAACACAACGCTGACCTTCAAGCAGATCGCCGATTTCTGCGGCTTTCACGAGCTGGAAGTGCAGGGCATCGCCGATGGCGATGTGGCAACTGGCGTGAAGGGCTTTGACCCGATTGCCAACAACCAGCTTACACAGGAAGAGATTGACAAGGCAGAAGCCAGCCCGATGCACAAGCTGAAGCTGAAGTTCTATGCGGCTGCCGCTGGCGAGGAAAAACGCCGTGGCCCGCGCTATACCCCCCTGTCCAAGCGTCAGGATCGCCCTGCGTCGATCTACTGGCTGGTGAAATTCCACCCGGAACTGACAGACGGTCAGATTTCCAAACTGGTCGGCACAACCAAGCCAACCATTCAGGCGATCCGCGAGCGCACGCACTGGAACATCAATAACATCGAACCAATCGATCCGGTGGCTCTTGGCTTGTGTAAGCAGTCTGAACTGGATGCAGCCGTGCAAAAGGCCAACGCCAAGAAGGCCAAAGATGGTGAGGCGATGACAGACGACGAGCGTCGCAAGCTGGTCAGCACAGAGCAGTCGCTGGGCATGCCCGCCGAGCCTAAGATGCCAAGTGCGATGGCTGGTCTTGAAACATTCAGCCTGTCTGATCCACGTGATGATGAGGAAGAAGAAGATACGCGCGACGTGTCTGACGCCGACAGCTTCTTCAACCTGCCCGATGACGCCGACAGCGAAGACTGATCGCGCGCAAATCTTGACCATGAAAAAGGGCGTCCCAACTGGGGCGCCCTTTTGCTATTCCGGGCGTCGCGCCACGATGAACCGCGCCGAGGTATTCTTGCCAAAATAGCCCGTTTCGACCACATCAAATCCCGCTTTGCGGAAGCTTGCCTCAAGTGTTTGTGCATCAAACACCAGCACATGCGGGGCTTTGCCAAAGAACTGCATCACCTTGATCATCGGTTTGATCAGAGAATTCATGTCGCTCAGGCAGGTGGTCTTTGAGATGACGTGCCCGCCGGGCTTAAGCTGGCTGCGCAAGTGCAGCAGCGTCTTGTCCAGGTCATCTACCAGATGCAGGATACTGAACGCGCAGATTGCATCGAAAGGTGCGTCGGCCAGCGGTTTGGTGATCTCGGACTGCACGAAATTGATGTTATGGGGGCCATCACCCGCAATCTTGCCGTCGGCAATCGCCAGCATCTTGCCAGAGATATCGGTGGCAGTGATCCGTTTCACGGATGGCGCAAGTCGAATGGCGGTGCTGCCAGTGCCGCAGCCAACTTCAAGCAAATGATCGTCAGCACGAAGGACGCTGCGGGTGCGCGTCAGCGTGTCCTCATAGGCGGTCATGTCTTTGATCGGAGAGGCCGCATATTTCTTTGCGGCGTTGTCCCAAAACGTGGCGGTGGCCATTGGAGGTTCCTTTATGGCTGTCATATTTGCGATCTCGACAACTATACCTATGCAATAATTCAATATAAATTGCGAAAATTTGGCGAACAGATATACACAATTGTATGAATTGGCAGGCTGTCTCATTCGACTGGAACCAAATCCGCGCGTTTCTCGCCACGGCGGAAGAAGGCTCGTTAAGTGCCGCCGCCCGCGCACTACAGTCAACCCAGCCAACCGTGGGCCGTCAGGTCGCCGCGTTAGAGCAAGACCTTGGCGTGACCCTGTTCGAGCGGGCAGGGCGGTCACTGGTGATCACCTCTGCCGGGCAGGATTTACTAGAACACGTGCAAGCAATGGGCGACGCGGCCAGCCGCATTTCGATGGTTGCGGCAGGGCAAAGTCAGGATGTTGCGGGCAAGGTGTCAATCACGGCCAGCGATCTGTTCGCGGCGGCATTCCTGCCTCAGGTTTTGAAAAAACTGCGCAAACAAGCGCCGGGTCTGATCATCGACATTGTGGCGTCCAACCGGCTTGAGAACCTGACCCGGCGCGATGCCGATATCGCCATCCGCCACGTGCGCCCTGATCAACCTGATCTGATTGCGCGCCAGTTGGCCGATGCGCAGGCAGGGTACTATGCGGCGACCACGTATCTGGATGATCACGGGCGTCCGCAAACCACCGACGATCTGAAAGATCATGATTTTGTCGGGCCGCGTGACACCACGCAGATGCTGTCCTTTCTTAAAGACCGGGGCATCCAACTGTCACCCGACCAGTTCAAAGCCAATTCCGACAGTGGCGTCGTGATATGGGAATTGATGCGCGCTGGGCTTGGGGTTGCCATTGGGCCGGATGGGCTTTGGCCCGACAGGCCTGGTATCGAGCAGATTTTGATCGATCAGGACCCAATCGAATTCCCGATCTGGCTGGCCACACATCGGGAACTCAAGACCAGTCGCCGGATCAGGACCGTTTTTGACGCTTTGGCCGGGGCGTTTCAATCGCCGCGCGCAGCACGGGTCAGCTTGGATTAACCATCTGATCCAGCATGTCCTGAAAGCTGCGGCGGTTGAGCGCTGTTTCATCCGCATAGACCGCAAAGCCGACCGTGGCCTCAAGCCGTTGCGGATTGGTACCCGCGGGCAGGGCTTCCAGATCGGTGATCCACAGTTCGCGCACATCAAGAGTGACATTGGCAAGCACACAGTTGCCCAGTTGCGCACGCAAAGTGTCACAGAGCGCCTGCGCCTGCAGCAAGATCGCTTGTCGCGTCGTGGCATCATTGGCCGGACCGACGTTACCTTCATAGGGCAATGGGACGCGCGCCGTCACGATCTCACCGTTTTGGACCGCAGAAGGATCGCCAAACTCTGCACGCGGGACAAAGCCGAGCCTGCCGGTCAATTCGTATTTGCCAGTGCGGTTCAGGCGGACGCTTGAATAGACAATGTCGCAGGTTGTGCCAACCGTAGCCAGAACGTCGGTGCAATAGGCCATTAGGCGTGCGGGGGCACGTGCCGTGGCATAGAGCGCATGCAATTCTTCGTCAGGCATGTCTTCGTCGGTGGTCAACAGATCTTCAAATGCGACGATTTCTTCGATGTTGATCAGCCGCCGCGCGTTGATGGCCTCGGTCGAAAATGTATCGCGTACCTCGGCGCGGCCCCTGATCCAGCTTGGCGGGGTTTCCGGCATCGGTGGGATGATCACGTCTTCGGCGTTGCCGTTGAGGACAGCCTCGTTCTGGGCTGTGACCTCATCCACCCACAGCGTCATTTGCAGCCCCCAGACGTTTAGCGCAATGAAGGGCGTTGCAATCAGCAACCCAACAACAAACATGATCACGCGCAGACCTGTCATTGTGACACCTCCACCATTGGATCAGGGTTCAGGGCATCGATACCCCCGCCAATTGCCGCCAAAAGCAAGCTGTCATGCAGATCATCAGTAGTCGATTGCCGCGTCGCCGTATCACCGGTGAACATATGGTCGGTGCGCATGACATAGACATCCTGACCAGCCATGGATTGATAGGCGATGGGTTCAGCGGGCACAGGGCCTAGCAACGCATGTGCGGCATCACGGGCTGTGACAAGGTGCGTACTGGCATCAACGCCTAAGGTCTGGGTGAACCATGCGTTATAGGCGTCATACCCTTTCTGATAGGTATGGACCTGATTTTCATACAGCATATTGCCGTCCGCCGCCTTGATCGAGGCAATCCAGTCAGCTTGTGGTTTGCGCCAGGGCCGGATCATGCACTCGCGAACAACATCATCTGCGCCAAACTCGTGACGCGAGACAAAGTCACTGACCAGCAAGGCCTCAAAACTGGCGTCATTGGGCGGGGCGACCAACCCGGAATAGCCGGAAGAAACAATCGCCACATGCGCAATCGTCACGTCAGGGGCCGTGTGGATGTTCCAAATCACACCCGGCCCGAGGTTTTGCAACACCAGATAGATAGGGGCAGAACTATCGGTCACAAAGACATCCATCGCCGTCTTTTGCCCGGTTACCTGCGCTGTGGCATCATAGGCGCGCCCGTCTTGCGTGACGTTTTCGATGTTATCGATCAGGCGATTGGCCAGTTGTTCTTGCGAAAAGGCCTGCACTGGGGCGGTTATCAGCGCCGTCTGAATGCGCAGGTTCATGACCTTTTCGGTTGGCAAAGGTTGGCGCAGATCGCACATCGCGTTGCGGTCAAATCCGATCAACTGCCCGATGGGCGTGTCGCCCGTGGGCAGGTCTGCTGTATCGGTGATCGCGGCAAGCTCTAGCGGCTCAGGGCTTTGATTGGCGACCAGCGGTGAAGCCAATGTTGGCCCCTGATCCGACATCAGCGCTGTTTCACGCGTTGGCGGAGAACCCGCCGAGATCGACGCGACGCCTGCTGTCTGCATCGTGCTTTCGGACGTGGACGCCATACCTGCGAGTGCATCAACCATGTCCTGCGGCAAAGCCTTCCACCCATAGTAGCCGCCCGTGCCAAGGGCCGCAAAAATGAATGCCCAGATGATGCCGTTGCGTATCCGGTGATCTTCTTGCTCTACGCCATACCCGTAGTTGGAGGACGGCTGCGGCCGCGCATCTTGCCCCGGTGTGGTCGGCGCGCCAGTGCGCTGCTCTTCGATCCGACGCAGGCGTTCAGCGAATTGTTCTTGGCGGTAGTCGTTGGTCATGTCAGGCAAATCTCTTGTTGCCTGGCCTGACTAGATGCCGATTGGGGCAGGTGATGTGCGAAGTTATGGCAATATCTGGGTATTGATCGGTTTGCGGGTCACAGGGCTTTGCGCGCATTTAGCGCCGCTGTGATTGTGCCATCATCAAGATAGTCCAACTCGCCCCCTACTGGCACGCCCTGCGCAAGGGATGTGACTGTCAAACCGGGCAGTTGATCGGCGATATAATGCGCCGTGGTCTGGCCATCAATTGTGGCCGCAAGCGCAAGGATAACCTCGGTGATACCCTCTGCCTTGATGCGGTCCAGCAACTTGGGAATACGCAACTCATCCGGACCAATGGCATCCAAGGCGGACAAAGTACCGCCCAGCACATGATAGCGCCCCTTGAAAACCTGTGCCCGCTCCATCGCCCAAAGATCGGCCACGTCCTCGACTACCGCAATCTGGCCGGTCGCCCGTTTTTCGGACTGGCAAATGTCGCAGATATCGCTGGTGCAGACATTACCGCAGTTCAGGCACTCGCGCACTGTCGCCCCCACCTTTTGCATTGCATCTGCAAGCGGGAGCAGCACCAAAGACCGTTTCTTGATTAGATGCAGCACCGCACGCCGGGCCGAACGCGGGCCAAGACCCGGCAGTTTGGCCATTAGAGCGATCAGGTGGTCTAAATCTTCGGTGTCGTTTGTCATGCGGCTCTCGGTGTAGCGAACAAATTTCGAGAAATTTGTTCTGACAGAAGAATTTTCACGAAAATTCTTCGCAGACCTAGAATGGCAGGTTCACACCCGGTGGCAGGCCAAGACCTTCGGTGATCTTGCCCATTTCTTGCTGCATCCGTTCAGAGGCTTTGGCTTGCGCATCTTTGATTGCGGCAAGGATCAGATCTTCGACAACTTCCTTGTCGTCACCGTTAAAGATCGATGGGTCGATATCCAACCCCTTAAGCTCACCCTTGGCGGTCGACGTTGCCTTGACCAGACCGGCCCCGCTTTCGCCGGTCACCATGATATTCTCAAGGTCTTCCTGCATCTGGGCCATTTTGCCCTGCACTTCCTGTGCCTGTTTCATCATCTTGGCCATATCGCCAAGCCCGCCTAGTCCTTTGAGCATCACACTCTCCTGTCTCGATCCTAGTTTCAGATAGGCGTTTGGGCAGCAGGTCGCAAGGATGGCTTTTCTTGATTAAATTTGTCAGATATAAATCCCGATAGAATCACTCAGGTATATAAAGGAGCTTCCCATGCCACGATTCCTAACTACTCTTTTGTTCGGCACAGCCGCTGTCCTACCCTCCGCAATGATTGCGCAAGAGGCGACCACATCCGATCTGGTTTCTGCACTTAAAGGTGGTGGGCACGTCATCTACCTGCGCCATGCAATGACCGAGACGGACTATGCGGATCAGGTTGCTGCCGTCCTTGGGGATTGCGCCACTCAGCGTGTGCTAAGCGCGGACGGATGGGTGCAGGCAAAGTCAATCGGCGGGGCGATCGCGGCGTTGGACATTCCTGTCGGAAAGATCGTTTCGTCAGAATATTGCCGCGCCTGGCAGACGGCTGATCTGGCATTCGGGCAGTTTGAAATGACCGCGGCCCTCAACTTTGCGACGGCAGAGGACTACACGGATGCAGACATTTCGCAGATGCGAGACGGCGTGGCGCCGTTGATCAGTGCTGTGCCGACAGCAGGTAACACCGTCATTGTGGGCCATGACGACCCCTTTGAGGCGGCAACAGGGATTTATCCAGAACCGCAGGGCGTGGCTTATGTCGTGTTGCCAGATGGTGCAGGTGGGTTCGAGGTGTTGGGGCGTATCGGCCCAGATGATTGGTCAGACGCGATGTAGGCAGGTCGCTTCACAGGTGAATGGGATCAATCGTTGTCGAAAGGATCCCATTCATCATCCACTTCCGGCAGTGCATCTTCCAATGCGTCCTGTTCCAGCTCCGCCTCTGTACGGATGTCGGTGATCTTTGCCTTGGGGAAGACGGCAATCACGGCTTGCACCAACGGGTGTTGTTCCGCCTCTGCCCGCACGGCATTCTCGGCGGCATCACGGGTTTCGGCAATGGTCGGGGCACCGCCTTCGGCCACACTGATGGCCCAGCGGTTACCCGTCCAGGCTTGCAACCGCGATCCCAGACGCCCCAACAGGTCTGCGGCTGCCTGCGGCGTCGGGTTCACTTCAATCCGGCCCGGTTGATAGCTGACCAGACGCAAGCCGGTTTCAACCTCAACCAGCAGTTTCACATCTCGGTGCGCGCGGATCAGTTCGACCACATCTTCAAACCGGGCGTAGTGCTGCAAGGCGTCCGAGGCGACCGCAACAGCAGTTTGTGCGCCAGACGCGGTTGGGCCGCTTGGCGCGCTATGCGTAGGCGCTGGCGTGTTGCTCATCGCTGTCGCGCCGCCGCCTGTCGGCGCGGGGCGCCCGCCTGATGGTCCACCGGGTGGAGGTGTTGCATCTTGCAGCTTGCGCACCAGTTCCTCGGGGCTGGGTAAATCTGCTACATGGGTCAGACGGATCACCGCCATCTCTGCGGCCATCATCGCGTTAGGGGCCATTGCGACTTCCTCTAGGGCCTTCAACATCATCTGCCACATGCGCGACAGAACACGCATGGGCAGCGTGCTCGCCATAGCCTGACCACGTGTGCGCTCATCAGGGCTGATCGTGGGGTCCTCGGCCGCTTCGGGTGTGATCTTGATCACGCTGATCCAATGGCAGACCTCGGCCAGATCGCGTAGCACGGCCATGGGGTCGGCCCCATCAGCATATTGTTCGGACAATTCCGTGAGCGCCTTTGCCGCCTCACCACGCAGGATCATATCAAAAAGATCAAGCACGCGGCCACGGTCCGCCAGCCCCAACATCGCCCGGACCTGATCGGCGGTGGTTTCACCTGCGCCATGGCTGATCGCCTGATCCAGCAAGGACTGGGCGTCACGGGCAGAACCTTCGGCGGCACGCGTGATCAGCGCCAGCGCTTCATCGGTGATTTCAGCCCCCTCAGCGGTTGCAATTTTGCGCAACAAGGCAATCTGCGTTTCGGGTTCAATCCGGCGCAGATCAAAGCGCTGGCAGCGCGACAGGACTGTGACCGGCACCTGCCGGATTTCGGTCGTAGCAAAGATAAACTTCACATGGGCGGGCGGCTCTTCCAGTGTCTTCAACAGGGCGTTGAAGGCATTTTTGGAAAGCATATGCACTTCGTCGATAATGTAGATTTTGAAGCGGGCCGAAGCGGCGCGGTAGTGGACGCTGTCAATAATCTCGCGGATATCACCGACGCCAGTACGGCTGGCCGCATCCATCTCCATCACGTCGACATGGCGGCCTTCCATAATCGCCACGCAATGTTCACATTCACCGCAAGGTTCGGTTGTTGGGCCACCGGTTCCGTCCGGGCCGATGCAATTCATGCCCTTGGCGATGATACGGGCGGTTGTTGTCTTCCCGGTGCCTCGAATGCCAGTCATGATGAACGCTTGCGCAATCCGGTCTGCGGCAAAGGCGTTTTTCAGTGTGCGCACCATGGCGTCCTGCCCCACCATATCGGCAAAGGTTTCGGGCCGGTATTTGCGGGCGAGCACTTGATAACTGGGTTGGTCTGTCATGATGGCCTTGGGCTGGGATTCGGACGTTGGCTCAGACTAGGTGCTGCCGAGGCAGAGGTCTACCACATCAAAGCGACCACAGGATGACGCCCGTGGCACATGCTGCAAATGACAACACGCGGGCAATCAAGGTGAAACTCTGCGTTGACGCCGCTGTAAAGAGAAATACCGGGGCGACGGATTTGGCAGCCCATGTCGGATCAAACGCGCCAAAGACAGCCTTGAGGCAGATTGCCCCCAACCCCGTGCCCATCCAATTGGAAAAGGGGCGCTGTTCGGCTTTTTGTTCATTGCTGCTCATATCGGTGAACATAGCAGGGCGCTTGCGCAAAGTGAGTACCCGCGCTATCCAAAAGAGGGCCGTGTTGGGCGGCCACCTGGTTCGCGGAAAGCGTGACGCACCCAATAACGATCAGAACGACCCACATATGTGGTCTTTCTCATTTGCCCAGGCCAGCGAACCACGGGCGCATATGGTGAGGAAGCCAATGACAGACCCACTTGATGACCTGCGCAGGCAGGCAAAGACCCTTCAAAAACGCTATGAAACCGGAGATCGCGACGCGATTGCGCGTGTGGATTTGGCTCAGCTGCGGCGCGATGGCGCGCTGAAACACGCGGATTTCCTGCATATTGTGGCCCGTGAAAACAACTTTACCAGTTGGCCGCAGATGAAGACAGCGGTTGAGACGCGAGGGATGGATCGTGCGGCCAAGGTGCAGCGCCTGAAAATCGCGCTGGCGCATGGGCAAACCGAAGTCGTGCAGCAACTGATCTGGGACACGCCGGACCTTGCCGATGGCGCATTTTGCCTACAGGTCGCGCTTTATGACCTGCCCGCGGTGCGTGCCGCCTTGGTCGAAGACCCGCAACTGGCCACAAAAGCGGCAGGCGGCAGGCGCCCGATCTTGCATCTGAGCTATTCGCCTATGTTGCGCGGTTGGCCCGAAAGGCAGGCCGACATGCTTGCCATTGCTGATCTGCTGCACGTTCATGGGGCCGATGTGAACGACAGCTACACGCCACAGATTGGTGCCGATCATCCGCTTTCGGCACTTTATGGGGCGATTGGGCATGCGCAAAACATGCCGATGGCGCGGTGGCTGCTGGACCGTGGGGCTAATCCCAATGACGGCGAAAGCCTCTATCATGCGACCGAGATGGGGCATGATGCAGGTGTGCGTATCCTGCTTGCGGCAGGGGCCGATCCCACCGGCACCAATGCCTTGTTGCGGGCTATGGACGCTGATGACGCAGGCATGGTGCAACTGTTGCTGGATGCTGGCGCCGATCCGAACGAAGACAACGGCGCCATGACCGCATTGCACCATGCGGCCTTGCGGATGTGTTCGCCTCAGATTTGCCAAATGTTGCTTGCCGCAGGTGCGGACCAAACCTTGTCGCGCAAAGGTGTCACAGTCTACGCCTGCTCTCGGGTTTATGGCAACGCGGCGCTGTCTGACATGCTGGACCCCACACCCCTGTCAAAGGTCGAGACGCTACTGGCCACCGCCGCGGATCAGACCGTGCCGGACGCTACATTTGTGGATACCGCACAGGTGCCCGAGGTCTTTACCAATATCCTGCGCGATGTCCTGCATTTGCCAGGCAAGTTGGCGCATGTGCAGGCGCTCGTGGGCATCGGCATGCCTTGGGACAAACCCGATGACATGGGTGTTACGCCGGTGCAAAGTGCCGGTTGGGAAGGGTTGCCCGAGATGATGGCCTATCTGTTGGCGTTGAAACCTGATCTTGGCCACATCAACCACTATGGAGGCACATTGTTGTCAACGATCATTCACGGGTCTGAGAACAACCCCACCCGCGCAAGCCGCGACTATCTTGGCTGTCTGGAACTTGCATTGAAAGAAGGAGTCGCCCTGCCCAAACGCGCGATCGATCTGGCTGGTGCACCCGATGTCGCGGCATTTCTGGCCGAATGGGCCGCGCGTTTTCCTGGCCAAGTGGTGGAGCACGGGATTGCCTGAGTTCGTCATTCATAGCTTACAGGCAGGGGGTGGTGTGCTTGCCATCAGCCCCATGCCGGGGCGCACCCGGCACTATTATACCGATTGGCTGCGCCTGATAGCGTGGCGTCCTGCGCTTGTGATCACGATGACAACGCAAGCGGAATTGGAGCGCAAGGGTGCGGGGACCTTGGGCGCGGATCTGGCCAATGAGGGGGCTGATTGGCTGCATTTTCCGGTGCCCGATTTCGGCACACCCTTTGGGCAGGACTGGCCCGCAGCGCGCGATCAGGCGCTGGCCGTTCTGGCCAAGGGGGGCCGGGTTCTGGTGCATTGCTATGGCGGTTGTGGGCGGTCTGGCATGATGGTTTTGCGTCTGATGATCGCGGCGGGTGAAGGGCCGGATGAAGCCTTGGCGCGGTTGCGCCACATCCGGCCCTGTGCCGTTGAAACCAGTGCCCAGATGGACTGGGCCCGGCAGGGCTGACGGTCGAAAACAGATCAGCAGGGCTTGTGCGGCTAGCGTCCCTTCTTCTTGGACTGCGCTGACCGATACATCTTACCCAGCTTGCGAAAACGGTCCCGTGCCTGCGCGATGGTCTCGGTGGCATAGGCGTTTTCTCGTTTGAGCTTTTTGAACCGTTTGAGGCGGTCGGGGTCGACCTCACCACTTTCAATACCAGCCTGCACAGCACATCCCGGTTCGGTCTCATGCTCGCAATCGCGAAACTTGCATTGCGTGGCCAGTTCCGAGATTTCGGGGAAGGTGGCGTCAATCCCATAGGCGACCTCTGCCACGCCAAGCCCGCGCATGCCGGGTGTGTCAATAAGCCACCCGCCGCTGCCCATTTGATGCAACGACCGTCCGGTAGTGGTGTGCCGTCCACGTGCATCGTCTTCGCGGATGTCTTGTGTTGCTGCGTCACCGCCCGTCAGCGCATTGGCCACTGTCGTTTTACCAACACCGGATGAACCCGCCAGCGCGACCGTCTGCCCATTGCCGCACCAAGGCGCCAGCAATGTCGGCACATCATCGTTTTTGGCATCAAAGGCGATAACCTCTAGATCGCGCCCCAAACCTTTGGCCTGATCAACGTAGGCCTCTGGATCGTCAGATTGATCGGCCTTGGTCAGCAGGATGACTGGCATGATCATCGCATCATGTGCCAGTGCCAGATAGCGTTCCAGCCGCGCTGGGTTAAAGTCGTTGTTGCAAGACGATGTGATAAAAAGCGTATCAAGATTGGCCGCAATAAGTTGCTTTTCACCGGTGTGGTACTCGGTCCCGCGGGTCAGTTCTGTCTTGCGGTCAAGCACCCGGATCAGTCGGTGTTGCTCCGGCGCGCAAAGCACCCAGTCGCCAACCGCGACTGCCGCTGTGGTGATGCCGGGATCAAGGGTTAGTTCCTGCGGGCCAATTTCAGAAAACCCCACCACACGGTCACGGTGAACCGTTACAATGCGGGCAGGGGTAAGGGTTTCCAACTCTTCGATTTCAAGTTGGGTCATATAGAAGGGCGACCAGCCAAGGGCGTCGCGTGTGAGATCTGTCAATGATCTGTCCTCGTCAAAGGGAAGTCGTGTGCCAGACGCGCAGACGCGTCAGCAAGAGCCGGACGAGGGGGCGGAAATAGCTTCAGCGCACCCGGACCGGGAGGGCGTGTATTGCGACAATCATGAACATCCTCCTTTGCTGGATGCGGTTTCATCAGCGACCCGACTCCGCCAAACTGCTGCGCAGTTTCGCTTGGTTGGGCAACATGTTTGCCGGTGCAAACACTTGGGTGAGAGGCTGACAACGACCCAAGCGGGGCTCGTTATGGCTGCTTCCTTCCGGACCTGACCAGGTTGGCGAGGCGCTCGCCCGCGCCAACCTCTCGGCCTTGATATAGCCTTGCCTACCCCGGTGTGCAAGATGTCAGAAGCGGATCTGATACCGTGACAGCCCGGTCCGTGTCGGGCCAATCAGCGCAATATTGGCAGGCAAGTGCTGCGCGGCTTCTACTGCGCTTTCAAATGTGGCGGTCGCTCCGGGGTTTGGGGCAAAGCGCCAGTTTGGTGTGACGGAAATGTCGATCGTTTTCAGTTGGGTCAGATAGTCAACCAACACAGCGCGCATCTTCCGCTTTGAGCGATAGAGGACGTCATCCTCTGGCACGGGAACAAAGCCACCACCACCCTGAGCGCGAAAACTGGTTGTTGCCACCACGAACTGATCCGTTGCGGCGACAGGATGGCCGTTCCAGCAAAGCGCGTTGATCCGCGTGGCATGCGGCCTGATGCATTTGCCGTGGGCATCAAACCGGGCAGGCTGCGTCAGGTCGATTTCATAGTGTAGATCCGAGATGGTATCGCAGTGATAACCTGCATACAGCGGGTTGTTCAGGGATTGGCCGGATGTGTCGGGGGTGATTTGATTATAGTAGGACGCGGCCCGCTCTAGCCAATCCATCAGTTCCAGCCCTGTGCGCCGCACGGCGACAAGCCGGTCAGCAAATGGAAAAATTGCTGCGGCGTCGTGCAAAGTGATCGGCCCCGGCGGAATGCTGATGAACTGGCCCAAACCGCTGCGCCCGCCAAACCGAAAGGGGGCCGTGGCCGCAAGAAGCGGCATTGTGGCGGTCACATTTGCGGCAAGACCGCGTTTTGCTGTGTCTTGCATGGCCTTCGCCAAAAGCTGTTGTGGCAGGTCCGGGGCGACCGTCGCAAAGTAGCTGTGGATCGGGTCGCTGGTCTGGGCAATGGGTTGACGCATTTGCCGCAGTGTTTCGTCGTGGGCGCGTTGAACAAGTTCGCCAAGCTGGTCTTGCAGCGGCCCATTGGCCGTCGACTGCGGAGCGGGGCGTTCCAGCCGCACGGTGTGGGCCTTAATCGTCCAGCCTTTTGGTTGCCAGCCAAGATCCAGATCAATCACCCCAAGGGCCTTTCCAAATGACGAAGCAAGCACAGTTGGTTTGCCATGTAATGTGCCTTTGACCGGATCGACGCCCGCGGTTACCGGCCGCTCTGCGTCCGGAAATCTGTCATGGGTATGCCCTGCGACGATCACATCGATCCCCGGCACAGCAGCAAGCGGGACGGCGGCATTCTCCATCCGTGCGGTGGGCGTAACGGCCCCAATGCCCGAGTGGCAAAGCGCAATGATGATGTCCGCACCAGCGGCTTTGATTTTCGGCACGATCCGCTCGGCCGCGCCAACAATGTCATCGGTTGCGACCAGTCCGTCATGACTGCTGTAGTCCCAATCAGCGATCTGCGGCGGGCCGAACCCGGTGATCCCGATGCGAATGGGACGGCTGTGTCCGTCATTGCAGCGGACGTCGCGTTTGAGAATCGCGAAGGGTTGCGCCAGCGCGTCACCTTCGGGAACATGGATGTTGGCACTGACGATGGGAAACTGGGCACCTCGTAGCGCCTGCCGCAAGAATCCAAGTCCAAAGTCAAAATCGTGGTTGCCTAAGGTCATGGCGTCGTAGATCAGCAGGTTGAGCGCTGCGATCATCGGGTGGGTGTCATTGGGGTGCAATGTGTCGGCCAAAAAGTCGGCCAGCGGTGTGCCTTGGATCAGGTCACCGTTGTCGCATAATATCGTGGTGATATCAGGGGCGTCGCGCAGCCGCGCAATCGTCGCTGCAAGGTTGACAAGACCAAGCGTGTGATCGGGACGATCTGCAAAATAGTCATACCCAAGCAATTGCATATGCAAATCGGTCGTTGCCAGAATGCGCAACCGTCCTTGGGCAGGATTGTAGTGGTCTGTTGGTGGGGCCGCGCCATCCATTCTACAACTTTCGCGGGAATCTCAAATTCATTTCTCACTATAAAAACAGAAAAAATTGCACTTGAACATGCAGCGTGGCATCCCGGCGGGATGAAGATTGCAGAAACAGTGACATTTGGTGGCTCTGGCCTTGATCGTGCCGCAGAATTGCGGCGCCAGGCCAGTGATTTGCAGACGCAACCCGGCGCACAAATGATCCTGCTGTGGCGGGGCAAACCAATGATTGGCGAGGGCGGCCTTATCCGTGTGGCGGGGGATCATCCGGTGCTTGGTGATGCGGCGCAGGATATGGTGTTTCTGGGTCGCGAGGATGGCGTGCCAACATTTGCGGCAGACCTCTCTGCTTGGACACCCGCCGATCTGGATGAGACGCAACTGGGCGGCTTTCTTGACCCTACCGAGCAGGTACATCCCGCGGTCCCTGATGCAATGTTTTCTGAACTGCGCGCCATCATGACCCGCCTTTCGCCGCGTGACGCTGAATTGGCGGCAACCGCGAAGGCAGTGATGGGCTGGCATCTGTCGCATCGGTTCTGTGCGCAGTGTGGCGCCGAAAGCGCTTTTGCCATGGGCGGTTGGCAGCGTGACTGTGCTGTTTGTGGCGGGCACCATTTTCCACGCACCGATCCGGTTGTGATCATGCTGATCACGCATGGGAACTCAGTCTTGCTGGGACGGTCGCCGGGCTGGCCTGATGGCATGTATTCTCTGCTGGCCGGATTCGTGGAACCGGGCGAGACGATCGAAGCGGCGGTGCGCCGCGAGGTGTTTGAAGAGGCTGGCGTGCGTGTAGGAGCCGTCAGCTATCTGTCCAGCCAACCTTGGCCATTTCCTGCTTCACTGATGTTTGGCTGTGCGGGCGAGGCGATTGATACGACGCTGACCATTGATCCCGAAGAAATCGAAGATGCGATCTGGGTCACCCGCGAAGATGTGGCCCTTGCATTCAGTGGAAATCATCCCACAATCCTACCTGCGCGAAAGGGCGCAATTGCGCATTTTCTGCTTGAGGCCTGGTTGGCTGATAGGCTTGATTGATCCCATGCGCGCAGGACGACCAGCATGAAACTAAGCACCCGCGAAGATCTTGAAGCGCCAATTGATTTTGTTTTTGCGCGCGTTACTGATTTTGCAGCGTTCGAGCGGCGTGCCTTGCGCAACGGGGCGCAAGTTGTGCGTCACGATGAAGGCGCCGCACAGGTCGGCACCATCTGGGACGTCGATTTCACCTTTCGCGGCCGAGATCGCTGCGTGCAGGCCACGCTGGTCCAATTTGATCCACCACATGCGTTGAAAGTGGACAGCAAGTCAGACGGTGTGATTGCCGTGACAGAGGTTGAACTGGTGGCCCTGTCACCCGCCCGCACACGGGTCATTGTCGGATTCGAGATGCGCGCGCGGACATTGACAGCACGGCTGTTGCTACAATCGCTAAAGCTGGCCAAGGCCAAACTGACCAAGCGCTTCAAGGCGCGGGTGCTGGACTACGCCGAAGACGTAGAGGACCAGTATCGGGCCACACGCTAGGGGTTTGGCCCGAACGTTGGTTGTTCTTGCCTTCTAGCCATCGACTGAACTGAGAATTGAAATGGACGTTCGCGCAGAGCGTGGCCGATGGGAAATTTGAACCCAGATCGACCTTTGCTGTGTAACGCACCAATGTCAGCTATCGGCTTCTAAGGCCAACCGTTTGACCAGCACCAAGGCCAGCAGCACTGCAATGAAAAGAAAAACTGCTCCCACGATCCACGCGATAGGAGTGGAGTATATTTCGGCGACGGCTCCGGCAAACACCAGACCTAAAGCGGCACCCAACTGCTGTATCAACGATCTCAACGACAGCATGGTCGACCGCTGATGGTCGCCTACGCAGCGATGCAGAATGCTGCTGGCAGGCGTTTCGCTGGCGCCAAGGATCACAGAATACAGGATAAAAATCGCGGCAAAGCTGATGATATCGCCCTGCAATGCCAGTGCGATCTGAACGCCCGTTAAGCCAGCGAAAGTCGCTGCCAGTGTCATGGCGTGCCGACGTTTGAAGATGCGGCTGATATACGGTGACAAAGATGCGCCGAAGGCAATAGAAAAGAAATAAGTCGCAGTCAGAATACCAATCACGCTGTTTGCGTAACTGTCATCCAACATAGGCTTTGCATGGGTTGGCCAGAGGACCTCGACGGGGTTGGTCGCCATCAAAAAGAACGCCAGTGATCCCAGAAGCATCGACAGCGTAGGATGTTTCAGGGCAAGGAGGCTCGCGTCTTTTATCACTGTTGGTACGCTTGCGAACCCTTGCCTAAGTGCATTGCCGTTCTTTGGACGTGGCTTTTCGTCAATGGCCAACATCGTGAAAACAAACACGCCCAGCATCACGCCAAAGCTTGCCGCATAGGACACATCATAGATGCTGAACCCGAGGCTTTGCGCCACCGCGCCGAAAACATCCGGCAAGAGACCTCCCAGTACAGCGCCAATGGCCAACCCCACGGCATTGGCCCATTGCGCTTTGGCCAGTGCTGGCTGCACATCCACATTTGGCGCGGCTGCCCTGAAAGTTTCGACAAACCACGCATCAAGCGTGCCAGACCGAAGCGCCCGTCCAAAACCGATGAATGCAAATGAAAGTGCGAGAACATGAAAATCGCTGGTTGAGAGAAAGAGCGCGAGCGAAATCAAGCTAGCAATCACCGCCGTCAAAAACACCGGCTTGCGTCCGATATTGTCAGCCAGACCACCGAAAGGCAGTTCCATCGCCATCGTCGTAAGCGAGTAGACCCCGAATAGAAGCGAGATTTGGAAAAGGTCCATACCTCTGTCAGTCAAAGCCAGCGCAACAACAGCAACCGTCAGCCCCATCGCAAAACGGTCAAGGAACTGGTGTATCTGAAACACCCGAATGTGTCGTCGTGCCGAACTTGTTAGTGCTTCTAAGGAAAACTCTACTTCTGTTGCCATGCTTGCAACATCAACATTGCTGGCACCGTGTACAATACCTTGGGGTCGTAAGGATCTATCCGACGCAGGCCGAAGCAGCGGTTCGAACAAGCAAAACGAATGGCGGTTCTATCCCGCAGAACTGCCGAGACGCAGCCTGCAACGAACTTTCGGTTTGCGTCCGGATCGCTGGGCGTTAGGGCCTATACAGCGTTCTGCATCCCACCCATGATGCGAGATCGCCCACCCTTAGCCGCCACTTTTTTCGTGGCGCCGCGCGGCGGCGGGATAAACCCCCATCACATGCAGATGGTCGGTGAAATAACCAAGCTCTTCCATCGCAAGCTGCACATTGGCGTCGTCGGGGTGGCCTTCGATTTCGGCGTAGAACTGTGTTGCGGTGAATTCGCCACCGACCATATAGCTTTCCAGCTTTGTCATGTTCACGCTATTTGTCGCAAAGCCGCCCATCGCTTTGTACAGCGCTGCGGGGATGTTGCGCACGCGGAAGACAAAACTTGTCATCATGCCGGATGCCCCACGGCGGATGTAATCCGGCTCGCGTGCCATGATCAGAAAACGTGTGGTGTTGCGGGCGTGATCCTCGATATGGCGCGCCAGCACCTTGAGGCCGTAAATCTCGGCGGCCAGTTCAGAGGCAAGTGCCGCCACCGTCGGATCACCTTCCGATGCGACCTCGCGCGCGGCGCGCGCGTTGTCAGAGCTAACACGCCCCCGAATCGCATGTTCGCGCAGGAATTGCCCGCATTGCGGCAGGATGACGGGGTGGCCATGGGCCTCTTTGATATCGTCCAGCTTTGCCTCTGGCGTGCCCAGCAGGTTGATATGCACCCGCACAAAGGTCTCATCCACGATATGCAACCCGCTTTCAGGGAGCAGAGAATGCACATCGGCCACCCGGCCATAGGTCGAATTTTCAACTGCGATCATGCCAAGATCCGCGTTGCCCTTGCGGACTGCGTCAATTGCCGTCTCAAATGTGGGGCAGGGCAGCGGGTCATAGTCCGGGCGTGCGGTCACGCAGGCCTCGTGCCCATAGGCTCCCAATTCACCCTGAAATGCGATTTTCTGTGGCATTCTGCTGGCCTCTCTGCTCGCGCCCGTCAAAAAATGGGCGTTTGGTCGCGCCACTATACCTTGCAACCCGATGTGGGAAACGGATAGATAGCGGCAACGCTTTGAACGGAATGGAACGCGACATGTTCGACACAATGACGATGACAAAACTGGTGGGCGGCCTTTGTGGCACGTTTCTGGTCTTTTTGCTGGGCGCCTGGCTGGCCGAGGAAATTTACCACAGCGGTGGTCACGACGATCATCAGGCTTATGTGATCGAGGTCGAAGGTGCTGAAGGCGGTGCTGATGAAGCTGTAGAAGAGGTTGATTTCGCCGTTGTTTTGGCATCTGCCAGTGCCGAAGAGGGCGAAGGCCTGTGGCGCGCGTGTCGGTCTTGCCACGCGCTTGAACCCGGACAGCATGGTACCGGCCCCTCACTGCACGGTATCGTTGATCGTCCGGTCCAGTTCTTTGATGATTTTGGCTATTCTGGTGCATTGGCCGAGGCGGCAGACGTTTGGACCCCGGAGAACCTGAATGCCTTCCTGGAAAAGCCAAGCGCCTATGCGCCCGGCACTGAGATGTCCTACAACGGTATGCGCAAGATCGAGGATCGCGCGAACCTGATCGCCTATCTGGCGGCATTCAACTGATCAACCCGCGCCCTGTGCAGGTAAATGAAAGGTCGCCTGCTGGGCGGCCTTTTTCGTTTTCACGGATGCGTCAATCACCATTTCATCACGCAAACTCAACTTGAATGTTTGCCAAACACCACATTTACTTCATTTAACGTCTCTAAGATCAAAACGAACCGGAGTGCCCCATGCCAAACCGCCCGCAAGCCCGTGCCACAGCCGCCACGCGTGATCGCAATGATGGCGCTGTACGACAATGGGTGATCGGGTCGGTGATCGGTATCGCCGCAATTTTGGCGGGGGCGGACGTTCTGGCGGAAAACCATGAAGAGATCACAGTCAGCCATGGCTACGTGAATTTCGGGGCGTTGAAGTATGGGCCGGATGCGGTTCTTGATTACGTCAACCCGAACGCGCCCAAAGGGGGCGAGTTTTCACAATGGGCGCAGGGAACATTTGATAGCTTCAATTTGTCCACCCGGAAAGGCGTACCCGCGGCCCTTTCGACGATCGGTTATGAGTCGATCCTGACGTCATTTGCTGATGATCCCTATGGGGTCTACTGCTATATGTGCGAAACGCTAGAATACCCCGAAAGTCGCGATTGGGTGATCTTCAATCTGCGCGATGATGTGACGTTCTGGGACGGAACAACCATGACCGCCGAAGATATCAAGTTCACCTTTGAGCTATATCTTGAGCAGGGCATCACCGAATACCGCAGCGTCTATTCGCAGTTCATCGACAGTGTCGAGGTGCTCGACACGCATAGAATCCGCTTTAACTTTACCGAAAGTGCGCCGCGCCGCGATGTAGTCAGTTGGGTTGGCGGCACATCAGCTTTTTCAAAGGCATGGTTCGAAGAGACCGGCACGCGCCTTGATGAGGCCTCTGATGAGCCATTCATGGCGACCGGCCCCTACCGTTTGGATGAGGTCGATATCGGACGTCAGATTATCTATCGCTACGATCCTGACTGGTGGGGCGCGGATTTGCCCATCAATCAGGGGCGCAATAACTTTCAGACCGTGCGTGTAGAGTATTTTGCCGACAGCGGCGCGGCATTTGAAGGCTTCAAGAGCGGTGTCTACGCGTATCGCTCCGAGAACAGCTCGATCCAGTGGGCGACCGGATATGATTTTCCAGCACGCAACAACGGCTGGGTGAATGTAGAAGAACTGCCAAATGGAGCGATTGGAACTGGGCAGGGGTTCGTTTTCAACCTCAACCAAGAGAAATTCCAGGATCCTCTGGTGCGGCAGGCCGTAGGTCTGATGGTCAATTTCGAGTGGATGAATGAATCGCTGTTTTATGGTCTCTACGAGCGCCCGCAGTCGTTCTGGGATAACTCTGATCTGAAAGCCGTTGGCATTCCGTCCGCCGAAGAAATCGCGATTTTGCAGCCGTTGGTTGATGAAGGCCTGCTGGATGCTGGTGTTCTGACGCAAGAGGCAGTGATCCCGCCGGTGTCCAGCACCTCAGAACGCCCACTGGATCGCCGTGCCTTGCGCGCCGCGTCTGAGCTACTGGATGAAGCGGGCTGGATGGCTGGCGATGATGGGATGCGCCGCAAGGACGGCGAAACCCTGTCGGTGACATTCCTTGAACGATCCCCGCAGTTTGATCGCATCATCAATCCCATCGTTGAGAACCTCAAACGTCTTGGCGTCGATGCAGAATTGGAGCGTGTCGACACGGCCCAGTGGATTGAACGGCGCCGGTCGGGCACCTTTGACATTGTGAACGCGTCGCTTGGGCAAGGCTATGAGCCGGGCCAGCAGTTGGCGCAGTTCTTTGGGTCAGAAGCGGCCGAAGACAGCTCGCGCAATCCGATGCGCCTGAAATCTCCGGCAGTGGATCGCATCATTGATGTGATCGTCGATGCGGAGACCCTGGAAGAATTGACGGTCAGCACCCGTGCTTTGGACCGTGTCCTGCGGGCAGAGCAGTTCTGGATCCCGCAGTGGCAAAAGGGCGTCCACACTGTCGCCTACTACGACATGTACCGCTTCAAAGAGATACCACCCTTGGCGCTCTCGCCCATCGATAACTGGTGGCATGATGCGGAGGCCGCAGAGGCGCTGCGCGCCGCCGGTGCGTTTCAGTAAGGTCGCGTAAATGGGCGCATATATCCTAAGGCGCTTGTTGCTTGTGATCCCCACGTTGCTGGGAATCATGATCATCAACTTCGCATTGATCCAATTTGTCCCTGGTGGACCCATCGAACAAATCCTGGCTGAGCTGGAAGGCGGCGGGGATGTGTTTGAAGGCATTTCCGGCGGCGGCAGTGAGTTGGTGGACAGCGGCGACAGCGACTATATCGGTGGGCGCGGTTTGCCTGCCGATTTCATCGCTGATCTGGAACGCGAGTTCGGTTTTGACAAACCGCCCTTGGAACGGTTCCTCAACATGATGTGGAACTATATGCGGTTCGATTTCGGCGAAAGCTACTTCCGCTCGATCAGCGTGTTTGATTTGGTGATGGAAAAAATGCCCGTCTCGATCACGCTGGGGCTGTGGTCGACACTGATCGCCTACATGATCTCAATCCCGCTGGGCATCAAGAAGGCAGTCAGGGACGGCACGCCCTTTGACACCTGGACTTCGGGTGCGATCATTGTTGGCTACGCCATTCCGGGGTTCTTGTTTGCGATCCTGTTGATCGTGCTGTTTGCAGGTGGATCGTACTGGCGCATTTTCCCGCTGCGTGGTCTGACATCCGCAAATTTTGAAGAGTTGAGCCTGATTGGCCAAGTGCTCGACTATTTCTGGCACATTGCCCTACCGGTTCTGGCGTCGACCATATCGGCCTTTGCTACTTTGACCTTGCTGACCAAGAACAGTTTTCTTGATGAGATTAAGAAGCAATACGTGATGACGGCGCGGGCCAAGGGCCTATCCGAGAACCGGGTTCTTTACGGCCATGTTTTCCGCAATGCGATGCTGATTGTCATCTCCGGGTTTCCCGCATTGTTCATCGGCGTCTTCTTTGGTGGCTCGCTGATTATCGAAACACTGTTCTCGCTTGATGGGTTGGGCCGTCTGGGGTTCGAGGCGGCGGTTGCCCGCGACTATCCCGTTGTCTTTGGTACGTTGTTTGCCTTCTCGCTTATTGGTTTGGTTGTGGGGATAATCACGGATCTGACCTATGTGCTGATTGATCCACGCATTGATTTTGAGGCGCGAAACTAATGGAAAAGCGCCCTATTCTGTCTCCGCTTAACAAACGTCGGTTGCGCAATTTCCGCCGCAACAGGCGTGCCTATTGGTCGCTCGTCATCTTTTCGGTGCTGTTTGGTCTGTCACTGATGGCCGAGTTTATCGCCAACGACAAACCCATCGCAGTCAGTTATCGCGGCGAAATCCGCATGCCGATATTCAGCTTCTATTCTGAGAAGGATTTTGGCGGCGATTTCCCGACCGAAGCCGGGTATGGCGAGGTCGAGGTCGATTGTCTGATCGTGACGGGCGGGCTTGACGCATGCTTTGACGCGCCCGAAGAACTGATCGCGGCTGTCGCAGCAGGCGAGGCGCTGGATGGCGATTTTCAGAAAGGCTGGATGCTCTGGCCGGTTATTCCCTATTCCTACAACACTATCGTTGATGTGCGCGGCGTCGCTCCGGCACCCCCAAGTGCAGAGAACTGGCTAGGCACGGATGACACCAAACGCGATGTAGTTGCGCGTGTTATATATGGTTTCCGATTATCAGTGACGTTTGCTCTGACCGTTACGGTTGCGGCCTCGTTCATCGGGATCATTGCTGGTGCCGTGCAGGGGTATTTTGGAGGCTGGATCGACCTGATCTTCCAGCGTTTTATCGAGATATGGACGGGCATGCCGTCGCTTTACGTTATCATCATTGTCTTTGCGATTTTGGGGCGTAGTTACTGGCTTCTTGTGTTTCTCACAGTGCTGTTCGGCTGGCCTGCCCTTGTCGGTGTGGTCAGGGCAGAGTTCCTGCGCGCGCGTAACTTAGAATACGTCCGTGCTGCCAAAGCGCTGGGCGTGCGTGATCGCACGATTATGTTCCGCCACATGCTGCCCAATGCAATGGTCGCTACACTGACCATGCTGCCGTTCCTTGTGACTGGTGCAATCGGCGGTTTGGCTTCGCTTGATTTCCTCGGTTTCGGCCTTCCGTCCTCGGCCCCGTCATTGGGCGAGATGACTTTGCAGGCCAAACAGAACCTGCAGGCCCCGTGGCTGGGCTTCACCGCCTTCTTTACCTTTGCGATTATGTTGTCGCTGCTGGTTTTCATCTTCGAAGGGGTTCGCGATGCCTTTGATCCGCGTAAGACGTTCGTGGCAGATGGCGACTTGATTGTGGACGACGACCTGTTTGCGCAAACCGCAGAAGCGGAGGCAGACCGCACATGAGAAACACTGTCCTAGACGTCAAAGACTTGCGCGTCGCCTTCCGTCAGGATGGTAACACAACCCATGCCGTGCGCGGTGTGTCCTTCACCGTGAACCGGGGCGAAACAGTGGCGCTGGTCGGTGAAAGCGGATCAGGCAAATCTGTGACTGCGCTGTCCACCGTGCAACTGCTCGGTGATAGCGCGGTGATGGCCGGGTCCATCACATATGAAGGCACAGAGATGGTCGGCGCTGATGAACCCGCGTTGCGCCGTGTCCGGGGCAATGACATCAGCTTTATCTTTCAAGAGCCGATGACATCGCTCAACCCCTTGCACACGATTGAAAAGCAACTTGCCGAAAGCATCGAGTTGCATTCAGGTCTGCGCGGTGCCGCGGTGACCAACCGTATCTTGCAATTGCTGCACAAGGTGGGCATCCGCGATGCCGAAAGCCGCCTTGGATCGTACCCGCATCAGCTTTCGGGTGGCCAACGCCAACGCGTGATGATCGCGATGGCCTTGGCGAATGGTCCTGAGTTGTTGATCGCCGATGAGCCGACAACCGCGCTGGATGTAACCATTCAGGCCCAGATTCTGGAACTGCTCGCGGATCTAAAGCGCGATGAAGGCATGTCGATGCTCTTTATCACCCACGACCTGACCATCGTGCGCAAGATTGCCGATCGGGTCTGCGTTATGAAAGACGGGGAGATTGTCGAAAGCGGCCCCACCGCCGAGATTTTCGCCCGTCCGCAGCATCCCTATACTCAAACGCTCTTGGCCGCCGAGAGCAGCGGCGTCCCTGCGCCGGTTGAGGATACAGCCCCGGTCGTGTTGGAAACCAACAGCACCCGCATCTGGTTCCCGATCCAGCGCGGGCTGCTCAAGCGCACTGTGGGCCATGTGAAGGCCGTCAATGACGCGACCCTGACCGTGCGGGCCGGAGAGACTTTAGGCGTCGTTGGCGAAAGCGGCTCCGGCAAGACGACCCTTGCATTGGCAGTCATGCGATTGATCCGCTCCGAGGGGCGGATTGCCTTTCAGAACACCGATATTCACCACCTCAACCAACGCCAGATGCGCCCTTTGCGCAGCGACATGCAGATCGTGTTCCAAGACCCTTACGGATCACTCAGCCCACGGATGACCGTGGAAGAGATCATCGCCGAAGGACTTGGCGTGCATGGCGTCGCACCGGGCCGCGATAAACGCGAGATGGTCGGCGAGATCATGGGCGAGGTTGGCCTTGATCCATCGCTGATGGACCGCTATCCGCACGAGTTTTCCGGCGGTCAACGCCAGCGCATTGCAATTGCACGGGCAATGATCCTGCGACCCAAGCTACTCATTCTCGACGAGCCGACCTCGGCCCTCGATATGACCGTACAAGTGCAGATCGTGCAGCTTTTGCGCGACCTGCAGCAAAAATATGGGTTGGCCTATCTGTTTATCAGCCACGACCTGAAGGTCGTGCGCGCTTTGTCGCATAAAGTGATGGTCATGAAGCAGGGCGACGTGGTTGAGGCGGGCGATGCGGATGCGATATTTGACGCGCCGCAGAACGCATACACCCGCGCGCTGATGGCAGCGGCGTTTGAGGGGAAAGTAGCCTAGATTTCTACCGCTGCGGCTGCTGCAATGTCGGGCAGGGCGGAATTGCCACCTTCGCCAATGACAACGTATTGCGCCGTTCCTGCACTCCAGTACACAAAATCGAACCCATTGATTGTGCGCTCGCCAAATGTCGGTGCGCCTGTGGTCGCGCCATTGCCATGCTGTAAGCACAAAGCGACGACAGCCCCGTCCGCGTCGCGGTACATCAATTGGGCAACCGGTTTGCCATTGGCCACCAAAAGCCGCCCGCCTTCGAAGGTCAGATCGAAACCGGAGAGATCCGGGATCGTGAAGCTGGTACCAATTGTATTGCCCAGCCATGTTTCGATGTGATCGGCCTCATCCGCCCCAACCTCAACCAGATGGCGGCCCTGACTGGCGTATACGGCGTGATAGTCGGCGATATCAGCCAGCCAACCTGCGGTCACGACAGGTGGTGTCTGACCTTTGAACGCGTAGCCGCCAAGACCACCCAAAGCAAAGACAACAGCCGCCGCCGCCAATGTTCCCCAGATGGGACGTGCCGGTGTAGCCGCAGGTGCGTTTGTCTGCAAAGGGGCCGCTTTGATCTGCTGTGCGAGGGCGAATGGTACAGGGTCCGCCAATTGCTCGCCGAATTGTTCGAGCGCTGCCGCGTCGGCCTCCATCATCGCGTCAAGCATGGCCTGGGCTTGAGGATCAGTGGCCAGTCGCGCTTCGACCTCTTGGGCAGCGGCGCCGTCTAATTCGCCATCCAGATAGGCGCTCAGTTTGATTGAAAAGTCAGTCATTTCGCGACCTGCTCCACTTCTGACAGGCTTGAGATCAAGAGTTTCCGGGCCCGGTGAATGCGACTCATCACGGTGCCGATCGGGATGCTGAGCAGCTCGGCCGCCTCGCGGTAGCTGTAGCCTTCGGCGCAGACCAGCAAAAGCGGTTGTGCCAAATCCTGATCAAGGTTGTCGACCTTGCCCCGGACCTGCCGGGCGGCAAGATCATCGGCGGCGGTGTCTTCGGTACGCAATTCTGCGGCTTCTTCGGCGGGGATTTGGCCTTCGCCTTGCCGCGTCTTGCGTTTGCGAATTTCGCTGATCCACATGTTGCGCACGATCCGAAACATCCAACGGTCCAGCGGCTGGGCCGGGTCGTATTGTTCCCATTTCTGTAGGGCGGCGGCGCAGGCATCCTGCAACAGATCGTCCGCATCCGGGCCAGAACGTGTCAGGCTCAACGCGAAACGGCGCAGGCGCGGCAACAGGCCAATCAATTCCGTTTTGAACTGGTCCGGGGTCATCACCACCGCTTTGCTAAGGGTCAGATCAGTGCAGGGGCACAAGTGTTTCACGTTTATCTGTCTGCGCGATGATGATGGTTTTGAAAGGATTTGCAATGTGCGCTGGGCAACAAATGGCTGATGCCACAGCGCAGAAAGAGGGAGAAGCACGATGCTGAGCAAGTACAGACCTCTCTCAGAACCACTTAGTTCGCGATATGCCACACACCGCCGACGCCGTCGCCGGTTGCATCACCGGGGGCCGCGTCACCCACCCAGAGGTAAAGCGGTGCGCCATCCTTGGCCCATTGGGCCATGCCGTCGGTGCGCTCGATCTGTGTGAACCCTGCGCCTGGCGCCTTCTGACCTGCGTCGACCAGATAGGGTGGCCAGCTTGCCGCACAGCTATCGTAACAGTTCGACTGGCCTGCGCTGTCGTTGTCGAAGGTAAAAAGCGTCATGCCATTGGCATCGGTCAGCGGGCCGTGACCTGCTGCAAGTGTGACCCCTTGCGGGGTCTTGTCATAACTGTATCCATAGGATTGTGCGAAGGCTTTGCCACTTGCGGCGACAAGCAGGGCAAGGGTGATTGCGGCAATCATTTTCATGGTCTGATCTCCAGATGCGTTGGTTTTGCAAGCGGCGTGATCGCCGCTCTTGCAAGGGTTACGCATGGAGAACCGGGTTTATTCCCGATGAGGGGGCATTTTTTTGCCAGCTAGGCTCTAGCTGTCCGCGCCGATCATAAAGCAGGTCGTGCCCCGCGCCTGAAGCCTGCGACATGCCAGATCAGCCCCTTCGCGGGTCAACCCCATGAAGTTCGCATCAAACCCGCCAGAGCGCTGCACAACCCGGCGTAGTGAGCCGTCAAGTGCGCTCATCTCGTTCAGGGCCACGCGCAAAAGCACGCGTTCGGCGTCATAGCGCGTATTATAGCGCCCGACGTTCACACCCCAATGCCGTCCGCCGGATGTGGAAATCCGCGTGACAATCTCGGGGCCCGTATCAATCGCCGGGGCAGGGGCTGCTGCAAGGATAGTTTCACCCGGCACAGGCCGTGCGACAGGTACAACAGTAGGGGCAGCGGCAGCAACTTGGACTGGCTCATCGGCTTGGATTGGTTCATCAGCCACACCTGCAAGTGCCTCGGCAAGCGCGGCGTCAACTGCCTCTGCCACAACGGCGTTGATTATCTCTGGGTCAACCGCTGGCGTGGGTGCGGGTACGGGCGCTGGTTCTGCTGCGGCAACGACGACTTCTGCCGGCGCCGCTGGTTCGGCCACTGGCCGCATCACGGGCCGGATACTGCGCGTGACAAGGCCACTGACACGGACGACCTTGCCGGGGTTGCCCACGGTGCCTGTTGTAGGTGCGTTCGTTAGCATGGCCGCAGGTGGGTTCGGCCGTCTGATTGTCGCGCGCGAAGGCGCGCGGTTAAAGCCCATATCCATCAGCTCTGTAATCCGCGCGTTGCGTGCCGACGTGGATGAACCGCCAAAGACCGTCGCAATAACGCGTTCTTGCCCGCGCTGGGCAGAGGCCACGAGGTTAAAGCCCGCTGCATTCGTATAGCCGGTTTTGATGCCGTCACCGCCTTCATAGCTGTCCAACCAACGGCGGTTGGTATGGCGCACCGTGGCGATGCCCGCATCAGCAGAGCGGCGCGAGAAGAGGTTATAATACTGCGGGAAGTCATAGATCACATGCCGCCCCAGCACCGACATATCGCGGGCGGTGGATAGGTGGCCCGATTGCGTCAACCCATGGGCGTTGCGGAAATTGGTGTTGCGCATGCCCATCGCCCGCGCAGTGCGGTTCATACGCGTGGCAAAGGCGGCCTCAGAACCCGAGATCGCCTCGCCAATGGCGGTGGCGGCGTCATTGGCGGATTTCACGGCGGCGGCACGTAGCAAGAAACGCAGGCGGATTGTCTGACCGGCACGCAAGCCAAGTTTCGATGGCGGCTCTGATGCCGCAAGGCGGCTGACCCTGACGGGGGTGTCGAGGGTGATCTCGCCCCGTTCAATGGCCTGAAAGGCCACGTAGAGTGTCATCATCTTGGTCAACGATGCCGGATGCAACCGCGTGTCGGCGTTGCGCGAATGCAGGACTTCGCCTGTGCGCGCATCCATCACCATGGCGGCATAAGGGGCTGCACCCGCGCGGATCGGCGCAAGCAGCAAAGATACCATCAATACCAATAGAAATAGCCCTTGGAGGGCCCACTGTCCCGGACGACTTGCCACGTCGCTTGCCTCTTTTTTGCTGCCTCTGACCCCGGATTTTTCCGGTGGTCTTATTGTTATGAAAGGACGCTAACATAGGTTGGGTTTTCAGAAAATACCCCAATTTCAAAGACTTTGCGGGCGTTCATCATCCGATCAATCCATATCTTGTGGTATTTTGGCGCTGAACCCCTATATGGGCCAGTATCCCGCGAATGTGGCATGCGCCGTCTTTGTTCAAAGACGGGGTTTTCATGCCGAACCTGTGCCTTATATATAACGCCTAGCACACCAAGGCGGAATGATGCAGGCTCAGGTTCATATGATGGCGGACAAGGAAGGGGACGGCGACAGCGATGTCGGGGTCGCCCTTGAGACGAAGCCAAAGACCAAACGCCCACCGATGTATAAGGTGATGATTTTGAACGACGACTTCACTCCGATGGAGTTTGTCGTCCATGTGCTGGAACGGTTCTTTGGCCTGTCCCATGCGCAGGCCTTTGAGTTGATGCTGACCGTCCACAAAAAGGGTGTCGCTGTAGTTGGTGTCTTTAGTCATGAAATCGCCGAGACGAAAGTTGCTCAGGTGATGGATTTCGCGCAACGCCACCAGCATCCGCTGCAATGCACGATGGAGAAAGAATAGCGCCTTTCGCGTTGTTCGCCCTGTTATGTCCCAATCTCGCCTCAGCACCGCCATTGAAGATGGCCTGATCGCGCTACCCGAAGGTGCGATAACGATCATGCGCCCTTCTGCAACCTATGATGTGTCCGCATTGCCCCGTGATGTGGTTCAGATATTGCATGGCTTCTACCCCGATGCGGCGGCCTGGCAGGGTGCGGGCTATGCGGTGTCGCAGACTTTGGGCAAATCTGCGGTCGCAATTGTTGTTGTGCCACGCGCCAAAGCGCTGGCTCGCGCGATGATTGCCGAGGCCTGCGCGCAGGCCGATTTTGTGATTGTCGATGGGCAAAAGACCGACGGTGTGGACAGCCATTTCAAAGCCTGCCGCAAGGTGCTGGGTGATTTGCCCTCACTGACAAAGGCGCATGGGCGCATTTTTTGGTTCAATACCAGCGATGCCTTTGCCGATTGGGCAGCGCCAGCTCCGCAAAAGGGCGCACATGGGTATTTCACCTCGGCGGGTGTGTTCTCAGATGGGGCCGTTGATGCCGGATCCGCGCTGTTGGCAGAGGCCCTGCCGGCCAAACTGCCAAAGCGCTTGGCTGATCTGGGTGCCGGATGGGGCTATCTGGCCGCCCCGGTTCTGGAACGCGCAGGCGTGTCATCACTTGATCTGATCGAGGCGGAAGCCCTGTCGCTGGATTGTGCCAGATTGAACGTCACCGACGAACGTGTGTCATTCCATTGGGCTGATGCAACCCGCTTTGCACCTGACGCGGTCTATGATGGCATCATCATGAATCCACCATTTCACACCAGCCGCGCCTCTGACCCGTCGCTGGGCCGCGCATTCATTCAGGCCGCTGCCCGCCTGCTGACCCCCAATGGCAAGCTTTGGATGGTTGCGAACCGCCATTTGCCATATGAAGCCACGATGACAGAGTGTTTTCGCAATGTTGACACGATCGCTGGCAATGGCGCATTCAAAGTGTTCCACGCGACCAAACCCACGCGATAAGACCTCGTTCAGGAGATCCCACATGTCCTTTTCCATTTCCGGCAAGACGGCTATTGTCACGGGGGCTGCAAACGGCGTTGGCCTCGCTATTGGGCGGCATTTTGTCCAGATGGGTGCGAATGTGGTCTTTGCCGATATGGATGAAAAGAAGCTCTGTAGTGAAATGGGCGAAGACGCGCAGAAAGAAGAGACTGTACGCACATTCTCTGGTGATCTGCGCAAGAAACTGACGATTGCCAACCTGCTGTCCGCGACGGTGGACGCATTCGAGCGTGTCGATATTTTGGTCAATGCCTCGCGGCAGGTGATGACAACCAACCCGCTTGATCCCGATGATAACTCGGTTGAGGAACTGCTGCAGCAGAACACCATGACGGCGCTGCGTGTCAGTCAGGCTGTCGCGCGACGGATGATTAAACAGGCAGGTGGGGAAACCAGCGGGCCAATTGGCTCTATCGTTAATCTTTCGTCCATTGCCGCGCGGCGCACGCATCCGGAGTTGCTGGCATATTCCGTCAGCTCTGCTGCCTTGGATCAGATGACACGGTCGATGGCCGTGGCTTTGGCCCCCAATGGCATTCGTGTAAACGCCGTGGCCTTTGGCAGCGTGATGAGCGCGAGCCTCAAGGGTTCGCTGAAGGATCAAGATACCCTGCGCGAAACGATTGTCGAAAACACGCCGCTCCAGCGGATTGCGAGCCCCGGCGAAGTATCAGATGCGGTGCAATACCTAGCGTCCGATGCCGCTGGCTTTGTGACCGGGCAGATTATCACGGTTGATGGCGGGCGCACGTTGATCGATCCCGCGCCCGTATCGGCGCATTGATTATTCGGGGTGAACCCTGATGCACTGCGCAACCGCCTGATTGGAGGCGCCTTGCGTCTGCACAAAGCGTTCCTGAAGTGACGCAAGTTTGGCGCGTTCGGCGTTTAGATCGATAGCAACAGGAGCCGTCGATGTGACGGTCTGTGTGTCCTTGCAAGGGAATGTGAATTCATCACCGTCCGGTGTGCGGCCAGTGCAACGGCTGTTGATCGTGCGAACATCCTGCCGTTCTTCCAATGCATAGCCGCGGGCGATGTTGCCTTCGGTCTCGGCGATCAGACTGCGCAGGATGCGGGTCTCGCGGGTGACATCGTTTATGCATTGCTCGCGCGGGGTTGCGCATGCGGCCAGGGCGACCAATGGTAGGATGATAAGGACAGGGCGCATGATGTCTCTCCGGTTTTGATCTGGATCATCGGTGTGTGATCGGTATGGTGCATAAAACCATAGCACAATGCTATTCAATAACAGAGGCACGGCGACGCATGGCTGACGGGTTCGCAGCAGAGAAAAACACGGCATCCGCGTGGTTTCGCACTTTACGTGATGAAATCGTGGCAGCCTTTGAGACGCTGGAAGATACGCAAGCCGGCGACGGCGCTGCGGGACGTTTTGAAGTGTCCGAGACAAAACGCACATCTGACGACGGCTCGGACGCGGGTGGTGGATTGATGTCAGTGATGCGCGGTGGCCGCGTCTTTGAAAAAGTTGGGGTCAATGTCTCAACCGTGTACGGCGAATTGGGCGCACCCGCGCAAAAAGCAATGGCGGCGCGCGGTGTGCCCGGCATGGCAGATGACCCGCGTTTCTGGGCGTCGGGTATTTCGCTGGTGGCGCATATGCAAAACCCCCACGCCCCGGCTGTGCATATGAACACTCGTATGTTCTGGACGCCCCATGCCTGGTGGTTCGGCGGCGGCTCTGATCTGAACCCCTGCATCGAATATGCCGAGGATACTGCGCATTTTCACGCGACCCAGAAAGCGCATCTCGATCCTCACGGCGCGGCATACTATCCCAAGCTCAAGGAATGGGCGGATGAGTATTTCTATATCCCGCACCGCAATCGGGCGCGTGGCGTGGGTGGTATCTTTATGGACGACCATTGCACCGGCGACTGGGAAGCTGATTTCAAACTGACGCAGGACATCGGAAAGGCCTTCCTGCCTGCCTATGTGCCCTTGGTTGAAAAGCGGCGGAACATGGCGTGGACCGATGCCGACAAGGACACGCAGCTGGTGCATCGCGGGCTCTATGCAGAATACAACCTTGTCTACGACCGCGGGACCAAGTTCGGGCTGACCACCGGGCATGATGCGAATGCTGTGTTGATGAGCCTGCCACCTTTGGCGAAATGGGTGTGATCAATCCACCTGAATGAAGCGTGGCCCGTCGATATCGCGGTCGCTTTGAATGCCGGATTCTGTGCGCATGGTTGCGGGTTTGCCAGCACCTGTTGCCAATTGGGTCATGGCGATACGCACAAACAGCGGTGAAACACCCTCACCCAGCATACCAGCGGCCATGACATAAAACCTGTCAGGAGCGATGGCGATAACCGCCCGGGCTGAACGCATGGGGCGCAGACCAAATGGGTACTTCTCGTCTGCGGCGGCCCCAAGTGCGGCCTGTTCCTCGGCGTTGGCGGGGATAAAGATCAGCCAGGCACAAAAGAATAAAAGTGCTGCCCGCATGGCAGAGCGAAAACCATGAAACGCAAAGCGCAATGTGAGAGGTATTTTCAAGCGACAAAGCTCCGATCGGTTGCCAGAGCCTAACCTTGGTGTGGTTATGTGGCTAGGCGCCGCGCACAGTATCGATCATCAATTGGACATTTTCAGGGTCAGCGTCGGGCGTGATCCCGTGGCCGAGATTGAAAATATGCGGCCCCTTACTCAGCGCATCGCAGATGCGGCGCGTTTCAGAGATCAAAGCGTCGCCGCCAGTGACCATATGGGATGATTTGAGGTTGCCTTGCACACAGCCGTCCTTTTGAACGTGTTCTGCAACCCATGCAGCATCAACACCGTCGTCTACGGCGACACAATCGGCCCCGGTTGACGCATGCACGCCTGCGTACTTCGGGCCTGCGCCGCGTGGGAATGCGATGACTGGGATGCCGGGGTGTTTTTCCTTCAGCGCTGCCGTGATCCGTTGCATCGGCTTGATTGAGAAGTTGGTGAAGTCATCGCCTTGCAGCGATCCGGCCCAACTGTCGAAGAGTTTGACGCATTCCGCACCCGCCTCGATCTGTTTTGACAGATAGGCGATGGTGCCTTCGGTCAGTTGGTCAATGATCCCTTCAAACACCGGGCGGTTCTCAGCTTTGAGCGCATGGGCTGGACCCTGATCTGGGGTGCCTTGCCCGGCGATCATATAGGTCGCGACCGTCCATGGCGCGCCTGCGAACCCGATGAGCGTCGTCTCTTTGGGCAGTTCGCGCGACAGTATTTTGACCGTCTCGTAAACGGGGTTGAGCGTGTCGTGGATGGCGTCAGTTGGTTTGAGCTTGGCCAGCTCGTCAGCCGAAGTGATCGTGGACAGGCGCGGGCCTTCGCCAGTGACGAACCACAGGTCCGCACCCAAGGCCTGCGGCAACAGCAGAATATCGGCAAAAAGAATAGCAGCATCAAAGCCATAGCGGCGGATGGGTTGCAGTGTGACCTCTGCTGCAAGCTCTGGATTGTAGCAGAGCGACAGGAAATCACCGGCCTGCGCGCGCGTCGCCTTATACTCGGGCAGATACCGCCCGGCCTGACGCATCATCCAAATCGGCGGGGTGGCAAGTGTTTCGCCTGCGAGTGCCCGGAGGATGGTTTTTTGCTGCGCCATGAGAAGTCCTTTTTGTTACCTGCGTGGTCCCAGTTGGATGCAATCATGTCAAGGGAGTTGTCAGGTTAGGTTGACAGGTCTAACAGTCGTCTCATGACATTGACTCTGCCCACCCCCGCGTCACCATTCAACATCGGGACTCGTGGATCGCCCTTGGCCTTAGCGCAGGCGTATGAGACCCGCGCAAGGCTGATGGCTGCATTTGATTTGCCCGAAAGCGTCTTTGAGATTTGCATCATCAAGGTGACTGGGGATGCCATTCAGGACCGACCGTTGAAAGAGATCGGGGGCAAGGGTTTGTTCACCCGCGAGATCGAAGAGGCGCTGCTGGACGGATCTATCGATATTGCTGTGCATTCGATGAAGGACATGCCTGTAGAACAGCCCGGTGGATTGCTGCTGGACACTTATCTGCCGCGTGAAGATGTGCGTGATGCCTTTGTGTCGCTGAGTGCCAAAGGTTTGGATGATCTGGCGCAGGGGGCTACTGTCGGCACCTCGTCATTGCGTCGCCGTTCGCAGCTTTTGGCCAAGCGCCCTGATCTGAATATCGTGGAATTTCGTGGCAATGTGCAGACCCGGTTGAAGAAATTGAGTGATGGTGTGGCCGAGGCGACATTTCTGGCGATGGCGGGGCTGAACCGTTTGGACATGACGGATGTGCCGCGCACGGCCATAGCACCAGAGGATATGCTGCCTGCGGTGGCCCAAGGGGCCATTGGTATCGAGCGACGTGGCGATGACAGCCGCGCGGCGGGCATGCTGGAGGCCATCCATGACGGCCCAACAGGCCAGCGGCTGGCCGCGGAGCGCGCGTTTCTTGCGCATTTAGATGGGTCTTGTGAGACGCCAATTGGCGGGTTGGCGGATCTGGATGGTGGATCGTTGCGGCTGCGTGGAGAAATATTGCGCACCGATGGCACTGAGGTGTTCAAAGATGATATGACCGGGGCCATTGCTGATGGGGCCGAGATGGGCCGCGCGATGGCTGCGACGCTTTTGGCGCAAGCCGGGCCGGATTTTTTCTAGGCAGCGAAGGAATTTCGCCGAAATTCCTTCTATCTACGCAAGAAAATTCTCGAATTTTCTTGCTCAGGCGGGCGGGATCACCTTGCCGGGATTCAGGATGCCTTTGGGATCAAGTGCCGCTTTGATCGCCCGCATCACATCCAATGCGACCGGATCTTTCCGCCGCTTCATGGTTTCCAGTTTTGACACGCCGATCCCGTGTTCGGCGCTGAATGAACCGCCCAGTTCTTGCACCACATCCTCGACCGCTTCGACCAAAGCATCCATCGCATCAGGATCGTTGCGGCTGATATAGCTGGTGTGGTGAATGTTACCGTCGCCCAGATGGGCCACGATGACTTCGCAGGCGTCGGGATCAATCGCCTTGATGCGCGGGGTCAGCATGTCCTCAAAAGTTGCGACCTTGTCCAGCGGCACGGCCACGTCGGTATTGACGAAGACGCCGCCAAAGAAGGCGACCTCGCCAGCGTCTTCGCGCCGTTTCCAGATGTCGCGGCGCTGGGCCTCGTTCTGGGCGATGACCGCATCAAGCACGGTGCCGTCGTCGAGCATTGCCCCCAGCGTGTTTTCCAGCATGGTTACAACGGGCAGGCTGCCGTCATCTGATGGCACTGCATCGCGGGCCATTGTGGCAGCCACTTCGATCATGATATTGACGCCATAAGCGGCTTCAAACGGAGGCGGCACATCGGGGAAAAGTTCGTGGTGTTTATCGATGTAGCTTCGCGGCATGTATTCAAAAGCCTCGACCCCGCCGCCTGTGGCACTTTGCAGCTTGTGCAGCAGGTCGAGTGCTGAGGGCAAGGACTGCACTGCCACCATGGCCGTTGCATAGGCCTGTGGTTTAGGGCGCAGTTTCAGCACAGCGGCTGTGATGATACCCAATGTTCCTTCTGCCCCGATGATCAGATTACGTAGATCAAGACCGGAGTTGTCTTTGTGCAGCTCGCTCATCAAGTTCATGATCCGCCCGTCGGCCATGACAACTTCAAGCCCCAGACACAGCCCGCGCGTGCTGCCGTAGCGTACGACGTTCGAGCCCCCTGCATTGGTGGAGAGCAGGCCGCCGATCATGGCAGAACCACGTGCGCCAAGGGTGAGTGGGAAGATCAGATCATGGGCTGCTGCCGCGTCGTGCAGGTTTGACAGGATGACACCGGCGCCAACGGTGGCTGTTTGACTTGCGACGTTGATGTCAGAGATCGTGTTGAGCCGTTCAACCGAGACCATCAACGCGGCTTCGGCCAAGGTTGCGCCTGTCAGGCCTGTGCGGCCAGAGGCGGGCACAACGGGTGTGTCGGTGTCGTTGGCGATCTTGAGGATGGCAGAGACTTCTGCGGTGCTTGCCGGGCGCAGGACGGCCAGCGGTGAGGATGTATAGGCGCCGGTCCAGTCCTTGCCATAGGGGGCAGCGTCTGCACCTGTCAGAATACGGTCTTTGCCGATGGCTGCGGCGATTTGGTCAAGAACGGACATAGCTATTCCCCAATAGTGGTGGCGAGACGCTAGCGGCATATTGAGCGCGGGGAAAGTGGTGGTGGCGTAGGGGAGATATGAACTCCCGCACTGAGGGTGGCTTGGCGCAGCCAAACGCCCGTTAGTCGGGCAGTCGGCTATATCTGACGGAGGTTTGGTGGTGGCGTGGGGGAGATTTGAACTCCCGACCTAACGATTATGAGTCGTTCGCTCTAACCAACTGAGCTACCGCGCCATTCCACGAGCGACGGGTTACGCAATGGGGGCTGGGCTGTCAAACCGATTCTGCGGGTCAGGTGGGTTAAAACCCACCTTACGTGTCGCAACTGTTGGCCAAGTAAGGTGGGTCGAGACCCACCCACGCCTAGTCGTAGCGCAGCTCGGTCGCTTTGCCCCGGAAAATAACGTAGGACAAGATCGTATATCCCATGATTGTTGGCAAAACGATGCATGTGCCGATCAGGATGATGAACAGGCTCTCTGGCGCGCTCGCCGCCTCATAGATCGTGATCTGCTCGGGCACCACATAGGGGTAGAAACTATATGCCATCCCTCCAAATGCCATCACCCATAGCACCGTCGCCGCCGCAAAAGGCTGCCATGACCGACGGTCCCCTGCGTAGGGCATTTTGCGCAGCATTGACCAGAGCCAAAACACCAGCGACGCCGAGAGGATCGGGAGCGGTGACAGGTAAAGCGCTTCGGGCCAGCTGAACCATTTGTCAAAGATGCGGGTGCTTACAAAAGGTGTTGCCAGTGATATTGCCCCGATCCCCAGCACCAGCCCCCAGATACCGCCCTTAGCCCACTCGACGGCTTTGATCTGCAAGGCGTCCGATGTCTTGTGGATCACCCAGGTCGCACCAATAAAGCTATATCCGACTGTCAGGAACAGGGCTGTCAGCATCGCGAAGGCGATGTTGATCCAGCTCCACTCAAGCCCCATCACATACATACCCAACATGAAACCTTGGCTGAGTGAGGTCATGAGTGAGCCTGTAAAGAACGCGTTATTCCACAGGCGCTTGTGTGGGGCGGGGGCCTTGGCACGGAACTCAAACGCGACGCCGCGCAGGATTAACCCGATCAGCATAATCGCCACGGGCAGATACAGCGCCGTCAAGATCGCCCCATGCGCCGAAGGAAAAGCCACCAGCAGCAGACCAACGGCCAGCACTAGCCACGTTTCATTTGCGTCCCAGAACGGCCCGATGGAGGCGATCATTCGGTCCTTTTCGTTGTCATTTGCGAAGGGAAACAGAACCCCAACCCCCAGATCAAACCCGTCCAAAACCACGTAGATCAGGATTGAGACGCCCATTAGGGCTGCAAAGACAAAGGGCAGCCAGATGGTTGGATCGCCAAAATAAGTCATCTTGTTACTCCGCTGGCGTGGATTTGGGGGCCGCTGTCGGTGACGGTGCGACGCGTGTGCCAATGTCTTCGCCACGTGCCGCTTTTCGCGCCAGGTAGAAGATGACGAAGATATAGGCGGCCAGAAGTGCGGCATAGACCGCCAGATAGGCGATTAACGTGGACAGCACCAAAGGTGCTGGCACGTCGCCCACAGCCTCTTTCGTGGTCATCACCCCGTGGACCAGCCAAGGTTGTCGCCCGATCTCGGTTATGTACCAGCCGGCCAGCGTGGCGAGCCAGCCACTGAAGCTCATGGTAACCAGCCCATAAAGCATTGGCTTGGGCAACCCTTCAACGCCACGTTTGCGGCGCATGATCAGATAGGCGGCGGACCAGCTTACCAGCAGCATCAATAGCCCGGTGCCAACCATCACCCGGAACGACCAGAACACAAGAGAAACACGTGGGTGAAGCACTTCGCCATCTTCGGTCACAAAGTCATTGAGACCTTTTACTTCGCCGTTCCAGTCGTGGGTCAGGATGAATGAGGCCAATTTTGGAATACTGATCTCAAGCCGGTTTTCACGGGCTTCTTGGTCGGGAAGGGCAAAAAGGATCAAAGGAACGCCGGTTTCGGTTTCCCAGTTGCCTTCCATCGCCGCCACCTTGGCGGGCTGGTATTCCTTGGTGTTCAGGCCGTGAAAATCCCCGACCAGAACTTGCACCGGAATCAATACGGCTGCCGCAAAGATAGCCGTTTTTAGCGCAACCCGTACCCCTTCGGTACGGCCGCCAATCAGCCAACGGAACGCACTGACACCTGCAATCAGGAAGCTGACGGTCAGGAAACTGGCCAAGACCATATGAGTAAAGCGGTACGGCATGGATGGATTGAAGATGATGGCGGACCAGTCGGTCGCATAAGCCACTCCATCGATCATCTCGAACCCTTGAGGCGTGTGCATCCACGAATTCAGCACGATAATCCAGAAGGCTGACATCATGGTGCCGAAGGCCACAAGGAATGTCGCCATGGTGTGCAGCCAGTTGGGCACGCGGCTGAACCCAAAAAGCATGATACCGAGGAACACCGCTTCGAGGAAGAATGCGGTCAGGATCTCATAGGCCAGAAGTGGCCCCGCAATATTGCCCACTTTCTCCATGAAGCCCGGCCAGTTGGTGCCGAACTGGAATGACATGGTGATCCCTGACACAACGCCCATCGCAAAGGATAAAGCAAAGATTTTGACCCAAAAACGATAGGCTTCCATCCAACGCTCTTCGCGGGTGCGGTTGTAGCGCAGCTTGAAGAACAGCAGAACCCAACCCAGGGCGATCGTAATTGTCGGGAACAGAATGTGGAATGAAATGTTGGCCGCGAATTGGATGCGCGACAGCAGCAATGTTTCGAGTTCCATAAGGCGCCTCTGTTTTCAGGCTGTGATATCCTAGTCCTGATATAGCTGCATTGCAGCATAGTTTAGGGGGGTGCGACAACAAAGCGCGGACCAGATGGTCCGCGGAGCAGCAGCTTTTCGAAGAGTGTAGCGCTAACGCGTGAAGCGCCAGCGAGTCACTTGGGCGTAAGGTTGATCTTCGGTCACGGCGATCGACCCAAAGCCCCTGTGATTGGGTGCATCGGGCCACGCCTGCGGCTCGATCACTAGCCCCTCGTAGCAGGGTTTGCCCGGCCTCTGCGAGGTGGCCGCATCATGGATTTGCATGCCCGCTTCTGTCGTGGCCACAGTCATACACAGACCAGACCTTCCGGTCAGCCACAGCACGTCGCGGAGCGTCTGCCTGCCGTCTGACAGGCAGAAGTTATGGTCCAGATCGGGTGCGCAAATGTGTGGCGCGCTGCCTTGGCGAAAATCCATGGCGGTACTCGCGACCGGCGCAATCTCTCCTGTCGGGCAGGTACGTGCATCAACGGGCAGATAGTGATCCGCCGCGATTTGTAACTTATGCCCGTCCCAGTTTTCGGCACCATCAAGGTTCCAATAGATGTGGCTGGCAAAGTTCATACAAGTTGCGGCATCGGTATTACCATCAATGGACATGGTCAGCGTTGCGGGCGCGCTGACCTGATAGGTCACCCGAATATCGCGTTGTCCCGGCAGTCCGGCTGCGCCGTCAGGTAGGTTCAGTGCCAACGTCACGCTATCGGCCGTTTGCACTGCGACCTGCCAGACCGAGCGATGCACGCCCTCCGACCCAGAGTGCAGGTGGACTGCGCCGTTTTCATTGCGCTCCAGCTCATACATCATGCCGTCCAGCCGCACCCGTGCATTGCTGATCCGGTTGGCAATGGGGCCGACAATCGCGCCGAAATACCCCATGGTGGTTTCGTAGTCTTGCAATTTGTCCGACCCAAGCGCGAGGCCATGTGGGACGTCAGACAGACGCACCTCTTGAACGATGGCACCGAAGGTCAGGACACTGACCGTCAGATCGCCCGCAGCGATTGTTATCTTTTCGACATCTTTGCCGTTCTGCGTTGTGCCAAAATATGCCATCAAAGGGTTTCCCAATGCACGCCTGCGGCTGGAATTTCCGTTCCCTGCCAGTCCTGCGGATGATCGGCGTAGTTAAAGACAAACCGATGGGTTGCGGTGTCACGGATACGCAGGCCGTCGGGTAGGCTGTGCGCAGTCAGGCTCGATTCAGTGCAAACGTCAGCAATGATTTGATCAAAAGTGGCCGGATCAGGCCAACCGGCAAGGTAGCGCAGATTGGCGCTACCCATCACAGCAGGCTGCCCGCTGGCTGTCGTGACGAAGACCTCCGCGTCACCTTCAAGATGCTCGAACCAATGCACGAATTGCCCGCCGCCTTGCAGCGGGACGGCGTCATCTGGGGGCATGCTTTCGGTCAGGCTGATAGTAACGTCTGCGCCGGACAGGTTGGGGCCAAGCGGGGAAGGGATGCTGAGTTCATCAGTCTTTGTGTCGGTGCGCGGGCCTACCAGAGCAATGCCCTTGAAAGCGGCAAGCGCCTGCCGCAATGGATCGGACAGTTTCATGATCCCCGGTGCCATCACCAGTTTGTAGGCAGAAAGATCGCCGGCATCCGGCGGCAAGATATCAATGTTCAGCCCCGCCCGGCGCATCGCGCAATAGGCGGCAAAGGCCAAACGGAACATCTCAAAATCGGCACCTTGGGGCTGGGCATCCCAAGCCCAGGCGCTTTCATAGTCCAACACCAGTGCAGCCTGCGCCTGTGCGGTTCCGACCTCTGCAAGTGTTTCGATTTCATCGGCCACCTTTCTTGCCTCGGCCAAGGCGGGCGCAGGCGCACTGTCAGGGCGCAATAGACCTGCGTGCATTTGTTCTTGCGCGAAAGGCGCCTGCCGCCAACGGAAATAGCAGACGGTTTCTGCCCCATGAGCAAAGGCCTCCCACGCCCAAAGCCGCGCCATACCGGGCAAGGGGGCAGGGTTGTAGGGCGCCCAGTTTACTGGGCCGGGCTGCTGTTCCATCACCCACAAACGGGTTTTACCCACGGCGCGATACAGGTCGTGGTGAAAGGCTTGGTTGTCGGGATGGCCTTGCCGCAGGAAAGCTTGTTTGAATGCGGGTGTGCCTTCAAGTCTGTCCGACAGAAATCCAATTGGGTAGCTGTCCCATGACGCCACATCCAGATCGGCCCCGACCTTCCAATGATCAAAGGTCATGATCCGGCCCATGTAGTTGTGGATCAGCGGGGCAGAGGTGTATTTGCGCAAAGCATCCGCCTGCGCCTTGTTAAAGGCCACCACCTGATCAGAGCTGTAACGCCGGAAGGCCAGCTGATGGGGGTGGTTGGGTTCGGTCACGGTCAGGTTCGGCAGGTCGATCTGATCAAAACTGTCGTATTCCATTGACCAGAACACATTGCCCCAAGCGCGGTTCAGCGCATCGCAGCTTTGATAGCGTTGCGCCAGCCAATCCTGAAAGCCCGTCCGGGCGGCGTCAGAGTAGCTGAGTGTGGTATCGTGGCAGTCATATTCATTGTCGATCTGCCAAGCGAGCACATGCGGGTTCTTGCCGTACCGCTGGCCCATGATTTCGGCAATCCGACGGCATTCCTCGCGATAGCCAAGGTGGCTGAAATCATAGTGGCGGCGCGAGCCGAACTTGCGCGGGCGATCTTCTGCGTCAACGGCAAGCATATCGGGGTGCTTGTCCACCATCCAGCGCGGTGGGGTGGCGGTCGGTGTGCCAAGGATGACCTTCAGCCCCGCATCGCCCAGCACTGCAATCGCCCGGTCTAGCCAATCCCATGTAAAATTGCCGGGTGTCGGTTCCATCCGGCTCCAGCCGAATTCACCAATGCGCACCCATGTCAGGCCGGTCGCGACCATTTGGGCGGCATCGCTCGTCCATTGGTCCTCGGGCCAATGTTCAGGATAATAGCAAACGCCAAGCGTGCGTTTCATGGCAGTCCTTTTTGCGTTTTGGGCCACGTTGAGACAAGGGTGTCTGCTAGCTACAGGATCACCCGGTGCTCGGCCTGTCCAGTGTAGCGGGTTTGGGTGGCAAATGTTTTGCCCTGTTCAGTACCTTTCACGCCGACAGCGGCAGAGGTGCAATAGAGTGTCGTCAGGTCATTCCCCCCAAAGGCCGGGCAGGAGGTTTGTTTTGCTGCAAAGCTGAAACTTTCAAAAAAGCTTCCATCTGGTCCATAACCAGCCACGCGGCCAACCCCCCATTGCGCGTTCCACAGGTTGCCCGTGGCATCCACGACCGCCCCGTCCGGGCGAAAGTCCGTGCCGCGTAGATCAATGTGCACGGTAGGTTCCGCGCAGGGCCAGCCGTCAGCGTCCAGCGCGACGCGCATGATCATTTGTGTGGGGGTGTCAGTGAAATAGGCCGTCTTGCCGTTAGGCGCGAAACAGATCGCGTTTGAAATCGTGATATCCGCGTAGAGCTTGCGCAACGCGCCTTTGTAGAAGCGGTAGATTGCCCCTGCCTTAGGCTCTGCTTCAATCCCCATTGTACCAATCCAGAACCCGCCCTGTGGGTCGGCGCGCCCATCGTTTGAGCGCGTGATGGGGTTGTCATCTTCCAACGGCACCACAACGCCGTGGTTGCCGGTAGTCAGGTCAAGATGACGGATTGCATTGCTCGTCGCGACAAGCAGATTGTTGTCGTCGATCCATCCAGCGGCACTGACGTAGTCGTCAAAATCCCAGTGCCGCGCCTTGCTGTGCAGGCGTTTACCCAGAATATCGAACCAAAAGAGTTCCTTGCGCACAGGGTGCCACAATGGCCCCTCGCCCAACTGACATTGCTTTTCGTCAAATATCATGAGGCCGCCGCGTCGTATGCCGCAACTATGTCGCGGGCGCGTGCCGTGACTTCGTCCACAGAAAGCCCCGGTTTGTAAAGAGCAGAGCCAATACCAAAGCCATCTGCACTGGCCGCCATCCATTCAGCGAAGTTGTCAGCTCCTGCGCCGCCAACCGCATAAACCTGCGTGCCCTTGGGCAGCACCGCGCGGATAGCTTTGATCCCTTCGGGGCCTATCAGGCTGGCCGGAAAAATCTTTAGCCCATCGGCACCGGCCTTGAGCGCGCCAAAACACTCGGTGGGGGTCATCACGCCCGGCCAGCTTTGCATGCCTGCGGTTTTGGTGGCGACGATCACTCGCTGGTCATAGTTGGGTGAGACGATCAGCTTGCCACCAACTTGGGCAACCCGCCCGACATCTTCAACCGACAGGACGGTGCCCGCGCCAATCAGCGCGTCATTGCCGTGCGCGTCCGCCATGGCCTTGATACTATCAAATGGATCAGGCGAGTTGAGCGGCACCTCGATCTGGGTAATGCCCGCATCGATCAAGGCGGCCGCAATGGGGACCGCCTCATCCGGAGTGATCCCGCGCAGGATGGCGATCAGCGGACGATCCATGGGTTATCCTTTCAAACGTTGATAAGCCGCCGTCAAACCCGCAAGCGTGACGGAGGTTGCATTCACCTGTGTTGCAGGCGCGCCTTGGGTGGCCAGAGCATCGACATAGAGCCTGGAAAGGCCGCTATCGCCGATCACGGCGATCTGCTGGCCCAGCCAATAGGGTTTTGAACCTGCAAGCTCTGCCCCGATCAACAGCCCCGACAGCCGCGCCCGCGCAGATGCGCCGTCCAAGCCGTGCAGCAGGCCTTCTGCGCGCAGCGAAAACAGGCGGCTGGCCAGCCGCTCGGGGCGGGCCAAGGCCGTATCCAAACCCGCAAGAAAGGCGTCCTTGTCCCAGCCATCAACCGCTATGGAGTGCTGTAGGACCGTCTGCTCCGCGATGGTCGCAAAAAGCTCTCCGGTCATGAAGGTTTGAAAGCTGACGACCTCCTGGGCGCTGATATGGGCCCATTTGGTATGGGTGCCGGGCAGGCAAATGACCCCGTCCCAATTGGGGTTCCGCGCCAGAAACCCGCTGATCTGGGTTTCTTCACCGCGCATCACGTCGGCGGGGTTCATCTGTTTGATGCCGGGAATGACATGGACCGAAAGGGCTGCGTCGCGCGTCACGGCGTGGGCAAATCCATCGGGGATCGTGGGGCAGGGCACGGCGGCATAGGGTGCCTCGACCCAGCCTTGCCGTGAGCCGACCATGCCACAAGCAACGATGGTGGTCGGTCCTGCAATCCAGTCGCCGACAACATCCAGCAAGACGCCCTCGAACTGATCTTGCGACAGCTGGCCCATGCCCTTGTCCGAACACGCCTCGGCCAGCACGGTGCCCGAAGCAGACATCGCCCAAGCACGCATGTTGCTGGTGCCCCAATCTACGGCGATCCAATTGGCTTTGATCGTGCTATCGCTCATCCGGTGCCTACTACGCCTGCATCAATCACGAGTGTCTGGCCGGTCATCATTGCCGACGTATCCGAGGCCAGAAAGAGCGTTCCACCTACCATATCGGACGGCTGGATAAAGTTCTTCAGGCATTGTTTTTCCAAAAAAGCGGTTTTCGCTTCTGGCGTTGCCCATTGGCTTTCTTGCTTTTCGGTAAAGACCCAGCCGGGTGCGATGGCGTTGACGCGGATACCCTTTGGCCCCCATTCGCGGGCCAGCGCGCGGGTCATGCCCATGATGCCTGCATTTGCGCTGACGTAGGGCGCCATGCCTGCTGCACCCATCAAATAGGAGATCGAGGAATAGTTGATGATCGACCCGCCTTCGCCCATCAGTGCGGCCGCTTTCTGACATGCAAAGAAGTACGCCTTGAAGTTGACCGCTTGCATGTCATCCCAAATCGCTGGTGTGATCTGCATCGCATTATAGCGCATGTCGTTGGCGGCATTGTTAACCAACGCGAGCAGCCCGCCATAGGTGGCGACTGTCTGATCCATCGCCGCCTGCAAGGCGCCGGTATCGGTGATATCGCATTGGATAAACAGCGGACGACGCCCGTGCTTGTCTGCCATCTCATCCACAAAGGCAGAGGCATCAGAGCGCCCGACAAACGTGACCTTGGCCCCTTGCGCCAAAAAACCATCGGTCAGCGCAGCACCGATACCGTTGCCTCCGCCGGTGATAAAGACAGATGCCCCATCAAGATCATGGAACGTGGCGGTCATAGCCGTGTTCCTTCGAGCACCCACATCCGTTCGGGGAAGGACCACGGCAAGGTAACACCGTGATGCATCAGATAGGTTCCGGACAGTTCCAATGCATCTGTTTTCAATGCGGTGGTGCCGCGTGACAAACGGTGCAACGCATTGCGATTGGCAAGATTGATCCGATACGTCGCATCAGGGTCAAGCCCGGTCAGCCGCAAAGGACGCGGCGAGATCTGCGAACTGGTGGCGGCCTTGCCTGCAAAGACCACAAAGCGGTCCTTTTCACGCGCCAGTTGCTGTTCGGCCAAAACCGCCGGGTCGGCGCTGTCCAAGCGCAGGATATCAGCCTTTTGCATCCAGTCGCGGTTATGCTTCCACCAGGTTGTCACTTCGGTCAGTACAGCCGTTTCAACCTCGTCCAACTCGCGCGGGTCCATCTCAAACCCCATGTGGCGCTGGGCGGCAACCCAGGCCCGAAAAGAGATATCAAGGTTGCGCCCTGACGTATGGCAATGGCGCGGGCCGACGTGACTTCCGGTGACTGAAAGAGGCAGAAACAGCGCTGCGTCATGCTGAATACGTAGGCGTTCCAACGCATCATTGCTGTCGGACAGCCAGACCCGTTGCGTGCGTTGCAAAATGCCAAGGTCGATGCGTCCTCCACCGGAGGCACAGCTTTCAATCTCTACATGCGGGAAGTCAGCGCGCAGCCGGTCGATCAATGCATATGACCCGCGTGTTTGCGCTGCATCGGGCATCGGTAGCACTCGGTTGTGGTCCCATTTAATGTAGTCGACGTCGTGGTCCCGTAGGATCGCTGACATGCGGTCATAAAGGAAATCGCGTACCTCTGGCAGCGCCATGTTAAGCGCCTTTTGCTGCCGTCCCAATGTCTGATTCTCGGCCCCGAAGACCCAATGCGGATTAGCGCGGTGGATGTCGCTGTCTTCGTTGATCATTTCCGGTTCGAACCAGATGCCGAATGTCATGCCAAGGCCATGCACATGTGTGATCAGCGGGTGTAACCCGTCGGGGTATTTGCGTGGATCAACTGTCCAGTCCGACAGGCTGCGCGTATCGTCATCGCGGTTGCCGAACCAACCGTCATCAAGGACGAAGCGTTCAGCCCCAAGCGCTGCGGCGCGGTCGGCGATGTCTGTCAGCACTGGCAGCTTGTGATCGAAATAGACCGCCTCCCAGCAGTTGTAGTGTACCGGGCGAGGCGCGTCAGGCTTTGGCCAAGTCACCACCCGGTCGCGCAGATGCCGTTGGAAGGATACCGCACAGCCGTTCAGACCTGTGTCTGAATAGACAATGTAAAGCGGTGCAGTTTTGAACTGCGTCGCTGGTTCCGTTTCCATCCGGGCGGCGTGGCCCCATTGGATTTGGCGGCGCCCATCCTGCAGTTCTTCTGCGATCATCTTGTGACCACCGGACCAGCCATAGTGAAACGCGTAAGCTTCGCCCGTGGTGTTGGTCGCACCACGGCACGGGATGATCAGACCGGGAAAGTGTTCGTGCCCCGTGCGCCCTGTGCGGTTTTCGCGGTAGCGCATGCCGGGCGCCCAAGCGGTGCGCGATAGTTGGAATTCACCGCACCAACGGCCGGACACGTCGATCATCTCGTCTGATTGTTGTGGGCCGGGAAGAACAGGAGCGGCGAGCCAATGCAGATGCACAGGGCGCGTTGCGTCCAGTGTGGTCTGGCAGGTGATCGTATGGGTATCGTGATCGCTGATAAAACTGACGGTCAGGGTCAGACCGTTGGCCTTGTCCGCGTATGTCAGCTCCAGCGTGCCGTTCTGTTCGGCATTCTCAAAACAGAATTTGGGCAGCAATGGCGTCCCGTCGGTGTCTCGCACGATCAGGCCGGGTTGGCCCGGAAAGCTGCGGGTGGCCTCTGGGCAGATCGACAGATCAGGGTTTTCGTCCAGCATACCGCCAGTGACATCAATGGCATGTGCGGCGTGCAATGTGTCGAGGTTTTCATCATCGGGAAGCGTCGCCCCCCAATAAACCGTCTCGGGCAGACGGTCGTTTCGCGCCGCCAGCACAAGTGTCTGGCGGCCATCGTCGATGCGATAGGTTCTGTTCATGGTCGCTTACTTTACAGCTCCGAGGGTGAGGCCCGCGATAAAGTGTTTCTGCATCAAAAAGAACATGGCGACAGGTGGCAAAGCAGCCACGATGGAACCAGCACTCATTAGGTGATAGGCGGCACGGAACTGCGAGTTGAACTCGGTGATCCCGGCGGTGACAGGTTGCGCTGTTGGTCCTTGGGTCAGCACGACAGCCCAGAAGTAATCGTTCCAGATGAAGGTAAAGATCAGCACGGCCAACGCGGCCAGCGCAGGCTTCATCAGCGGCAGGACCACAAACAGGAAGATGCGCCATTCCGAGATGCCTTCGACGCGCGCCGCTTCAATCAATGGGAACGGCAGGGCGCGAATGAAGTTACGCATAAACAGCGTACAGAACCCGGTCTGGAAGGCGATGTGGAACAACACGAGACCTGTCTTGGTATCGTAGAGGTTCATGTTCACAGTCAGGTCGCGCACTGGCACCATGAGGATCTGGAAAGGTACAAAGTTACCCGCGATGAAGATGAAGAAGATCAACAGGTTGCTGCGGAACTTGTAAATTCCCAACGCAAAACCGGCCATGCAAGACAGTGCCACGGCACCGATCACGGTCGGAATTGTAATGAAGAGCGAATTCCAAAGATACCGTGGCATGTTGGATTCAAAGAATACCTTGCCGTAGTTGGAAAACGCATCAAAGCTACTGGGGATGCCCCAATAGTTGCCGTTGACGAAATCGGCCTCTGGCTTGATCGAGAAGTTGGCGACCGCGATCAGAGGCAGTAGCCAGATGATCAGCATTAGCGGCAAAAGAACCTGATAGGAGATCTGCCACCGGCGCGAGGTTTTTTCGAGCGGAGTTGGAAACATCAGTGCGCTCCCTTTTCGTCACGGTACATGGAGTAGAGAAAATAGGTGATGAACCCCAGCATGAGGAAGAACAGGACCACAGCAATCGCGGCGCCATAACCCATACGGAACCCAAATTCCGACAGAGATTCTTCGAACATATAGAAGGACAGGACCCGTGTGGAACCGAACGGCCCGCCGTTTGTCATGACGCTGATCAGGTCGAACGACCGCAGCGCGCCAATGATCGTCACCACGAAGGCGATGAAGGTCGCAGGCTTGAGCTGTGGCAGGATCACATACCAAAGCATCTTGTGCCCCTTGGCCCCGTCAAGCCGCGCCGCCTCGACCTGTTCGGGGTCAACCGCGTTCAGGCCAGTCAAATAAAGGATCATGCAATAGGCCGTCTGCGGCCAGAGACCTGCGGCGATGATGCCGTAAGTGGCAAGTGTTGGATCACCCAGGATGTTCACCGGACCCGCGCCAAAGACGGCGAGGACAGCATTCAGCAAGCCTTCGCGGGGCAGATAGAACCAGCTGAACACCAGACCAACCACAACCTGACTGATCACAAAGGGGAAAAAGAACATGGACTTGTAAAAGCGGATGCCCGTCACTGTCTGGTTCAGGAACAGCGCAATAAACAGACCGGCAGGGATCGCCAGCAGGTAGAGGATCAGCCATTTGAGGTTGTTCCAGAACGAGACCGTAAACTTACGGTCCATGTTCTGGTCGCCAATGCCAAGCAGACGTTCATAGTTGGCTGTGCCAACCCATGTCTTTTCGCCCAAACCGTCCCAGTCATGAAGCGAGATCCAGAAGGACTGGCCGATGGGGATGATCACGTAGACCGCGAAAAAGATCATCGCGGGCAGCAGGAAAAGCCACGGCGTAATCGCAATCTCATTGCGCTTATACCAGCTTCGGGTTGGTGCAGCGGTTGCCATGGATTTGTCTCCCTTGCGGACAGCACATGTCAAAGACTACATGATCTTAAAGATGGGCTGGGCGATGTGGGTTGCACCCACCCTACGTGAGGGTGGGTGCGTTGGTAGGGTGGGTGAAGCCCACCGCTACGTTTTAGTTATAGATACGCTGACGTGTCTCTTCGAGACGGCCCAGGATGTCATCCAGATTGTCTGGGAACACCATGAACTCTTGCAGGCCTTCCATGCCGACAGATGCCATTTCCGCGTCAAAGTCGCGGTCAAAGAACTGCATGATACCGCCACCAGCATTGCCGGACAGCATATCAAAACCCTCTTTAAGGAATTTGTCGTCATCAATCGACGCGTTTGCGTTCACGGGCAGCTGACCCAGACCAGAACCGGAGTTGATTTCGGTTTGAACGTCAGCAGATGTCACAAAACGCAAGAACTCTTTGGCGGCGTCCATGTTCTGTGCGCCAGATGCGATGTGGAACGTATCTGTTGGCGCATCTTCTGCATAGTCAACGTCAGGGTTGATCACTGGGAACTGGTAGAAGTCCAGCTGATCATCTGTCAGGCCACCGTCGCGGAACGCCGCAACAGAGAAGTTACCCATCAGGTATGACGCAGCTTCACCGTTAACCATGAACGGCAGGGCTTCTTGCCAGCTGTAAGTCTGGTGATCGTCAATGAACGCGCCCATGTCGATCAGCTCACGCCAGTTGGCGAATGTCTGACGGACACGGTCGTCTGTCCATTCAATCTCGCCACGGGCCAGTGCGACGTGGAAGTCATAGCCGTTTGTGCGCGAGTTGATGTAGTCAAACCAGCCGCCAGCAGTCCAAAGGAACTTGGTGCCGATGGTGTAGCACTTGACGCCATTGTCCAGCAGTGTCTGGCAGTTGGCTTTCTCTTCGTCCCAGTTGGAAGGTTCGTTCAGGCCATACTCTTCAAAGATGTCTTTGCGGTAGTAAACACCCCATTGGTAGTATGTGTAAGGCACGCCCCACTGAGCACCGTCGAGTGTCATCGCACCTTTGGTGGATGACAGTGCTTCGAACTCGGGTTCCGCCCAAAGGTCAGAGATATCTGCAAAGAGGCCCGCGTCAACATATGGACGCATGCGGTTTGCCGCATACCAGTTCACAACGTCTGGTGGGTTTGCGCCCAGCGCGTTGCGGATCTGTGTTTTCCATGCTTCGCGATCAACGATTGTCAGGTTGACCTCAAGCTCAGGATGCAATGCGTCGAAATCTTCGACCATACCTTCCATCACTGCGCGCGGCGCAGGGTTGGACATGTCAGAGATGATATTGAGTTCGCCCGACAGCGCGTGGCCGTCAGCGGCAGCCGGGGACGCCGTAACGCCAGCAGCGACCAACGCCGCAAGCGACGTCTTCAAAATGGAATGCATGGTTTCCTCCCAGTATGCTTCCGTGAAAAACTAGTCTCATTATTTGAAACTTGGTTTTGGATGTTGATACTAAACCGTGACTCGGCTAGCCTTGTCAACAGTCGAAGGTAGCACCGGCGAGGAGACTGGTGTCAAAAGCCTCAATCGACGCAGGGAGGACGGATGGGACGAGTGACCGGTGACGGCACAGTCGGCAAAGCACTCGAAGTGCTTGATCAAGTGGCGGCTTTCGGCCGTCCTGTGCGCTTTGGTGAACTGCTTTCGCAATCAGATTTCCCCAAGCCAACGCTCTATCGGTTTGTGCAAACCCTGACCAATCAGGGCATGTTGGCGTATAACCCCGAACGACAGACCTATAGTCCGGGCCTGCGTTTGGTGCGTCTTGCCCATGCCGCATGGGATCAATCAACTCTGGCTCCGGTTGCCCGCCCGCATATTGATGCGCTCAGCAATGCGGTCGGTGAGACCGTGCATTTGGCCCAGCTTGATGCCGCACAGGTGCTTTATATCGACAAGCGCAACGCCGGGAAGCCGGTTGAGATGTACAGTCAGGCGGGCAAGGTTGGCCCAGCTTATTGTACTGGTGTTGGCAAGGTCATGATGGCCTTTCTTGATGAAGTGACGGCCGACAGGGTTATCGAACAGCAATCATTCCATGTCTTTACGGAACATACGCTGGATACCGCTGAAGCGCTCCGCGCGGAACTCAGCGATATCCGCCAGAACGGTTATGGGTTTGATCGGGAAGAGCATGAGCCGGGCATTATCTGTGTCGCCATGCCGATCCTGACCGATACCGGCCGGGTGCTGGGTGCGCTGTCGGTGACGAGCACCACCAGCCGTACGAATCTTGCGGGACTAGAGGCCTATGTGCCCATCCTGCGCGACACAGCCGCAAAGATTACTCGGGAGGCCCAGAACTGGAGCTTCCCCGACTATCACACAAAAGAAGCAACAAGGATTTAAGCCATGTCAGGTGTTACGCTGAATAAAGTGATCAAACGCTACGGCGATGTGCAGGTCATCCACGGAATCGACCTCGAGATTGAAGACGGTGAGTTCTGCGTTTTTGTTGGTCCGTCGGGCTGTGGTAAATCCACCTTGCTGCGGATGGTCGCCGGTCTGGAAGAAACAACCGAAGGCCAGATGAACATCGGCACCCGCGACGTGACCCGCATGGATCCGTCAGAGCGTGGTGTGGCCATGGTTTTCCAGACCTACGCACTCTATCCGCATATGACGGTGAAGGATAACATGGGGTTCGGCCTGAAAATGAATGGCCACCCCAAGCCCGAGATCGAAGAAAAGGTTGCCGAGGCGACTCGCATCCTGAAACTCGAGCCTTATCTCGAACGTAAACCTGCCGCCTTGTCCGGTGGTCAGCGCCAGCGTGTGTCCATTGGCCGTGCGATTGTCCGTGGTCCTGAAGTGTTCTTGTTTGATGAACCGCTTTCAAACCTCGATGCCGAATTGCGGGTAGAGATGCGGGTCGAAATCGCGCGCTTGCATAAAGAAATCGGCGCAACGATGATCTATGTGACCCACGATCAGGTTGAGGCGATGACGCTCGCCGATAAGATCGTCGTGCTGCGTTTGGGCGTGATCGAACAGGTTGGCGCGCCGATGGATCTGTATCGTGATCCGGACAACAAATTCGTGGCGGGCTTTATAGGCTCTCCGGCGATGAATTTTGTGAATGGCACCGCCAAAGGCGGCGCCGTAGAGGCCCCCGGCCTCGCGGCCACTTATGACGGGATGATCAATGCCGCATATGAGGGAAAGGCGCTTAGCGTGGGTGCCCGCCCGGAACACATCACGATTGATCCGGCAGGTGATACGCATACGGTCGAGATGACAGAGAGCCTTGGCGGTGTATCATTCGCCTATCTGACCAGCGCGAGCGGTGAGCGGATCGTTGTGGAAGAGCGCGGGGACGTGCGCAGCGACGAAGGGGCCACGGTCGGGATCGAGATCGATGCGAGCCGGATTTACCTTTTTGACGCAGAGACCGAGCAGCGGATCAGAGGCTGAACCTGGACAAATTGACCTCCAAACTTGCCGCGCCTTGATCAAGGTGGGTTTCACCCACCCTATGCAAGTTGGGTGAAACCCGCACGCTCTTAACGCTTGCCGTAATAAAGTCCAACCACATGCTCGGCCTGTGCAAAGAACAGCCAGCGCAAGGTCAGCACACCTGCGATATGGCTCACCACTGCGAGGGCGGCAAAAACATGGCTGAACGGCAAGATCAGCAGGACCACGGGCAGCAAAAACGCCAGCCCGATGGTAATGATCCGCAGCTTTTCAACATGCTTGCGACCCACCTGATGGATAAATTCACGCATCAGATAGTTGGTCCCTGTATGTGGCGGTTCAAACGCACGGACCGTGCCAATGTGGCCTAGTCCAGTGGCGCTTTCCATGGTGGTGCCGGATGCCTTGAACCGTGTATCTCCGCTGCCCCAGGCAAACATCTGCAAGATGCCACCCGCAATCAGCAGAACGGCTGCGATCTTGATTTGACCAGCCAACAGCGCACCACCACCCAAGGAGAGCATCAGATACATGGCTGGTGTTGTCCAATGCCGCCAACGCGGCACGGTCTTCATCTGGGTGTAAATCATCGATGTCGTGAACACGACACCAAGCGAAGCGATCGCGCCGATAAAGCCAGTGATGCCAAGCCGCGCGCCGGCAAAGACCAACCCCGCGCCATAAATCGCCATGACGATCAGGGCGAAAACAGCGCAAACGCCTTCACGGCTTAGCCAGCTGGTTTTCCATTGGCTGAACGCCTTGATCGCCCGCTCTGGGTGGCCAAGATGGAAGGTTGAGGCGATCAAACCACCAACCGCAAAGAGATAGGCGATGGCAAACCAGATGAATGCGCTTGTCCCTGTTGGAACAATGACGCCCATCCCCAGCCAGAACAACAGGCCAAAGCCGAGGCCAGAGAAGGTATTGAAAAGAATGACTGAATTCGCGGGATGCATTATTTTGCTCCTCCGGGCATAGCGGACAGGGCTTTATCAAGCCAACCGACGAAACCTTTGCCGTCTTGGGCGACAGGTTCCAGATAGGGGGCCAGCACGTCAAATTCCGGCATTTCGTCCTTGGGACGCGGTGGCAGGTATTTGTTGACCGGCTTGGTGCCTTGTTCGGGCATCAGATCGAACCCGCCGCGTTCGGCGACCAGTTGCGACACATCGCTGTTTTCATCACCCAAATCGCCAAAGTGGCGCGCACCTGCAGGGCAGGTCCGCACACAAGCTGGCTGCCGGTCTTCTTCGGGAAGGTTTTCGTTATAGATACGGTCAACGCACAGCGTGCATTTCTTCATCACGCCTTCTTTGGCGTCCAGCTCACGCGCGCCATATGGGCAGGCCCAAGCACAAAGACCACATCCGATGCAGTCACTTTCGTTGACCAGCACGATCCCGTCCTCAGTTCGCTTGTAGCTCGCCCCGGTTGGGCAGACGGTCACGCAAGGCGCGTCCTCGCAATGCAGGCAGGACTTGGGGAAGTGGATCAGTTGTGCCTCGCCTTGCTCTGGCTGCACCTCAAATGAATGGACACGGTTTAGAAAGGTGCCCGAGGGGTTCGCCCCATAAGCCTGTTGGTCAGACAGCGGCGCGCCGTAGTTTTCCGTGTTCCAGCCTTTGCAGGACACCACACAGGCATGACAGCCGACGCAGGTGTCCAGATCAATGACCAATCCCAGTTTTTTGGCGGATAGTGGTGGCAGTTGGGTCATGTTGCGGCCCCTTCGATGAATGCTGGCGCTAGCTGGCCAATCGGTTGTTCTTTGTCGGCGTCCCATGTTGCGATGTAGTAGATGAAGCTGCCCACAGTGAGCGTCAGGAACGCGGCGATTAGCAGGAGGACTTGGAGGTTTGTCATTTACCCACCTTCCAATCCAGCTCGCTCGGCCCTTTGCCGACTGGCGATTTGATCGCTGGCATGGCGGGCTGTGCTTCATTCGGGACGGCGGATTTTTCAATCTTCACGCGCAAGTCGAACCATGCCGCTTGGCCTGTGACGGGATCAGAGTTGGCCCATCTCAGACCGTCGCCTTTGGGTGGCAGCAATTCGTGGATAAGATGGTTCAGCAGGAAGCCTTTTGTGGCCTCTGTCGCCCCTTCATCCAGCGCCCATGCCCCTTTGCGTTTACCGATGGCGTTCCATGTCCAGACGGTGTTGGCGTTCAACGAGGCTTGATGTGCCACCGGCACAACGATGGAGCCGTGCGCGGAACTGACCTTGGCCCAGTCGCCTTCTGCAAAGCCATTTGCCTCCCAAATCTTGGTCGGCACATAAAGCGGATTATGCCCGTGGATTTGCCGCAGCCAAGCGTTTTGCGTGCCCCAAGAGTGGTACATCGCCATGGGGCGTTGGGTCAGTGCGTGGACGGGGTATTCATCCAGATCAACCTGATCATCCTCCAGCGCGCCATACCAGATGGGCAGTGGATCCATTGTGACCTTGAGCCGCTCACGTAAATGTTCGGGCGGTTGCCGTTCGCCAATACCCTCTGCCGCCGCTTGGAATTTGCGCAGCGGTTCGACGTAAAGCTGGAAGATGTAGGGTTGGACCGCATCGTAAAAGCCCATCTTCACTGCCCAGTCTTGATAATCCATGCTGAACGGTTTGTAGTAGGAAGCGTTTTCAGGGACATGTTCCAACCAGAAGCCACCGTTGTCGATGTAGTTCTGGATCTGATTGGGGTTCACGTCACCACGGCCTTTGCCGGACCCGTCCTCATTGCGGAAACCTGCCAGCGGGCCAACGCCGGGGCGGCGGATGTGGTTGGTGATGTAATCGGCATAGTCTTGATACTTCTGGCTGCCGTCTTCATTCACGAAACCCGGCATGCCCAGACGCGCGCCCAGATCACAAAGTACCGATTGAAAGCCGCGCACATCGCGGTCGGGTTCTACCACAGGCCAGCGGATCGCGTCGGCCACGCCGTCTGCTTCGCAGATCGGGCGGTCAAGCAGTGAGATGCAATCGTGCCGCTCCAGATAGGTGGTGTCAGGGAAGATCAAGTCTGCGTAGGCCACCATTTCCGACGAATAGGCGTCGGAATAGATAATATGAGGGATCACGTAGTCGCCGTTTTCGTCCTTATCCGTCAGCATCTTGGTCACGCCGCCAGTGTTCATGGACGAGTTCCACGACATATTCGCCATATACATAAACAGCGTATCGATCTTGTAAGGCACGCCCGCGTGGGCGTTAGAAATCACCATATGCATCAGACCGTGGGCGGACATCGGGTTTTCCCATGTGTAGGCCTTGTCGATCCGCTTGGGGCTGCCATCGTCATGCAGCAAAAGGTCTTCGGGGCCTTGGGTATAGCCAAGGTGCGGACCATCAAGTGCTGCGCCGGGTGTGACTTTTCCGTGCGGCTTGGGGTGTGCTGTCGCGGGCTTGGGGTAGGGTGGTTTGAAACGCATGCCGCCGGGCACCTCGACCGAACCAAGGATGATTTGTAGCACATGTAGCGCGCGGCAGGTCTGGAACCCGTTGGAGTGCGCCGAGATACCGCGCATTGCGTGGAAGCTAACAGGGCGACCGACCATTTTATCATGCTTCTTGCCGCGGAAGTCGGTCCATGGGCGATCTAGCTCAATCGCTTCATCAAAGGCCACACGCGCGAGGTCAGCTGCCAATGCACGAATGCGCTGGGCCGGGATGCCGCAGCGGTCGGCGACCGCTTCGGGTGCGTATTCGTCGGACAGGTAGCGGTCTGCCATCTGGTGGAACACAGGGCGGTGTGTGACGCCCTTGGCACGGTGCGTGCCTGCCAGATCAGGCTCCACCCCTTTGCCGTTCCACGGGGCCAGTTTTCCGGTGTTCCGGTCGATGACCTGCGGTTGACCGTCCTTGTCGCGCAGGAACAGGCCGAATTGTTCTGACTTGGGATCTTCATTGATCAACACGGACGCGTTGGTAAAGCGCGCCAGATACTCCAGATCGACCTTGCCTGCTTTCATCAGGCAGTGAACCATCGCGAGGATGAACAAACCATCTGTGCCGGGTGTAATTCCCACCCAATCGTCGGCCACAGCGTTATAGCCCGTACGGATCGGGTTCACCCCAATCATCCGGGCGCCGCGTTCTTTAATCTTGCCGATGCCCATCTTGATGGGGTTGCTGTCGTGGTCCTCGGCGACACCGAACAGCATGAACAGTTTGGTATGGTCCCAATCCGGCTGGCCAAACTCCCAGAACGCCCCGCCCATCGTGTAGATGCCAGCGGCAGCCATATTCACAGAACAGAACCCGCCGTGGGCAGCAAAATTTGGCGTGCCGAACCCTTGTGCCCAGAAACCAGTGAAAGACTGCGATTGGTCACGGCCGGTAAAGAACGCCAGCTTTTCGGGGTTCTGTTCGCGGATTGGCTTTAACCAATCGGTGGCCATGGTCAGGGCTTCTTCCCATGAGATTTCTTCAAATTCACCCGATCCACGTTCGCCCACGCGCTTGAGCGGTGCCCGGAGTCGCGAAGGTGCGTTGTGCTGCATGATGCCGGCCGAACCCTTGGCGCAGAGAACCCCTTGATTGACAGGGTGATCCTTGTTGCCTTCGATGTAAGCGACCTTGCCGTCCTTCATATGGACGTTGATCCCGCAGCGGCAGGCACACATGTAGCAGGTCGTTTTGCGCACCTCATCCGAGACAGCGGGCGAAGTATCCAGTTGGGGTTGATCCAAAGACATGAGCGAACCTTTCAAGCGATTTGCGTGCGGACGAGGGCGGCACCTGCCAATGTGCAAAGCAACGACAGGCAGAATGGACGATAGTAGGGGGCAAAGCGCGGCGTGAAGAGCCATTGCCCAATGAAAACACCCACAGCGGTGGGGATGGCGAGGGCGAGACCGCGCGCAACAGCGCTGCTGTCCATGACGCCGAACCAAAGTAACATGATCATTGATGTAAGAGAACTGACGAAGAGAAACAGCACCAATGCGGCGCGCATCTTGGCAGCGGGTGCATCTTGCGACAGCACATAGATGGCTATGACCATGCCGCCGATGCTGGCAATGCCAGTGACAATGCCAGCAAGCAGGCCAGAACCATAAAGCCCCGGTTTGGTCGCCAGAAACGGCAGTCGGATCTTGGCAAGTTGTGTCAATGCCAGCGTGATGATCAGCAGCAAAGCGAGGAGTTTGCTGAGTTCCGGCGAAATGGATGTGGTCAGCATCAAGCCGAAGGGCACACCGACCGATGACCCGATCACGAGCCCCAGCACGACGCCGCGATCCGCCTCTTGCCAGCCGCCTTTGGCCATCAGCACCGAGGCCGTCATCTCAAGCCACCAGCAAATAGGGATTAGCTGCACCGGGGGCAGGATGATCACCGCAGAGGCCATCACGATGGCCGACAGCGCAAAGCCCGAAAACCCGCGCACGATCCCCGCGACCGCCACGATGCTGGTCAGGATTGCAAACTCCTGCGCGGTCAGATCGGTCAATGTCAGCAGGCTATCAAGCATTCAACGACCCTCTGCGATCAGGGCAAGGGCATCGCGGGCGATTTGCTTTTCTTCATCAGCGGCGATCACATGGACCGGTACGTCGCCAAAGCAAGAGAGCAACGCCATGATCCGGTTACGAATAGGGGCTGCATTTTCGCCGATGCCGCCAGTAAAGGCGACGGCGTCCAATCCACCCATTGCAACCACGGCAGACCCGGCATGGCGGGCCGCCCAATAGCAGAAATGCTCGACAGCGAATTTGGCGGCGTCGTCGTCACGCTCCAGCAGGGTTTTCATGTTGTTGTCACCGGCAAGCGCCGGCAGGCCAGCGTTCTTGTTGAGCAATCGGTCGGTCTCATCCTCGCCCAGCGATTTGGACATGCGCAGCACTGCGGCCCCGTCGATGTCGCCAGAGCGTGTGCCCATAGTCAGGCCGGACAGCGGCGAATACCCCATTGATGTGGCGATGGATTGGCCATTTTGGATGGCACAAAGACTGGCCCCATTACCAAGGTGGAATGCCAGCAGATGGGCAGGCAGTGCATCGCCGAATTCTGCCACCATATTGGCGTAGGACAGCCCGTGAAACCCATACCGGCGGATGCCTGCGTCGTGGTGGGTTTGGGGAATGGCATAGCGGGTGGCGACCGCGGGGTTTGTTGCATGGAAGGCCGTGCCAAAGCTGCAGTATTGTGGCAAGTCGGGTGCCGTCTCTTGCAGTGCATAGACCCCTGCAAGGTTGTTGGGATTGTGCAACGGGGCCAAGGGGATCACGCTTTCGATGGTCGCAATCACGGGCGGACGCAGCCGTGCGGGTTGGGTCAATACAGTGCCGCCATGCACAATGCGATGTGCTGCGGCGGTGAATGATGAGATGGGAAAACCAGACTCTGCCAAGGCGGCCAGCATCAGCTTCAACGCAAGAGCGTGGTCGCGGGTTTCCACTGGCGAAGCTGTCTTGCCCAGCTTGAGTTCACCCGACGTGCCAAGGTTCGTCACGCGGCCCGAGATGACAGAGCCTAAGCCCTCATCAAATACCTCGATCTTCAACGAGGAGGAGCCAGCGTTCAGAACCAGGATCATTTTGGCAGACCGCAGCTGATGGCAGCAAGAGCCGCTGATGCGATACGCGCCGCAGGTGGGTCGGCGCGCGAGGTTAACAGGATCGGGACCTTTGCCCCGGTCACGACCCCGGCCGCACAGCCGCCGGTGAGATAGACGAAGGCTTTGAACAAAGCGTTGCCCGAAACGATATCAGGCACGATGATTGCGTCAGCATTGCCTGCAACCGGATCGTCGGTCAGTTTCTTGGTCGCAACGGCCTCGGGCGACATGATGAGGTCGAGTGCCAACGGGCCGGACACGTCGATACCCGCTACGTTTTCTTTTGCCCAATCTGCCAAGGCCTTGCCGTCCATCGAAGAAGGAACGGAGGGGATAGCACTTTCCGTGGCCGACAGGATCGCGATCTTGGGCCGGTCATTGCCCAGCTTATTCAGCAGGTTCTTGACCTCAATAATCGAGGACTGCCGGGTCGTCAGATCGGGGGTCACGTTCACGGCCGCATCTGAGATCAGGATCGGCTTGCCGCCGTCAGGGTGCGAAATGTGAAATATATGAACAAAACGTGCCCCGGTGCGCAGACCTGCATTGCGGCTGACGGCGGACTTCATAAAGACGTCGGTGTGTAACTGACCTTTCATCAGAACATCAGCCTCACCTGCACCGCAAAGGGCGGCGGCGGTCTGGCCTGCCTCTCCCTCTCCTGTGGTGTCGTGCAAAGCGTAACCAGAAATGTCCCAATCAAGTTTGTCCGCCTCAGCGCGGATCATATCCGCCTCGCCTACAAACACGGGGGTCATGATGCCTGCTTTGGTGGCGTCCTCTGCCGCCTCCATTGGCAAGGGTGATCCTGCGCGGGCAATTGCGACGCGTGGCGCGCCGAAGCCTTGGGCGCGGACAATCAGATCGGCAGGGGCAACGGCTTCTCGATTGGAAAGAAACGGGGAACTCATGTCATATCCTTATGATTGCGCGCAGCAGTCCCAGAATGGACAGCGCCAAAAGCAGCATCACCGCAAAGCGTCGAAATGTCGAAGGGGACGCTGCCAAAAATTGACGACCACCCAGCCAAACGCCCAATGCCAGCATTGGGAAGGCCAGTGCGATGCCGCGCGCTGTGTCCCATGTCACCAGACCGCCTGCCCAGAGAAACGGCATGGTGATCATATCGAGCCCTGTGAGGTAGACAATCATCGTGCCGCGAAACACGGCGGCTTCCATCGGTTGCGCTGACATGAATGCCGCGACTGGCAAGCCGCCGATCCCCGCGCTGTTGCAGATGCCTGAAATGATGCCAACGCCGCTGTGCCCTACCGGGCCGATCTTGCGCTGCAAGGTCCAGCCCGACAATAGCACCAGCGACAATACCAAAATGATGCACGAGATTACGACCCGTACTGTGCCCTCTCCCACCGACAGCATGAACGAAACCGACATAGGCAGAGCGATGGCAGCCCCCGCCAACAGCCACAAAACCCGACGCCAGTCTATGTGTCCGCGAATGCCGCGGGCCTGAAAGACTGTCATCAACATTTCGCATGCAAAGACCACCGGAATGAGAGGGAGCGGGTTTGTCAGAAGGGCTGCAAAGGCAATGAAGATCGCCGAGAACCCAAAACCCGAATAACCCCGGACGAAAGCGGCCCCCAGCAAAGCAAATGCGAGGGCCGCCGCCGTGCCGGGGCCTAGGTCAAATGGCAAACTTACTCAGCTGCCATGTCGGATGCGTCGATGCCTGCCACTTTGACTGGCTTCTTCATCGCATCACGGCGGAACGGCTCACCCAGTTCCTGGTTGAGGATCACCTCGATCAGCGTGGTTGTGTTGTTTTCCATCTGATCTTTGATCGCCTCGTTCAGTGCCGCTGTCAGCTCTTCCATCGTTTTCGCCTGAACGCCCTTAAGGCCACATGCGTTTGCGATGCCTGCGTAAGACACTTTCATGTCCAGCTCTGTGCCGACAAAGTTGTCATCGAACCACAGGGTAGAGTTCCGCTTTTCAGCGCCCCACTGGTAGTTGCGGAAGACGATCTGCGTGATGGCGGGCCATTCGTCGCGGCCAATCGCAGTCAGTTCGTTGACCGAAATGCCGAATGCGCCATCACCGGCAAAGCCAATTACAGGCACGTCGCGCTGGCCGATCTTGGCACCGATGATTGATGGCAGACCGTAACCGCAAGGACCAAAGAGGCCCGGTGCCAGATACTTGCGACCTGATGGGAAACTTGGGTAGGCGTTCCCAATCGCACAGTTGTTGCCGATGTCGGATGAGATGATTGCATCTTCGGGCATCGCGGCCTGAATGGCGCGCCATGCCATACGTGGGGACATCCAGTCGGGGCGGGCCGCGCGTGCGCGCTCGTTCCATGTTGTGCCCGGATCGTCCTGCTCGTGATCAAGCGAAGTCAGTTCCTGTGCCCAAGCCGATTTGGTCTGTGCGATCATGCTCTTGCGATCTGCGCGACCTGGATCGCCAGCACCATCTGCCAGTTGTTCTGTGATACCTGTCGCCACTTTGGCCGCATCGCCGACGATGCCGACGGTGACCTTCTTGGTCAGGCCAATACGGTCGGGGTTGATGTCGACCTGAATGATCTTGGCATCTGTGGGCCAGTAATCAATGCCATAACCGGGCAGGGTGGAGAATGGGTTCAAACGTGTGCCCAGAGCCAGAACAACATCAGCTTTGCTGATCAGCTCCATGCCAGCTTTGGACCCGTTATAGCCCAAAGGACCCGCAAACAGCGGGTGGTTGCCGGGGAACGCGTCGTTGTGCTGGTAGCCAACACAAACAGGTGCGTCTAACTTTTCCGCCAGAACACGAGACGCTTCGATGCCGCCTTCGGCCAGGACAACGCCCGCGCCGTTCAGGATTACCGGGAATTTTGCGGAAGAAAGCATTTCAGCCGCAGCGGAGATGGATGTTGTGCCACCAGGCGAGACTTCGAAGTTGATCGGCTCTGGGATTTCGATGTCGACCACTTGGGTCCAAAAGTCGCGCGGGATGTTGATCTGGGCGGGGCCAGACAAACGGTGCGCTTTTGAAATGACGCGAGCCAGCACTTCGCAGATGCGGGATGGGTCGCGGACTTCTTCCTGGTAGGCGACACAATCAGCGAACAGGTTCATCTGTTCCATTTCCTGGAAGCCACCTTGTCCGATTGTCTTGTTGGCCGCCTGTGGCGTGACCAGCAGGCAAGGCGTGTGGTTCCAGTAAGCTGTCTTTACTGAGGTCACAAAGTTTGTGATGCCGGGGCCGTTTTGCGCGATCATCATCGACATCTCGCCGGTCGCACGGGTGTAGCCGTCCGCCATCATACCAGCGGTCATCTCGTGGGCGCAGTCCCAGAATGTGATACCCGCAGCGGGGAAAATGTCAGAGATGGGCATCATGGCAGAGCCGATGATCCCGAAGGCGTGGCGGATGCCGTGTGCCTGGAGCGTTTTAACGAATGCTTCTTCAGTGGTCATCTTCATGGCGGTGGGTCCTTCCCTTGGAATTTGTCAGACAGGGCGCAGAATCCCTGTGTCTTGGCTGCGGCGACACTATGTTTTGCCACGGGTCTGAGTTAGGTCCAGATGGATTTGGTTCCTAAGTCCAGAGCAAATTTAATTGAGACTTCAGGTCTCAATAATCAGCTATATTGAATCACTCCAGCAATCAAGCGGATCCCTTCGGGGATCCGGGCAGAGGGGATCGAAGAGTATGCCAGACGCAAATACTCGGTTGGTGGTGCCTCGCCCCCAAAGAACGGAGCACCCGGTTCGACCAGCACACCATCGGCGCGCAATTTCTCGGCCAGAATAGTCGTGTCCGTCCCCGCGGGCAGGCGAAGCCAGATTGATGATCCGCCATAGGTGCCTTGCCCAGCAATTTTAAGGCCATGGTCATTCAGAGCGGCGGCCATCACCTCGCGGCGCTCATGATAGGCCTTGCTCATCCGGCGGACGAGGGCGTCGTAGTGTCCTAAGGACAGATAGTAAGCAACCGTGCGTTGGATATGCCCCGGCGGATGGCGTAGAACAGTGGCCCGCAATGCACGCGCCTCGCGGATGAAGGGGGCTGGTCCTACGAGGTAGCCAAGACGCAGCCCCGGGAAAAGAGATTTGGAAAACGACCCCACATAGATCACCCGCCCGTTCTGATCGAGCGATTTGAGCGAGGGTGAAGGCGATTTGAGAAATGACATCTCAAACTCATAGTCATCCTCGACGATCACGAAATCTTCGGCTTCGGCCTTCTCTAGCAGTGCTCGGCGGCGTGCCATCGGCATTGTCGCGGCGGTGGGGCATTGGTGGCTTGGTGTGGAAAAGACAACATCGGTGTCGGGTGGCAGGCTATCAGGTGGCAGACCATCCTGATCCACAGGCACCATGCTTAGCTGGCAACGCGATTGGGTCAGGATCGTGCGTAAGGCCGGATAGCAGGGGTCTTCAATCGCCGCACGGCGGCGACCATTCAGCAGGACCTGAGCAGAGAGCCAAAGCGCGTTCTGGGCGCCCATCGTCACGAGTATCTCATCGCTATTGGCAAGGATGCCGCGCCGGGGCAGGGTCTGGCGTGCAATGAAATCCACCAGCTGCGGGTCATCGCCATCAAAGTAATCCGCTGTCAGTGCATTGAAGTCCCGCATACCCAGGGCACGCAAGGCGCAAAGCCGCCAGTTGGCGCTGTCAAACAGCGTTTTGTCGGCCTGCCCGTAAATGAAGGAATAGCGGTAGTCGGCCCAGTCGGCAGGTTTATCGAGGCTCAGCCCCGGTGTGAATCGTTGCCCGATGGTGCGGTTCCAATCCACGGTTCCGGCGTTAAAACGTTGGGCGGGAAAGGCGGGTGGTTCTGGCGCATTGTCAGACACGAAATAGCCCGAGCGCCCGCGTGATGTCAGATAATCATCTGCAACCAGTTCCGTGTAGGCCAGCGTGACGGTAATCCGGCTCACGCCCAGATGGCCGGCCATTTTCCGCGACGAAGGCAACCGCTCACCGGGGCGAAAGCGCCCTGCAAGGATACCTTGCGCGACCATCTGCTGAATGCGCGCCTGCAGCGTGCCCTCGGCAGATGGATCAAGAAAGAAGGTTTCAACAGAGATTGACATCGACTGGCCCTAATTTGTGATCAGATTGGACCTATTCCGACAGAGGTGCAAGGCAGCGATATCTTTCTGAAAGGCAGGAGCGACGGAGACGGGCGTCGCGCGCGTTTAATGGTTAACGCAAGCGGAGATGCCCCATGAGATTTCTACAGTTCGCCTTTATTGCCGTGCTTGGCATGACGGCATTGGCGACTGTCGCCACATCCGCGACACTAAAAACAGGCTGTGAGGTAGCGGCGCAGGTGAAAAACCCTGCGCCGACCAATGGTTAACCCAGAACCCGTGTGATTGCGGCATCGACCGCCTCGGTCACTTGGTTCATGTCGTCTTTGGTGGCGACCAATGCGGGCGCGAACAACAGGGTGTTGTTGTAACCGGGCAAAGACCGATTTGTAGCGCCGATGATGATGCCTTGTGCCATGCAATCGGCGACGATGGCGCCAACCTGCTTTTCATCGACAGGTTCTTTGGTGTTGCGATCAGTGACCAATTCAGCACCAGCAAATAGACCCATGCCGCGCACGTCGCCGATCCACTTGTGCTTGTCCATCAGCGCATGAAGATTGTTTTGAAGATGCTCGCCCATCGCAACAGAATTGCCGCGCAAGTCTTCCTCTTCAATGATCTTCATGTTCTCGATCGCGGCGGCGGGACCGCCTGTGCAGCCACCAAAGGTCGAGATATCGCGGAAGTAGCCCATGTGATCGGTGTCATCCTTGAACATGTCAAAGACGCGGTTCGTCGTGACGCAGCAAGAGATCGCGGCATAACCAGAGGCAACACCTTTCGCCATTGTCACGATGTCAGGCTGCACGCCAAATTGCTGGTAGCCAAACCAAGTACCTGTCCGGCCAATGCCGCAGACGACTTCGTCGATATGCAGTAGAATATCGTATTTCTTGCAGATTTCCTGAACCCGCTCCCAATACCCCTTCGGCGGAACAATGATACCGCCACCTGCCGTGATCGGCTCAAGGCAGAGCGCGCCGATGGTATCGGCACCTTCAGCAAGGATGACATCTTCAATGGCTTGGGCGGCTTTCGCGCCGTACTCTTCACCAAGGCTGCCATCTTGTGACCGGTATTCCATGCAATGTGGGACGCGAACAAAACCGGGGGTGAACGGACCATATTGGGCGTTGCGCTCATCTTGGCCGCCTGCCGACATCGTGGCGATGGTCGAGCCGTGATAATCGCGCTCGCGGTAAAGAATTTTCTGCTTCTTGCCGCCATAGTGCTTGTGGCTGATCTGGCGAACCATTTTGAACGCCTTCTCATTCGCCTCCGAGCCGGAGTTCGCATAGTACACGCGGTCCAGACCTGGCATTTTGTCGATCAGCATCTCGGCAAATTGCGCGCCAGGGATTGTGCCAGCTGTGCCACCGAAGAAGCACATCTTGGTAACAGCCTCAGAGATCGCCTTGCCGATCCGCTCACGGCCATAGCCGACGTTGACGGTCCAAACACCTCCGGAAACAGCATCGATATGCTCTTTGCCTTTGATGTCCCAAACGCGCAGGCCTTTGCCTTCGACGATGATGCGCGGGTCAATGGTTTCATAAGGCTTGTGCTGGCTAAGGTGGTGCCAGACGTGCGCGCGGTCAGCTTCGACCACATGCTCGGGATCATTTGCGAAGTTCAGCGTGTCCATGTCCGTTGCTCCAATGTTATTCGGGGAAGGACGGCGCGAATCCATCTGCGAGGCCATCCCAATGGTTATATTTGCGCGTAGGTACGATCTGGCTGATAGGGCCAGATTTCATGCTTGCATATAGCCAAAAATTCCAACGACTGTTAGAATAGCTGCTGAAAGATCAGAGTAAATGATTGAAATATTTGGGTAAATTTTCAAGACGGCGTTCGACGTGGTTTAGTAAGACCATAAGATTGCGCGATATCCGTGATTGACCTGCGGCTCTGAATTTCTTTCGCTGCATTCCAACTTGTCGCTGCTTCGAGGTTTTGAAAAGGCGCGAGGGCACTCTGGCGTGTGACGGCGCCGATCAACCGGCTGGCGATGTTGGGGCTTGGAACCCATGCCATTTCATGTTCAGCTACCACACCAAGGCGGAACAAACCTGCCAAAAAGATCGGTCTTTCAACTAAAGGCCGGAACACGGGAGAAAAATTATGACAATCAAGAACGCACTTATGGGTGCTGTGGCTGGTGTTGCGCTGATGACAGGCGCAACGCAGGCGGTGGCCGATGGTCACGGTGAAATCACAGTAGCTTACTTCCTTGAGTGGCCAATGCCATTCCAGTTTGCCAAAGTAAATGGCACATATGACGAAGCTATGGGCGTGACGGTGAACTGGGTCAGCTTTGACAGCGGTACCGCTATGTCCGCTGCAATGGCATCTGGCGACGTACAGATCGCGGTCAGCCAAGGTGTACCACCTTTCGTTGTTGCTGCATCCGCAGGTCAGGACCTTCAGATCCTCGACGTGGCCGTATCCTATGCTGAGAATGACAACTGTGTTGTGTCCTCTGGCCTTGAGATCGACAAAGACAGCGCAGACGAGCTGGCAGGCAAAAAAGTGGCTGTGCCGCTTGGTACTGCTGCGCACTATGGCTTCCTGCGTCAGATGGACCACTTCGGTGTCGATCTTGCGTCTTTGGACGTTGTTGACATGGCGCCTGCCGAAGGTGCTGCTGCATTGGCCCAGGGCCAGGTGGACATGTCCTGCGGTTGGGGTGGCGCGCTGCGCCGCATGAAAGAGCACGGCAACGTGCTGCTGACTGGCGCTGAGAAAGAAGAGCTGGGCATCCTGGTCTTTGACGTGACATCTGCACCTGCAGGTTTTGTGGCTGAGAACCCCGAAATGGTTGCCAAGTTCCTCGAAGTGACAGCGGCTGCAAACGCATCCTGGAACGACGGGTCCGGCGTTGACGAAATGCTGCCCGTGATCGCAAACGACGCTGGTATGGACGAGGCTGCAACAGCTGAGACTATGGCAACATTCGTGTTCCCAGACGTATCCACACAGCTGTCCGAAGCATGGCTCGGTGGAGCGGCACCTTCCTTCATGAAGGGTGTTGCAGACGTCTTTGTTGACTCTGGTTCGATCCCATCGGCGCTGGACAGCTATGAAGGCGCTGTGAACACTGGCCCACTGACGGACGTCAGCGAGATGTAAGTCATCTTTGCCGGCGCGGGGATAATCCGCGCCGGCATCCCCCATCTTTTTCCGTGATAAGCCCTGCCCGTGACAGGCAAGGTTTATCTGGGGAAACAATGGGATACGCCATGTCAGGGTTACAAATAGATAAGCTGTCGATGCGGTTCGACCTGCCCAATGGGTCGTCTGTTCAGGCATTGAAAGATGTCTCGCTCGACCTCAAAGCAGGTGAGTTGCTGTCGGTGCTGGGCCCGTCGGGCTGTGGTAAAACGACGCTTTTGAACATCGTCGCCGGGTTTTTGGCCCCGACTGAAGGACAGATCATTCTCAACGAGCACACTGTGACAGGGCCAGCCGCCGAACGCGGGATGGTGTTTCAGCAAGGCGCGCTTTTTGAATGGATGAGCGTGCGCGAAAATGTAGGCTTTGGTCCTTCGATGAAAGGCATGCCCAAGGCTGAGAAAACCGAGATTGTGGATCACCTGTTGGACGTGGTCGGCTTGCAGGACTTCAAGGAAAAAGCGGTCTACGAACTCTCGGGTGGTATGCAGCAGCGTGTTGCGCTGGCCCGCTGTCTGGCCAATGAGCCCGATGTCATCTTGATGGACGAACCTCTGGGTGCTTTGGACGCGCTGACGCGCGAAAAGATGCAGGGCCTTGTGCTGAAGCTGTGGAAAGAAACCGGCAAGACGATCATCCTGATCACTCACTCGGTTGAAGAAGCACTGCTGCTGGGCGAACGCCTGATCGTCATGGCACCACGTCCCGGACGTATTCACACCGAGTACCGCCTGCCGTTCGCCGAAATGGGCGTTGGGCAAGACCTGCGTGAGGTCAAGAAACACCCCAAGTTTGCTGAAGTTCGCGAGGAAATCCTCGGGATGATCTGGGACATGGAAGAAGAAATCATGGGCCGGACGGAGGACGCATAATGGAACTTTTGGGAAACCTCTGGGGCGAACTTTGGGCTGTTCTAACAACCCTCTTCGCGGCGGCACCTTACATCATCGGGTATATCCTGATCATCCTGCTGATGATGGTGATCTGGAGTGGTGTAAAGCGTCTACTGACGCCAAAGCATGACTACGGATCGCTGAAAACAGTGACATTTGGCGATGAAAGTGCGGTGACCTCAAATACGGTCGCATCGGTTGTCTCTATCGTGTTGATCTTCGTGTTCTGGGGCGCGTTTACGGGCTCCAAACTCTTGCCGGGCTTCTTGCATGCGCCGGGTCCATTCGTTGGCGAAGGATCGTTTGAATACACGATCACAACGCCTGCCGGAGAGACGGACACAGCGATGGTCAGCGTGGTCGTTCACCCCGCAACACAAGAGACCGCAGCCCCTGAAGTAGAGCCAGGTGATGGCATTGCCAAGAACGATTCAACTGCCATCGCCAGCTACCGCAGCGCGCTGCTGCGTGTAGATCGCAACGACGATATGGGTCGCGATGAAGAGACGTTCATCACCGCCGTTGATGGCCAAGCGATTGCGCCCGGCGGATCAGTTGACGTGGCCTTTGGCCGTGTTGCGATGTCTGAGAAGGGCACGCTGAACATCGTCCCTGCCACCGGCCTGCAGATGGAGCCGATCTGGCTACCAGCCCCCGAAGCGGTCTGGAGCCGCCTAGGCGAGATTGCGACCGTGGGGTATCGGAATTCAACGTTGGCTGAACATCTTGGGTATTCCTTGTTCCGGGTGATTGTGGGCTTCCTGCTTGGCGCTATTGTCGGGATTCCATTGGGTTACGCGATGGGCTTGTCCAACTGGTTCCGCGGTTGGTTTGACCCGATAGTGGAATTTATGCGCCCCGTCCCACCACTCGCCCTGATCCCGCTGGTGATCATCTGGGCGGGTATTGGTGAGGTCGGCAAGATTATTCTACTGTTCCTCGCGGCCTTGTGGATCATGGCAATTGCGGCGCGTTCTGGCGTGTCCGGTGTGCGGATTTCCAAAGTGCACGCCGCTTATTCGTTGGGAGCCTCAAAGTGGCAGATCATGCGTCATGTTATCATCCCCAACTCACTGCCTGAGATATTCACGGGTGCCCGTGTTGCCATGGGTGTGTGCTGGGGGACGGTTGTTGCGGCTGAACTGGTTGCGGCCGAAAAGGGCGCTGGCATGATGATCATGGTGGCCTCGAAATTCCAAAGCACAGACATCGTCTTGATGGGCATTATCCTGATCGGCATCATCGGGTTCAGCATTGATATGCTGATGCGGCAGGCCGAAAAATGGCTGGTGCCTTGGAAAGGTAAGGGTTGATCCTTCCCTTCTGATTGACAGCTCAGAGATCAAGGGTGAAGGTGTAATTCCTTCACCCTTTTTTGATCGATTACATTGCAATTTTCTGACTTTCTTTTGCTTGTGCCTGCCTTTTTGGGCTTTGTCGTTTTGTTTGGCACGCGGTTGCTGCGCGCATCACCTCGGGCCGCAACGACCAAGGCAAAGTTGCCGCCCAATCCCATTCTCGTCGATGGTTCTAACGTGCTCTATTGGGGGCAAGAGCCGTCTCCTATGGTCTTGCAGCGGATCCTGCGGAACTTAGAAGAAAAAGGGTATACGCCCATCGTCTTTTTTGATGCCAACGTCGGATATGTGTTGGACGATCACTATTATGACGAAGCTAAAGTCGCCGGGCTCATTGGCGTTCCTGCGCGGCATGTTTGCGTTGTAAATAAAGGTGAAATTGCAGATGAAGGCATCCTCGCGTTTGCGACGGATCATAACTTGCGCGTCGTCACCAACGACAAATATCGCGATTGGCGGGTGCGGTTCCCGCATGCGGCCAAGAAGGGTATTTTGATCGGTGGAACATGGCGTGATGGCGCGGTTGTCTGGCGTGCCAATATCTAAGTAAGGTTGTTAGTCGGGCAGTTACGGAAGGCCGTGATGGCGGGTCCGATCCCTGACAAATCAAATCCGAGAGATGTCTCGCCAAGGATCGCATGGGCACTGATGTTGAACTCCAATCCGTTGAGAACATTGTCAAAGCCCCGGTCTTTGACGGTGAGGCTGCGACCGTCATTGCTTAGGATGTGCCGGTCCGTTTGGATGTTGATCGGGCGGTCGCCGACAAAGGCCATGGCGAAGGCTTGGGCGTCGGGCCACGTGCCGTCGGGCAGAGTTACGGTGATGGTGTATTCGGTGATAGTGGGGTCGTAGGTGACGGTGAGTTCACCTGCATCGGACGTGTCCGTCAGGGTACAGATTGGGCTGGGTGAAAATTCCCACGCGGCGGCGGGTTGGGCAAAGATGAGGAGGGTGAGGAGGGTACGCATGAGAGGGATGTAGCGGGATCGGCGCGGTGGGCAAGCAACGCGCGGTGGGGTTGATGAAGATGTGATTAATGTAGGGTGGGTGCAACCCACCGTAGGGTGACGCGTGGGTTGCACCCACCCTACGGCTGTCCGGCGCAAAGTAAGACCGCAAGATGCCTTCACGTACGCCTGGCAGGGTGCAAAACAAGAGCATCAGCATAACCGCCGTAGCCACAGAAAAATCGGTTTCAACTTCAAGGCGCGAGAGATTTGCCGTGAAAATTACCGTTTCTTCCCGCCATACCTACTTTTTCCACCGCGCATACCCCCACGTCCACCAGTACTCCGCCCGGACGCTTTCTGCGCATCATCAACAGCCCGGTCCACCGCCTGCTGCCGCGCCAGTGGGTCGTCTGCCACGGTCAGTTCCACGGTCTCCAGCCGTTTGACCTCATCCCGCAGCCTTGCTGCCTCTTCAAACTCTAGGTTCTCGGCTGCTTTGCGCATATCCGTCCTTAGCCCGTCCAGCACGGCCTGCAAATTCGCCCCGGCCATTGGTTTGTCGACCTTGGCCGTGACACGGTTCATGTCGACGTCACCTTTGTAGAGGCCTGCCAAGATATCCTCGACGTTCTTCTTGACCGTCTGCGGCGTGATCCCGTGTTCTTCGTTATAGGCTACCTGCTTGGCCCGACGGCGGTTGGTTTCGCCAATCGCGCGTTCCATGCTTCCGGTTATCCGGTCGGCGTACATGATCACGCGGCCTTCGGCGTTGCGCGCGGCGCGGCCAGTGGTTTGCACCAGCGAGGTTTCGGACCGCAGGAAGCCTTCTTTGTCAGCGTCCAAAATGGCCACCAGCCCACATTCGGGAATGTCGAGCCCCTCGCGCAACAGGTTGATCCCGATCAGCACGTCGAAGGCGCCAAGGCGCAGGTCACGCAGAATCTCGATCCGTTCGATTGTGTCAATGTCAGAGTGCATGTAGCGGACCTTGATCCCCTGTTCATGCATGTATTCGGTCAGGTCTTCGGCCATGCGTTTGGTCAGCGTCGTGACCAACGTCCGATAGCCGTCGGCGGCGACCTTGCGCACCTCGTCCAGCAGGTCGTCGACTTGCATCTCGACGGGGCGGATTTCGATTTCGGGGTCGATTAGGCCGGTAGGGCGGATGATTTGTTCAGTGAAAACGCCGCCCGCCTGTTCCAGTTCCCAAGCGGCTGGTGTGGCCGAGACGAAGACGGATTGCGGGCGCATCGCGTCCCATTCTTCGAATTTGAGCGGGCGGTTGTCCATGCAAGAGGGAAGGCGGAACCCGTGTTCGGCCAGCGTGAACTTGCGCCGGTAGTCGCCTTTATACATGCCGCCGATTTGGGGGACGGAGACATGGCTTTCGTCCGCAAACACAATGGCGTTGTCAGGGATGAATTCGAACAAGGTGGGGGGCGGTTCGCCCGGCGCGCGACCTGTGAGGTAGCGCGAGTAGTTTTCGATGCCGTTGCAAACGCCGGTGGCTTCCAGCATTTCGAGGTCGAAGTTGCAGCGCTGCTCGAGTCGTTGTGCTTCCAGCAGTTTCCCATCGCCTACCAATTGGTCGAGCCGCATGCGCAGTTCTTTTTTGATCCCGATGACGGCCTGCTGCATCGTGGGTTTTGGTGTCACGTAGTGCGAATTGGCGTAGACGCGGACCTTGTCGAATGTGTCGGTCTTGTCGCCGGTCAGCGGGTCGAACTCGGTGATCCCCTCCAATTCTTCTCCAAAGAAGGACAGTTTCCAAGCGCGGTCATCAAGGTGGGCGGGCCAGATTTCGAGGGAGTCACCGCGCACCCGGAAAGTACCGCGCTGGAATGCTTGGTCATTGCGCCGGTATTGTTGCGCGATCAAGTCCGCCATGATCCCGCGCTGATCGTATTCGCGGCCCACATGGATGTCCTGTGTCATCGCCCCATAAGTTTCGACCGAGCCGATGCCGTAGATGCAAGAGACGGAGGCGACGATGATCACATCATCCCGTTCCAGCAGCGCCCGCGTGGCCGAGTGGCGCATGCGGTCGATTTGTTCGTTAATCTGGCTTTCTTTTTCGATGTAAGTGTCGGATCGGGCGACATAGGCCTCTGGCTGGTAATAATCGTAGTATGACACGAAGTATTCGACGGCGTTATCCGGAAAGAACCCTTTGAATTCACCATAAAGCTGGGCCGCAAGCGTCTTATTCGGCGCAAGAATAATCGCCGGCCGCTGTGTTTGTTCGATCATCTTGGCCATGGTGAAGGTTTTGCCTGTGCCGGTGGCCCCCAACAGGACCTGATCGCGCTCACCGCTCAGGATGCCTTCGGACAGTTCCTTGATCGCGGTGGGTTGGTCGCCTGCGGGTTCAAATTCGGTTTGCAGCACAAAGGCTTTGCCGCCCTCCAGCTTTTCACGGGTCTTGACGTCAGGGGCGGGGTTGGCAAGGAATTGCTCTGCCTCGCGTTTGTCGGTTTGGGCATAGGCCATGAGATCGGTCCTTTGGGGTCAGGCCTATAGTTGATGTGTTTGCAGGAGGGTTCAAGGGTGCCTCCTGACAGGATGTGTCAGCAGGCTGTGGCAGGAAACCACGCTTGTGCGATGACATTTGATTTGCTGCGGCTGATGGGTGCGTTAATGTGCCCAAAGTAAAGGGTTACAAACCAGTCGAGTGTCATGCGTACCATCTATCTAAGCCTCCTTTTGTGGATCATAGCGTCACCCGTCACTGCTGCGGAAATCTCATTCACGTCGCCGTCGGGCAATATCCGGTGTCAGATTCAGGATACGGTAGTTGCCAATGCGCGCTGTGACCTTGATGTGACTCGGCAAAGTTTCACCGAACGACCCGCATCCTGTGACGGCGTCTGGGGGACGTCCTTTGCTGTTTTGCTAACCGGACCCGGCATCGTGAATTGCGCGACCCGCACAATTGCGCGGGACGGGGTGGCGACGATCCTGCCCTACGGGGCCAGTATCAGTTTTGCCGGGATCATCTGCCGCTCAGAAGAGGTCGGGATGATCTGCACGAACGAAGACGGCGGCGGGTTCAGTATCCGCCGGGCCGAGCAGCGCGTGTACTGACGCCTCGCCGTTTTCGGCCCAATCTGAGCGAAAGTAAGGAAAGTCAGACTACCGCCACAGTGTGATGCGGGTAGGATTGGCGCGCTCATTTCCCTATATTTTCAGTTTTGAGCGTATTTTATGAAGGAGAGTATTATGAAAATGGAAGATAAAATCGGCAAAGCCGTGCGTGTTTCAATTCCGGCCTCCGTCGCGTCGGATATCGGCAGTCTGAAAAAGTCGTTTGGCACTATTCTGGACAAACTGGGCTGTCCGGCCTGCTGTTCGGGCCACAACATCTATTTGGAGCTGCAGCGCGATCACATCTTTGAACGCGATGTCAAAACGCGTCTGTCGGCGGCAAACCCGATCCGCAATCGCTTTGCCAAAGAGAGTGCGACGGTCAATGTTGCAGTTCAGCCTGCCTTTGCCAACAAGATCGACAACGTCTTTGACGCGATTGATCGCATCGCTGAAATCACCGGCCATGTGGCTTGTGCCACTGGCTGCGATATGTTCCTCAATCTTGAGCAGCAGTTTGCGCTGGATGAGAACCTCAACGTGTCCGAACGCGTCATGGCGGTTGGCTAAGCCATGACCTTTCACCCTCCGAAACTTGGGGTGGGAATGATCTATGCGACGGCGCTTCGACCCTTTCTGGAGCGCCGTCCAGACGCACTTGATGTGCTTGAGATTGAACCCCAAACCCTGTGGCTGGCCGATGATCCAATTGACGGCCCGTTCTTCGAATTCACGCCGGGTGTTGACCAATATGCAGCACTGCCCGGTCATAAACTTGTGCATAGCGTTGGTGTGCCACTGGGTGGCACGCGCAGCCCTGACAGTGACCACCTTGCATTGTTACGCCAGACAGCAGAGCGTTTATCGTCACCTTGGGTAAGCGAACATTTATCCATTGCTGGCACGCCACATCAATCTGCCGGGTTTCTGCTGCCGCCGCTGCAAACAGAGGCGGGCGTGGCGCAGGCGGTGTCCAACATTGAGAAATTCGCAGCAGGCGTCGACCGTCCTGTCGCCGTTGAAACCGGTGTTGCCTATCTGTCGCGCAAGTCCTTTGAGATGCCGGACGGCTGTTTTGTCTCGCAGGTCGTGGAAAGGGCTGAGTGCGGTATCCTACTGGATTTGCACAACCTTTACTGCAATCACCGCAATGGCAGGCTCGATTGGGATGAGTTTCTGTCCCAAATTCCGCTGGACCGTGTTTGGGAAGTCCATCTGGCGGGTGGCGAAGAGCGGGATGGGTTTTGGCTGGACAGTCATTCAGGTACGATCCCGGATGATTTGACTGCCCGTTCGCTGGAGGTGTTGCAATCGCTGCCCAACTTGGGTGCATTGAATTTCGAAATCTTCGATACGTTTCTAGAGCGCTTTACGACGGATGAGTTTGACCGCACCGTCGATGATCTGCGCCATCTGTGGTCGGAAACTGGCCGCGCCAAATCAGATGCCCGGCCAGCCGCTATTGACCCACCTGCACCCACGCCGGCGCCTGACCCCGCGCAATGGGATGCGGTGCTGACCGACGCTGTCTGGAAAGCACAAACGCAAGTCACAGAGTGGGAAGAGAATACCGAGGCACTGACGCTTTACGCCTTTTTGGCACGGAGTTTTCGCGGGTCCATTCTGGCGCGATCGTTGCCGCGGTTACTGCGCTATCTATTGCTGCGCGATGGTGCTGTCGTTGAGGCGCGTTTGAAGCGGTTTTACGCGGATAGCGATCCAAAGCTCTACGCACCATTGGAATGCCAGGCTTTTGCGGCATGGTTGCGGAATGATGGTGAGACGGACGCATGGGCGTTGGCTTTGCTGGACTACGACATTGCCTTGCTAGAGATCATCCGTCGCGGTGCGCCGATTGTTGTCAGTTTTCCCGGCGATCCCACAACAGTGTTCGAAGGCCTTGCAATACGCGATCTTGCCGCCCCGCCACCAACACGACCTTGGGAAATCGAGATTTTGCCAGATGTGTTTGCGGTCGAGGATTTCGCGCAGGCCAGTCTGTCCTGACGGGCTAGCGTTCCGCGAGGTCCAGAACGGCTGCCAGATGCGGTGCGAACTCCTGTCTGGAGGCATCCTTTGGGCTGTTTGAAAAGACCCGCTGAGCAAGCCGCACGGCCAGCCATTGGATCGGTCGCTCGGGTGTGACGCCAATGCCATCGGCAAATATTGGCGCGCGCCTTTTGATCCGTTGGATCAGCGCATCCGACCTCACATCATGCGAGGGGTCGATCAAGACCCGACCAAACTCATAGGCGGGATCAGCACGCAGCCCTTTGGGATCAATCAAGCGTGGGCCGTCGTCCGTCAGCACGACGTTCCCGAAATGCAGATCACCGTGGATGATGCGTTCTTGCGTGGTGGTTGCGACCAGATGATCAAAAAGAGCAATTGCGCGGTGTAGATTTTCGGCCTCGGGGTGGTCAACCGCGTGGGCGCGGCAATTGGCAAGGTTGGTCTTGAGCGCCGGCATCACCCGCCGGTATTGGGCGTGCAGTTTGAAACGGCTTCGGGCAACTGCCCCTGCGACCGCCGCCAGATGACGGGTCGCTGTGTCTTCTTCACCGTTCACGAGCAACGCGCTGAGTGCTGGCCCATCGAGCCATTCCATTAGAACCGCAGCACGCCAAGCGCTGCTGCGGTAGATTTTCACCCCTGCACCCGGTTCGAGATGGCGCAAAAACTGGACGGCCGCCCCTTCGCCCGCCGATCCGATTTCGTTGTAGATTTTCAACGCTGCGGGCCCTTGCGGCGCATCGACCTTATAGACCGTCGCGCGCGGTGTTTTGGCAACGCAGCCGTGCAACGCCAGGTTCCAGCGCTTTGCAATGGCTTGCGGGGCGTCCTTTGAGGTCTTGATACGAATTTTCATCTGCGCGGCTCGACAGTCCAAATTTGCACTGTGTTCTTTTGCGCAATGGCGCCGGAAATAGCAATGAACCACGCGCAGTTGCACCAGTGAGGGTGGTAGCGGTTGACCTTTGTTTGGCAGATCATACTCTTGGTACGATTGACAACAAAGGTGCCCCCATGTCCGACCATATCGACCCCGCTAAACTTGACCGTCTTGCCGAAGTGGCCGTGCGCACGGGCGTGAACCTGCAACCGGGGCAGGATCTGGTGATCACCGCGCCCTTGGCGGCCCTTGATCTGGTGCGCCGCATTGCCGTGCATGCATATAAGGCGGGCGGAGGCATCGTGACGCCGTTCTTCAACGATGATGCGATCACGCTGGCGCGGTATGAGCACGCCTCGGATAAAAGTTTTGACCGCGCCCCGGAATGGTTGTTTGAAGGGATGGCTGCCGCCTTTAAGGGTGGTGCCGCGCGTATGGCGATCACGGGAGATGACCCGATGCTCTTGGCAGAGCAGGACCCTGAGAAGGTCGCCCGGCTTAGCAAAGCCACGTCGATTGCGGCCAAACCGGCAATGAACCCGATTGTGGGGTTCGAGGTGAACTGGAATATCGTCGCCTATCCCGGTGCGGCTTGGGCGTCGCGTGTCTATCCCGATCTGCCGGTGGAAGAGGCACAGGGTAAGCTGATGGATGCGATCTATGATGCCTCTCGCCTTGGCGGCGATGATCCGGTCAGGAACTGGGCGGATCATACGGCCACGCTGAAGGAACGTGTCAACTGGCTGAATGCCCAGAACTTCAGCGCGCTGCACTACACCGGCCCCGGTACAAACCTTACTCTGGGACTGGCTGACGGGCATATCTGGAAAGGTGGGGCGTCTCCGGCGCTGAATGGGGTGGTTTGCCAACCCAATATTCCCACCGAAGAGGTCTTTACCTGCCCGCACGCCTATAAGGTTGACGGCACAGTGGCGGCAACCAAGCCGCTGGCGCACCAAGGTAATGTGATTGAAAATATCGCCGTGCGGTTTGAGGCGGGACGCATTGTTGAGGCAACGGCCACCAAAGGCGCGGACGTGCTGAACGCGCTTCTGAAAACCGATGATGGGGCCAGCCGGATTGGTGAGGTGGCACTGGTGCCCCATTCCAGCCCCATCAGCCAGTCCGGGACGTTGTTTTACAACACGCTCTTTGATGAAAACGCGTCGTGCCATATTGCGCTGGGCCAATGCTATGCCGATACGATTGAGGGCGGTTCAGAGCTGAGCCCTGAAGAGCTCAAGCAGAAAGGTGGCAACCAAAGTATCATCCACGTGGATTGGATGATGGGTTCGGACGCAGTGGACATCGACGGGATCACGAAGACGGGTGAGCGCGTTCCGGTGATGCGGGGCGGTGAATGGGCGTGATCGCAGGCTTGCGCAAACACGTGGATTTGCACATATAGAGACCAGCCCAAGGGAGACCGCAATGCGCGCACGAATCTACAAGCCAGCGAAAACCGCCATGTCATCAGGTACGGCCAAGACCCGGCAATGGGTGCTGGAACACGTGGCAGAAACCGCGCGCGAGGTGGACCCGCTGATGGGCTGGACGTCGTCAAGCGACACGCAGGCGCAGGTCAAACTGGAATTCGACAGCAAGCAAACCGCGCTGGACTACGCCAAAGAGCATGGCATCGATGCGGTCGTGCAGGAACCCAAGCCGCGCAAAGCGAACATCCGTCCCGGCGGCTATGCCGAAAACTTTGCCACCAACCGCCGAGGCGCCTGGACGCACTAACCGCTGGTTTTGGCTTGCCAAAGGGCGGGGCCTCACGTCATACCCGGCCCCAAGCGGTCCGATAGCTCAACTGGATAGAGCAGCTGACTTCTAATCAGCAGGTTGAGGGTTCGAGTCCTTCTCGGATCGCCATATAAATAAGGGGTTTGAGCGACTAAATCTGTTGTATCAAAACGGTCGTTGTGTCGCGTGTTATGTCAAAAGTTGCTCAGGTGTCCCTCAGCTTCATCACCTTGGCAATGTTCTCACTCCGCTCTGGAACGTCTCCATCTGTGGTGCTGACGTTGGAGTGAGCTGCCAGAACCAGCAGAGCCATCGCATTGTCGCCCCTGTTGCGTGCGTCCGTAAGGGCAGACCTACCGTCGCGTTTGAGGTGTGTTTTACTCACGGCGCGTTCACGAATTGACGGTGGAATTCTCCAATTGTTATGAAATCGCCCATTTTTGTGTGCGTTGAACGCAAATAGGCCGTTGGAACCTGTTGAAATTAACTGATCATTAACGCTACGGCAACTACCCATTAACTATAAGGTGTCTTTCGAGATAGGGGCATCACCTAAGGTTGAGAGTGCTGTAGTGTTTGATTTGCGTGAGAGTGGTTTTGGTATTGATGACGCTCCGTTGGCTGAAACAATCTACAAGACGAAAACCCAAGCCGAGAGTGCCCCCAAGATCGTCTTTGACGTCACCCTTGGTGTGCTCTTACTCGTTCCCTTTTGCTGCGTGGCGGTGGCTCTTTTTCTGTTAAACCCAGTTTTCAATCCCGGTCCGGTGTTCTTTTGCCAGCGCCGTATGGGCCGCGCCTGCCAGCCGTTTGTGGCCTATAAGTTTCGCACCATGCGCGCGGCAGCGCCCGGCGCGCGCGGTGCCTTCGATGGGTTAGAGACTGACCGCATTGGCCCGTTGGGCCGGTTCCTGCGCCGCACGCGGCTGGATGAGTTGCCGCAGATTCTTACCATCCTGCGTGGCGAGATGAGCATGATTGGCCCGCGCCCTGACAGCTTTGAGCACGCGTGTGTCTATCTGCGCGAGATTCCCGGCTATGCTGCGCGCCATCAGGTGACGCCGGGCATCAGCGGATACGCGCAAACCGAAGTAGGCTATGTTGATGGGCTCGACGGTATTTACCGCAAAGTTGCGGCGGATCATCACTATATCAAGCACGCCAGCTTTGCTCTGGATTTGTGGATCACATGGCGCACCATCGCCGTGGTTCTGACCCGTCAGGGCAGTTGAAGCACCTCGGCTTTGCCGGATGATATTTTCACTGCAGACAAGACCCCAGTGTGGTGGGCTTGGGTATCGAGGGCGATGCGCCGTTGCGTGATCTCAACCTCTTGCACCGGAGTATGCCCGTGGACGACCCACAGTCCGTCCTTGCGCGGTTTCGTCAGGGAATTTGGGTGCCCCCAAGGGAATGTGATGGGTGGCTGATCGTCAAGCGCCACGTCCGGGTCTGCGCCTGCGTGCACGACGCTGACATTACCGCTTTGCCAGACATAAGGGCAACTGTGGAGCCATTGTCCCAGTTTTGGCATGGCCTCAAGCAGGGCATTGCGGGTCTGTGTGCATTGATAGAGAGCGGGGTGCTCTGGCAGTTCTGCGATCCCGAAACTCGCCAGCGTCTTGCGCCCGCCAAAGCGCAGGAAGGCACGAGCGAACCGCCGAGGTCGCCGCAGGAACCGCAATAGCAGTTCTTCATGGTTGCCCCGCAGCGTGATGATCTGTTCGTTGTCCGCCAGCGCCATTAGCCGCCGTAAGGTGCCCGCACTGTCTGGCCCTTTGTTGATGTAATCGCCCACCAGCACAATCGGCTGCCCTTCGGGCATCAGCCGCGTCAGCAGGGCTTCCAACAGATCATCACGCCCATGCACATCGCCGATCGCCCAAAAGGGCGTATCGGGGGCAAGCGTGCTGGTATCGTTCAGATCCGTCATACTTTGCACATAGCGTGATCACCCTGCTCTTGGCCACATGCTGTTGCGTCCTGTCGCGCACGCAGGCCCAAGCCGTTGGTAAGCCTGGTGGATGTATCCACGCTTCGACAATCTAAACCGGAGTGATTTGATGCCTGATCCTTTTGATACTGACTACGTAAACCTGACATCCCCTGCCGTCGCACAATACCTAATCGCCCCTGATGATGGTGCTGACCTGCCGGTGCGTCCGCGAGCGCTATACGTCAATACCGCGGGCACGGCTGTGCTGGTGGACAATGACGGTGAGGCGATCAGCTATGAGGTGGCAGCAGGTGCGGTCCTGTCCATTCGCCCTGTCCGCGTCATGGCCACCGGGACCACGGCGCAGCTGGTTGCGTGGTACTGATCCGTGATCGGGCTAGAGCTTTCGCCAGGCCATAACTTTGGCGTACGTGCAGATGTTGCGCCGCTTGGCGCGTTCTTTGGCGCGGGCGGCGGGCAGCATGTCGCCGTCGCTGCTGGTGCGGACAATGGTCTGACCCTTTGGACAGAGGTCGACCAAAACCACGCCGCCTGCCTGCGGTTGGACAATGACGATCCCGCCACGCGCTATTCCTGGCGCGAGACGCTGATCGCAGAATTGCGCAACGTCTATGCCGTGGGCGAGATGGCACTGACAGGGTCATGGTCGCAGCTGCAATCCTCAGGCTCTGGTATTGCGGGCAGCTATACGGGCAACCGGGCTGTCAGCACCAGTTCTCTGACTGCCAAAGCTTCTGTCACGGTTGATCGTGCGGCCCCGTACGATGTCTGGGTGCATTACACCGGCCGCACCAATGGTGCTTATCTGCGCGTGGATATTGATGGTGGGCAAACGCTCGTCAACGAGGTTGGTGATCCTGACGGCCTTGGGTTCAAGGCGTTTGCGACCTACAACGCGAGCGATCTTACCCGCCGCCAATCCGTCAAGGTCGCTAGCGGCCTTACTGGCAGCCATTTGGTTGAGGTCAGCGTCGGCGGCGTTGCAAGCCCCGGTGGCAATGCCATTATGCTGGAGGCGATTGCGATCTCTGGTGATCTGTCTGATCCCCGTGTCTTGCCGCCGCTTTGGTCCCCCAGCACCAGCTACGCCATGGGGGACGAAGTGCAATGGGGCGGAGTGTTTTATGCCGCCCGCGCCAATGGTATCAGCGGTTCAATCGCCCCCACCCACGGCGGTGGAATTGCATCAGATGGTGCCTTGGATTGGCGTGCAGATAACCGCCCGACCTATCCGGCGTTTGTTGCGATAGACTATGCGTCGGAACGTGAATATGCGCTGCGGTTCGCCGTGGGTGGTGTGTCTACGGAACTGGGCGGACAGACCCACGGGAATGAGGGCCTTGTGGCGCGCAATATCATGCTGGATGGCGCGCCATGGGCCCCTGTAACAACCGGGAACGGGTTGAGCGTGGGCGCGCAGTTAACACTGACCGAGGACTTGAACTGGCAGACGCAGGCGGGTGCTCTGCTTGGTAGTTGCCAGTTGGTTCGCAGCGTGACACCGGGCAGCGTCCGTCATGATGTTGCCGTCGCGGCCACTGGACCGCAAGCCGATGTTTAATGGTTCTATGCCGGCATGCTGCCTATGGTACATTGGGATGGAGAGAGCGGTACAACCGTTGTCGCCACGCTGGATGCACCAGCGGCTGCGGTCACGTTGTCCGATCATGTAGGGGTGAACCCGCCCAGCATTGAATTCGCCGATACCAGCCGGATCGGGTTGACGGGATCAGTCTTCGGACACGGCCTGCTTTATGGTCATGAGGCTGGCGCGGTGCCCGACGAGAACAATGTTCTGGGTCAGTTCAATACCTTCCTGCGCCCAAATCTGGATGCAAGAACAGCAAGCGGGGGGCTCGATTGGGTGGCCAAAGCCTATGTGCAGGCGGACAATGGAACAGGGCTTAGCTTTGGTTCCGGCGACGTGATCCGCTTCTTTAACCGGCACGTGATGGCAGTGGGCTAGGTCGCTAGGAAAAGACTGCTCTGCGCCAGAGCGATCTTGGGGCCTGTTGATCCTGTCGCAACATGCGCCGACTGACCTTGGTTAGGAAGAGGCCAGTCACAGGACAGCCGGCATCGTGAAGTTTGTCCAGCCCCGCTTGCACTGTTGCAAGCGGGGTTTTTGACCATTGCACCCCATAGAGGACGGCATCTGCCAGTAGCGCCCAGAGCGCTGTTGTGGGGTCCGTCAAGACAGGTGGTGCGTCAATGACAATATGATCATAGCGTTCGCGCAGCGCGCTGCAGATACTGTCGACCCTATCCGTCAGGATCGGGTCGTTGGAGGTGTGTGCGCTGCGTGCCATAAGCAGGTCAAACCCAAGTGGAAGGTTGCCAACCAAAGCGTCCGGCAACGACACGCCGCCTGCAATTACATCGGCAATCCCAGCGGCTGGGCGCGCGCCCAAGCATTGTGTCAGATCAGGTTTTGTCAGGTCAGCCCCCAGCAGCAAGACATCCTTGCCTGCTTGGGTCAGACTGTGGGCCAGTGCGATGGCATGGGCGGTCTTGTCCTCACCACTGCGGCTGGCCGTGACAAGGATCACGGCTGGCGTGTGACCATCCGCCGCCAGCATCAACTCGGTGCGCATGGCCCGCATGGCGGGCGCAAAGCGGCCCATGGAACGCTGTAGGTGGCGGGTGCTGCGCGTAGAGGTCTGGCTGGATTGTGCAAAGACAGGCACGCCCATGGCCGCATGCAGTTGTGCGGCAGTGCCTGCACCGTTGCGCAGCGTCTCGCGTAGCGTGATCAGGGTCAGGCCCAACAACACACCCAGTAGTCCGGCAATCTCAATTATCAGGATTTTGTGCGGGCCAAGGTATTGGGCCGATGTGGCAGGAAAGATAAGCTGGCTGTTGTTGTCCGCCAGCCCGCGCTGCACGCGTGTTTCCTGCAACCGCGCTAAGAAGGTTTCGTATAAAACGCGGGTTGCCTCGGCCTCGCGTTGCATCTGTTGCAAGCGGACCAGCCCGGCAGATTGCGCCGACAGCTGGGCGCGCAGCCGTTCGCTCTGCCCGGACACTTCGGCTATTTCGGTCTGAAGTTGCGAGATCGCGGCTGATTGGCGCGGGCTTTGCGTGGCAGCAGATTGCAGTGCGGCCAGTGCGCCCTGCGCCTCGTCCACCCGTTGTTCGGCCAAAAGGATCTGATTGCTGATCGCGTCCAACTTGGTGTTTTCCTGTATCTGTGCGGTTGCAATCAGATCGTTCACGGCGGTTTCTTGGGCGCCCAGTTGCTGCTCTAACGTGCGCACACGTGCAGAAAGCCAGCTTTCAGCGGCCAGTGAAGCTGTGTCTTTCAGGCGCTGTTGATCCGCCACATAGGCCGCAACGGTCACATTGGCCAAAGTCATGGCCTTTTCATCGGTCCCGCTACGGGCGTTGATCTCAAAGATATAGGTATCCTGTGGCCGGGCGACCGTCAGAGCTGCGCGCAGGTTTTGGATTGTCTTTTCATAGATCGCCGTTTCATCAGGTGCAGTGGGCGTGGTGCCCGCCAGCAAATGCCGCAGCCGCCCCCGTATCGCTGTGACCGAATAGGGGGATTGTTCCTGCAGGTAGCGGTTGAATTCAGGGTCTTCGAGCAGGTTCAGCTGATCAATCACCTGCCCAAGGATGCGGTTCGAGGTCAGTACGGTCACTTCGGTATTGAGGCTGGAGGGATCAGTGCCGGGCCCGTCCCATTGTTCTGCAACACCGCGCAGTGCCGTCGGAGTGGCCTCGATTTGCAGTGTAGCGGTGGCCTGATATCGCGGGTTGGTCATATGAAACGCGTAGTAGCCGCCGAAGGCGAGTGCGCAGATCGTGGTAAATAGCAACAGCAGTTTCCCGCGCCACAGCGTGGACAGCAGGCCCAACAGATCAAGGGGCGCAACTGGTTCGTACCGCTGCGTGGGCAGTGGGTATCGCGTTACCTCATTGATAACTGATTGATATGTCATGGCAACCGCATCCTTTGGTTCGGCAGGCTTGCTTTGGCAAAAGATCACAAAGGGGTTAACCAAAATTTAATCTCAATGAATGACCACTGAAGCGGTGGTGTGGCTTGGTTAATCCGTGCGGAGTATCGTGGTTTGAGATTAAGACAAGAGATTGCACAGCTGGCAAAGGCCGCCGCCATTGGCACCATGATGGTGCGCGCGGGTATTGTCGGGGCCAATTTTGCGATCATGATGGGGTTGGCTTACGCCCTTGGCCTCGAAGCATTTGGCACCTTGGTCCTTTGGTGGAGCGTCGCCCTGGTCGCGGGGACTGCTTTTTCCCTAGGCGGTCCCTTGATCCTGCTGCGCGGGATGACGGATGGCCGCGGCGTGCATTTTGAGGGCATCGTGCGGTTTGCTGTGATCTATCCCGCAGCACTTGCCGCGCTGGCCTATGGTCCGCTGTCATGGATGTGGCCCGCTTTGCCTTGGCCGAAACTCATTGCCGTTGCCTTGGGCGTTAATCTGTTGAGCTGTCTGGCCAGTGTCTTGCGCGGACTGGGCAGCGTGCTTTGGTCGATGGTTTTGCGTGACATTGGTCCGCAACTGGCGCTGGGCGCGGCACTACTTGTGACGGTGGGCAATGTGCAATCCGGTCTTTCGATCACAGCGCTAACGATGGGGCTGGTTGCCTGCGCTGCGATGCTTTGGGTCACCCTGCCGCCGAGAGAGGCGGATGATGCGGCGTGGTCCAAGGACGTGGGCTCACTTTGGGGCGCGTCTGTGCTGGGTGTCGGGGTGGCGCAGGCCGATTTGATCGTCGGCGGGCTGTTTCTACCGCCAGAAGTCTTCGGGCTTTATGCCGTCCTGCGTCGTCTGGCCAACCTTATTGCTTTGCCTGTCACTGTCGCCACATGGGTGAGCGCCGCACCGATCTCTGCCGCCTTTGGTGCGGGCGATATGCTGGCCTTGCAGCGCGCCAGTGCCGCAGGCAACCGCATTGCTATCCTGTCTGGGGGGGCCATCTTTGCCGTGACCATATTGGGGCTAGCATTGGCGCCGCTTGCCTTTGGACCAGCCCATCTGCATTTCGGCCAAGGCGTTTTGGCGCTTTTGGCTTTGGGTGGGTTCGTGCAGGTCTGGTTTGCATCGGGCTTCACGGTTGCCACGCTGTGCGGGTTCGCGCGCTACGCGGCTTTGGCGCGGCTTGCGATGGTTGGGCTATATCTGGTGGCGGCCTTTGCATTTGGTTCGGCTCTGACCGCCGTTGCCAATGCGGCGATCTATGTGGGGGCCACTAGTATCGGCAGTGTCGCACTGTGGTGGGCTTTGCGCCGTTGTGTCGCCGTAGATACGTCGGCGGGATCGCTTCTGCGGGGCAGGGTCGCGCGATGGAAGATTTCCTAATTATCACTCTGGCCGCTTTTTGCACCGGATTGCCCCTGTGGATGGGACGACGCTATGGGATGGTCTCAGTTGTATCGCCCATGCACTTGCTGGCCTATTTCGCGGGCTTCGGTTTCCTGATCAAAGTCGCCGTCTACAGTACCGTGCCGGAATGGGCGTTCTACACCCGGTTTGTGACAACCCCCGGCGCGCAGATGGTGGGCGCGCTTTATCTTGCCGGGTTCATCCTGTTGCTTTGTCTTGGCTATCGCTGTGCTGTGCGCCCTGTGCATACACAGCCCCACATCGCCGATGCGCAATTGATCGCTGTGGGTCTGGTGCGACAGGGTTGGCTTTTTGTGGCGGCCTTTGCGGTCGCTGCCGTGACCATCATGCTTTTGATCCGGGCGCGTGGGGCGGATGCTGTGTCGCTTGATGTGCTGACCCAGTTGAATACGGCCAAGCAGATCAATTTGAACAGCAACGGAGTTGGCGCAACGCTGGCCGGGATCAAGACCCTGTTCGTCGTGCCCAAATTCGCGTTTGTATTGCTACTCGGGCAGGGGTTGGTCTTGCGCCGTCGTTATCTGTTGCTGCAAGCCGCTTTGCTTGCGGCCCTCGTGGTGCTGATCGCGCTGATATCCGGCGACCGGTTTGAACTGGTCGAGCTGCTGGTCTTTGCCATCGCGACCTTTACCATTCTGGGCGGGCGCATCGGTGCGCGTGCGGTGTTGTGTATCGGTATCGCGGCAATAGGTGTCCTGCTGACCTCTGCTTATATGACGGCCTTGCGCGGGCAGAACACTGGGTTGATGTATCAGATCGTGGGATCAACTTATTTTCTGGATATCAATGCCGCCGTCATGGTCACCGACCGCGTCACGCCCTCGATGTATCTGCTGGGCGAAAGTTACGGCTGGTGGAGCTTTGGCTGGGTGCCCCGCGCGATCTGGCTGGACAAACCTGCCATCGATCTTGGCGTGTTTTTTAAGCGCGATGTCATGGGGGTCGACACTGGCGGCGCGTTCAACGTGACCGGCCCAGGTGAAGCCTACATCAATTTTGGCTGGGCCGGGATGGCTGTGGGGTTTGCATTGGGCTGGCTTTGCCGCAAGGGCGAGGTGCTGTTGCTCGCGTCCCCCATGGTCCGGCGTCATGGGGCGTTTTGGTTCTATCCGCTGCTGCTCTACCCCTTCGTGCAGGCCACCCTGCAATCATCCTTTAGCGCCTTTGTTGTTGGGGCCGTAGCACAAGCGATGATCCTTGCGCTGATGCTGGCCCTCTTTGTGCCGCGGTTTCATTCGGCGGGTCTTGTTCATGAAAACTGGAGATATGGCCATGCTGTCTAAAGCCATTCACTTTGGCCTGCGTGCCACCAAGGCAGTGCTGCGGCGGATCGGCACGCGTCTTGCCACGCGGCTGCACTGCGCGACACTAGGGGCGCTGGGGTCGGGGTCGGTCATGCAGGCAGGTGTGTCCTTTGCCCCGCCGGGGAATGTGCGGATCGGGTCTGGGTGCTACTTTTGGCGCGGTGTTCATGCGTCGTCGGAAGAACAGACCGGCGTGTTGGAGATTGCGAACCGGGTTCAGATCAACCTTGATGTGCATCTGGATTTCACAGGAGATCTGCGGATTGCCGAAGATGTGCTGATCTCTGAAGGTGCTGTGCTCTATACCCATGATCATGGGCTGGACCCGCGTTCTAAACCGGCGGTCCTGCCCAAGACCGTGGATCGGGATGCGCGCAGTGATCCTGCCGCAGTGCCAGCATATCGGGGCCAATGCTGTGGCCGGCGCGGGCGCAATTGTGGCTGGTAATCCAGCGCGGATCATCGGACAGCGTGACGTGGCGCAGGTGGCGGCATGAAGGTCTTGCACATCACCCCGTCATTCTTTCCTGCGACCCATTGGGGTGGGCCGATCTGGTCGACCAAGGCGATCTGCGACGGGATCGCCGCGCGGCCCGGCTTCGAACTGCGTGTGCTGAGCACGGATGCGGCCAGCCCCGCGCTGCGCGATCGGGTTGCCCCGGTTCGTCTGCCTTATCCTGTCACCTGCACGCGGCGCTTGGCGGGCCATGCAATCGCGCCGGGGTTGCTGGCGCGGTTGCCTGCAGCGGTCGCCTGGGCCGATGTTGTGCATTTGACCGCCACTTACAACATGCCCACATTGCCGACGCTGATGTTGGCGCGGCTTTTGGATAAACCCCTAGTCTGGTCGCCGCGCGGTGCCCTGCAGGGCACCGCTGAGTGGGAAGATGCCCCGCGCCGCGCGACCAAACGGATGTTTGCACGTGTTGCCAATCTGATCCGCCCGCGTGACACCGTTTTGCATGTGACCGCGCCCAGCGAGGCGGCGGCCAGCATCCGTCAATTGGCAGGTGTCAGGTCGGTTGAGATCTCCAATGCGGTTGATATGCCGCCCGTTGTTGACCGTGAACCATCAGCTAACACACGTTGCCGGCTGCTCTTTTTGGGACGGCTACACCCCAAAAAGGGGCTCGCCTACCTTTTTGACGCGATGGAACGCCTGCCAAGTGGTTTCGTGCTGGATATCTTTGGGACAGGTGATGCGGATTATGTGGCTAAGCTGCGTAAATCCGCAAAACGGTTGAACGGACGTGTCACCCTGCATGGCCATGTAGGGGGTGCTGCAAAAGCCATGGCCTTTGCCCGTGCCGATCTGTTTGTCCTGCCATCGCATTCCGAGAATTTTGGCATCGCAGTGGCCGAGGCCTTGGCCCATGGCCTACCGGTGATCACAACGACAGACACGCCATGGCAGGATGTTGAAAGGGTTGGCTGTGGTAGGTGCATTGATCTTGACCATGACGATCTGACATCAACAATCACCCAACTTGCGCAAATGGATTTGCCTGCAATGGGTGCCCGCGGTCGGGCGTGGATGGCGCGGGATTTCTCGCCTGCCGCGATGGTGGATGCCTTTGCCGATCTCTACACAGAGCTTTGTCATGGCGCACCTGCACAGGTGCCTGCATGACCGCTCCCGTTGATGTCACCGCCAACCGTGCCGCTACAAGCTGGAGCCACCGCGAAAAGCTGGGGCGTGCGCTGTGGGCGCTGGCATATCCACTATTCGGGCTGAGCCCGCGCCCGCTGTGGGGTTGGCGTCGCTGGTTGCTGCGCCGCTTTGGTGCGCAGATTGGCGCAGAGGTGCACGTCTATCCCAGCACGCGCATCGCCGTGCCGTGGCATCTGCAGATTGGCGATCACGCGGCCATTGGGGACCGCGCGATCCTTTATGCGCTGGGCCGAATCGAGATTGGCGCACGTGCCACGGTGTCCCAAAACGCCCATCTTTGCGCCGGAACCCATGCGTGGCGTGAACCGGCAAGGCCGCTGATCCGCGCGGCGATTGTGATTGGCGAAGACGCTTGGATTTGTGCAGACGCCTTTGTCGGGCCGGGCGTACAGATCGGGGCGGGTGCGGTGCTTGGTGCGCGCGGCGTCGCGATGCGTGATCTTGCGCCGGGTCATATTGGTGCGGGCAATCCGATGCAGGTGAGATCCGCAAAATGACAGATCTGACAGTGATTATCCTGACCCGGAATGAGGCGCGGCATATCAGCCGTGCGATTGCCTCGGTCCGTGATGTCGCGACGCGCGTGCTGGTTGTGGATAGCGGGTCAGCTGATGACACGGTGGTTCTTGCCAAATCTGCCGGGGCCACAGTGTTGACCCACACTTGGACCACCCATGCCGCACAGTTCAACTGGGCATTGGGCCAGATCGCAGGTGCATCCGGTTGGGTGTTGCGGCTGGATGCCGATGAGGTGTTGACGCCTGAGCTGGCCGCCGAGATTGCGACGGGGTTGCCGGATGTTGCGGGTCTTTATTTGCGCAGGCGCATTTGGTTCATGGGGCAACCTGTGCGGTTTGGCGGGGTGTTTCCGGTTCGGGTCATGCGGCTTTTTCGCAATGGTGCGGGTCGTTGCGAAGATCGTTGGATGGACGAACATATCGTTGTCAAAGGCCCCACATCGGTGCTGAAAGGTGAGTTGATCGACGACAATAAAAACCCGCTAGACTGGTGGATTGCCAAGCACAACCGCTATGCCAGTCGCGAGGTGATCGATATCCTGAATGCGCGCTATGATCTGTTGCCAAACACCTCTGACCCGCAGCAGGGCGGTCTGAAAAGATGGCTCAAGGTCCGGGTCTACGGGCGGTTGCCGGCCGGTTTCAGGGCAGGGCTTTATTTCTTCTATCGCTACGTGTTGCGTTTTGGGTTTCTGGATGGGCCCCAAGCGCGCGCATTCCATGTCTTGCAGGGGTTTTGGTATCGCTATCTGGTAGATGCCAAACTTGCAGAAGTTTTGCGCTACATCGCCGAGACCGGTGCCGGACCAGAGGTGGCAATCCGCCATGTGTTGGGCGTTGAGCTAAACATCCTCCACAAACACCTGTCGAAAGCGGCCGCATGAAGATTTCCATTGTTACCGCAGTGATGAATGGCCGGGCCACCTTGCCCGACATGTTGCAAAGTCTTGCAGAGCAATCGCAAACAAATGTTGAACACGTGGTGCAGGATGGCGGGTCAACGGATGGCACGTTGGCCTATCTGACCTTGGCGGGGCACCCTGCGATGGCACTGCAATCAACACCTGACACAGGCATCTATGATGCAATCAATCAGGGAATTTCCCGTGCAATGGGCGATGTGGTTGGCGTGCTGCATGCTGACGACCAATTGGCGGACCCGGACGTGTTGGCAATGATTGCAAAGGCTTTTGCCGACCCGGCGGTTGATGGTGTGTATGGTGATTTGCAATATGTCGCCCGCGATGACCCTAACCGCGTGGTCCGGCATTGGCGTGCAGGCGCGTTTGAACCTGCCTTGCTAAAGCGTGGTTGGATGCCCCCACACCCGACGCTCTATCTGCGTCGGGCGGTCTTTGAGCGGGCGGGACTTTATGACACCAGCTATCGGATCTCGGGCGATTACGACGCGATGTTGCGCTATCTAACCACTGGGCAGGTGCGGTTGTCCTACTTGCCCCATGTTCTGGTGCGTATGAAGATGGGCGGCGTCAGCAACCGATCCTTTGCCCAGATGCTGCGTAAGAGCCGTGAAGATTACCGGGCCATTAAGCGGCATCAGGTCGGCGGGGTCGGCACGCTTGTGGCCAAGAACCTGTCGAAGCTGCATCAGTTTGCAGGTCGCCGTCAGGTGTAGAAATAGACCGTGAGCATATAAAAGATCGGGGCGGCAAAGATCACACTGTCAAGTTGATCAACAAAGCCACCCTGACCGGGGATCAGATGCGACCAGTCCTTGACGCCCCGGTCACGCTTGATCGCAGCGACCACCAGATTGCCCAACATCCCCACCAGTGATGCCACTCCGGCCATCAGTGCGGCACCGATCAGCCCGAAGGGCGTGATCCAGTTCAGCATGGCCCCGATGATCATCGCACTGGCAACCCCAAGCAGCACACCTTCCCATGTTTTGGGTGACAGACCGGGGGCGATGCGGGTGCGCCCGATGCGGCGACCAAAGAAGTACTCGAGCAAGTCGCCAAGCTGTACCACCATGACCAGAAATGCGATTAGCAGCAGCGACCGGTCGCCATATCCGTCAATTTCGACCGACATGAGGGCCGGTACGTGGCTGACGCAATAGACCGCGATCATCAGCGCCCATTGCGTTTCGGCCACACGGACCAGAAATTTGTCTGGATTGCCGCGTAGTGCGGACACCATGGGCAGGAAGAGGAAGGCATAGACTGGGATCAGCACGGTAAAGAGCCCCGCCCACTCCATGCCCACAAAGACATACTGTAGTGGCAGCACCACAAAGAAAGCGAGCGCCAGCGACAGGTGATCGGCCTGCGCCTTGGTGGTCAATGTCAGGAACTCGCGCAGCGCCGCAAAGGAAGCAAAACCAAAGAGAACCATCACGCCGGGTTTTCCCAGCAGAAGTGCTATGCCGATAAAGGCGACCATGCCCCACCAGCTTTGCACGCGGGTCATATAGGTATCGAGCACCGGGTTGTTGAAACCGGGCTCTTCACGGGCGCGCAACACCTCGCCCACAAAGGTCAGGGCGATCAGAATTCCAAAACTGCCGAAAGCCAGTAACAGAATATCGGTCATTGTACTGTTCATGACCGCACCTCCGGCCGTTGCGCCAGCAAAGCGTCCGAGGCGCGCTTGAGGAAATCATCCTTGCTTTCGCCGTCCTTCACATGGATCGGCTCGCCAAAGGTGACGGTGCAAATGAGGGGCAGGGGGATGATCTCGCCTTTGGGCATGATCTCGGTCAGGTTGGCGACCCAGGTGGGGACCAGATCGACCTCTGGCCGGGCGATCCCCATGTTGTAAAGGCCTGCCTTGAATGGCAGCAGCGGGTCGTCGGTCATGTTGCGGTTGCCTTCGGGGAAGATGATCAGCGACGCGCCTTCGTCAAGGGCCGCGATGATCTTGTCCATCGGCTTGTCTTTGACCTCTGGCCTGCGATCAACAAGGACGCAGTTGAAAACCTCGGGGCCGACAAAAGCGCGGACCTTGTTTTTCAGCCAGTAATCTGCCGCAGCCACCGGGCGCACCGTGCGCCGCATTGATGGGGGCAGCACTGACCAGATCATCGGCATATCGGCGTTGCTGGTGTGATTGGCGAAATAGACCCGTTGGCGCGGGACCGGTTCGATCCCTTTCCAGTCGGCGCGCACGGCGGTGATGGCGCGGGCAAAGATGCGAATGGATTGGCCGACAATGCGGGCGGCGAATTGGCGCAAGAATTTCATGGGACCGACTTTGGCGAAGGGAGGGACATTTGAAAAGGAAAAAGCCCTGCCCCCGGGGATGAAGGGGCAGGGCAGGGGTGCCGGCTATCAAAGGGGCTCGCCGACATAGTCCTCAAGCAGTTTTTCGTTCTTGGCGTCTTCGATGCGCTGGATGCGGTCTTCTGACATCCGCTCATCAAAGCGATATTTGACAAAATTCACCAAGGCGAGGGTCAGCATCATCACCGACATGGCCCAGAAGCCTTTGGTCGAAAGCGGTACATCGGTTGAGAGCCAGAGCGAGATACCCAGCATGCCGTAGGCGATACCGACACCCAGCAGGTTCACGAACATGATCAGGCCGTTATCAGATTTCTTGTTCAACATTGGTCTTTCCTTTCGAAAAAAGAGGGGGAGTTATGAAGGCTATTTCTTGGTGGACTTCAGGCGCGCCAGCACATCATCGGCGGTGGATCGAGTGGCGGTGCCAAATCCAGCATCGGCCATCCGGCCAGCTATGCTGTCGCCGTCGAGGTCGCGGTTGATGTCAGCCAGAATTTCCGAGCGCTCAAAGGGATCGTCGCGGCCCAGCACACGGGTAATCAACTCTTCGGCCTCTTCGACGCTGCCCGATTGGATGCCGGTCTTGGCCATCTGCATTTGGATATTCTGTTCGCGGCGAACAGCACGGGCCTGAATAGCGCCTTGTTTGAGGTCAATAATCCGGCGGTGTCCGCTTTCGATGGAGGACCGCAAGCGGATCACTTTCTGGTCTAGCCGATCAAGCGTTTCGCGGCGCACCACCAGTTCATTTTCCATGCCAGCGATGGCACGTGCGGCCTCTTCAGCCATGTCTTCGCGGTCATTGTCCAGTGCCTCTTTGGCGCGTGTGGTCAGGTCGCTGATGCGGGTTTTGAGTGCCGCGTGCTGCTTTTCCTCGGACCGCTGGCGCTGGATTAGGCTGGCAAGCGTGGCTTTGGCAGCGCGCAGGCTGTTTTCGCTTTCGCGGATTTTCTGGTCAATCAGCTCGATTGCAAAGGCATCGCGCACCCGGTCTTCGGCGCGTGCGTTCTGTCCGTTGATTAGCGTGGCAAGTGTCTTGAACATCATTGTCTCCGTTTCATTTCAGTGCGTGAACACTGTTCATAAATTAGAGATAGCGAGTCGCTTTCTGCTTTGCAAGCAAAATGTGAACAATGTTCAAAAAATCTAACTTGAGGTCGTGATCTGTCGCAAAACAAGGGCAATCATGCGGTCGATATCGTCGGATGGGACACCGGCCGAGGCTTCATCAAGCCCTAAAAGCACGATTCCATGCACTGATGAAAACAGCGCACGGGTCAAAAGGGCGATCTCTGCACTGTCCCTATCGGGGAAAATCACCGCTAGCGGGTCAGAGATATAGGCGAAAAGCTGACCCATCTCTTGCAGGTACCACTCAGGCGCCGCTTCGCCCGGCGCGCGTTCGACATCAAAAAGCGCCCGCCAACTAAGGTGATTGGCCGCTGCATAGTGGTGGTAGGCCTGTGCCATGACAACCAACTGCTCAACCGGGTCTTCGGGGGCTAGGGCCAGCGCCGCGGCCACATCAGCGCCCAAAGTGTGGAAGGTCCGGGCATTCACCGCAAGGGCCAGATCGGTCAGATCACCAAAGACATTATAGATGGCACCAACAGCACAGCCTGCCTCAGCGGCCAGATCGCGGGCGCGCAGGGCGCCTAACCCGTCAGCGGCAATCCTGCGCTCTGCAATTGCGATCAGGTTTTCGCGCAGTTCCTTGCGCCGGGTTTCGGTTTTACGTGCCATTGGGTGCCCCTGAGTGAACGTAGTTCAGTGATAGGCGAAGACAGGGAGGTTTGGAAGGGGCAGACGAAAGAACAACCACGTAGGGTGGGTAAAACCCACGGGCAACGAACGTCAATCAACGCGTGGGTTTTACCCACCCTACGTTTTCACAGGCGCGCCACCCGCAAAACTATTCACCTTGTGATATCCAATCGGCCCTTCCTGCATTTGCAGGTGCAGGAGGTCGCCGTCGTAGAGATGCGCCCGTGCGAGGTCTTCATCAAAGTCGATGCCAAGCCCGGCACCTGTTGGTGTCGGAATATAACCGTCCTCGACCTTGATGCTGCCTTTGATCAGGGCGTTGTGGAACGGTGTGTCTATCGTTTCGGCCATCAGGATATTGGGGATGGATGCGGCCAGTTGCAGGTTTGCGGCCCATTCCACCGGACCCGCGTAAAGATGCGGGGCCATCTGTGCGTTATAGACCTCTGCCATCGCCGCGATCTTCTTGGTTTCCCAGATGCCGCCAGACCGACCCAAGGCCGGTTGCAGGATCGTGGCCGCGCCAGCGCGTAGGACGGGTGCAAACTCCGCCTTTGTGGTCAGCCGCTCACCTGTCGCTACGGGAATATTCACGGATGCTGCGACTTTGGCCATTTCGGCCACGTTGTCCGGTGGGATAGGCTCTTCGTACCAGAGCGGGGTGTATGGCTCTAACGCCTTGCCCAGGCGGATTGCCCCGCCGGTGCTGAACTGGCCGTGGGTGCCAAAAAGCAGGTCCGCCTGATCACCGACCGCCTCGCGGATGGTTTTGCAGAATGCAACCGAGAGCGAGATGTCGTGCATCGAGGGCATATGCCCGCCGCGGATCGTGTAGGGGCCGGCAGGGTCGAATTTGACGGCCGTATAACCTTTCTCGACCATATCCACCGCGACTTCGGCGGCCATATCAGGGCTGGCCCAGAAATCAGGTAGCGGATGCGTGGGGCGCGGATAGAGGTAGGTGTAGGCGCGGATGCGGTCGTTCATGCGTCCGCCAATCAAGGCGTGGACGGGGCGGTCGCGGTCTTTGCCGATGATGTCCCAGCAGGCCATTTCCAATCCTGACCATGCGCCGATCACTGTTAGATCAGGGCGCTGGGTAAAGCCAGAGGAGTAAACGCGGCGGAACATCAGCTCAATATTCTCGGGGTTTTCGCCTGCCATATGGCGTTCGAAAACGTCCTTGATCACGGCTTTCATCGCTTCTGGCCCGATTGAAGAGGCATAGCATTCGCCGTACCCCACCACCCCGGTATCCGTCGTGACCTTAGGGATGATCCAATAGCTTCCGCCCCAGCCTGGTGCAGGCGGGGCAGTGACAATGATGTCAAGATCGGCGAGTTTCATCTGGGCGGACTTTCGATAGAGGAGCTGGCTTATGAAGGACCCAATCACGCTTCGCAGATTAGGTCCAGACGATCTGGATGTGTTGTTGGCGGTCAACGAGGGGCTTTTTGATCATACGATCCGGCCTGATCAGGCGGCGGCATTTCTGAACGCATCGTCGCATGAGATCATCCTGGCCTTTGATGCCGGAGAGGCCGTCGGCATGGCCTCGGGGCAGGTTTTGTTGCATCCTGACAAGCCGCCCGCGTTCTTTGTGGCTGAAGTTGGCGTGCGCGAGAGCCATCAGCAGCGAGGGATTGCCAAGCGGATGTGCGCGGCGTTTATCGCTTTGGCCCGTGATCGCGGGTGCGAGGGGATATGGCTGGCCACAGAAAGCGACAACGTCGCGGCGCGTGCATTGTACCGTGCGCTTGCGGCGCGCGAGACCGAAGGGATTGTCGTGTACGATTGGGATGGCGCGATGGATGATTGAGTAAGGTGGATCTTGATCCACCTTACCTGCCGCTCCGTCAGTCAAAGACAATGACATTGCGCTTGGCCGATCCGGTCTTGGTATCCGCAATCGCATCGTTGATTTGTTCCAGCGACCAGCGCCCGGAAATCAGCTCATCCAGCTTAAGCCGTCCCTGTTCGTATAGATCCACCATCCACGGGATATCGCGGGCAATCACAACATCACCCATCTTTGAACCCACCATGCCTTGCCCTGTGGCGGCCAGCATTACCGGTTCATAGGTCGACATCGCGCCCGAATGAGGCATGCCGACCATGATCACCTTACCGCCATTTGCCAGATATTGCGGTGCCGTATCATAAGCAGGGATCGCGCCAACTGTGACAAAGACAGCATCGGCCCCGCGTCCCATCGCCGCTTTGGCTTGCCGCCATGGTTTTTGCTCTGTTGCAAGCACACCATCGGTTGCGCCGAATTCCTTGGCAATCGCCAGCTTTTCTTCTGACATGTCCACTGCCACGATACGCCGTGCGCCCGCGATGCGCGCACCCTGAATTGCGTTCAGCCCGACACCACCGGCCCCGATTACCACGACGTCCTGTCCGGCGCGGAGTGCTGCGGCATTCACCACAGCACCTACGCCGGTGATCACACCGCAGGCCAGCAAAGAGGCCACGTCCATCGCTATCCCATCCGAGAGCTTGACGACCTGACTTTGGTCCACAACGATCTTTTCGGCAAAGCCACCGGTGTTCATGGCTTGATGTAGCGGCTCATTATCCGCTCCGGTCAGTGGCCCGCTGGCCAGATCGGTTTCGCAAGCCACAGGTTTGCCCCCCGCACAGGACGGGCAAGTGCCGCAGGCCCGGATCAGCGTCACGACAACCGGATCGCCCAGCGACACACCGCGAACGCCTTCGCCCACGGCAGTGACGTGCCCCGCAGCCTCATGCCCATAGACCGCAGGCAATGTCCCACCCCAAGCCCCATCCATGTAGGAAATGTCAGAATGGCAGATGGCGCAGGCTTTGAGAGTGACTTCCACCTCGCCCATATTGGGGGCGGCAAGATTGACGGTTTCGATGGTCAGCGGTGCGCCGAATTCGCGGCAAATTGCGGCTTTGATCTGTGGCATACTGTGGTCCTCACGGGTCGTGTTTGTACGACCCTGCGGTGCGCACAAAGCAAGCGCAAGTCTGAACGCGACATCAGGTTGCGCGTGCGCGCAACGGACGGGGTGTTTGCATGAAAACGATGATGCACCCGATGGTCAGCACTGCCGAGAACAGGAAGGGCGCGCCGGGCAGGTAGATGGGCGTATTGGCCGCTGTGAAATACCAGAAGGTTTGCGTCACAAGCAGCGGAGCCAAAATGGTGGCCACGGCGTTGATCGACGTCACTGTTCCCTGCAACTCGCCCTGCTGGTCATCTGAGGCCGTGCGCGACATGATCCCTTGCAGCGCCGGGCCAGCGATTGATCCCAGCGCCGTCAGTGGTGTCATGGCCAAAGCGACCCAGCCATTGGTGACAAAGCCAAGTGCCACGAAAGCCAACACATCAACCGACAGCCCAAGGATCACTGCCTTGCGTTCCCCGATCCGGTTCAGGATGGGCCGGATCAGCAATCCTTGCACAATGGCAATGCCGATCCCGAAGATACCCAGAGACAGCCCGATCATCCCCGGCCCCCAGTCAAAACGCTCTGCCCCGAAATAGGCCCAGACGCCGGGATAGACGAAAAACGCGATGGTATAGACGAAGGTGATCAAGAGCAGGCGCTTTAAGCCAGGCAATGATCCGATGTTCTTGAAAGCGCCCAAAGGGTTAGCACGACGCCATTCAAACGGGCGTCTGATTCGATCCGTCACCGTCTCTGGCAAGACGAAATAGCCAAAAATCGCATTGGCTGCGGCCAGCCCTGCCGCCGCCCAGAACGGCGCGCGTGTGCCATATTCGGCCAGCAAACCACCAACCATCGGTCCCAGAACAAAACCTAACCCGAACGCGGCCCCGATCAGGCCAAAGTTCGCGGCCTTTTCGTCAGGCTCGGAGATATCAGCCATATAAGCCGCCGAAGTTGACTGCGTAGCGGCTGTGATCCCCCCGATAATCCGGGCGATGATCAATAGCCAGATTGTATGCGCCAGTGCCATCAACACATAGTCAAAAGCCATGATCACAAGCGAGATGATCAGAATAGGGCGGCGCCCGTAACGATCAGACAAGCTGCCCAGGGTTGGCCCGAATAGGAATTGCATCGCTGCAAAGGTCGTGGCCAGAATGCCGCCCCACACGGCGGCTTCACCCAGGCCTTGCCCTTCAACCTCTTGGATCAGATCAGGCATCACAGGCATGATCAGGCCAATGCCCATACTATCAAGCATGACCGAGATCAGGAGAAAGGTGACGGCGAGACGTTTGTTCATCCGCGCAGAATTAAACTGTTCGGTTCAGTTTGCAAGTGCGGATTGCAGGTGGGTCAGACATGCCCTGTCGCGGTCAGGAACTCATTGATGTGGCCTGCGAAAACCTCTGGCGCTTCGACGCAGGGCAAGTGCCCCACCTTGCGCATCAGCGCAAATTGCGACCCCGGCACCAAATCAATGGTTTCGCGCACCAAATCGGGGGGCGTTGATCCATCCTCTGACCCTGCGATGCCCAGCAACGGAATTCGTAGCCCGCTAGTGGGTGTGTAGAAATCTGTGCCCGCAATCGCAGCACAGACGCCCGCGTACCCCGCAACAGGTGTCGCTTCGAACATTGCTTGCCATGGGGGCATTGCAGGGCTTTCGTAAAACGCCTTGCCAAACCAACGTTGCATGATGGGATCTGCGGCCTTTGCCATACCGCTTGTTGTGACGACCTCTATCCGGTCCTGCCAAAACTTGGGGTTGCCGATCTTGGCGGCGGTGTTGGACAGCACCATGGCGCGAATAATCTCGGGCCGTTTCACCGCCAGTCCTTGCCCGATCATACCCCCAACGGACAGGCCCACGAACATCGCGTCGCGCACATTCAGCGCGTCACATACAGCCTCTGCATCGCTGATCAATTGGCCCATGGTGTAGGGCCCATCCGGCACGTCGGATTTACCATGTCCGCGTTTATCATAGCGGATGATCCGCAAGCCCTGTGTCAGATAAGGCAGGATCGGGCCCCAGAGATGCAGGTTTGTGCCCAGCGAATTGGCAAAGACCAACACCGGCCCATCATCTGGCCCATCAACCTGCGCATGCAGGCACACGCCGTCGCGACTTGTGATCCGATGCTCAGTCGTCATCGCCCAAGACCATATGTGCCATGATCTGCCCGTGATCAGAGGCGAGCTTGTTGTAAGGTGCTTCGGGGTGCGAGCCGTCGGTCAAGTGGTCGTTGAAGACGCTGAAGTACTCCATCTCACCAATGCCATCGTCGTCATCAAGAAAATGCTGCGACATCAGGATCTGGTCGATGCTCTCAAAAACTCCGCCGAATGCAGACGTATAGACCATGTCGCGCAGGGACCGTTTCACGAACAGTTTTTCTGCCGAATGCAGGCGAACTTTCGTTATCTTATCCTGAATGATTTCGTTTTCATCATCGCTATAGCGGTTGCGGCTTGTCTTGGCATCATGTCTGCGCATCCAGGCGTAGTTCTTGAATGGTACCTCGCCGGTGATGATCTCAGAGGACACCGCATGCTCGCTGTCGTTGAAATCACCCAGCACCATCACCGGACGATCAAGCGCGAGTTCCTCTAGAACAGCTGACCGCAGCACCCAAGCCTCTGCCATGCGCCGCAAAGCAGACCGGAGCGAGCCCATCGCGCGTGCTGCTGGATCATAGTTTACAAGATCGGCGGCAGGCGGGAAGGGCGCACCGTCGGGGCGTTCCAACTCGCCCAGTTTGGATTTCAGGTGACAATTTAAGACGGTAACCACTGTGTCGCCCACCGGAATACTGGCTTTCATGATCGGACGGCTGAGCCGTTTGATCTGATAGGTGCCGCCATCGCTGCCGTCCAGATCGCTAAAGGGCACGGTCAACGGTTCATCAAGGTCCTGCAGCACCTCCGGCGGTTCGGCAAAGCCAAAGCGCGACAGGATCGCCACACCGGGACGACGCTGACCGGGGCCTCCGTCAAAGCTGTTGGGTGCAAAGGCGAGGGCCGCTTCAGTGTAGGGTTCAAAGGCGAGTTTGCGGAAAATCGCCTTGCGGGCATAGCGCTTGGACCGGTCAGGGATCACGGCCTCATTGGCGGCTTGGCCCAACTCGTCGGTCTCAATGACCACATCGCGCAGGGCCGCTTCGCTAAATATCTCTTGAAAGCAGACGATATCGGCATTCATGGTCAGCAGTTGATCGGCCAGCCAGGCGCGTTTCCATGCGTATTCCTCGGGCGTGTATTTTTCGAACCGATAGTATTCCTGATCCGCCTCGATCAGGTTCTTGACGTTGAAGCTGGCGATGGTGAAGCGGGTCATTTCAGTGTCTCCAAGGCAAGGGCAAAGACGGCGGCATCGACGTTGCCACCTGTGGCAACGGCAATGACAGCATCGCCGGTGAATGCGTCAGGGTGGAAAAGCGCTGCAGCCAAGGCTGCTGCGCCGCCAGGTTCAACGACAACGCGCAAACGCGCGAAAGCGAGACCCACGGCGCGCAAGCATTCGTCTTCGCTGACAACGATACCCGGCCCGCAGTGTTTCTGCATGATAGGGAACGTCAACGCGCCCGGTTGCGGTGTGATGATTGCATCACAAAGTGATCCGTCGCGGCGCGTGTTGCTCTCGATTTTGCCGCTGGCCAAAGACCGGGTGACATCGTCAAATTCTTCCGGCTCTGCCGGACGCACGCGCAGGCCGGGCGCATCCGCAGCTAGTGCCAGCGCAATGCCAGAGGTCAGACCACCACCGCCGCAACAAACCATAACATCCGCATCTGTCACGCCAAGGGCGTTCATGTCTTCGGCAATCTCTAGGCCTGTCGTGCCCTGACCGGCAATGACTTGCGGTTCGTCAAACGGTTTGATCAACGTCAGCCCGCGTTCGGCTGCAAGCCGTGCGCCAATTTCATCCCGGTCTTCGTTGGCACGATCGTAAAGCACAACCTCTGCCCCCAGCGCGCGCGTGTTTTCGATTTTTACCGTTGGGGCGTCTTCGGGCATCACAATAACCGCTGGCGCGCCATGTTCATGCGCCGCCAGCGCCACGCCCTGCGCATGGTTGCCACTGGAAAAGGCGATCACCCCTGTTTTAAGCGCATTGTCGGTCAGTGCCGACACCGCCGACCAGCCGCCCCGAAATTTGAAAGAGCCCGTGTGCTGCAGGCATTCGGGTTTCACAAAGACACGTCGCCCCGCGATCTCATCCAAAAATGGCGAGGTCAGCATCGGTGTGCGCCGCGCGTGGCCTTTGATCCGCTCTGCGGCGGCCCGGATCATGTCGATGTTCATTGCAGCTGTTCCACCCATTTGTGCAGCGCGTCCAGCGCCTGTGGTTCGTCCAGAAATGGTACATGGCCGCGCCCCGGCACATCAGTGCGGATCATGTCAGGGCGGCGGCGGGTCATTTCATCAGCAGTGTCCTTGGACAAAAGATCAGAGTTCGCCCCACGTACCAGCGCCAACGGCAGGCCAGTGAATGCCGCAAAGAGCGGCCAAAGATCAGGCGCCGGTTGTGCGCCCGCCGCCAGCACCGCATCGCGCAGTTTGGGATCGTAGCGGATCACCAGACCATCGTCTGTTTCCTTATAGTGCGCTTTCACCTCGGCCAGCCAACGCGCCACTGGGACGTCCACGAAATGTGACCAGTGCTTGGCACGTGCCTCTGCCGCGGCGGCATAGGTCTTTTGCGGTGGATTGCGCCCGATGTAGCCTTTGATGATATCAAGGCCCTTGCCATCAATCACCGGCCCAATGTCATTGAGCGCCACACCCAACAGCCGATCCTTGGCTGTTGCCGCCAATACCATCGCAATCAGCCCGCCACGTGACGTGCCTAGGATCGCTGCGGTCTCAAGCTCCAGATGATCCATCAGGGCCAGCACATCCTGCGCTTCGTGGGGGATGGTGTATGTGGCAGCGTCTGCCCAATCCGATTGGCCGCGCCCGCGATAATCGGGCCGGATCAACCTGACCGGCAGATGCGGTGCAACATGGTCAAAATCGGCCCCGTTCCGGGTCAGGCCCGCAAGGGCGATGACAGGAACGCCAACCCCTTCGTCAGTGTAATGCAGTTTGGTGCCGTCTTGCGCTGTAAAGAAAGGCATCAGGTGAACTCCGGGATTGTCGTCAGGTCCGACAGCACATGATGGGGTTTGGCATAAAGCCTGTCGACAGGTTCACCCGCGCGGTTCACCCAAGCCGTCTGAAAGCCATATCCTGCAGCACCTGCCGCATCCCAGCCGTTGGAGGAGACAAAAAGCACCTCTTCGCGGGTACCGCCGAAATGCGCGCCAACAAGGTCGTAGACTGCGGTTGCCGGTTTGAACACGCCCACGGTTTCCACGCTTAGCACCGCATCCAAAAGGTCCCGTATCCCTGCCGAGGACACAGCCGCATTCAGCATATCGGGCGAGCCGTTGGACAGGATCGCGGTTTTCTTGCCAGATGCCTTCAGCGCGGCCAGCATCGCAGGCACCTCGGCATAGGCGTCCAATTCCCAGTAAAGCTCAAGCAGGCGTGCGCGTGTGCTGTCATTGGCCAATCCATGCGCCTCAAGCGCCCAGTCCAGACCGTCCTGTGTGACCTGCCAGAAATCGCAATGCTGCCCAGCCACGGCGCGCAACCACGTATATTGCAGCTGCTTGAGCCGCCAATCGCGGGCAATGTCGGGCCATGTCTCGACCAGTGCCAGATGTGCGGGTTCTTTGGCGGCCCGGCTTGCGGCAGCATTCACATCAAACAATGTGCCATAGGCATCAAACACATAAGTTGTGATTGGCATCGGCGCCTCCGTTCGTTGTGGCCACCCTGTCACGGCACTGCGGCGGCGAAAAGGGGCAATGCGTTTGCATGTCCTACCCGACCCACGTAGCGTGCGCGGGATTTTACATATGACAGACAAGGGATTGGACATGAGCCAGGCAAAAGCAGGCGATACCGTGCGCATCAACTATACCGGCACTTTGGACAGTGGTGAGACTTTCGACAGCTCCGAAGGGCGCGACCCGCTGGAGTTTGTTGTAGGCTCTGGCCAGATCATTCCCGGCCTTGATGCGGCAATCCCTGGTATGGCGGTGGGCGACAAAAAGGACGTGAACGTCCCTTGCGCGCAGGCTTATGGCGAAAGCAATCCTGACGCGCGTCAGGCGGTGCCGCGCGAGCAGATCCCGGCAGAAATCCCGGTCGAGGTCGGCACGCAATTGCAGATGCAGACACCACAGGGGCAGGTTGTGCCCGTGACGGTTGCCGCTGTGTCAGAGACCGAGGTGACGCTGGATGCCAACCATCCGCTGGCAGGTAAAGATTTGAACTTTGCGATTGAGATTGTGGGGATTGATGCGGGGTAGGGAAGGTTGGAGATATTCAAGTAACGCTTTGATGTATGGTTCAAACAGCACTAAACCAAGTGGTCCGGCTGCGGCATCCCCAGCACATGGAAACCACCATCAACGCGAATGATCTCACCGGTTGTGCAGGCCCCGGCATCCGAGGCGAGGTAGACAGCGGTGCCGCCCACGGCCTCTAGCGTGGCATTGCTGCGCATTGGTGCGTTCAAATCGGTGTGCTTGTAGGTTTTGCGCGCACCGCCAATGGCGGCCCCTGCCAGTGTCTTCATCGGGCCGGGGCTGATCGCGTTCACGCGGATACCCTGTGGACCCAGATCGTTTGCCAGATAGCGCGTTGCCGATTCCAGCGCCGCCTTGGCCACACCCATCACGTTGTAGAATGGTGTGACCCGGTTTGACCCTTGATAGGTCAGCGTCAGCAGGGTGCCACCATCTGGCATCAAGGCTGCCGCGCGGTTGGCCACATCAATGAAGGAATAGCACGAGATCGCCAGCGAGTTTTTAAAGTTCTCGCGGCTGGTGTTGATGAAGCGGCCTGTCAGTTCGTTCTTGTCGGAAAAGGCGATGGCGTGGACCACAAAATCTAACGTGCCCCAGCGATCCTTGAGCGTGGCAAAGGCAGTGTCCATGCTTGCGTCATCGGTCACATCCACATCGACCATAATGTCAGAGCCAACAGATTGCGCCAAAGGCTCTAGCCGTTTGCCGAAGGCCTCGCCCTGATAGGTGAATGCGAGCTCTGCGCCTGCTTCGGCCATCGCCTTGGCGATGCCCCACGCGATCGAGCGCTCATTGGCCACGCCCATAACCAGCCCGCGTTTGCCCTTCATCGAGATTGTCATGCGTCTACCCTTTGAACTTCGACAACAGCATTGAGCCGTTTGTGCCGCCAAACCCGAATGAATTTGTCATCACGGTATCCAGTCCTGCATTTTCAACAAGATCGGTTGCAATCTCTGCAGGCTTCAACGCCGGATCGAGGTTTTCGACATTGATCGATGGCGCGATGAAATCGTCTTGCAGCATAAGCAAGCAATAGACGGCTTCTTGCGCGCCAGTGGCGCCTTGGCTGTGACCTGTCATGGATTTGGTCGAGCTGATGGGAGGGGTGGAGCCTTCGCCAAAGACGCGGCGCACGGCCTCAACCTCGCCTACATCACCGACCGGTGTCGATGTGCCATGGGCGTTGATGTAGCTGATGTTGCGTCCTTCTGGCAGTGTCGTAAGCGCACCGCGCATGGCCCGCTCGCCGCCTTCGCCCGAGGGGGCAACCATGTCAGCACCGTCAGAGGTGGCTGCAAACCCGGTGACTTCGGCATAGATTTTTGCGCCACGCGCCTGTGCGCTTTCAAGGCTTTCCAACACGACCATGGCACCGCCACCTGCGATCACAAAACCATCGCGGTCTGCGTCAAATGCGCGGCTCGCCCGTTCCGGCGTGTCGTTGTATTTTGAGGACATGGCCCCCATTGCGTCAAAGAGGCACGACAGCGTCCAGTCCAGCTCTTCGCCGCCGCCTGCAAACATAATGTCCTGCTGACCCAAGGCGATTTGCTGGGCGGCCATGCCAATGCAATGCAACGAGGTGGAGCATGCCGAGGTGATCGAGAAGTTCATGCCCTTGATCTTATAGGCGGTTGCAAGGTTTGCACTGACCGTGGACGACATGCATTTTGGTACGGCAAAGGGGCCAATCCGCTTGGTCGCACCAGTGTTTTTGACAACCTCATGGGCGGTTAGCATGGCCGAGGTTGAAGGCCCGCCAGAGCCTGCAATCAGCCCGGTCATCGGGTTGACGACCCGATCTTCGTCCAGATCGGCATCTGCGATGGCCTGACCCATGGCGATGTGCGCATAGGCCGCACCCGGCCCCATAAAGCGCAGTGTGCGTTTGTCGACATGTTCGGTGATGTCGATCTTGAGCGTGCCCGCGATCTGGCTGCGAAACCCGTGCTCGGCCATTTCAGGCGAGGCTTCGATCCCGGATTTTCCGGCTTTCAATGACGCCAGAACCTCATCAGCATTATTTCCGATGGGCGACACGATCCCGAGACCGGTGACAACAACACGGCGCATGGGCACCTCTCCTTTATTTTCGTCGTAGATTGGTGGCCTAGTTTTCGGACAGCGCAACCTTCATATCGGTGACTTGATAGATGACCTCGCCATCGGCCTCAACAATCCCATTGGCCACGCCCATCGTCAGACGGCGGGTTTGGATGGCTTTGGTAAAATCTACCTTATAGGTCAGCATCTTACGGTCCGGGCGAACCATGCCGGTCAGTTTGACTTCGCCCACACCCAACGCATAGCCGCGCCCTTGCCAGCCACGCCAGCCAAGGTTGAAACCGGTCAGTTGCCACAAGCCATCAAGGCCCAGACAGCCGGGCATAATCGGGTTGCCGGGGAAATGGCAGTCAAAAAACCACAGATCAGGGGTGATATCGAACTCTGCCACCACATGGCCTTTGCCATGTTCGCCGCCGTCGCCGGAAATGTCAGTGATCCGGTCCATCATCAGCATGGGCGGGGCGGGAAGCTGGGCATTGCCTTCGCCAAAAAGCTCGCCGCGGGCGCATTTGAGCAGCCCTTCTTTGTCAAAACTTGTGGGATAATCCGCCATGTTCGTGGTCTCATTGTTGTTGACTGCGTTGTCTGACCTCTACCACCGGGGGGTTTGCAAGAGCAAGTCTGCCGGTTTTCCGACTGTTTTTATTTGATCATAACCCCCAAGTTCCCATATGAATGACGTAAGGCAGCAAAAGAGCGACCATGACACAGATCGAAACACAGCGCAGCGCGGATTGGCTTGCCGGTGCAGGATTGCGCCCGACGCGGCAGCGTATGACGTTGGCGACGCTGCTGGTTGGTGACGGTCAGGACCGTCACGTGACGGCCGAGAGCCTGTTTGATGCCGCCACTGACACCGACGAAAAAGTGTCACTTGCGACGGTCTACAACACGCTGCGCGCGTTTTGCGATGCAGGGTTGATGCGCGAAATTACGGTGGATGGTTCGAAAAGCTACTTCGATACAAATATGACGGATCATCCGCATTTTTATTGGGAAGACAGTGCCAAGCTAACGGATGCACCTGCGGATCAGCTGGAAATCCGGCATTTGCCGGATGCGCCAGAGGGCGCAGAGATTGCATCAGTGGACGTTGTGATCAGGTTGCGACGGACCTGAGGTGTAAGGTGGATCTTGATCCACCTTACTTTTCTGCGGCACTTCACATTTCATTAACTGAGTCGGGCCACTCTGTCGTGATGTCCAACTATCGCCGTCTGCGTGTGCCCGGAGGCACCTATTTCTTTACCGTTCGTTTGCAGGATCAATCCTCTGATCTGCTTATCAGCCATATTGATGTGCTGCGCGATGCCACACGGCTGACCCGCAAGCGTTGGCCGTTTGTGATAGATGCAGCGGTCATTCTGCCAAACAAACTTCATATGATCTGGACCTTGCCCGAGGATGATGCGGATTTTTCCAAACGCTGGCGGTTGATAAAGTCAGCCTTCTCGCGCAATGTTCCCGCGCCAGCCTATGTGCCGCCCAGTCACCGCAAGCGCGGCGAGAAGGGGATTTGGCAGCGCCGGTTCTGGGAGCATTTGATCAGGGACGATGATGACCTTGCCCTGCACATGCATCTGATCCGCTCTGCACCCATTCACACGGGCCTTGTGCGCAAACCAAGTGATTGGCCCTATTGCTCGCTTCATCGCACAAAGGGGTGCGCGCCTGTCAAAACCATTGCCCCGGTTCCATCAGCCCCAAATCCAAAAGTTGTTGGGATTGCCAGTTAAACCGTTCTGACTGCGGACAATGAAACGTGTCGATCACATGGCGACTGCCGGGGTTGCGCCGCAGAGCCTTTGCCGTCCGAAACGAACCGATCGCCGCTGTTAGGTTGTTGTGCCAAGGGCAGGCAAAGGTGTTGAACTCTGCAATGTTGAATGACCGGTCGACGAGCATCTCAAGTCCCGGCACAGCCCGAAAAAACGACACCCGGTTCAGCTGTTGCCGTTTACTGCCGATATGTTCCTCAAACCGCCAACGCAGCCCGCCGTAGAGGTCGATCTGCCGCTCAATTGCATGCCCAGTCGCGTCCTCGCGGGCGAGGGTATAATAGCCCGACCGATCAAAATGCGCGTTTTGACGATCAACGCCGCCGGGATGGCCCGCCAGATCCTGCGGGTAAAGATCAACAAGATGCGTCATGACCGTATCGCGCCGCTCTTCGGTCATAAAGGTCAGCATTTCGCCCACACTGCGGTTTTCGCAGAATGGATAGAAAAGATACTCTGCATTGTAGCAGTAATAGACCCACTGCCCCGGCAAGGCTTTGATCACGGTATTGATCACAGTGGGTAGGGCATCATCGCGGGTGACATCATAGTCGGCCCGGTGGACGTTGGGGGCCAGATCAACTGGCACGTCCATTTCTGCCGCACAAACAAGTACCAGATCGCCAAAACCAAAGCCGAGATGATGCGCAATCGTGCTTTCCACCTCTACCCCGTCGTCCAGCAGGATCAGACCAACGGGCCCCGCGCCCAGTGATTGTCTGGCTTGCGCTTTGAGCATGGACAAGGATGTGAAATGCATGTGCCGTCTGTTCTGTTGCGATTATCGCAAATTCCGCCATATCGGCCCGCATTGCAAGCGATCCGCCAAGCCGCTAGAAGGCCCCCACTTCCCCAATCCAAGGTCTTTGCGATGTCCGCGCCCAAGAAGCTCTATATTAAGACATATGGCTGTCAGATGAATGTCTATGACAGCGAACGCATGGCCGAGGCGCTGGGCGGCAAAGGATATGTCGAAACGCAGACGCCTGATGATGCTGATATGATTCTACTCAACACCTGCCATATCCGCGAAAAAGCAGCCGAGAAGGTGTATTCTGAGTTGGGGCGTTTCAAAGGTTTGAAGGCGGAAAACCCCGATCTGAAAATTGGTGTTGCGGGCTGCGTGGCGCAGGCCGAAGGTGAAGAGATCATGCGCCGGCAGCCGATGGTTGATCTGGTCGTTGGCCCGCAAAGCTATCACCGCCTGCCTGCGATGGATGATGCCGTGCAGAACGGGGCGAAGGCGCTGGATACTGATTTCCCTGACGATGATAAGTTTGAAACGCTCAAGACGCGTGCGAAGGCCAAACGCGGCCCGACCGCATTTTTGACCGTGCAGGAAGGTTGCGACAAGTTTTGTGCCTTCTGCGTGGTGCCATATACGCGTGGTGCAGAGGTGTCGCGCCCGGCGGATCGTATCATTCGCGAGGCGCAGGAACTTGTGGAAAGCGGCGTGAAGGAAATCACCCTGCTGGGCCAGAACGTGAATGCATATCATGGGCATGAGGGTGGCTTGGCCGGGTTGATCTGGGCTCTGGACAAGGTCGATGGGTTAGAGCGCATTCGCTTTACCACCTCGCACCCCAACGACATGGATGAAGCGCTCATCGCGGCCCATGGCACATGCGACAAACTGATGCCTTATCTGCATTTACCGGTGCAATCGGGGTCCGACCGCATTCTTAAGGCAATGAACCGCAAGCATACTGGCGAAAGCTATCTGCGTCTGATCGAACGCATTCGTGCCGCGCGGCCTGACCTGCTGTTGTCAGGGGATTTCATTGTGGGGTTCCCCGGTGAGACTGATGAAGATTTTGAGGACACGATGCAGTTGGTCCGTGATGTCCATTATGGGCAGGCCTATTCGTTCAAGTATTCCACCCGTCCGGGCACGCCAGCCGCTGAAAAACCGCAACTGCCAGAGGATGTTATGAACGACCGTTTGCAGCGCTTGCAGGCCTTGTTGCGCGAACAGCAGCAGGCGACGCAAGCGGCAATGGTTGGTCGAGAGGTTAAAGTACTGTTTGAAAAGGCAGGGCGTGAAGCGGGACAGATGATTGGCAAGTCCGAGTATCTGCATGCGGTTTACGCTGATGCGCCAGCGGATGTGCTGGGGCAGGTGCGCCGCGTGAAGGTTGTGCAGGACAGTCCAAATTCGCTGAAAGGTGAGTTGCTGTAGCGTGGGTTTCACCCACCCTACCGGCGCGTTCATATCATTTCTGTGACATTTCCGTTTGATCCCTTGCGCCTTGCTGTCTGACTTGCCACGATACCTATATATAGACTCAAAGGAGAGCTGATTGGCCACTGGTGCCCTGACCCCACCCGCTGAAGCTGCCACAGAAGCCCTGTTGGAATTTCCTGACAACTTTTTGCTGATCGATCTTTGCGGCGAATATGACCGCAACCTGACCACCATCGAAGACAAACTTGATGTGCAGATCCTGCGCCGGGGCAACCAGCTTGCCGTGATCGGTGAGGAAGACGCCCGCGATGAGGCGACCTTGGTTCTACAGGCGCTTTACAGCCGTCTGGAGGCGGGCCGCACGCTGGAACCCGGTGATCTGGACCGCGAATTGCGCATGGGTGCGGAACCTGTGCGCGGGCCTGCCCGTGACGGTGATCAGATCGAGTTGTTCAACGGCGAGACATCCCGCGTCGAAATCAAAACTCGCAAGAAGCTGGTTGAGCCGCGCACAGATGCGCAGAAGGCCTATGTCAAAGCGCTGTATGATAAGGAATTGGCCTTTGGCATCGGCCCGGCGGGCACGGGCAAAACTTATCTGGCTGTGGCGGTTGGCGTGAACATGCTGATCTCGGGCCATGTCGACAAGATTATCCTGTCACGCCCTGCGGTCGAAGCGGGCGAGAAGCTGGGCTATCTGCCGGGCGATATGAAAGACAAGGTCGATCCTTACATGCAGCCGCTCTATGACGCGCTGAATGATTTTCTGCCGGGCAAACAATCCGCCAAGATGATCGAGGAAAAGGTGATAGAAATCGCTCCCTTGGCATTTATGCGCGGGCGTACCCTGTCCAATGCCTTTGTCGTGCTGGATGAGGCGCAGAATGCCACAACCATGCAGATGAAGATGTTCTTGACCCGTCTTGGTGAAGGCAGCCGCATGGTGATCACTGGCGATCGCACGCAAATCGACCTGCCGCGCGGGGTAAACTCCGGCCTCTGGGATGCAGAGCGTTTGCTCAAGAGCATTCCCAAGATCAGCTTTAGCTACTTCACCTCCAAGGATGTTGTCCGTCACCCGTTGGTGGCCGCCATCATCGAGGCCTATGAGGCGGATGATCCGAAGTGACCGTGGATTGCATGGTTGAAGATCCGCGCTGGGCCGCGATTGAAGACCTCGCTCAAGTTGCCACTGATGCCACATTGACCCGTTTGGGGTTGGAGCCTTCCGTGTTCGAGGTCAGTGTTCTGGCATGTAATGATGCGCGCATTGCGGTGTTGAACGAAGATTTCCGGGGCAAGCCCCGCCCGACAAATGTGCTCAGCTGGCCATCGGCAGAACGAGGTGCAGCGATGGATGGCGAAATGCCGGTGATGCCGCAGTTTGGCCCGGACAATGAATTGGGCGATATTGCCATCGCCTATGACACCTGCGCGCGCGAAGCCGCTGAGGCAGGGAAAACCATAGGTGACCACACCATCCATTTACTGATACATGGCACACTCCATCTATTGGGTTTCGATCACGAGCGTGACCGTGATGCCACCCTCATGGAGGGGTTGGAAACTGAAATACTTGGCAAATTGGGTATTGCTGACCCATATAGGAATGATACGGGCCATCAGGCTTCATAGGTAAGGGAAAAATGGGCGACACAGACGCGGGTCCATCTATCGCAGCGCAAAGCGCGCAACAGGACCAGACAGAGACACAAGCGGGCCTTTGGACCCGCCTGAAACACGCTATTCGCCCGCCCGCACAGCCGGAACTGCTAGAGACGCGCCCATCAGAGCATGTCAAACCGGCAGGCTCTGTTCTGGGTATGCTGAACCTGCGCCGCATGCGCGTCGAGGACGTGGCCATTCCCAAGCCCGATATCGTGGCGGTGCCTGCCACAATCAGCAAGGACGAATTGGTCGAGGTGTTCCGCGAAAGCGGGCTGACCCGACTGCCCGTTTATGCCGGCACGTTGGATACGCCGATTGGCATTGCAAACCTCAAGGATTTTGCCCTGCGTCATGGCTTCAACGGCAAAAGCCCCAAGATGGACCTGCGCGAAATGTTGCGTCCGCTGATCTATGTGCCGCCCTCAATGCCGTTGGGCGTTTTGCTGACCAAGATGCAGGCAGAACGCATCCACATGGCTCTTGTGATTGATGAATACGGTGGCACCGATGGGCTGGTCACAATTGAAGATGTGATCGAACAGGTTGTCGGTGAAATCGAAGACGAACATGACATCGAAGAAGCCAAAAACTGGGTCATGGAAATGCCCGGTTGTTATCTGGCGCAGGCTCGCACCGAATTGGACGAGTTTCAGGCCGAGATTGGCATGGATTTGACCACCCATGATGAGATCGATGAAGAAGATATCGATACGCTAGGGGGGCTCGTCACGATGATTGCGGGTCATCTGCCGGTGCGCGGCGAAGTGATTGTGCATCCTGACGGCCCGGAATTTGAGGTGGTTGATGCCGATCCGCGCCGGATCAAGCGGCTGCGGGTGCGGCTAAGACCCTCGCAGATCAAAACGCAAAGCAGTGATGCCTGATCTCTTGGTGCGGTTTGCTAGTCTAGCCGGTTGGCGGCGCTGGCTGGTGCTTGTCGTGTTGGGCGTGCTCGCGGGACTGGGGCAGGCCCCCTTTGATCTATGGCCTCTGACGCTGCTGGCGTTGGCTGCTGTTTTTCTGCTTACCGCGGCAAGCCAAACCGCCCGCCAATCGGCGTTTTCCATGTGGTCATTTGGCTTTGGCTACTTTGCCTTCTGCCTGCACTGGATTGTTGAACCCTTCCTTGTGGATGTCGCGCGCCATGGCTGGATGGCCCCATTTGCATTGGTCTTGATGGGCGGCGGCGCTGCACTGTTCTGGGCGTTGGCTGGGTGGGTTGCGCACCGGGTCGCGCCACGCAATGTCCTGCTGCTTGGTCTGGTGCTGGTCGGTGCGGAAGTCTTGCGTGCCTTGATCCTGACGGGTTTTCCTTGGGCGCTATTGGGCCATGTTTGGCTGGACACGGGTATTGCCCAAGCGGCTGCTTGGGGTGGTCCGCATCTGCTAAGCCTTCTGGCCGTGCTTTGCGCGTGGGGGCTTGCCGCGCTCTTCAGTTCTGTTCGGTTGATCGGGCTGGTTGTGATCGGCCTGCTGCTTGCTCTCAACTTTGTTTTGCAACCCGGCCCAATGCCGAATGCCGACGCCGAAGCACCGCTGGTACGCCTGGTGCAACCCAATGCGCCACAAAGCCAGAAATGGGACCCCGCCTATCGTGATCTGTTCTTTGCGCGCCTTTTGCGATTGACCGGCGAAGGCGATGCGGCTGATCTGGTGGTTTGGCCAGAGACCTCCGTGCCGTATCTGCTCAATTCACTTGATGAAGATGTAAACCTGCTGGCTGATGCCGCCCGCGGTGCGCCTCTGGTGTTTGGGATCCAGCGGCGGGATGCGGAATTGCGGGCATACAATAGCATGGTTGTAATGGGACCGGGCGGCGAGCTGCAGGCGGTGTATGACAAGCGGCATCTGGTGCCCTTCGGCGAATACATGCCCGGCGCGGCCTTGTTGGGGCAGGCCGGGGCCACGGGGCTGGCCCGCAGTCTGGGCATTGGATTTACATCTGGCACTGTGCCCGGTCCGTTGGAGATACCGGGGATCGGCGGGGCTGTACCGCTGATCTGCTACGAAGGCATTTTTGCTGAAGAGATCGGGTATGGCGACGCACGGCCAAGGATGCTGTTGCTGATCACAAATGATGCCTGGTTTGGGCAAGGCGCGGGCCCGCGTCAGCACCTGGCACAGGCCCGCCTGCGCGCGATTGAGCAGGGGTTGCCGATGGTGCGGGTCGCCAATACCGGGATCAGCGCGATGATTGATGGTCGGGGCCGGGTGACCGCCGCCCTGCCGCTGAACGCCGAAGGGGCATTGGATGCGCGCCTGCCAGCGGCTCTGCCGGAAACGTTTTATGCGAAATGGGGTGATCTGCCGGCCACAATTGTGCTCATTTTGTTAATGATACTGGGTTATCTTATCGCCAGACGCGATAGCGATTGACCCTGAACTGGCGACCCCCTATCTGGGACCGTAGTTCTGTCACAACGGCTTCCTGGCGTGACAATTGTTTTTCATTGGAGCACTTCCTCATGGCACGGCAAAATTATATTTTTACTTCGGAATCTGTTTCCGAGGGCCACCCCGATAAGGTCTGCGATCGGATCTCCGACGCAATCCTTGATGCATTCCTCACCGAAGAACCCGAAGCGCGGGTCGCATGCGAAACCTTCGCGACCACAAACCGTGTGGTGATCGGTGGCGAGGTTGGTCTGTCGGATCAATCCAAGCTCAAGGATTATATGGGCCGGGTTGAAGACATCGCGCGCGTCTGCATCAAAGATATCGGCTATGAGCAGGACAAGTTCCATCATGCGACCTGTGAGGTCACAAACCTGCTGCACGAGCAGTCCGCACATATCGCGCAAGGCGTTGATGCCGCAGCAGACAAGGACGAAGGTGCAGGCGATCAGGGGATTATGTTTGGCTATGCCACGACTGAAACCGACGCCTTGATGCCGGCCCCGATCCAATACGCCCACGCGATCCTGCGCCGGTTGGCCGCAGCGCGCAAATCTGGCGAAGAGCCCACCCTGCGTCCTGACGCCAAAAGCCAGATTTCGCTGCGCTATGTGGATGGCAAACCGGTGGAGGCGACGCAGATCGTGCTGTCGACCCAGCACCGTGACGAAAGCCAAAGCAGCGACGATATTCGCGCCATTGTTGAGCCCTACATTCGCGAAGTACTGCCAGAGGGGTTGATCACGCCGCAAACAGAATGGTGGGTGAACCCGACGGGCACGTTTGTTATTGGCGGCCCTGATGGGGATGCTGGCCTGACGGGTCGTAAGATTATTGTTGATACATATGGTGGTGCGGCCCCGCATGGTGGCGGTGCATTTTCGGGCAAGGACCCGACCAAAGTGGACCGCTCAGCGGCCTATGTGTCGCGCTATCTTGCCAAGAACGTTGTGGCCGCGGGCATGGCTGAACGCTGCACGATCCAGCTTAGCTATGCCATTGGTGTGGCCAAGCCACTTTCGATTTATGCCGATACGCATGGCACCGGCGACGTTGATCCAGCCGAGATTGAGCGCGCCATTGATCAGGTCATGGATCTGACGCCACGTGGAATTCGCGAGCATTTGCAGCTGAACAAGCCGATTTATGAACGCACGGCTGCCTACGGCCATTTCGGGCGTGAACCGGATGCTGATGGCGGATTCAGCTGGGAGCGGACCGATCTGGTTGAGGCTCTGAAGAAAGCCGTTTGATCAGGTAAGGTGGATCTTGATCCACCTTACGATGCTGCACAGTCGCGCTAAAATCACTGGCCGTTTCCACCGCTCGCCCTTAAGCTGAGCGGCGGAGCCGTTCGGAGAAAGCCTGATGTTGCGAAGATTTGCCTTGGTGATGGGTCTGTTGGTGGGTGTTGCCACGCCCCTATTTGCAGAGAAATCCGCGTCAACAATTGACGCTGAGGAAAACACAACCGCCTCAAAGTTCACAGTTGATGGCGACACGCTGATCTACAACAGCCAAATCGAGATCGACGGCAGATATGCGGAGATCTCAGAAGAAGATATCGACCTGCTGGCCGAGCATCTGCGACAAAACAAGGACATATCTGTCCTGCAACTGACCAGCAGCGGTGGGGTCATTTGGGTCGGGGCCGATATGGCGCAGATCGTGCTGGACTTCGAGTTGGACACTCTTGTCGTTGATGAATGCAGCAGTGCTTGTGTCACGGTGTTCCTTGCGGGCGCGCGCCGAGAGATGACCCGCGGCTCAAGGATCGGGTTTCATCAAAGCAGCTGGGATGCCCAAGACATCCAAGATTACTACAAATACTGGCGTGAGCAGTCCCATTGGCACACGCCTTGGGATTTCGCCGCATGGCTTTATGGCGACACCCAGCATGAAACGGCAGAGCAGATTGCCTATATGCTGGCCCGCGGCGTTGATCCTGAATTTGCAGTCGAAACCAAGAAATACCGCCCCGGCATGTGGTTCCCCTCGCGACAAGAATTGCAAACAGCGGGTGTTCTGCGCGAGTGAATGTTTGCGCCAGTGGGGTCAGCTTGTTAAAGCCCCGGGATGAGCAAGACAAACCACCCCTCTGGCGCCCCTTGGCGCAACTTCTATGGCCGCTTCAAGGGCAAGACGATCCGTGCGTCACAGCATGACTATCTTGACAATGACCTTGCGCCTTTGTCACCCGGCCCGATTTCCTGGGACGAAAACCCTGATCGCACGCCCCTTGATCTGGCGGCAGTCTTTGGAGACCGTGAAGTCTGGCTTGAAATCGGTTTTGGCGGTGGTGAGCACCTGTTGCACATGGCCGAAACCTATCCCGATATTGGTCTGATCGGCTGTGAGCCCTTCATTAACGGCGTGGCCATGCTTTTGGGTAAGATCCGCAAAGCTGAAGTGTCCAATCTGCGGGTCCACCCTGGCGATGTGCGCGATCTGTTTGATGTGCTGCCTGATGCGACCGTCAGCAAGGTCTTCCTGAACTACCCCGACCCATGGCCCAAGAAACGCCATCATCGCCGCCGCTTTGTCACACCCGAACATCTGGCCCCGCTGCATAAGGTGATGAAGCCGGGGGCAGAGTTGCGGGTTGCTACAGACATTCCCGATTATGTGCGCCAGACCCTCGAACAGGTGCCGCGCCATGGGTTTGATTGGTTGGCCGAAACGCCGGCTGATTGGCGGGAACCTTGGGCTGATTGGCATTCCACCCGTTATGAGCAGAAGGCCCTACGCGAAGGCCGCACCCCGCATTATCTGACTTTCCGCCGGGTGTAGGGCCCGCACCTAGGGGCGAGTTTTTCGGCCAAGATGAAGCAGGGCAATGGACCCTGTCGCGACCCTGCGCTATCAGCGGCGCAAGCGATAAGGAATTCCTGATATGTCCGGCCATGGCACCCCGATCCCGATGACCTCTCGGCCTTGCGGCCCTTTGAAAGGCACCGCAAATGTGCCCGGCGACAAATCGATCTCGCATCGCTCGCTGATCCTTGGTGCGCTTTGCGTGGGTGAGACCCGGATCACCGGGCTGCTGGAGGGTGATGATGTGCTCGACACAGCCAAGGCAATGCGCGCCTTTGGTGCGACGGTGACTGATCATGGCGGCGGTGAATGGACGGTGTCAGGCGTTGGTGTTGGTGGTTTTGCCGAACCCCAGAACATCATTGATTGCGGCAATTCCGGTACTGGTGTGCGGTTGATCATGGGGGCGATGGCGACATCGCCGATCGCAACCACCTTTACAGGCGATGCCTCACTGAATGGCCGTCCGATGGGGCGGGTCACTGATCCGCTGGCCCTGTTTGGCACGCAGGCTGTAGGCCGCGAAGGTGGCCGTTTGCCTATGACTTTGGTGGGTGCCGCAGAGCCTGTACCCGTGCGATACACTGTGCCCGTGCCATCGGCTCAGGTGAAATCTGCGGTGCTTTTGGCGGGCCTCAATGCGCCGGGTCAGACCGTGGTGATTGAGAAAGAAGCGACCCGCGACCATACCGAACGCATGCTGCAGGGCTTTGGGGCGACGCTGCATGTTGAAGAAACTGACGAAGGTCGGGTGATCACTCTGGATGGCCAGCCAGAGCTGGCCCCGCAGACCATCATTGTTCCCCGCGATCCCTCTTCGGCGGCATTTCCGGTCTGCGCAGCGCTGATCGTTCCCGGCTCTGATGTGCTGGTTCCCAATATCGGACTGAACCCAACCCGTGCTGGCCTGTTTACAACCTTGCAAGAGATGGGCGCCGATCTGACCTTTGAGAATATGCGCGAAGAGGGCGGTGAACCAGTTGCCGATCTGCGTGCAAAGTTTTCGCCCAACCTCAAGGGTATCGCCGTGCCGCCCGAACGTGCCGCCAGCATGATCGACGAATACCCAGTGCTGTCGGTTGTCGCCTCTTTTGCCGAAGGTGTGACTGACATGCGGGGGGTCAAGGAGCTGCGTGTCAAAGAAAGCGACCGCATCGATGCAATGGCAAAGGGGCTGCGCACCGCTGGTGTGCAGGTTGATGAAGGCCCCGACTGGTGGCAGGTTACCGGGCTGGGGCATGGCAATGTGCCGGGCGGTGCGACCGTGGCAAGCGTGTTGGATCACCGCATTGCGATGGCCTTTGCTGTCATGGGCATGGCCACACAAAAGCCGATCCACATTGATGATGGCAGCCCGATTGCGACGTCCTTTCCAATTTTCGAAGGTTTGATGGCGGATCTGGGCGCGCAAATCGTGCGGACCAATTCATGAGCTTTACCGTCGCCATCGACGGCCCTGCTGCCGCAGGCAAAGGGACGATATCCAAGGCGGTGGCCGCGCTTTTTGGTTTTGCGCATTTGGATACGGGCCTGCTTTATCGCGCCGTAGCGGCCAAGGTTCTGGCCGGAGCTGACCCGGTTGATGCAGCACGCACGCTTGATCCGATTGACCTAGAGAATGACGCGCTTCGCACACCTGCCGTGGCGCAGGCCGCTAGCGAAGTTGCCGTGATGCCCGAGGTGCGCCTTGCACTGGAGGCATTTCAGCGTGACTTTGCCCGCCGCGGTGCGGGAGCTGTTCTGGATGGCCGCGACATTGGCACGGTGATCTGCCCCGATGCTGAAGTCAAATTATTCGTCACCGCCAGTTCCGCGTGCCGGGCTCAGCGCCGGTTTCAGGAACTGACCAGCAAGGGTATGGAGATCACCTTCGAAACCGTGCTGGCCGACGTCAAAGCCCGCGATGACCGTGACCGCAATCGCGCAACGGCCCCGCTGGTGCCTGCGGGCGATGCCGTCATGCTCGATACTTCTGACCTGAGCATTGACGCGGCTGTTGCCCGCGCGATTGAGATTATCGCCGCCAAACGCGGCTGACGCCCTAGATATTGCAATCTTTCACCAAAGGTTGCTTTGGCCGTGTGACGTGATCAGCCTAAGCTTCTAACAAAGGAGTACGCCCATGATCCGTTGTCTTGCCCTGATTGCATTTCTGTTGCCCGCCACAGCGCATGCGCAAGAGGCCGAACCACATATGACGGTAGAGCGTATGGCGCAAATCGTGCTGGCGCTTGATGCAGAGGCTGCGGTGTCTGGGCCCGGTTTTGCCCTGACCATCGACGATATTCCGATCCTGATTGTCACCGATGTTGCCGCCAATCGGATGCGGGCCATGGTGCCCATCCGCTCTGCCGAGACGATGACACCCGACGAGATGCAGCGCGTCATGCAGGCAAATTTCGACAGTGCGCTGGATGCGCGCTATGCAGTGGCGCAGGGGCGTCTTTGGGGTGTTTTTATACATCCTTTCAAGGAGTTGGAGCGGGATCAGCTTATCTCTGGCATTGCCCAGACCGTGAATATCGCAAAAACCTATGGGTCGCTCTACACCGGAGGTGCCACACAATTTGGCCGCGGTGACAGCGGCGATTTGCAGCGCCAGTTGATCGAAGATCTGCTGGAACGCGGGCAGGACATCTGACACTGTTGGGTCATGACCCATCACATCATCGATCTTAACAACTGGCCCCGCGCCGCGCAGTTTCATTTCTTTCGGACTTATGAAAAGCCACATTACGCGATCACCAGTCGGTTAGACTGCACCCATCTAATGGGGCGTAAACCGGATGGTGTGTCACCTTACCGGGCTTGCCTTTATGCGATCGGATCGGGGCTGCATGCAGTGCCAGAATTATGCATGCGTTTTCGCGATGACGTGGTTGTGCGCCATGACATGATCACACTGTCGATGACGGTGCCCAACGATGCGGGCAGCTTTGGCTATGCCTACGTGCCCTACGTCGCGGATTTCGCGGGCTTTGATACACAAGCCAAGACGCTGATTGATGAGGTCGCGAAAGGTGGCGTATTGCAGGCCAATAGCGGAGAACGTGACGATCTGGCCTATCTGTCGTGTATGCCATGGCTTGACTACAGCTCGATCAACAATGCCCTGCCGGGGCCGGATGACTGCATTCCACGGGTGACCTGGGGCAAGTTTGTGGACCACGGCGGGCGTTGGGACATGGCCATGACGCTTGAAGTGCATCACGCCTTGGTCGATGGCGCGCAAGTTGGGGCGTATTTTGCGGCGGTGCAGAGCGCTTTGAATGACCTCTGACAGCACAGTTCACCGCCGATGACACCCGCCTCCAGTTTTTTCTTTCGCCAAGCCATTATTTCTACTACCGAAACGGCATGGCAGGGAAAAAAATAGATACGCGAAGTTTGGGCCTTGATATCGGGCTCGCTTTTTCAAAATGGCTGACAGGTGCTGAGAACCTGCACTATGGGTATTGGGACGGGCTAGAGGTCTGTGCGGCCAACTTTGGTACAGCACAGGAGGCTTATACCGATTTGCTGTTTGAACGATTGCCGGACCGGCCGTGCCGCATTCTTGATATCGGCGGCGGCGCAGGCGAGACGGCACGAAAACTAATTGCGCTTGGTCATCAGGTCGAGATTGTCATTCCCAGCGCTTTTCTGGCTGCGCGTTGTCGCGAGAATGCGCCAGAGGCTGTGGTTCATGAGGCCACTTTTCAGAATGCACAGGTCCAAGGCCCGTTTGATGTCTGCGTTTTTTCAGAGAGCTTTCAGTATATCCCGCTGGATATCGGCATGGCGAAGTGCCTGACGCTTCTGGCCCCGAAAGGACGCATCGTGATCGCGGACTGTTTCCGCAGCGCGCAGTTTCAGTCCGATGCGGTGAAAGCCACAGTCGGCGGGGGACATGCTATCGCGGCGTTTCGCGCCCGCACAGAAACCCTTGGACTTGAAGTGAGCCAGGAAATCGACATCACCACTCAAGTGGCCCCGTCGATTGATCTCGAGCAGGGCCTTTTCAATGTGATGGGCTATGCCACACGGCGTGTTGATGAAGAACTGGATCGGCAGCGACCGCGTTTGCGTCGCTTTGGGCATTGGATGCTGCGTCGCCTGATCGGCCCGCGCAAACGTGCGCGTCTGGATCAGCGTCTGAACCAACAATCCCGCAATGCCGCGCATTTTGCTGCGAACAACACCTATCTGATGCTTGTGCTGACGCGCGGTTGATCCCCGGCGGCTGCCATTTTCGAGGGCATTGCTGGCGACGATCACAATGGGCGAAACCCCTTGCATACAAGCCCAAACCGGCCTATACGCCGCCCTGTCGAAGCGTCGAGACAGGCGCGGGCGTGAGACTTGAGCGGGGTCGGTAAGTTACCGGCCCTGTTGTTTTATGTCCCGTGAATGGTGCTTGCGACCAACCGAAACCTAAAGACCGGCGGACACAACCGCTCGGCCCGTATAAAACCAAACGTTAGGAAAACGACGCCACATGGCTAACACAATGGAAGAGTTTGAAGCACTCCTTAATGAAAGCTTCGAAATGGACACACCCGCTGAAGGGTCAGTTGTCAAAGGTAAGGTTATCGCGATCGAAGCGGGCCAAGCCATCATCGACGTAGGCTACAAGATGGAAGGCCGCGTTGATATTAAAGAATTCGCAAATCCCGGTGAAGACGCTGAACTGGCTGTTGGTGACACTGTTGAAGTGTTCCTGCGTCAGGTCGAGAACGCCCGCGGTGAAGCTGTTATCTCTCGCGAGATGGCGCGCCGTGAAGAAGCCTGGGATCGTCTGGAAAAAGCATACGCTGATGAAGAGCGCGTCGATGGCGCAATCTTTGGCCGCGTCAAAGGTGGTTTCACTGTAGACCTCGGTGGCGCTGTTGCGTTCTTGCCGGGCTCTCAGGTTGACGTCCGCCCCGTGCGTGATGCGGGCCCGCTGATGGGTCTCAAGCAGCCATTCCAGATCCTGAAGATGGACCGTCGTCGTGGCAACATCGTTGTATCCCGTCGTGCGATCCTTGAAGAATCACGTGCCGAACAGCGCGCCGAAGTTATCGGTAACCTGACCGAAGGCCAGCAGGTCGACGGTGTGGTCAAGAACATCACCGAATATGGTGCGTTTGTTGACCTTGGCGGTGTTGACGGCCTGTTGCACGTCACAGACATGGCATGGCGCCGGGTCAACCACCCATCCGAGATCCTCACCATTGGTGAGACGATCAAGGTGCAGGTCATCAAGATCAACAAAGAAACCCACCGTATCAGCCTTGGCATGAAGCAGCTGCAGGATGATCCATGGGATGCGGTTGAAGCCAAGTTCAGCCTTGGTTCTGTACATCAGGGTCGTGTGACCAACATCACCGATTACGGCGCATTCGTTGAGCTGGAAGCCGGTGTTGAAGGTCTTGTTCACGTGTCTGAAATGTCTTGGACAAAGAAGAACGTTCACCCCGGCAAGATCGTCTCTACTTCGCAAGAAGTCGAAGTCATGGTTCTGGAAATCGATTCTGCGAAGCGTCGCGTTTCCCTTGGTCTCAAGCAGACACAGCGCAACCCATGGGAAGTCTTTGCAGAGCAGTTCCCCGAGGGCACTGAAGTCGAAGGCGAAGTCAAAAACATCACCGAATTCGGTCTGTTTGTTGGCCTCGAAGGCGACATCGACGGCATGGTTCACCTGTCTGACCTGACATGGGAAGGCCGCGGCGAAGACGTCATCGGTGATTTCCGTAAGGGCGACGTGGTTCGTGCGAAAGTTGCCGAGGTTGACGTCGAGAAAGAGCGCATTTCTCTGTCCATCAAAGCGCTGGACGGTGATCCGTTCGCAGAAGCTGTTGGCGGCGTGAAGCGCGGTTCGGTCATCACTGTTGAAGTGACCAAGATCGAAGACGGCGGCATCGAAGTAGACTATGAGGGTGCAAAATCCTTCATCCGTCGTTCGGACCTGTCCCGTGACCGTGCCGAGCAGCGCCCAGAGCGTTTCGGCGTTGGCGACAAGGTCGACGTGCGTGTGACCAACATCGACAGCAAGACCCGCAAGCTGGGACTGTCGATCAAGGCACGCGAGATCGCGGAAGAGAAGGAAGCGGTGGAACAGTATGGCTCCAGCGACTCCGGTGCATCCTTGGGTGATATCCTTGGTGCGGCTCTGAAGGGCGACGAATAAGTCTGATCTTTCGATTTGAATGATGAACCCCCGCCGCAGGTCACTGCGGCGGGGGTTTTCGTTTGGATGGACAAGTTGCGGTGTGGTCATGTTGCTTATGCGCGGTTCAGGGCAGGGCGACGACCCGTGGTGCTTCTGCCGCTTTCAGCAAAGACCTGAGTGCATGCCTCAGCGCAAAATGCCCCAATGGCAAATGCTGAATTGCGATCCCCATACGGGCCCAACACGCGCTTCGGGGCAGGTCATGATCCCGGCATTGTTGGTAAGCCGATCCACCTTGGTGGTGCCGCCGTTCAACCCTTGAGGGAACCCAATGACCGAGGCGATGCCCGCAAGATCCACTTGGGCGGTTGCGATATTGCTGCCTAACCCTGCAAGGTTTTCCTTTACTGTCCGGACGGCATTTGATCGGCAATGCTAGGGCGTGGCTTCGTTCTGGTCGTGCCAGTAATCGGCGCGCACCGAGGTGCTGAGCTGAGATTGAGACCACCATAACGTGCAAGGCGAAGCGGGCGATGCAAAAACCATGAACGGCCAGCTGTAGAGCGCGATCACAGGTGACCTTTGGCGCGGGGCAGATCGCAAAAACGCTGCCCGAGCGTGCGAATCGGGGATGCGACGCGCGCGTGGCTGGTGTGTTCAGTCTGAGTTTGTGGGTTGGATTGTTGCCAAATCGGCTAAATTTCTCCGCTTGTACGGCGGTTTTTCGGAACTGCGCGCGTTTCGAGCTATTTCGCCGCAGAGTCAAAATGCCTATAGTCTCGAACAAAGCAGGGCAAACCTGTAGTGTGTGCTTGTTGGTTGGGAGGCCAAAATATGATCCGTTCTGAACTGATCCAGATACTCGCCGACGAGAACCCCCATTTGTACCATCGCGATGTCGAGCGCATCGTGAATACCGTGTTTGATGAGATTATCGAAGCCATGGCCCGCGGTGACCGGGTCGAGCTGCGCGGATTTGGCGCCTTCTCCGTCAAGAAGCGTGATGAACGCATTGGCCGCAACCCCCGGACCGGCGAAGCCGTGAAGGTTGAAGAAAAGCATGTGCCGTTCTTCAAGACGGGCAAGCTGCTGCGCGACCGGTTGAACGGGAACTAAACGCTCAGTTTCCCATTGCAGGCGGCCCTCAGCAGTCTATCTTTCTTATGAATGGCAAATTGCGCTGTGCGAGGAGGGTGAATTGAAAACGATCCGTTATACATTCTGGGCTATTGTTGGTCTGTGCCTGATCCTCGTGGGATTGGCGAACCGTGAATTTGTCACCCTGCGCGCCATGCCGCAGGCTATGGCTGATCTGCTGGGCATCTCTCCCGACATCAGCCTGCCGTTATTTGTGGTGATCTTCATTGGCGTTGGCGTTGGCCTGTTGATTGGCTTCCTGTGGGAATGGGTGCGCGAGCACCGGATGCGCGTCGATGCCCGTGGCAAGACCCGCGAGGTCGAAAGCCTACGCCGTGAAGTGCAGCAACTCAAAGGTGTCGCCGCTGAGGCCAAGGGCGAAGACGACGTGCTGGCCTTGCTGGAAAAGACCTGAACCATGTCGCCCAAGACGCGTGTTAAGATTTGCGGGCTGCGCGATGCGGCCACGCTGCAAGCGGCCGTGGATGCTGGTGCATCTTATGTGGGGTTAGTGTTCTTTCCTAAATCCCCGCGAAACGTGTCCATTGAGGTAGCGGCGCAACTGGCTAGCGAAGTCCCTGTAGGTGTTGCCAAGACGGCATTGGTTGTGAATGCGAACAACGACCTGCTGGATGCCATCACTGCGAAAGTGCCGCTGGATGTCCTGCAATTGCATGGTGGGGAAACGCCAGAGCGCGTGGCAGAGGTGCGCGTGCGCTATGGGTTGCCCGTCATGAAAGCCGTTGGTGTGGCTGATGAAGGCGATCTGCCGCAGTTAGAGCGTTATGCGCATGTTGCCGATCAGCTGTTGGTCGATGCAAAGCCACCTAAAGAGGCAGATTTGCCGGGCGGCAATGGGCTGTCCTTTGACTGGCGCTTGGTTGCAGGCCGCCGCTGGCCTGTGCCTTGGATGCTTGCAGGTGGGCTGACGCCCGAGAATGTGGGCGAGGCGATCAGCCTGACGGGCGCAGTACAGGTGGATGTGTCCTCTGGTGTGGAAACTGCGCCGGGGCAAAAGGATGCGGCATTGATTGCGGCGTTCTGTGCTGCAGCGGGTACGCGTTAAGGCGGCATTTACCAAGCCGTTGCATGATGGCGTGATGAGCCGAGTACCTATGAAACCTGATACATGGTTTCGTCACCCCTTGGCCGCTTTACCTCACCCGCATCCCGCTATACTGCTGACCCGCGCGCAATAGCTAGGTGTCTCATGGCCAACGATCTATTTAACAGCTTCATGACCGGTCCCGATGAAAAGGGCCGCTTTGGCGATTTCGGCGGACGGTTTGTTTCAGAAACGCTGATGCCGCTGATCCTTGAATTGGAGCAGCAGTATGAACATGCCAAAACAGATGAAACATTCTGGGCCGAGATGCATGATCTGTGGACACATTACGTCGGCCGCCCCAGCCCGCTTTACTTTGCAGAACGCCTGACAGAGCATCTGGGCGGGGCCAAGATTTACCTTAAGCGTGATGAGCTTAACCATACTGGGGCGCATAAGATCAATAACGTGCTGGGTCAGATCATTCTGGCGCGCCGCATGGGCAAAACCCGGATTATCGCTGAAACCGGCGCCGGGCAGCACGGTGTGGCGACAGCAACGGTTTGTGCGAAATTCGGCTTGAAATGCGTGGTCTACATGGGCGCGCATGACGTAGAGCGTCAGGCCCCTAACGTGTTTCGGATGCGCTTGCTGGGCGCCGAGGTGGTGCCGGTGACATCCGGGCGCGGCACGCTCAAGGATGCAATGAATGATGCGCTGCGTGATTGGGTCACCAATGTGCGCGACACGTTTTACTGCATTGGCACGGTGGCTGGGCCACACCCATACCCTGCGATGGTACGTGATTTTCAGGCCATTATTGGCAAGGAAACCAAAGAACAGATGCATGCCGCCGAAGGGCGTTTGCCTGATACATTGATTGCCGCGATTGGCGGTGGGTCTAACGCGATGGGCCTTTTTTATCCTTTCCTTGATGACAAGGACGTCAACATCATTGGTGTCGAAGCAGGCGGCAAGGGCGTGAACGCCAAGATGGAACATTGCGCGTCACTGACGGGCGGTCGCCCCGGTGTCTTGCATGGCAATCGCACTTACCTGCTGCAGGATGATGTGGGTCAGATTCTAGAAGGGTTCAGCATTTCGGCGGGCCTCGATTATCCCGGTATCGGGCCAGAGCATGCCTGGCTGCACGAGATTGGCCGCGCGCAATATGTGGCGATTACCGATGTCGAAGCGTTGGAAGCGTTCCAACTATGCTGCGCGCAAGAGGGGATCATTCCTGCGCTTGAACCATCCCACGCCTTGGCACATGTGATGAAAATCGCACCCGATCTGCCCAAAGATCATCTGTTGGTGATGAATATGTGCGGGCGCGGGGACAAGGACATCTTTACCGTGGCAAAGCACCTCGGCTTTGACATGGACTCCTGAAAAGAGCGCCTAAACTTTGGTTTAGGCGCGTCTTTCTTAGGTTTACCTCTCGCGATTAAACCGATGATAAATGGTATGACCGCCCGCGATCCGCTTTTCTTAAGGCATCGGGGCGCTGACTGTCGGCACCCTTTGCAACAAAGGATCGAGAGATGAGAAAGATTTTGCTGTCCACCACCGCCGCCATTCTGATTGGGTCGGGCGCCGCTCACGCGCAGTCAATTGCCGAGCAGGTCATCACCCAGTTGCAGAGCGAAGGCTATGAAAGCATCGAAGTCACCCAAGGGCCAAATCAGGTCAAAGTTGAAGCCATCCGCAACGGCCGCAAGTTGGAAGTCATCTATGATGCCGCCACCGGGGCTGTCCTGAAGCAAGAGGTCTCTGATGTTGACGAAGACGATAGCTTTAGTCCTGGCGTCAAGCTCGACACTGACGATGAAGATTTCCTTGACGACGAAGATGATGAAGACGACGACGACGACGACGACGACGACGACGACGAAGACGATGAAGATGATGAAGATGACGACGAAGATGATGAAGATGATGAAGATGACGACGAAGACGATGAAGACGACGACGAAGATGATGACGAAGACGATGATGAAGATGACGACGAAGATGATGACGATGATGACGAAGACGATGACGAGTAAGCATCTGCATTCGGCAGGCAAACCGTCTTTGCCCATTCACGCGTAGGCGTCATAAAGGGACGATGATGATCAAACGCCTTGCCATATGTTTTGCACTTGCTGGGACGCCGCAGTTTGCGGCGGCCCAATCCGTGCAGGATCAGATCGTGTCGCAGCTTCGGGCACAGGGGTTTTCGGAAATTACGCTGAACCGCACGTGGCTTGGCCGCGTGCGGGTCATTGCCATGCGTGATGATCTGCGGCGGGAATTGGTTTTCAATCCGCAAACCGGTGAAATCCTGCGCGACTACTGGCGCAGCATTGACGATGATGACGACGGGCCACGTTTGTTCAACCCCGGCAGCAGTGGCGGTGGCTCGGGTGGTTCTGGTTCATCGGGCGGTGGTGACGGTAATGAAGATGGCCCATCTGGTGATGGCGACGAAGAAGATGACGACGAAGACGACGACGAAGACGATGATGACGATGACGATGACGATGACGATGATGACGAAGATGACGATGAAAGCTAGTGCCGCGCAGGCTTAGGGAGGGATCTTAGTGAAAGGACAAAAGATCGTCCTTGTCATTGTTATCGTGCAGGTTTTCTGCGCGATTTTTTTCGTTTCCCAAATCCTGGCTTCGGTCTTGGGTGTTGCCCCGCTTAGCTGGCGGGTTCATGAATTGATCGAACTAGGGGCCGCACTTGGTCTGCTGCTGGGGGTCGGGCTGGGCTGGATCGTGCTACGCCGCACAATGGCGCGCAACATCGCGGTTGAAGATCAACTGCGTCTCGCATCTGGTGCCTTTCTGGAGGTCATGGAAGAGCGGTTCACCCAATGGGATCTGACCCCTGCCGAACGTGACGTCGCACTGTTTGCCATCAAGGGTATGTCGACGCAAGAAATCGCAGGCCTGCGAGATGTGAGCGAAGGCACGGTGAAGGCCCAGACCAATGCGATCTATCGCAAATCGGGCGTTTCGGGGCGCTCCCAACTTCTGAGCCTCTTTATCGAGGATCTGATGGAAGCCACCTGATCAGTTCAGGTCATCGGCCTGCGCATGGGCACGCAGAACATCAATCGGTACAATCTCAAGTGCGCGCACATGGGTGGCATGCAGGTTTACATGTGGGGCACAGCCTTCTTCGTGGGCCTGCAGGAACCGACTGGCGCAAAGGCACCAACTATCGCCTGCCTTCAGACCTGCAAAGCCGAACTCTGTTCGTGGTGTGCTCAAATCGTTACCGACATATTTCGAGAAGGCGAGAAACTCAGCCGTCATGACCGCGCAGACGGTATGACTACCTTGATCGGCCGCGCAGGTATCGCAGGCCCCATTGCGAAAGAAACCGGTCATCGGATCAGTTGAACACGGGGCAAGGGCGCTGCCCAGAACGTTGAATGACGGGTCTTTTTCCATACGATTGTGGCCTTTCTTCGGTTCTTTAGCACTTAGCGCAGGTCATGCGCCGGCCCAGTCAATCCAGCGGCCATGAAAATCAGCACGCCCGAGGTTCAGTGTCACATCTCCGGGCCAAAGCCGCAACGTCAGCGCCGCACCCCGTTCGCCGCCGTCATTTTCCATGCCGAACCAGGCAAGGGGTGACTGTTCTGTCGCCTGCGCTCCGGCGGCGGCGATCATCGCAGCCCCTTCGGCCTGTTTGGTTGCGGGGAAATACTGCCAAGCGACGGTACTATAGATCAGATGTGTCTGACCGTGTTGGTGGGGCAATCGGTCTGCCAGCCAGTCAATTGCGTCGCTTTGGTCAACGGGTGTCGTCGCCGCCGCAATGGCCGCGCGCGTCAAGGCCAGGCGGTCGGGCTGATCGGGCCAAAGATAGGCTTGTAGGCGCAAAGCGTGCTCTGGGTTGCCGGGGTCGAGCGGGTTAAGGTCGACACCGGCGCGATTTGCAACAGACGGCGGGGTCGTGGGTGGCAGGGGGCCTGTCCAATCCGGCGTTAGCGTCAGGGCAGGGGTATTGCTGCCAAAGCGTTGGCCCGCAATGTCCAGCGCATAGCTGTCCCAATGCAGGTTCAGGCCACCGCTCGCCCCCAGTTCTGACGTGCGCACCGGCAGCCCAAACCGATCCGCAATCACATGCCCTGCCGCGATCAGCGTGGCTGCGCGGCGGACCTCATTGGTTTGTGGTGGGCTGTTGAGCCATGCATCGATATGCACCGCCTCGCCATGCAGGGTGCTAGCGATCGCCGCCCAAAGCGTTTGATCATCAACCTCTTGAGATGGATACACCTTTGCAAGCCCACTGTGCCCTTGCAGATGCAAGGCATGCAACGCGCCCGCCAATCGTAGCGGCACGGATTGGCCACGTGGGCTGATGTCACCCTCCCAAGTGAAGATACGCGTGGTCACTGGCCCTTTGGGCCAAGGCATGTCTGCACATGCCTGCATCAACCGGCCCATAAAGGGTGATCCAAGGTTGGCGCAGGCCTTTGCCTGAAACGCAAATGCCTCGCGGATATGGTCCGGTGTCACCGGAACCGGTCCACGAGTTTTTGCAAGCCCGAGCGCGTGTCTGGCTCCGGCTCGGGTGCGGGATTTTCTGCTTTCGGCTTTGGTGCTGATTTCGACGACCGGGGCGGCGCAACGCGCAGCGCAATCGCATTGAGGAACTTGCCGCCGTCACCATCAATCAAATGGGCAATTCCGTCGCTGATCCCACGCAGTTCATCATCTAGCCATTCCGCGTCAGCCTTGGGAAAGTCGCGCAGCACATAACCGGGAACGGCATCCTTGTGGCCCGGATGGCCGACCCCCATGCGCACGCGGTCATAATCAGGGCCGATGTGCCCATGAACAGAGCGCAATCCATTGTGGCCCGCATGCCCGCCGCCGGTCTTCAGGCGTACCTTGCCGGGGGCCAGATCAATTTCATCATGAAAGACAATCACGTCGTCGGGCGAGAGTTTGAGATAGCGCATCGCCTCACCAACCGACTGGCCAGAGAGGTTCATGAAGGTTTCGGGTTTAAGTAGAGTGACGCGTTCCGACCCAAAGCGACCATCGCAGGTCTGGCCCTGAAACTTATTGCGCCACCCGGCAAAGCCGTGATCTGACGCAATGCGATCCATCGCCATAAAGCCGATGTTGTGACGGTTCTGGGCGTATTTCGCCCCGGGATTTCCAAGACCAACAAGTAATTTCATGGGCTCTATCTATCGGATGCCGCGCTGCAGCGCCAGACGTGCTTTGGTGATGTTTAGTTGCGCTGGACGAACAAAAGGCCGCTCTTGTCGGTCTTGATCTGCCAGTCAGCGGAGTGACCATCGAAAACCTCTTTGAAACCGCCCATGTTGGAACGTTCATCCGCAATCAACGCCCAGCCACCCGGCACCACACAATTAATAAGGCGTTTGAGTGCGGTCAGACGCGGAGCTTCGGGCAGCATGTGCAATGTGCGGTCGATCAACAGAACATCGAAAGACCCCATGGGCTCGTAGGTGCTGATGTCGGCAACGATGCCTTCTATGGGCAGGTCTTCTTTCTTTGCCGCTGCATTGAGGTCACGAATGCCCATCGGCGAAAGGTCAACGCCAATGACGCGATGCCCTGCGCGCGCGATAAAGATCGCGTCGCGCCCTTGTCCGCAACCGATGTCCAAAACACGCAGTTGTTCATCTTTGAAGGCCGCAAAGAAGTGGACAAACGCTTTGGTTGGTGCGCCAAGCGCATCGGGCTGCGCGCCATATAATTCATCGTAGTTATACGCCATGGTTCAGCGTACCAGCCCGCAAAAGAATGGTCTAAGTCATTCCGCAAAACAAAAGGGCACCCCATCGGGATGCCCTTTCATCAACACATAGGTGTTGATTATTCTTCTTCGGCAGCGTCTTCGTCGCCAGTTGTTGGCACTTCGTCAGCCGCGACTTCTTCGCCCTCTTCCTCATCATCGGCCAGCAAGGCACGTGGTGCCTGCACGTTGGCAATGACAAAGTCACGGTCGGTGATCGCAGGTGTCGCACCTTCGGGCAGTGAGACGTCGCTGATGGAAATGGTGTCGCCGATTTCGACTGCGGCCAGATCAATCTCGATGTTATCTGGGATGTCGCCAGCCAGAACGTTCAATTCGACTTCGTTGCGTACAACAGTCAGAACGCCACCTTTTTTCACGCCGGGGCAAGTGTCCGCATTCAGGAACTCAACCGGGATAAAGATGTTCACACGGCTTGTACGCTTCAGGCGCATCAGGTCGATGTGAGTTGGCAGGTCCTTGACCACGTCGCGCTGAACGCCACGGCAGATAACGCGCACGTCTTCCTGACCCTCAATCTTGAGGTTGTGCAGCGTGGACATAAAGCCACCCTTGCGCAGTTTTGTCAGAAGGTAGTTGAATGGGATGTTGATGGATTGCGGGTCTGCGCCGCCACCATAAACAATGCCAGGTACGTCGCCTTCACGGCGAGCTTGGCGGGCGGCCCCCTTGCCTGTCCCCGCGCGTACCTTGGCGTTAAGATCTGGGATCTTTCCAGCCATAGTAATATTCCTTAATGTAGGGGCCCGCCTCCAAGGGTGTCCGAGCCCGATGAAGCCCGCCGTATAGGGCCATTGTGACAGTTTGAAAAGAGGTTTTATCGGACAAGACCGCTTTGGAACTTGCTTTGGAAAGATTTGCATTCCACCCATAGCGTCATGTCTATTCTCAGCGCCCTTTATCTGTCCCGCCGCCCTGCCACAGCCTTTGTGATCATTGGCCTGTTCTGGGGGTGCTTTGCGGCCTATGTGCCTGTGTTCAAGGATCAGCTTGGCGCTTCAGACGCGCTTTTTGGCACGCTGCTGTTGGGATCGGCCACCGGGCTGGTGTCAGCCATGTGGTTGGCCCCGCATGCCGACAGGATATTGGGTGCGCGGGGGATGCAGGTTGGGGCAGTGTTTCTTGCGATTGCTTGGCTGCTGCCCGGCGCGATGACTGTGCCTGTGTTCTTTGCCATGGCTATGGGGCTTGTTGGGTTGGCATCAGGTCTGCTCGATGTGGTGATGAATGCACGGGTGAGCGAGCTTGAAGCGAAACACGACCGCCCGTTGATGAATGCAAACCATGCGATGTTTTCCGTGGCCTATGCGGTTGGCGCGCTGATCGTCGGTGCAGCCCGCGAAGTAGGGCTGCCCCCAATTCTAGTCTTTGCCGGAGTAGGTGTGGTTGTGTTGACCCTGACGCTGTTCATCCGCATGGATTTCACCGTAGTCGAAGCCGAGGACGGGTACGATGGCGGCTACCCTCTTTGGCCCATCGCGCTTTGCGGCGCAATCGTGCTGGTGGCCTTTATGTCCGAGGCCACGGTCGAGGCATGGTCTGCCCTGCATGTCGAACGCACATTGGGCGGTGGGGCGGCTGAGGGGGCTTTTGGCCCGGCAATGTTGGGGATCACCATGGCGATTGGTCGGTTCTCGGGGCAAGTAGTGGCCGAACGATTGCGCGAGATCCCGGTTGTGATTGGTGCGGCGTTTATCTCGGCATCGGGGGCTGTGATTGCGGCCTTCGCGCCGACGCCGATGGTGGCCTACCTGGGCTTTGGTATTCTTGGGCTAGGCGTGTCGGTGATCGGACCGATGGGATTGGCGCTGGTGGGCAAGCTGGTTGCACCGCATCTGCGGACCGAGGCGATCAGCCGAACAGCGGTGATTGGCTTTTCGGGATTTTTCTTTGCACCCGTGATGATGGGGTTGATTTCCGAGGCCTTCGGGCTGCGGATCGCATTTCTGGGGGTGGCCGTGCTGTTGTCAGTTGCGGTGCCTTTGGCACTTGCAGTGCGACGTTTGCCGCGCGTGACGACCCGGCAAGGCAGCTAAGGCACCCGGTAAAAAAACAGGGCAGACACCGCAATGGTGCTGCCCTGTTTTCAAACGGTCACGCGTTCACGTGAATGTTCTTTGATCGCTGCACCGCGTATTGCGCCGCAAAGATCTGTAACTCTTAGTCAGATTCGTTGACTGCTGCAGCAATCAGAAGAGCAGCCAGAACACCCAGAACGATGTATGTTGGGCTTACAGAGGATGTAGGCTCTGCCATTGGCTCTTCCATGACAACTGGTGGTTCCATAACTTCTGGTGCCATGCCGCCAGCGAAAGCGGATGTGGACAGAACTGCGATGGATGCAGCAGCGGCGACTGTTGTGGTGATGCGCATAGGTGATACTCCTTAAACTTCTTTTGCGTGGCAGGACGCGCAGCAGACAGCAACGCACCAAATCCGATTGCACCTTTATCTGTGCCAGCGGAATGGTCAATGATTACATGCGTATATATCGCAAATTCAGGGCATTTTTCGCGTATTTGTAACCTTAGAGCCGCGTGAAAGTGAGGAAATGCAGTGAATTAGGCATGTGGCGATTTCTTGCTCAATGCAACCGTAGGGGTGAGGTTAAGCCCACCGTCCGGCGAAATCTTTGGGCACAAGCAGCACATCTTTGTCCAATGTCGTCACATCACGGCGCCCACACAGGGCCATTGTGGTGTCCAGTTCTTTGTGGATCACCTCAAGCGCTGTGGTCACGCCTTTCTCGCCCATCGCGCCAAGCCCGTTGACGAAAGCGCGCCCGATATAGGTGCCCTTGGCCCCCATCGCGAGCGCTTTGAGCACGTCCTGACCAGAGCGAATGCCGCTATCAAGGTGGACCTCAACCTTGTCGCCCACCGCATCAATGATCTCGGGCAGAGCACGGATAGAGGACAAAGCCCCGTCCAACTGTCGGCCGCCGTGGTTGGATACGATGATCGCATCTGCGCCCAGCTCTGCTGCCTTGCGTGCATCATCGGCATCCAGAATTCCCTTGAGGATCACCGGACCGCCCCACATCTTCATCAGTTGCGCAACACGGGCCCAGTCAAGTGCTGAGTCAAAGGCCTCTGCCGTCCATGAGGCCAGCGAAGAGGGATCAGACACGCCCTTGGCATGGCCCACAATGTTGCCAAAGAAGCGCCGTTTGGTTTGCAGCATCTCAAGACCCCAAGGCACTTTGGTGGCTAGATTGGCCATGCTGGCAAGCGTGAATTTTGGCGGCGCAGACAGCCCGTTCTTAAGGTCTTTGTGTCGTTGCCCCATGATCTGCAAATCCAGCGTGATTATCATCGCTGAACACCCCGCATCGCGGGCACGGTCAAACAACCGCTGCATGAAGTCATCATCCTTCAAGGTGTAGACCTGAAACCAGAACGGTTTTTCGGTGTTTTCGGCGACATCTTCGATGGAACAGATCGACATTGTGGACAGGGTAAATGGCACGCCAAACTTTTCGGCGGCCCTTGCTGCTTTGATTTCACCATCGGCACATTGCATGCCTGTCAGCCCAACCGGGGCCAGCGCAACAGGCATCGCCACATCCTGCCCAATCATCTGAGAGGCCGTTGTGCGGTTTGTCATATCCACGGCGATCCGCTGGCGCAGACGGATCAGATCAAAGTCAGAGGTATTTTCGCGAAATGTCTGCTCGGTCCAACTGCCGCTTTCAGCGTAGTCATAGAACATCTTGGGCGTCCGGCGCTTATGCAGACGCTTGAGATCAGCGATTGTCGTGATGACCGGCATTGGCAATCCTCAAAATTGGTAATTTATTCTTACCAGTTTGAGAGTTTCAGCGCAAGACCATCAGCCGCGGTGGGTGCCATCTGCCAGTGACTTCACGAAGGCCAGCACATCGGGGACGCTCTCACCTGCGCCGATCTTTTCCACGATGGCAGAACCCACAACAGCGCCGTCAGCGATTTTTGCTATGGCCTCGGCGGCGTCAGGTGTCTTGATACCAAAACCTACGATCACGGGCAGGTCAGTCTGGGATTTGATCCGGGCGACCTCTGGTGCAACATCATTTGCCTGCGCCTCGGCCGCGCCGGTAATCCCGGTGACAGATACGTAATAGACAAAGCCAGAGGTGTTTTGCAGGACGGTCGGCAGACGTGCGTCGTCCGTGGTGGGTGTCGCTAGCCGAATAAAGTTGATGCCCATCTTTTGGGCCGGAATGCAAAGTTCATCATCTTCCTCGGGTGGCAGATCGACAATGATCAACCCGTCAATGCCTGCGGCCTTGGCGTCGGCCAGAAACGCATCAACACCACGCGAATAGATCGGGTTATAGTAGCCCATCATGACAATCGGGGTCACATCGTCGTCTTTGCGCAGCTCGCGGGCGTACTCCAGGGTCTTTTCCAGATCCTGCCCCGCGTCCAGCGCACGCTGCCCGGCCAATTGAATGGTGGGACCATCGGCCATCGGATCGGTGAAAGGCATGCCAAGCTCGATGATATCGACACCAGCGCCGGGCAGACCTTTGACGATCTCAAGCCCGGTGTCATAGTTGGTGTCCCCGGCCATGACATAGGCCACAAATGCCTTCTTTCCGTCGGCACGCAATTGCGCAAATTTGGCGTCGATTCTGCTCATCATCATCCCCGGTCTGCAAACTTAGTGTGGTTTGCTTGATGTGCGGGGGAAAATCAATGGGGCTTGCGCCGCTTGCGCCCGGCCCCCACGCCGCCTAGAAGCGCGGCAAGCATCAAAGGAGAGCCGCCATGGGTTTCAAAATGGGTATTGTGGGTTTGCCAAATGTCGGCAAATCGACCCTGTTCAACGCGTTGACGAAAACCGCTGCCGCGCAGGCTGCGAATTTCCCGTTCTGCACGATTGAGCCCAACGTCGGCGACGTCGCCGTGCCTGATGCGCGATTGGACAAACTGGCCGAGATTGCCAGCTCTAAGCAGATCATTCCAACGCGCATGACCTTTGTGGACATCGCCGGGTTGGTGAAAGGCGCGAGCCAGGGCGAGGGCCTTGGCAACCAGTTCCTTGCCAACATCCGCGAATGTGATGCCATCGCCCATGTGCTGCGTTGCTTTGAAGATGATGACATCACCCATGTGGATGGCCGTGTTGATCCGGTCGCGGATGCCGATGTGATTGAAACGGAACTGATGCTCTCTGATCTGGAATCCATCGAAAAGCGGATGCAGAACCTGACCCGCAAGGTGCGCGGTGGTGACAAAGAGGCGGTGCAGCAAGCCCGCCTGCTTGAGATGGCGCAGGCCGCCTTGGAAGACGGCAAACCGGCCCGCGTGGTCGCGGTGGATGCCGAAGACGCCAAGGCGTGGAAAATGCTGCAATTGCTGACCACCAAACCTGTGCTTTACGTCTGCAACGTTGAAGAAGACAGCGCTGGCACCGGCAACAGCCAATCCACCCGCGTGGCCGAGATGGCCGCAGCGCAGGGCAATTCCCATGTTGTGATCTCGGCCCGGATTGAAGAAGAAATCAGCCAGTTGGAAGCTGATGAGGCTGAGATGTTTCTGGGCGAGATGGGCTTGGAAGAAGCAGGCCTCGACCGGTTGATACGCGCGGGTTATGAGCTGCTGCATTTGCAAACCTACTTTACCGTTGGCCCGAAAGAGGCGCGCGCGTGGACTATCAAGGCGGGCACATCTGCGCCCCAAGCCGCTGGTGTGATTCACGGCGATTTTGAGCGCGGGTTCATCCGCGCCGAAACCATCGCCTATGATGATTTTGTGACATTGGGCGGCGAACAACCGGCCAAAGAAGCCGGCAAGATGCGGGCCGAGGGTAAGGCTTACATCGTCAAAGACGGCGACGTGATGCACTTCTTGTTCAACACCTAAGCAGATATTGATGCACGGGGTACACGTTCGCATATGCAGGGTGGCTTAGGAGCCCCCGCAATGTTTCAGACCAAAATCCGTAAAGTTGGCAATTCCGCTGTCTTGACCCTGTCAAGAGAGGTGCTTGCCCCGTTGGACGCCCGGAACGCGCGATGGTGCATTGCTGGAAATGGGGTGCGCGTGGCCTCTCAACCTTTGGGCATATGGCGAACCTGATCTTTTTGACCTGGCGGCGGGTTATGCTTTTGGCATCGCCAAGGCGCATGCATTCATGGACGGCAATAAGCGTACGGCATTCCAGACGGCTTTTGTTTTTCTCTACTTGAACGGCGTAGATTTTCACGCGCCTGATGGGGAAGTTGTGACCATGATGGAAGGTCTCGCCGAGGACACAGTGCCGGAAGCGGAATTTGCCCGCTGGTTGCGTCAGATCCAAAACTAGCTCCCGCACCTTTGCCATACTCTTGCCCGAATGGGTGGTCAGCGTTGCCATGACTGCCAGAAAAGGAGAGTTTGCAATGAACTGTTTACGTCTTTCAGGGGCTTTGATCATGATGGCCGGGCTTGCGGCCTGTTCTGGCCCGACGCTGTCTTCCCAATCCTATCCGGGCCGAACCAACGTCGAAGTGATGAGCGCTGACGGTGTTACGGCACGCCGCTATGCATGCCAATCGACAGCGAACGCCGCTAGCGCGCATCGCTACGTTGATGGTGCGATCCTTGAGGCGCAAAACCGTTTTGCTCGCGAAAGCGGTGGCGGGTTTGCCTCTGGTCTTGGTGCCAAGGCAGAGGTGAACGCCGAAATCGCCCGCATCTCGCGTAATGTCGAGGCAGAGTATCGCTGTGCATTGTTGGGTAGCCGGGACAGCCGACAGGTTAATCCATTCGGCTAATCTGTCGTTGGCGCATCACTGCGCAGCTGCCGTTTGATCTTGTCCACCCGCTCTGGCGAGAGGGTCGGCGCGGCCTCTTGCATCTTGCGACCTTTGTCCTCGGCGCCAGCGATCAGGTCGTGCATATGCTGGGCCTCCGGCAGGTTCTTCCAGTATTTCTTGGGCATTTCAGAAGTCATCGCGCTGACCTTGAGCCGGGCCGGGTTGAAAATATTGCAGAAATACGTCCCCCAAAGTGCCTCTGCTGCGTCCTTCGGTAAATCGGGCTTTGGTTGGCCGGGGTGAAACGAAAGGTGCCCATCGACGAATTGCGCGGTGACATCCGGGGTTGCGATCATCCAATCCATATCGGCAAACCGCCGGGCAAAGAACGGGGCGGCAGGTTCGACGCTGTGATGTATCGGCTCAAACCATGCGGCAAAACTGCGCCGCGCTCCGCCCTGACGCAGATCGCGAAAGCGCACAAAGGCCTTCATCTTGTGTTTGCAGCGATGCACGCCTTTTTCCATCTGACGCAACTTGGACAGTTCTGGATCGGCGCGGTCCTGCATCAATCCGGTTTCATGCCGCAACCGCCAAAGCAGCGCATAAAGCCGGGCAAAGCGTTGCGGGTCTTTGTGCCAGGCGACAGTATTGGCGAGGCTCACAAAACTTTGCGGGGCCTTGATCCGCCGGGTCAGTGGCGGCAGTGGAGTGGCGGGGGCAAACAGTTCTTCCGTCTCAGCGTCAAAATTCCACAGCACATCCGCTGGCGACACGCCAGCGCCGACCAAACGCTTGGCCGCATCACGCCAAGCCTCATCTGTGCCGATCCGGGGCAGGGGCACTGTGTACATCACAAAAGGCACAATTGTTCTGGAGGAGGGGCAAAGCGTGCGCGCAGGTTTGCGCTGTCGGTCAACGCGATCGGCACCCGTAAAAGCACCGCTTTGCTAGCCCCGTTGACGTCCACGGGGAACTGCGCGTGCTGAACATTCGACGATACCCGGTTGATGCAATAGGCGCAGTTATTAAGGTAGAAATTCGTCATTAGGATCTTGAGCAGGCTGATGCCCGATCCTTCGGTTGACCCTAGCCCCTTGCCATCACGACTGTCACGGCGCTGCGTCCCGCTTGACGCGCAAGAGGCATCATAGCGGGCGGCATCGCTAAGGATGGCGAGCTTTTCTGAGAGGGCGAGACGTGACATTTGTTCATGTTATGTTCTCATTTAGATCGGCGCAAGACGAGAACTTTGCGAGACCCCTGACTATGGTTTGCCGGGCTCATTCATTTGCTTGGCAAAGGTCTGTTCCATGAACTTTGCGGTCTTCTCATCGCGGATCATGTTTTCACGCACAAGCCCGCTGCGTTTCTTTTTCCATGATGTGGAAATGCCGTAGCAATGAAAGTGATGAAATTTCTGCGACGCTGGAAAGATGCGGCGATTCACACTTTCTATGGCGTGAACCGACCACGACCTGCGCCCTAGAACGCTGTCGGGGACGATGCAATATTTACTGATGCAGTCGTTGCCCTTTGGCCTGCGGAATATGTGATGGGCATGTCGTATGGTTTCGGTGTCACCCATTTGGTAGCGCCATTCGCCGCCGAATCTGATGTATTTCAGCCACGAGCGTTGGGTCGCGTCAAAGATACTTTCGCTGCCGTGCGAAACGACCAATTCATCAACGTCACTCATCAAGACGCCATAGGCCTTGGCGAACCACCGGGTCTTAACGAGGTTAAGAAGGGTACGCTGTTGGAACTTGGTTGTGCCAACACTGTCGGCAGTGCTTTGGTGCGGACCATAGCGCAGCGGCACATCAAGCACGTCGGCAACCACGATTCCATCGACAGAGGCAAGTGTTGCGCGCAACTCTTCGCTGCTAAACTCGGTGCTGTTGTTGTTGCTCATCAACACCGCATCGGCCCCGTGATTGCGCTGATGCGCTGCGGCCCAGTCACGCACCCAGTCCAATGAGTCGTCCTTGACCTGCGTATAAATCACCCGACGCCCGGCAAAACGGTTGTGGTCGGCCTGACTGACAGGAAGTGCTATTTGATGATCGCCTAGGGTGAGGGTGAACGTGCCTTTGAACACGTCACACGGCAAGGAAAGCACATCATATACGCGGAAACGTCGCAGGCGGCGTGGCTTGACCACGTTGCCGTCAATCATCCAGGTCGCCGTACGTATTGCTTTTTCAAATCCGATGAGCTTGGGAAAGAGCACCGTGATCTCGCGCCGCTCTGCACACCAGATCGCATCATAGATCAGCGTGTCATTGTCATATTGATCCCAAAACGTGGGGTCTTTCACCGTGACGCCGCGCGCAATCCCCCGTTCCCCAAATATATCAGGATCGGCGCGATAGGACGCGAGGGTGTGAATGGCGCTGTGCAAATTCTGCCTGCTTTCTTGTGCGACGCTTTGGATCTAGCCCAAGGGCCGATGTCTTGGAATGATCCGGCCTTTTCGCAGCAGCCAGAACGCCCGCCGAAAGTAATTTGCAGCCTTCAGGCGGTAGTGCGGCAGCCGCCGATACCATTTGAATTTCTTGACCAGCGCAAAACCCGCCCCGGTGATGGAACTGACGTCGCCGTCGTCAACATGGGTTGAAAAGGGCTCTAACCCGAATTGCCGGAAATCATGTCGGAAAAAGCGGTTAAGTTCATGGTCAAACGCTCGGGTCTGCGGCCAAAGGTTCGGCAAGATGCGCTGCGCCACCTCTTTTTTGATCAGATAGGTGGCGTTGCCTGTGAACGGCCCCGCATAGGCATTCAAAGTGTAGCGCCCGACGCGCCCCTGACTAATCGGCAGCTTGGCACGAATGCAGTTAAAGCGCAGCGTGTCCCAGTGATCAGACGCAGCAAGCCCCAGATCAAGGCTGTCCAGAAAATCGTCATGGAACACCACATCATCTTCGAGGATTAGCGCCACCTTGTGGTCCGAGGCCAAAAAGGCCTCCCACACAGCGATGTGGCTGGCATAGCAGCCCATCTTGCCGGGCAAAATCGGGCTGCCCATGTTGCGGGCATAAGCGTCGGCATCGGCACGTTTCAGAAGCTCTTCGGCGCAATCCTTGCCATAGATCGCCGGGAACCGTGTGTAGGACAGGGTGAGGGCGTCCAACTGCCGCTCCATTTCGGCGCGCCTGTCGGTGTCGCGATCAAGGTTGATCAGCCACACACCCAGATCAGCACGCGAAAGCGCATCAGCCATCCAGCGCGTCCCAGGTCAGCTGCGTGTTCCGTGTCACTGCGCGGTTCAGCGTCTTGCCAACCACTTTGTCAAAATCATAGCCCGCAATCTCGCCCGAGCCGGGACGACGCGCCCAGATGTCGGCCTCGGTGATGACATGACCCGCAGGCAGATCACGGTCTGCGACCACAGATGCGCGGGCAAAGCGATAGACGTCCTCTTCGGCGCTTGTGCGTTCTTTGGGGTTATGCAGCGCGATATGGATTTCGCGCGAGCGGTCAATCAGGTGGCGCAGTTCGGCCGGATCCATCGAGTTGATGATATCAGGGCCTTTGCGATAGCGCGTGTCGGTATAATGCCGTTCCAGAATGCAGGCGCCCAAGGCGACCGAGGCCAGCGCCATCTCTGGCCCGATGGAGTGGTCAGAGAAGCCGACCACGGCATTCGGAAACGCAGCCTTCAGATCGGTGACGCCTTGCAAGGACACGATTTCAGGCGGTGAGGGATAAAGGTTCGTGCATTCCAGCAAGGCGTAGTCAATGCCCGCCTCATCAAGAATGGCGACCGATGCTTTGATGGTTTCAATGCTCTGCATGCCGGTGGACATGATCACAGGCTTGCCCATCCGCGCGATGTGTCGGATCAGCGGCAGGTTGTCGGCCTCGCCTGATCCGATCTTGAACGCGGGCACGTCCAGTTCATTCAGAAAATCCGCTGCAGCTCGTGAAAACGGGGTCGAGATCCAGATCATGCCAAGGCTCTCGGTATAGCGTTTTAGTTCGGCTTCATCTTCGAGCGACAAGGCACAAGCCGCCATCACATCCCAGATCGACACATCGGCGTTGGGCGGGAAAATCTGCTTGGCCTCTTGGGTCATTTCATCTTCGATGATGTGGGTCTGATGCTTGATCATCTCGCAACCGGCACCGGCGGCAAGACGCACCATGTCCTTGGCGACGGCTAAGTCACCACCATGATTGATGCCAATTTCAGCGATGACGAGCGGGGGATGCTCTGGTCCGATATTGCGGCCTGCGATCTGCATATTCACGCTCCTGCTTGCAGTGGTTGCCTGTGTTTATGAGGTTTCACGCGGGCAGGCAATCGCAGGGTCACCATTGCAAATCGACGGGGCATGGTCCAAGTCACTGGCATCGCAATTGATGGCACAAAGATGATCCGCAAAATACTCAGCACATTGGACAAAAAGGAACGCGACCTGCGCAAGTCCATGGGGAGAGACATCACCGATCCGGCGGACCGTAAGCGCGCACAACGTAGCATGATGTGGTTGGATCATGGGGTCTTGCGCCTTCACTGGCACAACTTCGACAAAGTGGCCGATGGGGTTTATCGCTCTAACCATCCTGATCACAAGCGGTTCGCGGCCTATGCCAAAATGGGCATCACGACCGTGTTGAACCTGCGGGGTGGGTCAAAGGACGCCCATTACCTTTTTGAGAAAGAAAGCTGTGAACAGCTTGGGCTTCATCTGGTTTCGATTCAGATGTCGGCCCGCAAATCTCCGCACAAAGAGCCATTGCTGCGACTATTTAGCGCCTTTGAAACGATGGACCGCCCGTTCCTGCTACATTGCAAATCCGGTGCAGATCGTACCGGGTTGGTGGCCGCACTTTATTTGATGATCCACGAAGGGGCGTCGGTCGCTGTCGCGCGCAAACAGCTTAGCTTTCGTTATCTGCATATCCGGCGTTCATCGACGGGGATTCTGGATCATTTCCTGGATGTCTACGCAGCACGGCACGCCGAAACAGGGATCGGCATCATTGACTGGATTCGCGACGAATATGATCGCGACGCATTAACGGCGAGCTTTGCAGCCAAGCAAGCGGCCCTCAAACCCTGGCAGGGGTGGTAGTCAGTCGCGTAGCCCCTCGGCTATCTGCTTGCCCATCAGGAAATCGATGACCTCCCAATCGAAGAAGCTGTCCACGTCCAACCCGCGTTCATTGGGCACGATGAGAGGGATCACATGCCCTTCGAATAGTCGACTGGCGGTTCGCAAATAGCTGGGCTTGACCACATAGACCAAACCCACATGATCATAAACCATCGGCGCCTGCTGGCGGGCAACCACACCGTGCGGCAGTGGTTTGGACACCTGCAGCGCGCCGTCATCGTCCGTTTCCAGCATATTGAAATAGGGGTTCTTGCCGCTTACGCAGCATGACATGACCATATCGGGTTGTTCCGCCTCGAACAGGTCCAGCCCTGCATCAATATCCTTGGGCAGGCGCAGCGGCGATGTGCAATCAAGATCCAGAAACGCATCCGCCGGACCGATCTGTTTCTCGACCTCGCCTAAGGCATGCTGCCACACACCCCATTTTGCCGCTGTATCGGTGGCCAGATGCGCGGGGCGTAGCCCAATGTCTAGGCATCCTCGCTTTAGCCCGTGTTCGTATATTTCAGGCGAGTCCGAAGAGACAACGACATGATCCACCCGGTCGCTGTCCAAAAGCTGGCCCAGCGACCAGTCAATCAGGTGCTTGCCGTGCAGCATCCGAAAGTTCTTGCCCGGCACGCCTTTGCTGCCTGCACGTGCGCCAATGTGACCGATAATCATCCCAACTACTCCCGCGTGCCTGCAAAACGTTCCGCCCATGCGTCCCGCTCGTCATCAGTGATTTTGCGGAACAAGTTGTCGGGCACAGCAAAGGCGTGGCCCGCAGGCAGCGCGGCAACAGCTGCTGCGATATCAGTGGGCCAAGCATCATCCTCGGTCTGCATTGCGTCAATCATGACTTTGGATGCGTCCGGGATGAAGGCTGCTGACAATACGGCATAGATGCGGATCAAGTTCAGCGCGAGGCGGACCTGCATTGCCGCAGTGTCCGGGTCGGTCTTGAAGGTTGTCCAAGGGGCATTGGCTTGGAGGTATTCGTTGCCAAGCACCCAGATGGCCCGCAATTCGGCCGCAGATTTGCGCACTTCCATTGCGTCCATATGCCCTTCATAGGCCTGCAGACGTGCCGTCAGATCAGCGATTAGTTTTTCCTCGGCGGGTCCATATGTACCACCTTCCGGCACGGCCTCACCGAATTTAGAGCGACAAAACTTAGTGATACGACTAACAAAGTTGCCCAAGACATCGGCGAGGTCCTTGTTTGCGTCAGTTTGGAAGTTTTCCCAGGTAAATTCCGCGTCCGAAGATTCTGGTGCGTGTGATAAAAGCCACCAACGCCAATAGTCTGGCGGCAAAAGCTCCAGCGCTTGATCCATGAACACGCCGCGCCCGCGTGAGGTGCTGAATTGACCGCCATCATAGTTGAGGTAGTTGAAGGACTTGATGTAGTCGACCAGCTTCCATGGTTCTTGGCTTCCCAAAATAGTGGCCGGGAAGGACAGGGTATGGAATGGCACGTTATCCTTGCCCATGAACTGGGTGTAAGTCACATCATCGGCGCCTTTGTCGGTACGCCACCAGCGCGCCCAATCAGTGCCTTTGCCCGCGTCTTCCCATTCCTGCGCGCAGGCGATGTATTCAATGGGGGCATCGAACCAGACGTAGAAGACCTTGCCTTCCATGCCGGGCCAGTCCGCGTCACCCTTTTTGACTGGGATACCCCAATCAAGGTCACGGGTAATGCCACGATCCTGCAACCCATCACCGTCGTTGAGCCATTTCTTGGCAATGGACGTCGTCAGGATCGGCCAGTCCTTCTTGCTGTCGATCCAGGCTGCAAGCTGCGCGCGCATCTGCGACTGGCGCAGGTAGAGGTGCTTGGTTTCGCGCACTTCCAACTCGGTCGAGCCGGAAATGGTCGAGTAGGGATTGATCAGATCAGTGGGGTCCAACTGCTTGGTGCAATTGTCGCATTGGTCACCGCGCGCGCTCTCAAATCCGCAATTGGGGCAGGTTCCTTCGATATAGCGGTCGGGCAGAAAACGGCCATCGGCCACGGAATAGACTTGGTTCTCGGTCACTTCCCTGATCAGGCCAATCTCTTCCAAGCGCCCGGCAAAGGCTTGGGTCAGCGTATGGTTCTGGGGGCTGGACGAGCGGCCAAAGTGATCAAAGGACAGGCGGAATCCTTCTGCGATCTTGGCCTGCACCGCATGCATTTCGGCACAATATTCTGCGACAGGCTTGCCCGCTTTGGCGGCCGCCAACTCCGCTGGCGTGCCATGTTCGTCTGTTGCACACAGAAACAACACCTCATGCCCGCGCTGGCGCAGGTAGCGGGCATAAAGGTCGGCGGGCAATTGGCTGCCCACCAAATTGCCAAGGTGCTTGATCCCGTTGATGTAGGGAATAGCAGATGTAATCAGATGGCGGGCCATGCGCGGTTTCCTTGATAGGGTTGGCCCTATCTAGCGGGGGTGCGCGCCAGATGCCAGATGTTGCGTGGCAGGGATCGGCGGCTTAAACACAAGCTCAACGCCACCCCGGATTGGAGACAGCCGATGAAAACCCTCATTGCCGCCCTTTTTGCTGCAGCCCTTGGCACCACGACCCACGCGCAAGAGGTCTATGTCGGGGGCGGGCTTGACTACCTTTTCCCGCATTCCGGTGATGCACAGTCCGTCGCATCGCTGATTGCAGGCTTTGGCATCGAAACAGGTGGTATGGGACTTGGGGCCGAGATTGACGCAGGTTCGCGTATCGCTGGTGACAACGACTATGACACGCTTCGGGTGCGCATTCTGGCCAGCTATGACTGGAACAACTACACCTTCCGGGCCGGTGGCGGCGTGACAGAGTATTACTTCGACGATGATACCGCAGGCGGCTACAACGCCGGGTTTGGTGCAGAACGTGCGCTGACCCCGAACGTCGCTGTCCGTGGTGAGTTGATCCGTGATTTCATGGACAACACCTTTACCGCAGCAGTCACCACCACGCGAGTGGCGGTGCTTTATTCCTTCTGATCTTCGCGGCTGCGACCCAGCAAACGACCGATCCCGAAACTGGTGCGCGGGGCGTAGATGTAGCGCGTCCTATCTTCAGGTGCGCGGCGCACGCGCATCCGGCTCAGGCCGAAGGCTACCAACAAAATGTGTCCGACTGATATGAAATAGAACAGGGCCGCCGGACCAAATGCGCCGATCAGCGCAGAGGTTGTTAATGGGGCCGCTATCGCTCCAACTGCGAAGAAGAACATCAAGGCGGCGGATAACTCCACCCGCTGATCAGAGGTTGCAAAGTCGTGGGCGTGGGCGGTGGCCACCGAATAGATCGGAAAGGTCGTCAATCCAAAAAGGAATGAGGCGGTCAGGATGATCGTTGTGCCTTGGCCAGCTGTCGCCACAGTGAACGTACATGACACGACCGCCGCAACGGACAGCCAGATCATCACCCAGCGCCGGTCATATTTGTCGGCCAGCCAGCCGACAGGATATTGTGCAATCGCCCCCCCGGCGACAAAGGCCGCCAAAAACGAGCCGATCTGGTTGGCGGTCAGGCCAACCTCCTGACCATAGATCGGGCCGACCATGCGAAAGGACGCGCTAGACAGGGCGGCCACCAGAACCGCCGCAACGGCCAGTGGTGAACAGGCCCAGGCAAGGGCAGGGCGCAGTCGGGTAGCCTTGGGTGTTTCGGGCTGGGGCACGCGGGTCAAGGCCAGCGGCAAAAGGGACGCGCAGCACAGGATCGTCAGGATGTTGTAGGCAATGTAGGTTTCCAGATTGGCCAAAGCACCAATCATGAACTGCGCGATGAATGAAGCACCGGTATCTGCAATGCGGTAGCTGGCCATGGCGCGGCCACGGGTCTCATTGGTGACTTTCGCCTGCAACCATGCCTCGATCACAGTGTAGCACCCGGCGACGCAGATGCCCGATCCGATGCGAAAGAAGGCCCAGAAATAGGGTTCCGCGGTTACCACATGGGCGGCCAGGCCGATTGCCCCCATCGCCGTGAAAGTAGCAAAAGCGCGACTGTGGCCGACGCTGCCCATCAGGCGCGGCGCCCACCAGCAGCCGATGAAAAAGCCAAGGAAATGGGCCGAGCCCAGAAAACCGACCTGGGATTGCGAGAACCCAAGTTCCAGCCCGGTCAAAGCGTCCAATGGGCCCACGCCGCCGGAGGACAGCTGCAACAAGGCAACCGACAAGAATAAAGCAGCGAAAGAGATGATCATACGCATGGGGCCAGCTATGCGCCTGTTGATCGGGGGATGCTAGGCCATATTCGACCTTGGCAATGTCGTCTTTCGCCCCTTGTCCTTTGGTGACTTCACATTAGGGTCTGGCGCGAAACGAATTTGAGGCACGGCAGATGAAACAACTCCCCCTTGGCCGCACAGGTATCATGGTTAGCGAATGGTGTCTGGGCACGATGACCTTTGGCAATCAGACCCCTGAAGACGACGCCCACCGCCAGATTGATATGTCCTTGGACGCAGGTATCAATTTCCTCGACACCGCCGAAATGTATCCAGTGAACCCGATCCGCACCGAAACTGTGGGCATGTCGGAACAGACCATCGGTAACTGGATCGCCAAGACCGGGCGGCGGGATGAGATTGTCGTGGCCACCAAAGTCTCTGGCGACAATCCTGGCTGGGTGCGTGATGGGCGCGGTTATGATGGCGCCGTTATTCGTGAGGCTATAGATAGTTCGCTCAAGCGTCTGCAGACGGATGTGATTGACCTTTATCAGATGCATTGGCCGATGCGTGGTTCGTATATGTTCCGGCAGAACTGGACGTATGATCCTTCTGGCCAGAACCGCCAGCAGACGATGGATCATATGATGGACGTGCTTGAGGCGCTGGACGAGATGGTCAAGGCGGGCAAGATCCGAGCCATTGGCATGTCCAACGAAAGTGCCTGGGGCATGACCAGATGGATTGATCAGGCCGACAAGGCGGGCCTGCCGCGTATGGCGACAGTGCAGAACGAGTACTCTTTGCTTTGCCGTCTCTATGACACCGACATGGCCGAGATGGCCGTGAATGAGGATGTGCTGCTGCTGTCCTTTTCGCCTCTGGCCTGCGGACTACTGACCGGAAAGTACCAGAACGGTGCCGTGCCACAGGGCAGCCGTCTGTCGGTCAACGGTGATCTGGGTGGACGGGTAACAGACCGGGTGTGGCCTGCGGTGCAGGCTTATCTGGATATCGCAACAAAGCATGGGTTGGACCCGGTGCATATGGCGATGGCCTGGCAGCGGACGCGGCCTTTTGCGGTTTCGGCGATTTTTGGGGCGACGACCTCGGCGCAGCTGACGCAAATCCTTGCGGGCAAAGATGTTGCGCTGTCAGATGATGTGATCGCACAGATCGATGCGGCGCAGATGCAGCACCCCATGCCCTTCTAGGTAAGGTGGATTTCAATCCACCTTACATGCAGCATCCATCGCGATTTCAAACCGGGGGCCGGGTGCAGTCGTGATCTCTGATAAACCCATCGCCCTGTAAGTGGCCGCAGCGCCGGGGTTCACCGGTGATGTGCCAATCACCAACCGACAGGCCCCAATTTGGCGCGCATGGACCTGTGCGGCGTCAATTAGCGCTGTACCCACCCCGCGGCCGCGCATCGGCTCTTCCACAAAAAGATGGGCAATATCAAGCAGGGGGCCCTGGTGCACGGGTCGCCAATGCGGTTCGATAGCGGCATACCCGACAGCGCGACCACCCTGACGCGCAATGATGCCCGTCAACGGCCCATCAACAAATTGGGCCTGCGTCTGGGCCAACCCCATCACGCAGCGGTCGCCATGAAAGGTGCAGAGCTTGCGGATCATTGCCAGCAGGGCGGGGATGTCTTTTGGGGTGACTTTGGAAGTTTCGACCATGGTCTGTCCTTTGCGATTGGCCCGCAAGGACAGATGAAACACAGCCAACCCCTGCGGGCGGCTGTTGGTTTATGTATCAGAAAGAGGCCAGCCGCCGTGATATGGCGCTGGTAAAATAGATCACTGCGATGTGCATTGCTCTGGTCATGCGGGGTTTGTGGCAGAGCGGTGCACCCTCTGTCAATAATTCCACCTTGTGCGGTGCCGTGATTTCAGCAAATGTCGCCCAAACAGGCATGCCAATCAGGGGAGAACGCCGATGCCACTTGAGATGAACCGAGAGGTCTTTATCACCTGTGCCGTGACCGGCTCTGGCTCGACCCAGGATCGCAGTCCGCATGTGCCGCGCTCACCGCAACAGATTGCCGATAGCGCCATTGATGCCGCCAAGGCGGGGGCGGCCGTCGTGCATTGCCATGTGCGTGACCCCGAGACCGGCGTTCCATCGCGCGATCTGGCCCTGTACCGCGAAGTGACCGAACGCATCCGCGATGCAGACGTGGATGTTGTGCTGAACCTGACGGCGGGCATGGGCGGTGACATGGTCTTTGGCGGCACTGAAAAGCCGCTGCCCACGATCGCAGGCACCGATATGGTGGGTGCGACCGAACGCGTGGCCCATGTCGCGGAATGCCTGCCCGAGATTTGCACGTTGGATTGCGGCACGATGAATTTTGCAGAGGCCGACTATGTCATGACCAACACCCCTGGCATGCTGGTTGCGATGGGGCAGATGATGACCGATCTGGGCGTAAAGCCAGAGATTGAGGCCTTTGACACTGGCCACCTGTGGTATGCCAAGCAACTGGTCAAAGACGGTGTGCTCGACAGCCCCGCATTGGTGCAGCTTTGCATGGGTGTGCCTTGGGGCGCACCCGATGACCTCAATACCTTTATGGCGATGGTCAACAATGTGCCCGACGATTGGACATTCTCGGCCTTTGGGTTGGGGCGCAGCCAGATGCCTTATGTTGCCGCATCTGTGCTGGCGGGCGGTAATGTGCGCGTTGGGCTTGAGGACAACCTGATGCTGGACCGCGGCGTGTTGGCGACCAATGCACAATTGGTCGAGCGTGCCGCCGGGATTGTCGAAAACCTTGGGGCCAAGGTGATTGGCCCAGCCGAAGTGCGCGCCAAGCTGGGCCTGACCAAACGCGCCCCGGCAGCCAAGTGAGGGCGCTTGCGCTAATCTTGCTGCTTGCAGGCTGTGCCACACAGGACAGTGGCGGGCTGTTTTCGGTCTACCGCGACTTGGAGACGCCAATCGCGTCCAAGGCGGTCTTTGAACCCGCCCGCTATCAGGGCCAATGGTATGAGGTCGCCCGATATCCGGTGCCCTTTGAGGCAGGCTGCGTTGGTGTGACGGCCGAATACGGATTGCGCGACGATGGGCTGCTATCGGTTCTCAACATTTGCCGCAATTCAGATGGCAGCGAAAGGTCGCGGATCGCGGGGACCGCCGAAATCGTGGGCCCCGGCAGGTTGACGGTGCGGTTTCCATCCGTACCTTTTGTAGCCGCTGATTACTGGGTGCTGTGGACCGATGAAAGCTATCGTACGGCTGTTGTGGGGTCGCCAAATGGGCGGTCCGGTTGGGTATTGAACCGTGACCCGGTGATCCCGCCAGATCGACTGCAAGCAGCGCGTGATGTTTTGGAATTCAACGGCTATGATCTGAGCCGACTAATGGAGGTGCCGCAATGAAGTACATGATTTTGGGAAGTGTTCTGGCTTTGGCGGCGTGCGAAGGCACAGGGGCCATGGGCGGCGGCGGGTCAGGCCGGCAGGAATATATGGTCATCGGCAACCGTATGAGTTTTGAGCAATGCCGCGCCCGCGGTGGGTTGATCATCCGCGACAGCAACACATCCATGGTGGCCTGTGATCCCACCATCCGACGCGAGCCTGAGCCAGCGGATGAGTTCAACCACCCAAGCGGCAATTCGTAAGGTCAAACCATGACACAGCAGACAGCGGCCATTATCGGCGGTGGCGTAATCGGTGGCGGTTGGGCCGCGCGCTTTTTGTTGATGGGGTGGGATGTCCGGGTTTTTGACCCCGATCCCGAGGCCGAACGCAAGATCGCGGAAGTTCTGAACAATGCGCGGCGTGCATTGCCGGGCCTTTCAGATGTGGCTCTGCCACCGGAAGGCGCGCTGACATTCCATGACACGATATCGGCGGCTGTGACAGGTGTGGACTGGATTCAGGAAAGCGTGCCCGAACGGTTGGAACTGAAGCGCAAAGTCTATCAGGCCCTTCAGGAACATTGCCCGCCTGATGCGGTGATCGGTTCTTCGACCAGCGGGTTCAAGCCATCGGAACTCCAAGGCTGTGCCACACGACCCGATCAGATTGTCGTCACACATCCGTTTAATCCGGTCTATCTGCTGCCCCTCGTCGAACTGGTCCCAAGCGACAAAACCGCCCCTGCCATCATCGACAAAGCCAAGGACATTCTGACCCACATCGGCATGCACCCGTTGCATGTACGCGCCGAGATTGACGCCCATATCGCGGACCGCTTTCTTGAGGCTGTCTGGCGCGAGGCGCTGTGGATGATCAAGGATGGCATTGCGACGACCGAAGAAATTGATGACGCAATCCGCTATGGTTTTGGCCTGCGCTGGGCGCAGATGGGCCTGTTTGAAACCTACCGCATAGCTGGTGGAGAGGCCGGGATGCGCCATTTCATCGAGCAGTTCGGCCCCTGTCTAGAGTGGCCCTGGACCAAGCTGATGGATGTACCGGAACTGACGGATGAGCTGATCGATGCAGTCGCCGATCAATCTGACGCACAATCTGGGCAATACTCGATCCGCGCGCTTGAGCGCGCGCGCGATGACAATTTGGTCAGCATTCTGCGTGGGCTAAAAGCGCAGGATTGGGGCGCGGGCAAACTACTTAATGAACAGGATCGCCGGGTTGAGGGCGCTGTCGCGCTGCCCGATGACCTGAACCAGCCGATTGTCACGGTGGACCGTGCGGTGCCATTGGATTGGACCGACTACAACGGCCACATGAACGAGGCGCGCTATTTGCAGGCCTTTGGCGATGCCACAGATCGGCTGATGCTGCTGATTGGCTGTGATGCGGAATACATCGCGACCGGCGGCAGCTATTTTACCGCAGAGACGCATATTCGACATCTGGACGAAGTGCATGCGGGTGCCGTGATCCGCATTGAGACCCAAGTTCTGGCAGGGGCTGGCAAGAAGATGCACCTATTTCACCGCATGTTTGCGGGCGACCGTGAACTTGCGACAGGCGAACATATGCTGATCCACGTCAGCCTTGAGACGCGGCGCGCCTCGGAACCTGCACCTAAACTGGCGAAGACGCTGAAAGAGATCGCTGATGCCCATGCGGCTTTGCCAACCCCAGAAGGTGCTGGCAAGGCGGTCGGTGTGCGGGGCTAGGTGATGCGCTGGATCAGACCGTCAAAGTAGACGGTCAGGTCTTTCTGGCTGATGCTGGCGGCCCGCACCAAAGCATCGAAGTGCTTAGTGATGGCCGTCACCCGTTCGGTGTCGCGAAACACCAGATAATTCTGCCCGATATAGATCACGGCTAGCAGCGGGCCAAAGACGGTGACTGGGGCAGAGTAAAGCTCGCGCTGGTCAAAAAGATGCAAGCGCAGTCCTGGATAAAGCTGTGCGTGCAGATCGCGAAACTGCAGCAATTGCGCCTTGCGCAGCTCGGAGGGGATGCCCGCATAGTACCCCTCGGCCCGCGCGAAGGCCTCGACCTCTGACATTGGGATGGCGATTTCATAATCCGAACGCGATCCGCGCATCCAGTTGAGCCTGTCAGTGCTGGCGCCAATCGCTTGCTCAATCGTCTTGCCCAAGGAGGGCGCATATTCCCAGCGCAGGATATCTATGGTTTTGAGCATGTCGGGCAGCCCGGCAGGCACATGACGGATTTTGTAACCCGCTGCCTCCTGATGCCAGGCAAAGATCTGGTCATCGACCATGGCGCGGGGCGCTTCGGTCATGGAAATGGCGGTCGCGACCAGATCGGCGGCTTGTTCGGGACGGTCGGACAGGCCCAGCAGCCAATCCGCACTCACCCCAAGGGCGGCCGCACATTCGGCCACCAATTGCGCATTGGGCAACCTAGCCCCATCATCCTTCAGCAGTTGTGAAAGCGTCGAACGGTCCACCCCCGCCTGCCGCGCCAATCCACTTTGCGTGGCGTTGGTTTGGGTCATTGCCGCGCTCAGCCGTTCACGGAACAGTTGAGCACGATCGCGTTTGTCGACTTTTATCACCATTGATAAATATTATCACGCATTGAGAATTTTGTGAACTACTGTCCAAATGGTTCACGGATGCGTGATCACATACCTTTGCGCCCATGAGACAAAGAAGTATTGGCACGCGCGCAGGCATCGCGTGGCCCACCGTTTGGTTAATCATTGCGTGTTATCTGGCTTGGGGCGTTGCCCTTTGGGTCATGCCGCTGCGGATGGGTGTTGTTTTTGGCGGTATTACAATCGCGCTGCATGCGTCGTTGCAGCACGAAGTTATTCATGGGCACCCATTCGCGCGGCAATGGCTGAATGATCTGCTGATCTGGCCACCGCTGATGCTGACCGTGCCATATGCGCGGTTCAAGGCCACCCATCTGGCCCACCACCATGACGAGGTGATCACGGACCCCTACGATGATCCTGAAAGCAATTTTCTGTCGGAAAACACGTGGCGCGAACTGCCTGCGGTGATCCAGCTGGTACTGCGGGCGAACAACGCGCTGGCTGGACGGCTAGCACTTGGTCCGCTTGTGGGCACAGTTGCCTTTCTGATGTCTGAGTGGCGCACGTGCGACGCGGCGGTGCTGCGCGGTTGGGCGTTGCATCTGCCTGCTTTGGCTGTCGTGGTGGCAGCCGTCACAGCTTCACCCATGCCGCTTTGGGCCTATCTGATCGCCGCCTATCTGGGCATGTCGATCCTGAAACTGCGCACCTATCTGGAGCACCGCGCGCATGAACGCGCCAGCGGACGCTCTGTCATTGTAGAGCGGGGCGGGGTTTTTGGGTTCCTTTTCCTCAACAACAATCTGCATGTGGTGCATCACATGCACCCGCGTGTGGCGTGGTACAGGTTGCCCGCCCTCTACCGCGCGCGGAAGGATCACTATCTGCGGCGCAATGGCGGTTATGTTTATGGATCCTACGCAGAGGTCTTTGCGCGGTATTTCTGGCGTGCCAAGGACCCCGTCGCACACCCACTCTGGCGGCGGTAGCCGAATAGGGGCATAGACGCCCCATGGAACCATGGATCCTTATCACGATTGGCGCTGCCACGGCGCAAACGCTACGCTTTATGTTGCAAAAGCGGCTGAAGGGCATGGCCCTGTCCACGGCAGGGACGACATTTGCGCGGTTTGTCTATTCGTCGCCTTTGGTGGCCGTGATCGCTTTGACCTATGCCAGCAGCACAGGACAGGGGTTTCCCAGCCTGCCTGCGTCGTTCTGGCCATACATGCTGGCAGGCGGCACCTCGCAGATATTGGCGACGATGTGCGTGGTCGCCCTGTTCAGCCATCGCAACTTTGCCGTTGGGATCACGTTCAAAAAAACCGAGGTGCTGCTGAGCGCGCTCTTTGGGTTCCTCATCCTTGGCGACAGGTTCACGACGCTGACGATTGTCGCGATGCTGATTGGTTTGGGCGGTGTCCTGCTGCTGTCTGACCCGCCGGGTGGCGTGGGGCCATGGCATCAGCGGATCTTCAACCGGGCCACAGCCTTAGGTCTGGGTGCAGGGGTGCTTTTTGGCATTTCGGGCAATGGGTATCGCGGGGCGTCGCTGTCTTTGGCCGATGGTGATGTGTTTTATCGGGCCATCGTTACGCTGGCCTTTGTGACGGCGTTTCAGACCATCGCCATGGCGCTATGGCTTGCATGGCGGGAGCGGGGCGAGATTTTACGGGTGCTTTCAGCTTGGCGTGTTGCGGGGCTGGTCGGGGTAACCAGCATGATCGGGTCTATTTGCTGGTTCACAGCCTTCACCATGCAAAATGCAGCTTACGTCAACGCGGTAGGGCAGATTGAGCTGCTCTTTTCCTTGCTCATCGGCGCGTTCGTCTTTGGAGAGAAGGTCACGGCGCGCGAATGGCAGGGACTTTTGCTGCTGACGCTGAGCATCATCATGCTGGTGTTGCTGCTTTAAAGCGGGTTGCGACCGCCCAGTCGGCTGACCAGATGCGCCTCATCATCATTGCGAAAGAACGGCACGCTGGCGGGTGGGCCGCCGCGTTGCAGATGGCTGACCAGTTCAGCCAGAACGATCTGGGTGATGAAGGGCAGATCGAACCTTCTTGCGTCCGACAAGGGCACCCATTGCAAATGGGCCAGTTCATCCTCTGCCCCTGAGAAGTCATCGGGGTCGCCGATCAGACCTGCGGCATCTGCCAGAAAGAACCGCGCGTCAAAACGGCGGGGGCGTCCGGCGGGGGTCACGGCGCGAAAAAAGAACTGCAGGGCGGTCCCGTTCGGGATGTGCCCGGTGGCCGCAAAGCCGCGCCAACCTTGTGGTGGATCGGACCACTCCTGGGGGTGGCCAAGCACCTGCCCGGTTTCCTCCCAAAGTTCGCGAATGGCGGCGGCGGCAAGGGTGCTACTGGTATGGGTACTTTCTTGTGTCAGGCGCGCGGCGTCCAGATCCGAGAGCGGAGAAACCGGCACGCTGGCATCGTTGTCATCAACAGCACCACCGGGAAAGACGAATTTGCCCGGCATGAACGCAGCTTTTGCGCCGCGTTGGCCCATCAGCACGGCAGGTACCGTACTTGCATCGCGCAGAACGATCAGTGTTGCAGCGTCGCGGATTGCCGATTTGTCCATCACAGACCTAGCTGTTGTGTCCGAACCCGTGCATTCGCCGGGCCCATTGAATGGCCACAACCATGCCCTTCATCCGCGGCAAAAGAAAGAGCGACAAGGCAACCGCACCAATGGTGAGTGACGTTGCCATCACCCAAGGCTCTGGCCGGAAATAGACCCACATAAAGTGAATGACAAAGCCCAGAACGTGACCCACCAGCAGGATGGTCAGATAGGCCGGACCATCGTCGGCACGGTGGTGGTGCAGTTCTTCGGCGCAGTTGGGGCAGGTGTCCGCGACCTTAAGGTATTTTGTAAAAAGCTTGCCTTCACCGCACTGCGGGCAACGGCAGCGCAGCCCGCGCCAGATGGCTGGTTTGGTAGGGCGATCATCGATTTGGAACTCTGCGTTGGCCATAGTCATGCTCCGGTTGTTGTCCCTGAAATGGACTATTGCCACGTCCATTGGAAGAGGGTGCGCTGATTTGACCAGAAAAGTTATTTCGTAAACCCGCGACGGAAACGGATTGCCGCCTCGTTCAAGGAGGGTCAGCAGCGCAAAAGGCTGCGGGATATGATGAAAAGGAAAGACAAAATGAAAATCAAGATTTTGATGGCAGCACTTCTTTCAGGCCTCGTGTTCACAGCCGGTGCGGTGTCCGCAGAAAACCACCGCGAGCGCCCCGACTTTGCGACCTTGGATGCAAATGGTGACGGCGCGCTGACGCTGGACGAATTGCAGGCCCGTGGTGCGGCCCGCTTTGCCGAAGCTGACGCCAATGGCGATGGCGCTTTGTCGGCAGATGAAATGACTGCCGCCGCAGAGGCGCGCGGTGCCGATCGTGTGGCGCGCATGATCGAGCGCCACGACGAGAATGGTGATGGTTTGTTGCAGCACGATGAGCTGCCCACACGTGGACAGGATCGTGCCGAACGCATGTTTGAACGGGCTGACGCCAACGATGATGGCACTATTTCCGAGGAGGAATTTGAGGTCGCCAAAGAGCGGATGCGCGAGCACCGCGGCAATGGCCGCAAGGATCGCGGGTAAGCGACCGATCGGCGGGGGGTGCCGCATCCCCTGCCGATTGCCAGTGATGCGCAATCGGGCTAGCACTTTCACCAATGACCATATCGTCAGACCCATTTGCGGATGCATCCGACGCCGCCGTTCTGGTTGCTTTCGCCAATGGCGATGGGCAGGCGGCGCGCGTGTTGACGGGGCGGCTTTTGCCGCGGGTTCTGGCGCAGGCCACGCGGTTGCTGGCCAATCCGGCCGAGGCCGAAGATGTGGCGCAGGATGCGATGATGCGCTTGTGGAAGGTTGCACCGCGGTGGCGGCAAGATGAAGCACAGGTCAGCACTTGGCTTTACCGGGTGGTGGCCAACCTTTGCACCGACCGACTGCGCAAACGGCGCAATGTGGCCCTTGATCAGGTAGCCGAGCCTTTGGACGACAGCCCAAGTGCGGCGGCCCAAATGCAAACGCAGGCAAGGATGCGGGCGCTGTCAGATGCATTGACGGCCTTGCCGGACAGGCAGGCGCAGGCGGTATCGTTGCGACACCTTGAGGGGCTGTCGAACCCCGATATTGCGCAAATCATGGACATCAGCGTGCGGTCCGTGGAAAGTCTTACAGCACGCGGGAAACGGGCCCTTGTCACAATCATGGCGGGGCGGAAGGCAGAACTGGGGTATGACGATGACGAACCCGAATGATGACATGCTGGACGATCTGTTCGGGCAGGCTCGCGCGCAACAGCCCGTCGCGCCAAGCGATGATTTGATCGCGCGGGTGCTGGCAGATGCCGCCGGCGTTCAGCATGCCCCCATTGCCCAAGTGGCCGATCAGCCCGGAGCGTGGGCCCGTATCATGGATGCCATCGGTGGTTGGCCCGCGCTTAGCGGGCTGGCTGCGGCCACTGTTGCGGGTGTCTGGGTTGGCATCGCCCCGCCTTCCTCTGTCAGTGATCTGACGGCGAGCTTGATGGGTGATGCCGTGAGCGTCGATCTTTTCTCGACGAACTTGTTGTTGGATGCGGGGGCTTTGAGCGATGGCTGAAAACCCGTCTTTGCCGGCCAAGCCGCGCCGGATCTGGAAAATCGTGCTGGTTCTGTCGCTCGCGCTAAATCTGGCCGTTGCTGGTATTGTCGTGGGATCTGTCGCCTCGGGCCGGGCCGGGCCTGATGGGCCACGCAACTTTGATCTTGGGGTCGGGCCGATGACCCGTGCCCTGAACCGCGAAGAGCGCCGCACACTTAGCCGAAACCTACGCGAAAGCCGTGCGCTGCGCGATTTGAACCCGCGCGAACGTATTGGCGGGTTGGTTGCCGCCTTGCAGGCCGAACCGTTTGATCCCGCAGCCTTGCAGACGCAGTTGGAGGAACAATCGCAAAAGATGGATGGCGTACAAATGCAAGCGCAAGCCGCATTTCTGGCACTGGTATCGGATATGACACCTGAACGCCGTCAGGCGTTTGCCGCCCAGCTTAGCGAAGAACTGTCGCGCCCGCGCCCGTTTCGAGAGCGGCGCTCAGGCGGCTGATTTGCTCATGGCGACCTGATTGCGGCCGCTTGACTTCGCCTTGTAGAGCGCCTGATCGGCGCGGGTGCAAATCTTGCCAATGGCTGGGTTGTCTGTAGCGCAGGGCGTGCTGACCGCAACACCAACAGAGATGGTCACTGAAATTGGCGCGCCGTCATCGGCCTGCGCCAGAACTGCCCCATCAATCAGATGGCGCAGCCTGTCGGCGGCAAGTCGTGCCTGATTTCTGGTCGTAGCCGGCATGGCGATCAGGAATTCTTCGCCGCCCATGCGGGCGACCAGATCAACCGTGCGCAGGCCAGCCTGCAGCATGGCCGATAGTTGGCGCAGCACCCCATCCCCTGCAGAATGCCCATAGGTGTCATTGACCGACTTGAAATGATCGATATCGATCATCATCACGGCAAAGGGTTGTCCGGTGGCGACGGCCTGTTCGGCCAGATGTGCCAGATGCGGTTCAGCATAGCGCCTGTTGTAAAGACCAGTGAGCGGATCTGTGATTGCGGCTTTTAGCCCACTGCGCACTGTGTCGCGCAGCTTGTCCTGCTCTAACTTGCGCTCGATCAATGCGCGGGCACGCAGCTTCAGCTCGCCTTCGCAGCAATCGGCGGACACCACATCATCAGCACCCAGATCAAGGAACATTGCTGCCATGTCCGGCGCGCCCTTGGGCACGACAATCAACTGTGCGGCCCACCGTGTTTCAACCCGCGCCCGCAGATCGGACACAAGCCCAAAAAGCGTGCTTTGCGCTGGATTGCTGGCATCAATCACAAAAAGATCGGGCACAGGTTCGACAGTGGCATCCTTAAGGACGGATGCCGTGTTGTGTTGGTGGATATCGACCCGCACGCCCCGTTTTAGCTTTTGATAAAGCAGCAAATCGGGGCTGGGGTCATCTGTCAAAAGGGCGACGCGCCCGGCGGGGCCAAAGGGTGTCGGTGTTTCATCAAAACCAAGAGCGCGGCTGGTGCTTTCGCGCAGGACAAATTCCTCTCTTGCGGTGCGGACCCGCAAAAGGCTGCGGATACGCGCCAGTAAAAGTGTGTCGTTGGTGGGGAAGGGCAAGACATCGTCAGCACCAGCATCAAGTGCAGCAAACCGGGCTGCAGCAGTGTCGGCCCCGCCGACGGCAATAATGGCAATGGTTCCGGTTGCAGGGGAGTTGCGTAACTGCCTGCAGAATTCGTGCCGGTCCTCGGAAGGATCAGCGAGGTTGATCAGGATCAAATCAGGTGCTGCATGGCTGATCAACGCAGTCGCGTCTTTTGCCGTGGCACAAGCATCAACGGCGAAATGGGATGCCATCATTTTCACCTTCAGCACAATTCTGTTTGTCGCGGAAGCGTCGATGATCAATATACGCCCAGACATGGCTTGCTCCTACATTGGGCCTTCTGGCCCGTTCCGGTGCTGCATAATGTCGTCATGTTTGGTTAAGAAAACGTTTCCCGTTGTGTAAGGAAGATCAATGACTGCTGAACAGGCCGAGCTGATTGCGCTCAAGGGGCTGGCCTGGCTGGCCACCAACGAAGAGCTTTGCCCTGTCTTTCTAGGGGCAAGCGGCGGGTCGGTTGATGACATGCGCGATCGGGCCACTGACCCTGCGTTTCAGGCGGCGGTGTTGGACTTCATCACAATGGATGATGCTTGGGTCATAGCTTTCTGTGATAGTATCGATCTGGGTTATGACCAACCGTTGCGCGCCCGCTATGCGTTGCCGGGGGCCGAATCTGTGCATTGGACCTAAAGATCAATCTTAACCGTGCCGTCAGCATCTTTTGCGCGGCTCTGGCACAGGATCATCTGTCCTTCGCGTTGCGCCTTCGAAAGCACGAAATCGCGGTGTTCGACGTCCCCTGCCAGAACCCCGCATTTGCAGACACCACATAACCCGTCAGCGCATTTCACATCCACATGCACCCCCGCGGCGATCAATGCGTCAGCAGCGGATTCGTCCTTAGACACGGCGATCTCGCGACCATTCTTTAGCGCAAGCGTGAAAGGGTGGTTTTCGTACTCTGGCTGCTCAGGCACTGCAAAATATTCAAGATGCCGTGCGTCTTCGGGAAAGCCGTTGGCCTCTGCCGCGTCCATCACAGCCGCCATATAAATGTCCGGCCCGCAGGTGTAGATATGCGCGCGCGGTTTATAGCGGGTGAGGTTCGCAAGATCAGCGCGGGTGCCTTCGGTCGAGATATGCAGGTGGACCTTGTCTGCCCATGCCACCTTTCCCAGATCATCCAGAAACCCTGCATCACTGCGCTGACGCATACTGTAGTGCAACGCAAAATCCGCGCCAATCGCATGTAGCCGGTGGGCCATCGCAATCATCGGGGTGATCCCGATCCCACCACCAAACAACAGCGACGTGCTGGCGTCTTCGACCAGTGGGAAGTGATTGATGGGTGGTGAGATGAAAACCCGTCGCCCTTCGGTGAAGATACGGTGCATCAACTTGGACCCGCCCCGCCCGGTATCTTCGCGCAATACGGCGATTTGGTACCTGCTGCGGTCCGCCGGATCGCCGCTCAGCGAATATTGGCGGAAAAACTCTGGGGCGACGACGACATCGATGTGTCCGCCTGCTGTGGCCGGGGGCAGGTCGCGGCCATCGGGCAGGGCGAATTCGTATTTGGTCACGGCATCGGTCATGTTTTCGATTTTGCTGATGACAACGGGGATGACAGGAGCATCGCCTTGATCAGCCGCGTATTCATGCTCTGCCGGTTTTCCTTGTGCCCGCCGCGTGCGGTGTTCGGCAGCAGGGATCATCGCCTCATAGGCGGCAATCCCGGCTTCGCGGTCCATGGGCGCGGGCCATGGATAGGGCGGCGGAGCAAGTGGCGCGGGATAGACGGCGAGTGTCTGATCCTCATAGCGCAGGTCAAGGTCCCTTTGCAGGTCACGTGCGTTTACTTCATGGCGAGAGGGGCGATAGGCGCCATCATCCTCCATCTCCAGATCCCACCACCATTTCTTGACCGGGTTGATCGATCCTTTGCTTAACCTGTCGTCCAATGCGGCAAGGCTCTTAGCCGCTTGGGGCACAGACATGGCGAGCTTGCGAAAGGGCGCTTCGGCGAACAAGCCTTCAAGGTTCCACGGGCAGGTTTTCATGCAGCGCCCGCACATCGCCCCGTTTTTCTGACTGACGCGGTATGTCGTGCATTTCTGACTGTCGGATTTCCAGATCTCGTAACCGTTGAACATCAGCTTTGGCCCAGCGGTGATCGCGCCAGACGGGCATTCGCGGGCGCATTTGTTGCAGGCATCGCAGAATTTCTGCAGACCAAAGTCGATGGGCTTGTCATGCACCATCGGCATGTTCGTAGTCACCACACCTGATTTGAGACGCGGGCCAAGGAAGGGGTTCAGGATCACTTCGCCAATACGGCTGACCTCACCTAAACCCGACAGCAGCAAAAGCGGCGGGTGCAGCACCTCTTCGTCCATGACTGAATGCACGCGGGCAGTGTAGCCAAGGTTGCGCAGGTGCTGGGCTAGTACTCCACCCAGCAGCGAAAACCGCAGATAAGCGCGCATCGATTGGGCGCAGGCGATCCAATCGTCACCCGATGCGCCCTCCATCGTTTCGTGCCCCTGATCGACGATCATAGAGATGGCGTTGTCGTGGTAAGGTGTAATCGGTTCGCCTGCCGCGTCATGGCTATAGTAGGCCCAATCGGGGCAGGCCGAGAGGCCCACGGCGTCAACGCCGAGGAAATAGAGTGCGGCCTTGATGTTGGCGGCATTGCTTTCGGGCGTGTCGCTGATTTGGTCCGGTGCTGCTTCGCCATCCTGCAGCAAAACAAAGGCCCCTAGTGATGGGCGGAAGGCGTAAGCGGCAGCCGACTTGCGCACATAATTGCCGTTCTTGGTGGCGTCCTGCACATGTTTGCCCATGTCGCCAAAAAGGGCACGGGCAAAGAGGTTGGCACGTTTAGGCACACGCGCCACATTGGGCCGGTCAATATAAGTTGTAGGTTCATCGACCCGTTTCAGTGTTTCGAAAGGGTGCGGGCCATCGACATAGTTGCGCTTGGCAAAGGGATCGCGATTGCGCGCGGTTTTCGCGTGGGTGCCCAGCCCGGTCTGATATGTCATGGGCGGGGTCTGGCCCGGCTGCAACGGTTGGTCTGGGGTCATGGCCAGCGTCGTGGTGACCGCAGCCAACCCGTAGCGTGCGCCAGTGAACGGATTCAATAACTGGCCGCTTTCCATTGCGACCAACCCTGCACTTGCGGCCAAAGCCCCCAGATGCATGTCAGAGGCCGCCATGGAATGCGCCCTTGCGTCATATCCCAAGGTGCGGATGTAGCTTGCCAGCGTCACGGCGGTTTCCATACCGCGCAGGCAGGCGCGTTGGGGCAAGGCGTCGCTGATCCAATCCGTCCCCAGTTCGCCGGTCTTTGGCGGTCGCGGGTGATCATAAAGAAAGACAATCGCATCCGTATGATGGCGGCAGTCGACGGGTGGGAGTGCCATGCTCTCGCGCAGGCCCGCCATGATCACGTCGATCCCTGCGGCAAGGGTCTTGGTCTGCATGGTGCGCAGTTTGCCCGCCAGCCTGTCCACGTCGGGGTTGACCAATGGCGCCTCAAGCCACGCCTCTGGCGTCAGCTTGCAGGTGCCAACCATGCTGGCGTCGCAGTAATAGCCAAAGGCTTTGAGGTGATCGGCCCGCTCTTGCGGATCAATGGGGATTTCGGCGATCTCTTTCTTGACCATGCCGTCGCGTGTTGCGTCCAGCATTGCTTGATAATCCTGCATCGCATTGACGATGCTGCGCGGTTCATCGGACCTGCGAAAGGTCACGGGTTCCATGGGCGGCAACCCGGCCGGATCGACATTGGATTGCCGTTTCAGGGTCTCAAGCGGGAATGGTCCCAAGTGCATAGGGCGGGACTTGTATGAGCGGAGCTTTAACATCGGTTGACACCGTCTTGCGGGCAGGGTCCGGTGTCAATGCAACAACCAACGAGGCAGGCGTGATTCAGGGCATCATTTTTGACAAGGACGGGACCTTGTTTGATTTCAACGCGACATGGGGCGTCTGGGCGCGCGGCATGCTAGAGGCGGAAACCGGCGGCGATCCGGTTCTGTTCGACAGGTTGGCAGCGGCGCTGGGTTACAATACGCAAGCCAATCGGTTTGACCCCAGCAGCATTGTGATTGCGGCCACGGCAGGCGAGGTCGCGGATCGCATTATGACGGTGATCGCGGGACTGGATCGCGAAACGCTCCTGACCAGGATGAATACCACAGCGTCAGAAGTGACGCAGGTCGAAGTGGTGCCTTTGGTTGCCTACTATGACGCGCTGCGCGCGACGGGTTTACAGTTAGGGATCGTCACGAATGATGCCGAAGCCCCCGCGCGGCGACATCTGGAGCGTGCAGGCGTCACCGGGCATTTTGATTTCATCGCCGGATATGACAGCGGCTATGGGGCAAAACCTGAACCGGGGCAGTTGCTGGCGTTTTGCGACGCCACCGGGCTTGATCCATCGGCCTGTCTGATGGTGGGTGACAGCACCCATGATCTGCATGCAGGGCAGGCGGCCCAAATGCGCACGGTCGGTGTTTTGACCGGCCCTGCAGCGCATGACGAATTGGCCCCTTTTGCTGATGTGGTCTTGCCTACAATCGGCGATATTCCGGCGTGGCTGCAGGCCGAAAACCTCATCTGATCCTGAATCCGACAGCGAATGTCGGTTTCCCATCATCGTTAGCCGCTTTCCTTTGCCATCCTGCCTTGCAGGAACCAAGGAGTGGGCAATATGTCGGACACAGCAAGATCAAGGCGGCGCGGTGGCGGACGGGCCGGGGCAGCCACTCGGCGCGGCACAGCTGTGATCGAACAGATGCCTTGGCGCTTGCCGGTCAACACCGATCGCCCGACCGAGCCGCTTGGCCCCGAAGGCGTGCAGGCTATCCACGATGGGGCCATGCGCATTCTGGAAGATATCGGCATTGAATTCCTCAACGAAGAAGCGCTGGCGCTGTTCAAAGAGGCAGGCTGTACCGTCAATGGCACGAATGTGCGCATGGGGCGCGATTGGGTGATGGAAATGCTGGCCCATGCGCCGGCGCAATTCGACATCACACCACGTAATCCGGACCGGAAAATTACCATTGGTGGCAAGCACATTCTTTTCGGGAACGTGTCTTCGCCGCCCAACTACTTTGATCTTGAGATCGGCAAGAAAGTCTCTGGCAATCGCAATCAATGCGCTAACCTGTTGCGGCTCACTCAGTATTTCAACTGTATCCATTTTGCGGGCGGCTATCCGGTGGAACCTGTCGATGTGCACGCCTCGGTCCGTCACCTTGATGTCGTCTATGACAAGATGATCCTGACCGACAAAGTCGCTCACGCCTATTCACTGGGAAAAGAGCGGGTCGAAGATGTGATGGAGATGGTCAAGATCGCAGGTGGTCTGACAGAGGAAGAGTTCGCCGCGAAACCGCATATGTATACCAACATCAACTCCACTTCGCCGCTCAAGCACGATGTGCCGATGATTGATGGCTGTTTGCGCTGTGTGCGGCGGGGGCAGGCTGTGGTGGTCACACCATTCACCCTTGCGGGGGCAATGGCACCTGTGACGATGTCGGGTGCTGTGACCCTGTCGATTGCCGAGGCGATCAGTGCGATTGCCCTGTTCCAATACGTCCGCCCCGGTGCGGCTTGCGTGATTGGCACATTCACCAGCAACGTCGATATGAAATCCGGCGCACCGGCATTTGGGACGCCCGAATACATGCGCGCGACCCAGATGACGGGCCAGATGGCGCGGTTTTATGGCTTGCCGATGCGGTCGTCGGGTGTCTGTGCTGCCAATGTCCCGGATGGGCAGGCCATGTGGGAAACGTCAAATTCGCTTTGGGCGTCCGTCCAGTCGGGCACCAACGTCGTTTATCACGCCGCCGGGTGGCTAGAGGGTGGTCTGATCGCCAGCCCTGAGAAATTTGTGATGGATTGCGAAGTGCTGCAAATGATCCAGCGCTATTTGGAGCCAGAGGTCATTGGCACCGGCCCCGATGACATCGCCATTGATGCGATCAAGGAAGTCGGCCCCAATGGCCATTTCTTTGGGATACAACACACGCAAGACCGCTATGAAGATGCGTTTTACCAGCCCTTCGTGTCGGACTGGCGCAACTTCGAAGCCTGGGAGGTTGCAGGCGGCATCTGGACGGCTGAACGCGCGCATCGCACGTTCAAGGATATTATCGCCCAGTTTGAAGAACCGCCAATGGACATTGCGATCAAGGAAGAGCTCACCGCCTTTGTTGACCGGCGCAAGGCCGAGGGCGGTGCGCCCACCGATTTCTGATCACTTTGTCAGGCAGTCCTCAAACGACCCACCAAGACGTTCCATCAGATCCGTGTAAAGCGCAGGACCTGCTGTCAATCCAACACCAATCGCATCAAGTGTGGCGGTGTTTGCGTCGTTCCCTTCTGTGAGGATGGCGGCCCAACGATCACCGATTGCACGATCACTGAAAACACAAATGATCCCTTCGGCTGCCATTTGATCGCGTAAGGCAGAGACCTGTGCGGGACCCGGCGTGCGCCCATCGACATCGGCCAATGCACCGACGGCTGTTAGGCCATAACGTGCTTCAAAATACTGATAGCCGTCATGTGGCAGGATGTAGTTTTGCCCTGCAAGCGGTGCCAGACGTGCGGTCAGCGTGGCATCAAGTGTGGCAATGCTGGCTTGTGCGGCTTCAGCGTTGGCCTGATAGGTTGCAGCGTTGTCAGGGTCAGCCTCGGAAAGAGCTGTTGCGATATGGCCCAGCCAAACCTGTGCAATTTCAGGGTCGCCCCAAGCATGTGGGTCGAAATCACCGTGGTCATGTGCGTCATGTCCATGCGCGTCGTGATCATCGTCTTCGTCATGCGCGTCATGGTCGTCGTCGTGTCCATGTTCTTCATGCTCTTCTTCGTGCCCATCTTCGTCATGCCCATCTTCGTCATGTTCGTGATCGTCATGCTCGTCTTCGTCATGATCGTGATCGTCATGGTCGTGATCGTCATGCCCGTCTTCGTCATGCTCGTGATCGTCATTGGCGCCGATCTCTTTCAAGTCACGGATTTCAAGGGTCTCCCAACCGTCTGTTTCCAACAGCTCTAGCTGTATGGCGGAAGGTGCAAGGATCTCCAGCGGCTCTTCCAGCCACGGCGTTAGCCCATGCCCGACCCAGATCACGAGTGCCGCATTACCCAAACGGTCCGCATCGCTGGGCCGCAACGCAAAGTCATGCGGGTCAGCGCCGGGGGGCAGCAGCAGATCCGGCGTGCCCAAATCACCCATCACTTGCGCGGTCAGGCTGTGGATCGGGGCAATATCTGTGATAACCTTCGGGGCCTCTGCATTAGCCGTCAAGGGAAGCAGCGCGAAGGGGGCGATGTAGCGAATCATGATTGGGTCCTTGTCCTTTAAGAGCGCTGATCGTATATTAATTATGTTATAACATAACAAGAGCCAAAGATGCCTCAAAAGACCCTTGGATTTGCCAGTCATGACCACAACGCCTGCATTCGGTCCGCGCTGAACGCTGCTGATGCAGCATGTGCTGCGCGTGCTGTGCAACTGACCCCGGTGCGCCGCCGCGTGCTCGAGATTTTGTTGGAAAGTCACGCTGCCATGGGTGCCTATGATGTGCTGGCCCGGTTGGATGCCGAAGGTCTCGGCTCCAAGCCGCCGGTTGCCTATCGCGCGCTGACCTTTCTGATCGAACAGGGTTTTGTGCATCGCATTGAGCGGCTCAATGCATTCATCGCCTGCACCCATCCCGGTGCGGCCCATGATCCGGCCTTTATGATCTGTCGCAGTTGCGGCGTTGTTGCCGAGGCACTGGCCGAAGCGGCCCTCGGCAAAACCGCCAAGCAAAGCGGGTTCATGATCGAGCAGACGGTGATCGAAGCCGAAGGGCTGTGCCCGCGTTGCCAACCGGAGGTCACGGCATGAGCTTGATTGATGCGCGCAACATTGATTTTGGCCATGGTGGCCAAACCGTGTTGCAAGGTGTGAACCTGTCGCTGGATCCCGGAGAGATTGTTACGATTGTCGGCCCCAATGGCTCTGGCAAATCCACGTTGTTGCGGGTGCTGATCGGTGCGTTACAGCCGCGCAAGGGCACGATCACGCGGGCGACGGGGTTGCGTATCGGCTATGTGCCGCAAAAGCTGCATATCGATCCCACATTGCCGATCACCGTGCGTCGCTTTCTCAATTTGCCCAAGGCAGTCAATCATGCCGCAGCAGAAAATGCCTTGGAAAAAGCCGGTGTCGCTGGCCTGACCGAGCGGCAGATGGCGTCGCTCTCTGGTGGGCAGTTCCAACGGGTGCTGTTGGCGCGGGCGATTTTGGGCAAGCCGGATGTGCTGATGCTGGATGAGGCAACGCAGGGTCTTGATCAACCGGGGTCAGCCGCCTTTTATCGCCAGATTGATGCGGTGCGCCGTGATCTGGGCTGTGCTGTCCTGATGGTCAGCCACGAATTGCACGTCGTGATGAGCGCCTCGGACAGGGTGATTTGTCTTAACGGCCATATCTGTTGCGAAGGCACGCCCGAGGTTGTTTCGGCCGCACCGGCCTATCGTGAATTGTTTGGATCGGGGACCGGGGGTGCGCTGGCGCTATATCGGCATGATCACGACCACGGGCACGACCATGACCACCACCATGAGGCTGCTGAGTAATGCTGGACGATTTTTTGGTGCGCGCAGCCTTGGCAGGCGTTGGAACGGCAATCGCCGCAGGCCTGCTGGGCTGTTTCGTCGTCTGGCGACGCATGGCCTATTTTGGTGATGCGACGGCCCATGCCGCCGTTCTGGGCGTGGCTTTGGCGCTGCTTTTTGGCACTTCGATCACGCTGGGCGTTGGATCGGTCGCCTTGGCCATGGCCCTGCTGATCCACGGGTTAAGCGGGCAAGGCACGTCTGTTGATACGATGCTAGGTGTGCTGGCGCATGGGGCGCTGGCGTTGGGTTTGGTGGCTGTAACGCTGATACCGGGGCAACGCATTGATCTGGACGCTTACTTGTTTGGTGACGTGCTGAGTGTCACGCGGATGGATCTGGCCGTGATTTGGGGCGGCGGTGCCATCGTCGTGGCTATTCTGTGGTGGCAGTGGCAGGCGATGCTTACGGCCACACTCAGCCCTGATCTGGCCTATGCTGCTGATCTGAACCCACGCCGCGCGCAACTGATCCTGACATTGCTTTTGGCAGGGGTTGTCGCTGTCGCGATCAAGGTGGTGGGGGCGTTGCTGATTACGGCCCTGTTGATCATTCCAGCGGCCTCTGCGCGCAGCTATGCCACCACGCCTGAACGCATGGCGCTGCTTTCTATGGCGATCGGCGCGCTGTCGGCTATCGCAGGGCTGCGGCTTGCGGTCATTTTGGACGTGCCGGTTGGGCCAGCGATTATCTGCGTGGCCGTTGCGATTTTTGCAGTCAGCGCTTTGGGGCGGACCCTGCGCAAGCTAACCTAGACGTCCAGCCAGATTGTCACGGGGCCGTCATTGGTCAGGCGCACGGCCATGTCGGCGCCGAATGATCCGGTGGCCGTGGCAATGCCCAAGGCGCTAACATCGCGCACGAACTGTTCATAGAGCGCGCGGCCGGTTTCGGGCTTGGCCGCTTGCGAAAATCCGGGTCTGTTACCGCGTGATGTATCGGCGGCCAAAGTGAACTGGCTGACAATCAAGGCGGCTCCTCCGACATCAACCAATGAGCGGTTCATTTTGCCAGCGTCATCGGTGAAGATGCGTAGCTTGCTGATCTTGGTAGCAAGGGTTTCAGGTTTGGCGGGATCATCCCCGTCCATCGCACAAACGAGGATCAGCAGGCCTGTGCCAATCTCTCCGATGATTGTGTCGTCAACCGTGACAGAGGCTTCGGTCACCCGTTGGATCAGTGCTCTCACAGTTCGGTCGCCCAAGGCGGATTGGCGCCAGCGCGGCTGACTGTGATGGCGGCGACCTTGGCACCAAAGGCCGCAGCGGCACGCAGGTCGCCTGCGCCAAGAGTTGCTTTGGTCAGATGTCCGTTTTGGTGCAAATAAGCTAGGAAACCGGCACTGAAAGTGTCGCCAGCCCCGACCGTATCCACGACCGTGGCCTTTTGCGCGGGCACGTTGATGGTGCCGGATGGCGTCACGACGCTGACGCCTTCGCCACCACGTGTCAGCAGGACCACCTGCGCCCCGGTTTCGGCCAGCAGCGCCTGCGCATCGGTGTTGCCCGTGATCCATTCGAGGTCTTCGTCGGATGTTTTGATGATATCTGCGGCACCCAGCATCCGGGCCAAGCGTGCGCGATAGCCAGCCTCATCCGTGATAAAAGATGGCCGGATGTTGGGGTCGATCATCGTCAGCCGCTGGGGCGCTTCACGCAGCATCAGTGCTTCATAGGCGGCACCACAAGGTTCAACCACAAGGCTGATCCCGCCAAAAAACAACGCATCTGCCGTCACATCAGGTAGGTCATCCGGGGTGAGCATGCGACCCGCCGTGTTCTCATCATAAAAGGCATAAGACGCATGGCCGTTGGTGAGTTTCACAAAAGCCAATGTCGTGGGGCGGTCAGAAATGGCGGCGGGGCTGCTGTCCACTTTGGATGCGGTCAATCCATCGCGCAGCAGGTCACCAAACAGATCAGATGACAGGCCAGAAAAGAATTGCACCGATGCATCCAAACGGCCCAAGGCGATGGCGGTATTATAGACGGACCCGCCCGCATGAGGCGCAAAGGCACTTTCGCCCGTTGCTGTCTCACGCGGTAGCATGTCGATCAGCGCTTCTCCGCAGCACAGGATCATTGCAGGAACTCCCTCTTCATCTATTGGCTGTTAGCGATAACAAATCCAGCGATTAGCGCAAGAATAAGACCAATGACAACTGCAAAGGCGATCTTCCAGGCCGAATAGGGTCGTTCGCCCTGTACCCGGCCGGTGCGCCCGTTCACCACAAACCGGTAGGTTTTACCGCGATACTTGTAGGCCGCCAGCCAGATCGGCAGCAGGATATGCTTAAACGTGACGTCGTGCACGTCGGTTTCGACCGAGCCGATGCGCTGATCGTCACCGCCAATGTCATACTTCACGTCACGTCTGATCATCCGATCCATAAAGGCGCGGGCCTCGTCAAAACCGTCTGTCAATTCAACCTGATAGCCTTCGGCGCGGAACCCGGCGAGGTATTCGGGTTTGTAAGGCTCCAATGCAGAAAGATCCCAAGGTTCGAGCCCATCGGTGTATGTCTTGGGCAGTGAACGCGAAGCGAGCACCAGCACATCATCAAAAAATCGCGCCACCCGGCCAGAGACGCGCCGCCAACGGGTCTTGCGCACGCGGACCTGTTGGCGCTTGCCGTCGCGCATCACTGTTTTGGTTTCGTAGTAATGCGTGCCGCGCTGGCCGGTGTATTGGCTCTTGGTGTCGGCATCGAAGGTCCAGTAGGGTACATAGATGCCGTTCATCTTGCGGCCCTTCCGGGCGTAATCGGTCAGACCATTTGGGGCGAACCACAGGCCGCCAAGCCAGCCGACCAAGGCACCGCGCGCGCGTTTCTCGTCCAGCTCAAATGGCAGCAACCCGCGTGGCTTGATATGCCGATGCGCGCCAGTGTCGGTGACAACCGGTGTGGCACAAAACGGGCATTCTGCAGCGTGAATATCGGGGTCAAACTCGGTCTGCGCGCCGCAATTAGGGCATGTATTGACGCGGGTTTCCTCGATGTCTTCGTCGGCGAGCCGATGGGCGACGGCCTGACGAAAATCCAACTCTGTGATGCTGCCTTTCCACGGTCCAGCGCTTTCGATTTGTTCGATATTCCCGCAGTGATCACAGATCAGCTGATGATCGCCCGGATCAAAGCGCAAGTCAGACCCGCAGGTGTCGCAGGGAAAACGGTGTTCAGCGTGAGTGGTTTGAGCGTCTGCCATATCAAAGTATCTTATGCACAAAGCGCGGCGCCATCACCCGCAAAGCGCCGTCAAACAGCACATTGTGCCGCCAAAAATGAAACAGACCATGTAAGGTGCCTGCCGTCAGCAGAATCAAGAGAGCGTTCCATCCGGTGTTACGTGGCAGCCAGCCGATCAGGGCGGAGCCGTTCAGCACGACCGTCATGGCCAAGATTACATAAAGGCCGCGATGCATCCAACGATAGGATTTGCGCAACGGGCCTTGCAGTCTAGGGCCGGGCTTGCACATCATGCCACGGGTCAGTGCCATGCCCACCCAGAATGCGCCTCCGATCACAAACGCCCAGCGAACCAGCAAGGCCGACGTCCCGTCTTTGAGCATGATCAGGACCAGCATCAGTACCGACCAATGCAGCAGGATTGTTAGGCGGCGTTGCGTCATAGGTATTTGTGCAATGCTTTGGGGGTCATGATGCGCAATGCGTTGTCTTTCAGCATAAAATGCCGCCATAGATGGAATGTTGCGTGTACGATGATCGCGCCCAACATGATGTTGAACGAAATCTCGTGGATTTCCTCAAAGAAGCCATGAATGCCGCGCGCACCCCAACCGCCGTTGATGGGCAACACCCCAAACGCCTTGATCACATAAGGCGCCGCGAACCCCGCCAAAGCGCCAGTCAAGACCATCACGGGTAACGCAACATGCATCGCCTTGTGGCCCAAACTGTGAAACTGTTTCGCTGTTGCAGGTAGCTTTGGGCCGGGGCGCCCAGCCAGACCCTTGCGCAGATACATCACGGTCCAGCTGGCAACGACCAAGGCCAACAGAATGCCAACACCAGCGTGGGTGGCCAAAGCTGCTGCGCCTAGGCGGTCCACATCTTCGGGTTCGGCGAAGAAAAAATAGGCAATTAGAAAAAAGCTGCCCCAGTGCAGCCACTTTAGAGCAATACGACGCATCAGTGGTTACACCGCCGGGGGTGGGGGTGGCATGACGGTGAACAATTGCGCCAGTTCGATCACATCACCTGCCTTCATCCAGCCGTCCTGACCTTGGGTCCAAACCATGCTGTCGCGGGTCAGCCCGCCTTCGGTGACCATGCGGCCCAGCTTGGCCTTTGAGTAAGGGCCGGTGACGTCGCCTGCATCAGCAATATGCCAGACATGTTCGACATGTGGCGGCGGCGGCGGGGTTGGGGCTTGCGGGGCCTGTGCTGCCGCTTGACCCCAGGGGCTGTTCATCTGGCCCATCTGCATGCCCAGACCTGCACCCATGCCCATCCCCATGGCGTTGCCAGCGGCAGAGCCTTCCGTGGTCATGGCCTCGGCCGCTTTCCATTTCATATGATCGTCCAGATTGCCCGCAACTCCGCGCGAAGTGCGTTCATCCAGCGCCTTTTCCACGGCCGGTGGCAGGCTGATGTTCTCTATGTACAGTTCCGGGATCGTCAGACCATATTGCTTGAGCGTGGGATCAATGGCGCTGGCCACCAGTTGTCCGACCTCAGCGGTATTTGCCGCCATATCGAGAACGGGAATGCCCGACTTCGCGATGGCGCGGCTGAATTCCTGCACAATGATGTTGCGGATCTGATAGCTGATCTCATCCATGGTGAACTCACCGTCGGTGCCCACGATTTCCCGCAGGAACACGGCCGCATCCGCCACTTTCACGGTATAGGTGCCAAATGCGCGCAGGCGGGTTGGTCCGAATTCCGGATCACGCAGCATGATCGGGTTCTTTGTGCCCCATTTGAGGTTAGAGAACCGGGTTGTGTTTACGAAATAGATTTCGGATTTGAACGGGCTTTGAAAGCCGTGGTCCCAATGCTGCAACGTCGTCATGATCGGCATGTTGTTGGTTTCCAACATGTAAAGGCCGGGGGTAAAGACATCCGCCAACTGCCCTTCATGCACGAACACGGCCGCCTGACCTTCGCGGACCGTCAGCTTGGCCCCGTATTTGATTTCATGATCTTCACGCTCAAACCGCCAGACCATCGTGTCGCGGGTGTTGTCGGTCCAGTGGATGACGTCGATAAACTCGCCCGTCAGAAAATCGAAAATGCCCATGTATCAGGTCCTCTCCATTGGTGGTTAGCTTGCTCCTGCCGCCAGGTAATCCCGTGCAATCACACGGGCGATGGGGGCGGCAACGGCGGGATCCATGCCCGCTTGCAGACGCGGATCGTAGAGCATCCGCAGCAAGAGTTCGTCGTGACGTGTCAGCAGCGCGAATTCTTCGTCGTCGTTAAAGATCGAAGGACGGGCACCAGGGCTGTCGTTGGCCAGGCCCATGCCTTGGGCCAGTTCTTCATGGATACAGGCGCTGCGCATCAGGTTGGGATGTTCGGCGCGGATCATGGCGACAGCTTTGGTATAGGTGGACTGCCCGGCGGCGAATGTGCCAATCACCACGCAAAGCTGTTCGCGTGGCAGGTTCACGAATGTCCGCACAGTCGCGTCCGAGATGTTGGGGATCAGTGCGCGCAGCGCGTCACCGTAGTTCCGCCGATCATCTTCGCCAAGAAACAGAACATGAAAGTTGGGGTTTTCATCGGTGATTGTCACTGGCACGCCGCTGGCGCGCGACAGTCGCGCGGCATAGCTGGTCACGCTCACCCGATCTGCATCGCGCTGAGCCAGTGGAACAGTGTCGCCAAATTCAACCGACATCCGAATAGGGTTGGCCCAGCGGCGCAGCTTGGAAACCGTCGCTTGGGGCCGCTGGAAATCGCTGTCATCGCGGTATTCGTTGAACAGTGCGATGCGCACGAAGTTGCGCGCCAGTTGCGTATCTGTGAAAGGCGTATCCGGCCCGCCACCATCTCCGCGCAGCAGCCCTTGCGCCAGCAGGTCGTTTTGCAGGCGCTTGTAATACGTTGCCAGATCACGGCTGGCTTGGCTGGGTGGGGTCACGACGGGTGCTGCTGGCATCGCGGGTTCTACGGGCACAGGCAGTGGCGCAGGTGGAATCGGGGGCATGAACAGCTCGCAGCCCATCAGGCCTGCCGCACAGACAAGCATGATGGCGCGTCGCGGCATGCCCCCAAACCCCATGTTTATTCGGCGCCGGCCGCAGTACCGATGGTGTCACCGGTGCCCGTCTTGCGGGCTTTGGCAGAGGCGAGCGTCTCTTTCAGCTCTTGCTCCATCTTCTGTAACTCGACCTCGGCCTCGGCACGCTTGCGCTTGCCTTCATCGGCGATTTCAAGGCTTTCGTTGATCGTGGCGATCAGGTTGGCGTTGGCCTCTTTCACCGCGTTGATGTCAAACACGCCGCGTTCCATTTCCTCGCGGATTGTCTTGTTTGCTGTGCGCAGGTTTTCAGCGTTAGCCTTGAGCAATTCGTTGGTCAGATCATTGGCATCGCGCACCGCTTCGGCCGCCTCGGCAGAGCGTTGGATGGTGACGGCCTGCGCCAGTTGAGTTTCCCAAAGCGGCACGGTGTTGACCAGTGTCGAGTTGATCTTGGTCACCAGTGATTTGTCGTTTTCCTGCACCAGCCTGATCGACGGCAGCGATTGCATCGTCACCTGACGGGTCAGTTTCAGATCATGCACGCGGCGTTCCAAATCATCACGCGCGGCACGCATGTCGCGCAATTCCTGCGCTTTCATCACGGCGTCATTTTCTGCGGCGGCCTGCACTTCGGCCTCTTTTGCGGGGATCGTGTTGGTGTCAAGATCCGCAAGCTTCGCTTCTCCGGCTGCTATATACAGACCCAACTCGTCGTAGAAGCTGAGCGTCTTATCATAAAGCGTATCAAGGCTTTCGATATCCTTGAGCAGCACATGTTCATGCTTGAGCAGGTCATCAGTAATGTGATCAATCTGGCCCTGCACCTCTTCAAAACGGGCGGCGAATTTGGCCATAGGGGCGGCACGGCCCAGCAGTTTTTCCCACCAGCTACGTTCACGGCGCACGTCCAGTTCAGAGATCGAGAACCCACGAATTGTTGTGACGATGTTGCGCAGGCTGTCACCCGCAGGGCCTACGTCCTTGTTGCGCACGCCAGCCAGCATGGATTGGCTGATTTCCTGCAATTCCGCCTGCGCGGCAGAGCCAAATGACACAATAGAGTTGGTGTCGGACATGTCCAATTCGGCCACGCGCTTGTTGATTTCGTCGCTGGTGGGGGCATCGGCCTTGTCCAGCGGCACGACGTCACCCTTGGGTTCGGCCAAAACAACTGCGGTGATTTTTTCAACGTCAGCCAAGGCGGCTTCGGCTTTCTGGCGTACAGTTTCAGACATTAATCATTCCCTCTTGGTTTCAGGCTGACGCCTTCCCGCTGAAGGCGGTCGCGTAGCACGTTTATTTCCACATCCATGTCACTGCGGTCATCCAGCAGCATCTTTTCGGTGCGGGCAGCAAAGTTTTCTTTCAGATCGACCAGCAGCGCCTCATAGTTGGCGCGGGCATCGGCGTCATTGTTGCGGCTGTAAAGATCGACAAATTTGATCGTCGCATCGCGGGCGCCCATCAGATAGACGCCCAGAAACTTGCGCGCGCCGGTCAGGTCGCGCGGGTCTTCTTCGACCGTGCGGATCATCCGGCGGGCGACGGTTTGAAAATCCGTCACACGATCCGTCAGACGGCGGTCAGACAGCCCTTCAATCTGCGATTTCATCACATCAAGGTAGGTTTCAGCCTCGTCCACCACGCGGGCAACGCGATCCTGTTGGAAGGTATCGACGCCCTCCATGCGTTTGTCTGTCATCGGATCGATGCCAAAGGTGGCGATGTGCAAACCTGCGGCGGCAATACCATAAAGCGCCGACGCGACAATGCCGCTGTCCCCGGTATAGGCTGCAATCGCCGTGCCGATCCCAGTAAGGGCAGAGGCCATCATCTTGCGCGGTATCGCGGGGCGACGGGCAACCTTGCGGGCGTTATAGGCCGCTTCGGCCTCGACCCCTTCGCCAAGCATCCATGCGGCCAGCGTCAGGATCGCGGCACCGATCAGGGCCAGAACCAACGTAGCGGCCCCATTGTTGAGAGAGGTGAATGCAAGCAGGATCGGCGGCAGATACAGCAGTTTGATCGCCGCACCACCGGCCACAGGATTTGCGGCCTGTACAGTGTCGCGCGGGCCAGAGGCCTGCCCATCGGGGCTGTATTTTCCGCCAAATCGTTTAGCCATTACGCGGCCCCCAAAAGGCCAGAGGCGACGCCGAGCATCAGCAAAACCAGCAGGATATATGTGATCCGTCGAAATTTGACCGGCATCGTCGTGTTGTCCTTTCCAACGGCGCTTTGTGCGACCGCTTGTATCGTGCCCATCGCCCAGATCAGTGTGATTGCCATCACTGCCACAAAGGCCGCCACTAGGATCAATCGCATCATGTTTTAGATCTCTCCGTCAGGTAGGTTACCGTTCAGATAGGCATGAACCTCTTGTTTTACGAGGCTTTCTGATGCGCTGCGCGCTCTGCATTCAGCTTGCGACTATAGCCCGATTGGATGATTTCCACGGCAACCAGCACCACAACAGAGAAGTAGAATGTCGATTTCGACATCGGAATGATGTCCTGACCAAAGACTTTGATCTGCAAGGCATCGTCATGCATCGCATGGGCGGCGGCGGGCCCCGCCTCACCCAAAAGCACAACACCGACAATCAGCAGGATAAACAGGCCCAGCACCTCATACATCCGGTTCTTTTCCAGGAACCGTGTCACCCCGTCGGCCAGTAGCAGCATTGCGATACCGGACAGGATGATCGCAAAGGCGAGGATCGGGAAAACATCGGTGATGGCCAGCGCGGACAGGACGGAGTCAAACGAGAAGATCAGGTTCATGATCACGATCAACATCACCACCTGAACGGCGGATTTGCCTGTTTTGCCATTCACATCATGGCCCAGATGTTCCACCGACAGCATATGGGCGATTTCTTTCACCGCCGTATACATGATGAAAATACCACCAAAGACAAAGACGACAGTGGCAAAGTTCACTCCGCCTTCCAGCACGCCTTCCCAGTCCATGATAAAGAATGGTTCGGCCAGCGCATCGATCAGGCTGATCATCACGAAAAGCAGAACGACTCGCAGGACCACCGCAATGATGATGCCCCACATGCGCACCGCTTTTTGGTGGGCCACAGGTGCGCGTTGGCTCTCAATCGAGATATAAAGAAGGTTATCAAAGCCCAAAACAGCTTGCAAAAAGCACAGCATGATCAGGTTGGTCGCGTTTTCCAGCGTAATCAGGTCAGCCAACGTCATAGTCCCCAGCGTTTTTTATTGTGACACTACCATGCATAACACTATGAGCAGGACAAGGTTCAACGTGAGCGCTTTTTCCCCTTTAGTGGCCTGTTGGCAGGTTTGCGCACGCGGGTGGGTGTGGGTTTGTCGGAAATTCCCAGCTGATCACGGACCACACGTTGCCGCAATTCCTCGACCTCGCCTTGCTTGAGGTTGGCCAGCTGGAATGGCCCATAGCTGACTCGGATCAAACGATTCACAGTCACGCCGATCTCGCCCATCGCACGCCTGATTTCGCGGTTCTTGCCTTCGCGCAAGCTGACGGTCAGCCATGCGTTGGCCCCTTGCTGGCGATCGAAAGTGACGACCATTGGCTGATAGGTGATCCCTTCCACTGTGATGCCCGCGCGCAATTCGTCCAACTTTGCCTCGCTCACCGATCCATTGATGCGGACACGGTAGCGGCGCAGCCAGCCGGTGCTGGGCAATTCCAGCTTGCGCTTCATCTCACCATCATTGGTCAGCAACAGCAGCCCTTCGGAATTCAGATCAAGCCGCCCTACGGACATCACCCGTGGCATATTTTCGGGCAACGCACCAAAGACGGTGGGCCGGTCTTTCTCGTCCCGTTCGGTTGTCACCAGACCCGCAGGCTTGTGATAAAGCCAAAGCCGGGCCACATCAGGTTCGCCCACTTGTTTGCCATCGACGACAATCTTGTCGTCAGGTGTGATGTTCAGCGCCGGGCTGGTGATGGTTTTGCCATTCACGCTGACGCGACCATCGGCGATCATGCGCTCCGCCTCGCGGCGGCTGGCGATGCCTGCGCGAGACAGGACTTTGGCGATGCGGTCGCCGGGGGGAGGGGTGTCAGTCATGTGGCGCGGTGTAGTGCCTTGGCGACGCTCGTGCAATTGCCGAATGCCGGGCCTCTTGCCGAACAGCGGCCCAGCAGGCATCACTCAAACATGGATTTTCGCAGCTACATGCATATCGCAATGGAAGAGGCCCGCGCCGCCGCCGCGCGCGGTGAGGTGCCCGTCGGCGCGGTGATTGTTGGCCCTGAGGGCGTTGTCGCGCAAGCAGGCAACCGCACCCGCGAGCTGAACGATCCCACCGCACATGCTGAAGTGTTGGCGATCCGCGCTGCTTGTGCCGTATTGGGGCAAGAACGGTTGGCGGGGCATGACCTCTATGTCACGCTAGAGCCGTGCCCGATGTGTGCGGCAGCCATCAGCAATGCGCGGATTGCGCGGCTTTATTATGGGGCATCGGATCCAAAGTCCGGCGGTGTTGCGCAGGGTCCGCGAGTGTTCAGCCATGCGCAATGCCATCATGTGCCAGAGGTCTACGATGGGCTTGACGCGCAAGCTGCGGAAGAAATGTTGCGCGATTTCTTTGCCGCGAAACGCTGATCAATTCTTGGTACAAGAATTGGCTGCAAACTTTCCAAGAAAGTTTGGCGACGCGGTTGGATCATCTGTTGTGATTTCTCGTCGCCCTCCGCCGTGATCTGGACAGGATAACACCAAAGCAGTGAGGTGCGGTGCATGCTGGGTACCGCCCGTTTTTCTGATCCGTGCGGCTCGCATTTCATCTGGCATATCCTCAATGGCATCATGCTGGGCTGGATGATCCATGTTTGCACCCGCCATATGCTTGCGACTGCCCCGCAGTGGCGGTAAACGCAGGACAAAGATTTATCGGAGACACCCATGTCGATTGACACCGAAACCGCCCGCCGCGTGGCCAAGCTGGCCCGTATCAAGGTCGAAGATGAGGCGCTTCCCGCGCTCGCATCTGAATTCAGCGCTATTCTGGGGTTCATCGAGCAACTCAACGAGGTTGATGTTGAGGGGGTTGAGCCGATGACATCTGTGACCCCGCAGCGTCTGAAGCGCCGTGAGGATGTGGTCACAGATGGCAGCCAGCAAGAGGCTGTCCTCAAGAACGCTCCCGATGCCCGTGAAGGGTTTTTTGCCGTGCCGAAGGTGGTTGAATAATGTCTGACCTTAGCAAACTGACCATCGCCCAAGCCCGTGACGCCATGCGCAAAGGCGACACATCCAGCGCCGAGATTACGGCCGCTTGCCTGTCCGAGATCGAAGGCGCTGGCGCGCTGGGCGCATTTGTCCACAACACCCCAGAGATCGCCAATCAGCAGGCCGCCGCAGCCGACGCACGTATCAAGGCGGGCGATGCCCCTGACATGTGCGGCATCCCGCTTGGGATCAAAGACCTGTTCTGCACCAAAGGCGTGCCCAGTCAGGCCGCCAGCCGTATTCTCGAAGGCTTCAAGCCGGAATACGAATCCACTGTCACCACACAGCTTTTCGATGCGGGTGCAGTCATGTTGGGCAAGCTCAACATGGATGAATTCGCGATGGGTTCGTCCAACGAAACGTCCGTCTACGCCGATGCGGTCAACCCATGGCGGCGTGGCAATGATGATGCCGCTCTGACGCCCGGTGGGTCCTCCGGCGGATCGGCGAGCGCTGTTGCAGCTGATCTCTGTTTGGCTGCAACCGGCACTGATACGGGCGGGTCCATTCGCCAGCCCGCGGCCTTTGTGGGCATCACCGGCATGAAACCGACCTATGGCCGTGTCTCCCGCTGGGGCGTTGTGGCTTTTGCCTCGTCCCTCGATCAGGCCGGACCCATGACCAAAGACGTGCGCGATGCAGCGATCATGCTTGAAGCGATGTGTGGTCATGACCCCAAGGACAGCACCAGCGCTGATCTGGCTGTGCCGAACTTTGAAGCTGCCCTGACCGGCGACATCAAAGGCAAAACTATAGGTATTCCCAAGGAATACCGTATGGATGGTATGCCCCAAGAGATTGAACAGCTTTGGGCCGATGGCACGACCATGCTGAAAGACGCAGGGGCCAAGATTGTCGATATCACCCTGCCGCACACCAAATATGCGCTGCCTGCGTACTATGTGATTGCCCCGGCTGAGGCATCATCGAACCTTGCCCGTTATGATGGCGTGCGGTTCGGACATCGTGCCAAACTGGCACAGGGCGATGGCATCACCGAGATGTACGAAAAAACCCGCGCGGAAGGGTTTGGGCCTGAGGTGCAGCGCCGTGTGATGGTGGGCACCTATGTGCTGTCGGCGGGTTTCTATGATGCTTACTATAACCGCGCACGCCGTGTGCGGGCATTGATCAAACAGGACTTTGATAAAGTCTTTGCCGACGGCGTGGATGCGATCCTGACACCGGCCACCCCCTCTGCGGCCTTTGGTCTGGGTGAAATGGCGGATGCGGACCCGATCCAGATGTATCTCAACGATGTCTTCACCGTGACGGTGAACCTTGCAGGCCTGCCCGGCATTGCGGTGCCAACCGGCGTTGACAAGCAGGGGCTACCGCTGGGTTTGCAACTGATTGGCCGGCCTTGGGAAGAGGCGGATTTGCTGAATGTGGCTTACAGCCTAGAGCAGTCAGCCGGATTTGTGGCCAAGCCTGCAAAGTGGTGGTAGGCTGCTGGCCAAAGACGACGCAGTATAACAGGTGAGATATCATGAAATCGGGCATTCTCTTTGCCGCCTTGGCCGTTGGGTTGGCGGCTTGCAGCCCCTCCGAGGTGCCACGCGAACGCGGCATCGGCTTTGATGACTTTTCACAGTTTGAACTGGACCGAGCCCGACGCGAGGCCGCGCTGAACGGCCAGACGGCCTCAATTGTGCCACCGCCGCAGGTGAATGCACTGCCGTCAACCGGCCAAGCCATCCCGCGGAGCGCATTGGCGCAGGCTGGGATCGGTTCAACGGCTCCAACGGGGCAACCGGCGCCACAACAAACGGCACAGACGCCGCAGGCGACAGCGCCAAATCTGGGCAGCGATCCGTTGCGCACCCAAGGTATCGATGCGTCACCCAGCAACCCCGCCCCCGCACTCGCGGGAACCACGGGGCTGTCGGATGAGCAGAGCTTTGATGCAGTTTCAGGGCGCGAAACGATCGAAAGCGATGCAGAGCGACGCGCAGCCCAAGCAGCCGCGCGCGAACAGGTCAACCCCACCGCAGTACCAGAGCGCCCCGCGAATACCGGCCCCAATATCGTGGAATACGCGCTGAACGCGCCCAACGTGAAAGGGCAAGAATGGTACAGCCGCTCGATCTTTTCGGGGCAGGGGCGGTTCCAACGCAATTGCGCGACCTATCTGACCCCGGACGACGCACAGCGTGATTTCCTTGCACGCGGTGGGCCAGAGCGTGATCGACGCGGCCTTGATCCTGATGGTGATGGGTTTGCCTGCGGCTGGGACCCGGCCCCGTTCATTCAGGCGATCAGCAACTGAAACTGACAACGCGGTCCTCGCCCAACCAAGGGCCGCGCCGCGACGGTGCAACGCCTGATATGGTGGTAATCCACTATACGGCAATGGCATCTGCGGCGGCGGCGGTAGAAACGCTGTCCAATCCGAAAACCGAAGTGTCCGCGCACTACCTGATTGCGGAAGATGGGGAAGCCCTGTCACTGGTGCCCGAGGCAATGCGTGCCTGGCATGCGGGCAGGGGGCAGTGGGGCAGCGTAACGGATGTGAACAGCCGCTCTATCGGGATTGAACTGGCCAATACTGGCTTTGTGCCATTTGCAGCACCACAGATGGATGCGCTGACTGATCTGCTGACGGGGATCAAGGCACGTTGGGGTATCCGGCCTGAAAGGGTGATCGGGCATTCCGACATGGCACCGGGGCGCAAGATCGATCCGGGGGTACGGTTTGACTGGCGCAGACTGGCGCTTGAGGGAATGTCGGTATGGCCCACAGATTGGGCCGCTGATGATCCTGCGGGCTTTGTCCGATGGATGCGGAGTTTTGGTTGCACGGCGACAGATGACGAAGATCTTCTGTTAAAGGTTTTCCGTTCACGTTTCCGACCGCATGCGGCGGGGCCACTTGATGCAACTGATGCTGGCATGATCCGAAACCTGTCTCAACGTTTCCCCGTTGACGTGAACGCGGCTTGGGCCTAACCCCACTGTTGCGCGGATGGCTGGATGGCTGCGGCAGCGATGTCGAGGAAAGTCCGGACTCCACAAAGCACGGTGCCGGGTAACACCCGGCGGGGGTAACCCCAGGGAAAGCGCCACAGAGAACAGACGACCACGCATGCGTGGTCACGGTGAAACGGTGGGGTAAGAGCCCACCGCGCAAGCGGCAACGCAAGCGGCACGGCAAGCCCCACCGGGAGCAATGCCAAATAGGGACCTCGCGTCGCAAGACGGGGATGCTTGAACCCCAGACGGTCCGGGTTGGCAGCTAGAGGGCGTCTGGTAACAGGCGGCCCAGATGAATGGTCATCTCGGGTGAATTGCCTTTGGCAAATCACCTAAGACAGAATCCGGCTTATAGGCCATCCGCGCAATAATATGGGTTTTTGGAAGTCTGCTTGGCGGACAAACCGGACTTGTGCAGCTGCGTCTATTGCTGACGCGGCATGCCCTCGCATTTGCAGCAGGTCATTCGCTGCTACCCAGCTCATATCGCCAAACCGGCCGTTCCCGAGCAACTTGTTCGCCTCGCGCAACGGGCACTTTTGCCGCCTGAAACTTGGACTGGCGAAACTCGTGGAAAGCCGATTGCATCAACTCGCAGAATTATTGTTTGCTATTCTTTCTGGGTTTCGGTGTTGCTCAATCTCCATAAGAGATGATTGTGATCTGTGCCGAAGTCGCCAAAATCGTTCGGCAAAAATTGCTCGGCTTTCAAGCCGAAATCGCCGCCTTGAGAGGGCAGCTGAAAACGACTTCGAATTTTCCTTTTTCATTTCTCAACTTTACCGTGCCTTCGAAGCTTTTAGCGACCGCTGTCGCGATTGGCAGGCCAAGCCCTGATCCGGCACTCGGTCCAATTTGGCTAAAGCGCCCCAAGGCGCGATCAAAGTCACGTTCTGGGATGCCTTTACCATCATCCCAGACTGTAACCACGAGACTATCGCCTTTAGCTTTTGCGGTCATATCAATCCTGGAGAGCTGAGGGCCGCCGTGGTCCAGTGCGTTGGTGATGATGTTGAGGATGGCCTGTTCAAACATCACCGGATCGCCGGTCAAATGCAGGACACGTTCTTCGATGTTCGCTTGGAATGCTATCCCGCGCTCACTGGCGACTGCTGCACTCTTTTTTGCGATGTGGTGCAGGAGGATCAATGGGTCGAAGCGGGCCATATTTTGATCTGGCACATTTGCTTGTGCTCGCTCCAAGGTTAGCAAATTATTGGCCAACTGCCCCGCACTGCGTGCCGCATCAAGAAGATCGGCGGATCGTTCATCTTTATCGGCGAGCGTTTTGGCATTCGCCACGGACTCAGCGAGGGTCAGCACACCTGCGATAGGATTGCGCAATTGATGCGCTGCGTCAGAGATAAAGGCGTTCTTTGCGTCCAGCGTTCGGGATAGATCATCGAGCAGTTTGTTGAACCGCCCGACAATCCCAGTGACCTCTTGAGGGATGCGCCGTTTGATCGGCGATAAATCACTGGCAGAGCGGCGGGCGATGGCGTCTTCCAATTCGATGAGCGGGGCCAATCCACGTGCAACGCCAAACCACACGATGATCGCCAAGGCACCGATCAACGCAGCGATGATCAAAAACACAGGACCCGTGCGCGTTGCCACAAACCCGTCGCGCACCGATATCTTTTGCCAGACGGAAAACGTAAACGGGCCGGAAATGCCATCAATTGTTGTCGTCTGAGAAAACCGCAAGGCGCGCACGGGGGCGCCTTGATAGAAGGCATCAAAATAAGTCTGGCTCGTTTCCGGAACGATCGGGCTTGGTGGCACGGGAGGCGTTGCGTATCCGGTCACGAACACGCCGTCTGGCGCATAGACATGGTAAAACACCGCTCCGCCGGATGTGTCGCGCAGTAAATCGCGGGTTTCTTCGCTGAGCGCATCGCCACCAGTCACCGCCGTATCGCGCGAGATCGCAAGTGCGGTAGAAAGTAAAGAGCGATCAAATCGTTCCGCAGCATTGGTCTGGGCATCAAAGTAGGCCCACACGCCAACAAGGGTCGCAACAAGTATGAGAGGCAGCAGGATGATCAGCGTCAAACGCCCGCGAAGGGAAAGACTGTTCCTCATGCAGTTCCTTGAAGCATGTACCCAAGCCCGCGTTTCACGTTGATTACAATTCCGAAGGGTCGCAGCCTTTTGCGCAGCCGCGACACATAGACTTCCACGACAGGTTCATCGACATCCGCGCCGGTCCCATAGAGGCTATCAAGCAGGGCCTGTTTTGACACGATGCGCCCGTTGGCCATCAAAAGTCGTTCGAACAAAGCAACCTCGCGACGGGGGATATCAAGCGGACCGTCTGGGCCGACAACCATTCGCGCTGTCTGGTCGAAATGAATATCCCCAACGGCTCTTAGCTGTTTTGGTTTTTCGGTTACGCGGCGCGACAATGCTCTGATGCGCGCCCCGAATTCGTCCATCTCGAACGGTTTGCCGAGGTAGTCATCGGCCCCTGCGTCTAGGCCTGTAATCTTATCTTCCGTCTCTGATTGCGCAGTGAGCAACAGAATCGGTCTTTGATCATCCCGTGCCCGCATACGCCGTAAAATCGTCAGCCCGTCCATGTTCGGCAGGTTGATGTCCAGCACAACAATGTCTGCGTTATCATCTCGCAGCACCGCGTCGGCCTCGGCCCCGTTGTGAACCAAGTCGACCGCATGGCCAGCATCGCGCAAATAGTAGCGAATGCCTTTAGCAACAGAGATATTGTCTTCAACAACGAGGATCTGCACAGGCTGCCTTTCAGATTAATTCGGCGATGCAAGGTTCACGCAAGGATGCCACTACAAGGTGACATCATCAAGAAGGCGCGGAGGCCTTCTGATTCTTAATTACAGGGCCAAGCAGGTCCGTCTGGGAGGAAAACAAATGCTTAAGAAAACACTGGCCGCGCTTGCGCTCACATCCGCTTTGGTGGCGACACAGTCTGTGGCTGACGGTCATCAGATTGATCTGTCCGGCAAGACAGTTGAATGGATCATCCCGTTCTCTGAAACAGGTGGATCGGCCAAATGGGCCAACTTTTACGCGCCGCTTCTGTCCGAGGCTCTGCCCGGCAACCCCACCGTCGTTGTGACCTTCAATCCCGGTGCTGGTTCTACCAAAGGTGCGAATGCGTTTCAGGAAATGGGATATGAAGACGGCACGACCATCTTTGGTTCGTCCGGCTCCACGCAGTTCCCCTACCTGCTAAGCGATCCGCGCGTGCGTTATGAATACAGCGACTGGAACGTGGTTTTGGCCTCCGGCACAGGCGGTGTGGCCTACTTGCCGCCAGAGCTGTCCGCGCAACTTGGCGACGGTGGCGATGCGTCTGCATTGCAGGGCGAAGATTTCATCTACGGCTCTCAGGGGGCCACTCGTCTTGACCTCGTGCCACTTCTGGCATGGGAAATGCTGGGTTTGCAGGTTGAGCCTGTTTTCGGAATCGAAGGCCGCGGCGATGGTCGTCTGATGTTTGAGCGCGGCGAAGCCAACATCGACTATCAGACATCCTCTAGCTTCCTGTCCGGCGTGACACCGCTGGTCGAAGCTGGCACAGCTGCGCCTTGGTTCTCGTTTGGTGCATTGGACGCAGATGGCAACATCGTGCGCGACCCAACATTCCCTGACATGCCGACGTTCAAAGAAGTCTGTGAAGCCACAGAAGGCTGTGAAACATCCGGCGAACAGTGGGATGCATGGAAAGCCTTCTTCGTTGCAGGTTTCCCCGCACAAAAGATGGTCTTCCTGCCTGCAGGCGCACCTGACAACGCAGTTGCCACCTTCACGGAAGCCTTCGCCGCCATCCAAGAGCGTGATGATTTCGCCGAGATCAGCCGCGCGCGTCTTGGCGTGTACCCACAGCTGACAGGTTCTGCCGCGCAGACCGCCATGGCCAGCGCGACCGACGTGCCACAAGAAGCCAAAGACTTCGTGATCAACTGGCTGAGCGAGCGTTACGGCGTCGTCCTTCAGTAACCACTAACGCCCCATCCGCTGACCGGCGGGTGGGGTTTCTTCTTTTTCAGCACATAACAGACAGGGGACGTTATGGAGGTCTTTGCAACAGCATTTCCTGCGTTGAGCGACGCATTTGCAATGATCCTACAGCCACACGTCATCGGCTATTTGGTCCTTGGTGTTGTTATGGGGCTGTGTATCGGCGTCTTTCCCGGACTTGGCGGCATCGCGGGCCTGTCCCTTTTGCTGCCGTTCATGTTCGGGATGGAGCCTGTTACCGGATTGGCCCTGATGGTTGGCATGGTGGCCGTTGTGCCAACCTCTGACACCTTTGCCTCCGTTCTCATGGGTATTCCCGGATCATCGGCGTCCCAAGCGACGGTGCTTGATGGCTTTCCAATGGCCAAGAAAGGCCAAGCGGCGCGCGCCCTGTCGGCCGCCTTTGCATCGTCGTTGTTTGGTGGCCTTGTGGGGGCCGCGTTCCTGACTGTCTTTATCCTTGCTGCACGCCCGATTGTGCTGCTTTTTCAAACGCCCGAACTGTTGATGATCACGATCTTTGGTTTGTCTATGGTCGGGATTCTTGCCGGGCGCGTGGCGCTCAAGGGACTTGTTGCGGCCTGTCTTGGTATTCTTGTCGGTACCATTGGCGAAGGCGCCAGTTCGGGTGCCTTGCGCATGTCGACCTATGACATGCCGTATCTCGTGGATGGTCTAAAACTGGTCATCGTCGGCCTTGGTATCTTTGCCATCCCCGAAATCATCGCCCTATTGCGCCGCGACAAAGCCATCTCTGATCGCGCGCCTTTAGGGGGGGGCTGGGCAGAGGGTGTCAAAGACTGGTGGGCGAACAAATGGCTGTCAGTGCGCTGTTCACTGATTGGCGTCGTTGTTGGCGTCATCCCTGGCCTTGGCGGATCGGTCGTGGACTGGATTGCCTATGGGCACACGGTGCAAACAGCTAAAGACAAATCCCAGTTCGGGTCAGGCGACGTGCGCGGCGTGATCGGGCCCGAAAGCTCAAACAACGCCAAAGAAGGCGGCGGGCTGGTGCCCACTTTGCTGTTTGGTATTCCCGGATCAGGATCCATGGCGATCTTTATCTCGGCTGTCGCATTGCTCGGCACGGGGTCGATTGAGGTCGGGCCGTCCATGCTCAAGAACAACCTCGATTTCACCTATGCCATCGTCTGGTTGCTGGCGCTGGCGAACGTCGTGGGCACGTTGATCTGCATCGCAGCGTCCGGTGGCATCGCCAAGCTGACCGAGATCCGCTTTGCGCTGCTAGCACCATTCCTGTTCATGATTATCGCTTTCGCTGCCTTCCAGTCCCGTCAAGAAATCTGGGACCTCGTGGCCCTATTCGGCATCGGCCTGTTGGGCATTTTGATGCGCCGCTTTGACTGGTCACGCCCCGCGTTCCTGATCGGTTTCGTCCTGGCGGCGCCCGCTGAACGCTATACCAACCAAGCCTATCAGATTGGCGCATCCCGTTTCCGGCGCGGGTTTGAGGACGGCATCGAATATGTTTTCAGCCCTATCGTGATCGTGCTGATCATCATCACGCTACTGTCCGTCGTGATCGGGTTGCGTCAGGCCAAAAACATTCAGGCCGAAGGGTCGGTCGCGGCGGGTAGCAAACGCGCGCCTGTTGTCTTCCTGCTAGCAGTTACGGCCTACATTGCGCTGACCTATTGGAACGCTGCGATCATTCCTGATTTTGCTCGCATGGACCGCGTGTTTCCTGTGTTTGTGGCAACCGTTGCCCTGATCGGCTGTGCGCTGTTGCTGGTCCAAATGATGCGCGCGGATGAGACGTCCGCGATTTTTGCAGATCGCGAGGCCGAAGAGGCGGACGACAATGTCCACGGCCTTTGGGCGACGTTAGGGTGGTTCGCGAGCCTGCTTGTGGCATCCGCTGTCTTCGGGTTCATTCTGGCACTCGCAGGGTTCTTGTTGCTGTTCATCCGGCTGCGCGCTGGCAAAAGCTGGGGCTATGCGGCGATCTATACCGCCGTGGGAATCGCGTTCATCTGCGCCATGGCTTGGACCCTGAACCGTGATTTCCCGCCAGGTGTGTTGCAGTCCTTCGTTGATCTGCCGTGGCCCCTAACATGACCCAGACCGCCATTCCCTTTCTGTTCATGCGTGGAGGCACATCCCGTGGGCCATACCTGAACCGCGCTGATCTGCCCGAGGACCTCGACACTTTGGCTGAGGTGCTTGTTGCCATGGTCGGGTCTGGTCATCCGCTCAACATCGACGGGATCGGGGGCGGCAATGCAGTAGCGACCAAGGTCGCGATGTTGTCCAAGTCAGACGACGATTGGGCAGATATTGACTACTTCTTCGCGCAGGTCAGCGTCGAGGAATGCACCGTCGATTTCAAACCAACCTGCGGCAACATCCTGTCCGGTGTTGGCCCCTCCGCGATCGAAATAGGTTTGATTGCACCGACGGGTGGTGAAACAACGGTGAACATCCGCGCCGTGAACACTGGCGCGCGGGTGACAGCAATTGTACAGACACCACAAGGCGCTGTGGCTTATGACGGGGACGCCGCGATTGACGGCGTGCCAGGCACCGCAGCCCCAGTTGGCTTGCAATTCATGGACACTATCGGCGGAGCGACGGGAGCGTTTCTGCCCACGGGAAACCTGATTGATACCTTCGATGAAATAGACGTCACCTGCATGGATGTCGCCATGCCGATGGTCATCGCAAAGGCGTCTGCGTTCGGCCTTTCCGGCTACGAAAGCGCTGAGGACCTGAACGACAACACCGACTTCTTTGCCGCGATGGAGGCTGTGCGCATCCAAGCGGGGGAGGCGATGGGGATCAAGGACGTGGCATCCTCTGTCACACCCAAGTTCGGCCTGTTGGCCCCTGCCAAAGACGGCGGCACCATTGCGACGCGGTATTTTATGCCATGGTCGGCGCATCCGACAATGGCCGTGACGGGCGCGCAATGTTTTGCGTCTTGTGTGCTGACGCCGGGGAGTGTGGCCGAAGGGATGGCGGTCCGGTCCAACCAGCGGCCTGCGGCAGTGACGTTGGAACATGCGTCGGGCCAGATCGACGTGCTTGTCGATTATGAGCTGACAGAAAACGGCATTGATCTGCGCTCTGCTGGATTGGTGCGCACCGCAAGATTGCTGGCGCGCGGTGAGGTTATGATCCCAGCCTCTGTCTGGAGCAAGGCGTGAAGGTTCACATCCTCGACGATTGGTTCGACACGCTGCGGGGGCTGCCCTGCTTTGACAAACTGAATGACCATAACGTCACCGTCTGGACCGATCATGAACCCGACCCTGTGGCTCTTGCAGCGCGCATTCAAGATGCGGACGCGCTTGTATTGTTTCGCGAACGCACCAAGATCGGGCCAGAGCTGCTGGAACGCGTCCCGAACCTCAAATTGATTAGCCAACGCAGCGTCTATCCCCATATCGACGTGCCCGCCTGCACTGGAAACGGGGTGATGCTGTGTTCGAACATGCACAGCGACACGCCGTCCTATGCCGCTGCCGAAATGACCCTCGCGCTGATCCTTGCGAGCTTCCGCCAGATCCCACAGCAGGTCGCCAGCATCCGTGCGGGCGATTGGCAGATGGGGGTTGGGCGCACATTGCGGGGCCGCACCCTTGGGCTTTATGGCTACGGGCGGATCGCGCAGGCGGTTGCGGGCTACGCAGAGGCGATCGGGATGCGCGTTCAGTGGTGGGCGTCAGAAGATGGCCGCGCACGCGCACGAGCGGATAGGCGTACCGTAGCGGATAATCGCGAGGCGTTCTTTGCCACCTCTGACATTGTCAGCCTGCATGTCCGCCTGAAACCTGTAACGCGGGGCAGTATTACGGCGGGTGATCTTGCCGCGATGGCCCCGCGCAGTCTGCTGGTGAACACCTCACGCTCTGGCCTGATTGCACCCGGCGTCCTTGAGACCGAGATCGCACAAGGCCGTATTCACGCCGCCGTCGATGTGTTTGACAGCGAGCCTTTGCGCGATACGGCCAACCCGCTGTTGACCCACCCTAACGTCCTGCCCACGCCCCATATCGGCTACGTCACCGAGGACGAGTTCGATCTGCAATTCAGTGACATATTCGATCAGATCAACGCCTTTGCGGATGGCGCGCCGATCCACGTCATCAATCCAGATGTCACTGGCTAAACAACCGGGCAGCAATTGGCGCACCGACAATCACGGTTACGATCCTTAGTACATGGTGGGCGATGACAAATGCCATGTCCGCCCCCGCAATCAGCGCAAGAACCGTCATTTCGGCCTGACCGCCGGGGGCAAAGGCCAACAAGGTCTCCATCGGTGGGGCCAGCGCAAAAAGATGGATGACCTCAACAAAGCCCGCCGACAGGATCAAAAGGATCACGCAGAACCCAAGGGCCGCAGCCACATCGCGGCGCACTTCGGCGCCTGTGACGCCAGCATACTTGGTGCCGACAGTCATGCCGATAAAGAACTGAGCGGCCCAGATTGCCTCGGCTGGTGGGCGATATTCTAGTATTCCAGTCAACGCCAACATACCCGCCAAGATCATCGGCCCCAAGATCGACGCGCCAAAAAGTCCGACGGCCTTGGCAATCTGCCATCCGGCCAATCCGGCGACGATCATCAGGGCCAGTTGCGATAGGGGTAAAGTTGCGGCTGGCACCCCCGGCGGGTTGCTGAGGTCAACGCCCCAGTACCCCTTCAGGATAAACGGCAGGGCCACCACGATAACCATCACACGGGTTGCGTGGATCAAGGACAGCGCGCGCACATCGCCGCCCGCGTCTTCGCCAAACAAAAGCATGTCCTGCAACCCACCGGGCATCGCGGAATAATAACTGGTGGCGAAATCAAACCCCCACAGCCGTTGAAAATACGGAACGCCAACCAACCCGATCAGAAAGACCATGACCGGCACGAGGATCAACGTCGTCCAGTACCCTGCCATGCTGATCACAAGCGCAGTCGTGAATGTCGCGCCCACCGCAACCCCTAGGATCGAGCGCATCGCGTTGTTCAACACAGGTATGCTTTTCATTTGCGCGCCCAGAAGGGCGGCGATCAAGCAGGCGACGATCGGCCCCAAGAGCCATGGCAACGGCAAACCGATGAGGTGGAATGAAAGCACCCCGAACCCCGCAATTGCGTGGGTGATCGCAATCTGCCTCATCCACGCATGACCTTCAGTCGATAACGCAACGAGGTTTGCAAATGGGCCTCGGCCGCCGCCCCCGCAGCATCGATGTCTCCTGCGCTAATTGCGTCGATGATCTGGCTGTGTTGGTGAACAACCGTGGCGATCCTGTCCGCATCGGCCAATGTCGTTGGCCCCAGCAACAACAGCGCATTGTTGATCGCGCGGGCCGCATCCAACAAAAAGCGATTGCGCCCCGCAAGATTGATTGCGTGGTGGAATTTCTGATTGATGGCGGCCGCGCGGGCGGCGTCATCTGGTGTCTGACGGATGTCGTCATTGATCACGGCCAGCGCGTCAACCTCCGCCTCGGCGCTGTGTTTGGCTGCCATTTCCGCCGCCGTGCGTTCTAGCACCAGCCGCATTTCATATAGCTCGACCACTTCGGCCTGACCCAGCTTGCGGATCACAGCTCCGACGCGGGGGCGATGCTCGACAATGTTTTCAGCCTCAAGGCGGCGCAGGGCCTCACGAATAGGTGTGCGCGACAGGGACAAGCGTTCGGCGATCTCAACCTCGCGCAGGCGATCACCCGGTTGATACAGACCCGTTTCGATGGCGTGCATCAGTTTGGCGAAGGCAACGCCGCCTTGGGACAGATCAGTGGGATCAGCCTGCATCTAAAAGGTCCTTTTCAAATTGTATCCGCTTGGATACATAATCCGATAAAGAAGGGAATCGAATATGTCAAAGAAGATCATCGTCGTCGGGTCAGGCAACGCAGCCATGTGTGCAGGCATTGCAGCACTTGAAGCTGGTGCCGCGGTTTTGATGCTGGAGAAGGCAGACGAAGCGCTGGCAGGCGGCAATACGAAATACACCGCAGGCGCGATGCGATTTGCCTATGACGGCGTTGACGATCTGATGCCGTTGCTCAAAGACAAGGACGACCCGCGCTTGGCCGTGACCGATTTCGGTGGCTACACGACGGCCAAGTTTGCTGATGATCTTTTGATGTTCAACGGTGGCCGCCCGTTGGCGCCAGAACAAGACTGCCTGATCGGGCAATCTCTGCCCGCGATGCAATGGCTGGGGCGGCATGGCGTAAAGTTCGAACCGATCTATTCGCGCCAAAGCTTTGAGAAGAACGGGAGACACGTTTTCTGGGGTGGCCTTACACTTGCCGCCGAAAACGAAGGCGTGGGCCTGTTTGATATGGAACTGGCCGCGTTCACGCGTCTTGGCGGTACGATAAGATATGAAAGTGCCGTGACTGAGTTGATGACGGACGGTGATACGGTCATCGGAGTTAAGGTCGGTGATGAAGAGATTTCTGGGGACGCCGTGATCCTCGCCTGCGGTGGCTTCGAGGCCAGCGCAGAGCGACGCCGCGACTGGATGGGCGGCCACTGGGACAAGGCTAAGGTGCGCGGCACACCGATGAATACGGGCGATGGTTTGTCGATGGCCATGAGTCTTGGCGCGCAAAGCTACGGGTTGATTGACGGCTGCCACGCCACGCCGATGGATTTGCACATGCCCGACTACGCCAATCTTGATCTGCCTGCGTCCGAGCGCAAGAACTACCGCAAAATCTGCTATTTTCTTGGTGTTATGCTGAACGCAGATGGGGACCGATTTGTCGATGAAGGTGAAAACTTTCGCAACTACACCTACGCGCAATTCGGCAAAGCGGTGTTGGACCAGCCCGGACATTTCGCTTGGCAAATATTTGACGCCAAGGTCGATGACCTGCTCTACGCAGAATACACATTCCACGACGCACATTTCGTGCAGGCCGATACGCTTGACGCGCTCTGTGACATGCTGACGGGCGTTGACGCCACCGCAGCCCGCGCCACGCTTGAGGCATTCAACGATGCAGTAAACGATGACGCGACATTCGACCCGACTTCTCTGGATGGCAAAAGCACCCAAGGGCTGACCTTGCGCAAATCCAACTGGGCGCAAAAGTTCGATACGCCACCCTTCAAAGCCTATCCGGTCACGGGCGGCATAACGTTCACCTATGGAGGCCTGAAGGTTTCAGAAAGATGCGAGGTTCTGCGCGAGGACGGGACACCCATTGGCGGCCTTTTCGCCGCTGGTGAAATGGTCGGGGGCGTGTTCTTTGAGGGCTATCCGGGTGGATCAGGCCTTACCTCTGGCGCGGTGTTCGGTCGCTGCGCGGGTCAGGGGGCTGCTGGATAAACTGTGGACCGTGGCAATCAGATTTGTGCCGGATCGTCCTGCACCTTGCCTAAGCCGAATTTCAAAACGACGCCCGGATAGCGGACAGGTCTTTCGACTATGGTAGGCGCGTCACCGGCTGGACCATTCGAAGGTTACCGGTCTTGCCTTATAACTCCGTCACTTTCGTTTAACGTATGGATTGCATCCCATACCCATACGCCAGCGCCGCGTTGACGCCGAGAGCATAGCATCGGTTTAATAACCGTTGCCGGCATTGACGTAAGGCGGCGATGAAAACGAGTTGCGCGAATTTGCGTTCGGTCTTTTGCAAGCGCGGATTTGGGCGCAGCCGCAGCGAAAGCTCAGTCGGTCCTGCAATTGCTAGATTACGTTTCCGACCTCGCTGCATTACGAACGAATGGCGGCTATTCAGTTCGGCCGCCGGCGCTATCAATAATGAGTTCGCAGCAATTGCCGTGCCGCGCGCGCACGCAGCATGAAAATCCAATTCACAGTCTGGGCTCAAGCCGGTCATCTGATGCTTTTAGTCGGGTTTATCGCTACCTTCGAGGTCGCAGATGACCGCAATGCGGGACGAATCTACTATTGATTGCAATCCAGATTTTTGTCAGTTAGTCGAGAATTCCGCTGGATGCCCCAGTTCTATGCGCTTCGTTTAGTCTTGGAATGCGTCCGCGCAAGTAAGGTAAACCACATGGCAATCACATTCACTGAATCGAACGGTGGCGGCGTTTGGAGATTGTTCCGACTAACATGATTGCAGGGGCGGTCCTCACCATTTTGATGGTCTACTTTGTTTTCAGACACATACTATTCCTTTTTATGTTTCTGGATTGGATGCTAAGCTGGCTTCGCGAGTTCAAGTGGTTCCCCAGAGAAGGAAACCGTCTGAGAACGACAGTTCATTGGTTTGTCTCGATGGGCCTCTTATTTGGCTTCCAAACAATCGCTGGGTCTTTGGGGTGGTTGGAATTCGTCCCAATGTAGCTGGCATTTCAGTTATGCTGCACGAATTCACTTAGGGCTCCAAGCAGCCAGTCCCGACATTCCCAAAAACTCTACCGAACCTTTGGCTTCAACGATAAAGGTCATATAGACAACACGTAACCACGACATTCGCCGACCTAACTTCTCCTTTCCGGTTGACTCGGTCGTGGGCCGGAGTAAAAGGCAGCTTCAACGAGATTCACGCGATGTGCCCGATGCGGCCCGCAACCAGGAGAGATGAGACATGGCGAAGCCTACCACCATCAAGATCCGCCTGAACTCCACTGCGGGGACCGGGCATTTTTACGTCACGAAAAAGAACGCCCGTACCATGACCGAGAAGATGGTCATCAAAAAGTACGACCCCGTTGTGCGCAAGCACGTGGAATACAAGGAAGGTAAGATCAAGTAATTGATCACCTGACCGGACAGTGATTGGGCCACGCATCGCGCGTGGCCTTTTTCGTTGGTGTTACCCTTTGGGTGCGTCGCTTGGGGTGCCGTCCAGCCGTTCATATCGCCGGGTCTGAGTTGTTCGAATGAAGATCAGGCGGCAACATCTTTGCGGATCACGGGCATAGCGTCACCCTATCAAAGTTATTGCAAGTGCGGCGATCAGCACCACCTGCGCCAGCAGTGTCATCCACATGCCCACGACGCGGAACCGCCAATTGGTGCCGTGGACGGCAAAGTAAAGCCCATGCAGCGCGCGACCCATAACCAGGATCAGCGCACCCAAAACCAAAAGCCCCAGAGGGCCGCCTTGCAGCTCTGCCAATCCCATGAGGATCAGGGCGATGGGTAATTGTTCTACCGCGTTTGCATGGCCGCGGATCGCCTTTACAAGCATGCGGTCGTCATTGTCGCCCAATACGACGCCACCGCGCCTGCGAAGCTGCACCACACGCAACGTCAGCGCTAGAATAAGCAAGCCCGAGAAAAGGGCGGTCAGGCTCGTGATGGGGAGGGCAATTGGGGTCATGTTACCTGCGCAAAGAAAAGGGTAATGCCATCAGCCCCGAAACCTTTGATCAATTCAATCCCTATTCGCGGACTGCGAGGTTGTCCCTAGGATGAAAAATCATCGATCAATGCCGATGGTTTCGCGAATTTTGCCAGATCATCGCGGTCATTGATCGCGATCGTATTTCCGCGCACCTCAACGCCATAGGCCTGAAGGCCCTTGAACGCCCGGCTTAGGTTTTCGGGTGTCATGCCAAGAAACGAGGCCAACCTGCGTTTTTCCAAAGTCAGTTCAAACGTCGTTGCACCATCCAGCCGGTTGTGTTGACGCAGCAAGTAATTGGCCAGCCGTTCCAGCGATGTGCGCAGCTTGAGATCCTTCTGTGCCTTCACCACCGACCGGTAACACTGTGCCAGCTCCGTTACGATGGCGCGGGCAAAACCGTGATCAGTTGCAAAGACGTTGCGCACATCTTGACTGGGGATCAGCGCCACGCGGCTTTTCTTAAGCGTTTTGGCCGACATCAGATAGGGTGCATCCTTGATCGTTGCCGCAAGGATGAAGGTGGATATCGGACGAACCGTTGCCATGACGGTTTCGCGCCCGTTCCAGCTGGATGATAGCGCGACCGTGCCTGACAGGATAATATGCAGGAAATCGCTGGGGTCACCTTCGGTGATCAGGTCAACCTGCGGCGGGAAGTTCTGCACATATGACCCGCGCATCAGTTCTTCAAATCGCGTATCTGCCATGTCTGCGAACAGATGGAGCCCCCTAACATCAGGGTAGTCCGACTCGGGCATGCCTACAAACATCTCAGATCCTTTGATTTCGACATTTATCAAGCCGAGGCTTGATAGATGTCAATGCACTGATTGATCTTTCCATGTGACGCACTTGATGTTGCGCGGTTCTTGTCATGACAAATTTCATTAAGTCATTTATTTCATTATATAAATCCCCTCTTTTGATCTGGATCAACGGAATTGGCCTGCGCGGGCGGCACCCTTGGCGCAAGGCGCGCAGCTTCGGCTGTGCGCAACAGAAGAAGGGGACAGCCGATGGAACTACAAAACAAGGCCACAGCCCTGTGGTCGAATTTCTTCAACGTAAAGATGGTGCAGATCAGAACCTTCCACATGACGTGGTTTGCGTTCTTCTCGTGCTTCTTTGCATGGTTTGGCATCGCGCCGCTGATGAGTGTCGTGCGGGATGAACTGGGTCTGACACCTAACCAAATTGGTTGGGCGATCATCGGTTCTGTGTCCATGACCATTTTTGCCCGCCTGTTTATCGGCTGGTTATGCGATCGGATCGGGCCACGGAAATCCTATACTTGGCTATTGCTGATCGGGTCCTTGCCTGTGATGGGGATTGGTCTTGCCCAGAGTTTTGAGACATTCCTGCTGTTCCGCGTCTTGATCGGCGGTATCGGTGCGGCTTTTGTCATCACCCAATACCATACATCCGTGATGTTTGCCCCCAACGTGGTTGGTCAGGCGAACGCTACATCCGCTGGCTGGGGCAACCTTGGCGGTGGTGTCACACAGTTTGTTATGCCGCTGCTTTTTTCGGTCATGGTCATTGGCTTTGGCTTTTCGGAAGCGGTGGGCTGGCGTCTGTCCATGGTCGTCGTCGGGATCATCATCTTCCTGACCGGCATCGCTTACTACTTCCTCACTCAGGACGCGCCTGACGGCAATTTTGACGACCTGCGTGCGCAGGGCAAAATGGAAGAGAAGGCCAAAGTCACTGGCAACTATATGCAGGCTCTCAAAGACCCCCGTGTCTGGGTTCTGTTTGTAATCTACGGCGCGTGTTTCGGGATCGAGCTGACAGTGAACAACGTCGCTGCCCTTTACTTCATGGACTATTTTGATCTGACCTTGGTCACTGCTGGTTTCGTGGCTGCATCCTTTGGCCTCATGAACCTATTTGCCCGGACGTTGGGTGGATTGTTCGGCGATAACTTCGGCTCTCTGTGGGGTTTGAAGGGGCGGGCGTTCTGGCTTTTCATCTGTCTATTCTTTGAAGGCTGCGCCTTGATGGTCTTCAGCCAGATGAGCGTGCTGTTCTTGGCACTGCCAGCGCTGATTGTTTTCTCGTTGTTCACCCAGATGGCCGAAGGCGCCACCTATTCTGTCGTGCCATTCATCAACAAAAAGGCCCTTGGTGCCGTTGCTGGAGTGGTCGGTGCGGGCGGGAATGCCGGTGCGGTTCTGGCAGGGTTCTTGTTCAAGAACGTCATCGACTGGTCAGAGGCGTTTTTCATCCTTGGCGTTGTGGTCACTTGCGCATCGTTCCTGGCCTTCTTTGTCCGGTTCACCACCCGGCAAGAAGATGAAGAGCGTGCAAATTTTGCCGCCGCCAACATCGATACGCTGCGGTTGCGCGCCCTCAGGGCCAACGCCGCCCTTGAAGAGGGGCTGGTCGCTGTTGCCAAGAAAAACGGCGCACAGCCAGCAGAATAATCATTGCATAAGGCGGGCCCCATGCCGGGCCCGTCCCACCCCCTCAACTTGGGAGAAATCAAGTGGGACAAGATCTCAGAAATTGGAACATTGAGGACGACAGCTATTGGTCCTCTACCGGCAAGTCGATTGCCACGCGTAACCTATGGATTTCGATCCCGTCGTTGCTGTGCGGTTTTGCGGTTTGGCTGTATTGGGGGATCATCACCGTTCAGATGCTGAACCTTGGATTTGGATTTGCGAAATCCGACCTTTTCACACTGGGTGCAATCGCCGGTCTGACCGGGGCCACACTGCGCATTCCGTCAACCTTCTTTATCCGCATTGCGGGTGGGCGAAATACCATCGTCTTTACCACCGCCTTGCTGATCATCCCCGCCGCCGGTGCAGGGTTTGCGTTGCAAGACCCCAATACTCCGCTGTGGTACTTCCAGATCCTTGCGTTCCTGTCGGGTATTGGCGGCGGTAACTTCTCGTCTTCCATGTCCAACATCAGTTTCTTTTACCCAAAGAAGATCCAAGGGTATGCCTTGGGCATGAACGCCGGATTGGGCAACTTTGGTGTGACCACCATGCAGATTCTGATCCCGCTGGTCATGACTTTTGGCCTGTTCGGGGGCGAAAGCCGCACTTTGGTGAATACATCCGGCACGCTGATCGGCAAGATCCCGGCAGGAACCGAGACCTATATTCAGAACGCTGGCCTGATCTGGTTGGTGTTTCTCGTGCCCCTCGTCATCATCGGTTGGTTTGGTATGAACAACATTCGTGACGAACACGTGTCACCGAACATCCCAAACCCTGTGGGTGCCTTTGCAACCATCACCGGTATGCTGCTGATCGGTTTTGCAACCGCGGCCTTCGGCCTGTGGCTGCTGCTGCCGGGCACAGAAGGTGGTCTGCCGACATCTGGCATCGGCCTTTCCAAATGGCTGGTCCTGCCCATCGTGATCGCGTTGACAGTACTGGGTCTGAAAATGATCCCCGGCGCTGTCGGCCAAAACCTGAGCCGTCAGTACCAGATCTTTGGCAACAAGCACACTTGGGCGATGACCGTGATCTACACCATGACCTTTGGGTCGTTCATCGGGTATTCGGCTGCCTTGGCGCTGACTATCAAAGTGGTCTTTGGCTTCAGCCACGTCGAAGTCGGCGGCCTGATGACCCACGACACTGTGAACCCCAACGGCCCATCGGCCCTGATGTTTGCATGGATGGGGCCATTTATCGGTGCGTTGATCCGCCCCATCGGGGGTATGATGGCTGACAAGCTGGGTGGTGCTCGCGTCACACAATGGATTTCCATCGTGATGGTCGCCTCGGCGTTGGGTGTGGCTTACTTCATCCAAGCTGCCTATGCCTCCGCGGCGCCGGAACAGTATTTCTACCCCTTCCTGGGCCTGTTCCTGATCCTGTTCGCAGCCACCGGTATCGGCAACGGATCAACCTTCCGCACCATCGCTGTGGTTTTCAACAAAGAACAGGCCGGCCCTGCGCTGGGTTGGACTGCTGCTGTGGCCGCTTACGGCGCATTCATCATCCCCAAAGTGTTCGGCGAACAGCTGGGCGCGGGACACCCTGAATATGCGCTTTATGGCTTTGCGGTCTTCTACGCCGTCTGCATCGCGATCAACTGGTGGTTCTATCTGCGCCCCGGCGCCTACGTGCAGAACCCATAAACCTGACGCCTGCCTGTCCCGGCAAGTGCCGGGGCAGGACCACCCTGACAGGAGAAATGACATGAGCCACCTGCTCGATAGATTGAACTTTCTGGAATCGAAGAACCTTGAGACGTTCTCTGATGGTTTCGGCAAAGCCACCAATGAAAGCCGCGACTGGGAAGACACCTATCGCAATCGCTGGCGGCACGACAAAGTGGTCCGGTCCACCCACGGGGTGAACTGCACAGGGTCCTGTAGTTGGAAGATTTACGTCAAATCCGGCATCGTCACCTGGGAAACCCAGCAAACTGATTATCCGCGCACCCGCGCTGACCTGCCGAACCACGAACCACGCGGATGTGCCCGTGGCGCGTCTTACAGCTGGTATCTCTATTCCGCGAACCGGGTGAAGAACCCGCTGGTCCGTGGCCGCTTGATGAAGGTCTGGCGCAAGATGCGCGAAACCATGGAGCCGATTGAGGCATGGACCAAGCTGCAAGCTGACCCGATCCTGCGCGCCTCTTACGTGGAAACACGCGGTAAGGGCGGGTTCGTGCGTGCAACATGGGATGAGGCAACCGAAATTACCGCCGCCGCCAACGCATACACCGCCAAGACCTACGGCCCCGACCGCGTCTTTGGCTTCTCGCCTATTCCTGCGATGTCGATGGTGTCTTACGCCGCTGGCTCGCGGTACTTGTCCTTGATGGGCGGCGTGTGCATGTCGTTTTACGATTGGTACTGCGATCTGCCGCCGGCCTCGCCCATGACGTGGGGCGAGCAGACAGACGTGCCGGAAAGTGCAGACTGGTATAACTCTGGCTACCTGCTGCTTTGGGGCTCGAACGTGCCGCAGACCCGGACACCCGATGCGCATTTTTATACAGAAGCGCGTTACAAGGGCACCAAATCCGCGGTCATTTGCCCTGACTATTCAGAGGCAGCAAAGTTCGGCGATGTCTGGTTGAACGCCAAGCAGGGCACAGATGCGGCCCTCGCCATGGCCTTTGGTCACGTGATCCTGCGCGAATTCCACCTTGACCGTCAGTCCGAGTATTTTGAGGACTACACCCGCAAATACTCTGACTTCCCCATGCTGGTAAAGCTGGAGGAAAAAGACGGCAAGATGATCCCCGGTCGCTTTCTGCGCGCCGATGATCTGGACGGTAAGCTTGGGGAAGACAACAACCCCGAATGGAAGACCGTCGCATTTGACGGCAAGTCGGGCAGCCTTGTCGCGCCCAATGGGTCCATCGGATACCGCTGGGGCGAAGACGGCGAATGGAACCTTGAGGAAAAAGCAAACGTCGCTGTCACCGATCTGAAGATGTCGTTCGTGCTTGAGGAAGACTACGACGATGTCGTCGGCGTCGATTTCCCCTACTTTGGTGGTGAGGCTTATGGCCAGTTTCAAACCGATGCCGATCACCCTGATGTTCTGACCCGAAATATCCCTGTGAAGCGGGTGAAGACCGCGAACGGTGAAATTGCAGTAGCGACTGTCTTTGATCTGTTTTGCGCCAACTACGGTCTGGACCGTGGTTTGGGCGGTGATTGGGTCACATCTGACTACGCCGATGACATGCCCGGCACACCGGCTTGGGCGGAAAAGATCACTGGCGTGCCTGCCGACAAAATCGCGCATGTGGCTCGTGAATTTGCAGACAATGCCGAAAAGACCAATGGCAAGTCCATGATCATCATCGGTGCTGCGATGAACCACTGGTTCCACATGGATATGAACTATCGCGGGGTCATCAACATGCTGGTGATGTGTGGCTGCGTCGGGCAATCGGGGGGTGGCTGGGCGCACTACGTGGGTCAGGAAAAGCTGCGTCCGCAGACGGGCTGGCAACCGCTGGCATTCGCGCTGGATTGGAATCGCCCTCCACGGCACATGAATTCGACCTCTGCGTGGTATGCCCACACGGATCAGTGGCGGTATGAGACACTGAAGGCGGACGAAATTCTGTCACCCACAGCGCCAGAGGGCGATTGGGACATCAGCCTGATTGACTACAACATCCGGGCCGAACGCATGGGCTGGTTGCCATCGGCACCGCAACTGAAGACGAACCCGTTAGAAGTTGCCAAGGCCGCGAAAGCAGCGGGTCAGGAAATCCCGGCTTATGTAGCCGAGAACCTGAAATCCGGTGATCTGGAAATGTCCTGCGAGGACCCAGACGACCCCGCCAACTGGCCGCGTAACCTGTTTGTGTGGCGATCCAACCTGTTGGGCTCATCTGGTAAAGGGCATGAATATTTCCTCAAGCACCTGCTTGGCACCGATCACGGCGTGATGGGCAAGGACTTGGGCGAAGACGGTGGCCAATTGCCCAAAGAGGCCCAGTGGCACGATAATGCGCCGCGCGGCAAGCTGGACCTGCTGGTGACCATCGACTTCCGCATGTCCACCACTGCCGTTTACTCCGACATCGTTCTGCCAACCGCCAGTTGGTACGAAAAGGACGATATGAACACGTCCGATATGCACCCGTTCATTCACCCGCTGCAGGCGGCGGTTGATCCTGCGTACGAGTCCAAATCGGACTGGGAAATCTTCAAATCCATCGCGAAGAAATTTCAGGAGATCACACCGGGTTATCTGGACAAGGAAACCGATATCGTCGCCTTGCCCATCCTGCATGACACCCCAGCAGAGATTGCGCAGGATCAGGTGAAGGACTGGAAAAAAGGCGAATGCGATCTGATCCCCGGCAAAACAGCCCCTGCCTACGTGACGGTCGAGAGGGACTACACCGCGATCTACGACCGGTTCACAGCACTTGGCCCAATGCTTGATAAGCTGGGCAATGGCGGCAAGGGGATCAACTGGGATACGCAGGAAGAGATCGACAATCTGGCGGCTCTCAACGGCGTGCAACTGGATGGCACGGCGGCCGGTCGCCCCAAGATCGAAAGCGCGATTGATGCCTGCGAGGTCATCCTGATGCTGGCACCCGAGACAAACGGCAACGTCGCCGTGAAGGCTTGGGAAGCGTTGGAAAAGGCCACCGGGCGCGAACACGCGCATTTGGCGGAAGGCGAACATGGCAACAAAATCCGTTTCCATGACATCGCCGCCCAGCCGCGCAAGATCATCTCTAGCCCCACATGGTCGGGCATCGAGAGTGACAAGGTCAGCTATAACGCGGGCTATACCAATGTGCATGAACTGATCCCGTGGCGTACCCTGACAGGGCGGCAACAGCTGTATCAGGATCACCTGTGGATGCGGGCATTTGGCGAAGGTTTCATGTCCTACCGTCCGCCGGTTGACCTGAAAACGATCACCAAGGACGTGCAGGATGAGGGCGACAACCTTGTGCTGAACTTTATCACGCCGCACCAAAAATGGGGCATCCACTCTACCTATTCCGACAACCTGTTGATGCTGACGCTGAACCGGGGTGGCCCGGTGGTCTGGATATCCGAAGTGGACGCGAAATCCGCGGGCATCGTCGATAACGACTGGATCGAGGTCTACAACACCAACGGTGCATTGACAGCACGGGCGGTTGTGTCCCAGCGGATCAAGGAAGGCACGACCTTCATGTATCACGCGCAGGAAAAGATCGTGAACACACCGGGCTCTGAAAAGACCGGGCACCGGGGCGGTATCCACAACTCTGTGACGCGCACGACGTTGAAGCCCACCCATATGATCGGCGGCTACGCCCAGCAATCTTATGGCTTCAACTACTACGGCACTGTGGGTGCGAACCGGGACGAATTTGTCGTCGTTCGTAAAATGAAAAAGGTCGACTGGCTCGACAAAGAAGCACCTGCAAAGGAGACCGCACAATGAGAATCCGCGCACAAATCGGCATGGTGCTGAACCTCGACAAATGCATCGGGTGCCACACCTGCTCTGTCACCTGCAAAAACGTCTGGACCAGCCGGGACGGCGTTGAATACGCTTGGTTTAACAACGTGGAAACCAAGCCGGGGCTTGGTTATCCGACAGATTGGGAAAATCAGGACCGTTGGAAAGGCGGTTGGGAACGCACCAAATCCGGCAAGCTGCAACCCAAGCAGGGTAGCAAGTGGCGCATCCTGTCCAACATCTTTGCCAACCCCTCCATGCCTGAAATTGACGACTATTATGAGCCGTTTGATTTCGACTACGACCACCTGAAATCCGCACCTGAAATGGAGGCGTTTCCAACTGCACGCCCCCGTTCCAAGATCACAGGTGAGCGGATCGAGAAGATCGAGAAAGGGCCGAACTGGGAGGAAATCCTCGGAGGTGAGTTTTCAAAGCGGTCGCAGGACTACAATTTTGAGGGCATCCAAAAGGAGATTTACGGGGAATACGAAAATACATTCATGATGTATCTGCCCCGTTTGTGCGAACACTGCCTGAACCCGGCTTGTGCATCGTCCTGCCCATCGGGTGCAATCTATAAGCGCGAAGAAGACGGCATTGTCCTAATTGATCAGGAAAAGTGCCGCGGCTGGCGCATGTGCGTGTCGGGCTGTCCATACAAGAAAATCTACTACAACTGGGAAAGCGGCAAATCCGAAAAATGTACGCTGTGCTATCCCCGGATCGAGAGCGGTAATCCAACCGTCTGTTCCGAAACCTGCGTCGGGCGTATCCGGTACTTGGGCGTCATGCTTTATGATGCCGACAAGATCGAAGATGCGGCGAATATGGAGGACGAACAGGACCTTTATGATGCGCAACTGGGCGTGTTCCTTGATCCCAACGACCCGGTGGTGATCGAAACTGCCCGCGCCGACGGCATCCCGGAGGATTGGATCAAAGCCGCACAGGAAAGCCCGATCTGGAAGATGGCGATGGAGTGGAAGGTCGCCTTCCCACTGCACCCCGAATACCGGACGCTGCCGATGGTGTGGTATATCCCGCCACTGTCGCCGATCCAGAACGCCGCAGAGGCGGGTGCGATTGGCACCAGTGAAGGCATGCCGGACGTCAAGAACCTGCGCATTCCGGTCAAATACCTGGCCAACATGCTGACCGCCGGGGATGAAGCCCCCGTTGTGACAGCGTTGGAACGAATGCTGGCGATGCGGTCCTACATGCGGTCCAAAACCGTGGAAGGCATCATCGACGAAGGCATCGCGGCACGCGTCGGCCTGTCGGGTCGCGTGATCGAGGACATGTATAAGATCATGGCCTTGGCGGATTATGAAGATCGCTTTGTCATCCCCACAACGCACCGCGAACAGGTTGAAGACGCCTATGATCTGCGTGGCGGCTGCGGCTTTACCGATACCAATGGGTGCGGTGGCGGATCCTCCAAGGGATCGCTCTTTGGTGGCTCCAAGAAACCCCTGAAAATGCCAACGGAGGCAATGTGAAATGGACCGTACTCTTAAAGCATTCTCACTTCTTCTGAGTTACCCGACACGCGAGTTGCAAGAGGCGATGCCCGAAATTGGCGGCGTACTTGCCTCGGACACGCGACTGACAGCAGCAGCGCGTCGGGCGTTGCGCCCGCTGGTAGAAGAACTGGCTGCGCGCGACATCTATGACCTCGAAGAGCAATTTGTTTTGCTCTTCGACCGGTCACGCACGTTGTCGCTAAACCTCTTTGAACACGTGCATGGTGAAAGCCGTGACCGGGGTGGGGCGATGGTGTCACTGGTCGAAACTTACCGCGAAGGCGGGTTTGATCCGGTGACGTCAGAGCTACCTGATCACTTGCCTGTTTTGCTGGAATTCCTGTCCACACGATCCCCTCTGGTGGCGCAGGACACTCTGGCGGACGCGGCTCATATCTTTGAGGCCTTGAACGCCCGGCTGATCCGGCGGGAAAGTCCTTATGGTGCCGTGTTCGTCAGCCTTTTGCAGCTTGCCGGTGTGCAGGCCGACAAAGAGGCCGTCGCCGAGATGCTGGCGCTGCCTGACGATGATCCCACCGATCTTGAGGCATTGGACGAGGTCTGGGAGGAAAGCGAAGTGCTTTTTGGACCTGACCCCAACGCGGGCTGTCCGCAAGCGCGCGAAATGCTCGCCCAGATGGATTTGCCGATGAACCCTCCACCTGCGCACCACGCTGCCGAATAGGGAGACAAAGACATGTTTTCGAACCTCGATATCAACTTCATCATTTTTGGCATCATGCCCTATGCGGCGCTGACGATCCTCGTGATCGGTTGCATTGCCCGCTATGACCGCGATCAATACACGTGGAAAAGCTCTTCCAGCCAGTTGTTGCGACGCAAGCAACTGATGTGGGGATCAATCCTGTTTCATGTGGGGATCATTACGATCTTCTTTGGCCATCTTGTGGGGCTGTTTACACCTGTCTGGGTGTTGGATGCGCTGGGCGTGCCTTACGCGCTCAAACAATGGATGGCGGTGATCATTGGTGGTCCAGCAGGGGTTGCCGCGCTGATCGGGGGTACGTTGCTGTTGCATCGCCGCCTGACAGAGCCGCGCATCCGCGCCACATCCAGCTGGATGGATATCACCATCATGGTACTGATCTGGCTGCAACTGGCCATCGGCTTGCTGACTATCACGCAGACCCTGCAACATATGGACGGGTCCGAAATGGTCCGCTTTATGAGCTGGTCACAAAGTATCGTCACATGGAACATTAACGCCTGGGTCACTGTGGTAGACGTGCATTGGCTCTATAAACTCCACATTTTTCTTGGTCTGATCATCACCGCGCTTTTCCCGTTCTCGCGGCTGGTCCACATGGTTTCCGGCTTTGCTGCACCGTTCCGCTATCTCATGCGTCCCGGCTATCAGATCGTGCGGACGCGTCGTGGCAAGCCACTGCCCAAGCGCGACAGCAAAACAACACCGGCGGAGTAAGGACCATGAACGCAGCACTTTTCCCCGATCTTATCGTCAATGGCGAACAGGTGCCCCACACTGTGGTGGCGGCTGAGACCCAAAACCACGATGCGCCGGCTGGCAAACCGGGCATCGCCTGGCGCAAGGCGGCCAACGCGGTCGTCATCCGCACTCTGCTGTTGCAAGAGGCCAAGAAACGCGCGCTGGAGGCTGCACCCCAAGAGGTGGCCCCCGGTAAGTTTGAAACCCAAGAAGAGGCCCTGATCAGGGGTGTTCTGGAAGACGCTGTTGAGGGCACAGCGCCCAACGCCGACGCAATCCGTGCCGAATGGGCCAAAGACCCGGAACGGTTCAGGGCGCCGCCCCTGTGGGAGGTGTCGCATATCCTTTGCGCTTGCGATCCAAGGGATGCAGAGGCCAAACACAAGGCAATGCACCGTGCGCAGGCGTTGGTATCCATGGCCAGAAAAGACGCCAAAACCTTTGCGGCGATTGCATCGCAAGAAAGCGATTGCGGGTCCAAATCATCGGGGGGCACATTAGGTCAACTGGGGCCGGGCGACACCGTGCCAGAGTTCGAAGCCATCCTGCGCACCTTGCAAGAGGACGAGATCACCTCCCAACCGATCCTGACCCGCCATGGCTGGCACATCGTGCGTATGGATGCGGTCGCATTGGGGGCTGTTCTGCCATTTGAGGCGGTCAAACCCAAGATCGCGGACGCCATGGAGAAGGCGAGCTGGGCACAAAACGCGCGCACCTTCGTTGCCGGTCTGATTGCATCAGCCAAGATCACTGGTGCCGATCTTAAACCGGTTTAGCCTTGGATGGGATAGCGGATTGAACACGCGCTGGTCCGCGAATCCGGTCGTTCAGGCCGATATCAGCGACACATTGAGAACACCAAAAAAGAAGCCCCGCCTGACAATGCGTCAAGCGGGGCTTTTTGTCGATCAACGGTTTGCGACGTTACTCGCGGCTGCCAAACAATTGCAGCAGGAAGATGAACATATTGATGAAGTCGAGATAGAGGTTCAATGCGCCCATGATGGCGGCTTTGCCCAACCATTCGCTGTCGCCATGTGCCGCGTGTGCAACATAATCATTCTTGATCTTCTGCGTATCGTAAGCAGTCAGACCCGCAAAGATAAGCACGCCGATTGCCGAGATCGCGAACATAATGGCATCAGACTGCAGGAAGATGTTGACGATCATGGCAACCAACAGGCCAACCACGCCCATGATCAGGAATGAACCCCAACCAGAAATATCTTTCTTGGTCGTGTAGCCCCAGAAGGACAGGCTCGCGAATGAGATCGCTGTGATCAGGAAGATCTGAATGATCGAGAACCCTGTGTAGACCAGAAAGATAGAGCTAAGCGAAAGCCCCATGACTGCGGCGAAGGCGTAAAAGACCGTTTGCGCCGTTGCGGCCGACATGCGGTTGATCATGGCGCTCAGGCCAAAAACAAACGCAAGAGGTGCAAACATGATGACCCACTTCAGCGGTGAGCCGTAAATCAGACCACCCAGATTTGTCAGCATCGTGCCGTTGGTCAATTGAGCGACGGCCTGCGACGGATCAGTTGTTGTTGCTAGACCTGAAATTGCCCATGCAGCGAGTGCAGTAATCAACATGCCTACGGACATCGTGCCGTAGACTTTGTTCATGTGGGCGCGCAGACCCTCGTCGATTTCGGCCGTGCGTACACCGCCGACCGTTCTTACGCTATCAAATTGAGCCATTACGACCTCCAGATTGAAACAGTGGCGCCGCAAGACGGCATCCTTGGCTCAGATATTGGCAGGTGGGGCCGTTTTTTCAAGGTCGAACGGTGCCGTTAGCGGTAATTCTGATGAAATTGGGCGGGATTGTCGCAGCTCCCGCCCATTTGCGCGTTATTGATGCCAGTGTGCCGGGGCATCCCAGGGCATCTTTTCCCCTTCTTGAAGGGCTTCGGAACGGGTCACGCCGATGTCGTTGAGCAGGTGTTCGTCCAGCATCTGCAAGTGTTGGCGCTGGCGCCGCACTGCAAAAACCTGTCCTAGACGTGCCCAGATCGACCGGGGCTTTGGCTGGCATGCTACGTGGGCTGCTTGTGTTTGGACTGAGATGCTCATGTCATTCCCCTTTGTGATGTAATCGGCATTTCATATGTTGATGCTTGATATGTAGCGGCCATCATGACATAATGAAAATGAATACTTTTGAATGCTTGCATCAAGGAATGTGATATGCCCAGAAATCTTGATCTGACCGCCCTACGCTCATTCGTGTCTGTTGCTGATGCTGGCGGGGTGACCCGCGCGGCGGGCATGCTGAACCTGACCCAGTCCGCCGTTTCGATGCAACTCAAGCGGCTGGAAGAATCACTGGATGTGGCGCTGCTTGATCGATCTGCCCGCACGATCGCGTTGACCCCGGCCGGAGAGCAGTTGCTGGGCTACGCCCGTTCTATGCTCAAGACCAATGATGAAATTCTCAAACGTCTCACCGCGACAGAGTTTGAGGGCGAGCTGCGCTTGGGTGTGCCGCATGACATTATCTATCCGGTTGTGCCTGCGGTGCTGAAACGCTTTGCCGCAGACTTTCCACGGATGCAGGTGCGGCTGATCTCGGCCCCAACGCGCAAACTGCTAGAGATGTTTGGCCGGGGAGAGGTCGATCTGATCCTGACCACGGAAGAGGATTGTGGCCCCGAAGGACAGGTGCTCGTTGAACTGCCGCTCCTTTGGATTGGCGCTTTGAATGGTAATGCCTGGCGCAAACAGCCGTTGCCCGTCGCCTTTTGTAGTAACTGCATTTTTCGCGGTGGCGTGTTGCAGGCGCTGAACGAAAGGCAGGTGGCGTGGTCGATGGCGGTCGATTCCGAGCTTGATAACGCGGTTGAGGCAGCAGTGAGCGCGGATTTGGCCGTGCATGTCGCCTTAGAAGGCAGCCTGCCACCCCATACCGAGATCATCGATCATGGTGGTGCGCTGCCCGAACTGCCACCGCAGAACATCAATCTTTATGTGCTGCGCCCCGAAGATCACGCAAGTGTCGCTATGGCTGACATTATTCGCCAGTGCTATGCGACCCCCCGAGCAGTACCGCAGCTACTTACGGCGTAACCACCACTTTGCCCGTCGATTTGCGAGAGCGCATCAGTTCCAGTGCGTCAGCGGCGTCCGCCAAGGGGACCGTATGGCTGATGTGCGGCTGAAGGCGGCCTTCGGCATGCCATTGCATCAGTTCGGCAAGGCTATCGGTCAGTGCCTGAGGATGAAACTTTAGATAGCCACCCCAATAGAACCCGATGACAGTGATGTTCTTGACCAGAATGATATTTGCGGGGATTTGCGGGACGTCGCCGCTGGCAAACCCGATCACGATGACACGGGCTTCGCGGTTGCAGGCACCCAAAGCGGCCTTGAAAGCGTCACCGCCAACCGGATCATAGACCACATCGGCGCCGCCGAGGGCTTTGACAGCGGCTTTGATGTCATCGGTTGTGCTGTCGATCAGGTGGTCGGCGCCCGCGGCTTTGGCCACGGCGAGCTTATCGGCGCCACGGGCCACGGCGATGACAGTGGCCCCCATTGCCTTGCCGACTTCCACGGCTGTCAGCCCAACACCACCCGCAGCACCAAGCACCAGCAGCGTTTCGCCCTTTTGCAACTGCGCGCGCCGCGTCAGTGCCAGATGCGACGTGCCATATGCCACCATGAACCCGGCGGCGGTTGCATCATCCATGCTGTCTGGGATGGGGCGGCACAAGGCGGCCGGAAAAACACCGTGTTCGGCCATTCCACCCTGACCGCCAAAAACGACAACGCGTGTGCCAGCCGCAGGTGAGGTAACGCCGGGGCCTTGGGCGGTCACGGTCCCTGCTACTTCCATCCCAAGCGTGAATGGTGGGGGTGGTGTGTCCTGATACGTGCCGGTCGCCATAAGAAGATCGGCGAAATTCAGCCCACAGGCTGCGATCTCAATCAGGACCTCACCCTCAGTTGGGGTTGGGACCGGAACGTCCTTTAACTGTGGGGCATTGTCGTATGAGGAGATTTGAAAAGCGCGCATGTGGGTCGAATCCTTTGTGGTGAGAGTCTGTTAACTACCATCAGGTCAAAATGACAGACTCCTGTTCACCTTGTTCGCTTCACGCATTGCAAAAACCATGCTAACGTTGGCCTGTACTTTTGGGCAGGGCTGGCAGTAATTGCGCGCTCTAAACCTGTCCTAAAGGGCAGGATGGGCGCTGCAACCGTTGCGTGTTCTGTCTGAAATAGTCATGGACGTGTTCAAGCACGCCCTCAATTTGTTTTTTTATTTTGGTGTGTGGGTAAACCCAAATTCTGTCGCGCTGTGCGTCAGGTTTCGGCATGATGAGGATAGTAGTATGAAACACCCAGTTGACGTCCATGTTGGAAAACGCATTCGTCATCGCCGTTGGATGAATGGCACAACGCAGCAGCAGCTTGCTGAGGCAGTTGGCATCAAGTTCCAGCAAATCCAGAAATATGAAACCGGTATGAACCGGGTCAGCGCCTCCCGCCTATGGGATATCGCTAACGTATTGAGCGTGGACGTTTCTTTCTTCTTCGAAGGTCTAGAGGCAGAGCAAACTGGAGAAGCTGGCGCATCTGATCTGCCCGGTGATATCCTGACAGACAAAGAAGCGCTGGAACTGCTGCGCTCTTACTATGCGATCCCAGAAAATCAGCGCCGTCGCCTGTTCGATCTGGCGCGCGTTCTAAGCGAAGCCGCTTAGCTAAAGACTTGACCTCCTTGTTTGCGTCGGGCTACCGCCAAGGGCAACGCAAGTCGCAAGAAGGACGACCCCATGCATGTTGACCCTTCAACCCACGCGGAACTGATCCGCGTGGCGCATGCTTTGGCCGATGCCGCACGGCCGGTCACCCTACGCCATTTTCGCAGCGCTGGACTGACCTCTGAAAACAAAGAGACAGGCGGCTTTGACCCGGTCACGATTGCCGACCGCGATGCAGAGGCGGCGATGCGGGCCGTTTTGGTCGCCCAACGTCCCGATGATGCGATTCTGGGCGAAGAGCACGGGCATAAGGCGGGCACCACGGGGCTCACTTGGGTGCTTGACCCTATTGATGGCACACGTGGCTATATCAGCGGCACTCCGACCTGGGGTGTGCTGATCGCGGTGTCTGATGACACTGGGCCGCTTTTTGGGATCATTGACCAACCTTATATCGCTGAGCGGTTTCTTGGTGGCTTTGGTCAGTCCCAAGTCACCGGACCGATGGGCAGCGCCGAGCTTCGATGCCGCGCGGCACGTCCTTTGGCAGAGGCGACCGTCGTGACGACCTTTCCCGAAGTTGGCACCATGAGCGAAGGCGCGGCCTTTCAGGCGGTTGCGTCACGTGCCAACCTGACCCGCTATGGCATGGATTGCTATGGCTATGCTTTGCTGGCCGCAGGCCAAATTGATCTGGTGATCGAAGCCGGGCTCAACGCCTATGATATTCAAGCGCCCATCGCTGTGGTAGAAGCGGCAGGCGGTATAGTGACGGATTGGACAGGTGGACCTGCCCATGCAGGTGGCCAAGCGATTGCCGCGGCCAATCCCGACATACATGCCGAGGCTCTGACCATCATAAAAGAGGCGATGAATGACTGATACGTTGATCCAAAACGCCGATGTCATCCTGACGATGGATGATAACCGCGCAGAGCTGAACGGCGCGGATATTCTGATCCGTGACGGCGTCATCGCTGCTGTCGGTCAGGGGCTTGTGGGGGGCGACGCAGAGGTTTTCAACGCAGCAGGCAAGATCGTCACCCCCGGCTTGGTCAACACACACCACCACCTATACCAAACCCTGACCCGTGCCGTGCCGGGCGCGCAGGATGCGTTGCTGTTTGGCTGGTTGCAACGGCTTTATCCGATTTGGTCGCGGTTTGGCCCCGAAGAGATGTTTGTCTCAGCCCAAGCAGGGTTGGCTGAACTTGCCCTGTCCGGCTGCACCATGACATCGGACCACCTTTATCTTTACCCCAACGGGGCGCGGCTGGATGATACCATCGCTGCCGCATCCGAAGTGGGTCTGCGGTTTCATGCCACACGCGGTGCAATGAGCATTGGCGAAAGCGATGGAGGCCTGCCGCCAGATGCGCTGGTCGAAGATGAGGCCGCCATCCTCAAAGACAGCATTCGCGTTATCGATGCGTTCCACGACCCGAACCCCGGTGCCATGGTGCGTGTCGGCGTTGCCCCCTGCAGCCCATTTTCGGTCAGCCGTGACTTGATGCGTGATGCGGCTCTTTTGGCGCGTGACAAAGGTGTGATGATGCACACCCATTTGGCCGAAAATGACGAGGACATCGCCTATTCACTGGAAAAATTCGGGTGCCGCCCCGGCCAATATGCCGAAGATCTAGGCTGGACCGGCGATGACGTTTGGCATGCCCATTGCGTGAAACTTGACGAGCAGGAAATCGACCTTTTTGCGCGCTCGCGGACGGGCGTTGCCCATTGCCCCTGTTCCAATTGCAGGCTGGGTTCCGGGATTGCTCCGATACGCGGGATGCGCGACGCAGGCGTACCTGTGGGCCTTGGCGTGGATGGGTCGGCAAGCAATGACATCGGCAATCTCGCCGGAGAGGCCCGCATGGCGATGCTGCTGCAGCGGGTACAAAGCGGGGCAGACGCCATGTCAGCGCGCGAAGCACTAGAGATCGCCACACGCGGCGGGGCGCAGGTGCTGGGACGCGATGATTGCGGGCAAATTGCCATTGGCAAACGCGCCGACGTGGCGATCTGGGATGCGCAATGCGTCGAGAACGCCGGATCTTGGGATCCGGCAGCGCTGTTGTTGGCGGGGCCCGCGAAGGTATCGGCTCTTTATGTCGAGGGGCGCCAGATCGTGTATGACGGACATATGCAGACGCTGGATATGGACAAGACGATCGCACGCCAGAATGCACTTGCGCGGAAACTGGCCGAGCGTGGATAGCCGTCAAACTTTTGCCTCTTTTCGGCCCCCAATTGGGATCAATCGCCCACCTTTGTCGATTGGCCCACAATGAAACTTCTCTTTGCTGCGACGGTCCTCACCCTGTTTGCTGCATGCACCACCACTCCGCCTGCGCCGATGTCTTCGGCGCGGGCGGCTCCCACAGCGGTGCCGTCATCTGCATCCTTCACGCAAATTCTGAATAGCTTTCGCGCGAGCCAAGGGCTGGGATCAATGCAGCCGAACGCTGCTTTGACCCGTGCCGCACAGGCCCATGCCGAAGACATGCGCGCTCGCAATTATTTTTCACACCGTGCGCGCAACGGCCCCAATGGCGAAACCTTCGGCCAACGCGCTGCGGGTGCCGGATGCACAATCCTGTCTGGGGCTGAGAACATCGCATTTGGGCAAACGTCCGAAGCAGAGGTGTTTACCGGATGGCAAAACTCAAGTGGACACCGGCGCAACATGCTGGGCCGTGATTACACGTTCTTTGGGCTTGGCCGGGCAGGCGACATCTGGGTATTGAAGCTGTCGTCGGGCTGCTAGACCTGCCGCGTGCCAGCAATCCAGACATCGCGGACCGCCCGATCATCCCCCATCATGATGGTCGGAAAGAGCGCATCCCAAATCCCTTCGGCCCGCGCACTGCGCTGGGCAATTGCATCGGTGGATTGCAAATCAAGCACAGTGATATCGGCCATGGCACCGACACCCAGATGCCCGATCTGACCCGACATCTTGAGCGCATCAGCGGACCCTTCGGTGGCCAACCACATCAACTGGGCGGGATGCAACGCAACCCCGCGTAGCTGTCCGATTTCATAGGCAGCGGCCATCGTCCGCAGCATTGAAAAAGACGAACCACCGCCAGTGTCCGTGGCCAATCCGATAGAGACCGCGGACTTTGCCAGCCCCATCACATCAAACAGGCCAGAGCCGATAAACGTATTGGACGTCGGACAATGGACGACGGCGGCGCCAACCTCTGCCAGCCGGGCAATCTCGCGCGGGTCCAGATGGATGGCATGGCCGTAAAGGCCACGTTCGCCTAGCAGGCCAAAGGCCTCGTATGTATCCAGATAATCGCGGGCATCGGGGAACAGTTCTTTTACCCAAGCAATCTCGGGGTGTTGTTCGCTCAGATGGGTCTGCATCAGGCAATCGGGATGCTCTGCCCACAACGCACCAAGGGCGGCCAGTTGATCGGGCGTCGATGTCGGCGAAAAGCGCGGCGTGATCGCATATTGCGCGCGACCCTGCCCATGCCATTTCTCAAGCAAAGCCTTGCTGTCGTCATAGGCGGTCTGGGCCGTATCGATCAATGTATCAGGCGCATTGCGATCCATGCAGGTCTTGCCCGCAATCACTGCCATATTGCGCGCCGCTGCCGCCTCAAAGAAGGCATCAACGCTTTCGGGATGGATCGTGCAAAAACTTGTCAGCGTCGTGGTGCCATGGGCCAATGCCAGATCAAGCGTGCTCCCGGCCACATCGTCAGCATAGGCCTTATCGCCAAAGCGCGATTCTTCGGGGAACGTATAGGTATTCAGCCAATCAATCAGCTGCTTGCCCCAGCTGGCGATCATCCCGGTTTGGGGATAATGCATATGTGCATCGACAAAACCCGCACTGATCAGCGCGTCGCCATAATCGGTCACTTGCGCCTGCGGATGCGCCGCTTGCAAGGCGGGGCCATTGCCAACGTCGATGATCTGCCCGCCATCAATCAACACGCCACCTGTGCTGTCAAACTGCACGGCGTCGGCCCAATCGCCCGTCAGGGGATTGCCGGAAAAGCCCAAGGTTTGGCCCAAGAGTAACTGCATTGTCATATCACGAACCTATGCTGCCGCTGGCGCGGGGTAAATCGCAGAAATCTGCGTTGTGCCGCTGTGGCAATGGACTATGTTGCAAAAGCAGCAGGGGGACGCATGGCCGAGGCAGAAACCACCACCGAAGACGAAGCATTCGGCGTCACCGACCGACTGGTTGCCGATGTGATGGAGGCCGTTCAGGCCGCAGACCCCATTTCGATCCATGCTTTGCTTGACCCGCTTCACCCCGCCGACATCGCCCACCTGCTTGAACAAATCGACGCCCGCGACCGCCGCGACCTGCTGACCGTCTGGTCAGGGGGCGTTGATGGTGACGTCCTGTCGGAACTGGACGAAAACCTGCGCGAAGAGGTGATCGAACAGCTTGCGCCCTCAGAACTGGCTGAAGCCGTGCGCGATCTGGAAAGCGACGATGTCGTCGATCTGGTCGAATACCTCGACGACGCCCAGCAGGAACAAGTTCTTGAAGCCCTGGAAGCGGGCGACCGAGTTGTTGTCGAACAGGCGCTTACCTACCCCGAAGAATCCGCAGGCCGCCATATGCAATCCGAACTGGTGCGCGCGCCAGAGCATTGGACCGTGGGCGAGGCGATTGATTATCTACGCTCTGACGTGGTCCTGCCGGATCAATTCTATCACATCATTCTGGTTGATCCTCGGCTCAAGGCCGTGGGCTATGTCACGCTTGGTCGCATCCTAAGCCACCCGCGCACCATGGCTTTGAAAGACCTGACCGAGGACATATTCCGCACGTTCCACGTCGAACAGGACGTTGAAGAAGTGGCACAGGCAATCAACCACTATCACATGATCACCGCGCCGGTGGTGGACGATGATGACCGGGTTGTGGGCGTTATCACAATCGACGATGCGATGGCCTTTCTGGAAGAAGAAGCCGAGGAAGACATCCTGCGTCTGGCCGGTGTCGGCGAGGGCAGCCTGTCTGACCGGGTGATTGAGACAACGCGCCAGCGCTTTCCCTGGCTGGCAGTCAACCTTGTCACCGCCATTCTCGCCTCAATGGTCATTTCCCTCTTTGAGGAAACGATTGCCGGCCTCGTCGCACTGGCCGTCTTGATGCCCATTGTGGCCTCAATGGGGGGCAATGCAGGCACACAATCTCTGACCGTGGCCGTGCGCGCGCTTGCGACCCGCGATTTGACCACGGCAAACGTCTGGCGGGTGATCCGACGCGAGGTCTTGGTAGGGCTAATCAACGGGACCATTTTTGCAATTGTGATGGGCGTTGTGGGCGTCGTCTGGTTCGGCTCGCCAATGCTGGGGCTGGTGATTGCGGTGGCGATGGTGATCAATTTGGTCATTGCAGGTCTCGCCGGCACTGTGATCCCTGTTGCGCTGGAAAAAATCGGGATCGACCCTGCCTTGGCCTCTGGCGCTTTTGTGACAACCGTGACTGATGTCGTTGGTTTCTTTGTTTTTCTGGGCCTTGCCGCAGCGTGGTTACTTTGATGGATAAATCTGCAGCACGCACGGCCGCCTTTGCGCGGCGCAAGATTGCGCATGAAAGGGGCGGTGCAACCGCTGGCTACCTAAGCGAGGTCCTCGCTGGTTATCGCGGTGTGCCATTGGCGGGCTACATGGCCATGCGGACCGAAATTGATCCAACACCGGCGATGGAAGAATCCGCGGCCCACGGGCCGGTCGGCGTGCCAGTGATCATCGGAGCAGGGCAACCGCTGCGGTTCCGGCTGTGGGAACCGGGATGCGCGCTCATCAAAGGCGAATTTGGGGCGATGATCCCCGAAAGCGGCGAATGGATGACGCCGCAAATTGTGGTGGTGCCGTTGGTGGCGTTCGATCGGACAGGCGGGCGTCTGGGATATGGTGGCGGGTTCTATGACCGGACGCTTGAGAAACTACGTGCCGCGCAACCGACGATGGCCATCGGATTTGCCTATCAGGCGCAGGAAGACACTGATCTCCCGCTTGAGCCGACAGATCAACCGCTTGACCTGATCGTGACTGAAAACGGGATCATCACGCCTTAGCGCAACATCCCATTTTCTTTTGTTCAAAAATATCTCGGGGGGCCGCACAGCGGCGGGGGCAGCGCCCCCTCAGACCGTGCAATCAGGTTCAGCCTTCAGCGAAGGCATTCATCACCTCTTCAGAGGCTTCAAAATTCGCTGTCACTCGTTGAATGTCGTCATCTTCTTCCAACGTATCCAGCAGCTTCATCAGCTTGGTCAGACCATCAATATCGACCTCAGTCGTCAAATTTGGCTTCCAGATCAGCTTGGTGGTCGTGCTCTCGCCCAACTCTGCCTCAAGCGCGTTGGACACATCGTTCAGGTCAGTATCCGCGCAATAGATGACATGGTTCTCGTCGTCGCTTTGAACGTCTTCTGCACCCGCCTCAATCGCCGCCATCATGACGGTATCCGCATCGGCAACGGATGCGGGATAGACCACCTCACCCTTGCGATCGAACATGAAACCAACCGATCCGGTCTCGCCCAGATTGCCGCCGTTCTTTGAAAACGTCGACCGCACGGTTGACGCAGTGCGGTTGCGGTTGTCGGTCATCGCCTCAACGATGACAGCGACACCATTGGGGCCATACCCCTCATAGCGGATCTCATCATAATTCTCGGCATCGCCGCCTTGCGATTTCTTGATCGCGCGGTCGATCACATCCTTGGGGACGGAGCTGGATTTGGCTTCTTTCACCGCCAGTCGCAGACGGGGGTTCTTGTCAGGATCAGGGTCGCCCATCTTGGCGGCAACCGTGATTTCCTTGGCCAATTTGGAAAACAGCTTGGAACGCAGTTTATCCTGCCGTCCTTTGCGGTGCTGAATATTCGCCCATTTGGAGTGGCCAGCCATGTGAAACCTCGTCTGTCGCGCTGAAAATCTCAGCTTCTATAGGGCATCGGGCCACTGGCCCGCAACCCCGCCTAGAGCGGCCAGATGAAGGGGATCACAAAGGAAACGATTGGTGCCAGCGACAGGTTCAGCGGGATGCCGAATTTCAGAAAATCCGTAAACTTGTATCCGCCGGGCCCGAAGACAAGGGTGTTGGTCTGATATCCGATTGGCGTGGCAAAGCTGGCACTGGCCGCAATCATCACTGCCACGACCAACGGGCGCGGGTCCACACCCAAGGCCGCAGCCAACCCGATGGCGATAGGTGTCATGACCACGGCAACCGCATTGTTGGACACCAGTTCCGTCAGAATGCTGGACAGCAGATAGACTGACAGCACGATAAAGAAGGGCGGCAACACCAGCATCACAGGCGACAGCGTGTCGGCGATCATCCCAACGGCACCTGATGATTGCAAAGCCGACCCGACCCCCAGCATGGCAAAGATCAACGCCAATAACCGCCCATCGACAAAGGAAAACGCCTCATCCGCGTCGATGCATCCGGTAACCAAAACCAGCGTCACGCCAATCATCGCCAGCATCAAAATCGGTGCTACGCCAAGGGCCGCAAGCACAACAACACCCAGCAACACCCCCAATGCCACTGGCGCGCGGTTGCGCCGGAACGCCCGCTGCGACAAGGCCGACACATCGCCGAGGTTCATATCTTCGGCCAGCCGTTGAATATCCTGCGGCGCACCCTCTAGCAGCAAAGTGTCCCCAACCCGCACAATCACATCTTCGATCTGCTTGCTGATATTGGCATCGCGCCTGTGTACGGCAAGCGGATAAACGGCGTAACGGCGGCGCAGCCGGAGCGAGCCAAGCCGCCGGCTGACCATTTTGCAGTTTGGAGTGATCAACACTTCTACGGTTGTGGTCTCGACCGCCGAAAGCTGATCAACACGGCGCAATTCTTTGTTTCCCTGCAACGACAAAAGCTCGGTCATCTCCGTGCGCAGCACCACCCGGTCGCCAACTTGCAACACAACGCCGCTCAGATTGCGCCGCAGTGATGTATCGCCACGCACCACATCAATCAGGCGCACACCGTCGCGTTTGAACAGTTGCACGCCTGTCACTTCACGCCCGATCAGGTTGCTGTCGGGGGGGATCACGGCCTCGGAAAAGAACTTTTTCTTTGAACGATCAGACAGCATCGTCGCCATGCTTTGCCGGTCGGGCAGCAGGCGGGGGGCCATGAAATAAAGATAGGTAAAGGTCCAAAGGACAACGACAATGCCAATCGGGAAAATCTCAAGAATGCCAAACGGGCGCATGCCAGATGCGCGCGCTACCCCATCAACCAGAAGGTTGGTCGAAGTGCCGAGCAACGTCATCGTGCCACCGACGATGGCGGCGTAACTTAGCGGGATCAGCAGTTTTGACGCCGAGGTACCCAAGGTGCGCGCCAGTTGCACAAAAACCGGGATCATGACCACGACCAAAGGCGTGTTATTCATGATGGCACTGGCCACTGCCACAAACAGCAACCCACCACCAATGGCGCGTGCCGGGCTGACCTTGGCCTGCCGTTCGGCAATCTGGGTCATGGCATTCAGCGCGCCTGTGCGCACCAAGGCACCCACGATGATGAACATCGCCGCAATCGTCCAAGGGGCGGGGTTGGCAAGGGCGGTAACCGCGTCCTCATAAGGCAGCACGCCCGTAGCCAACAAAACAGAAACCCCAACCATAGCCACCACTTCGGTTGGGAAAACCTCGCGCAGGAACATCAGGAACATGGCGACCACTACCACCATTGTCAGCACTGCACTTTGCGTTTGGGTCAGTTGGAATAGATCATCCATGGGCAGGAGTGTCTCTCAAGGCCGGATCATCGGCAAGTCGCGGTTGTACCAACATCAGGCCTAAGGCCATGAAAACCAAGGCCAGCCATACCCAAAGACTATAGCTTTCGCCCAGAAGCGGCATCGCCCAGAGCACACCAGAGCCGGTCACGATATAGGCGACTTGGCCCGCGAAAACAGCGCCTGTACGCCCGATCAGCCAGACGTAGCCTGCGTAGACTAGCACATGGATGACAGCGCTCAGCACCATGGTGAAATCGGCGACGATGAATGGTGCCGAAGGTACAAAGAAATGGCCCGAGCTGACGGCGAGTGGAAAGGCGATGGCCGTGCCGATCACCGATGCGCCGAAAAGAACCTGAATAGGATCAAGCCCCGCCGTGCCCCATTTGGCGACGATATTGCCTTCGCAAGCATAACAAAACGGCGCGATCAGTGCCAAAGGCAAGACAGCGATCATTGCGCGTTCTGGCAAACTGGCCTCTGGCAAAGCGATCAGCCCGACCCCAAGCAGGCCCAACGCCAACCCGGCCAGACGGCGCAGTGAAAACTGGTCATTGCGCAGCGCTAGTGCGATGGGAAAGGCCATCATAGGCACGGTTGCAATGACAATGGACATGATGCCAGACGGCAGATGAAATGCAGCTCGGTAGCTGGTGGAGTTGGGAATGATCGTGCCGATAGACGCAATCATCAGCCAGATTGCCAGGGTTTTGGCGTTGATTGGGACCCGCCCTACCATCCGCCAGCGCAATGCGCCCAAAAGAACGGCACCGATCAACAACTGCCAGAACACAAGGCCCAAGGGCTGATACCCCGCCGTCACAGTGATTTTGGTCAATGGCTGCGTCAGGCCCCAGCCGCATCCCAAGAGCAACAAAAGCCCCGTCAGGTACCGCCGCTCAGTGTTCATGCAGGTCCGGCCTGCGCCAATCGCCCGCCTTGGCGCACCATTTCAATCCGCGTGGCCTTGCCGGTGCGGTCGTCGGTTTCCACATAAAGGCCAGAAAGCGTTGCCTCCTCATTGGCCGGTGTGAACCGGGCCTTGGGCATGCCGGTTACAAAGCGGCGCATTGGTTCGGCCTTATCCATACCAATCACAGAGTTGTAGTCGCCGCACATGCCCGCATCGCTAAGGTAGGCCGTCCCACCGGGCAAGATCATCGCATCCGCCGTGGGCACATGGGTATGGGTGCCGACAACAATGCTGGCGCGCCCATCGCAGAAATGGCCCGTTGCCATCTTTTCCGACGTTGCTTCACAGTGGATATCGATCAGGCTGGCATGGACCTGCCCCCCCATCGGATACTGCCTGAGTAAGCCATCCAAGGCCGAGAACGGATCATCAAAGGGGCGTTTCATGAAGACCTGCCCAAGGACCTGTGCCACCAGCACCTTGCGCCCGCCGGGGGCGGTAAAAATGCGCGCTCCCACACCGGGGGCGGCTTTGGAATAGTTGAGAGGGCGGATAATCCGTGGCTCTGACGCGATGAAGCTCATCATGTCCTTTTGATCAAATGCATGATCACCAAGGGTGACAACGTCCGCACCTGCGTCCAGCAAAAGCTTGGCGTGATCACCCGAAAGGCCCATGCCAGAGGTCGCGTTTTCGCCGTTGACCACCACAAAGTCGAGCTTCCACGCGTCGCGCAGCCGGGGCAGGTGGGTGGTGACAGCGGCCCGACCGGACCGCCCCATGACATCGCCAAGAAAGAGTATTTTCATACCCCCTGTGTTACGGGGTGAGGCGGCGTTCATCCAGCGGTTTCTGTACTTGCTATCAGCTGACCTTGGTGCGACCCATGGCATATGAAACCCGCGCAGCATTCCCGCCCCGTCGCTGGCATCTTCTGGATGCTGGTCACAGGTGTGATGTTTGTAGCCGTCACCGCAGTGGTGAAACACGTGGGTGATGATGTGCCAGCGGCACAGGCGGCGTTTCTGCGTTATGTGCTGGGGCTGGTCTTTCTGATCCCGATGATCAAACCGATCTTGGCCGCACATCTGACGACCCGCCAGAAAAAGCTGTTTTGGGCACGGGGGTTGGTCCACACATTGGCCGTCATTTTGTGGTTTTTTGCCATGGCGCGGATCCCCATCGCCGAAGTCACCGCGATGAACTACCTTTCGCCTGTCTATGTCTCACTCGGCGCCGCGCTGTTCTTGGGAGAGCGCCTGCCACCGCGCCGCTTGGCCGCGGTGATCATGGCGTTGATTGGCGCGATGATCATCCTGCGTCCGGGGGTGAAAGAGGTCGAAATAGGGCATGTCGCCATGCTGGCCACTGCCGTTTGCTTTGCCGCAGGTTATCTGATTGCCAAGCAGTTATCAGGCGAGGTGTCGGCGCCGGTTGTTGTAGGCATGTTGTCGATTACGGTCACAGTTGGCCTGGCACCTTTTGCGTGGGCGGTGTGGGTTACACCCACCCTACCGCAATTGGGTTGGCTGTTTCTGGTCGCCTGTTTTGCAACGGCAGGGCATTACTCTATGACGCTTGCCTTTGCGGCTGCACCCCTGACTGTCACACAGCCAGTCACCTTCCTGCAATTGGTCTGGGCGGTCTTATTGGGCGCAGTTGTATTTGGCGAAGCCGTCGACGGCTGGGTGATCTTCGGTGGGGCCGTGATTATGGCATCAGTGAGCTTTATCACATGGCGCGAAGCTGTGGCACGGCGCGCCATTACCCCTGTTGTGTCGGCCACAAAGGTTTAGTCTGATCCCGGCGTCAGCCGCGCAATCAATGACGCTTGCGTAACCTTGCCAACAGGCTGGCCGTTTTCGGTCACCTGCAACGCGCCGCTGTCAATCTGATGCATGATGTCCTGCACCGGTGTTTCCACGTCAATTGATGCGCCATCGGCACTGCCTTCGGTCATCACATCACGGGCGGTCAGCACACCAAGCGGGTTCATATGGGCCACGAAATCAGCGACATATTCATTAACCGGATTGCTGAAAATCTCGCGCGGGGTGCCGCATTGGACGATGCGTCCGCCCTCCATGATTGCGATGCGATTGCCCAGTTTGAACGCCTCATCCAGATCGTGACTGACAAAGATAATCGTGCGCCCGCGTTCCTTTTGCAGTTCCAATAATTCATCCTGCAAGCGCGTGCGGATCAGCGGATCGAGGGCCGAAAACGGCTCATCCATCAGCAGGATCGGCGCATCGGTGGCAAAGGCGCGTGCAAGGCCCACGCGCTGTTGCATCCCTCCTGACAACTCGCCCACCAGCGCATCGGCGCGATCATCAAGGCCGACCATTTCCAGTTCCTGATCTACACGTTTGATCCGCGCCGCATTGTCCATGCCCGCCAGTTCCAGACCAAGGCCCACATTGTCGCGCACGGTCCGCCATGGCAGCAATCCAAACTGCTGAAACACCATCGACACGCATTCGCGGCGCACCCGGCGCAGGTCCGCGGCAGAGCTTTTGCCAACGCTACATGACCAATCGCCGTCGTTGATGCGGACTTCCCCTCGAATGACCGGGTTCAACCCGTTGACCGCACGCAGCAGCGTCGATTTGCCAGACCCAGACAGACCCATGAGAACAAGGATTTCGCCGACCTCGACGTTCAGCGAACAGTTATGCACGCCCAAAATCTGATCAGTCCTTTCGCGGATTTCTGGGCGTTCCAACCCTTCATCCATCAAGGGCAGGGCGGTCTGAGGTTTGTTGCCAAACACGATTGAGACATTGTCGAATTCAACGGCGTTCATTCTGCGCCCTCCAGTGGTTCAAAGCGCAGGACACCAGCATCAAGGTTTTTGCCTATGTCGGTGGGATGGTTCTGACCATCATGGACAAGGACCTCTGGCAGGAATGGCGTTTGCCCCTCAAGGCAGGCAAGGTTGATACCAATCTCATCGGGATTGGACCGGCGCCGGTGATGCGTGTAAATTCCGCAAGTCTTACAGAAATAGTGTTCAGCGGTCTTGGTGTTGAATTGGTAAAGGGTCAGATTATCCCGCCCGGCCGCATAGGTAATGTCGCCCTTGGTGGCCGAAACCGCAACAGCCCCCCTGCGTGCGCAAAGCGAACAATCGCAGCGGCGTGCCGATGCAATCCCTTTCGACAGTTTCACGGAGAATTGCACTGTGCCGCAATGGCAGCTTCCTTGCATTACAGTCATTTCTGTTTCACCCGCAGCATCCGGTCGAGCATGATTGCCACGACGACAATGACAAAGCCGCTTTCGAACCCCAGAGATGTATTCACCGTGTTCAACGCCCGGATCACCGGCACGCCAAGCCCGCTTGCGCCAACCAAGGCGGCAATGACGACCATCGACAGCGACAGCATGATTGTCTGGTTCAAGCCGGCCATGATCTGGGGCAGGGCAGAGGGCAGTTCAACCTTGAAAAGCACCTGTCGTTTGGTGGCGCCAAAGGCTTGGGCGGCTTCCAGCAATGGGGTTGGGGTGGATGACACGCCAAGATGTGTCAGGCGGATCGGCGCAGGCAGCACAAAGATCACGGTGGCGATCAGCCCTGGCACCATGCCGATGCCAAAGAATACGATGGCTGGGATCAGATAGACGAAGGTTGGCAGCGTCTGCATCAGGTCGAGCACCGGCACCATTGCACGATAAAGGCGCGGGCGGTGGGCAGCAGCGATGCCAATCGGCACACCAATTCCCATGCAGACAACACAAGCTGACAGGACCAGCGTAAGCGACTGCATCGTCTCTTCCCAATAGTCCTGATTGAGGATGAAAAGAAAACCCAGCACCACAAACAATGGCGTCTTCCATGTGCGTTGCACCGCCCAGGTCAGCGCCGCAAATGCGGCGATTACAAAGAACGGATGCGGGGTTTCCAGAATCCAGAGGATGCCATCGATCAGTGCTTCCATCGTGTCTGAGAGCCAATCAAAAAAGAAACCCAGACTGTCATTCATCCAGTCAAAAATGGTTTCCGCCCAATCCCCTACGGGGATCTTGTTCTCTGTGAGCCAGTCCATGCTGCTCCCTTCTTTGTACGGGAATACCCTACCTTGTGGGACGATAGGAAAGTCTGCGCCTTTATGCTATACTTGGTGCGGCCAATTATCGGCCTTTGACGTCTTTTAAACAAAAATTATTGTAACGAGGAGCATTAGAATGGTCTCGCAAGATTTTGATCAGCGCTATCGCGCAAATGCACGCTATGTCGATGTCGCAACCGCCGGGGATGAGGATCTTGGTCCTCTCAAACATCTACCCGGCACCTGGAAGAATACGGAAAATTTCAAGGGCCGAGGGTGGAACATGATCGCTCTGCCATTCATCAGCGATGACGGTCCGCTGGACTACCGTTTGCTGATGAACCAGTACAATGAAGAGCTGAAGTTCACACTGGTCGACAAAGGCGTGCCCAATCGCGGGGTCAACCGTGGGCCGCAGCGGGGTGATCTGCCCGACATCAATACCGATCAACTGGTGGTCACTTTGGACTATGAGCAAATGATCAAACAGATCGCCGCCGACGATAATCCGGCAAGTGGGCTTGCGGGGGATCCAGACCTTGCGATCCACCACGAACCGGGTTTGTTTTTGCACATGACCAACTTTACCACCCAAGGTCTTGATGTGGCGCGTCTAGCGACGGTGCCGCATGGAGATGCCGCGCTCGCACTGGGAAAATCAGAAATTATCGATGGCCCGCCGGTCATTCCGGATATCAGCGGCCTGCCGTTGAATGCGCCGCCCGATATCAACCACCCTTATTTGGCACCTTACAAACACTTCTTTGACAATGCTTTCAAAGGAGTGGAGGGCGCAGGTTTCCCCGGTTTCAACCCTGTGAACCCGAACGCGCTTTTGCAGTTCCTGCCGCAGAATGTGAAACGGACAACAGTGCTGCATCTCGACACAACTTTGGACGAGGCGGGCATTCGCAACATCCCATTCATCGTCCGTCAGGCGAACGCGGCCGAGATGCAATCGACTTTCTGGATCATGGAAATGGATACCGGCACCGATGAAGATCCTGATCTGTTGATCGCTTACAGCCAGTTCATCTTGCTTGATTTCTTTGAAAACCCTGCAGGTGACATCATCCGCTGGCCGCATGTATCGATCAATGTGATGCAAAAGACCGGCAAAGCCGACGCGCAGAAAGCGCAGATGCCGACGCCCATGAGTTAGGGCGTTTGGCGCGCGCGACCCGTCGCGCGCGCCAGAGGTATTACATATCGAGTGAGGCTTTCACCGCCGCAACAGCATCGCCACCATCCTTGGTGGTTACACCGTCGAGCCAGCCCATGAATGCATCGGGGTTTGCTGACAGCCATGCTGTCGCAGCATCCGCAGGGTCTTCTCCGTCATTGAGGATCGCACCCATGATCTCGTTTTCCATCGCGAGCGAGAATTCCAGGTTGTTCAGCAATGCACCCACATTCGGGCAGCTTTCAGCGTAGCCTGCGGAGGTGTTTGTGAACACGGTTGCACCGCCCAGGTTGGGGCCAAACCAATCGTCGCCACCTTCAAGATATGACATCTCAAAGTTTGCGTTCATCGGGTGAGGTTCCCATCCAAGGAAGATAATTGGCTCGTCCCGGCCAGAAGCGCGATCAACCTGCGCCAGCATGCCCTGCTCAGAGCTTTCAACGACCTCAAAATCATCAAGGCCAAACGCACCATCGGCAATCATATCCATGATCAGGCGGTTGCCGTCGTTACCCGGCTCAATGCCGTAAATTTTGCCATCCAGCGCGTCTGCCTTCGCCGCAATGTCGGCAAAATTCGTGATGCCCATATCAGCGGCGGCTTGGTTTACGGCCAATGTGTATTTCGCGCCTTCAAGGTTGGCACGGACGGTATCGACAGTACCTGCCTCACGGTAAGGGGCGATGTCGCCTTCCATTGTGGGCATCCAGTTGCCAAGGAAGATGTCAACGTCACCTTCGGCCAATGAGATGTAGGTCACCGGAACCGACAGGATTTTGATATCGGTTTCATAGCCCAGTGCCTCAAGTACCACTGTTGTGGCTGCGGTTGTCGCGGTGATGTCGGTCCAGCCCACATCAGAAAATGTCACGCTGTCGCAATCGGCCAGCGCTGGTGCGGCGGCACAGATGGCCAGCACGGATAGGGTTGATTTCAGTTTCATTTCGGTCTCCCAGTGTTTTTTCTTGATTGACGAGTCAATAAAGAACAATTTAAGTGCTGAGGTCAACCGAAAGAGAAACAGATGCCCAAGCTTGGGATGGAACCTATCCGTCGCGCCGCACTTGTTAAAGCAACGATTGATGAAATCGGGGCCGTGGGCAATCTGGATGTGACGGTCAGCAATATCGCCAAACGCGCCGGCATGTCGTCAGCGTTGGCGCATCATTACTTTGGCGGCAAGGATCAGATTTTTCTCGCCGCCATGCGCCATACACTAGCCATCTATGCCGCCGAGGTCCGCACCGCACTGAAAGGTGCCACTGGCCATCGCGCGCGGCTTGAAGCGGTGATCCGTGCGGGATTTTCTTCGTCCAACTTCCAGCCAGAGGTGATTGCCGCTTGGTTGAATTTCTACGTGCTGGCCCAAACTTCGACCGATGCGCATCGTCTGCTGCGGATTTATCAGCGGCGGCTGCACAGCAATTTGATGCATGACCTGCGCCCTCTTGTGGGCGACCACGCGCCCGGTACTGCCGCCCGGCTCGCGGGGCTGATTGATGGGCTGTATCTGCATCAGGGGTTGTCGCGGAGCCGCGCCGAGCTGTCGGATGCAACGGCGCATGTACTGGCGCTGCTCAACATCGAGCTTGGAGGGCGTTCGCAATGACAAAGCCAAACATCCTGATCATCATGGTCGACCAGCTAAACGGGACCTTATTTCCAGATGGACCGGCCGATTGGCTACACGCGCCAAACCTAAAGAAACTCGCCGCACGCTCCACTCGTTTCGCCAACAGCTACACCGCATCCCCGCTCTGTGCGCCGGGCCGTGCGTCATTCATGTCGGGCCTGCTGCCATCGCGCACTGGCGTCTATGACAATGCGGCCGAATTCGCATCCTCTATCCCCACCTATGCACACCATCTGCGACGGGCGGGCTATCAGACATGTTTGTCCGGTAAAATGCACTTCGTCGGCCCCGATCAGATGCACGGGTTTGAGGAGCGGCTAACCACGGACATCTACCCGCCTGATTTCGGCTGGACACCTGACTATCGCAAACCCGGTGAGCGCATCGATTGGTGGTATCACAACATGGGGTCGGTGACTGGCGCAGGCGTGGCCGAAATTACCAACCAGATGGAGTATGATGACGAAGTTTGCTATCATGCGACCCGCAAACTCTATGACCTTTCACGCGGGCATGACGACCGGCCATGGTGCCTGACAGTCAGCTTCACGCATCCGCATGATCCATACGTGGCGCGCAAGAAATACTGGGATTTATATGAAGACTGCGCGCATCTGATGCCCGAAGTCGGCCCGATCCCATATGAGGATCAGGACGCCCACTCTCAACGCATCCTTGACGCCAATGACCGCGATAACTTTAACATCACCGAAGAACATATCAAACGCGCCCGCCGCGCCTATTTCGCCAATATCTCCTACCTCGACGACAAAATTGGTGAGGTGCTGCAAACGCTGGCAGACACACGGCAAGAGGCCACGATCCTCTTCGTCTCAGACCACGGTGATATGCTGGGCGAACGGGGCCTGTGGTTCAAGATGTCCTTCTTCGAAGGGTCGGCGCGGGTGCCGCTGATGATTGCCGGTCCCGACATGACACCGGGGCTGAATGCCACACCCGTCAGCAACATCGACGTCACGCCCACGCTCTGTGATCTGGCTGGTATCGACATGTCCGAGGTCATGCCATGGACGACAGGTGAAAGCCTGATGCATCTGGGCCAAGGCGGCACACGCGACACGCCAGTCGCCATGGAATACGCCGCCGAGGGTAGCTATGCCCCGCTGGTCTGCTTGCGCTATGGCAAATGGAAATACACCCGCTGCGCACGCGACCCGGATCAACTTTTCGATCTGGATGCCGACCCGCACGAACTCAAAAACCTTGCCGAAGACCCAGCCCACCAAGGTACAGTCACCCAACTGCGCGCGAAATCCGAAGCGCGCTGGGACCTCGCTCAATTCGACGCCGCCGTGCGTCAATCCCAAGCCTGCCGTTGGGTCGTTTACGAAGCGCTCAGAAACGGCAGCTACTTCCCATGGGACTACCAGCCACTGCAAAAAGCATCCGAACGCTACATGCGCAACCACATGGACCTCAATGTGCTTGAGGAAAACCAGCGCTATCCACGAGACGAATAAACCCTTTTCTATATCCAATCAAACTTCCGCCGGAGGCATCCCGCCATGTCAACACAACCTACCGCTAGCCACTTTATCAACGGCGCTTACGTCGAAGATAAAGCAGGCGAAGAAATCCCAGTGATTTATCCTGCCACGGGCGAGGTGATCGCCGCTTTGCATGCCGCGACACCCGCTATCGTCGATCAGGCCGTGGCCGCCGCCAAAGCCGCCCAAAAGGAATGGGCCGGGTGGACAGGCACAGAGCGCGGCCGTGTTCTGCGCCGCGCTGCTGATATCATGCGCGCGCGCAACCACGATTTGTCTGTCCTCGAAACCTTCGACACCGGCAAACCTTATCAGGAAACCAGCGTGGCTGACGCCACATCCGGGGCGGATGCGCTGGAGTATTTCGGCGGGCTGGCCGCCGCCATCACCGGTGAGCATATCCAACTGGGCGATGACTTCGTTTATACCCGTCGCGAGCCGTTGGGCGTTTGTGTCGGCATCGGCGCGTGGAACTACCCCACGCAAATCGCCTGCTGGAAAGGCGCGCCTGCATTGGCTTGTGGTAACACGATGGTGTTCAAGCCCTCCGAGACCACACCGCTTTGCGCGCTCAAAGTGGCCGAGATCATGATCGAGGCGGGCGCACCTGCAGGCGTCTACAACGTGATCCAAGGTTACGGCGCCGTTGGTGCATCGCTCATTACCGACCCGCGCGTGGACAAAGTTTCGCTCACCGGCTCTGTCCCGACAGGCAAAAAGGTCTATGCAGCTGCGGCTGAAGGCGTCCGCCATGTCACCATGGAACTGGGCGGTAAATCCCCCTTGGTAATCTTTGACGATGCTGATCTGGAGAACGCAGTTTCTGGCGCAATCCTGGGGAATTTCTATTCCTCCGGTCAAGTTTGCTCTAACGGGACACGCGTGTTCGTGCAGGCGGGGATCAAAGAAGCATTTCTGGCACGGCTGACCGAACGCCTGAAAGGCGTTAAAATGGGCGACCCGCAAGACCCTGATGTGAACTTTGGCCCGATGGTGTCCGAGCGCCAGCGCGATATTGTCGAAGGCTTTATCACCAAAGGTCAAGAAGAAGGCGCGCGCCTCGTCACTGGCGGCAATCGCGTGGATAAGCCGGGGTTCTATCTGGAACCTACTGTTTTTGCAGATGTCAGTGACGATATGACTATCGCCACCGATGAGATATTCGGCCCGGTCATGTCGGTTCTGGATTTCGAAACAGAGGAAGACGTCTTGCGGCGCGCCAATGCAACCGATTTTGGCCTTGCTGCGGGTGTTTTCACCGCCGACCTGACCCGCGCCCACCGGGTGGCCGCCGGGTTTGAGGCAGGTACCTGCTATATCAACACTTATAACGACGCCCCGGTTGAGGCGCCCTTCGGCGGCACAAAGCAATCCGGCGTGGGCCGCGAAAACTCGAAGGCGGCCATTGAGCATTACAGCCAAATCAAAGGCGTCTACGTCCGCATGGGCGATCTGGAGGCACCGTTTTAAATGGAAAACATGCAAGCTGATTACGTTATCATCGGTGCAGGCTCTGCCGGTTGCGCCATTGCTTACCGACTGGCTGAGGCTGGCAAGCAAGTGTTGGTCATCGAACATGGCGGTACCGACGCAGGGCCGTTCATTCAGATGCCTGCTGCACTGTCCTATCCGATGAACATGAAACGCTACGATTGGGGCATGAAGTCCGAACCCGAGCCCAACTTGGGCGGGCGCGAACTGGTCACGCCGCGTGGCAAGGTGATTGGGGGGTCATCCTCAATCAATGGTATGATCTACGTCCGTGGCCATGCCTGCGACTATGACTATTGGTCCGAAAGCGGTGCACATGGCTGGGCCTATGCCGACGTTCTACCGTATTTCAAACGTATGGAGCATTGGCATGACGGTGGCCATGGCGGCAACCCCGATTGGCGCGGTAAGGACGGGCCACTGCATGTCACGCGTGGGCCACGCAAGAACCCCCTGACACGGGCCTTTGTCGAGGCCGGTAGGCAGGCAGGTTATCCCGTCACTGGCGACTACAATGGCGAGCAACAAGAAGGGTTCGGCCCCTTCGATGCCACCATCTACAAGGGCAAGCGTTGGTCAGCGGCCTCGGCTTATATGCGTCCCGCCCTCAAGCGTCCCAATTGCAACATCACCCGCGCTTTTGCGCGTCGGATTGTCATTGAAAACGGGCGCGCCGTCGGTGTTGAAGTCAGCCGGGGCAGCAAGATTGAGGTGATCACAGCCAACAAAGAGGTGATTGTTGCCGCGTCATCCCTGAATTCACCGAAATTGCTGATGTTGTCGGGCATCGGCCCGGCGGCACACTTGCAAGAGCATGGCATCGACGTTGTGGCAGACCGCCCCGGCGTCGGCCAGAACCTGCAAGACCATCTGGAGCTGTATATCCAGCAGGCGGCGACCAAACCCGTTTCGCTTTTTTCCTATTGGAACATTCGCGGCAAAGCCAAGATCGGTTTGGAATGGTTGCTGTGGAAAACGGGCTTGGGCAGTTCCAACCAGTTTGAAAGCGCGGGGTTCATCCGGTCCAAAGCGGGGATCAAATACCCAGATATCCAGTACCACTTCCTGCCGATCGCTGTCAGCTATGACGGCAAGGTCGTGCCTGACGGCCACGGTTTTCAGGCACATGTGGGCCCGATGCGCTCCAAGTCGCGGGGCGAGGTCACATTGCGGTCGGCTGACCCCAATGAGCATCCCAAGATTGTGTTCAACTACATGTCCGACCCGCAGGATTGGGAAGATTTCCGCAAGTGCATCCGGCTGACCCGCGAGATTTTCGCGCAATCGGCCTTTGATGACTATCGTGGGCGCGAAATCCAACCGGGCGAGGATGCACAAAGTGATGAAGCGCTGGATGCGGTGATCCGCGAACATGCGGAAAGCGCGTATCACCCCTGTGGCACTTGCAAGATGGGTGACCCCGATGATCCGATGGCGGTGGTTGACCCTGAAACCCGTGTGATCGGGGTTAAGGGGCTGCGCGTTGCCGATAGCTCTATTTTCCCAAGGGTGACAAACGGCAACACCAACGGCCCGTCGATCATGGTTGGCGAAAAGGCAGCGGATCACATTCTGCAACGCAACCCGCTGCCGCCCTCAAATGATCAGCCTTGGATTCATCCAGATTGGGAAACGGTGCAGCGCTGATCACCTTAACACTTTCTTAACCTTCGTTAACGAAATCTCTTGAACCGATACCCCGGCCATCCATAGGTCGGGGTATGTTTCGTATTCTTCTATTGATCCTCTCCTTTCTCGGGACGACGGCAATCGCAGCCCCCAATGGCACCATCCGCGTGATTGATGCTGACACGATTGATGTCGGTGGCACGCGCGTGCGCCTCTTTGGGATTGACGCCCCAGAAATGGGGCAACCTTGTGAAAAGGATGGGCGCACATGGGATTGCGGGGCGTGGACCCGTGACGCTGCCCGCAATCGCTTTGATGGGGCGTATGCCCGTTGTGCGGCGCGCGACACTGACCGTTACGGGCGCGCGTCGTGGCCCAATGCACGGTCGATGGGCAGGACATGGGACGCATGATCGTAAGCTCGGGGCTGGCGTGGGCGTTTCGCCGGTATTCAGATACCTATGATCTGGAAGAGAAATCGGCCGCCATCGCAGAACGTGGGCTGTGGGCGGTTGAGGTGCAGATGCCGTCAGAATTCCGCGCTGCTCAATTTGCCGATGACCCGGCGCCGAACCAGAACTGCGCGATCAAGGGCAATATCTCATCCGGCGGACGCATCTATCACCGCCCCGGCCAAGAGCACTATGACCGTACCCGGATCAATCCAGCCAATGGCGAGCGCTGGTTTTGTTCCGCAGCCGAGGCCGAGGCAGCAGGTTGGCGCGCGGCGCGAAGATAGAACCACTTGATCCGTGTCAAAGTCTGCCGCCGATGTCCCTGATATCCTTATCGCAAAGACAAGCAAGGAGGACAGGCATGTCGCACACCCCCCACGAATTGGCCGAAGAATTCCCTGATGACATCGAAAAGATGCAGGCGCTGAAAGCGACTGACACCCATTTCGCCAATCTGTTTGAGCAGTACCACACCGTCAATCGCGCCGTTCACCGAGCTGAGACGGACCTAGAGCCTACTGATGATTTGCATATGTCAGAGTTGCGCAAGACCCGGATGCGACTGAAAGATCAGATCAGCGCGGCCTTGCGCCCGCAGTGATCAGGCGCTGTCGTTGCCTTCGACGGTGTTCTGAAAGCTCTCAAAGAACTGATCGGCCATCTTGCGGGCGAATCCACCAATGATCCGGCTGCCAAGCTGTGCCAGCTTGCCGCCGACCTTGGCTTGCACTTCATAGGCCAGCTCTGTGCCGCCATCGACGGCAGTCAGGACGACGTCGGCGCCGCCTTTGGCAAAGCCTGCAACGCCGCCTTTGCCTTCGCCGGTGATGGTATAGCTTTTGCCGGGCACGATGTTGTCCAATGTGACTTCGCCCTTAAAGGTGGCCTTCACAGGGCCGACCTTCTGTTTCACGGTGGCAGCGAACCCTTCTTCTGGCGACCCAGTCAGTTCTTCGCAGCCCGGAATGCAGGCCTTGAGCGTTTCAGGATTGTTGAGATGCGCCCAGACGTTTTCCACATCTGCTGCGATCACCTTTGTCCCGCTGAGTTCCATGCTGCACCCTCCTTCGATGTGTCAGGCCAGTGCAACCCGGATACCGGTGGCTAGTCAAGCTGATAGGGCAGAATACCTCTGCGATCAGGGTCAACACGCAACTGCCGCTCCAGCGGTGGGACAGAGCGCTGATGGCATTGTCGTCGCTCGCAAATCCGGCAGGAAATGCCAATGGGGGCGTAGGCCTCGATCGCAGAGATATCCATGTGGTCGGCATAAACCAGTGCGGGCGCATGTTTCACCTCGCAGCCCAGCCCGATAGCATAGCGGCGTGTCGGTACCGAGTAGGCCCCGCCAGATTTACTGACGTCACGGGCCAGACAAAAATAGCGCGCGCCATCTGGCGTTTCAGCCAATTGGCGCAGGTATTGCCCCGGAAGCTCAAACGCCTGATGCACATTCCAAAGCGGGCAGGCCCCGCCATAGCGCGCGAATTGCAGGGTGGTTGCTGAGTGTCGTTTGGTGATCGTACCCGCCTGGTCGACGCGCACAAAGAAGAACGGGATACCCTTGGCACCGGGGCGCTGCAATGTGGACAACCTGTGGGCCACCTGCTCGATGGATGCACCAAAACGGGTTGCGAGAATTTCCAGATCGTGCCGGGTGGACTGAGCGGCGGCAAGAAACGCGGCATAGGGCATGAGCGCGGCCCCGGCAAAGTAGTTCGCCAGCCCCACTTTCCCGACGCTGCGGGCCTCTTCGGACTGAAAGCGCGCCAGATCAAGTGTGGCCTCTAGCAAAGGTTCCTGCGTGATCAACGCAATTTGAAACAGCAGTTGAAAGGTCTGTGTCGCAGGGCTTGCAAATTGCGAGATCCGCAAGGTTTTGCTTTCGGGATCATAATGGCGGGCGTCGGGCGCATCGACAAAGATCACGCGGATGTCGTGACCTTTCAGCGCGCGCACTGCGGCGGCGGCCATCGTCTCACCGGGGTCGCAGCTGTTTGCAAAGCGTTCGGCACTGCGGTCCACGGCATCAATGTAGTTGTCGCAATAATGGAAGAAATCGCGGACCTCTTCCCATGGGCTTGGTTGCAGGCGGGCGTCTTCGCGTCCCAGCGCCTCATCCAGCGAGGCCAACCGTTCGTGGGTCTGCCGGTAGGCGGCGTGTAGGTCCAGAAATGCACGTGCGAGGGCAGGGGCGTTCGCAGCAGCCAGACGCATATCAGCAAGGGCAGGGGCCGTGCCGGTAAACACCGGATCGGCCAAGGCCTCGCGCATGTCGCTGACCAAGCGGGCCTCATCACCCGATTGCAGCTCTGTCACGTCAAAGCCGAATTCTTGCGCAAGCCCCAGAACCACCGCCGTGGAAACGGGGCGATTGTTGTTTTCCATTTGGTTAAGATAGGGCAACGACACGCCCAGCTTTTCCGCAAAAGCCTTTTGCGTTAGTGCCATGCGTCCGCGCAATTCGCGCAGCTTTGCACCAGCGTAAAGTTTCTGAACGGCCATATCCCACCTTTGCAAGTTTGCTGACCGAGATTAGCCGCTGCAAAACCCGCGTCAAGCGATGCGTTTTTCCCGCCAGATCACAAAGAAGACCGACAACATCGCAAGAACAGACACCCCCAACATGATCAGTTGCAGGGGCATCGTGCCGGTCTCAAGGGTCAGGATGCTGCCCGCAAATTGTGACAGTGCCGCGCCGCCCGCGATCATGATCGCGCCACCCAACCCACTGGCTGTACCGGCAAGATGCGGACGTACCGAAATGGATCCCGCCATCACATTGGGCAGCATGATCCCATTGCCGAGCCCAAGGAAGGTGCAGAACCCAAAGAAATTCAGCGGATGGTTGACCCCGCCAAAGGTCAGCAGCGCGGACAGGCCCAACCCCAAGACCGTCACGCCTGTGCCGATCAGTGCCATGCGGTTGATGCCGATGCGTACCGAATATCGGCCCGAGAAGAAGTTGCCCACGGCATAGCCGATTGCAGGCGCGCCGAGTGCAATGCCGGTCCACACTGGGGAAAGGGAAAAGATGTCGCTGGCCACGAAAGAAGTCCCGCCCAAGAGCGCAAAGAACGCGCCCGATCCAAATGCAGCGCAGAGCACATAACCCCAAAAGCGCGGCGACCTCAGCAATTCTGGATAAGTCCTCAGTTGATCGCGAAAACTGGTGCCTTCGCCTTGGACGGTTTCACCAAGGTCGAAATAGACAATCACCAGTGTGATGATCCCCGAGACGGTCAGAAACACAAACGACGCCTGCCAGCCAAACACTTGCTCAAGCCCACCACCGATCATTGGCCCCACCATTGGCACAAGGGCCATGCCCATGGTGACATAACCAATCATAGATGCAGCCTCTGCTTGTGGGACGATATCGCGCACGATGGCCCGGCCAAGTGCCATGGAGGTCGCAACCGCGGCCTGCAGAATGCGGAAGAACAGGAACACCTCGACCGTTGTGGCCATGAGCGCGCCAATCGTTGCGATCACAAATATTGCCAGCGATCCCAGCACTATGATCCGCCTGCCATAGCGGTCAGAAATTGGACCGATAAAGACCTGTAGCACTGCGGTGGCGGCCAAATACCCTGACAAGGCAATCTGCATGATGGCGTAGTCTGTCTGAAAATACCGCGTCATCGCAGCCAGCGATGGCAGGAAAATCGACATATTCAGCGCAGACATGCCCGTAATCAGGACCAGTGTCAGGATGTGCGGTGGCGTTGTGCGATCCAGAAATCGGATCAGGGGAATGGATGTCATTCCGAAAAGTTAGGGCGGGGTGCGGTGCTTGTCCATGCGTCCCAAAAGAAAAGAAATTTGCAGATTTGCATTTTTCTAAAATTGAAAACCACAAAATTTGCAAATTTACCCATTCCCCCTTCGACCTTCGACAAGTTAAGACGGGCGCGAAGAAGTGGGAGACATATTCTGATGGATGTTCTGCAAGAGCTGGAAACCCGGCGCAAGGCGGCCCGATTGGGTGGCGGCGAAAAGCGGATCGCCGCACAGCATCGCAAAGGCAAACTGACGGCGCGCGAACGGGTGGAGCTGTTGCTTGATGATGGGTCATTCGAAGAATTCGACATGTTCGTTGCCCACCGCTGCACCGATTTCGGGATGGAGAATGAACGCCCCGCCGGCGATGGCGTTGTTACAGGTTGGGGCACGATCAATGGCCGCTTGGTCTATGTGTTCAGCCAGGACTTTACCGTCATGGGTGGTTCGGTGTCGGAAACCCACGGTCAGAAGATTTGCAAGATCATGGACATGGCGATCCAGAATGGTGCGCCGATCATCGGGATTAACGACAGTGGCGGTGCGCGTATTCAGGAAGGCGTCGCCAGCCTTGCGGCCTATGGCGAGGTGTTCCAGCGCAACATCATCGCCTCGGGCGTCGTGCCGCAAATCAGTTTGATCATGGGGCCAACAGCGGGCGGTGCTGTCTACTCGCCAGCGATGACCGATTTTATATTCATGGTCAAAGACAGCTCTTACATGTTTGTCACTGGCCCTGACGTTGTGAAAACAGTCACAAACGAACAGGTGACTGCCGAAGAACTGGGCGGGGCCTCAACCCATACCAAAAAGTCATCCGTGGCCGATGCGGCCTTTGAAAACGATGTTGAAGCATTGGCCGAGGCCCGCCGCCTTGTGGATTTCCTGCCGCTCAATAACCGCGACAAATCGCCCGTGCGGCCGTTCTTTGACGATGTAAGCCGTGTCGAAGAAAGCCTTGATACACTGGTGCCCGACAACCCAAACATGCCCTATGACATGAAAGAGTTGATCACCAAGCTGGCAGATGAAGGTGACTTTTACGAGATCCAGGAAGAGTTCGCCAAAAACATCCTGACCGGGTTCATCCGCCTTGAAGGCGTGACCGTTGGCGTCGTCGCCAATCAGCCGATGGTGCTGGCCGGGTGTCTGGATATTGACGCATCGCGCAAGGCCGCGCGCTTTGTCCGCTTTTGCGATGCCTTTGAAATTCCGATCCTGTCACTGGTTGATGTGCCCGGCTTCCTGCCCGGCACCAGCCAGGAATACGGCGGCGTGATCAAACATGGGGCAAAACTGCTGTTTGCTTATGGAGAGGCAACCGTGCCCAAAGTGACGGTGATCACACGCAAGGCATACGGCGGTGCCTATGTAGTGATGGCCTCCAAGCATTTGCGCGGTGATTTCAACTATGCCTGGCCCACCTCCGAGATTGCGGTGATGGGCGCTAAGGGTGCCACAGAGATCATCCACCGCGCCGATCTGGACGACCCAGAGAAGATCGCAAAGCACACGCAGGATTACGAAGATCGTTTCGCCAACCCGTTTGTGGCCGCTGAAAAAGGCGTGATCGACGAAGTCATCATGCCACAATCAACGCGCAAACGTGTGTGCCGGGCCTTTGCATCCTTGCGGACCAAAAAGACGCATACGCCGTGGAAAAAACACGACAATATCCCGCTATGATGTTCAGGTTGGCAGTTTCATTCAATGCGCGGAAACGCGCGCGTGGCGGTTCGCTACATATAGGGGCATCACCTGCGGATGCGCAAAATATGGGCGCATCCTCGCGTTTCTGCGCGTTTTTTGGCACATCACCGTCAAATCGGATGTATAACGCCGTGCAGCCCTATGATTTAAATGCATTTTTCGCTAACTCTGCCTTATGCGGCGCAACAGCCGCACAACAAATGGGCCAAGGCGGCATAGATCGCCCAAGGCTCTTACTAATAAGAGGCAGGCAATCACTATGTTCCACGGATTTTTGGCTTTTGGTGTCGCAGCGCTTATGGCGCTTGTGGCAATGTCAGGTAGCCAGGATCGCGGGCCGCTTCGTGTCACATCTGACACCGCAGCCACGCAAGCCGCACAAGACTTCCGGCAGATCCACTAATACGCTATTGCGGCGGGCCTCTGGGCCCGTCTGCACCCCAGTCATGCGGGGGCAATTGCATGGCTAACCTTCCATATATGGATAAGCATCGGGGATTTCCGGGCAGGCTTCCCGGCACAGATTTCCAGTTCACACTGCGCCGCGCCAACAAAGATGGGGCGACGCCCCTGACCGAACGTGTGCGTTATCCTGATCGGCGTCCAGCTGACAAGCGGGCCGACGCGGGGTTTATGCAGGCGTTGTGGGAACATTTCGGCGAAGAGCCCTTTGTGCGCGGCAACCTGGATGCGGGCCGTCTGAGCTGGCTTTTGGGCCGCGAAGTGATTCCCGCCGAAGACCCGTTTGATCCTGCCAGCTACGAAGCGCTTTTGCGCATCGATGCGACCATTGCCCGCCAGAACTTTCCAGAAGTGGTGCTTTGATCATGGCTGCGTGGCGGATGAGTTCAGCGATCACTCCACAAGCCGAGCGGGATTCCGCCGATGATCTACGGCGTGCATTTGGCAGCTTTTCGTTGACATCCGGATGCGTCAATCTAAGTTTAGAAGAGATGGTCACCAACAAGTCCATCAATTCTACTTCACTACACCGTTACCCCTCCCCTGATCGGCCTGCTTACTCACCAAGCAGGCCGATGACGGTTTTTCGCCGATTGGTAGGAAATAATGCGGTTGATATTGGATATCAGGCTGATCTGGCTATTGATCGGCCCACGGATCGCGTCAATTCCGGTGCGACACAGATAACAACGATAGGCGTAAGATTATGCAAAAGACATCAATCATCCTCGCGACAGTGGCAGTATTTGGTTTGGCAGGTTGCCTTGAGGGCGACGCAGAGCGTGGCGTTGCAGGCGCAGGCGCTGGCCTTGTTGCCGCAGAAGTTCTCGGCACTGATCGCACAGGCACGATGCTTGCCGGTGCAGCTGCTGGCGTGCTTTGCGACGACGCAGGCATCAACGGCTGCCGTTAAGGTAGACACACGCGCCCACCACGGGCGTATCAATTCTGGAAACCGCCGTTGGGGACATACCCCTGCGGCGGTTTTTGCATTCTAGGGGCAAGAAACATGTTCAAGAAAATCCTCATCGCTAACCGTGGTGAAATCGCCTGCCGGGTCATCAAGACCGCGCGCAAGATGGGTATCCAGACGGTTGCGATCTATTCTGATGCCGACCGCAATGCGCTGCATGTAAAGATGGCGGACGAAGCCGTGCATATCGGCCCGCCCCCGGCCAACCAATCCTACATTGTCATCGACAAGGTGATGGAGGCGATCAAGCAGACCGGAGCAGAGGCAGTGCATCCCGGCTATGGTTTCCTGTCTGAGAACCCCAAATTCGCAGATGCGCTTGAAGCGGCTGGCGTTGCTTTCATCGGCCCACCAAAGGGGGCGATCGAATCCATGGGCGACAAGATCACGTCCAAGAAGATCGCGCAGGACGCCAATGTATCGACGGTCCCCGGATACATGGGGCTGATCGAGGATGCCGAAGAGGCGGTGAAGATTTCCAATCAGGTTGGTTATCCAGTGATGATCAAAGCCTCTGCCGGTGGCGGCGGCAAGGGGATGCGCATTGCATGGAATGATAACGAGGCCCGCGAAGGGTTTCAGTCGTCCAAAAACGAAGCCGCTAACAGCTTTGGCGACGACCGTATCTTTATCGAAAAGTTTGTCACCCAGCCTCGCCACATTGAAATTCAGGTGCTGGCCGATAGTCATGGCAACGCAGTTTATCTGCACGAGCGCGAATGCTCGATCCAGCGCCGCAACCAGAAAGTCATCGAAGAAGCGCCCAGCCCGTTTCTGGATGAGGCGACCCGCAAGGCAATGGGGGAGCAATCCGTCGCATTGGCGCAAGCCGTGGGCTATGCCAGCGCCGGAACTGTGGAATTCATCGTCGATGGCGACCGCAACTTCTATTTCCTCGAAATGAACACGCGGTTGCAGGTTGAACACCCTGTGACCGAGTTGATCACCGGCATTGATCTGGTTGAACAGATGATCCGCGTGGCCGCAGGGGAAAAGCTGCCGTTTGCGCAGGATGATCTGAAAATCAACGGTTGGGCGATGGAAAGCCGCCTTTATGCCGAAGATCCTTATCGCAACTTCCTGCCCTCTATTGGGCGCCTGACCCGCTATCGCCCGCCTGCGGAAGAAGCGACAGCGGCACGTGCCGTGCGCAACGACACAGGCGTCTTTGAGGGCGGCGAAATCAGCATGTATTATGACCCCATGATTGCCAAGCTTTGCACATGGGCGCCGGATCGTGCCACCGCGATTGAAGAAATGCGTCTGGCACTGGATGGGTTTGAGCTGGAAGGGATCGGGCATAACCTGCCGTTCCTGGCGGCAGTCTATGACCATGAAAAATTCACCAGCGGGAACATGACAACCGCCTTTATCGAGGAAGAATACCCCGATGGCTTTGAAGGCGTAACGCTTGACGAAGACGCCTGCGAGCGGATTGCTGCCGCTGCTGCCGCAATGCACCGTGTCGCCGAAATTCGGCGTACCCGCATCTCAGGACGGATGGACAACCATGAACGCCATGTAGGCGAGGATTGGGTGGTCAAGCTGCAAGGTCATGCTCATGACGTAAAGATCAACGCTGAAAAGACAGGCGCGGATGTCACCATCAACGGCAAGACATTGCGGGTGGAAAGTGACTGGACACCCGGCGATCCACTGGCACGTTTGAGCGTGGATGGGGCACCTTTGGTGCTTAAGATCGGCAAGATCTCAGGCGGGTTCCGTGTGCGGTATCGCGGCGCTGACCTAAAGGTACATGTCCGCACCCCACGTCAGGCAGAATTGGCAGCACTCATGCCTGAAAAACTGCCGCCTGATACGTCGAAATACCTGCTTTGTCCGATGCCCGGTCTGATCGTGAAGGTTGACGTGGCCGAAGGCGACGAGGTGCAGGAAGGCCAAGCGCTTTGTACTGTTGAGGCGATGAAGATGGAGAATATCTTGCGCGCCGAAAAGAAGGGTACGGTTAAGGCGATCAAGGCCAGTGCGGGCGACAGCCTTGCCGTGGACGAAGTGATCATGGAATTCGAATGATCGGCTACTGCCCAACCAACCTGCGGTCGCTGATTTCCTGCTGCCGCAGTGGCATCTTGTCGATGGAGCGTGACAACTCGCGCACGCTCCATGGTGCGGGCTTGCGCAGGGCCACGCGGCCATCTTTGCCGATCAAGGTCATCATGTACCCGCGTGGGCGTAATTCGGTCCGAAGATCGGTCATGACGGACCGGTCCGTGTCGGTGATCAGAATGACATCGCGTTCGGCCAGTTGGTCGACGTCCGCCAGCAATAGATCCATTTGCTGCTGGAAACGCGGATCATTGGGCGTATCAGCAAAGATCACCAATGGACGCGCCATCCAGTTCAGATCATCCAGTGTGATTTCGGCCCCGTCAAAGACCTGTGTGCGGTCTTCTTCCCAGCGTTCAAGGACGGTTTGGTCCTGCGCGGCGGCTGGCAGGGCAACCAATGCGGCAAGCACAATGTTCATCAATAACTTCATGACAGTAGATATAGAGACGCTCGCGCCAAAATCTAAGGGGCAAGTGCTGTTTGCTGCAAACAAATCCGTGTTCCAACGCCAAACCACCGCCGGAGGTGTAAATGTCTGATAAGAAAACATGGGAAGAGATTGCCCGCAAAGAACTGCGTGGCAAGCCTTTGGAGGCGCTGACATGGGATACGCTGGAAGGCATCCCCGTCCAGCCGCTTTATACATCCGGTGATACGGACGGATTGCCGCATATGGGCGGTATCCCCGGCGAGGCCCCGTTCACGCGCGGCGTGAAGGCCACGATGTATGCAGGCCGTCCTTGGACGATCAGGCAATATGCCGGGTTTTCGACGGCGGAAGAATCGAATGCGTTCTATCGCAAAGCGCTTGCGGCCGGGCAGCAAGGTGTGTCCGTTGCTTTCGATCTGGCGACCCACCGGGGCTACGACAGCGATCACCCCCGTGTTGAAGGTGATGTCGGCAAGGCTGGTGTGGCGATTGACAGCGTGGAGGATATGAAAATCCTCTTTGATGGCATTCCGCTGGACAAGGTCAGCGTGTCCATGACCATGAATGGCGCGGTTATCCCAATCCTCGCCAATTTCATTGTCGCCGGGGAAGAACAGGGGCACCCGCGCAATGTGCTGTCAGGCACCATTCAGAATGACATTCTGAAGGAATTTATGGTGCGGAATACTTACGTATATCCGCCTGAACCTTCGATGCGCATCATTGCGGATATTATTGAATATACGACAGGTGAGATGCCCAAGTTCAACTCTATCTCGATCAGCGGCTACCATATGCAAGAGGCAGGCGCGAACCTTGTCCAAGAGCTGGCCTATACGCTGGCCGATGGGCGCGAATACGTCCGCACCGCGATTGCGCGTGGCATGGATGTTGATCAGTTTGCCGGGCGATTGTCGTTCTTCTTTGCTATTGGCATGAATTTCTTCATGGAGGCCGCCAAATTGCGCGCCGCCCGTCTGCTCTGGTCGCGGATCATGGCGGAATTCGAGCCTAAGAACCCCAAATCATCGATGCTGCGCACCCATTGCCAGACCTCTGGCGTGTCGTTGCAGGAACAGGACCCGTATAACAACGTGATCCGCACGGCTTATGAGGCGATGAGTGCGGTGCTGGGAGGTACGCAGTCGCTGCATACCAACGCGTTGGATGAGGCGATTGCGCTGCCGACAGAGTTCAGCGCGCGGATTGCACGGAACACGCAGCTGATCTTGCAAGAGGAAACCGGTGTGACCAATGTGGTCGATCCGCTGGCCGGATCGTACTACGTCGAGAATTTGACGCATGAATTGGCCGAGGCCGCCTGGGCTTTGATTGAAGAGGTTGAAGACTTGGGTGGCATGACCAAGGCCGTGGCCTCTGGCATGCCTAAACTGCGTATTGAGGAAACCGCAGCGAAGCGCCAGGCAGGCATTGATCGGGGGACCGAGGTCGTTGTCGGCGTCAACAAATACCGCAAGGACAATGAAGACCCGATCGACATTCTAGACATCGACAACGATGCGGTACGGCTTTCCCAAATCACGCGGATTGAGGCCACGAAGGCTGCCCGCGACGATGCGGCTTGCAAAGCGGCGCTCGCGGAACTCACCCGCCGCGCCACGGAAGGCGGCAACCTGTTGGAGGCAGCGGTCGAAGCATCACGCGCCCGCGCCACTGTTGGAGAGATTAGCATGGCAATGGAAAAAGCATTCGGACGGCACCGCGCCGAGGTAAAGACTTTGGCAGGCGTCTATGGCGCAGCCTATGAAGGCGACGAAGGGTTCGCGGCTATTCAGTCCAGCGTCGAGGCTTTTGCCGAAGAAGAAGGCCGCAGGCCGCGCATGCTGGTCGTGAAGATGGGGCAGGACGGGCATGACCGCGGCGCAAAGGTCATTGCGACGGCCTTTGCCGATATCGGCTTTGACGTGGATGTCGGACCATTGTTCCAGACCCCGGCTGAGGCCGCACAGGATGCCATCGACAATGACGTGCATGTGATCGGGATCAGCTCTCAGGCGGCGGGGCATAAGACGCTGGCACCTAAACTGGTACAAGCGCTGAAGGATGCAGGTGCCGAGGATATCATCGTCATTTGTGGTGGGGTTATTCCGCAGCAGGATTATCAGTTCCTTTATGACAGCGGTGTGAAGGCGATCTTTGGACCGGGCACCAATATTCCCAAGGCAGCGGAAGATATTCTTGGGTTGATCCGGGCGGCGCGCACCTAGCATAGTGCGCCTATGCTGACACTCGATCATCTTGCCGTTGCTTGCGTGTCTTTGGACAAAGGGACGGCTTGGGTCGAGCGTCAACTGGGTGTAAAGATGCAACCCGGCGGGCAACATGCCCGCTATGGCACGCATAACACGCTGTTTGGGTTGGCGGATGGGCTTTATCTGGAAGTGATCGCGGTTGAGGCAGGGGCTGTGCCCGAGGCCGGACATACGTGGTTTGATCTGGCGCAGTTCAGCGGCCCGCCCCGTTTGGCGAATTGGATTTGCCAGACCGATGATCTGGACGCCGCCGTGGCCAAGGCCCCTGCCGCTGTCGGGACACCGCAAGCGCTGACACGTGGTGATCTGTCATGGCAAATCACAGTCCCTGACGATGGTAGTCTTCCCTATGATGGCGCGTTTCCGACGCTGATCAAATGGGCCAAGGGCACCCATCATCCCGCAGACCGACTGCCCACCAGCGGGTGCCGCCTGATCGGGCTTGAGGTGACACATCCCCTGGCAGAGCAGTTGCGCGACATGATGGCACTCACTGATGATCGGGTAACGCTGCACGCGGGTCGGTCTGCCATGAAGGCCACATTTGACACGCCTGCCGGTGTCAGAACCTTATGAAGATCCGACCTGCCGCGCCTGCCGATGCCCCTCAAATCGCTGATATCTGGAATCGCGCAATCCGCGAGACCGTGATCACCTTCAACCCTGTCGAGAAAACCGTTGCCGAAGTTATCGATTTGACCGCCAAAGACTGTCTTGTCTGGGTGCAAGATGATCAGGTGCTGGGCTTTGCACGCTATTTCCCCTTTCGCGGTGGGCAGGGGTATCGCTTCACCGTCGAGCATACGATCATGCTGCATGCCGATGGGCATGGTCAGGGCGGTGGACGCGCACTGATGCTGGCATTGCTGGATCACGCCAAGGCCGCAGGAAAGCACTCGATGTTTGCCGGTTGTAGCGCCGAAAATACAGGTGCTGTGCAATTTCACGCCCGACTGGGATTTGAAGAGGTTGCAACGCTGCCCCAAGTCGGGTTCAAGTTCGGGCGTTGGTTCGATCTTGTTTTGATGCAGAAATTACTCTGAAAGGCAGCACCCCATGTCGATTTGGTCGCGCATTGCTGAGGCGATCTCGGCCCTTGCCAGTGGCGAGGGTCTTTTGGCTATCTTTGAGAAACTGCGCACAGATCCTGACCGGACTGTGGCCTTTGCTATTGCAGTGATCGCACTGGGTGCAAAGATGGCCAAGGCAGACGGGTTGGTGACCAAGGATGAGGTTGTGGCCTTCCGCGAGGTGTTCGTGATCCCGCCAGAGGAAGAAGTGAACGCAGCGCGTGTCTTCAACCTCGCCCGTCAGGACGTGGCGGGGTATGACACCTATGCGCGTCGCATCAAGGCGATGTATGGCAGTGACGACCGTCCGCTTTGCGACTTGCTAGAGGGACTGTTTCACATTGCGGTGGCAGATGGTGTCTATCATCCCAAAGAGGATGATTTCCTGCATGAGGTGGCGCAGATATTTGGCTTTGATGAGCGGCGCTTTCGTGGCATCCGCGCACAGTTTGTGGCCGAAGCTGACCGCGATCCTTTCGATGTACTCGGCGTTGATCCCGACGCACCCATGGACGAGGTCCGCGCGGCGTGGCGCAAACTGGTCCGTGAAACCCACCCAGATCAGATGCTGGCCCGCGGTGTACCTCAGGAGGCCATCAAACTGGCCGAGCGACGCATGGTAGCCATCAACCGCGCCTGGGAAGAAATTCAGGGCGGAAAAGCAGCGTGAGGATCGCCACCTACAATGTGGAATGGTTCAATAGCCTGTTTGATGATGATGGCCAGTTGATCGATGATGGCAGTTGGTCATCCCGCTGGGATGTGACCAAGGCCCAGCAAACCGCCGGTTTGGGGCATGTCTTTGCCGCGTTGGATGCTGATGTCGTAATGATCATTGAGGCCCCCGATACCAGCCGACATCGCAGCTCGATCAAAGCGTTAGAGCATTTCGCGTTGCGCTTTGGCCTGCGGGCTCGTGAGGCCCTGATAGGGTTCGCCAATGACACACAGCAGGAAATTGCGCTGCTTTATGACCCCGACACGGTCACAGCACGGCATGATCCACAAGGAACCGATGATGCGCCGCGCTTTGACGGCGCATTCGCCATGGATGTTGACATTGACGCCCATCCTGACCCGATCGTCTGGTCCAAGCCCCCGCTGGAAGTGGCGTTGGAGACCGCCATGGGCCCACTGCGCCTGATCGGTGTGCATGCAAAATCCAAAGCGCCGCATGGCGCGCGCGATGAGGCCGAAGCGACCCGCATTTCCATCCAGAACAGACGCAAGCAATTGGCGCAATGCATCTGGTTGCGGCGTCGCGTGGCGACCCATCTAGAGGCGGGCGATGACCTGATCGTTCTGGGCGATTTCAACGATGGTCCGGGGCTGGACGAATACGAAAAGCTCTTTGGTCGCTCCGGAGTAGAGATTGTTCTGGGCGAGGGGGAAGGCATCCCCCTGTTTGATCCACATGCCCGCATGGCGCTGGGGCGGCGCATCGGGGCGGCGCCCACAACGGCCCGTTTCAAACGCAAAGGCCAGCCATTTCTACAGGCGCTGTTGGACTATGTGATGGTGTCGCCGGGCGTGCATGCGCGTGACCCGCAGTGGCAAATCTGGCACCCGTTTGACCATCCCGAGTGCTACGCCGACCCAGTATTGCGCGAGGCGCTCTTGGCGTCGTCAGATCACTTTCCGGTCGTGTTGGACCTAGCCTAAAGCAGTTCGCCTAAGAACCTAAATCGCAACGCGCCTTTGTGCAGCGGAACAGTGCCCCGTGGTTCAGTCCTTGTAGAACCGCTGCCCACGATACCAATAGGCCTTGCGTCGCTCACCCGCGGCGAGCGCATCCTCGTGGTGCTCTTCTTCCACATCAAACGCAGATGTCTCTTGCGCCTCAGGGCGTTCTTCGACGGCAAGTTCTTCGGCTTTGGGCTTCTTTGGTACAATGCGCACGATACGTGATGGCTTACGCTCCGCCACTTTCTCGGGGGCAGTGGCCAGTACTGGCTTGTCGACAATGTCCACAGCAATAGGCTGTTCCTGCAGGCTCACGCTCACCTTGAAGATCAGGCAGGCCGTGTTGTCCTGCTCTGGATCGTTGAGTTCTTCGATCTCTTCGACCAGCGCATTGGCGATGTCGACGCTGCGCCCGGATTGGGTCTGCTTGAGCGTACGCGCAATAACCTCATTCGACAGATACTGGATGCCGTCACTTGCAACGATCAGGATGTCATCAGGCAGCAAGGTAACGGGGTGCTCGGGGCAGTCGATCTTTCGAATTTTGCCACCGGTAATGGCCGACGTTAGCGTATTGCGATCCGGATGATCGCGCCCGACTTCCTCGGACATGGCGCCGGCTTTGACCATCATGTCAATTTCAGGGGCCATGGAGTGATCTTTATTCAACTGGCGCAGGGCACCGTCGCGGAACAGCAGCAAAGGTGAATCGCCCACCGAGATCCAAAAGAGTTTTTCTTGCCGGATCACAACCGACAGCAGGGTTGCGCCCATGCCGTGGGCTTCGTCATCTTCTGAAACATGTTGCGAAACGCGCGCATTTGCGGCCTCGGCGGCTGTTTCCAGTGTGGAGGGAATGTTCAGGACACCCTCATCAAGCATCTGATCCTTGATCTTGAGCTGCGCAAACATTTCGGACACCACCAGCGTGCTGGCAACATGCCCCGATGTATGGCCGCCCATACCGTCTGCCAACACAGCAAACCCTGTATCCTGACCGAGCGCAAAATTGGAAATGAAGCTGTCTTCTTGATAATCGCGGGCACCTTTGAGGGCCACTGTCGATACATCAAAACTCAGAACTTCCGCACACACCTGTCTACCGTCCAACATCACTATTTAACCTAATTCGAACCATGTAACAAAACGCGGGCACGCTCAACTACAGCTGCCCGATAAGACTAGAGTAGAGGAAGCCGGTGAACAATGGCAACTTTCGGGCAGATACGTGGCGACACTGTGTCGATTGAGGGAACAGTGACCCTCATGCGCATACATTTAGTGCCTGTTGTGGATAATATGTACAGGTTTGTGATTCTGCCGATACTATTTTGAGTTGTTTTTCTTTCAAAAAATTTCAATTTTGAGGCGATTCGCAGAGCGCGTTATCGACGTGATTTGATATCAGTATCTATTTGGTAAACTTGACGTTTCCGGTTGCTCCCATCGCGGTGGCCAGTGCTGCAAACCGGGCCTCGGCCACCTCGCCGAAAAGTGGACGCGCGTGTTGGGTCAGCCGCAGTGTCAATTCGCGCGACTTGGGTTTCCATTTCAGCGTGCCGGGTTCTTCGTCTGCAGTCAGCCAGAGCATCGCCCCAAGACGCATCGCCCGGCCAAGAATTTCAGCCTCTTTGATCTGACCCTCATCAAGCATCTCAAAAAGCGGATCAAACCGCGAATTGCTTATCTTGCTGGTGTAGCGGTTCATCAGCGCAAGCCCCAGCAACACTCGTTCGTAATGCTTGAGACCACCAAGGTTGGCGCGGGTGGCGTTGTCAAACGTCACCTCGGCCCGGTAGTCGGGATGCGCGCGCCAGCTGACGTCATGTAAAAGGCACGCCGCCTTGATGATACGCTTGCGTTGCCAGTTGGCACGCGGGAACAGCGGTTTCACAAAATCATAAAGGACCCGACCAAAACCGGGCAGACGCGCATCCTTGGCCTCGGCAAAGCGGCAGGCCTCGATCAGTGGATCACGTTCGCGCAGTTCACGGGGCATCTGTTCGTACAGCATCCCTTCGCGGATGCCATAGGATGACACGGCAACATCCTTGGGCTTGAAGGTGCGGATCAGTTCCTTAAGCACGATCGAGGCCAGCGGGACCAGCGACATCCGGCTGTCCGAAATATTGCAGCGACTGCGCAGGTCTTGCAGGTTTGATTTGCGGATGTATTCGGCCGTCTTACTGATTTGCCGTGCGGTCATGCGGTATTCGTGCAAGACGGTCAGCGGGTAACTGCGCCGCTCCATATCGACGCGCGCAATCGCCCGCCATGATCCGCCGACAAGGAACAAGCGCATGCCGGTGACGTTATCCATATCGTCATGCAGCTTTGCCATCACTTCGCGCACATGCGCTTTGACGGCTTTCTTGCCGCCCTTGATTTCGCGCAGCTTCAGCGGGCCAAGCGCCGATGTCACGCGCCGCCCAACGCGGCCCTCGGCAAGATCCGCCAATTCCATGGACGATCCACCAATGTCGCAAACCAACCCATAGCTACCCGGCCATCCCAACAGGACGCCCTGTGCCGACAATCGCGCCTCTTCCTTGCCGTCAATGATCCAGAGCTTGATGCCGGTTTCGCGCAGCACATGGTCCTGAAAATCCTTGCCGTCAGAGGCTTCACGCACCGCAGCGGTGGCGACTGCCGTCAGGGTTGGTATGCCCATGCCTTCGGCCAATGCGGCAAAACGTCGGATCGCCGAAAGGGCACGCAAACGGCCTTTAGGGTTCAGGTGCCCGGTTTGGGTCAGACCGGCCCCCAGCGCACACATGATTTTTTCATTGTAGAAATAGGCAGGCGAACGCGCCGCGCCATCAAACACAACTAATCGGACAGAGTTCGAGCCGACATCGATTACGCCAACCCGGCTCAGGCCCTTGGCTGCGGCATCTTCAAACAAGGGGCGCCCAAAAGGCCCCCAGTCGATCGTTTCAACGTTTGATGGTTGCGTCATGTGCTCGCAGCTCTTACCCCGCTGCAACAATGGGCTGTCGGGCAATCAGCGTCAATCATCCAGCCCGCAATAAATGCGGTTGCCAGTGGGGTGGGTTGAAATCATGGTCCAGACAACAAAAGCGATCGCACTTCAATATGAACTGAACCTGACAAAAAATGCACCCGGCACTTAAGAAATACGACAATCTAGAGATTGTATCGCGTGATCTGACCCGCAATGCGGGCTTTACGCTGTCCGCGTTGGTTCACAACAAGATGCAGTCGGGTTTGAGTAACCCCATAAAACGCAGCCTAGTCATCCTCATGCGTTAACTGCGGCACATCGGATGCACCTGCTGATCCGCGTCCTGACAGCGATGGGTTTTCCATAAAGAAGCGGTGGCAGTTGAACGCAAATGCACCTTCATCCACCTTGCCGCGCTGAAAACTTCCGTCGGCGGCCATGACCCAACTTTGTGCCACATCGGCCATGTTTGCCGCCATAATCTGACGCACGATCTGGGCCTTGACCGTCGTGTTCTTGATCTCAACCAGCGTTTCAACCCGGCGGTTTAGGTTACGGCCCATCCAGTCGGCGGAACTCATGTAGACCTTTGCTTTTTTGGAAGGCAGCGCCTGCCCATTGCCAAAGCAGACTATCCGCGAGTGTTCCAAGAAACGCCCTACAACAGATTTGACGCGGATGTTTTCGGACAACCCCTTCACACCGGGCCGCAGCCCGCAGATGCCGCGTACAACAAGGCTGATCTGCACGCCCGCCTGACTGGCCGCATAAAGCGCGTCAATCACGTCACTGTCGATCAGGGAGTTCATCTTGGCCCAGATCATCGCGGGTTTACCCGCTTGCGCATTTTCAGCCTCTGCCGCGATCCGATCAAGCAGGGTTTCTTTCAGCGTGAGCGGTGAGATCGACAGGTTTTCCAGCCCCTCGGGTTGTGCGTAACCGGACAGGTAGTTGAAGACCTTCGTCGCATCGCGCCCCAGTTTGGCATCGCAAGTGAAGAGGCTTAGATCCGTGTAGATTCGGGCCGTAATCGGATGGTAGTTGCCGGTGCCGAAATGCGTGTAGGTCACCAATTTCTCGCCCTCGCGGCGCACTACGGTGCTGATCTTGGCGTGGGTTTTGTAATTCAGGAATCCGTAAACCACATGGGCGCCAGCCCGTTCCAGCCGCCGTGATTGGCGGATGTTGGCGGCTTCGTCAAAGCGGGCTTTCAATTCGACCAGAGCCGTTACAGATTTTCCGTCCTCGGCCGCTTCGCAGAGCGCTTCGACAATGGGGGAACGTTTGGAGGTCCGATAAAGTGTTTGTTTGATCGCCACCACGTTGGGATCACGTGCGGCCTGGGTCAGGAAACGCACCACCATATCGAAGGTCTCATAGGGGTGGTGTAACAGCATGTCCTTTTGCCGGATGGCCGCGAACATATCGCCATCGTGGTCCTGAACCCGTTCCGGCACACGCGGTGCAAAGGTTGGCCAGAGCAACTCTGGCCTGCTGTCCAGCACCAGTTCTCCCAGATCGGCGATACCGATCAACCCGTCCACTTCGACGACGGTTTCTTCGGTCACATGTAGTTCGGACATGATCAACGATTTGAGCGCGGTTGGCGCGCCGGCAGAGAGTTTCAGACGCACCACCTCGCCGCGGCGGCGCCGTTTCAACGCGGTTTCAAATTCGCGCACAAGGTCTTCGGCCTCATCCTCAAGTTCCAGGTCGCTGTCGCGCAGCACTTTGAAGGCACAGCTGCCCTTTGTTTTGTATCCCGGAAATAGCCGCGAGATGTTAAGCAGCAACAATTCTTCGAGCGGCAGAAACCGATGGCCCTTGTCGGTCGGTAGGGCCACAAAGCGGTCGATCTGCGCAGGGACTGGCAGCAAGGACCGCAATTGGCGCTTGTCGCTGGGCCGCTCTAATTGCAGCGCAAGTGCAAAGCCTTCGTTGGGCAGGAACGGGAACGGGTGTGCGGGGTCAATCGCGAGGGGCGACAATACCGGGAAGACTTGTTCGATAAACACATCTTCGAGGTAGGCGACATCGGCTTCACTGAGGTCCTTTTGCGCAAGGATATGGATATCCTGTGCTGCCATCTCGGACTGCAGGGCAATGAAAACTGCCTGCTGGCGCGCCATTAGGCTGCGCGCATCCAGATCGATGACGGTTAGTTGTTCGGCAGGTGTGCGGCCATCAAGGCCAGGCGTTACATTGCCCTCATTCGTCAGCTCTCGCAGGCCAGCAACCCGGACGGTGTAGAATTCATCAAGGTTAGTGGCGGATATCGACAGGAACCGCAGCCGTTCCAGCAAGGGCACGCGCGGGTTCTCGGCCTCTTCCAGCACGCGCCAGTTAAAGCTTAGCCAGCTTAGTTCGCGGTTCACAAAACGCGCGGGGCTTTTGATGTCGATATCGAGTGTGGTCGGGGACGGAAAGTCCCCTTCAAGAAAGTCAGCGTTGGTCATGGGGCCTTTTGGACCGCCTTTGTTGCGGTTCTATGACAAGTATCAGGGGTTTAGGCGGGCTTGTCCAGTAAGCTCGCCGCGAGACCCCGGTTGATGCTGCGCCCTTCGGCCAAAGCGGCGGCATCCAGCCGCGCCACGATATCAGAAGCCGCAGCAAAGGAGCGCTCAATCCGAGTGGCTAGATAGCTGACCAATTCGGGTTTTGGCATGATCTGCCGGTCTGCAAACAGTTTCATGATCAGCGCCGACAAAAGCGCATCATCGGGGTCGTCGATCTGGACGACGGTGGCGGCCTCCATGCGGCTGCGCAGATCAGGCAAGGCGATGGGCCAGCGACTGGGCGGTGTTTGTGCCGTCATCATCAGGGTGCCGCCGCCCGCGCGCAGGTTGTTGTGCAGGTGAAAGATATGCTCTTCCGCCGGTTGGGGTAGTTGTTCCATATCTTCGATCACCACCATGTCGCAGGACGGCATATAGGCAGGCGTAACGTCACGCGCGTTGATCAGCGATGCCCCGGTTTGCCCTTGGAAAATCCGCGCAAGATGGCTTTTGCCGCATCCCGCGGGCCCGGCGACGACCAGTTTGCGTTCGGGCCAATCATCAGGGGAGGCCATCAGGGATGCCGCCTTTGCATTGGCCTCGGAGACAAAGAAATCATCCGGCCCAAGGGCCACACCGGTGGGCCAGTCAAAAACAAGCTGATTAGTCATTCAGGATTGCCCGCGATAAAGCAGGCTTTGCTTATATTGCACCACCCCCCAGCGGGCGACCACGCCGATCATCGCTGCAATTGGCACAGCAACAAGCATGCCAACAAATCCAAAGAGCGATCCAAAAACCGACAAAGCAAAAAGCAGCCAGACAGGGTGCAGGCCAACGGAACTTCCCACCAATTTCGGTGTCAGAATGTTCCCTTCCAAAAACTGCCCAACACCGAAGATGCCTGCGACAATCCCGATCCGCAGCCAGTTGGTGGCATAAGTGATGGTGTCGCCGTCGGTGACCTCGACCGAGCCCCAGAATTGGAACAAGGCAAGACCAATAGCCAGAACGCCACCCACCAATGCGCCAACATAAGGAATGAAGGTAATGAGCCCGGCAATGAACCCGACAATCAGTCCAAAATTCAGCCCGGCAATCATCAGAGCGACAGCATAGTAGGTTCCAAGGATCAGACAAACGGTGCCTTGGCCCCGAATGAAGGACGCCAGCGTCGCATCGATATCGCGCGCGATGCCCCGGATCGTTTCAACATGGTCGCGGGGCAGCATCTCATCGATCTTCGCTGTCATATTGTCCCAGTCAAGCAGCATATAGATGGCCACAACCGGCACAATCACGACCAAAACAATGATGTTGATTAGCCCCAACGCCGAGGACAGAACCCCGTTGACCAATTCGCCGCCTCTGGCTTGGACCGCCTCGCGCAGCGCGATAAGCTGCTGATATGCGGCACTTTCTTCGTCGAAAAGTTGTGGAAAGCGTTCTTTGAGCCCGGCGCTGACGGTATCGAACAGCTCTGGCGCGGTGTTGATCAGCAGTGTCATCTGTTCCACCAGATTTGCGATGATCAGAAACAAAAGCGGGATGAACACCAAAACGGCTGTCAGGGTAATGATTGCAACGGCAGCGATGCGGCTGCATCCCGCCCGTTCCAGCCTGTCCGCAATCGGATCAAGGCAATAGGCAATGGCCCCGCCCAGTACAAATGGCAAAATCACATCGCCCAGAAACCAAAGCGCAATAAGAAAGACAGCCGTTGCAATGCCCCAGTATTTTGCTTGTTGTCCGACAGGAAGTGCCATGTTTCATCCGTAATTGCTTACCGCAATAGATGCGGCATGCAGCTTGGTCCTGCAAGGGCTGGGGGCAAATTACTCTGCCCTGACAACGCGTGCTGCGATATCAAGCTCGATCGTGTCAGCCACAAGATCGCTATAGCCACTTGCCCCAAACGCCGACCGACTAACGGCCCCGCTGATCCGAAAGCTGAGCTGGCTCAGATCACCAGCTTCTGTGCCCTGCTGGCGAAACAAAGATGCATCCAGTGTCACTGGTTGGGTGATACCCCGGATCGTCAACAGCCCGTCGATCTTGCCGCCTGCCGATAGATTGCGCAGGTCATTGGGGCGGATCGCTGTGGATTGGAAGCGGATCGTGGGATGGTTGCGGGCATCCAGCACGCTGCTTGCCTTCAGGGCTTCAGTCGCAAAGATCAGACCGGTACGTGCGCCGCGCACGTCAACCGAGGCGACTACCGATGATGCGGTGAACGTATCGAAGTCAATCTGGATGCTTGCCTGTGATACGGGCATCGTGCCGCGGTTCTGTGCGCCCGATAGCGTATAGTTAAACCCCACCTCTGAGCGGTCAGGTTGCAGGGCATAGTTGACAGGTGCCGCGGTGGCCATGACCGGAAAAAGCAGCAAAATGGCAAGGGCGAGGTTCGGAAAGCGGGACATCGGCGGTGATCCTTTGATTGCGTAAGTATTACAGGACTTACGCCTGAACCCTCAGATTTATTCTGCCGCATCGCCAATCTGTGATCTGAGTGCTTGCGAGGGCCCGCAGCCCGGCTTACACCAAACGCCAACATTTGCTTTCCATAAAGGTCAATCCAATGCGCCTGAGCCGCTATTTCCTCCCTGTTCTGAAAGAAACGCCGCGCGAGGCGCAGATTGTCAGCCATCGCTACATGTTGCAGGCCGGGATGATCAAACAGGCCAGCGCGGGGATTTATTCGTGGTTGCCGCTTGGTTTTAAGGTGCTGCGCAAGATCGAAAACATCGTGCATGAAGAACAGGCGCGTGCGGGGCATATCGCCATTCAGATGCCGACGATCCAGTCCGCCGACCTTTGGCGCGAAAGCGGACGCTATGATGCTTACGGCGAAGAAATGTTGCGCATTAAGGACCGGGGTGGGCGTGATATGTTGTTCACGCCAACGGCAGAAGAAATGGTGACGGATATCTTCCGCGCCCATGTGAACAGCTACAAAGACCTGCCGCTGACCCTTTACCAAATCCAGTGGAAGTTCCGCGATGAGGTCCGCCCGCGCTTTGGTGTGATGCGCGGCCGTGAATTCTATATGAAAGATGGCTATAACTTTGACCTGACCAAAGAAGATGCGCTGCACGCCTACAACCGCCATCTGGTCAGCTATCTGCGCACCTATGAACGCATGGGCCTGCAGGCGATCCCGATGCGCGCGGATAGTGGTCCGATTGGGGGCGACAACACGCATGAGTTCCTCGTGCTGGCCGACACAGGCGAAAGCGAAGTGTTCTATGACAGCGAGATCACCGACCTGAAATTTGGCAACCGCGATGTCGACTTTGACGACCACGCCGCGTGCCAGAGCGTGTTGGAGGAGTTCACCTCGCGCTACGCCCGCACCGACGAAACCCATGATGAGGAGCTGTTCAACGACGTGCCAGAGGAACGCCGCCGCACGGCACGCGGCATCGAAGTGGGGCAAATCTTTTACTTTGGCACCAAGTATTCCGAGGCGATGGGCGCCGAGGTTGATGATGGCAAGGGTGGCAAAGTACCGGTCCACATGGGCTCGCACGGTATTGGTGTGTCGCGTCTGTTGGGCGCGATTATTGAGGCCAGCCATGACGACAAAGGTATCATCTGGCCGGAAGGCGTGACCCCGTTCCATTGCGGTATCTTGAACATGCGGCAGGGGGATGACGCAGCAGATGCAGCCTGTGAAGCGCTTTATGCGTCATTGACCGCCCTTGGGCTTGAGCCGCTTTATGACGACCGCGACGAACGTGCAGGGGCCAAGTTTGGCGCCATGGATATGATCGGCTTGCCGTGGCGGATTACGGTAGGCCCGCGCGGCCTCAAGAACGGTGTTGTTGAACTGACAAGCCGCCGCACAGGCGAAAGCGAAGAATTGCCACCCGAAGAGGCCGTGGCCAAAATCGCCAAGATATACGAAGGCATCGCATGAGCCTGACCGAGGTTGACTGGTCACTGATCCCGTCGCCCTCGGATGATGGCAAGGCGGACCATCTGGAAGGTAAGGACCTGCCTGACCTGAGCCTGCCTAGCACGAACGGTGGTACGGTAAACCTCGGCCAGCTCAGCGGGCTGACCGTCATTTACATCTACCCCATGACAGGCCGCCCTGACCGCGACCTGCCTGACAGATGGGACCAGATCCCCGGCGCGCGCGGCTGCACGCCGCAATCCTGCGCTTTTCGCGATCATTATGCTGAGCTACGGGAATACGGCGTGAAGAACCTTTTTGGGCTGTCGACCCAAACCCAGACCTATCAACAAGAGGCGGCAGAACGGTTGCACCTGCCATTCGCCTTGCTCTCGGATGATGGTCAAGCACTGGGCAAAGCGCTCAACCTGCCGGGGATGGACGTTGAAGGGGTGCATCTACACAAACGGCTCACGATGATAGTTCGGGACAGGGCGATCTTGCGGGTGTTCTATCCAGTGTTTCCGCCTGATCAGGATGCGCAGAATGTGATCGCTTGGCTACGCAAAGACGCGGAAGAACGCGCATAGCTGCCTGCGCCGTTCTCTTGTAGGCCAATTTCTGTTACTAAGCTGGCAAAACAAAATGTCACGAGGCAGCAGATGACACTGAAATTCCCAAATGGGGCGCTGATATGATCAGAGCTCTTTGTCTGGTTGGCGGGTTGACCGGGGCGGCTGGCCTGTCGCAATTCCCTGAATTCTCGCAGCAATATATGCAACGCCTGGGCGGTCAGGTGGATGAATTGACCCGCGTTGTTGTGGGCTTTGATGACACAGCACTGGCCGAAGGTCTGGGCCGCGAAGAGATATTGCAGGAAATGTCTACGACCCCATTGATGGAAGGTCAGGTGGCAATGTGGCGCGGCACCTTTGCGCGTCATGCCCGGCTGAGTGAGAACCTCATGGTTTTGCAGGCGGCCAGCCCTCTAGAGCGTGTGATGATGCCGCAACGCATGATGGATACGGCGACTGCGCGCGCGACCTGGGCTGATTTCACACCGGCCATGCCGTTGAGTGCGGCTGGCGCCGCCGCGACGGGTACTGGGTTCTTAGGTGGATGGTTGGCTTTCGCTGGCGTGCTGTCGGTGCTTTTGTGGCCGTTCCGCAAAGCCACACCGACGCGCAAGCCCGCGCCCAAACGCCGTGCTCCAGCGGTCAAGAATGACCCGCCGGTGATGCGCCCGCAACTGGTATCGACAACACCGGACAACCGCCCCCGTCTTGCTGGCGTCCAACGATAAATCACGCATCGGTTGCGTGGGGCGGCACCATCGGCAGTTTCACCCCCGGAAATCACTGGTGAAGCAGCAGAACGCTTGACCATTGCGCACTCCCGCCCCACGTTGCGCGCAAATGACAAGCAGGAGCCGCCATGGCCGAGGTGAGAACCACCAAACCCTTTGCCAAATTCGAATGGATGATCGCCTGGCGATATATCCGCGCGAAACGGGCCGAAGGCGGCGTCAGCGTTATGACGTGGATCAGCCTGATCGGCGTGACTTTGGCTGTCTTCGCGCTGATCGCGACACTTGCCGTGCGGTCGGGCTTCCGGGCTGAATTCATCGACACCATTGCAGGGGCAAATGCCCATGTCACGGTTATGCGCCCGCGTGAAGTGATCAAAGACCATGCTGAAATGGCAGAGCGTATCCTGACCGTGGATGGCGTGCGCTCCGTTGCCCCGCTTGTGCGCGGGCAGGCTATGGCGTCGGCAGGTGACAGGATCGGGCTGGCGGATATCTATGGGATCAAGCTTGAAGACCTCAAAGCATCTGACGCCATCGTGGACAGCGAGCGCACTGTCGGCAACATTGATGATCTGCCCAACGGCATTGCGCTGGGGTCTGAGCTGGCCAACAGGCTGGGCTTGACGGTGGGCGACCGGATTGAAATCACCACACGCTCGGGGGCGGCCACACCGATGGGGCAGGCCGCGCGGCGTAACGCCTATGATGTGGTCTTCATCTTTTCCACCGGGCGGTTTCAAATCGATGAGGTGCGCGCCTATTTGCCCTTTGACGTCGCCCAGTTGATTTACAACCGCGACGGCGTCGCTGATGAGCTGGAAATCAGGCTCGATGACCTCAATCAATCCGAAGAGCTGAAGCAGACGATTGCCAACACCGCCGGCCCCGGCATTTGGGCCTTTAGTTGGCAAGACCGGGTCGGGCGCTTCCTGCGCGCGCTGACGATTGAGGACAATGTGATGTTTATCATCCTGTCGATCCTCGTGCTTGTGGCCTCGATGAATATCATCAGTGGGTTGATCATGCTGGTCAAAAACAAGGGTCGCGATGTGGGTATCCTGCGCACGATGGGTCTGACCGAAGGATCAATTCTGCGCATTTTCTTTATCTGTGGGGCCGGGATCGGGACGATCGGCACGGCCTTGGGCGTTGTGCTTGGGTGTCTCTTTGCTATCTACATCGATCAGATTTTCAGCCTTGTGAACTATGTCGCGGGCGGTGGTGTTTGGGATCCGTCGATCAGGGGCATCTACAACATTCCTGCAGAGCTACGGCTGGTGGATGTGATCAAGGCGATGTCCCTGTCGCTGGGCCTGTCGTGGATCATCACTATCTTCCCTGCGCGCCGTGCCGCCCGCATGAACCCGGTTGAGGCTTTGCGCTATGAGTGATCACACGTTGCAGGTCGCAGGGCTGACCAAATCCTACAATGCAGGCAAACCCAATCAAGTGAATGTGCTGCAAGGTGTATCGCTTGACGTGGCCCCCGGTGAAGTGGTCGCACTGGTTGCCCCTTCCGGAGCAGGCAAATCCACGCTTTTGCACATTGCCGGCCTGCTGGACACGCCGGACAATGGCACAGTGATGATTGAGGGCACGGATATGACCCGCCTTTCGGACCGCAAGCGCACCGCTGTGCGCCGGGCCACTGTAGGGTTCATCTATCAGTTCCACCACTTGCTGCCCGAATTTACAGCGCTTGAAAACATCGTCCTGCCGCAACTGGCCAATGGCGCGGGCGAGATAGAAGCACAAGTGCGGGCCATGGCCCTGTTGGACCGTGTGGGCATCGCTGAGCGCGCCGCACATCGCCCGGCGGCTTTGTCTGGTGGCGAACAACAGCGGGTGGCGTTCTGCCGAGCGCTGGCGAATGCACCATCGCTGCTTTTGGCGGATGAACCCACCGGCAATCTGGACCCCGACACCTCGGACCGGGTGTTTGATGCGCTGATGACCCTGGTGCGTGACACCGGGCTCGCGGCTGTGATTGCAACACATAACCTAGAATTGGCGGCACGCATGGATCGGCAAGTCCGGCTGAACGCAGGTATATTGGAGACCCTATGAGTATTTCCGTTGTTGAGATTGAAGAGCGCAGCCGCGCGGCCCTGTCGGCCCATGGCGCGGGCGATATGCAGGCCGCCGCCGTAGCCAAAGCCGTGGCGCGGGCCGAGGCATTGGGCAATGTGATTTGCGGCCTCTACTATTTGGAAAGTTACTGCACGCAACTGGCATCCGGGCGCGTCAATGGCACGGTCACGCCTGCCGTGTCACGCCCTCGCCCCAGTGCGGTGCTGGCTGACGCAAAACTGGGCTTTGCCCAACCCGCCTTTGCGATGGCCTTGCCCGAAGCAATCGCCGCCGCCTTGGAAAACGGTGTTGCGACATTGGCCGTGGCCCATGCCCACACATGCACTTCGTTGGGGTATTTTACTGAACAGATTGCAGCGGCGGGCCTGATCGGGCTGGGCTTTACCAATGCTTCGCCTGTTGTGGCACCCCCCGGTGGCAACGCGCGGGTGATCGGCACGAACCCTATCGCCATGACCGTACCGGGCGAAGACGCACCAGTGATGCACTTCGATTTCTCAACCTCTGCGGTCGCGCTGGGCAAGATCACAATGGCCAAGGCAGCGGGCGAAACCATCCCGCTTGGCTGGGCGGTCGACAGCGACGGGCAACCGACAACAGACCCGGACGCCGCCCTCAAAGGTGCTCTGGTCAGCGCGGGCGGCTACAAGGGCTGGGGCTTTGGCCTGATGGCAGAACTATTGGCAGCAGGCATGACGGGATCGGTCAACTCGATTGATGTCTCTGGCCTGAAAGTGGCAGAGGGCCAGCCGCATGATTTGGGGCAGTTCTATATTCTGATGGACCCAGGTACTTACCATGCTGATTTCGGCGCACGTTTCGCCCGCGTGGCCGAGGCCGTGGCCGCACAGGAAGGTGCGCGCATCCCTGGCGCGGACCGCCATGTGATGACCGAAGTGGATGTACCAGAGGCGCTCTGGGCGTCTGTCCTCAGGCTTTCTGCGTAACAAAGACACCGGCGGCCATCAGCGCGATGCCCGCCGCACGGGTCAGCGTCAGCGATGATGGCTGTGCAGTGAACAGGCCAAAGTGATCAATGGCGGCGGCAGAGATCAACTGCCCAAGCAATACAAAGAACACCGCGTTGCCGACGCCCATTGTGGGCGCGATCCATGTGATCGAAAGCACGTAGAACGCCACCAATGTGCCCGCCAGAAACAGGTGTTTTGGGGCAGTGGCGAGTTTGGCCACGGCCTGTGGATTGGTCAGGAGTGCGACGATAGCCGACACGCAGAGGGCCACGATGAACAATACCGTCGCTGCTACGGCAGGTGATCCGATATGGCGGCCAAGAGCTGCATTCAGTGCCGCCAGAACCGGCACACCAACCCCGGCGGCGAGCATGATCATGATGTTGGCGTGCATGGCAGATCCTTTGCGTGATTTCACCGCCAATGTGATGCAGATCAAGACAAGGCGCCACTCCTGTTGTTAGGATAGGGCAAAAGCAGGAGGCAGAGCATGAAATACCTGATCATTCTAGCGACCCTTGGATTGGCCGCATGTGTCGAGGAACCCATGGACGGGCGCAGCGCCTATCTGGAAAACTGCGCTGCCTGTCACGGGGCGGATGCCACGGGCAACGGCCCCGCATCTCGGGGGTTGAGCGTGACACCCCCTGACCTAACCGGGCTGTCCGCCGCCAATGGTGGGGTCTTCCCGCGTGATGCGGTGATGAGCACCATCGACGGGCTGGACCGTGGCACCCACTTCAGTGCCGCAATGCCAGAGTTTGGGGCCGGTGATCTGGGCGATACGGTTGTGGTTGAAGACGATGGGCTGGGCACGCCGGTGCCGATGACTTTGCTGTTGTTGACTGACTATCTGGAACGCATCCAGCAGTAACCAAGCCTAACAATCGCGTGAAATCGTTGCAGCATTGCTTTCCTGAGGGCCGCAGTGGGTTAGGTCTTGGCCCAACCCAACTGGCAAGGAGCCACTCATGCGCATCATCCTCTCCGCCGTCCTCGCTCTGTCCGCCGCTGCCGCGACCGCAGGGCCGATCAGTTTTTCAAACGGCTGGCAGGAACAGCGCCTGTCGTTGTTCAGTTCCAATGACTATAGTTTTGGGCAGAACCTTGGGCTGGTATCTGACGGGTCCGTGTCGATCGCATGGAGCCGGGTTGCCCGTATGGATTGGGAAGCGTCAGGTGCAGCGTGGAGCTGGACCGTGGACCAGTCTGTGCCAGCAACGGACCTTAGCCAAAAGGGCGGCGATGATCGCAATATCTCGCTCTATTTCGTCTTTGTGCCAGAAAGCATTGCGCCCAGCCTTGAGGGGGCGAACATTCGCAGCCTGTTGGGCAATGATGATGTGCGCATCATGCAATACGCATGGGGCGGCAACCATGCGCGCGGGCAGGTGATCCAGTCGCCTTATGGACCACGCGGGCAGGGGGTGACGATTGCCCTGCGGCAGGCAGGCACCGGTTCACATAGCGAAAGTGTTGATTTGGCCGCAGACTACGCCCGCGCCTTTGGGGGTGAAAAGGGCGCGCTGGTGGGTTTGGCTGTCTCTGGTGACAGCGATGATACCGATACGGTGATCCGGGCGGTGATTGGCAACCTGAGCCTGCGGTAAGGGTTGATTTGCATCAACGCGCCTGATCGATGCCCCCACTAATGTGAGTGCAACAAATCAAGGAGGACGTGATGCGATTGATTGCTTTGGTAACGGCCTTGGGCCTTGCTTGCCCCGCTGCGGCACAGGATGCGATGCAGGGTGAGGCGTTATTTGGTTTTTATTGTGCGACCTGCCACGGCACGGACGCACGCGGCGATGGTCCGATGTCGCCGTCTTTGGTGGTGCCACCTGCGGATCTGTCAACGCTGGCCGCGCGCGGCGAGGGCGTGTTTCCTACCTTACGTGTGATCATGCGCATCGACGGGCGCGATCCGCTGGTCAGCCACGGCAGCATGATGCCGGTTTATGGGGATTTCTTTGCTGGTACGGACGTGGCGACCAAGGCTGAGACGGGCCAGCCGATCATGACATCGCAGCCGATTGTCGATCTACTCGCCTACCTCAAGGCTCTTCAGCAGGAGTGAGGCGAGAAAAAGGGCGGCGTATGAAGGGGAAAATTGCGGGGCAGGAACGGGTGTATGGACGGCGTACATATGCTGTACGTCCAGCGCTTATGGATGGGGTGCGCCGGGGCAGGCCCCGGCCTACGGGGCTTGCGTGCCCTCACCAAACATCCCGCCCGGCCGCGCCGGGCAGGGCCCACCGGGGCTGCGCCCGTTGATCACTCAAATGGTCCCCCGGACCATTTGCAAGACGCTCTCAACCCTCCCCCCGGAGGGCGCTTTTGCGACGTTGGGGATATCGCTACCGTTTTGTGATTTGAGAGGGTGGGTTGCCACCGAGAGGGAGCAAGCGCCCTCTATGTCGGGCGCTGCCCGTCAGTTCTATCTCAACGGCGCAACCAACACTCACTTCGAGGGTGTCGGAAGCCATCACGACTGTAGAGCGGCGACAGAAACCCCCACCTTATCTCACGCAAGTTTTTCCCGATACTCATAGGGACAAAATACATTAAGAAATAAGCAATTGAGCAGTAGATTGCCCCGAGCACTGTAGCGGCGAGTCCCCAGACCAGTGTCCAAGTTTCGGCAAGGGCGATTATTCTGAATGTATCAGCACAAATTGCCCACAACGCCAGCCCGATTGGTAGCGCCATTAGCGCGATAGGTGCCGCGTAGGTCAGCATTACCACTGGCCCATCTAGCCCGGCGCTACTGTGTAAGTTCCCATTTCTCAGTGGTGATGAGAGGTCATACCCTTTCTTCCCTCGTAGGTGGCGTTTTAGTTCATTGTACCTCGTTCCTTCGGTAACGTTGTTAGAAACGACCGCATCGAGAACAATATATTGAAGCAGTATGAGGCTCGATACTAAAGTTGCCCACCAATAGCCCGTAGCAACGACGATCACGTAGATCTTTGGTATTGCCAATTGAACGATGGTAGTTTTGATTTCGATCAATTCGCCGCCAGAAAGTTGGGTTGCGACGACTGATGAAAGTATGAAGAAACTGCCTAATTTACCAAGTTCAGTCATTTTCTCAGACTGCAGGTCTTGGACACGCTCCAAAATATCGTCCTTCGACCTACCCTCTCGGATCAACTCTTTTTGTGCTCTGCAGAACTCATGATGAATTCTAAGAAACAAGGAGAAACGGGCACTTTTTGGAGTCATCCTAGCGCCCCACTAAACATCCAACTCCTCCACAAACCGCGCGTTCTCCTGAATATACTGGAACCGCAACTCCGGCTTCTTCCCCATCAGACGCTCGACCAGATCTGCCGTATCCCCCGGCTCTTCATCGTGCACGGTCACGCGGATCAGTTTGCGCGTTGTCGGGTCCATTGTCGTTTCTTTGAGGTCTTTGGCGTCCATCTCACCCAGCCCCTTAAACCGCTGCACGTCGATTTTACCTTTGCCGCCCAGACCCTTGGCCATCACGGCGTCTTTCTCTGCGTCGTCGGCCACATAGACCCGTTTAGCCCCTTGCGTCAGCCGGTACAGCGGCGGGCAGGCCAGATAGAGGTGCCCTTGGTCGATCAGTGGCCGCATTTGCGTGAAGAAGAATGTCATCAGCAGCGAGGCGATATGCGCGCCGTCGACGTCCGCATCCGTCATGATGATGATCTTGTCATAGCGCAGGTCGTCGACGTTGAATTTGGTTCCCATGCCAACGCCCAAGGCCTCGCACAGGTCGTTGATTTCGGCGTTGGTCGTCAGCTTGGATGACGCCGCCCCCAGCACGTTGAGGATTTTACCCTTGAGCGGCAACAGCGCCTGATTGACCCGATTGCGCGCGCCTTTACCAGAGCCGCCCGCTGAATCACCCTCGACGATAAACAGCTCGGTTCCCGCGCGGTCTTTTGATGTGCAATCGGTCAGCTTGCCGGGCAGGCGCAGCTTCTTGGTTGCCGATTTACGCGCGGTTTCCTTTTCCTGCTTGCGGCGCAGCCGTTCTTCGGCCCGCAGCACAAGGAAATCGAGGATAGCACCTGCGGATTTCGTATCTGCCGCCAGCCAGTTGTCAAAGTGATCGCGCACCGCACCTTCGACCATCTTCTGGACGTTCTCGTTTGACAGCCGGTCTTTGGTCTGCCCCACATATTGCGGATCGCGGATAAAGACCGACACAAGCGCGCAACCGCCTGTGGTTAGGTCTTCGCGGGTGATCTGTTTGGCCTTCTTGTTCGAAACGCGTTCGCCATAGTCGCGGATGCCTTTGAGGATCGCAGCCCAGAAGCCCGATTCATGCGTCCCGCCTTCAGGCGTGGGCACCGTGTTGCAGTAGGATTGGATAAAGCCATCGCGGGATGGGGTCCAGTTGATGGTCCAGTCAACCTTGCCGGGCTCGCTGAACTTTTCCTGAAAGGTGACCGTGCCAGAGAACGGTTTGTCGGCGTATGTCGTCGCCTCCTCAAGCCGTTCGTTCAGGTAATCAGACAGGCCGCCGGGGAAGTGGAACTTGGCCTCGGTCGGGGTGGTGCCATCGTCGATAGCGGATTTCCAGCGGATTTCGACGCCGGAAAAGAGGTAGGCTTTGGACCGCGCCATCGCAAAGAGGCGGGCGGGTTTCAGTTTGAGATAGCCAAAGATTTCGGGGTCGGGGTGGAAGGTCACCTTGGTGCCGCGCCGGTTGGGCGCGCTGCCGATTTTTTCGAGCTTGGTTTGCGGGACGCCCCGCGCGAATTCCATCGCCATCAGCTCTTTGTTGCGCGCCACTTCGACACGCAGGTGATCCGACAGCGCGTTAACCACCGACGAACCGACGCCGTTCAGTCCGCCGGATGTTTCATAGTTCTTGCCTGAAAACTTGCCGCCAGCATTGAGCGTGCAGAAGATGATTTCAAGCGCGGATTTGGACGGGTCCTTGGGGTGCGGATCGGTCGGGATGCCGCGCCCGTTGTCGGCGATAGAGACATTGCCGTTCTCGTGTAGTTCAACCTCGATCCAAGTCGCGTGTTCGGCAACCGCTTCGTCCATCGAGTTGTCGATGATTTCGGCCACCATGTGGTGCAGCGCCCGGTCGTCGGTGCCGCCGATATACATGCCGGGGCGCAGGCGGACGTGTTCCATGTCCTCCAGCACTTCGATGCTGTCGGCGTTATAGTCGTTGGGGGTGGCCCCGGAGAGAAGGTCGTTGGCCATGATACTGCTCATTCTTTTGATTGCCCTTATAATGGCAGGCGGGGGGACAGGGGGCAATCACGAAAGGCTTTGTTTGTCTGGCTGGGTGGCTATTCCCCCATCACCTTGGTCTCGAACGTCAGCCCCGCCGCCGTCCGGTTGGGAAAGCCTGTCCAGTAGCTGTGTCCTTCGATGGGGTCTCCGTCATCATCGACGACCCAAACCCCATCGGTTGCCACAGGTGTCAGGTCGAAATAGTCGGCTTTCTCTGTGTCCCCTTTCAGGTGCAGGTCCAGATAGGCGCTCACGAAATGCTGGCTGATGTTGTTCATCCGCACATTGTCCCAAACCGAGTCGGCGTAGTGGTCGAAGGGCGCGTAGCCAAGCACCTCTGACACCGCATAGCTTTCTGCGGGTGCGGGCATGGGGGCGCCTGCGTTGTGGTTGGCGTGCGCGAACGTCAGCAGGTGCCGCGTGGTATTGACAGTGTCGTCAAAGATCCCCCGGATCGCTTCATACTGCGACACATCGTCGATCCCGCCTGCAATCAGCATTAGCGGCTTTTCGATCCCGGCCCAGCTGTCAGCATCCCAGAACCCGGTATTGTTGCCCCAGGGGCCGAAAGCGACGATGGCTTTGACCCGGTCGTCGGTAAGCGTGCCGTGGCTTTCGGTGAACATCATGTTGCGTTCCAACAGCCCCTGCGGCGCACCCCATTCGTAGGTGGTGCTTAGTTCCGTCACCCCTGCGCCAGCGTAGATCAGCGCACCATAACCACCCATAGAGTAGCCGACGATGGCGATGTTGTCGGTTTGAATGATTTGACCAAGGTCACCGTCGAGTGCGGTCACGCTGTCGATCACAAAGCGCTGGTCCCATGGCCGGTTCACAAGGGTAGATCCAAAGGCGGTTTGGTCGTCATAGGTGCTGTCGGGATGATCGATCGAGGCCACGACATAGCCTTTGGAGGCGAGATTTTCGGCCAGCGGTGACAGCAGGAAACGGTTGCCGGGATAGCCGTGCGAGATGATGATCAGGGGGAAGGTCTCGGTCGTGTCGGGTGTCGCATCGCGGGCGGCCTGACCTGTCAGGGTCGTCTCTGTAACCCCGTCGCGGATCAAGGCGGTGTAGGTGCCGCCGGGTGTTGTATCCTCTGTCGCAGGATACCAGAGTTCCACCGTCAGGACCCGGTCATAACGGGCCGGGTCACCGGTCTGACCGGTGTTCGCCACGTCGATTTGATCTGCATTTGTGAACGTCATCGTCGTGACGCCGATCTTGTGCGCACCAAAGGCCGCCAGTGCGGGTGCGTCGGGCCGCACGATGTCAATCCGGTTTTCAGCATGGCCAGCGGTGGCGGCCATCAAACCAAGGGCGGCAGTCAGTTTGCGCATCAAATGCTCCTGTCGGGTGTGAGTGTGGGCCTAACCTAACCTGCTGAAACGAGAGTTCATAGGCCGTTGCAGTCTGACCAAGGGCAGGCCATCCTGCGGCCAAAGGAGATTGCTCATGCGTGTGTTTTTCACCGGAGGCAGCGGCAAGGCCGGGCGTCATGCGATCACGTATTTGCAGGCTCAGGGCCACACTGTGGTGAATGCGGATATGTTCCCTTCGGGGTTGGATGTGTCAGAATTGCTGATTGATCTCACCGATGCAGGGCAAGTAATCGGGGCGATGTCCCAGTTCACTGATTTTCACGAACTGGACACAGGCGCGGGCGTGCCGCGCTATGATGCTGTTGTTCATTTTGCCGCAGTTCCGCGTGTGATGATCGGCACCGATGGCGAATGTTTCAGGCAGAACACGCTCACCACCTACAATGTGATTGAGGCGGCCACCAAATTGGGCATTCCCAAAGTGATCTTTGCATCTTCCGAGACGACCTATGCCGTTTGCTTTGCCGATGGCGAGGTCAAGCCGGACTATGTTCCTATCGATGAGGACCACCCCACGGTGCCTCATGACAGCTATGCGATGTCCAAGGTCTGCAATGAGGTCACGGCGCGGTCATTTCAGGCCCGTACCGGGGCGGATATCTATGGGTTGCGCATCAACAACGTGATCGAGCCGCATGAATATGCGCAGATGTTTCCCGCCTTTATGGATGATCCCGCCCTGCGCCGCCGCAATATCTTTGCCTATATAGATGCCCGTGATCTGGGCCATATGGTCGCGTGTTGTCTGAAGACGGACGGGCTGGGCTATGAGGTCTTTAACGTCTCTAACGATGATATGTCCGTGGGCATCACCAGTGATGAGGTCATCGCGCGCTTCTATCAAGGTGTCCCGGTTAGGCGACAGATGCGCCCTGATGAAACCTTTTATGCCAATGACAAGGCCAAGCGCTTGGTGGGGTTTGCCCCCAAGCATAGCTGGCGGGAGGTTTTGGGATGAGTTTTGCCCGGTTTGACCTCGCGGCGTTTGAGGCCGCGCATCAAGATGCACGCCACGATTTGGCGCGGGCGTTGGATGATATCTGCCGCAATACAGGGTTTCTGGTTTTGGAAGGGCATGGGGTTGCCCCGGAAGTGATTGCCAATGTCTGGGCCGCAGCGCAGGCGTTCTTTGCACAAGGCTCTGTGCCCAAACAGGCGGTTGCACCACCCTATCAGGGTTATCCATATGGCTATCTTGGTCCCGATGCCGAGGCTTTGGCCCGTTCCAAGGGTGAAGAGACGCCGCCGGACCTCAAAGAGAGCTTCAACGGTGGTCCGCTGCATGTCCCCACTGATGCCTCTGCCGATGCGATGAGCTTTTGCTATCAGCCTACACTTTGGCCAGACCTGCCGGGGTTTCGTGCGGCGTGGGAGGCATATTATGCCGCGATGGAGGATTTGGCCGCGCGTGTGATGCGGGCCTTTGCGACGGCCCTTGATTTACGGGAAGATCATTTTGATCCGTTTATCGCTCATCCGATCTCGGCCCTGCGTGCATTGCATTATCCCGCGACGGTCGATGTGCCGTTGGACAAACAGCAACGGGCGGGCGCGCATACTGATTATGGGTCGTTGACCATCCTCTTGCCACAACCAGGCAGTCAGGGCTTGCAGGTGCAGCAGGGCGGGCAATGGGTCGATGTGCCTGCACCGGATGGTGCCTTTGTCATCAATATCGGTGATCTGATGGCCCGCTGGACCGCCGATCGCTGGGTCAGCACATTGCACCGGGTTGTGGCCAAATCCGGCCAGCCGGCCCGCCAATCTTTGGCGTTTTTCCATCAGCCCGATTGGGATGCCCAGATTGTGCCATTGGATGGATCGCAGGCCTATCCGCCCGTATGCTCTGGCCCCTATCTGATGCAGAAATTTCAGGCGACTGGCGTTTGACGCAACTGATGTTACATCAACTGTGAAGAATTGAGATTGTGTCATGCCAGAACCCGCCCCACCGATTGCCGTCATGGATGCCACCTGTGCTTTATGCAGTTGGGGCGCGCGGATGATTCATCGGTTGGATCGCAGTGGTGAAATCAGGATTGCGCCAATCCAGTCAGACACCGGCGCGGCGCTGATGCGTGACAATGATCTGGATCCGTTGGACCCTGATACCTGGCTTTTCATCGAAGATGGCACGGTCTGGCGTGACTTTGATGCGCTGATCCGGCTGGGCCAACGCTCTGGCGGGATGAGCCGTTTGTTTGCTGTGCTAAAGCTGTTGCCGCGCCCTGTCCGCGATTGGCTGTATCAGCAGGTTGCCCGCAATCGCTATGCTATGTTTGGCCGTGGCGATATGTGCGCACTGCCTGATCGCGCGTTTCGCGCACGGCTACTGCCATGAAGGTTGTGATTCTTGGCGGCTATGGCGTGTTTGGCGCAAAGTTGGCGCGATTACTGGTGCGCGACGGGCATGCGGTGGTCATTGGCGGACGCTCTGCGGATAAGGCGCGGGCCTTTGCAGCAGAGCTTGGCGCGCAAATGCTGGTCGTGGATCGTGCGGGTGATCTTGCCCCGCTGTGGGCCTGTGCGCCGGATGTGGTGGTCGATGCGGCGGGTCCGTTTCATGCCTATGGAGCGGCGCCTTACCGCTTGGCCAAAGAGGCCATTGCGCGATCTGTGCATTATCTGGACCTTTGTGATGATCCCGAATTTTGCATTGGAGTGTCTGCGTTGGATGCGGCAGCAAAGACTGCCGGTGTCTTCGTGCTTCCGGGACTGTCGAGTGTCCCGGCGATTTCATCAGCGGCCGTTGCCGCGCTGGTCGCAGACGCGCTTGAGGTTGATACAATCAGCACCGCGATCCTGCCCGGAAACCGTGCGCCGCGTGGTCGCTCGGTTGTGGCCAGCATTCTTAATCAAACCGGCATCCCGACGCCGATGCCTGCTGATGGTGTGGCCACAACCGCGCGCGGATGGTCACAGCCTGCGATGTTCGATCTGGGGCAGGGGATCAAGCGCCGGGGTTGGATGATTGGGGTGCCCGATCACCAGTTGTTTGCGCGGGCCTTTGCCGCACGCACGGTACTGTTTCGGGCCGGGTTGGAACTGCCGGTGATGAACTGGTCGCTTGCCGCCCTGTCGTGGCTGCGGGGCAAGCGGCGCTTTGCGGTGCCAGCGTGGTTCATCAGTCTGCTGCTGGTCGCGGCGGGATGGCTCAAGCCGTTTGGTACGGATGAAGGCGGAATGAGCGTGGCGGTCACGGGCCGCTACGCGCAGGGCTGGCAACGCAAGACATGGCGCTTGATCGCGAAGGCGGGTGAGGGGCCGTTTGTGCCTGCGGTTGCCGCGCGCGCGCTGCTGCGCGATCCCGCGGCAGTGGCACCCGGAGCGCGCCCTGCGGTGAGTGTCGTCAGTTTGGAGGCCGTCGAGGGTGCAATGTCTGATCTGGCGGTTTCAACCGATGTTAAGGTCGAAGTTGTCACGCCGATCTTTGTGCAGGTTCTGGGTGATAGCTTTGTTGAATTGCCTGCGACCTTGCAACAGACCCACGAGGTTTACGGCCCGCGCCGCTGGGCTGGGCGGACAAAGGTGACGCGGGGCGCCAGCCTTTGGTCGCGGATTTTGGCAGACCTGATTGGGTTTCCAAAGGCCAGCGATGATATCGCTGTTACCGTGACGATGACCCCGCAAAACGGCGGAGAGCTGTGGGAGCGCCGTTTTGATGGCAAGCCCTTCAGGTCGTTTCTGCGCCCCAAGCAGGGTGAAATGACAGAGCGCTTTGGCCCGTTGACCTTTTCGCTGGGGCTGCACGTGCGTGACGGGCAGCTGCATTTCCCTGTCAAATCAGGGCGTCTGGGTCCGCTGCCCTTGCCGCGTGTCCTGTTGCCGCAATCTGTGGCACGCGAATATGAAGCGGATGGGCGGTTTCATTTCGATGTGGCCTTGCTGGCGCCGTTCACCGGCGCGTCGATGGTCCATTATCAAGGATGGCTGATGCGTGAGGCGTCAAGCCTCGGCGATGGAGATGAGCAGATCATTGAGCGGCCAAAGGCTACGGCAATTGTCCAATAGCTGATCGGGCAGCGGGCCCTTGCCCGTCATCTCGCGGCTGGCCGTCACCCCCTTCATACGCAACAGCCTGCCTGCTGGGTGATCCTTGTCAAAAGGTGGCGGGACGCGCTTCAGCGCAGGTTCGCGCAAACTGAAACCCTGATCCTCCAGTTGCTGCACAATCCCGGTGATCCGGGCAGTATCAAGGTCAACCATCTTGCGCCAGTTCGTCAACACAGGTTTGTCAAAACCCATCATGCCAGCACCAACGGACACATAGCCCTGCCCGATCCCAAAGAAGAACACAGGGTTCTGTGGTGCGCCCGCTGCGACTTGCCACATCATATGCAGATGGGTGTTGTAGGGGGTCTTATCCTTGGAAAACCGCACGTCGTGATGTGGGCGAAAGAGCTTTGATGTGACGTTATGATCGGTCAATTTCGCGAGCGGACTGCAAACCTCTTCTAGGAGGGCCAAAGCGGGCGCTTTCAGCTTGGTATCATAGGTGCTTTTGTGCTCTTGCCACCAGTCGCGCGTGTTATTTGCATCCAGCTCTTTGAAGAATGCGCGCGCGTCGGTGATGAGGGTGTCATAGCTGGCCATTGTGGCACTCCTTTGGGTGTGCGCAGTTTGGCGGGTGTGCGCGGGCCTGTCCATGGGACTGCTGACAGGTACGGACAAGACTTTACCAAAGTCAAAGACATGCCTAATGCTGGTAACATGCAACCCATTGCACACACATATCAAGAGCACAGCCGTGCGATCTGGACACTTGGGATGCCACTCATCCTCAGCAATCTGGCGCAGTTTGCTATTCATATCACCGATACGATCATGTTGGGTTGGTATGATGTGGTTGCCTTGGCGGCGTCGACCATCGCGGGCACGATGTTCTTTGTGATCTTCATCGTCGGTGCTGGCTTTGCCCAAGCGGTGACGCCTTTGGTGGCCGCCGCGGCCGAGGAAAACGACGACGTGCAGGTGCGCCGCGTGACGCGCATGGGGCTGTGGTTGTCAATCATGTACGGGCTGGTGGTCACGGTTCCGTTCTTCTGGGCCGAGGATATCCTGCTGGCCATCGGGCAGGACGCCGAAGTGGCGGCGATGGCGCATATCTATCTTCAGATCATCATCTGGCAGATGGTGCCTGCGCTGATCATCATGACGTTCAAGGCGTTTTTGGCGGCGATGGAACATACGGCGATTATTCTTTGGGCGACGATTGGCACGGCGATCATGAATGCGTTCGTCAATTACGCTCTGATTTTTGGCAACTGGGGCGCACCGGAGCTGGGCATCAAAGGGGCCGCGATAGCGTCGCTTGCCGTGACCGGGCTGACGGTGGTCATCCTAGTGATCTATATCCTGCGCAAGCTGCCGCAATTTGAACTCTTCAAGAATTTCTGGCGTTCTGACAGCGAGATCATGAAGCGCGTCTATATGCTGGGCTGGCCGATTGGTCTGACGTCACTGGCCGAGGGCGGTTTGTTCAGCGCCTCTGCGGTGATGATGGGTTGGATTGGCCCGATCGAGCTGGCCGCCCATGGTATTGCCATTCAACTGGCCAGCTTAACCTTTATGGTCCACATCGGCTTTTCACAGGCGGCGACGGTGCGGGCCGGGCGGGCGCTGGGCCGCAAGGACGAACCATCGCTGCGTCGGGGCGGGATTACGGCGATTGGGTTGTCGGCAGTCTTTGCCGTGCTGACGTCGCTTATCTTCCTCGCTATGCCAGAGGTGTTGGTGTCGTTGTTCATCGATCCAGACGAGCCTGAACGCGCCACATTGCTGCGCATTGGGGCCAGCCTAATTATGGTCGCGGCCCTGTTTCAACTGGTGGATGGGTTGCAGGTGCTGGCCCTGGGACTGTTGCGCGGCGTGCAGGACACCACTGTGCCAATGGTCATGGCCACGATCAGCTATTGGGTCATTGGCCTGCCGGTCAGCTACATGCTCGCCTTCACGTTTGACATGGGTGCGGTTGGGCTGTGGCTAGGGCTGGTGATTGGCCTTGCGATTGCCGCTGTATTGCTGTTGTGGCGGTTCTGGGGGCGATCCGTGCGGATTGCGCCCCCGATAACCGCGGAAACCTGACGCGTTAGCTTAGCAGATCAAGATCTTGCAGGCGAAGGCGCGGATGGGCCAGTAGGCCGAAGTCCTCGAATGATGTTTTATGCGGGAACAGCGACAGGAAAGCCGTCAGGCCAGCACCCCGCAAACCCAACTCAAAGGGCGTGCCTGGGTGAAGGGATTCCACATCCAATCCATTGACGCTCATGCTGCAATGGGTGGCAAAGCCGAACTGATAAACAGGCGTGGGGTGGGTTGGCGCGATTTCGAGAATGGTGTTCCCATCGACAAAATCAGCCGCAGGGATAAACGCCCTGTCGCAGCCTTTGAGCCGTTTGATCCCGGCGGCACGGTGCAGAATGCGGGCGGATGGGCCGAGGACAAGATCACCTTCGGGGCGGTTCAGCCCATAGGTTTCGGATGTCACACGCGTCAACGTTGTTGGTTTTGAGGCGGCTTCACCATCCACATTGGCGGGCGACAGCGTGATCTTGCCGCGCCACAGCAGGCGTTCATACGTGCCATCGCTGAGCTTGATATCTTCGCCCGGCCAAACGTCCTCGACGGCGAAATGTCCACGTCGGGTCTGCACAATGGCGTTGGGGCCAAGTGCGGAAAAAGCGCTTTCGACCGACGGCAACGCGCGTGCCTGAACAGAGAACTCGCGCTCTTTTGCCTTAGGTGTAAGGTAGCAAACCTCGTATTTGCGCACCGGGGTTGAACTGGTGACGGGGCGTTCCTGCGGCATTGGCTGCTGGCGCGCGTTTGACTGGCTAAATATCTCTGCTGATCGTGCGACAGCAGCGTTCATTGAATGGTCCATGCGAAGGCCTATTGGTTTTCACATTATCCGTTTAGCCCCACCCGGCACCTTCGGAAAAACTGTGATGGTTACGCTTGATCGCGCGGGAGCGACCGATTTTGTGGAGACGGGACCGGCAAACGACCCAGAAACACAGGTCAGTTCTTTAGGTGCCAGAGCGTCGTCCGTTGGGGTTGTCAGATCAGACAGACCTGACAGGAAAGGTACGGATAACTAGGCGCGGCGCGCAGCGACCAAACGATGCTGTTGCCCACCTTCAGCCTTTTGCTTGCGGCGCGCGATCATTTCGTTGCGCATTTCACCGCGTGCCCAAGGCATTGGGGTGTCATATGCAGCAACGGCTGCTTCAAGGGATTTCTGCCAGCGGCTTTTCATCTTGATACCTCTTTTTTCGTCGCCTCGGTTTCGAGTGCGATTGAGCATATCTTCGGTGACCAAGCAGGCAGCAATTTGACGGATTTCGGGTTTTATGGTCGGCGGCTGTCTTATTCCGACGAAACGCCACAAGTATTTGAAAAATAATACAAATAAATCATGATCGCGCCGCGTTGATGAACAAATGTTTAACTAACTGGGGCGCGGACGCCTTTTTCTGTTAACTTTCTGTCACTCAAAGCCGGATCGCGGCGATCAGGCGCCCATAATCTGCCTCTTTTTGATGAACAGACCGCCGATAACTGAAGAATCGGCTCGGGCTCGCATAAGTGCAGTCCCGCGTCCAACGGGCGCGCAACACTCCGCTGCGTTCAAGCTGTGCCAATCCAAAGGCCGGCAGGTTGAACTGAAAGCGGTCCTGATCCCCTTTTAGAAAGAATCGATTGTAGGTGGGATCGACGGCCAAAAAGGTCTCACGGAAATCCGGTCCGACTTCATAGTTGTCTTGGCTGATCGAAGGGCCGATCACGGCGGCGATGCTTTCGCGTTTGGCACCAAGCGCCTCCATGCTTGCCACGGTTGCCTCTAGCACACCGTTCAACGCGCCTTTCCATCCCGCGTGTGCAGCCCCGACAACGCCCGCCGCCCGATCTGCAAAAAGCACGGGTTGGCAATCCGCCGTCAGGATTGCCAGTGCGATACCGGGTGTGGCTGTGACCATGCCATCGGCCTTGGGAGCGGTTTCATGCTGCTTGGCCACTGTCACCACATCCGCAGAATGAACCTGATGCACCCCGACAAGGTTTGGCAACGGTACACCCAAAGCCTGAGCTGCGCGCGCCCGGTTGATCGTCACAACGTCATGCTGATCAGAGCTGCCATAACCGCAGTTCAGCCCCTCAAAGACACCAGATGACGCCCCACCTGCGCGCGCAAAGAACCCATGCGGGGTGCCATGCAAAAGTGGATCGGTGAGAATGTCGAGTGTCATGGTTCCAGTCCGGGGGGCGGGGTGGCCGATGCGGGGTAAAGGCTGATCACTTTGAAAAGGTCACCCATTTCGCCCGGATGCGTCAAGCGCCGATGTGCCGCGATATGCGATTGCAAGGCGTCTCCCTTCAGCCCTTTGGCCAGTGCCTGTGCGCGCTGCGTGATCCCCAACCGCTCAAGGAACACACCTTGCGGGGTCAGGCGGCTGAACTTTGCCGGTTCCGCCGCGGCGGCAATGGCTGCGAAATCTACTTGTGCGGTCAGATCGGCGCTGCCGGGGCTTTTGAGAGCGTCCGCCTTTTGGTGCCCCTTGAGCGCTTGCAACGTGTCGCCCAATGATTGCCAGTCACCATAGTCAATGATCAGCGCAGCCCCGCCTTGCGTGCCGATCCTTTGGCTAATCTGTTGAATGATACCGGGAAGGGCGGAGCAATGCTCGATCAGGTCGCCTTCTTTGGTGTCGACCAGCCGGTGTTCCAGCACCGCCAAACTTGCAGGTGCAGAAAGCCCGAAACTAAGGGCATCATCCGCAACCCCAACCATTTTCTCGCGCCATGCGTCGTCGGTCCGAACGAATTGCCGGACCGGCAGGGCGTCAAAGAATTCGTTGGCGATCAGATAAAGCGGAGCATCGGGCAGTGTGTCGATGCTGTCATGCCAGATGGCGTGGGGCACCATCTTCGCTTGCGCTTCACGTAACACCGGGGACGCCTCGACGAAATGAACGCTCAGCGCATCATGAAACCCCGGCACAGCCTTAGTGGCACGCAGGGCATCCGTCATCAGGGTACCGCGCCCCGGTCCAAGCTCTGCAAGGGTTATGGCCGCAGGTTGGCCTTGATCCACCCAGCTTTGCGCCAGCGCCAATCCAATCAATTCACCAAACATTTGGCTAATCTCGGGCGCTGTCGTGAAATCGCCAGCAACGCCTAGCGGATCGCGCGTGGCATAATACCCGTGTTCGGGATGCAGCAGGCAATCGGCCATATAGTCCGCGATGCTCATCGGCCCGGTCCGCGCGATGCGGGCGATCAGCAGATCACCCAGCGTACTCATCTGCGCCGCGCCATCAGGATCACGGTAAGCCCCGCAAGGATCATTGGCAGGCTAAGCAACTGGCCCATGGTCAGCCCATAGCCGTCGATATGCAGGCGCAGGCCAAGCTCATTGCCCAGACTCACGAATTGGGCGTCGGGTTGGCGGACAAATTCCACGATGAAACGCGCCAGCCCATAACCCATGAAGAAGATTGCGGTCAGCAGCCACGGCTTTTTCAGCGCACCAAAGCGGAAGGCCAGCAGGATCAGGATGGTGCCCAGTAGCAGCCCCTCAAGGCCCGCCTCATAAAGCTGCGAAGGGTGGCGTACACAGGGTTCGCCGACCGTCGCACAAGATTGCGCTGCGGCACCGGGGAAGATGACGCCCCATGGCAGTTCCGTCTGCCTCCCCCAAAGCTCTGCGTTGATGAAATTTGCGATGCGCACCAACAGGATCGCTGGGGTGGCTGAGACTGCGATGATATCGGCCAGATCAGGCAGCGGCACCTTGTGGCGGCGGCTGAAAAGGTAAACGCCCAGCACAACACCAAGGAATCCACCATGGAAGGACAGCCCGCCTTCCCAGATCTTGAAGATATCCAGCGGCGCGGCCAGAAAATCAGCGGGTTTGTAGAGAAATACATATCCCAATCGCCCGCCACCGATCACACCGACGACGATGTAGGTCAGCAGATCTTCCAACTGGCTGACCTGCATCGGGGGGCCATTGCGCCACAGATGCGGGCGGTTCAGCGCCAGTTTGATGATTTGCCAGCCGATCGCGATGCCCACGATATAGGCCATGGCGTACCAGCGCAGGGCAATCGTCGCCCCGAAGACGGTGAACGAGAAAATCTCGGGCGAGATATCGGGGAAGGGAATGGCAGCAAACATGCCGCCATTCCTTGTCTGGTGCTGCGGCATTGTCAACCGGTGGGGTTGGGTTGTGATCGGCGGATGCAAGCCCCATACATGGTGCGACGCCAATGGAGGATCCCATGCAGAGCAACAACAAAATTCTTGACGACCTGAGCCAACTGATGACCAACGCCATGGGCGTGGCCCAAGGGGCGAAGGATGAGGCGAACACCGCGATGAAATCCATGATGGACCGCTGGCTAGCCGACCGCGATTTCGTGACCCGCGAAGAATTCGACGCGGTGCGGGCGATGGCGCAAAAAGCACGCGAAGAGAATGAAGCGCTGGCGGCGCGGATCGCAGCGCTGGAAGGAAAGAAGTAGCCCAAATCCAAAGAGCATTGTTATCAGATCTGTTATCTGGTTTATCCGGAATATGATTGTGCTTGAATGGAGATTTTCGTGCTTAGGTTGATATTTGGAGCCCTTGTGGCGGTTGCGGTGTCTGCTTGTGGTGGGTCCTCATCTGGAGGAGACAGTTTTGAGACGGGATCGCGGGACTTCTATGAGATTGATCAAGATTACCGCGACCTTTCGTCAACGGTAATAAACCTGAGACAAGGGAACTTGGATTCGTTACCAGACTCTGCGACCGTGGTGTACAAAGGATTTTCAAGAGGGACCATGAACTACTTCGATCAAGGCGCGAAACAGCTCGATCTCTATGGTGATGCCGAAATCAGAGTAGATTTCGGAACATCGGCCGTTGACGGGAAACTGGATGGTTTTGTTGGCGTTGATGACGCAGATGAAAGTAATCCAATATTCTTTTCTGGGGGAATCTCATTGCGAAACGGTGAGGTGAGCGGGAATACATTTGATTTCGAATACTCTGGTGAATTAAGCAGCGGCGCTAACATCGTTGCGCTAGAAGGTACAAATGGCTCTGGCCAAATTCGTGGCGACGGTGGCTCTGGGATCGTTGGGGACTTAAGGGTAGGGTCCGGGTTTGACGGAGCAGCGACTTTCAACGGAAATGGAATATCGCAAGGGAATATCAGCATTGTTGCCATTTGTCAGACTACTGGCTGCTCCTAGGATGTTGCACTAGGTCCCATCGACTAGTGGCGAAATACATTGCGCACTAGCTGAGTATTTGATCAGTTTCTTGAAACTCCCCCAAATACGCCACCAGAATATCCAGCGCCGCATGCAAATCATCCTTCTCAATCATCTCGGTCACCGTATGGATATACCGCGTCCCAACGGTGATACCCACTGCCCGCGCACCCGCAGCCGCTTGCTGGGCTGCCGCGCCGTCTTGCCCGCCAGAGGCCAGCATGGTGCGCTGGTAGGGGATCTTCTTCTTGATTGCCAAGGCCTCGATTTCGCCCACCAACCGTTTGTCAGCGATGAACGAACTGTCGCGCACGTGCAGACCGAACCCCTTGCCCTGAATGGTCGTGGCGTCCTTGTCGGGGATGCCCGGCGTGTCGCAGGATAGCGTCACGTCGATGCCCAACCCAATGTCCGGTTTGATCGCATAGGCAGAGGTGCGTGCGCCGCGCAGGCCCACCTCTTCTTGCGTTGTGAAGGCCACGTGGATTTCCGCGCCGCGCCCTTTATCGCCCAAGGCCCGGATCGCCTCGATCCCCAGCCAGCAGGCGATGCGGTTATCCAGTGCTTTGGACACGAATTTGTCCCCCATCTCAAGAAAGGGTTCGTCCATGACCACGTAATCGCCGACTTTGACGATATCATGCGCCGCCTTGCCCATACCAAGGTCGATGAAAAACTCACCAACTTCGGGGATTTTCTTGCGGTCTTCGGGGGATGAGATGTGCACAGGCTTGCCGCCGGGATTCATCACACCTTTGAAGTCACCCTGATCGGTGCAAACCAGAACGCGACGAGAGAAGAGGTTGCGGGGGTCAAAGCCACCAACAGGCAAGACATAGAGAAAACCATTCTTGTCGATATGGCTGACCAGAAAACCGATCTCATCCATATGGCAAAGCAACATGATCTTGGGCGCGTCCTTTTTGGTCGCATCGCGACGGCAAAGCAGCGTGCCCATGGGGTCAGTTTCGACACTTTCAAAGAGACACTCCACCTCTGACGTGATCAGGTCGCGCACGCGCTCTTCATGGCCGGGCACGCCGGGCATTTCGCACAATCGTCTGAGAAGGTCAGTGTTCATATGGGGTGCTCCTTGGTTGCGCTTAGATTGGGCTGCTTGCGGGCGGATGGCAATTATCCACATGAAATTTCTGTAGCTGCGCGGTTATCCCCAAGAAATTGCTTTACAGGTGCGCCTTGGTTGGGCCACGATATCTAGTATGGGGAACGGTGGGCAACACCGCCCCTAGAGCAGGCACCTAGCGCTTGGGCACTGCCATGACCCATGCGCCAACGCAGTGAGGCCGAGCATATGGCATTGTCCGAACATTACCTTGAGGCTGATGATCTTCATCCCATCGATCTTGTGGAACATATCGCAGAACACCATGCGTGGGAGTTCGACCGTATTCACGATGACCAGATCGCAATGGCCGTGGAAGGCCAGTGGCGCACTTATTCCATCACCCTTGCCTGGTCCGCCTATGATGAGACACTCCGCCTGATCTGCACCTACGAGATGGAGCCGCCCGAAGATCGGATGCCGGCCCTTTACGAGACGCTGAACACCATAAACGACCGTTGCTGGGCGGGTGCATTTACATGGTGGAATGAACAAAAACTGATGGTCTATCGCTATGGTCTGATGCTGACCGGTGATCAGGTCGCAGGACCGGATCAGATCGACACGATGATTGGGGCCGCGGTGGCGGCGTGCGAGCAGTATTACCCTGCGATCCAGTTGGTCACATGGGCCGAGAGGACGCCGGAAGAGGCTGTTCAGGTGGCCATTGGCGGGGCATACGGGCGCGCCTGATCTGCGCACCTAGCGGGTTTTGTGCAATGAGCAAGGGATGGAGGCGACGCAGTCCCTTGTCCTGAATGATTTGCACATTGCAGGTTGGGCCTATCACCAATTCCTTCTGCGTGGCGGGCTGATTTGCCCTAAACGGGGCGCGGGCGTCTGCGCCGCGGTGTCAGGCTCGGCCGTTTGGGGATGATGCGGAAGACGTTACCATTTTCATCAAGTTTGATGGGTTTGGCCGTCACAACGCTAGTCATGAATGCGCGGTGATCAAAGTTGCACTGGTCATTCTTGCGCTCAATCGCCTTGCGCAATGCGCGGTTTGAAAGCGTCTCTGTCATGCGATCGATCAGCTCTAGTCGCGCCTTATCTAGTTTTTCATCATAGAACCCGTCAGGGACCCGACTGGGGTTGGCTTGAAAGTCAAAACCCACATTTTCTAAAAACATCCGAATGGGCGCGGGGGCGTTCGCGGCGGCATCTGCCGTTTCCTGATAGCGGAACCGTGCCAGCGGAAGGGATCCCGACCCTTCGTGGCGAAATGGTTCGGACATAGTTTTTTCTGACGCGGGAGCGACCTCCCAAATATCAAAATCGTACAACAACGGGCACCTACTAACGGTCACTTACTAAATACCGATCTTATGTTCTTCAAATGCGGCAGGATATGGATGCCGCAACGTCAATATTGGGAAAGTGGTTAACTTTCTCCTAATGCGGCGCAATTGCCCATTGCGACGCGCCGCGGATTTCTTAACTGCGACTGCGACGCTGCGGGCGCGATCATCCGCTCGCAAATCTGGGTTTCATCCTGCTTCACCTTTGGCTAACCTCTTGAAAACTATTCAAGAGGTGCGTCGATGAACATGACTGATGTGGCAGACCGTGGGCTGGTCTTGTTGGGCTGTGGCAAGATGGGGTCGGCCATGTTGGAAGGATGGTTGCGGACAGGGCTGCCGCCGACCTCTGTATGGGTGATTGATCCTTACCCATCCGATTGGTTGAGTGAGCAAGGTGTCCATATCAACGACAATCTACCGGATGACCCTGCTATTGTTCTCATAGCGGTCAAGCCGCAGATGATGGGAGCCGCACTGCCGCAGATACGCGCCTATGGAAATGGCCGAACTCTTGTCATCTCTATTGCCGCAGGCACAGCGATCGCGACGTTTGAGGAACTGCTGGGCGCGCAGACCCCGATTGTCCGTGCCATGCCGAACACTCCTGCAGCAATTGGGCGGGGAATCACCGCCCTGATTGGCAATGATCATGCGCAAGAGGCGGACATTGATCTGACCGAAGCTCTTTTGACCACCATCGGTCAGGTTGTCCGGCTGGACAGTGAAAGCCAGATGGATGCGGTCACGGCTGTGTCGGGGTCTGGTCCGGCTTATGTGTTCCACTTGATCGAAACACTGGCCGCCGCGGGCGAAGCGGCGGGCCTTGCACCAGAATTAGCGATGCAACTGGCCAAGGCGACCGTCGGCGGTGCTGGTGAATTGGCCGAGGAAGCAGACGAAGATCCTGCACAATTGCGCGTGAATGTGACCTCTCCCAATGGCACCACGCAGGCTGCGTTGGAGGTCTTGATGGACGAAGAGAACGGCTTTCCACCACTGCTGCGCCGTGCTGTTGCTGCAGCAGCGGCCCGTTCAAAGGAGCTGGCAAATGGCTGAAATCACCTTTGATGATTTCCTGAAAGTTGACGTACGCGTGGGCACCGTTCTACGCGCTGAACCTTACCCAGAGGCGCGCAGACCGGCGATCAAGCTCTGGATCGACTTTGGTGCAGAGATCGGCGAGAAAAAGACATCGGCCCAGATCACAGCGCATTACCGGCCAGAGGCGCTGGTGGGTCGTCAGGTGATGGCTGTGGTCAATTTCCCGCCACGCCAGATTGGCAAGTTCATGTCCGAGGTTTTGGTCCTGGGCATGCCTGATGAGCATGGCGAGGTCGTTTTGGTTGGCCCTGACCAATCTGTGCCAACAGGAGGGCGTCTGCATTGAAGAAACTATTGATCACACGCGTGCTGCCTGATGCCAATCTGGATGCGGCCCGCGCACGCTATGATGTGACGGTCCGCGAAAGCGCAGACGGGTTGACCGTGCAAGAGGCCGCTGCGGCCTTGCGCGACTACGACGCGATCCTGCCCACATTGGGTGATCAGTTCACGGCAGAGGCCTTTGCAGGTGAAATCCGCTGCGGTGTGCTTGGCAATTTTGGCGTGGGGTACAATCACATTGATGTGGCAGCCGCAGCGCAGGCGGGTGTTGCTGTGTCCAACACACCTGACGTTGTCACTGATGCCACGGCAGATATTGGCATGACCTTGATACTGTCCACCTGCCGCCGCGCGGGCGAGGGTGAACGCCTCGTGCGTGCGGGCAAATGGGACGGCTGGGGCCCGACCCATATGCTGGGCAGCCATGTGACCGGCAAGACCGTGGGGATCATTGGCATGGGCCGGATCGGTCAAGCGGTGGCCCGGCGCTGTCACTATGGGTTTGATATGCCGGTGATTTACTTCAATCGCTCGCGCAAGGCGGTCGATATGCCAGCGACACAGGTTGAAACTCTGGCAAAGCTAATGGGGGCTGCGGACATCGTTGTGGTCACCGTTCCGGGCGGTGGCGGCAATACGGCGATGATTGATGCGGCAGCTTTGGCAGCGATGAAACCATCGGGAATTTTCGTCAACATTGCGCGCGGCGATGTTGTGGACGAACCGGCGTTGATCGCCGCCTTGCAAAAGGGTCAGATCGCGGGGGCGGGTCTGGATGTCTTTGCCAATGAGCCCAGCGTGCCAGATGCCTTTCGCGCAATGGAGAATGTCACCCTACTGCCCCATCTGGGCACCGCAGCACTAGAAGTGCGCGCGGCCATGGGGCAGATGGCGCTGGATAACATCATCGCTTGGGATGAAGGCCGCCCGCTTCCCCAAGCGGTTTGAAAGAATGTCGCGCCGTTTGGGCTGGCCCATTCTGCGGCACCCAATTATAGCGAAATCAAGATGCGTATTCTGACCACCACATTTGCCAAGCTCTGTCTTGTTGTCGCCTTGCTGGTCGCGCTGGCCAGTACCGGCTTTGCGCATCGGGTCATTCCCGTTGATGTGGACCGTGACCTGCTGGAATACCTCGTCGCCGGTGGCTCGCTGGACGAGGTTTGCGGCGATGCAAGCGGCGACCATGTTGGCCAATCCTGCGATGCCTGCCGCCTTGTGGATAGCGCATCCGTGCCGACGGCAGCTGCGCATGCATCGCGTGTCTCTCTTGGTGGCGCGGCTGCGATGCCTGTGCTTGGTGGCATTTGTCACCTAGGCGGTGCGGCTGACCCGTCGCGCCCCGTGCGGGCACCTCCGGTTGTTTGATCTTTAATAATCCCCTTTAGATCAAACAAATGCGGCCAATCCAACGCCGCCAATCGGAGAAATCCCATGAAAACCTATTCCTATGCCGCAATGGCTCTTCTCGCCTTGTCTGCACCTGCTACAGCCCATGAATTCAAGGTTGGTGCCCTTGTTGTTGACCATCCCATGGCGTTTGAGACGACGGCTACCGCGATGTCAGGTGCAGGCTATCTGACCGTCACAAATACGGGCAGCACCGACGACCGGCTTGTCGCTGTTGAGGCCGCGTTCCCCCGCGTCATGATCCACACAACCACCATGCAAGACGGTGTGGCCTCAATGAGCCATGTTGACGCTGTTGATATCCCCGCAGGAGAGACCGTCAAATTGGCGCCCGGTGGGTTCCATGTGATGTTCATGGGGCTGGACGGCGATCCGTTTGAAGTTGGTGAAGCCGTGCCTGCGACACTGGTTTTTGAACAGGCCGGATCGCTTGAGGTGGTCTTTAACGTTGAGGCGCGCGATGCCGCCGATATGGAACAGATGGACCATAGCACGCACGGCACTGGTAACTGATCCTTGGGATCATTCAGGTGGGGCGGGGAAATCCTGCCCCGACCTAGTCGCCTGAGCTTATCCTGTCGGCCTTCTTGCGCACCAGCACGCTGCGCAGATCATGCATGGCCAAAAGCAGATCATCGGTGACCTCTTCCAACGCGTCATCACTTGCCTTGCTCTGCGCCCAGTGTGACGTCAGGTTGAGGTGGTCAACGACGCGGTGGATATCATCCAACGTGCGCCTGGAAAGCAGTGCCATCCGCTTTTCTGTCCAATCCTCAATCGCCGCCGTTTCTTCGGGGCTGAGCATGTGGTCACCTTGCGCTTTGAAGTCACCCCGGTTGGTGTTCACAACCGCAATCTGGTCCATCTCCAGCCGCCGGTCCCGGTTTTCTGCATCCAGCCGAAACACTGCCGCCCCATTGTCGCGGATGCGGAAATAGAGCTCTGGCAGCGCGCTCATGTCAGGCCTTCGCAGAAGGTTATAACACGCTGGCATGCTTCTTTAAGCGCCTCATCCGAGGTGGCATAGCTGACCCGGAAATTAGGGCTCAGCCCGAATGCGGCGCCAAAAACAACCGCCACGCCGGTTTCTTCAAGCAGTGCCGTTGCAAAAACCTCGTCATCGGTGATTTCCGTGCCCGCCGCTGAGGTCTTGCCAATGCATCCAGCAATCGACGGGTAAACGTAGAATGCGCCCTCAGGTTTGGGGCAGACAATCCCCGGCGCCTGATTAAGCATGGACACAACCAGATCGCGCCGCCCCTCGAACAGCGTGTTGTTGGGTTTGAGGAAGTCCTGCGTGCCGTTCAGCGCCTCGACGGCCGCGTATTGGCTGACAGAGCAGGGGTTGGACGTTGATTGCGATTGTACCTTGCGTATCGCCTTGATCAAATGCTCTGGCCCTGCCGCGTAGCCGATCCGCCAACCTGTCATTGCATAGGCTTTGGAGACTCCGTTGACCGTCAATGTCCGATCATAAAGTCCGGGTTCGACCTGCGCCGGAGTGCAGAACTTGAAATTGCCGTAGGCTAGGTGTTCGTACATGTCATCCGTCATGACCCACACATGGGGATGGCGCATCAGAACGTCAGTCAGCTCTTTCAACTCTGACCAGCTATAGCCTGCGCCTGTTGGGTTGGAGGGAGAGTTGAACAAGAACCATTTGGTTTGCGGGGTGATCGCCGCCTCTAGCTGTGCGGGCGTGATCTTGAAATTCGCCTCCAGTGTCGCCTCTACGGTGACAGGCGTGCCGCCTGCCAGCAGCACCATATCGGGATAGCTGACCCAATAGGGGGCGGGGATGATCACTTCATCGCCGGGATTGAGCGTCGCCATGAACGCGTTATAGAGCACCTGTTTGCCGCCCGTACCCACGGTGACCTGCGCAGGCACGTAGTCCAGATCGTTGTCACGGGTGAATTTGGCGCAAATCGCCTCTTTCAACGTGGGGATACCATCAACAGCAGTATATTTCGTTTTACCTTCGGCAATGGCGGCGACAGCGGCGTCTTTGATATTTTGCGGGGTGTCAAAATCCGGCTCGCCCGCGCCAAGCCCAATGACGTCGCGCCCCGCCGCCTTCAGCTCTGCTGCTTTAGTCGTGACAGCAATTGTCGGAGACGGTTTGACGCGGTCGAGTGTCGCAGAGAGAAATGTCATGTCTTTATCCGGTGGTATTTGTGCACTGTCTTTGACATAGGACGTGGGCACGACCCATAGCAAGCGTGAAGGGAAACGACGTGGCAGAAGATCTCGATTGGTTCAGCGCGGAAACAGCGACTTTCGGTGACAGGCTTGCAGGTGCCCGCGAGGCAGCAGGGCTTGACCAGAAAGGGCTTGCTAGCAAGCTCGGCGTCAAACAGGCCGTGATCGTCAGCTGGGAAAATGACCTTAAAGAGCCGCGGGCGAACCGTTTGCAGATGGTGTCGGGGATCCTTGGCGTGTCGATGAGCTGGCTTTTGACTGGCGCAGGCGAAGGCCCGGAGGCGCCCGAAGATCTGGGTGGTGTCGGCCTTGATGTGCTTGATCTGCTGGCCGAACTTCGCGGCTTGCGCAGCGAAGTGGCCCAATCCGGCGAAAAGCTGGCGCGCCTTGAAAAACGCCTGCGCGCGGCACTCAAGGACTGATATGTCCGAAACACGCGAGACGATGATCAAACGCCTGCGCATGCGCGCGATGCGGCGCGGGATCAAAGAGATGGATTTGATCCTCTCAGCCTTTGCTGATGCCCATCTGGCCGATTTTTCCGATGATGGTTTGCAGCTTTTTGATCGGCTTTTGGCCGAGAATGACCATGATATTTATGGCTGGGTCGGCGGGCAGTTCCCCGTGCCAGAGGTTTATCTTGATCTGATCACGCAGATTGCCGCAGGCGCCCAAGGTGTGACCCGTCCGGCCTAAATCGCCAATTTGACCTTAACTGAATGTTGTTGGTTTCAGCTTAGCTCTGTTTGCAAGACAAAGATGGAGTATGAGCGGCATGAGCATTCACACAGAGATGATTGGCCCTGACAATGGTAATCCCGAAACTGACGGCATGGCGGACGCGCGTAGTGCGGCATTCATGAACACATATCTTGATGCGCTGACCCTTGTGGAACGTTTGCACCGTCTGCTGCTGGACGTCATTAAGGACGAGTTCGAGCGTTTGGGCCTGCTGGAAATCAACGCCGTGCAGGCGCTGTTGCTGTTCAATGTCGGCGATAACGAGGTCACAGCCGGTGAATTGAAATCGCGCGGCTATTATCAAGGTTCAAACGTGTCTTACAACCTCAAGAAATTGGTTGAGGCAGGATATATGCACCACGAACGCAGTGAGATTGACCGTCGCTCCGTGCGTGTGCGCCTGACCGAAAAGGGCAGGGGCGTGCATGCCGTGGTGGGCAAGCTGTTCCGCACCCACTCCGAAGGATTGGTCAAACGTCAGGTCGTGGACCATGACGGGCTTGAGGAAATCACCGCGGCATTGCGCCGGGTCGAGCGGTATTGGACTGACCAGATCCGCTACATCTACTAGCGCGTTTCGAATCGCACTTGGTACATCTTACCACTGGCAATCGCTGGCGCTTGCCAGTGGTAGCTTGTGTCAGCGTGTCGCTGTGGATGCATCGCCTATGGCGATGCTTGCCAGTTCGCGCAGCAACTTGCGTTCCATGGCGGCGGCGTAATTCTCAAACCCAAGGGCAACTTCGACAAAGGCACCCGGTCCGCGCAGGACGTAGCTGCTGTAGTAGGATGACAGTTCTTTGACATCGGCGAAACGTGCGTCGCCTCCGCGCAGATTGCCAGAGCCGATGACCAGACCATTCACGACAACCCCAGTTGGTGTTTGCTCTGGTCCGATGTCCTGCGGGCGCGGCCCGGTGTTGGTTTCCCCATCGCCAGATAGGTCCAATGTTCGTTTCCAACACATGGGCATCTGTTCCAGATATGCAAAACCGGCCCGCATGGCAGAGCCTATGGCCGTGGTTGGCGCTGCGGCACTGCGCGGTTGGCGACGCAGGGTTTGGGTGACAATCGACAGGTCTTGCGGCGTTGAAAGTGCTGTCCATGGCACAATGATCGTTTGATCAAGCGGGCCGCTCCATTCATAGACCAGCACATGCACCGGCGCATCGGGCTGGACGAAAAGCACCTCCTGCACGCGCGCGCTGTTTAGCGCGATGGCCAATCCATCAAGCTGCAACCGATATTCGGCAGCATCAACCGAGCCAGAGACATCAAGCCCCAGTGCCAAAGCCTGCCTGCAGGCTGCCTGCGCCAACCCCGGCAAGATCATCAGCAAGGCAATGAGGCGGATCATCCCTTTGATCCGGCGATGTCGTCGGTCTGGCCAAGGATTTGCGCGGCCAGTTCACGCAGCAATTTCCGTTCCATTGTGGCGGCGTAGTCTTTGTAGTCCAATGCAACTTCGACAAAGGCGCCGGGCCCACGAATGACGTTTTCCAGATAATAGTCGCGCAGGTCTTCGAGTGATTGCAGGCTGACTTGATCCCCAAAAAAGTTGCCTGACCCGACCACAAGACCATTCACGATGACCCCTTCGGGGCGCAGGTCATCGCCAATTTCTTCGGGTAATGGTCCGGTGTTGGTTTCTCCATCGCCAGAGATATCCAAGGTGCGCAGCCAGCAGTCAGGCTGCTGTTCGAGATAGGTAAAGCCCGCCAACATCGCCGATCCCACGGCTGTGTTTGGGGCCTTCACACCCCGTTCATGGGCGCGCAACTGCGCCGTGATGCGGGCAAGATCGGCGGGGCCGGTGATGGGGGTCCATGGGACAACAATGGTGTGATTGACTGGGCCGCTCCACTCGAACACATGCAGGATGATCGGTGTTTCAGGCTGCAAGAACAGGATTTGCTGCACCGTCGGGGCGTTAAGGGCGGCAATCACTCCTTCAATCTGCAATTGGTATTCGGAATCGTCAACCGAGCTTGAAACGTCGAGCGCCAACGATAACGCCTGCCGGCATGCAGCTTGGGTCAGACCCGGTATCAACAGCAGAAAGAGGCAAAGGCGGATCATCCGTTTGCGCCCTTCTGGATATTGAACCGCCCGATGATTTGGGCCGAAAGCTCTCTGACGAGTTTGCGTCGCATTGCATTCTCGAAGTCCGCAAAACCATCAGCGATTTCGACAAAAGCCAGCGGGCCGCGGATCACTTCTGCAAGGTAGTAGCCAGCGACCGCTGTGTCAGGCTCTGAAATCACAAGGCCATTGACCGTTACGCCGTCAAAGGGAAATGCGGCATAAGCCGAGGCCGGGGCGAAACCATCATTGTTGGTGCCATCACCAGCCATATCGATTGTGTGAAAAAGACAGGCAGGTGCGTGTTGCAATTTGATTGACGCATATCCCAGCGCATAGCCCATCGCCGTAGGCATATCGTTCGTTGCGCGTGTACTTCGGGCCAGAGCATTGGCCGCCCGACGCAAATCCGCGGGCGTCTGGATCAGCGTCCAAGCCAATAGATCTGTCTGATTTTGTTGCCCGCTCCATTCGAAAATTTGAATGGCGACCGGATCCGGACCAGAGAAAAATGCTGCTTCGACCTCTGGCGCTAGCAGGGCAGCGGCCATTCCGTGGCGCTGCAACAGGTCCTCCTCGGCGTCCACCGAGGATGAGACATCAAGCGCCAGAACCAATGCCAGGCGGCACGCCTCAACCGGGGCCGCCGCCAAGCAAAGGCATGAAAGAAGCGCGGCCTTTACCAATGACCAGTGTTTTCCATGCTGGCCCAGGGCTCTGCTGCGGGCAGGTCATCGCCTTCTTGCAGCAGTTCGATCGAGATATTATCGGGCGAACGCACAAACGCCATATGCCCATCGCGGGGTGGCCGGTTGATAGTCACACCATTGTCCATCAGATGCTGGCAGGTCTCGTAGATATTGGGCACGCGGTAGGCGAGGTGCCCGAAATGCCGCCCATCTGTCGGCAGTGCGTCGTCGCCATCCCAGTTATACGTCAGCTCGATCGGGCATTCTTCCTGTCCCGGAGGCGCCATGAAGATCAGCGAAAACCGCCCACCTTCGCTATCATGGCGGCGGGTTTCTTTGAGGCCCAGCAGTTCGTAGAAAGCGATTGATTTTTCAAGGTCTTTGACGCGGACCATCGTGTGTAAGTATCTCAGGGACATTCCGTTTCTCCGTTTTGCATCAGGCATTGGTAAGAGGTTAGCCCGCCTTGAGGCACAGTAAAATGCCCAGCTTGGAAATCTTCACGGCAGAAACAGCGATACACCAGGTTCAGATGCACCTCTTCGCAGAGCCTGCGTTCAGAGCGGATGCCAAAGCAATCACCGACAAAAAGCCACGAATGCCCCTCGACCACCCTCGCGTTTTTCAACGAAGTACGCCCATGATGTTACCTTTCACACGCATTTTCCGAGTGGGCCTGATGTGTGCATCTTGACCTCAAATCGCAGGTGGAATAAGTGCCGTCACAGGTCGCGGGCGTTGTGTAATGGTAAGACCTCAGATTTCCAATCTGATGATAGGGGTTCGATTCCCCTCGCCCGCTCCAATCTCTCTGAGAACACGATCTGAACCCTAGGCCAGGCTGGGCAACCAGAGCACGATCCACGGGAATGTCACCAGTAGTGCGATTGTGATCGCATCGGCGATAAAGAACGGTGTGACCCCTTTGAACACATCCTGCACCGACAAATCATCGCGCACTCCGGCCACCACAAAGCAATTCAGCCCGATGGGCGGTGTGATCAGGCAGAACTCGGCCATTTTTACCACCAGAATGCCAAACCAGATCGCACACATTGGCCCTGACATACCAAAGGCGCTGTCGACGGCACTTACCAGCTCTCCTCCGTTCAACGCCATGACCGCAGGGTAGACCACCGGCAGTGTTAACAAGAGCATGCCAATCGCGTCCATGAACATGCCCAGCACGGCATAGGCCAAAAGAATGCATATCAGGATCAACATGGGCGACATGGTCAGGGATGTGATCCAGTCGGAAAACGCGCTGGGCAGATCAGCGAAGCCCAAGAACCGCACGTAGATCAGCACGCCCCAGATGATCGTGAATATCAACACGCTCAGCTTGGCGGTTTCCAGCAATGCGTCGCGTAGCTGTGGCCAGCGCATCCCTTGATACAGCGCCATCAGGAACACGACAAAGGCTCCGATCGCCCCACCTTCGGTGGGCGTGCCCCAAGCATCGCCGCCGAAAGGGTTGTAGACAAAGCAGATGATTGTCACGACCACGAAGACGATCGGCAAGGCAGGCGGCAACGATGCAAAGCGTTCGCGCCATGTGTAGCCGGTAACGGGTGGGCCAAAGCCTTTGATCGTCAGGGCCATCCCGATGATGAGGGCGGCATAGATCAGCGCCGAGAAGGCGCCGGGAATGAACCCCGCCAAAAGCAGTTTGCCCACGTCTTGTTCGACAATGATCGCGTAGATCACGAGAATGGCCGAGGGCGGTATCAGCGAGGCCAGCGTGCCGCCAGCCGCCACAACACCGGCCGCGAATTGTTTGTTGTAACCGATCTTGAGCATCTCTGGGATGGCAATGCGCGCAAAGACAGCTGATGTCGCCACCGATGCCCCGGATACGGCCGCAAAGCCTGCCGTTGCGAATACTGTTGAAACGGCAAGCCCGCCCGGCACCCATGCAATCCAGCGTTTGGCGGCTTCAAAGAGCGCCTTGGTCAGCCCTGCATAATAGGCCAGATATCCGATGAGGATGAAGGTTGGGATCAACGACAGGGCCTGTGACGAGACCTTGGAGTGTGGCACTTGTCCTGCGGTGCGGACGGCGACACTAAGCGCCCAGCCAAAATCTTCGATCCCATAGTCTTTCTTGGCCCAGAAAATCCAGACCAGACCAATCATGCCTGCAAGCCCGGCGGCAAAAGCCACGCGCATTCCCAGAACGACCATCACCAACATACCGCCGGTGACCCAGAGGCCAATTTCAATCGGTTCCATCAGTTCTGTTCTTTCAGTTGATCGGCTTCCATGCGGGCCTGCGTCGCGGCATCTGCCACCAGCGGCACCGCAATGGCCTGACCCGTTATGATGGCCCGTCCATAGGCCCAGACCTGCAGGCAAAGCCGCAGGCACAGCACACCAAAGGCCAGCGGGGCCAGCAGCTTCGCCGGCCAGACGGGCAGGGCGATATCCATGGAACTGTCGCGGCTCCACAGGGGGGCGGCAAAGTCGAAGCTGCGGTCGAAATGCGCCCAACTTCCCCACACCATCAGCAGCATAAGCAAGAGAACGGCGAGCGTCGTGATCAGCTCAACCACATACAGCGTGCGGCCTTTGAGTTGCCCCACCACGATGTCCATGCGGATATGCCCGCCTTCGCGCATCACGAATGAAATGCCCATGAAGGCGATCAGGGGCATGATCTGTTCGATCCAATCGACGTAGCCCGGCAAAGGTGCGTTCATCGCATTGCGCCCGCTGACAGAGACGACCGCCAGCACCATCAAGCCAAACACCGCCAATCCGCTGATCAGAGCAAAACCGCGCTCCAGACGCAGGAATGCTTGATCTAATTTGCTGAGGTGGCTGCCGTCGGTCAGCACAAGTGAAGCAGTGGCCATCAGACCCTCGTTTGGTTGTTTGATGAAGTGAGGTTGACCACGCAGCCCTTGCGACTGCGTGGTCAACTTGGGCTTAGTTGCCCTCTGCGATCATGCCGGTGACAAGGTCATACAGCTCTTGCGCGGGCAGGCCTGCGTCTGCGTTCTGCGCGATCCATGCGGAAGCAGCAGGCGCCGCTGCCGCCTCTTTGAATGCTGTGATGTCATCGTCTGAGAAGCTGACCACTTCGATGCCACGTTCCGCAAGGGCAGGGCCCCAAGCGTCCATCGTGGCACCGTTGTAGTTGGCGATGTAGTGATCCAGCGCTTCGTCAACCGACCCTAGCAATGCATCGCGATGCGCATCCGACAACCCATCCAGCGCGTCGGTGTTCACCACAACGGGGCAGTTCACGGTGCCGGGGTTGAGGTTCTCAGTCCACCAAGTGGCGTTCTCGATGGTTCCGAAAGACATATGGGCGTGGGGGGCAAAGGCCACGGCTTTGACAACGCCCGAATCCATCGCCTGACGTACTTCGCTGGCGGACATTGATGTGGGCACAGCGCCAACCGTTTCCATCGCGGCCCCGATACCACCTGTTGCACGCACGCTGAGCCCATCAAAGTCGTCCAATGAGGATGGGGCGTCACCTACGCCAGCGATGTTGTATTGCGGCAATGGTGAAGGCATCAGCAGCGTTGCATTCCAGCGGGCGAGGTCGGCCACAGTGGCGGGGTGCTGGTAGACGGCCATGGACAATGCGACCTCCTGCTCAAGCGAGCTGACACCAAGGAACGGCAATTCAAGCACAGTAATCGATGGGTTCTTGTCGCGGTGATAACCTGCACAGAACTGCGCCATTTCAAATGCGCCGATGGAAATTCCGTCAAGGTTTTCGCGGTTGTTGGACAGGCCGCCGTAGCTGATGTTGAGGGTAAATGCGCCATCGGTTTTGTCGCTGACCAGCTCGGCCAGTTTTTCCACATGCTCGGTAAAGGCGCGTTGCTTACCCCAGAGCGATACGTTCCACTCTTCAGCGGTAGCTTGGTTCGCCAAAGTTGCCAAAAGCGCGGCAGTGGCCACGCATGTCAGGTGCGTTTTCATTTCGGTTCTCCTCCCAGAAATTTTGTGAGAGCAGCTAAGCCGAAATCGGATGATCGGACGCATGAAGAAAAACGCGCGCGGTTTTGTGGACGCCCTGCGGAATTCCGCAGGGCTACAAAAGCGCGTCTTTGTCCAACCCCAGCTTGACGATTTTTTCGTTCAGGGTGCGCCTGCCGATGCCTAGGGCTTCGGCTGCATCATCCATCCTCCCTGCGTGGGCTTGGATCGCTTTGCTGATCATCTGCCGCTCAAATGCGGCGACAGCTTCGCGTAGTCCGGGCCGGTCGGACGGATCGGCAGAGACACCCGACATCGCATCCTGTATCGACCCAAACCCTTGCCGTGCCATCATCACGCGTCGCTCGGCCACATTGCGCAACTCGCGTACATTGCCGGGCCAGTCATGAGCGATCAGGACCGACAGTTCAGCGTCACCCAAGTCAGGTATAGGCGTTTCATAGAGCGTAGAAAATTCCTGCAGGAACCGGGTGATCAGAATGGCAATATCATCACGTCGCGCGCGCAAAGGCGGCAGATGCAGTTCAAACCCGCTAAGCCGATAGAGTAGATCCTGCCGCAACCGGCCTTCGGCAACGGCGGTTGCAGTGCTTTCGTTCGTGGCGGCGATCACGCGCAGGTCCAACCGTTCGGGCGTGCCTTGTCCCGGCGCCAGTACTTCGCCTGTGTCAATCAGACGAAGCAGCATGGGTTGCAGATCAGGCGGGCAGGCGCAGATTTCATCCAAAAAGAGCGTCCCACCGGCGGCACTCTGCGCCACGTGATGCAGATGATCACTGCTCATCTGTGCTGTGTTCACCGCCGTTAGCGGCTTGTCACAGCGCGGGGACAGGTCATGAACAGCCCGCGCGACAAGGTCTTTTCCGGTCCCGGTTTCGCCTTGCACAAGGACGGAGGCATCACCAATTGCGACCATTGCGATTGTATCGCGCAGGCGGTGCATGTCAGGCGTTTGGCCCAGTAATGTGCGATCTAACCCCGAAAGCTGTTGCAAGCGCTCTTTCAGGCGCTGGTTGCTTTTGCGCATCTGGTGCTGTTCGGCGGCATGCGACAGGATCAACAACAGCCGTTTGGGATCAAACGGTTTTTCAATGAAGCTGTAAGCGCCGTGGTTCATCGCCTCAACCGCTGTTGGAATGTCACCATGGGCCGAGATCAGCACAACAGGTGGTGCGGCTTCGAGGCTTCGCAACAACTCAATCCCTGTCATTTCAGGCATCCGCACGTCTGACAAAATGACATCAGGCGCGAATTGCGTGATCCAACGCGCAGCATCGGTCGCTCGCGCCAATGGTTTGGCTGTCCAACCGGCCGCTTCAACCAGATCAACCAGTGAATTTCGCATCAGCAGGTCGTCGTCGATGATCAACACGCGGTACTGGGTCATGATGCCATGCTTTCATTGCGGGGCAGGGTCACGCGAAACACCGCACCACCCTGTGGGCTGTCTGTGGCGGTGATCGTGCCGCCATGATCGGACACAATCCCCGCCGAGATCGTCAGACCCAGACCCATGCCTTGCCCACTTTCGCGGGTTGTTGCAAAGGGTTCGCGCAGATCGTCAAAGGTCTTGTCGCCCAACCCATGGCCGCTGTCGGACACCTCAAACCAGACATCACGAGCGGTGTTCCCCATCGTGATTTCGATCTGGCGTGTCTGCGCCTCATCAACCGCATCAAGTGCGTTGCGCACAATATTGGTCATGGCCTGTTCGATCCGCAGTTTATTGGCGTTGAGCGTGAGGGGGCTAGCATGAGGTACAAAGCGCACCTGCGCGTCGCGGGCGGTGATGCTGGGTTCCAGCAGATCAAGCGCGTCTTGCATCACTGTGGCCAGATTAAAATCTTCAAAGCTGTCGCGGCCCTTGCGCGAAAAGAACTTCAACTGCCCGGTGATGTTTTCCATCCGCGCGACAAGGCCTTGCATCTTGTCGCTCAGGCTGGTCGGGCCCACGGTCATTTCGGCGGCGACCAGTTGGTTGCGCATCGCCGCAATCGGTTGGCCCAATTCATGGGTCACCGAAGAGGCCAGTTGCCCTAATGCCGCGAGCCGCCCCGCGCGTTCCAGCTCGGCTTGAGTTTTTTGCAGGCTTTGCTCTGCGGCGCGGCGTTCGTCGATCTCAACCGCCAACCGTTCGTTGGCGAGGCGGAGTTCCGTTTCTTCGCGTTCTGACGCGCGCAGGGCGCCGCGAATACGCCGGACGCGGTTCACCTGAAACGCGCTGAAACTCAGCAGGATCAGTGCAAGGAAAGTACCCGTGGTCAACCAGGCCCGCGTTAGCGCCTGATCATTGGGTACAAAGAAATGCAACGACCAGCTATTGGGCAGATCAGCCGTGCTGAGATACAACAACCGTTCATCGCCGATGGTCGCGGTTTCACGGCTTTGGTTGAAAGACCAATCCAGCGGGCCGAGCGGCTCGGTGCCAAACTGACGTGATGCCACGATCCGGTTACGTTGTTCGAGGGTCAACGGGGCGAGCGTCTTGTAACGCCAGCTGGGATCAGAGGCGAGCAGGACAACGCCATCTGCATTGGCAAGAATGATCCGTTCGCCGGATGCCTGCCAACTGTCTTGCAAGGCGGATAGGTCAATCTTGATCGCAATCACGCCTTCCGCGTCAGATTGCGCAGGGCGCACGGCCATGGCGTAGAAATACCCCGGAACGCCCGTTGTGGCGCCGATCCCATAGAATTCACCCAGTTCACCGTTCCGCGCTGCCTGAAAATATGGGCGAAAGGCGTAGTTCTGTCCTTTGAAACTGTTGCTGCCACGCGCGTTGGAGGCGGCAATGGTCAGACCGTCCTTGTTCATCAGATACATGGCCTCAAGCCCCGCACTTTGTGCAAAGCGCGCCAACCTGTAGTCCAGTTCATCCCCCGGTGCTCCGGCCAATGTGCGGGCAACAACCGGATCGAGCGACAGCAGAAACGGTAAATGCGCAAAATGGCGCAATTCAGTCTCGAGTGCGCTGCGATACAACGTAAGCCGCGCCGCCGCTTTCTCGGTCTCTTGCGCCTTGAAGTAGGAAAAAGAGACCGCCTGCAGCCCCGCCGCAAGCGCCAGAACGAGCGCCAGAAAGATGAAATGTATCGCACGCATCGATCTGACTTGACCTGTGCTGCGCCAAAAATCAACCTTCGCGTGGTTTTGTCGGAAACGGACGGTTCTTGCACGACTGTGCCCTCACCATGCCACTCGCAACTGGGCGATAGTTTCATCATCACCGTAGACGGGTGGGAGGCTGTCGCCGATCACCCGAAATCCTTGGATGATGTGATTTTGTAATGGTAAGCAATTTGACTAACTTTTTCGCAATGCAAGTTGGCGCGAACGCTTTGCCTGAATGTCCTTTGTAATCAACACGGCATGCGGCGTTGGCTGCTGTTTGACGTGGATTTCCATGCACTCGTAGACCGCGACTAGCTGGCCTGCGTTCAACATCTGCCCAAAACAGAAAGGTCATGATCAGTCGTCGTGGTTATGGATCCCATAGAATTGCGCCGCCGTTCGTTCGAAAACGGCGGCGTGCATGTCTCGTGGCACAAGGTCGCGGTAGGCGCGGGTCAGTGTGGCATAGTCAGACGTGAGCTTGTCGACCGGGAAATTTGACCCGACATCACACGCGTTGTGCCAAATTGTTCAATGCAGGTCTCTACAATGGGGCGGATGCCCTCGGGCCGCCAATTGTGATCAAACATGCCCAAGCCTGACAATTTGCATGTCACATGGGCAAGGTCCGACAGACGGTGAAGTTGTTTTGCCCACTCGGTCAAACCTTCACTGGACCGGTCATGGGGTGACCCCGCATGGCAAAGCGCCACGGGCGTATTTGGCACCTGCTCCAGCAGCCCCGCTGTTTTTGCCATCAGTTCCGGGATCAGCTGCAAATCAAAGCGCAGGCCCCGCTGGCCTGCCATTTTCAGGCCAGCAACAAACGCTGGATTATCAAGCAGATCGTTTGTTCCGGTCACGGCATCTTCGTCGGGTGCGCGCCCGACGATCTGGCGTACACCAACCACAGAAGGCAGGGTCTGAAACGCGTCCAGCTGCACCGCAAGGTCAGGTGCAGTGAGGTCGCAAAACACCACCTGTCGCAGTGGCCAATCAGGATTGGCATCAGCCACCGATTGCACCCAACGCGCTTCGGCCATGGCGTCCTCTGCGCCGACCTGAATATGGACAGATGCGGTCACGCCCTGAGCGGCAGCTTCAGCGCGGAACTCTGCCATCAAATAGTCGCGCTGGATCGGGGTGGGGTCACCAAAGAACCGCGTCACACCGGGGGCCATCAGCCATGGGTAGTTGACTGCCGACAAATCCCAAAGGTGATGATGGGCATCGATCATTTCACACCTCCCTGCGCACCGCTCTCACCGCCTGCACCAAATCCGGTGGTGCGGGCCAGTACATCGACGCCCTGCATTTTCCAGAAGTGCAGCAGATCAATGAAGACCCAGTTTTCCACCAGTTTGTCGCCATCGCGTCGATAAATGTCGATCACGCGGAACTCTCCGGGGGTGTTGCTGGCCGACATGCCCATGAAGCCGCCCGATGGTGTTGCCGTGAAATTTGGCCATCCGAAGAACCCGCCAAAATTGCCTTCTGCAAGGCGGGCTACGTGTTTGGTTTTGGACCGATCAGTCAAGCTCGCGCGGAATGGCCCGGAGTGCTGTTTGGCATAGCGTTCGATGGTGTAGGTCGCACCAATCCCCTCGGGCCCCCACCAGATCATGTCTTCCGCCCAGGTGCGCCGCAACTCTTCGACAAGGCTAAGGCCGCTGTTCCATTGCCCCAGATCGCCGATCATTTTTTCAATCACATCCAGCGTTTTTTGGCCTTTGGCAGGGTCTTGGGCGGCGAACATCAAACCGTCATGCGTCATCGGTCCGGGTTGGACCAGATGTGCGGCTGTCTGCGAAGGGAAGGGGTGCAGCCCTGCCTGTGTCATGAGATGCGGAATATCAAAATACATCGCGGTTTTTGAAATCTTGCCGTTGTCAACGCAGTGGAATTCGCAATAGCGCAACATGGCCATCTTGCCAGTCGGAGGGATGCCCAGCCATGGCTGGTCGAAAAGACCCATCAGATGCCCCATCGAGACAACCCAGACGCCGCCTTCGTCGGCAATTGTGTTCTGGCCGGCCATGAACACATCCATGCGCCGCTGCAGCGATGTTAGCGCGCCACGCAGAGGCTGCCAGAACGATTCGGCGACGTCATGGGCAGCGGTCATTTCATTGAACGGATGATACCCGCGCCAAATGTAATCGGCGGACGTGAAGGCCTCTAGTACCGATGCAATGGCGCCCGGTGTCGCGCTGTCAAGTTGAGCATAATACTCTGCAACTATCTGCTTTTCCTTGTGAAAATCGGAAGTCATCTATGCGCTTTCTCTCTCTGACGTGCAATTATTGCATGCGATTGCAAAAACAAGTTGCCAAACAAAAAGCCTATTGTCTATGCTCTTTGCAAACGAATGCAAAAATTGCCTGCATTCCGTCAGGGGGAAATATGGCCGAAATTCAGCTGCGCAATTTGTCCAAGCGTTGGGGGTCGTTTGTAGGGGTCGATAACTTTGACCTGACCATTGCCGACAAGGAATTTCTTGTTCTGCTTGGCCCGTCCGGCTGCGGCAAAACAACCACGATGCGCATGATTGCCGGGCTTGAGGACGCAACCGAAGGCGACATTCTGGTCGATGGGGAGCGGGTCAATGACCTTGAACCCAAGGACCGCGATGTGGCCATGGTGTTCCAAAGCTATGCGCTTTACCCCAACATGAACGTCTATGAAAACATCCGCTTTCCGCTCCGGGTGCGCGGGATTGATCAGGCGGTACATGATGAAAAGGTCCGCCGGGCAAGTGCCATGGTGGAACTGGATGATTTCCTGCATCGCAAACCGGCTGAACTATCTGGTGGTCAGCGCCAGCGTGTTGCCTTGGCCCGCGCGATTGTGCGTGAACCCAATGTGTTCTTGATGGATGAGCCGCTGTCGAACCTTGACGCAAAACTGCGCGTGTCGACCCGTGCGCAGATTAAGAACCTTAGCCATGAGCTGTCGGTGACAACGATCTACGTCACCCACGACCAGATCGAGGCCATGACCCTCGCAGACCGGGTTGTGGTGATGAAAAACGGTGTTGTGCAGCAGGTGGGCAGCCCAACAGAGATTTATGACAGACCTGCCAATGCCTTTGTTGCCAGCTTTATCGGCAACCCGGCCATGAACCTGATGGAAGGCGAGATTACTGGCGGCACATTCCGGGCGCCCAATGTCGAGATTACGGGGCTAAGCGCGCCTGACGGACATGTGACTTTGGGCTTCCGCGCGGAAGATGCCTCTGTCGCCGAAGGCAACGGACACATCAACGCCCCGATTTATACGATGGAGCTTTTGGGCGATGCCACCATGGTGTCAGTCCGGATCGGCGGCGCACTTGTCAGCGTGAAGGCTGACAAAGCCTATCGCGCTGAGATCGCCGACACTGTGTCGATTTCAGTGTCAAACGAGCACTGCCATCTGTTCGATTCCGCAACAGGTGCGCGCATCGGGGGGTAACCCCCTATTTTCCCGCGACTGCGGGGGCAATGGGTGCAGACTTCGAAGATGCACCGGACAACAGGGAGAGAGACGATATGTTTCTAAAGAAGGTTGCGCTGACTAGCGCTATGTCAATCATCGCCGGGGCTGCATTCGCGGAATGCGAAATTCCGGGCAATGTCAGCATTGTCGGGAATGAATTTCCCGCCATTCACACAGTTGCCGAAGGTGCTGCTGCTTGCACCGGTGGCGAGGTCAAGGCGAACCTGACCGCCGATCACCAGAAGATCAATCTGGCCGGTATGCAGGGCAACCCTGCCGAGTACAGCAGTGCGATCATTGCAAATTCCTCCATCGTGGCTCTGATGAACGAAGACGTCATTCGCCCGCTGGACGATCTGGTCGCTGAATACGGTCAGGACATCCCCAAGAACCAGCTGATCACCATTGATGGTAACATCATGGCGGTGGCCTTTATGGCGAACGCCCAGACATTGGCCTATCGCAAGGACGTGCTGGAAGAGATCGGCGTCGGCGTGCCAACCACCTATGAGGAAGTGCTGGAAGCGGCTGAAATGATCCGCGAAGCTGACATCAGCGAGTATCCTGTGGGCGGCGCATATGCTGCGGGTTGGAACCTCGCCGAAGAATTCGTGAACATGTATTTGGGTCATGGTGGCGAATTCTATGTGCCCGGCACTGCCGAGGCTTCGATCAACAACGAACAGGGTGTTGCGGCGCTGAATATGATGAAGGCGCTGACGGAATATATGAACCCTGACTTCCTGACCCACGATTCCAACGCAACAAGCGCTGAGATGGAAGCGGGCAACGTGATGTTGATGAACATGTGGGGCTCTCGCATGGGGGTTCTGATGGATGATGAAGGCGCTGAAGAGCAGGTCTACACAAACATCACTGTTGCCGGTCCGCTGACTGTTGGTGGTGGCTCAACCCCTGCGTCAACACTGTGGTGGGACGGCTGGACTGTTGCCAAAAACATCTCGGACGAAGACGCAGCGGCGACATTCTTGGCCCTTAAGCACGGCACAAGCCCTGCGATCCTGAATGACGAAACCATGAGTCAGGCCGTCTGGATGATCGAAGGCTACACACCTGCACCGGTCAATGATGGCGTCTTTGCAGCCATCGCAGCAGGCACACAATCTTACCCGATGCTGCCTTATCAGGGCCTTTTGCACACTGCGCTGGGCGATAACCTGTCCGACTTCTTGTTGGGCAAAGAATCCGCAGAGCAGGCACTGGCCGACACCGAAGCAGCCTACACCGCTGCGGCAACCGAAAAAGGCTTCCTTCAGTAAGGAACCCAACGGATGTGGGGCAGAGATCTCTGCCTCACATCACCTTTCTCACTATCGCGCAATGCCACGGGGGCAATTGAACAATGAAACATAGATCGTTCTTTTGGTTTGTTCTTCCATCGGCCATCGCGATGATGCTGTTTATCTTTTTCCCCATCATCTCGGTCATCATTCAGTCGTTCCATGTTGAGCATGAACAGGTGATCCGTGCGGTTGAAACCTGTGACCTGTTTGGCTGCAAGGAATCCACAACCATTGACCAAGAGGCGACTGCCGAACTGCGTGCAGAACGGCCCTTGGGGCAGTTTGCTGGTCTGAAGACCTATCTGGACCGCAACCACATTGCGGCAACGGAAGTTGCCGAAACGTGGAACGGCACCAATAGCTGGCGCGATTTTGGCGCGCAGATGCTTAACTTGCCATTCTACAAGGCGATGGGTTTTACCCTGACTTACACTTTTGTGGTCACGCCTTTGGTGATCATTCTGGGCTTTATCATTGCCGTGGCTGTAAATAGCGCGACCAAGGCGCTGCGCGGGCCGCTGATCTTTTTCTCGCTGTTGCCGATGATGATCACACCGCTTGTCGGCGCGCTGATCTTGTTCTGGATGGTTGATGCCCGCGGGATAATCGGGACACTGCTGCAACAATTGGCAGGCGATCCTGATCTTTCGGTCAAAGCGTCAACCCCACTGATGTGGATCATGCTGATGGTTTACGGCGTCTGGCACTCTGCGCCTTTTGCCTTCATCGTCTACTATGCCGGTCTTCAGACCGTCAGCCAGGACACATTGGAAGCCGCGCGCGTGGATGGTGCCAACCGCTGGCTGCAAATCCGGCATGTAATCATTCCGCATCTGCTGCCGCTGACGACATTCATTGCGCTGATGCAGTTGATGGATAACTTCCGGGTGTTTGAACCCATCGTCAGCTTTGCCGCCAACGCTCACGCCACGTCGCTCAGTTGGGCCATCTTCAACGACCTTGGCGGAGAGACCCGCCAGCTTTCATCGGCGGCCGCGACCTCGGTGCTGACAATCATCGGTGTGGCGATCCTTCTGTCGCCCGTCCTTGTGCGCACATGGCGCGATTTTGATCGGAAATAGGTGAAAACGATGTCCAGCACACTCAAGCGACAACCCCCAGCCGTCACCTTTCTGGTCGTCTCTATTCTGGCGATCTGGATGCTTCTTGCGGCGTTTCCGTTCCTTTGGACGCTTTGGGGATCGTTCAAGGTTGAAGGTGATTTCTTTTCCAAGGCGGATTGGGCGAATGCGCTGCGGGGAACATTGACGCAGGCCGAGACCGGCGGTCGCATAACCGGTGATGGATATTACGGGGCTTGGGTACAGGAAGAGTTCTGGCGCGCGGCCTGGAACTCGATCATCGTGTGCTTTTTTGTCGTGACGATTTCTCTGACACTGGGCACTTTGGGCGGCTATGCGCTGGCGCGATCTACCTATCGCTATGCGTTCTGGTTCTTGTTGGCGGCGCTGATTTTCCGGGCGATGCCACCGATCACGTTGGTGTCCGGCTATCTGCCCGTGTTCTTCCAGTGGAACCTGTGGGGGCATACGGCGACCACAATCATCGTGCTTGTTGCGATCAATCAGCCTTTCACGCTGTGGATGCTGCATTCATTCTTCAAGAACATCCCGGCGGAACTAGATGAAAGTGCCATGGTCGACGGCTGCACCCGCTTTCAGGCGTTCCGTAATGTGATCATTCCGGTGATGTGGCCGGGTGTGATTACCACCGGGCTGTTCTCATTCCTGCTGGCTTATAACGACTTTGCGGTCACGACGATGCTGCTGTCCAAGGAAAACCAAACGATGATCCCCAAAGTGGCCAGCTTCCTTGGCACCACGCAGACCAAGGGCAACGTGATGTTTGCCGTGTCGTCGGTCGTCTCGGTGACGGCACCACTGTTCCTGATGATCATGTTCTTCCAACGACAGATTGTCGGCGGCCTGACCGCAGGTGCGGTCAAAGGGTGAGGCGGATGCTTCAGCGCAAAGAATGTGGCGTTCAGCTTGCGCAAGGCACCTGCGCCTTGGTCAATAAAGTATTGGAGGAAGACAGCGCATGATAGGTACACGTCCCGAACAGGCGGTTCTGACACGCGACACGGATATGTCAAAGACCGATGATACGCGCGCTGTGATCGAAAGCATGGTTGATGGCCTGAATGATCACAGGATCGCTGATATTGGCGAATTCTTTGCCGAGAATTTCCGCTGGATGGGCAATCAAGGCTGTGGCACCAAAACCGGCCTGCGGGAATTTCAGGACAATTGGCAGCGCCCGTTTCAGGCGGCGTTCTCTGACAAAACCTGTATTGATGAGGCCCGCCTTTACATGGGCGAATGGGCTGCGGCCTTTGGCCGGCAGGAGGCCACGCATTCCGGTGAGTTTCTGGGCATCGCCCCGACAGGTAAGCGTGTCGAAATTCGCTATATGGATTTCTGGAAGGTGGTCGATGGCAAGATTGTCGACAATTGGGTGAATGTCGATTTCGCCCATGTTGCTGCGCAGCTGGGCGTTGATCTGTTCAGGGGTGAAGGCTGGGAAGCATATGATCGAGGCACGCGTGACGCGCCTCGACCGGACTAAGTGAGGAAAAGCAATGACAATCACACACCTCAAAAGCGGAAAAACCGAAGCCGATCGCGCCGAGGATGACGCCAAGACTGCTGCCGTCGTGGCGGCAACGCTCAAGGATATTGAGACGCGTGGCGACGCAGCCGTGCGCGAGCTTGCCAACAAATTCGACGGCTATGATCGCGACAGCTATCGCCTGACCCAAGATGAGATTGACGCGCTCATCGCCAAGGTCAGCCCGCGCGATCTGGAGGATATCAAGTTCGCGCAGACACAAGTCGTCAACTTTGCACAGGCCCAGCGTGACAGCATGTTGGATATCGAGGTTGAGACGATGCCCGGCGTGATCCTTGGGCACAAGAATATCCCTGTGCAATCCGTGGGCTGCTATGTGCCAGGTGGCAAGTTCCCGATGGTTGCCTCTGCTCATATGTCAGTGGCCACCGCCAAGGTCGCAGGCGTGCCCCGCATCATCGCCTGCACCCCGCCTTTCAACGGCGAACCAAACCCCGCCGTGATTGCCGCGATGCATCTGGGCGGCGCGCATGAGATCTATGTATTGGGCGGCATTCAGGCCGTGGGGGCCATGGCCCTTGGCACCGAAACCATCGACCCGGTTCATCTGTTGGTTGGGCCGGGCAATGCCTTTGTAGCCGAAGCCAAACGGCAACTTTTTGGCCGCGTGGGTATCGACCTGTTTGCCGGTCCAACAGAAACGATGGTGATCGCAGATGAAACCGTCGATGCAGAGATGTGCGCGACTGACCTTCTGGGGCAGGCCGAGCATGGCTACAATTCTCCGGCTGTTCTGGTCACCAATTCGCGCAAGCTGGCCGAAGGGACACTATCCGAGATTGACCGTATCCTGGATATCCTGCCCACCGCAGGGACCGCCAAGGTCAGTTGGGACGACTACGGTGAAGTTATCCTGTGTGACACCTATGACGAAATGCTGGCGGTCGCTGATGATATCGCGTCCGAGCATGTGCAGGTGATGACGGACCGCGACGATTGGTTCCTAGAGAACATGACCTGCTATGGCGCGCTGTTCCTAGGTGCACGGACCAACGTGGCCAATGGTGACAAGGTCATAGGGACCAATCATACGCTGCCCACCAAGAAAGCGGGGCGATATACGGGTGGTCTTTGGGTTGGAAAATACCTCAAGACCCACAGCTATCAGAAGGTGACGACGGATGAGGCCGCCGCAAAGATCGGCGCTTATGGGTCTCGGCTGTGCCTGCTTGAAGGCTTCGTCGGTCATGCCGAACAATGTAACCTGCGTGTCCGCCGCTACGGTGGGCAGAACGTTCCCTACGGTGAGGCCGCAGAGTAATGCCAGACGCCCTTGGGATTAAGCGTCATCTGACCCCGCTCCGCCGGGCGATGATGGATTTTTCCGAAATGGGCGTACGCAGTGCATTTGCTGACCTTCTGACACCAGAGGCAGCGGTGCGCCTGTTCCATCCTTTGGGGCAGATATCGGGGCAAGCCTTTTATGACACCGCCTATGCGCCCTTGCTGGCGGCGATGCCTGATCTTGAGCGGCGCGACCTAATCGTCGTTGAAGGCTCCGATAGCGATGGCGCGCAATGGGTGGGGTGCATGGGGCAATATGTAGGCAGCTTCGTTGCACCCTTCATGGATATCCCGCCAACCGGGCATCTGGCTTATATGCGGTTTCACGAATTTTACCGTTTCGAAGACGCTAAAGTTGTTGAGGTTCAGGGGATTTGGGACCTACCCGAATTGATGATGCAGGCAGAGGCCTGGCCGATGGTGCCCAGCCTGGGGCGCGAGTTCTGTGTGCCTGGACCGATGACACAGGATGGTTTGGTAGATCACACCGCAGCCGACAGCCAAGCGAGCCACGATCATGTGATCGCAATGTTGACGCAGCTTTCGCGGCATCCCTCCGAAGGCGGGCCGGAAATCATGCAGGCTGAGGCGTTCTGGCACCCGCGCGTCAACTGGTACGGCCCCGCCGGGATCGGCTCAGCGCGCGGGCTTGCAGGTTTTCGCCACTGGCATCAAATCCCGTTTCTTAACGCTCTGCCAGATCGCAGGGGCGGGACAAGCGGCACGCTGACGTCGCATTTCTTTGCGGATGGGGCCTATGTCGCTGTGACGGGCTGGCCAAATATGCAGATGACTGTCACCGGCGACGGCTGGCTGGGGATCGCACCTGCGGGGCAAGAGATCACAATGCGTAGCCTTGATTTCTGGCGGGTCGAAGACGGTCTGATCCGCGAAAACTGGGTTTTGGTCGATCTGTTGGACGTCTATGCGCAATTGGGCGTAGATGTATTTGCGCGGTTACGCGCGTTCAACAAGGCACGGGTTCCGGGCCGCATTCCTTCACCGATTGGAGCTATCTGATGACCCTGCCGAAAACCCCTTCATTTCGTCTGGATGGCAAGCGCGCATTGGTCGCCGGGGCCGGGTCAGGCATCGGGCTGGCCTGTGCGGCAGCATTGGGCGAGGCGGGAGCAGAAGTGACGCTGGCCGGGCGACGTGCGGACGTATTGGAGGCCGTCGCCAATGACATGCGCGTTGCAGGCATGTCCGCGCAGGTTCTGCCCATCGACGTGGCCGACGTCGCGGCGGCAAAACAGGCAATCACGAAGAGTGGCCCGTTTGATGTGCTTGTGAACTCTGCCGGGATCGCGCGGCATAGTGCTGCTGCAGATACCATCGAAGATGATTTTGACGCGGTCGCCGATCTTAACATCAAAGGCGCATACTTTCTGACACAGGCGGTGGCCAAAGGGCTGCTGGAGGCTGGCAAACCGGGCAGTCTGATCAATATTTCATCGCAGATGGCCCATGTGGGCGGCATCGAACGCGCGGTTTATTGCGCCAGCAAACACGCCGTCGAGGGCTTTACCAAGGCAATGGCGATTGAATGGGGCAAGACGGGCATTCGTGTTAACACGATCTGCCCCACGTTCATCCTGACCGAATTAAGCCGACCAACCTTTGAACAACCCGACAAGCGGGCGTGGATTGAAGACAAAATCAAGCTGGGCCGCGTGGGCGAGGTTGAGGATATCATGGGCGCTGTGGCCTTTTTGGCCTCAGACGCGTCAGCGCTGGTCACAGGCACAGCCCTGATGATCGATGGCGGGTGGACAGCAGAATGAGCAAGAACCGTGTGACATCCGCAGAAGTGGCCGAACGCGCAGGTGTCAGTCAATCTGCCGTGTCGCGAACCTTTACGCCGGGCGCCTCTGCGTCCAAGAAAACAGTCGAGAAAGTACGCAAGGCCGCAGAAGAACTTGGCTATCGGCCGAATGTTCTGGCCCGCGCGATGGTCTCGGGCAAAAGCCGAATTATAGGCTTGGTGGTGGCCTATCTTGAGAACCAGTTCTATCCTGAAGCGCTGGAAAAACTGTCAAACGAGCTGCAAAAGCGCGGCTATCATGTGTTGATCTTTCTGGCGGAACAGACGGCAGACAACATCGATGCCGTGGTCGAAGAAATCCTTGATTATCAGGTGGATGGGATCATCGCCGCATCTGTTTCGATGTCGTCGGATCTGTCGGAACGCTGCCGAGCGGCGGGCGTGCCAATGGTCCTATTCAACCGCTCGCAAGATGATCCGAACATGTCGGCGGTGACCTCGGACAATTATGCTGGCGGGCGCAAAGTGGCAGAGTTTCTGCTAGCTGCTGGGCATCGCAAGATCGGGCATATCGCCGGGTGGGACGGGGCCTCGACCCAGCGCGACCGCGAAGCGGGGTTCATTGCTGCGTTGGCGCAAGCCGGTGTCGCGCTGCATTCGCGTGCTGAAGGTGACTTTAAGATGCAAAAGGCGGCGGAAGCGACCCGCAAGATGTTTGCCTCTGACCCACCTGAGGCAGTCTTTGTCGCCAATGACCACATGGCGCTGGCGGTTATGGACACCCTGCGGTTTGAACTGGGATTGCGGGTGCCTGATGACGTCTCTGTGGTAGGGTTTGACGATGTGCCAGCAGCCAGTTGGCCAGCCTATAACCTGACAACTGTGCGTCAGCCTGCCAACCGTATGATTGCCAATACAGTCGAGATCCTTCTTGACCAGATCGAAAATGATACGCGCGAAACACGGCGCATCGCCATTGACGGACCGCTGATCCTGCGCGGATCGGCCCGCATTCCAAAAGGATGGACCGCATGAAGGGATTTGATCCCAAGTTCACCGATTTTCCGGACTACATCCTGAAAATCACCCGCGAGATATGGGAAGACCGGGGCATAGCCACGCTGAACCACTACTATTCCGAAAACATCCCCATGCGCTTCCCTGAAGGCGTTTCGATGGGCAACCAACGCACGATGAATGGCACACTGGCCACCTTGGCAGAGTTTCCAGACCGCGAGTTGACCGGCGAAGACGTGATCTGGTCGGGCAATGAAGACGAAGGTTTCCTGTCGTCGCACCGCCTGCTGACGATGGGCACGCATACCGGTGATGGCTACTTCGGCCCTGCCACCGGCAAGCGTTTTGTGATCCGTGCCATTGCCGATTGTGCCGCAATCAACGGCCAGATCAACGATGAATGGCTCATCCGTGACACGGCCGGTATCGTCAAGCAACTGGGCATGAAGCCCAAGAAATTCGCACGCAATTTGATCGCGCGCGAAGGCGGACCAGAGGCCTGCGTCAAACCCTTCAGCCCCGCCATAGACGTTGATGGCCCTTACAAGAGCCGTGGCAATGACAATGAATGGGGCCAGCGGTTGGCAGATATCCTGACACGGATGATGGATAAGGATTTCGCTGTAGTTCGCGCCGAATATGACCGCGCCGTCCAGACCGAGCACCCAGCATCAACCACGGTGCATTCCTGGGCGGATACGGAAAAGCTCTGGATGGGTCTGCGTGCGTCTTTCCCCAATGCGAAGTTCAGCATTGAACATCAGATCGGACGCGACGACCCGATGCTGTCACCACGTGCTGCTGTCCGTTGGGGCCTGCATGGTAAACACGGCGGCTGGGGCATGTTTGGACAGCCGACCGGTGCGGACGTCTATGTGATGGGCTTTACCCATGCCGAGTTTGGCCCCGATGGGTTGCGCCGCGAATGGACGCTTTTTGATCATGTCTCGATCTGGAAACAGATCCTGCTCCAAACTGGCGGGCAGTCATGACAACCGGTTTTCCCCATCTTGACGCAAGCCGGGTCACGCAAAGGTTCCACACCTATCGCGCTTCCCTGCGGGCAAAGCGTCTCAACAACCGCCCGCCATGCAGTTGAGTTTTTTGATGCAAATTCAACAGCAAAGGAAAACAAGATGACCAATATCCAAGACCGCATTGTCCGCTACGGCGACCTGAAACCCTGCAAGACCGCCTTTATTGACGCCCACACGCCGGGGTCGGATCAAAAAGAGAACTTTACCATCATTGGTGGCGGTGTCTCTGAATCCCCTGATCAACATGTCCACATCAGCACTCCGCATGGCTTTAACATCGGCGCTGCGGGACAGCCGCCCAAATGCCGCAACTCGCTGCATGACCATCGCACAGCCGAGGCGTTTTTTGTCTTGTCGGGGCGTTGGCGCTTTTTCTGGGGGCGTTGGGGTGATGCGGGCGAGGTTGTGCTGGAAAAGGGCGATATCTTTAACATTCCCACCGGCATCTTCCGCGGGTTTGAAAACATCGGCACCGACTATGGGATGATCATGGCAATCCTTGGTGGTGATGACGCTGGTGGCGGTGTGATGTGGGCCCCGCAGGTGATTGAAGACGCTGCCGATCATGGTCTGATCCTTGCTGAAACCGGCAAGCTTTATGACACCAAGAAGGGTGCGAAACTGCCCGATGGCGTCCAACCAATGCCTGTGATGTCTGATGCCGAACTGGCCCAACGGCCAGAGCCCACCACAGCAGAGGTGCTGCCCAACCACGTCGCCCGCTATTGGGATTTGGTCGCACTGGCCGATCACAAACCGGCCACGGTGATTGGCGAATACGGCGTGCTGCGCGACAAACCGGGGTTCGAGGTGGATTTCATCACCCGCGCCAGCGCCACCGAAGACATGCACAGCCATGACCGCCCTTCGGTCCTGATGCCGGTCACCGGCCATTGGCGCGTCACTTGGGAGGGCGGCAGCACCACGCTGGCTCCGGGTGACACCATGTCAGTGCCTGAAAACATGGCCCATAACGCTGTTCCATCGATGACCGGCGAGGCTGCACTTTATCATATCATCGGCACTGGCGATCCTGCTGGGCTGACCTGGAAGGGCTGACCATCAGCAAATGAACAACACGGCGGCACCTCATGTGATGCCGCCGCTGTCGACACCAAGGAGATACCAAATGTCCAAAGTCTTGACCACGCATGTAGGTTCATTGCCCCGTACCCAAGACGTCGTAGATTTCATCTTTGCCCGCGAAAATGAAAAGCCTTTCGATCAGGCGGCATTTGACGCCTGCATGGCGGCAGCGGTGTCAGACACTGTGCGTAAGCAGGTGGAGGCAGGGGTTGATATCGTGTCGGATGGCGAGACCTCCAAGATTTCTTATGCCACCTACGTCAAGGACCGCTACACCGGCTTTGGGGGTGACAGCCCGCGCAATGCGCCGGCTGACCTCAAGATGTTTCCTGGCTTTCTCAAACGCCTCGCTGATGATGGCGGCACACCGCAATACGCACGGCCCATGTGCGTGGGCGAGGTCCGCTCAAAGGGGCAGGGCGAACTGGAAAAGGATATCGCCAACCTCAAGGCGGCAATGGCGGCACATGGCGCGACACGCGGATTCATGAACGCCGCAAGCCCCGGTGTGATCTCGCTGTTCCTGCAAAATGACTACTATGCATCGCGCGAGGCTTATCTGGCGGCCTTGGCTGACGCGATGAAGACAGAATATGAAACCATCGTTGCCTCAGGGCTGGATTTGCAACTGGATTGCCCCGACCTTGCTCTGTCGCGGCATATGCTTTTCACCGACCTGAGCGATGACGAATTCATCAAAGTGGCGCAGATGCATGTTGAGGCGCTTAACCACGCGCTGTCGGATGTGCCAGCCGAGAAGGTGCGCGTGCATATCTGCTGGGGCAACTATGAAGGGCCGCATTGCTGCGATATCCCAGTGGCCAAGATGTTCGACACGCTGATGGCGACGGATTCGCGCTATGTGCTGTTTGAAACTTCCAACCCACGCCATGGCCACGAATGGACAACCTTCCGGGATCGCAAGGCGGATATTCCAGATGACAAGGTGCTGGTACCCGGCGTCGTGGATACGACCACGAATTTTGTGGAGCATCCCGAGCTGGTTGCCCAGCGGATCGCGCGTTTTGTCGATATCGCGGGCGCAGAGCGTGTCATTGCGGGTTCTGACTGCGGCTTTGGTACCTTTGCCGGGTTTGGGGCTGTTGATCCTGACATCGCCTATGCCAAGCTATCGGCGATGTCGGAGGGTGCAGCGCTGATCACATGACACCGCTTGTCTTGCTTCCCGGCATGATGTGCGATGCGCGTCTGTTCATGCCGCAAATTGCTGCCTTCTCTGGGCGCAGGACGGTGGTCTGCGCGCCGATCTGTGATCGCTCTAGTGTGGCAGAGCTGGCGGCGGATGTCTTGATCAATGCGCCGTCGCGCTTTGCGCTGGCGGGGCTGTCGATGGGCGGGATCGTGGCAATGGAAATCCTGAGACAAGCGCCAGAGCGGGTTGAGCGGATTGCCCTTCTGGATACCAATCCATTGGCCGAGAATGAGGACATCAAAGCACGCAGGTTGCCGCAGATGATGGCCGTTAAAGAGGGCAAGCTGGCCACGATAATGCGAGACGAGATGAAGCCGAACTACCTGAGCGATGGCCCGCAGCGCGATGAAATCCTCGCACTATGCATGACCATGTTACTGGATTTGGGGCCGCATGTGTTTCTGACCCAGTCCCGCGCACTGATGGACCGCCCCGATCAGACAGAAACTCTGCGCCGCGCAAATCTGCCCGCCTTGGTGCTGTGTGGACGCGATGACACGTTGTGCCCCATCCACCGCCATGAACTGATGGCCGATCTGATCCCGCAAGCACGGCTTGAGATCATTGATGGGGCTGGGCATTTGCCCACACTTGAAAAACCAGAACTGACGAACGCGACGCTGGCGCGCTGGCTGGAGGACTAAATGAACGACACGCTTTTGACCCTGTTGCGGCAGGTTGATACACCCACGGTTTGTAACGCGATTGAAGTCGCTCAAGGCAAGCGCGGGTTTGATGCCTTTACCCGTGGCACGATGCTGGCCTCACACCCCGATGCGCCTGCAATGGTGGGCTATGCGCGCACAGCGCGGATTGCTGCGGTTGCCCCACCCAAAGAGCCGCCAGAGGTGATCAAGGCGCGTCGCATGGACTATTACCGGCATATGGCCGAAGGGCCACGCCCGGCGATTGCTGTGGTCGAAGATCGCGATTTTCCGCATTGCATCGGCGCCTATTGGGGCGAGATCAACACCAGTGTTCACAAAGGGTTCGGTCTTTCAGGGGCTTTGACTAATGGGGTGATGCGCGATTTGGGCGATCTGCCCGACGGTTTTCCGGTTGTGGCTGGCTCCATTGGCCCCAGCCACGGTTTTGTGCATGTCAAAGAAGTTGCCACAACTGTTACCGTCTTTGGCCTGCAAATTTTCGACGGTGATCTGGTGCATGCGGATCGGCATGGGGCGCTGGTGATACCACCAGAGGTCATCCCCGATCTGGAAAAGGCCATCACCAAGCTGCTGGAAACTGAAAAACTGGTGCTTGAGCCAGCAAATGCTGAAGGGTTTGACTTTGCTGCATTTGAGGCTGCATGGACGGCCTTTGAAAAAGCGCGCACATGACGCGCTGATCGCAGGGTCGGAACACAACAAAACCGGCATTCCAACAAGTGCCGCGACGATACATTGGCGCATAGCGCCCATGCGGCCATCTGCCTTGTGAAACGGTTGTTTCAGTTTTATGTGCTCTACGACGCAGCAAAGGATCACCCATGGCCGACCCGCAGCTCCAAAGCCCAGAAGATCGCCCCGCCGGAAAAAAGGTCGGGGCACTACGTGCGCTTTGGCCCTTTGTAAGACCCTATAAGCTCAACATCATTGGCGCCGGGGTTGCTTTGGTCTTTACCGCCACGGTGGCACTGACGTTCCCTATTGCTGCGCGCCTTGTGGTGGACAGCTTTGGGTTGAACAGTCAGGAGATAAGCCAGCATTTCGCGACGCTGCTGACGATTGCGGTACTTCTCGCGTTTGGGACGGCAGCGCGCTATTATCTGGTGACACGGCTGGGCGAACGGGTTGTTGCCGACATTCGTAAGGCCGTCTTCAACCGCATGATCAGCATGAGCCCGGCGTTCTATGAACGGATCATGACTGGCGAGGTGCTGAGCCGGATCACCACTGATACAACGCTGATCCTGTCGGTCATCGGCAGCTCTGCTTCGATCGCTTTGCGCAACATCCTGATTTTTGTGGGTGGTGTCATCCTGATGCTGCTCACCTCGGTCAAAATGAGCGCGATGGTGCTTTGGCCGATCCCGGTTGTTCTGTTTCCGATCCTGTTTCTGGGGCGCCGGGTGCGTAGTTTGTCCAAGGAAAATCAGGACCTTATCGCCGAATCGAGCGGTGATGCGTCCGAACAGTTGTTGGCCGCACAGACAGTGCAGGCCTTCACACATGAGGAACTAAGCCGCGCAAAGTTTGATGAAGTCACAGAGCAAAGCTACCGGTCTGCACGCCGCCGGATCCTCACACGGTCCTTGCTGACGGCGATTGTGATTTTCATGGTTTTTGCTGCCATCGTGCTGTTCTTGCAGATGGGTTCGCAAGACGTCAGCCAAGGCGAGATTACCGAAGGCGGGCTAGTGCAATTCATGATCTACACGATCATGGTCGGCGGCGCCGTGGCGGCCCTATCCGAAGTTTGGGGCGAATTGCAGCGTGCGGCAGGCGCGACAGAGCGTTTGGTTGAGCTGCTCACAGTAGAGGACTCAGTGCTTGACCCTGCTCAACCGGGCACCTTGCCGGCCCCTGTGCAAGGTAAACTGAGTTTCGAAAAGGTTGCCTTTCAATATCCATCACGGCCGCAAATCTCGGCTCTTGATGAAATTGATCTGAGCATTGCGCCGGGTGAAACAGTGGCACTTGTTGGTCCATCAGGGGCTGGCAAAAGCACGATCATTCAGATGGTGCAGCGGTTCTACGACCCGCAGGGTGGGTCGGTCAAAATCGACGACATCGATCTGCGTGATCTTGAGAGGTCGGAATTCCGCCAGCACATCGCGCTGGTGCCACAGGACCCGGTCATTTTTGCTGATACAGCGCGCGAGAACATTCGTTTTGGTAGGCCCACCGCAAGTGATGCCGAGGTCGAAGAAGCGGCAAAGGCCGCAGTTGCCCATGATTTCCTGACCGCACTGCCAGACGGCTATGACAGTTATGTCGGTGAACGCGGTGTGATGTTGTCCGGTGGACAAAAGCAGCGGATTGCCATCGCGCGGGCCATTCTGCGCGACGCCCCTATCCTGCTGCTGGATGAGGCGACAAGCGCGTTGGATGCTGAAAGTGAGTTTGCCGTACAGCGCGCGGTAGAAGAACTGGCGCGAACCCGAACTACCTTGATCGTCGCCCACCGCCTTGCGACGGTGAAAAAGGCGGATCGGATCATCGTGTTGGAGGACGGTAAGATCGCGGCACAGGGCACCCATGACAGCCTTGTGGCACAAGGCGGGCTTTATGCTCGGCTGGCCAGATTGCAGTTCACGGAAGGTGTCGCCGCCGCATAACGCGGTTTTTCGTAGCGTCATACTTGTGATTGTGCGCAAACTTCCCCACCTTGCTTTGTCAGGGAGGCCGCTAGTTCAATAGTGGTGATGAAAACATAGGGAGGAGACGGCATGGCTTTTGCAAGTGTCGCAGATCGGGACGCCATCGAAAACGAAATGCTGTGGGACAAGCGGGATGTACCGACGACCACTTACGCGTTGCTCAGCCAGACGGCTGGGAAATTTCCGAACCGCAAAGCCGTCAGCTTTAGTCTGCTCTCTGACCCAAACGCACCTTGCGAAACCCTTGATTGGACGACGCTGCGCGACAAGACCGGCCAAACCGCAAACATGTTCCGCAGCATGGGGGTGGGAGAAACCGACGTTGTCGCTTACCTCATGCCCAATGCCACCGAGACGATCCTGACTTATCTGGGTGGGCAAGTCGCCGGGATCGTCAATCCGATTAACCCGCTGCTTGAGGCAGAACAGATTGCTGCGATCCTGCGTGAAACCAATGCTAAGGTGCTGGTCACGCTCAAGGCATTCCCCAAGACCGATGTGGCCCAGAAAGCGGCCGAGGCTGTGCGTCTGGCCCCCAATGTGACCCATGTGGTTGAGGTTGATCTGTTGCGCTACCTCACGGGGCTCAAGAAATTCATCGTACCCCTGATCCGTCCCAAGAACCCTGTTGCACACAAGGCAACCGTGGTCGATTTCAACACAGAGATGGCAAAACAGCCCAAAGAGTTGACCTTTGAAGACAGCAAGGTGGACCGGGTTGCCGCCTATTTCCACACTGGCGGCACCACGGGCATGCCCAAGGTGGTGCAGCATCGCTATTCCGGCATTGTCTATAATGCCTGGCTGGGCGATCGCCTGCTCTTTACTGAAAACGACGTGCAAATCTGCCCACTGCCGTTGTTCCACGTCTTCGCGACTATCGTGTCGCTGGGTGCTTCGCTTGGCTCTGGGGCGCAGATCGTATTCCCGACCCCGCAAGGGTATCGCGGTGAAGGGGTGTTTGATAACTTCTGGAAGCTGATCGAGAAGCACAAAGTGACCTTCATGATTACCGTGCCCACGGCGATGTCGGCGCTGATGCAGCGCAAGGTGGATGCAGATATCTCATCCCTGCGGCTGGCCTTCTGCGGCTCTGCACCTTTGCCGCTAGAGCTTTACCGCCGGTTTGAAGAGGCGGCAGGCGTCACAATCTGCGAAGGTTACGGCCTGACCGAGGCAACCTGCCTTGTGTCCATCAACCCTCCAACGGGGGAAAAGCGCGTCGGCTCTATCGGTATTCCGTTTCCCTATACGGACGTCAAAATCATGGACCCTGCATCGGGCGAAGAGCGTGGCGTGGACGAAATTGGTGAAATCTGCGTCTCAAACCCCGGCGTGTACGACGGCATGACCTATACGGAAGTCGAGAAGAACGCTGATTTGTTCTACGCGGGTGCTTTGTCGAATGCGCAGTACCTGCGGACGGGCGATCTGGGGCGCAAGGACGGTGACGGCTATCTTTGGATCACAGGGCGCGCCAAAGACCTCATTATTCGGGGCGGACACAACATTGACCCTGCCGAAATCGAAGAAGCGCTTGCCGGGCACGAGGCCGTGGCATTTGCCGGGGCGATCGGCCAGCCGGACGAACACGCAGGCGAAGTGCCTTGCGCATTTGTGGAACTTGTCGAAGGTGCAGAGGTCACAAGCGAAGAGCTGATGACCTACGCCAAGGAGCATATTCACGAGCGGGCTGCACACCCTAAGCATCTGGAAATACTGGCAGAACTTCCCAAAACAGCCGTTGGAAAAATCTTTAAACCTGACCTGCGCAAGCAGGCGATCACGCGGATTTATAATGCTGCGTTGGGTGATCTGGCCGCCGAAGTGCGCGAAGTCAGCGAGGACAAGCGCCGTGGTCTGGTGGCCCATGTCGGCAAGACAGGTGACGTCTCAGCCGAGGATATTGGTGGCGCGCTGAATAACTACACTATCCCTTGGGAAATGGCGGACTAAGTTACCTCCCAAATCGAATCAACGGGAGAGTGATGATGGCGAATCTGGCATTCCTTGGCCTTGGCGTGATGGGCTATCCGATGGCCGGGCACCTACAGGCGGCAGGCCACACGGTGACGGTCTACAACCGGACCAAGGCCAAGGCCGACAAATGGGTCACCGAACACGGTGGCGCGATGGCGACGACACCCGCCGCCGCGGCGGCGGGGGCGGATATGGTTATGGCCTGCGTTGGCAACGACGATGATCTGCGCGCCGTTTGTACCGGGGATGATGGCGCCTTTCGTGCAATGCAGTCTGGTGCCATTTTCGTCGATCACACCACGGTGTCTGCCGCGGTAACCCGCGAATTGCATGATGCGGCGGCAGCGCTGGGATTGGGTTATGTCGATGCCCCAATCTCTGGTGGGCAGGCGGGGGCCGAAAATGCCGCACTGTCGGTGATGTGTGGCGGGGCCGAAGACACCTACGCCAAGGCCGAGGCGATCATTAATGTTTATGCCAAGATGTGCCGCCGGATCGGCGAAAGCGGTGCCGGTCAAATGACAAAGATGTGCAACCAGATTGCCATTGCTGGGCTGGTGCAGGGTTTGTCAGAGGCGCTGCATTTCGCGCAAAAGGCGGGCCTTGACGGGCGCGCTGTGGTCGAGGTGATCAGTCAGGGTGCGGCGGGCAGCTGGCAAATGTCTAACCGTTACGAAACTATGCTGGATGATCACTTTGATCACGGATTTGCCGTCGATTGGATGCGCAAGGATTTGGGGATTTGCCTGAATACCGCCGATGAAAACGGGGCCAGCCTGCCTGTCACCGCGTTGGTGGATCAGTTCTATAAAGACGTGCAGAAACTGGGCGGTGGGCGTTGGGATACCTCATCGCTCCTGAAGCGTTTGCAGGCTCTGGACTAAGCTGTCCGTCAGGCAAGTATCTCTAATACAGTGTAATGGTGCCGGCCGGGGCCGGCACCTTTGGTGTCACGATGACGTCCGGATCTGGGCCTGCGATCCGCGTTTGCCGGGCAGTACCCGTGCCGGGAGGGCGTTCGACGCGACTGGCCAAGGTACAAGCAAAGCTGTGTGATAGCGCCTGAACGCCCGCCAAAACTGTTGGCAAGCCTGCCTGTTGCGGCCTAACCTGACCTAATCGCGCCATTCAAAGGCTCCTGTTTTCCGCTGTGTCACGCCTCAAACTTGAACACCTTCGCACCTTCCTGACCGTCGCGCATTTCAATAGCGTCAGCCGGGCGGCGGACGTGTTGAACCTGACCCAGCCAGCGGTCACCTCACGGATCAAGTCGCTTGAAGATGCGTTGAATACCGCGCTCTTTGATCGCTCTACCGGTGGCATGCGGTTGACTAAACGTGGCGATATGCTGTTGCAATATGCCACGCAGTTTCAGCAACTCTCAGAGTTGGTCGAGCGCAATATCGTCGACAGCAGCGGCGTTGACCGGCTGATGCGGCTGGGCGTGTCAGAGACAATTGCGCAAAGCTGGCTGCCCGATTTCGTCGGCGCGCTGCGCGCGGCCTATCCTGTGCTCAAGATCGAGATTAGCGTCGATATCTCGATCAATCTGCGCGAGCAGTTGTTGGGACGTGAAATTGATCTGGCGATCCTTCTGGGGCCGATCTCGGACTTCACGGTGGATAACGTCATTCTGCCCGATGTGCCGCTGGGCTGGTTCAGTGCGCCGGGCATCGCAGCACCCACCGATCTGGCAAGCATCCCCATCGCGACATATGCCCGAAACACCCGCCCGTTCAGAGAGCTGCGCGCGGCCCTGTTTGAACGCTTCGGGCCGGATATCTCGATGTTTCCGTCTTCTTCGCTGTCATCATGTTTTCGTATGGTCGAGGCCGGATTGGCCGTCGGTGCCTTGCCGGTATCGCTTGGCACGGCCTTGGTGAAAGAGGGTAAACTGGCGCGGTTCGATCCCGGATGGACGCCAGAACCACTCAAGTTTTCAGCATCTTACCTCGGAGAGCCGCGCAGCCAGCTGATCGAACGTGCAGCGAAAATCGCAGAGAGCACGGCGGCGGCAAGGGTATAAAAATGTTTTATTGAATTGGTCAAAATTTTTGGATTTGATTTTATAACCACTTCACCGGATCGTTGGCGCAAGCAAAGGATTCGACCGTGAACCAACAGTTCGACCAACTGAAATTGCAAAGCACTGCCGCAGTGCGCGCCCAGATCAGGGCCTGTGCCTATGCCGGACATACGGCCGGTTTGGGCAAGCATAACCTGCAAGCGAATCTGGCGATTTTGCCTGCATCCCACGCATTGGATTTCATGCGGTTTTGCCAGCGCAATCCCAAACCATGCCCTCTTGTTGGGGTCACTGACACGGGCAATCCGCAGATGGTCACACTGGGGCATGATATCGACATCCGCAGTGATATCCCCGCTTATTATGTCTATCGAAACGGTGAATTGGCCGAAACTGTCACGGATATCACAGCCCTTTGGCAGGATGATTTCGTAGGTTTCGCGCTGGGTTGTTCGTTCACGTTTGAACATGCACTGGCACAAGCAGGCATTCCGGTCTGGCATATAGAGAACAACACCACGGTGCCGATGTTCGCCTCCAGCATCCCAACGGTGCCTGCGGGACCATTTGGAGGGGCAACAGTTGTCAGCATGCGCGCGATCCCGGATCGGCAACTGGACGCGGTCATCGCGATCTCAAAGAGGTTTCCGATGGCCCATGGCGCGCCAGTACATCTGGGCGATCCGGCGGCGATCGGCATTGCGGATATGAACACACCGGACTGGGGTGATCCGGCACCTGTGCCTGCGGGCCATACCCCGGTTTTTTGGGCCTGTGGGGTGACGCCGCAAGTGGCGATCATGCAAGCCAAGCTGCCGATCTGCATTACCCATAAGCCGGGGCATATGCTGATCACTGACGTGGCTGACGACGCAGAAACAACAATTCTACAACCATAATCAATCCCAACAGGAGACGAAAAATGAAGAAATTAGCAACAGCACTTGGGGCGCTCGCCCTCACTGCCTCAACCGCCATGGCGCAGGACACAGTTGTGCTTAACGCCGTGGGCACATGGTCCAGTCTGACCAATTTCCAAAAGCATGAAGAGCCGTTCTTTAACGAACATCTGGCCGAAGCGTCGGGCGGTGAAATCATCGGTAAAATTCAATCTCAGTCCGGCCTTGGTCTGAAAGGTTTTGAAATCATGCGCCTTGTCAAAAACGGTGTCTTCGACTTCGCCTTTGGCCTGCCCGGTTACGTCGCCGCCGAGAACGCGATTTTTGAGGGGGCGGACCTGTCGACGCTGACCCAAGACATCGAAACACAGCGCGAAGTGTCCGAGGCTTACTTTGACACGCTGGAAACGGCGTTTGAAGAAATCTACAACGCCAAATTGCTGATGCTTTACCCGTTCCCCAGCCAGACACTGTGGTGCAATGGCGAAGTAAACGGCATCGGCGATCTGGAAGGCAAGAAGATCCGCGTCTACTCCACTACCCTTGGTGATTTCGTCGAAGGCGTTGGCGGCACATCCGTCACCGTGGCTTTCTCCGAAGTGATCCCGGCGCTGGAAAAGGGCGTTGTCGATTGTGCCATTACCGGCACGATGTCGGCCTACACAGCCAACTGGAACCAAGTGGCCACACATGCCTACACCTTGCGTGTCGGCTGGGGCCTCGCCTTTGGTGCGATGAACCTCGACAAATGGAACAGCCTGACCGCTGCACAGCAGACATTCATGACTGATGAAATCGCGGCCTTGAACGAAGCGATGTGGGCCGAGACAGCAACCGAAGACGAAGTTGCGATTTCCTGCATCACAGGTGGCGCCTGCGAAGTCGGTGAACCGGGTAACATGACGCTTGTGGAACCTTCTGCCGAAGATCTCGCCCTGCGTGACACCATTGCGACGGATGTCGTGCTTGCCCGCTGGGCAGAGCGTTGCGGCGCCGATTGTGCGGCGAACTGGAACGAAACGGTTGGCCCGATCCTTGGCCTGACCGCCGCCGCTGCTGAATAAACGATACCACCCGTGTGGGGCGGCAATTCTCCCGTCGCCCCACCGATCAATTCCACCGATAGGGTTCTCCCATGCTTGACCGTCTGCTCAACTCCACCCGCACCGCAAGCCTTTGGCTGACGTGGCTTGGCGGCACCCTGATCGTGCTTTCGGCCTTACTGGTCACGTTGGAGGTTTTCCTGCGCAAAGTCTTCAACATCTCACTGGGCGGCGCGGATGAAATCTCTGGCTATGCCTTTGGGGTCGCCACGACGTTGGCATTTTCCTACGCCTTGTTTGAACGGTCGCACATCCGGGTTGATGCTTTGCTGGGGACATTCCCCAAAGGACTGCGCCCCATCATTAACTTCTTCGGTCATGTCATGCTGATCGGCTTTGCGCTGGTGGTGGTGTTGATGGTCTGGGGCATGGTGGGTGACACGCTTGAAAACGGGTCACGGTCGATCACGCCGATGCGCGTGCCTTTGGCGATCCCGCAAATTCCCTGGCTGATCGGTTGGATGTTCTTTGTCTTCTCTGGGGTGTTGATCGGTCTGGTCGCCATCCAACGCTATCTGCGTGGAGATGAGGCGGGCGTGCAGGAACTAGTCGGCGTGAAATCCCTTGACGAACAAATCCAAGACGAGACTGTCTGATGCTGATCAAAACTCTCCTTATCCTGTTGGCCCTGATCGGACTGGCGGTCCCTATCGCAGCCTCGCTGGGGTGGCTGGGCCTGATCCTGCAATGGACCGACAGCCCGATGCCACTACACCGCGCCATCTCAGACATGGCATGGCAGACCAGCACAGATTTCCTTCTGGTCGCCATCCCAATGTTCGTGATGATGGGTGAAATCCTGCTGCGGGCCGGGATCACCGAACGCATGTATGACGGTATCGTCAAATGGCTGGGTTGGTTGCCGGGGGGGCTGATGCATTCCAATATCGGCTCTTCGGCACTGTTCGCTGCAACCTCTGGGTCGTCTGTGGCTACGGCTGCCACCATTGGCACGGTCGCCGTGCCACAGATCAAAAAGCGCGGCTACAACGAAAGCCTATTTCTGGGAACGGTCGCTGCGGGTGGCACATTGGGCATCCTGATCCCTCCTTCAATCAACCTCATCCTCTACGGACTTCTCACCAACACTTCCGTGCCAGAGCTATACCTCGCAGGTTTCCTTCCTGGTTTCCTACTGGCCTTGCTTTTTATGGCCACAGTGGTTGTCGCATGCATGATCAAACCCGAATGGGGTGGTGAAAAGCTGCTTTATACATGGGGCGAGCGTTTGCGGGCCTTGCCATCCTTGATCCCACCTTTGGGCATCTTTGTTGTGGTCGTCGGGTCAATCTATGCGGGACTTGCTACCCCAACAGAAGCTGCGGCATTGGGCGTTGTCGCCTCCATGCTGTTGGCCACGCTGAATGGCAAAATGTCCATCGATATGATGCGGCAGGCGATCGAAGGCACGATGCGCACCACCGCGATGATTATGCTGATCATCATCGCGGCCGTATTCCTGAACTTCGTGCTGTCGATCATCGGGCTGACGCAGGCACTGACCGATTTCGTGACCGGGTTGGGCTGGAGCCCGATGCAAACGATGTTGATGATCGTGGCCGTCCTGATCCTGATCGGTTGCTTCATGGAGACGCTGTCGATGCTGCTGACCATGGCGCCGCTGATCACACCGATTGTGGTGGCGCTGGGCTTTGACCCTGTCTGGTTTGGCATCCTGCTGATGGTCTTGCTGGAAACCGCGCTGATCACGCCACCCATCGGGATTAACCTATATGTGGTGCAGGGCATCCGTAAATCCGGGCCGATGATCGATGTGATCAAAGGGGCGCTACCCTTCGTTGTTACGATGTTCGTGATGCTTGGGTTACTGCTCATCTTCCCGCAACTGGCACTTTGGCTGCCGTCGCTGGTTTACTAGACCGCGGCATCGTCTCACTTTTATCTTTCAAATCAATGCAGGCCTGCCTGCAAACAGAGGAACTAAATCCATGTGGCAGTTTTGGGTCGATCGCGGCGGTACTTTCACCGATATCGTGGCGCGCAAACCGGACGGCAGCCTTGAGACGCATAAACTGCTGTCAGAGAACCCCGAACGCTATCCTGATGCCGCCGTGCAAGGGGTGCGCGACCTTATGGGGCTTGGGGGCGATAGTCCGATCCCCGCAGGTTCCATCAAAGCCGTCAAAATGGGCACCACAGTGGCGACAAATGCGCTGCTGGAACGTAAAGGCGAGCGCACGGTGCTGTTCATTACCAAGGGCCTGCGGGATTTGCTGCGCATCGGCTACCAAAACCGTCCGCGACTGTTTGATCTCAACATTGAACTGCCAGAATTGCTTTATGCAGATGCCGTCGAAGTTGACGAGCGTTTGGGTGCGGATGGCAACGTTGTGACGGTGCTGGACAAGTCGCAGGCACGTGCGGCACTACAGGCGGCCTACGACAAAGGCTACCGTTCCGTTGCAATAGCGCTGATGCACAGCTACCGGTTCCCTGACCACGAAGTTGCCGTCGGCAAGATGGCGCAGGATATCGGCTTTACCCAAATCTCACTCAGCCATGAGGTGAGCCCGCTGATCAAACTGGTCGGGCGCGGTGATACTGCGGTCGTCGATGCTTATCTTTCGCCCATCCTGCGGCGATATGTCGATCAGGTGGCCGATGCGCTGGGCGCGGGGCGGGGAGGATGCGAACGTTTGATGTTCATGCAGTCGAATGGCGGGCTGACCGACGCGAGCCTGTTTCATGGGCGCGACGCCATTCTGTCAGGCCCGGCGGGTGGTGTCGTGGGCATGGTGCGCACGGCGGCAGAGCTTGGGTACGACAAGCTGATCGGCTTTGACATGGGGGGGACTTCAACAGATGTCTGCCACTATGCCGGCGAATTTGAGCGATCCTTTGAAACCGAAGTTGCAGGCGTGCGCATGCGCGCCCCCATGATGTCCATCCACACAGTTGCGGCAGGTGGCGGTTCGATCCTGTCCTACCGCGACGGACGGATGCAGGTGGGGCCGGAAAGTGCGGGGGCCAATCCAGGGCCAGCCGCCTACAGGCGTGGTGGACCGCTGACGGTCACTGATTGCAACGTCCTGTTGGGAAAATTGCAACCTGACCAATTCCCGGCGGTTTTTGGGCCGGACGGCGATCTGCCGCTGGATGCGGAAGTGGTGCGCCAAGAATTCAAGACCCTCGCAGCCAAGATCGGCAGCGACAAATCGGTTGAGGAACTGGCCGAAGGTTTTCTGCGTATCGCTGTGGAAAACATGGCCAATGCGATCAAAAAGATCAGTGTGCAACGTGGCTATGACGTGACCCAATACACCATGAACTGTTTTGGCGGGGCAGGGGGGCAGCACGCTTGTCTGGTGGCGGATGCATTGGGGATGAAACGTATCTTTATCCATCCTTATGCCGGCGTATTGTCCGCTTTTGGCATGGGGCTGGCCGATATCAGAGCAATGCGCGAACACCAGTTCCAACGTCAATTGGGGGATGCAGAGATCGGCGCGGTGCTGGGTCGTCTCGTAACGGAAGCCACCCGAGAAGTGGTCGAACAAGGCGTGCCGGAGAGTGACATCAGCACGACCAGAACTGTTCACATTCGCCCTGCGGATGCGCAACGCAGCCTCGAAGTGCCCTTTGGCAGTACAGAGGCCATGCAAGAGGCCTTTCTGACGGCGCATAAACAGCGTTTTGGCTTTCTGCCGCAGACCGACGATTTGCTGATCGACATGCTGGTGGTTGAAGCCGCAGGAAAAACCGGAGAGGCGGTGAGCCTGCCGGACCCTACAGCGGGCATCACAGAAGGCGGCACAGCGACACTCTACACCCAAGGGGCATGGCGCGACGTGCCACTGGTGGATCGGACCAAGATGCAGGTGGGGCAGACCGTGTCAGGGCCAGCCATCCTGACCGAACCAACAGGCACCAATATCCTAGAGGCCGGATGGGAAGCGACCTGCAAAACAGGTGGCAACCTCGTGTTGGCCCGCGTCGAAACATTGCAACGGGCAGAGGCCATCGGGACATCCGTGGATCCGGTCATGCTGGAGGTCTTCAATAACCTGTTCATGTCCATCGCCGAACAGATGGGCGCGACCCTGGCAAACACCGCCTATTCGGTGAACATCAAGGAACGTTACGATTTTTCCTGTGCGATCTTTGATCAGAACGGCGATCTAGTGGCCAACGCGCCGCATGTGCCCGTCCACCTTGGGTCGATGTCGGAAAGCGTGCGGGTAATCCTGCGCCAGAACGCAGGCAAGATCCGCCCCGGCGATGTGTTCATGATGAACAACCCTTTCAACGGCGGCACGCATTTGCCGGATGTGACCGTCATCACTCCGGTATTCGATGCGGCTGGTAAGACCATCATCTACACCGTCGCGTCGCGCGGGCATCACGCCGATATCGGGGGCAAGACGCCCGGCTCTGCCCCGCCCGACAGCAAGACCATCGACGAAGAAGGCGTGCTGATCGAGAACTTCCTGTTGGTGGAACAAGGCACCCTGCGCGATGCCGCCGCCCGCGCTCTTTTGGGGTCCGGGCCTTACCCATGTCGGAACGTCAACCAAAATATGGCCGATCTGGCGGCGCAGATTGCGGCAAATGAAACCGGCGCAAATGAACTGCGCAAGATCACACAGCAATTCGGTGTGGACACGATCCACGCCTACATGGGTCACGTGCAGGACAACGCTGAAGAAAGCGTGCGTCGCGTGCTCGACGTGCTGCACGATTGCGCCTTCACTTATCCGCTGGATGATGGATCGAAAATCAACGTCGCAATCACGGTGGATCACCCATCGCGCAGTGCGACGATTGATTTCACCGGGACGTCTGATCAATCGCCGCTTAACTACAATGCACCTTTGGCGATCTGCCGCGCGGTTGTGCTTTATGTCTTCCGCACGCTGGTGGGCAGCGACATTCCGATGAACGAAGGCTGTATGAAACCGCTCAACCTGATCGTGCCGGATGGATCGATGATTAACCCGGCTGCCCCTGCGGCCGTCATATCGGGCAATACGGAGGTCAGTCAGGCCATTGCCGATACGCTTTATGGCGCATTGGGGGTGATTGCGGGCAGTCAGGGGACGATGAATAACTTTGTCTATGGCAATGACACCTATCAGAACTACGAAACCATCTGTGGCGGCACCGGCGCGGGTGATGGGTTTGACGGCACCAGCGCCGTTCACAGCCACATGACCAATACGCGCATGACAGACCCTGAAGTGCTTGAAACCCGCTTCCCTGTTCGCGTCGAAGAATTTGCAATCCGTCAAGGGTCCGGCGGGGCAGGGCGGCATCAAGGGGGCGATGGCATCCTGCGGCGTTTGCGTTTTGATGAAGCGATGACCGTGACGGTCCTGTCATCGCACCGCGAGGTTCCACCGCATGGTGTCGCAGGTGGTAGAACAGGCGCGACTGGGCAGAACAGTATTGTGCGCACAGATGGCCGCATTGAGGCGCTCAAAGGCAATGATCAGGCTGCACTGCTGCCCGGCGACGTCTTTGTGATGAAAACACCCGGCGGGGGTGGGTATGGTTCATGAGTTGATCGGCGCTTGCATGGTCCCGGATCAATCAAGTTGATGCAGAGAGCTTTCGGACATCAGCCGTCAACGCGCTGAGCCTGTCCTGCTGATCCGTCGGCAGCGACAGGTGGCGCGGCGGAAAGGCACGGGGGATGCCAACGCCGAATGCGAACCAAGCATCGTTTTTGGGCAAATCAAGGAAGGTGGCAAGACGGGCGAGTTCTGCGTGCGGCTGCGCCACGACGTTCTCATAGTGAACGACTAAACGACGGGCTTCGGGCAGGTTCTGGAATTGCCTGATTCCGCTTGTCATCAGGGCCGAACAGCAAGCGGCAGTGTCTTCGATGGCGGGTGGTGTGTTCAGAATGCGCTGTATGGGTAGCAGCGGTGCTGTGATGCGCTCTATCAGGGCGATCCATCTGGCGCTACCGATTTGGGTGCCGGGATCGAATACATCGATGCCCAGCCGCCTTGCGCGCTTCCAGAACCAGACCAGAAACCGGGCGGGTTTGTAGTTTTGCATTGATAAGGTCACATCGCGCGCGTCACGCAGGATGACGGCGAACTTTGCCTGAGGAAATGCCTTTGCCAGCGCTGCGGTGGCCAAAAGGGTGCCGCCCGATCGTTCGACCCAATAACGACGCTGCATTTGGGCGCCTAGAGTTTCGATCAGCGCGCGATAGTGATCTGGCCGCGGTTGCGTGGGAAACTGTGGAACGGTCTGCGCCAGCCGGTCAAACGCGGCATCTGGGTGATCAAACAGATGCGGCAGGGTTACGGCAAGAATGGGTGGGCAGCGGTAAGGATCAAAACGTCCGTCGGACACTGTGTGATAAAGAAATTCGCGCGGCGCGCTGTCTGGATTGGCCAAATGGCGCATAAGCGTGGTGGGCGTGGCAAGTTGCTGCCAAAAGGTCTCACCGCTGATCGCCCCGGGCAGAAGGGCGCGCGACCCTTGCGTTGTCATCAATTCCGACAGGCTAAGGACATCAGGATGTTCACGTAGGATAGTCGACATCATGGTGGACCCACTGCGCGACGCACTGACGAGGAATGCCCCTTTCATCCGGTCACACCGTTGTTTCGGGACCGTGTCATTCTGCCGCTGCAAAGCCCACGGTCAACTGGCGCTGCCCCAAGGCGGCTCCGGCAATATTCGCATGTCCCCATGCGTCAAGCATCGGTGGTCCCTCCCTAAATGTGGTCAGCGCGTTGAACGGGTGTTGGCGAACCTCAATCCGTTTTGTAGAACAACGCGTAAACCAGACCAATGATCTTGCGGGATTTGTCATCCGTCAAGCGGTCGTAGATCGTTTTTGCCATCGCGACGAGGACGTATCACCCCCCAAGGCCCAACCCACTAGCTGTTGGGATACCGCCGCCTGACGGGCCGACAACAGCGCCGCCAACGCGGCCACTGATTTCTCGCTCAAGGTCAGAATGCGCATATCCACCAGCCATCACGCTTGATTCACACCGTGAATCCCTCAATGCATTTAACAACCGAGCCCCAAAACGCCGCAAGAGCCGATTAACTCTTGAAAAACCGACCTATCAGGCGCATGTAAGCGCCGTCCACAACAGGTGGATGAAAAACATAGGAGATCACATGGCCAAGGAAGAACTGCTCGAATTCCCAGGTGTCGTGAAAGAACTTCTGCCAAACGCGACGTTTCGGGTCGAGCTGGAAAACGGCCATGAGATCATCGCGCATACGGCAGGCAAGATGCGCAAGAACCGCATCCGGGTTCTGGCTGGCGACAAGGTGCAGGTTGAAATGACACCTTACGATCTGACCAAAGGTCGGATTAACTATCGGTTCAAGTAAAGCGATGCGCAGCATTGCGCCGCGCGGGACAGCGATTGCCGCAGGCGATGGCGGCCGCGCCCGGTTGCCATTAAGGCGCTGACATGACCACGCTATCCCCCGATCCCGCGCTGAAACTCGTCCTCGGCTCTGGCTCGCCTCGGCGGTTAGAGCTTTTGGCGCAATTGGGCATCACCCCTAGCGACATTCGCCCGCCAGACATCAATGAAGACGTTCGCAAGGGCGAGCTGCCGCGCGACTATGTCAATCGCATCGCGGCCGAAAAGGTTGCCGCCGTTGATGCCGCCACGGATGAGGTTGTGCTTTGCGCTGACACTACCGTCGCCCTTGGTCGCCGGATCATGGGCAAGCCCGCTGACGCGGGCGAGGCCGCGCAGTTCCTCTATGCCCTTTCAGGCCGCCGCCACAAGGTAATCACAGCACTCGCCGTGAAGCGTGGCGCGCAGGTCTGGCACAGGGACGTGCAAAGCACGGTAGCCTTCAAACAGCTCTCCGATACAGAGGTGAACGCCTACCTTGCCTCGGATGATTGGCAGGGCAAGGCGGGCGGTTATGCCATTCAAGGCCCAGCGGGCGCCTTTATTCCATGGATCAACGGCTCTTACACCGGCATCGTTGGTCTGCCCTTGTCTGAAACTGCGGGGCTGCTGACCGCTGCGGGCGTCGCTTTATACGGAGATAGCCAATGAAAGGCCGCACAATCGTTCTGGATCACATTGGCGCGGTTGAAGCCGCGGCCTATCTGGTGGATGGCAAACTGGACGACATCCTGATTGACCACGCTGATGCGGCCCGTCCCGGTGCCATTTATCGCGGCATTTGTGACCGACCCATCAAAGGTCAGGGTGGCATGATGCTGCGCCTGCCCGAAGGCGAGACAGCATTTCTGCGCCACAGCAAAGGGCTGCGTCCCGGTCAGCCGATGTTGGTGCAGGTGACAGGGTTTTCCGAGGTGGGCAAAGCCGTGCCCGTCACCGACCGGGTGCTGTTCAAAAGCCGCTATGCAATAGTAACCCCCGGCAAGCCGGGTCTGAACATCTCGCGTCAGATCACTGATGAGGATGTACGCGACAACCTGTTGGCGGTTGCGCATGGGGTGTTTGATGCAGAACACGGGCTGATCCTGCGGTCGTCCTGCGAAGGGGCGGATGAAGTTGAGATTGCGGATGACATTCTGGCGATGACAGCACTGGCCGACGCGGTTCTGGCTGATGCCGAAGGGTCCGCGCCAGAGGCATTGACCGAGGGCGATGGCCCGCATGCGCTGGCCTGGCGCGAATGGGCAGGTGTCGCAGATGTCGTGACGCAGGCTGGCGCCTTTGCTGAGCACGGTGTGCTGGATCAGCTTGCTGGGTTGGCGGACCCCTTGGTCAGCTTGGGCGAAGGCACAATGTATGTGGAACCCACACGCGCCCTTGTCGCCGTGGATGTGAATACCGGCAATGACACAACGCCTGCGGCGGCTCTCAAGGCCAATCTGGCGGCGGCCCGCGCACTGCCCCGCGCCCTGCGCCTGCGGGGATTGGCAGGGCAGATCACGGTAGATTTCGTGTCGATGTCCAAAGCGCATCGCAAACAGGTGGAACAGTCGCTGCGCGCGTCCTTCAAAGCCGATCCGATTGAAACCTCGCTGGTGGGCTGGACGCCTATGGGATTGTTCGAGCTGCAGCGCAAACGCGAACGCCCGCCTTTTCCAACTGCCATACTGAGGGACATCTGATGGCCTGCCCCATCTGCGATAAACCTACTGAGGCAGCGTTCCGCCCTTTCTGTTCGAAACGCTGCGCGGACCTTGATCTGGCGAAATGGTTTACTGGTGGCTATGCCATTCCTGCGGATGATCCAGAGGATGCTGTGGACCTCGAAAACCAGCTGCGGCAGGCCGAGAGCCAGAAACCGCACTAGGCGTTTGTTTTTCGCACAGTTCCCTCTGGACACCCCCCCGCCTCACGTCTAAAACGCCGCTACCCAACGACGCGAGCCCAGCTTGATCGTTCCGATGCCCGGGTAGCTCAGGGGTAGAGCAGTGGATTGAAAATCCTCGTGTCGGTGGTTCGATTCCGCCCCCGGGCACCATTCTACAATACTATATTCTATAAAATCATTACTTTATGGTTCCTCTTGAAAATTCAATCCCCCAATTTATCCCCTTTCCTTCAGCTGCCATCAGCGTTCGCCTCCGTCCAAGGTTTGCGGCGAATGCTTCTGCCGATACCAATGCTAGCTCCAAATGTGGCTATTAAGGCATAGCTGGGCTCGGTAACGCGCAGAGCCTGGCGGCGGCGCAACCCTCGGTCAAAGTCCGCTATGGGCCGTCCCTGAGAGGGGTGGGGGCGTGTTAGAGTAAACTTGCTGCGACCGATCTAATGGCGGTAGAGAGCCCAAAGCGGAAGCGAAAACTTCTGCTGCGCGCACTCGCGGCAGGAGATGCTGCAGATGCGCTCGCTCTTGCGCTACTTCGCAGTGTGAGAACCAATCAGCGATGTCTGGCATTGTTATTTAGGATCAGTTCACAAACGGCGCACGGTGCTCGTACAATTTGTGTCGAATTCGGCAAGCAATTGAAAGGGGCTGACCCTCAAGTGCTTGCTTGATGGGCCCAGCCTGATTTCGACCTATTTTGGTTTACAGCAGCATCAATATGCGCAATTGGACAATCACAAAGATGGTAAAGCAATTAATTTGTGAACAGGTGCGATAAGTAAGTGGCAATACTCGACAATGCGATATGGCTAACAGGCCCTGGGAGCACCGCCGTTGGTGGGACCACAAGCGTCTCTGAAGATGGCAACACCACCACGATCTCTACGACGTTTACTCCAAATGCTTGGGACGGAACCGCCTCTGGAACCGGGGTGTCAGAATTCGGTGCGTTTGGGGTCAGTTCACCCATCACAGCGACCTTTGACTTTTCAACACCGGTCGAGGACCTCACTTTTGACCTTCAACATGTCAATTCAGGTACTGGCAATGACGACCAGTTCACGATTTACGCTCTCGATGAGAATGGCGATCTTATCGATGCTGATGTCGTCATTGCCGGCATTTCGGGCCTGGTGGATGAACTGGTCTACGTCAACGCTGATGGCTCGGTCACGGTCGAAGCTGAAGGAGGCACCGCCAACGATGTCACTGTCTCAATTCCATGGATGGTTTCCCAGCTAGAGGTTGTCTACGACAATGGTCCTGATGCCGCTGTTTCCGGCGGTGCCGGGATTGGCGATCTGTCCTTCACGGTGCTTGCCGATACCGATCAAGACGGTGTTGCTGACAAGATTGACATTGATGATGACAATGACGGTTTGCTGGATGTCGACGAAGGTTTGACCACAAACACAAGTACGATCAGAGTAACGTTCGATGCTGATCAGTTTACCGAGGTCGACGACACGCGTTGGGAAATACGGGATGCCGATGGCAATCTCATCGCCAGCGACACTACCATTTCCAATAATGTCGTAGAGATCACAGATGTACCGGTGGATGCCGGGAACTTTACCTTCACAATTTTCGACGGTTTCGGCGACGGCCTTAGCGGAGGTGATCCGGCCAGCTATCAGATCGAAGTTGACGGTGTCGTGGTCGTGGATTCCGGGGCCAATCCAAATTTTGGCGACTCTGTTACAGAGGTCTTTACGGTCAATCCGAACGAAACCACGACAAACTCAGATGGTGATGCGGTCGCGAACCATCTGGATCTTGACAGCGACAATGATGGGATCACGGACAACGTCGAAGGCCAGTCCACAGATGGTTACGTCCCACCAACAGGCAACGATGCGGATGGTGATGGTCTCGATGATGCCTATGACGCCACGCCAACAACGGGTGCGCCCGGATCGTTGGGGATAGCGCCAGTTGATACAGACAACGACGGCACGTTTGACGTTCTTGATACAGACTCTGATAACGATGGCATCAGCGATGTTGACGAAGCGGGCCATGGCGCCACCCAGGCGGATATCGACGCATCAGGGGACGCCGACGGTGACGGGATTGCCGACGTAGTTGATGACGTCACGGGAAGGGACGTTAACGATAATGACGTTGATGGGGGTGGTGATTTCACTCTGGCCGATACTGACAACGACACAGCAGCCGACGGTTCTGGTGCGGAACCACTTACAGCCGACCTCGATTTCCGCGATGCGGTACCCTGTTTCACACCTGGTACGATGCTCACAGGTGCATCTGGCGTAGTTGAAGCTGGGAATATTCGGCCTGGCGATTTGCTGATGACCGTTGATCATGGGCTACAGCCGGTCCGTTGGGTTGGAACGAGAACGATTTCAACTGCCGAGCTTGTCGGCAAGCCTAGGTTCCAGACTCATAACCAGAATATGACGGTTGCGGCGAGAGCGATAGCTGAGAGGAAGACTTTGGGGCACCTGTCATAGCGCGTTGAGATGCGTCTCCAATCTTTGAGGCGACCGAACATTCTCTCAATCCGATTGCGGCGTTTGTAGCGGCGCTTGTCGTATTTGATGGTCTTGCTGCGTGACTTACGGCCAGGGATACATGGAGTGATACCCCTGTCGATTAAGGCTTCTCTGAACCAGTCTGCGTCATAGCCTCGATCCGCGAGCAGCCATTCAGCATCTGGCAGACTGCTCAACAAGGCCGCGGCACCAGTATAGTCGCTGACCTGACCGGCGGTGACAAAGAACTGAATTGGGCGCCCACTTGTATCCGTGACGGCATGCAACTTGGTGTTCATACCACCCTTGGTCTGCCCTATCAGACGTCCGCGCCCCCCTTTTTGAGCCCCAGGCTTGAGGCTGTGCGGTGTGCTTTGAGATAAGTCGCGTCAATTGAGATGGTCTTATGGTCGGGCGCCTCTGCCGCCAATCCCGTCATGATCCGCGCGAATACTCCCATATCGCTCCACCGCTTCCAACGGTTGTACAATGTCTTGGGTGGACCATACTCCGGAGGCGCATCACACCAGCGTAAACCATTGCGATTAATGAAGATAATTCCACTCAATACACGCCTGTCATCTACGCGTGGTCGACCTCGGCTTTTGGGAAAATACGGTCGCAATCGCTTCATGTGTTCTTCAGTTAGCCAGTAGAGATTGCTCATCGTTCCCCCCAATATTTGGGGAACCTGAATCACAGCAATGATTCAGCATCAAGCCAATTAATGGGTCCTGACCCTAAAGGCGATATTCATCGCACTTCTTTTGTCTGCACTCGGTCTGTCTGGAATTGTAAACGGGGTGATCTTAGGTTCCAGACTCATAACCAGAATATGACGGTTGCGGCGAGAGCGATAGCTGAGAGGAAGACTTTGGGGCACCTGTCATAGCGCGTTGAGATGCGTCTCCAATCTTTGAGGCGACCGAACATTCTCTCAATCCGATTGCGGCGTTTGTAGCGGCGCTTGTCGTATTTGATGGTCTTGCTGCGTGACTTACGGCCAGGGATACATGGAGTGATACCCCTGTCGATTAAGGCTTCTCTGAACCAGTCTGCGTCATAGCCTCGATCCGCGAGCAGCCATTCAGCATCTGGCAGACTGCTCAACAAGGCCGCGGCACCAGTATAGTCGCTGACCTGACCGGCGGTGACAAAGAACTGAATTGGGCGCCCACTTGTATCCGTGACGGCATGCAACTTGGTGTTCATACCACCCTTGGTCTGCCCTATCAGACGTCCGCGCCCCCCTTTTTGAGCCCCAGGCTTGAGGCTGTGCGGTGTGCTTTGAGATAAGTCGCGTCAATTGAGATGGTCTTATGGTCGGGCGCCTCTGCCGCCAATCCCGTCATGATCCGCGCGAATACTCCCATATCGCTCCACCGCTTCCAACGGTTGTACAATGTCTTGGGTGGACCATACTCCGGAGGCGCATCACACCAGCGTAAACCATTGCGATTAATGAAGATAATTCCACTCAATACACGCCTGTCATCTACGCGTGGTCGACCTCGGCTTTTGGGAAAATACGGTCGCAATCGCTTCATGTGTTCTTCAGTTAGCCAGTAGAGATTGCTCATCGTTCCCCCCAATATTTGGGGAACCTGAATCACAGCAATGATTCAGCATCAAGCCAATTAATGGGTCCTGACCCTAAGCCACTGTTTTCGTGGTGGCAATCCATGCGACAAACTCGAATAACAGCAAATCGGCAGTTTTTCCCTGTATTTTCCCTTCTAACAGGGTATTGGGACGCAGACTGGCTAGCTCAAGACTACCTGCACAGCCAGCTTTCTTCTCTTGTTGTACCGTCCGGTGTGAATCGCAACTTGTCCGGCGAGAAACGCAACTTTTGTCGGGTAAGAACGCGACTTTGTGCATTTTCTGCCGATTTTCGGACTTTTTTGGCCTGGCGAATGTGTTCCGCATTTCCGAAAGACACCCCGAGTAATGGCCCCTTGCTAGCCATTGCAGAAGTAGCCTGATTGCTGCGGTTGCTGCCCGCATTGCAGACATTGACAGTATGGGCAAGCAGGGGTGATCTACTTAGGGACAGAAATTCTTAGTCGTTGCCTGCACGGCTGTCCAGCCCCATTTCTATGGGCCACTTTTGAGCAATGTTTCTGGAATTGGCGGACGCATGTTTAAAGCCTGATGGGGTCGAACACGATTGTACTGTCTGAGCCATGTATTGATGACGATCTGTGCCTGTTTCGTGGTGTGGAACCATTCAGCATTCAGGACTTCTCGGCGCAGCGTGCCATTGAAGCGCTCGTTGTATCCGTTCTCCCAGGGTGACCCCGGGTATATCTGGATCGGCTTAATCCCGACCTTTCTCAGCCAGTCTTGTAGTGCTGTTGCGATGAACTCTGAGCCATTGTCCGAACGAATGTATACGGGTTTCCCGCGCCGCAAAAGCAGTGGGTAGAGCGCATCCAGCACATCCGCGCTGTTCATCTTTGGTTTGACCGCGACACACAGTGCCTCACGGGTATATTCATCCAGCACCGTGAGCATCTTGTAGGGCCGCCCGTTGCTCAGTTTGTCGTGCACAAAATCGACGCTCCAGATGTGATTGGGATGTTGCGGCCGCAGCCGGATGATTGAGCTGTCCTTGTGGTACAGTCGCCTGCGTTTCTTG
>NZ_FREV01000007.1 GCF_900143545.1 Loktanella sp. Alg231-35 | reverse complement strand
GGGGTGTTGAGATGAAGCTCATCATTGAAGGCGATACCACAGTCGATGGACGGTTGTTGCGCAATATTGCCAATGCCAACCATTGGTACAAACGGATCAAAGAGGGAGCGACCTTCGATCAGATCTCAGTTGAGACCGGAACATCCAAGCGCCGCATCCAGCAGATGATCCATCTCGCATTCCTTGCCCCGGACATTGTCCGTCAGATCACGCAAGGCAGACAGCCTATGGGTCTGACCTCCGACTGGCTACTGCGCCACGGCATGCCCGCCGGTTGGGATGCGCAGCGCAAGCGCATCGCAAATCTCTAAAACACCTCCGAAGTGTATCGTGGAAAATGCAAACGCAGACTGATGCAGTTGTTTGGCAGAGAAATGCGGCCGCAGGCCGTTTGCCTTCGGAGCGCACCCTCGCAACCTGCGGGAACAACGGCACTATTTACCGGAACGCAGTGTATCAGCGGTTTGAGGGGAAATGCTGGCTGGGATGGTAGGATTCGAACCTACGGTACACTGTACCAAAAACAGTTGCCTTACCACTTGGCTACATCCCAGCAGCGAGCCGCTAGATACTGCGAAGGGACCAGCGGTTCAAGCCCCGTTTGCAAAGAAATGCACTATTCCTTCAGGCTGTCTTCGCGCAACAGATCTTCGGCCGCTTCCATGTCGCGCTCGGCGTCCACGATCCGCTCAAGAGAGGCATCTTCGCTGGCCTCGACCGCCTCTACATCGGTGCTTTCCAGTGGCTCAGCGACAGGCAGGGGCGTGCCTCGTTGTAGTTGGATCGCCTGTGTGGCATCGGGAATCACAACGCCTGCAGCCTGTATGGCGAGCTTTACCTGACGCAGCGCCTCACCTTTGGCGCGCACGATGGATGTTTCGTTCTGGTCGACCCAACCGGTGACCACTAACTCGATGCCCTCCGGATGCAGCGCTTCGATCCAGGTTTGTGCTGCAGGTTCATCGATGATGAAGGGCAGTTGTTGCACCGTAGCTGCGACCAATGACCGCGCCGCCTGCAGATCGGCGTCCCGTTCCACCATGATCGAAAACATGAAGCGGCGTTCGGCGTTCTGCGAGTAGTTGATGATCCGGCTTTTGAAAACCGTCGCATTGGGGATACGGATGTGGTTGCCGTCAAACGACAAAAGGATCGTTGCCCGGCTGGTCAGGCGGATCACCTTGCCGACGTCGCCGTTGATCTCGACCGTATCATTTGGGCGGAATGGCTGGCGGAACGATAGCATGACGGAAGCGATGAAGTTTTCGACCGTGTCACGCACGGCAAAACCCAATGCGAGGCCGATGATGCCAGCGGCCCCCAGAATGGTGCTAAGCAATGCCGTTGCATTGACGATGTCGAGCGCGATGACGATTCCGAAGATCACAAAGGCGATCCGCAGCAACTGCCGGTAAATCTCGGCGATAAAGGCATTGGGCGCCAGCCGTTCCCACGGTTGGCGCAGGCGGGCCAGCGCAAATCCGATCAGGACCACCAGTGCAAAGGCCGTTGCTGCAATCAGGGCTAGGGGCAGGAACACAATGAACTGGTCAATGCGTGTCCGAAACCGCTCAATCGCGGGGTCGAGCCTGCGTCCGATATCTGTGGTTTCCGTGACTTGATTGCGCACCGCCACAACCCCTTGGACACGCGATGCCAACGGGTCCAGATCGGTGGCCTCAATCGCTGAGGTTGTTGTGCCGCGCAGGGTAACGACACCTTCGTTTACGGTAACGGTGACATCTTCGTAGTTGTCCAGCTCGCCTAAGATCTCGCGAATACGGATCGCGATAGCGGCATCAAGCTGGGCAGAGTTTTCGGTTGTGATGGTCCCACCAGCTTCTTGGGCAACGGCAGCGGGCGAAAGGGCCAAGAGGGCGAGCAGAAGAAAGAGGCGCATCACAACGATCCGTTAGTTAATTGGTAGGATCATATCAGGGAAAACGGCGCTGTCACACGCGTAGCGGATCGGCCTTGGCCAATGCATCAAACGCCATCAGGCTTTTGACAACCGCATCCATCTGATCCAGCGGGATCATGTTGGGCCCGTCAGAGGGAGCGTTGTCGGGGTCCTCATGCGTTTCAATAAAGACAGCCGCGATGCCAAGTGATACCGCCGCGCGCGCCATCACCGGTGCAAACTCGCGTTGTCCCCCGGACGAGCCGCCCATGCCGCCGGGTTGCTGTACCGAATGCGTGGCATCCATGACTACCGGATAACCCGTCTTTGCCATTGTGGGCAGCGACCGCATGTCAGCCACCAGCGTGTTATAGCCAAATGAAGCACCGCGCTCTGTCAGCAGGATGCGCTTGTTGCCTGTGCTTTCGATTTTGGCCACGACGTTGGGCATATCCCAAGGAGCGAGAAATTGCCCCTTCTTGACGTTGATGACTGCCCCGGTTTCGCCCGCCGCCAAGAGCAAATCAGTCTGGCGGCACAGGAACGCCGGAATTTGCATGACGTCACACACCGCCGCCACGGTGCCGCAATGTTCTGGAGCATGAATATCCGTCAGCACCGGGCAGCCGATGCTGTCCTTGACCGATTGCATGACCTTCAGTCCGTCATCCATCCCAAGGCCACGCTTACCACCCAATGAGGTGCGGTTAGCCTTGTCGTAAGAGCCTTTGAAAACGAACTGCGCGCCATGCGCTGCACAAACCTCGGCCATCCGACCTGCGATCATCTGGGCATGTTCGGTGCTTTCCAACTGGCATGGCCCAGCAATCACCAACAAGGGCAGGTCGTTGCTGACGACAAGGTCGCCGATATTCACGTTGTGCATTAGGCGCTCACTTGTTCGCGGAGGATGGATGCTGTCAGCGAGATCATCAGGTAAATCCCTGAGAAGATCAAAAACGCCAAAAGCGTGTTCTCAAAGGCGCGCGGATAGCTGGCCTCGTCCGGGATCACCGGGCTGACGCTTTGCGACAGGTAACGGACCTGACGGTTCGCTTCGATCCGAGCGGTTTCCATCTGCGTCAGGGCTTGCTGCACCATGACGGTCTGGAAGTTATAGTTTTCCTCGGCTGTGCGCAGTTCGGTGTTCCGCGCGGCGAGTGATATCTGATTATCATTGCCACCGGTTAATTGATCGCGCAATTCGGTGATCAATGCGTCAATGTTGCTGATCTGATCGCGCAAGGATTGGACCTGCACTTCGCTTGGCCGGTCCACATTCAGGCGCGATTGCAGCACGAGATCCAGACGCTGTTTTTCGCTTTCCAAGGTGCTAATCTGCGACATGCGTGCGGTTGTTTCACTGACCGGATCAATTTGGCGCACACCTTCCTGAATAGCCAGCCAGGCGGCGAGGGCATCTGCTCGGCGTTGTTCGGCCTCTTGATAGCTTTCCAACGCGCCCTGCATCTGGTCGCCGCGCAGACGACTGGTCAGTTGATCGACCTGTTCTTCGGCATACCCAATCAAGGCTTGCGAGAACTCATAGCTTTTGACCGGGTCCGCCGCGACGACTTCCATACGGATAATGCCTTCGGTGGGGTCATAGCTGATGCTGACCTGTTTGGTGAACAGTTTGAATGCGTCTTCATTTGTTGCATTGCTCTCAAGCCGCTGAATGCCGTCAATCTCAAGATCGCTGAAATGTGCCTTGAAGCCGTGATCCTCATCCAGCCGCAGCATTGCCTCGCGCGAGGCGAGATATGATTGCACCGCGATACTGTCCTGTTGGGTCGCCATGGATGTGCCTTGGAACAGGCTCCCCAAACCACCGGGGCTTCCGTTCTGCGGTTGCGCCTGCTGGATCACGATTTCAGAGTTGGTGGCGTACATCGGTGTGGCGATGTTGTAGAAGTACCAACCGACCATGAATGTCGGCAAAAAGATAAAGAAAGCCAGCCGCGTGAAAAGCAGCAACAGCTTGCGCTGCCTGCGCCGCGCGATGTCGCGCTGAATTTGACGGATTTCAGCGGCGTTGCGGTTGGCCACTTCCCGGCTTTTGGTGGCAGGGACGCTGATACCAACCTCCGGCTCTGCCTGTGGCAGTTGGATACGTCCTTTCTTACCAGGACCCCCAGCACCGTCAGGTTTGACCAGTTCAAGCACCGAGCTGCGTTGAAAAGGGTCAATACCTGCCGCACGCAACTGGCGCACGGCGTCATAGTCCGAAGATGCCTCGAACCCGTTCTTCAAAGCGACGCGGCGCGCCATGCGCAACTGGCGTCCGGTCAGCCCCTCCTTGCTGATCGCGTCAATTTGCTCTGCATGTGAGGGTGCAGCAGCCTTTGGCTGTTCGGAAGCTGCTTCAGGTGCCGCTTTGTCGGCACCATCTTCAACCGCCTTTCCACGCCGCACGCGGAACTTCTTAACCTTGGGCTTGGTAGTCATAGAGCAATCTTGCCTCTTCCAAGGTGTCAAACATATGCAACTGGCCGTTCTTGAGGACCGCCGCAGATTTGGCCAGCCGCTCAAGCGTTGCGGGTTGATGCGAAACGATGATCACGGTCGCCTTTTCCAGCCTTTCGCGGAGGATATCACCTGCTTTGCGATTAAACTCAACATCTGTTGATCCGGGCATGCCTTCGTCGATCAGGTATATATCAAAATCCAGCGCCAACAGTAAGGCAAAGGAAAACCGGCCCCGCATACCTGTAGAATAGGTGCCCACGGGCATGTCAAAATACTCTTCCAAACCACAAAGCCAGCGGCAAAAGGCCTCGATGTAGTCGGGATCAAGTCCGTAAAGTCTTGCGATAAAACGACAATTTTCCGCCGCTGAGATGTTCAACGTAACACCGCCCATGAATCCCAACGGGAATGAAATCCGGCAGTTGCGTGTGATCCGTCCTTCATCAGGTTTTTCCAGCCCCGACATCATATTGATCAATGTGGTCTTGCCGGTGCCATTGGGGGCCAGAATGCCCAGAGAATTGCCCAGTTCCACGCGGAAAGAGGCGCGATCAAGGATCACCTTGCGCTGCGTGCCGGTCCAAAAGGATTTACTGACTTCCGCAAATTCCAGCATGTCACCCTCGTCAATCACCACCTCAGGGCAGAGGCGGCAGTGTACAGGCAACTCATTAACATGCCCTCACGCTATGACATAGCGCCAGAATACGGCAGCAATACAGCGACGTTTGCGTGATCTCGCCTTGATCTTTTGGGCAGAGATGCTCTGCGTGCGCGAGTTGACAGCGTGTCACTGATCTTGTGAAACAACAGGGATGGCCACACCTGACCCCACGCTCTTTGATGAAATCGCAACCTGCCGCCTGTGCGCGGATCGTTTTGCGGCCACGGCAACACGCCATAGTCCACGTCCCGTTGTCTGGTTTCGCGAAAGCCCGCGCATCTTGATCGCAGGGCAAGCGCCGGGATTGCGGGTGCATGAGACGGGTAAACCGTTTTGGGACCGATCAGGCGACCGGTTGCGCGATTGGTTGGGTGTAACTGAGACGCAGTTCTACGACCGCGATACCATATCAATCGTGCCGATGGCGTTTTGTTTCCCCGGATACAATGCGTCCGGCTCTGATCTACCGCCGCCCAAGATTTGCGGGGCGACATGGCACACACGTGTTATGCAATCGCTGGGTGACGTGCCCCTGACGCTGCTGATCGGGGGCTATGCGCATCGCTGGCATTTGGGCCCGCAAAGTACAGTCACGCAGACCGTTGCAGAGTGGCGCAACCATGCCCCGCGCGTCTTTCCCTTGCCTCATCCATCATGGCGCAATACCGGGTGGCTAAAGAAAAATCCGTGGTTTGAGGCAGAGCTTCTGCCTGCCCTCCGCGCCCGTGTGAAAGAAGTGCTGCCGTGACTGACCTTGACCAAGCCCATGCCGCTATGGAAGCCGCCCCCGAAGATGATGCGGCGCGCTTGCGGTTCTATGAACGGCTGGCGGATACCGAGCTTTTCATGCTGCTGGGCGAGGAAGCGGCCGGAGACCAAATCAAACCGGAACTCTTTGAGATTGATGACCAACGCTTCGCGCTGGTGTTTGACCGCGAAGAGCGGTTGTCGCAGTTTGTAGGCCGCGCGGCGCCTTATGCCGGGTTGCCGGGGCGTGCGCTGGCGCAAATGTTAACCGGGCAGGGCATCGGGCTTGCGCTGAACCTTGAGGTTGCCCCATCTGCGATGTTGATCCCGGCGGAGGCTGTGGATTGGCTTGTTGCCACGCTCGCGCATGGACCCGCTGAAACAGAAGCACGCCTGACCGAAGTATCAGCACCGGGCGGATTGCCAGAGGCGGTTGTTGCAGGGCTCGACCGCAAACTGGCTATTGCCGCTGGACTGGCGCGGTCCGCTTATCTGGCGGCAGCGACCTATGACGATGGCGCGATGGGTCATGTGCTGGCCTTTGTTGATGCAGTGGACGGCGCTGAAAAGGCGCTGGCGTCAGCGGCAGGCGAAGCGCTGACCTTCTCTGGGATCGAAGCCGGGATGATGGATGTCTTGTTTGTGCGCAGCAGCGATCCGCTGGCGGCACATCTTGCCAAAGTCGGTCTGCGCTTTGATCTGCCAGAACCGCAACAGCCCCACGTACCCGGTGTGCCGGGGATGGACCCCGACAAGCCGCCGAAGCTGCGCTAATAGCCCAATCCACGATCTACGACGTAGTGGAAGGGTTTGCCCGCCTCACCCCGAGCGATGTTGTCGGCGATGACAGCGCTGGCTGTCTCGGGGCGTGTGGTGGATGCAATATGCGGCGTTACCGTCACATTGAGATGCGCCCAGAATGGATGTTCCTGCGGTAGCGGCTCAACCCGAAAAACGTCCAACGTGGCATGGGCAATCTGCCCGCTGTCCAAAGCTGCAAGCAAAGCATCATCGTCGATCAGCGGGCCACGGCCCGGATTGATGATGAAAGCACCGGGCGCCATCAGCGCCAAAGTGTCTGCGTTCAGAATGCTCTCTGTTCCGGGCGTTTGCGGTAGCAATAGGATGACGATCTCTGCGTTTTGCAGTGACGCGATCAATCCATGATCTCCATGCAGGCAGCGCAGATTGGGAATGTCTTTGGCCGACCTGCTCCACCCGGTCACGGGGAAGCCAAGCGCATGTAGGGCCTGCCCACAAGCCGTACCCAGCGCCCCGATACCAAGAATGGTTACAGGTCTGTTAGCGGCAACCGGTGGGAAGGCCTCGCGCCAGACGCCGTCTTGCCCGGTGATATGTGCGTCCATCCCAAGGTGATGCCGCAGCGTGTGCCCAACCACCCATTCGACCATACCCTGCGTCAGGCTGTGATCGACCAGTCGGCACAGAGGCTGCGTCAGCGTCGGGTTATCAACGACAGTTTCGACACCGGCCCAAAGGCTCATGACGGCTTTGGTTTGGGTGTAGAGGCCGAAATCAGTCACCGGCCCATTGGGGGCAAAGACAATATAGTCGACATCGGCGGGGGCATGGTCACATGCGAGAGCGACATCCAGACCGGCCTCGGCAAAAGCGGATTTGAGGGGGGCTTCATATTCTTCCCAAGCGGCTGGCTTGGCGGAAAACAGGACATTGAGCATTAACGCGGCCTATGGACATGGGCGCTTTGGACCAGACCAAAGGCGACAAGAAGAACAAGCATGGCAGAACCACCGTAGCTGACCAGCGGAAGCGGCACACCCACAACAGGGGCCAGTCCTGTCACCATGGCCATATTCACCGCAAAGAACAAAAAGAATGTCGTGGCGATGCCCAAGGTCAGGAGAGCGGCAAAACGGTCGCGATTGCTAAGCGCTGACGCGACGCAGAAGAACACGATCAACAAATAGAGGGTGAGCAAGGTGATCGCGCCGACAAAGCCAAACTCTTCGGCCAGCGTCGTGAAGATGAAATCGGTGTGTTTCTCGGGCAGAAAGTTCAAACGCGATTGCGTGCCTTGCATAAAGCCGCGTCCGGTCCAGCCGCCCGAACCCAAGGCAATCTTTGCTTGGGTGATGTGATAGCCCGCGCCAAGCGGGTCATTTGCGGGGTCAAGGAAGGTATCAATGCGCCGATATTGATAGTCTTTCAATAGCTGCCAAGTCGTTCCCCGGCTTTGAAATACGGCGACAATTGCACCCACACCAAGGCTGACCACGGTGCCAAAATAAGCCCAATGCACGCCCGCCAGAAACATTACCGTGGCCCCTCCAAAAAGCAGCAGCAAGGCGGTGCCAAGATCGGGCTGGCTTAGAACCAGCATCGTAGGAGCCAGAATGAAAAGGACGGGCAGGGCGACCCATAAGGGGTGCGAGGTTTTCTTGTTGGGCAGCCAGTCGTAATAGGCCGCTAGAAACATCACCAACGTGATTTTGGTCAGCTCGGACGGTTGCAGCCGCATGAACCCCAGATCAATCCAGCGCTGCGCCCCCATGCGCACCTCGCCGAAAAATTCGACCCCAAGCAGCAACAACAGCGAACCGCCATAAGCGACAAAAGCCATGTTGCGCCAAAACCAGATAGGCACCATGGCCACGACCAGCATCAGGCAAATGCCCAGAATGAAGCGTTTGAATTGCGGCTCGGCCCAAGGCGTCGTTGATCCGCCGGCAACCGAATAAAGCATCAGGAAACCGGCAGAGGCCACCGCAATCAGCAGCATGATGATCGGCCAGTTCAAGTGCAGGATCTTGCGCAGCCCGGTGGGGACATATTTGGTGTTATACTCAAGATAGCTCATGCGCGACTTTGCCCATTGGCGCCTTCCGGTACGCGCTCTGCGATCCGTTTTTGTTGTGCTGCAATCTGGTCGCGAATACCGGCGGGGTAGGCTTCAAGTGGCGGTGGGCCACCGTATTGGGCCTGCAACATGATATCACGCGCGATGGGTGCCGCAGCCCGCGATCCGCCACCACCGTGTTCTACGACGACCGACACGGCATAGCGCGGATTGTCGAGTGGTGCAAAACCCACAAAAAGCGCATGGTCGCGGCGCTCCCAAGGCAGATCCTCGTTCTTGGTGACACCTGCGGCGCGCTCTTCGGGTGTAATCCGACGCACCTGACTGGTGCCCGTCTTCCCGGCCATCTTATGATCTTCTGCGAGGATCCGGGAACGGTACGCCGTGCCGCGTCTGTGATTGCACACATCCGTCATTGAGGCCCGCACCCGACGTAGTGTGTTTTCATTGATACCAAGGCTTTCGCCCAGACCGCTGGGCTGCTCCACACCGTCAATCAACCGCACAAGGCGCGGTGTCACGACACGCCCTGTTGCCAATCGGGCCGTCATAACGGCCAATTGCAGGGGTGAGGCCAGCACATATCCCTGACCGATCGACGCGTTGACCGTATCGCCGATCCGCCAGTCTTCGCCATGCACTTCGGATTTCCACTGCTTGTCAGGTGCAAGCCCCGAGGCCACAGCCGACAGCGGCAAATCATGGCGCACACCAAGACCCAGTTTGCGCGCCATCTCCGCCATCTTGTCGATGCCGACGCGTTGGGCAATTTCATAATAGTAACAGTCGCAGCTTTGTTTGAGGCTTTCATGCAGGTTAATGTTGCCATGCCCGCCACGTTTCCAGCAGTGGAAACGGATGTTGAAAACATCCGTAAAGCCGGGGCAATAGACAGTTTCATCCGCCGCAACGACACCGTCTTCCATTGCCGCCATCGCCGTAATCATCTTGAAGGTAGAGCCGGGCGGATAGGTGCCCTGTACGGCCTTGGCAGCAAGCGGGCGGTACTTATCCGCATTCAGCGCGTTCCAGTCAGTCGTTGAAATGCCGCGCACAAAGAGGTTTGGGTCAAATGTCGGGGCAGAGGCCACCGCGCGCAGATCACCGTTCTCAAGATCAATCACAACAGCACCAGCAGATTCACCCTCAAGTCGGGCCTGCACATAGCTTTGCAAACGGCTGTCGATGGTCAGTTGGACGTCCTTGCCGGGATCACCTTCCTGACGGTCGAGCTCGCGCATGATGCGCCCGGCGGCGTTCACCTCGATGCGGCGCGTGCCAGCACTGCCGCGCAGGCTCTGTTCGAGCTTGTTTTCAGCGCCACTTTTGCCGATCTGAAATTTCGGAATCTGCAGAAGCGGATCCGGGTCATCGATCCGGCTGAGGTCATAATCGCTGACCGGGCCGACATAGCCGACAACATGGGCCAGATCAGCGCCTAAGGGGTAGACGCGGCTCAACCCGACTTCGGCCTGAATGCCAGGCAGGGCAGGGGTGTTGAGGTTGATCTCGGCCACGTCCTCCCATGACAGGCGATCGGCGATGGTGACAGGCACAAAGGGCGAGCGGCGCTGCATTTCCTGCATGGCGCGGGCCAAATCATCGGGATCGATATCGACAATTTCTGTCAGTTTGGTGAGCACATCGCCCACATCACCTGCATCCTCGCGGACCATGACGACACGGTAGTTCTGCTCATTATCTGCAATGGGCATGCCATTGCGGTCAAAGATCAGACCACGTGCAGGAGGAAGAAGGCGGATGTTGATCCGGTTCTCCTCCGCCAGCAGGCGGAACTGGTCAGCTTGTTCAACCTGCATAGATTGCAACCGCCACCCAAGCACCCCCATGATGCCCAGCTGCGCACCACCGACAACCAGCGCGCGGCGGCTGATCATGCGGTTGCTTTCGATGATTTCCTTGGCGGGGCGTTTCATAGGCGTTGCCCTTTCTTGCCCACTTCGCCGGGGGCGGAACGTGTCACTCCGAAGATGTAATGGGCCAAAATAACAACGACTGGATACACAAGGATCGTTGCGACCATCTCGGTCAATGTCAGGGCCAAGGGGGCTTGCGGTGCCACGACGATGGCCAGAACCAATCGGTTCGCCAGCGTGATGCCAATAATCCCGATTGCAACTGTGCCCCATTCCACCAGAAGCTGCATGTTGCGGAAGTCCCGGTGCTGGCGGCGGATGATCTCGGTCAGGACAACCACCAGCGCGGGCCAAAGGCCCGGAGGCCGCATGAACAGAAAGTCCGCCATCAAAAAGAACCCTGCGATGACCGGGACCGGTAGGTATTTGGGTTTGCGCGCGATCCAGACCAAAGTGACAGCGAGCAACAGATCAGGACCGGCCCAAACGGACGGGCGCATGTCCAGCGGGACAAGTTGAACCACGATGATGGCAAAGGCAAGCAGCGCAAAAAGCCCCCGGTGCATCCAAATATGAGTGTCCGCGCGCTCAGCCATCGCCCAGACCTGATGTGCTCAAAGTCGCAGGGTTCAGGGTAGCGGGGCCAAAGAACTCGGCCTCGGGGGCAAGTAGGTTACCGGGATCGCCGATCTCTTCATGTGGCTGCGAACGCAGCACGCGCAGAAATTCCAAACGCTGGTAATCTGCGGCCAATCGCACGCGCAGCCGACCGTCAGTGCCAAGGGCCACTTGACCGACCAGCAGATCGGCAGGGAACACACCACCATCGCCCGAAGACACTACCCTGTCGCCCGGACGGACGAGGGCTTCGTCCTCCAAAAACTCCATCGGTGGTGACAGTGTATTGTCTCCTGCCAGAATGGCACGCTCGCCGGATGGTTGGATCGTCACGGGAATGCGGCTGGATGTATCGGTAAGCAGCATCACCCGACTGGTGTTTTGCCCAACACCGGCAATGCGACCCACAAGGCCGATCCCATCCATTGTAGGCCAGCCATCAACGATACCATCGCGCGCACCCACATTCACCAGAACGGATTGCCGAAATGGCGAGCCGCTGTCGGTGATCACCACTCCGGTGACATAAGTCAGTTGTGGATCAAGGCTGACGTTGTTGAGATCGAGAAGCTTGGCGTTTTCCTGACCCAACTGCACGGCGGCCTCTTTCCAGGCTTTCATCTGTTGCAACTCGCGGCGCAATTCCTGGTTCTGAATGCGCAGTTGCTGGTAGCTTTGAAAGTCGCTGATCAGATTGGCCGCACCGGTGATCGGGGCCATCGCCCAGTCGAATGATGGTACTACGGCATCGACGGCGGCGGTGCGCAACCGCTCGGTACGTGGGCTGTCAATCCGCCAGATCATGAACAAAGCGAGCAACGCCAACACCAAAACCCCGACCAGCAACCTGCGGATCGGGCCGACGAAATCTTCGCTGTTCTTGTCGCGTGCCAAGGGGCGGGTCTTCCCTCGCTGACGGGGTTAGCTGTCGTAGTCTATCACATGCCGCAGCTGTTTTTCATATTCCAGTGCGCGGCCCGTGCCGAGGGCAACACAATTGAGTGACTCGTCGGCGACCGAGATCGCCAAACCGGTCTGTTCGCGCAATGCCAGATCAAGCTGGCCCAACAGCGCACCACCGCCCGTCAGCATCACGCCACGGTCAACGATGTCTGCTGCCAGATCGGGCGGAGTTGCTTCGAGTGCGGTCATCACCGCCTCACAGATTTGCTGCACAGGTTCGGCCAGCGCCTCGGCCACTTGTGCCTGACTAATCTCTGTTTCTTTGGGAACACCGTTGAGCAGATCGCGGCCACGGATATGCATCGATTGGCCGCGACCATCGTCGGGCATGCGGGCGGTGCCGATAGATGTCTTGATCCGCTCTGCCGTGCTTTCGCCGATCAACAGGTTATGCTGGCGGCGCAGGTAGTTGATAATCGCCTCATCCATGCGGTCGCCACCAACACGAACCGAACGGGCATAGACAATGTCACCCAATGACAGGACTGCCACTTCGGTCGTACCTCCGCCGATGTCGACAACCATGTTACCGGTCGGGTCGGTGATGGGCATGCCAGCGCCAATCGCCGCAGCAATCGGTTCAGCAATCAGGCCGGCGCGACGCGCACCGGCAGACAAAACAGATTGACGGATCGCGCGCTTCTCTACCGGGGTTGCGCCATGTGGGACGCAGACGATGATCTTGGGTTTTGAGAATGTAGAGCGGCGATGCACCTTGCGGATGAAATGCTTGATCATCTCCTCCGCCGTGTCGAAATCTGCGATGACCCCGTCGCGCATTGGGCGGATCGCTTCGATGCTGCCGGGGGTGCGGCCCAGCATCAGCTTGGCGTCTTCACCAACGGCCAGAACCTTCTTGACGCCGTCCTTGACGTGGTAGGCAACCACAGAAGGTTCGGACAAGATCACGCCTTTGCCTTTGACATAGACAAGCGTGTTCGCCGTGCCCAAATCAATCGCCATATCCGAAGAAAACAATCCGCCAAAGCCTGCCATATGCGTGGCCTTCCCATACCCAAAGTGTCTTTGCCGCGCCTGTCCCGGTGGCGCGCGTTCCCAATGCTTATAAAGCGGGCTTGCAAGACATAGAAGCCCCTGAAATCAGGAACGCGGCGGCAAACTGCTGGTTGTCATTTTTCAATATACTGAGATGCATTTTGACTATTTTGCGAAAGCAAGTTGCACTTTTTCGATATTATGGATGGCATTGACCGAAAAATACCGCACAAGACCCATCAAAACCCTTCATGACACAAAAAAGGGGCGGCCCAATTCATGGACCGCCCTGGCAATGATGACTCGTCTGGATTTGTCAGGTGTCTTTGTAGCTGACGCCCTTGGTATCGTACCCAGGCTCTGATTGTTCACGTCGTACCAGCAAGCGATTCAAGGCGTTGATATAGGCCTTGGCGCTGGCAACAACGGTGTCAGTATCGGCAGATTGGCCAGTGGCAATGCGCCCGTCTTCTTCCATCCTGACAGAGACCGTCGCCTGTGCGTCTGTGCCCTCGGTGACCGCGCTCACCTGATACAGTTGCAGCCGCGCACCATGGGCAAAGATCGCCTTCACCGCGTTGAAAGTGGCATCGACCGGTCCGTCACCCGTGGCCGATGTTTCAACATCGGCACCGTCAACTTCCATCACCATATCGGCCTGTTGCGGCCCGTCCGTGCCGCAAACCACACGCAGAGATTTCAGCTTTAACCGATCCTCGTCGGTGTCGTTCTGGGACACCAACGCCATCAAGTCATCGTCAAAGACTTCCTTCTTACGATCAGCCAGATCCTTGAACCGCACAAAGACATCGTTGAGCTGATTGTCAGCCATGTCAAAGCCCAGCTCGGCCAGTTTCGCGCGTAGCGCAGCCCGACCCGAGTGTTTCCCCAATGGCAAAGACGTCCCAGACAGCCCGACATCCTCAGGCTTCATGACCTCGAATGTCTCGCGGTTTTTCAACATGCCGTCCTGATGAATACCGCTTTCGTGGGCGAAAGCATTCTTACCAACAATCGCCTTGTTGAACTGCACCGCAAATCCAGAAACTGTCGCCACACGGCGCGAGATATTCATGATCTTGCGGGTGTCGATTTTGGTCGTGTAGGGCATGATATCACTGCGCACCTTCAGGGCCATCACGACCTCTTCCAGTGCGGTGTTGCCCGCGCGTTCGCCCAGTCCGTTGATTGTGCATTCGATCTGTCGCGCGCCACCTTCAACGGCGGCCAGCGAGTTGGCTGTCGCCATGCCCAGGTCATTGTGGCAGTGGGTGGCAAAGATCACGTTGTCTGCACCGGGCACGGTGGCAATCAGATTGCGGATCAGATCAGCGCTTTCGACGGGGGCGGTATATCCAACGGTATCAGGAATATTGATCGTTGTGGCCCCTGCTTTGATCGCAATCTCAACCACACGACACAGATAATCCCACTCGGTCCGGGTCGCATCCATCGGCGACCATTGCACGTTGTCGCACAAGTTGCGGGCGTGGGTGACCGTGTCATGAATACGCTCGGCCATCTCATCCATATTCAAGTTTGGGATGGCGCGGTGCAGCGGCGATGTGCCGATAAAGGTGTGGATGCGCGGTGATTTGGCGTGTTTCACGGCCTCCCAGCAGCGGTCGATATCTTTGTAGTTGGCACGGGCCAAACCACAGATCGTGGCCGATTTGGACAGCTTTGCAATTTCGCTGACTGCGTTGAAATCGCCCTCGGACGCGATAGGAAACCCTGCCTCGATGATGTCGACACCCATGTCGTCCAGCATCTCGGCGATTTCCAGTTTCTCGTCATGGGTCATTGTGGCACCCGGCGATTGCTCACCGTCGCGCAGGGTTGTGTCGAAAATCAACACTTGGTTCGATTTGGTCATTTTGGAATTCCTTAGGTTCTTAGCATGTAAATTGGCGCGTTAGACCCTCTGAGCGGTCGCGCCCGTTGGCACGCTCAGAGGCTGCTAAGAAGTAGAAGGTCGCGCAGAAGCAGCCCTGTGGAGGCTGTGTCTGTGATATGTGCGCGGTTCATCATGTGCGCGACTATACTGCCGAAAACCGTGTTGAAAAGAGTATAATGCGCGTAGCATCGCAGTAATTTGACATCTTGTGTTTGGGTGATGGCTGCCTTGTTATTGCCAATGCGGGCACTATCTCGGCAGAGGCAAGGGAGATTGGCATGCGTGCATTGGTGATCGGAGCAAGCGGTGGAATCGGATCAGCCGTTGCCGCGCAGCTTGCACAGGACAAGTGGGATGTCACCGGCCTGTCACGCTCGGTTGATGGCTTTGACGTTGGCAATGCGGCCTCGGTAGAGCGCGCGATGTCCGGGATGACGGCCCCGTTCGATCTGATCTTCGTGGCCTTGGGCATTCTTGCCCCGCTTTGGGGCACTCCCGAGAAAAGCCTTTCAGCGATCAAACCAGACGAGATGGCGCGTGTGTTCTCAGTCAATACAATCGGCCCGGCGCTGATCTTGCGCCATGCTGCGGAACTCTTGCCCAAAGATCGTCGCAGCGTCGTTGCCACGTTATCTGCGCGGGTCGGCTCAATCGGAGACAACAAGGTTGGCGGTTGGCATTCCTACCGCGCCTCCAAGGCCGCGCTCAACCAAATCATACATGGGGCGGCGATTGAGCTGGGCCGATCTCACAAACAATCCATTTGCGTGGCCTTGCATCCTGGAACGGTTGAAACACCTTTTACCGCTAACTACGTCGGGCGCCATCCAACTGTGCCAGCAACGCAGGCCGCAACGAACCTGCTTTCGGTGATCGCCGATCTGACACCTGACCAATCAGGCAGTTTCTTTGACTACGCAGGCGAGGCGATCAGCTGGTGAGGCATCCTTCGCCCATTTGGGTTTGCAACGGATTGGCTGGCACATCTGGATGCCGGGGAACTTGTTTCAGGCAGGCAACAAAAAAGGCCGGTCACTCTGACCGGCCTTTTTGAATGAACTGAGACGGTTGGGTTAGTTGTCTTGGTTCGTTTCAGACACAAGCGCACCGTCTGACCAGATGCCGACGCTTTCCTGCCCAGTGGCAAACCGCATTGTGCCTTCGCCTTCGCGGCGACCGCTGACAAAGCTGCCATCATAGACATCACCATTGGCATAGGTCGCAACGCCATCGCCGCTAATTTCGCCGTCTTGCCATGCGCCAACGTAGTTAAAGCCGTCTGGCAAAGTGATTTCGCCATTGCCGCTACGCTGGCCGTTAAGGAATTCACCAACATAAACCGTGCCATCGGCATAGGTCGCACGGCCCAAACCGTTGCGCTGCCCCTCGGACCATTGGCCTTCGTACACATAGCCATCTGCATAGGTCATTGTGCCTTGACCGTGGTTCTTGGCGTTCTGGAACTCGCCTTCATAGACAAGCCCGTTGATGTAAGTGGCCACACCCACACCGTTGATCACACCGTTTTCCCAGTCGCCCGCATAGGTGGAGCCGTCAGGATAGGTGATTGTGCCTGTGCCATCAGCCAGATCATTGGCGAATGTGCCCACATAATTTGATCCATCAGGGTAGGTGACTTCACCGTTGCCTTCGATCTGGCCCTCGACCCATTCACCCACATAGACGTAACCATCTGTGCCTTGGAATGTGCCCGTGCCATGACGGCGGTCATTGACGAATGCGCCGGCGTAGGTATCGCCATTGGCATAAGTCACACTGCCTTCGCCTTCGCGGCGTCCAGAGACAAGCTCACCTTCAAAGATATCGCCATTGGGTTGGGTCAGGGTGCCGACCCCCTCAATTTCGCCATCCACCCACGCACCGCTATAGATCAGACCATCGGCCATCGTCAGCGTGCCGATGCCATCACGTTCGCCTGCTTTCAGCGTGCCTTCGTAGATCGCGCCATCAGGATAGGTGATCTTGCCGTCGCCTTCTTTGGCGCCGTTGATCCAGTCACCCTCATAAACATAGCCGCCGGGGCTGGTCATGGTGCCGGTGCCATTGTGCATCGCATTGCGGAATTCGCCTGCGTAGACGACACCGTTGGCATAAGTAGCCGTGCCTTGGCCGGTGATATTGCCGTCGACCCATTCGCCTTCAAAGGTGCCACCATCGGAAAATGTGATTCGACCCTGACCTTCGGGTTTGCCTGCAACAAAGGCGCCCTCGTAGACGGATCCATTGGGGAATCGCGCCATGCCTTGGCCGCGAATCTCGCCCTCGACCCATTCGCCGGTGTATTCATATCCATTGGGAAGACGGTATGTGCCGGTGCCATGCTGCTTTCCGTCAAGGAAGGTGCCTTCGTAGACGCCGCCGTCATCGTATTGTTTTGTTTGGACGTCTTGGGCATACGCCCCCGTCGCAAGCGCTGTTGCAAACACAGCCGCAGCAGCACCCTTATATACACCAAACATCGTCATACGTCTCTCCAGGCCAATCTTCGTTCGCAAAGTCTAGGGGACGCAATACAACCTGACAACGTCTAAGACGTTGTAGCCGCAAACGCCTTTCCCCTGCGTTTGATTCTGCTACATCTTTGCCAAGCCATTGGGACAAAACTATGACAAATTCTTTACGCCTCACGATGGCACAGCTTAATCCAACCGTTGGAGACATTGCCGGCAACGCCAAGAAGGCCCGTGCTGCATGGGCTGAAGGCAAGGCCGCAGGCGCCGATCTGGTCGCCCTGCCAGAAATGTTTCTGGTCGGATACCAAACCCAGGATCTGATCGCCAAGCCCGCCTTTGTGGCCGATGCGATGGCCCATCTGATGCAACTTGCAGCCGACTGCGCCGACGGCCCGGCCCTGTCCATCGGTGGCCCTCTGGTCGAGGAAGAGCGGCTTTACAATGCCTATTTCACCCTGCGCGGCGGCAAGATTGTTGCGACCGCACGCAAACACTTCCTGCCCAACTTCAACGTCTTCGACGAAGTGCGCCTGTTCAAAAGCGCCGATATCGCGGGGCCCTACGCGCTGAGCAATGGTGCGCGGATCGGCAACCCGATTTGCGAGGATGCGTGGTACCCGGACGTCTGCGAAGCAATGGTCGAAACCGGGGCAGAGATCTTGGTGGTGCCCAACGGGTCACCCTATTTCCGCGACAAGTTTGCGATCCGCGTGAACACCATGGTCGCGCGTGTGATCGAGAATGAAGTGCCAATAGTTTACCTTAACTTGGTGGGCGGTCAGGACGATCAGATGTTCGATGGCGGATCATTTGTGCTGAACCGGGGCGGGCGGCTGGCGCTGCAATTGCCGGTCATGGAAGAAGCAATTGCCCATGTTGATTTTCACCTGACCGATGATGGGTGGGAAGCGACAGAAGGTGAAAAGGCAACACTGCCCGATGCGCTAGAGCAGGATTACCGGGTCATGGTTGAGGCGCTGCGTGACTACATGCGCAAAACCGGCTTCAAGAAAGTTTTGCTGGGCCTGTCCGGCGGGATCGACAGCGCCATTGTTGCCGCGATCGCGGTGGATGCGCTGGGCGCTGAAAACGTCCGCTGCGTGATGCTGCCGTCGGAATACACTTCGCAAGGCTCACTTGATGATGCCGCCGCTGCCGCCAACGCCCTGGGCTGCACCTATGACACAATCAGCATCGCCGGGCCGCGCGCCGCCGTGACCGAGGCGCTTGCCCCGTTGTTTGACGGGTTGGCGCCAGACCTGACAGAGGAAAACATCCAATCGCGTCTCCGGGGTTTGCTGCTGATGGCGCAATCCAACAAGTTTGGTAAGATGCTGCTGACAACGGGGAATAAATCCGAAGTCGCGGTGGGGTATGCGACGATCTATGGTGATATGGCGGGTGGCTTTAACCCGATCAAAGATCTCTACAAGACCCGCGTGTTCGACGCCGCACGCTGGCGCAACGCGAACCATCGCGACTGGATGCAAGGACCCGCGGGCGAGGTGATCCCCGTTGCGATCATCGACAAACCACCCTCGGCCGAACTGCGCCCAGATCAAAAGGACGAGGACAGTCTGCCCCCCTATGATATCCTTGATGGCATTTTGGCTATGTTGGTCGATCAAGAGGCCTCGGTCGCCGATTGTGTGGCGGCGGGCTATGACCGCGACACGGTCAAACGTGTGGAACATCTGCTCTACATCAGTGAATACAAGCGTTTTCAATCCGCACCGGGTCCTCGCTTGTCGGATCGGGCATTCTGGCTGGACCGGCGCTATCCCATTGTGAACCGCTGGCGTGATGAGAGCTGAAGCAGAATACTCACTGCATGCAGCGCTGAACAATGCGCCGGTTTCGCAACCCCAAGCGGAGGGCGACGATGGCTGAAACTTATATCACGCAAACCCACCGGCCGCGCCGGGTCGGGGGGGCTTTGCTGGTTGTTATCGCTTTGCCGCTGACACTGATTGCTGCGCGATTTGGCTTGCCCTATGCCGAGAGCTTCTCTGATTTCTGGCCACTTTTGGGTGGGCCGCTGTTGTTGATAGCCGGGCTCTGGGCGGCATTTCCGCGGCACCCGCCCGCGGTGCGCTTGACGATCACCGACGACATGATGCGATTTCACGCGCTACAGAAGGATATCCCTCTGGATACTCTCAAAAGCATTACCTACAGCATGCCTGCTTTGTCCAAACACTACCGGCTCGGCTTTGAGACGGATGAAGAGACAACCCCACTTGATCTCGTCCACCTGACCCACGAAGGGCGTGATATCATCAACCTGATCAGCGTCCGGCTCGAAAAACGTGGCAAACACCTGCAGGAAGGACACACTGCCATTCGCGGCGCCAAGAACAGCATCTGGAAGGTGCTGGACGGTATCCCGTTTGAGCAGGCACCAAACCATGCTAAACTACCCCATGGCCGAGAATAAGACACAACCAACCACCCAAAACGTGGCAGAGTTCATCGCCGCCATTGAACACCCAACCCGGCGGGCGGACGCAGAAGTGCTCGACGCAATGTTCCGACGTGTCACGGGCTGGGCGCCCAAGATGTGGGGGCCAACGTTGATTGGCTACGGACAATACCACTATACCTACAAGAGCGGGCGCAGCGGTGAATTCCTCGCAACCGGCTTTAGCCCGCGCAAGGCCAATCAGGTGCTCTACATCATGCCCGGCTATGCGGATTTCCAAAGCATCATGGACCGGCTGGGCAAACATAAACTTGGTAAATCCTGCCTCTACATCAACAAACTGGCAGATGTTGATTTGGATGTAGTCGCAGAACTGGTAAGGGCGGGCATCGATGATCTGGCGACACGCTGGCCTGTTACATCAACTTGAATCCCTCTTTCTTCGTTCCATCAAACTTCGGGGTCCGGGGCAGCGCACCGGTCCGGCACCCGCAAAACTGGACATCCCCTGCGTGCCATGCTCAAAGCCACCTAAGCAGGAGACGCACCCATGACCACCACCAGATTCGCCCCATCGCCCACCGGCTGGCTGCATATCGGCAACCTGCGCGCAGCGCTTTTCAACTATGCCATTGCGCGTCAGAACGGTGGCACCTTCATCCTGCGGATCGACGACACGGACGCGCAGCGTTCCAAGGATGAGTATATCGCAGGTGTCAAAGAAGACCTGAGCTGGCTCGGCTTCACCTGGAACCGGGTTGAACACCAGTCGGCGCGCATGGACAACTATCTTGCCGCCAAACAAAAGCTGATCGACATGGGCCGACTTTATGAGTGCTTTGAGACGCCGGTGGAACTGGACCTCAAGCGCAAAAAGCAGCTGAACATGGGCAAGCCACCGGTCTATGACCGCGCCGCGTTGGAACTATACGAAGACGAAAAGGACACACTCCGCGCAGAGCGTGGTTCGCATTGGCGCTTCAAGCTGGATCACAAGCGCATCGAATGGGCTGATGGGATCATCGGCGATATCTCCATTGATGCGGCCTCTGTCAGCGATCCAGTGCTGTTCAAAAATGATGGGCAAATTCTCTACACGTTGGCCTCGGTTGTGGATGATACCGAAATGGGGATCACAGACGTGGTCCGTGGCTCTGACCACGTGACCAACACGGCAACGCAAATCCAGATGATCCAGGCGCTGGGCGGTGATGTGCCACGTTTCGCCCACCATTCGCTGCTCACGGGTCCACAGGGCGAGGCATTGTCCAAACGCCTTGGCACGCTGGCGCTGCGCGATTTGCGCAAGCAAGGCATTGCACCAGAAGCGATCCTGTCGTTGATGGCGCGGCTTGGGTCATCTGATCCGGTTGAGTTGCGCAGCAACATCGACGAAGTGGTCGCAGGCTTTGATCTGTCCAAATTTGGCTCTGCTCCCACGAAATTCGATGCTCAAGACCTGATCCCGCTGACGGCCCGCCATTTAGCGACACTCAGCGCTGATGACGTGGCCGATGTTTTAACATCGGCTGGCGTGCCGGACGACCTGGCCGCGGCATTCTGGAACGTCGTGCGCGACAATATCGACAGCCTTGATCAGGTCGCCGGTTGGTGGGCACTCTTCCGCGATGGTGCCACCCCACTGGTGGAAGATGAAGACCGCGAATTCGTGGCCGAGGCTTATGCCCTGTTACCGCCACCGCCCTATGACGCCAACACTTGGTCGAGCTGGACAGCGACGGTGAAAGAGGCAACAGGCCGCAAAGGCAAAGGCCTGTTCATGCCATTGCGCAAAGCGGTCACGGGCCGTCAGCGTGGGCCGGAAATGGCGGATGTGATGCCGCTGCTTCAAACCAAGCCGGACTTTACTGCCTGATGGCCGCGCCCGAGGCCAAATTCACGCAAGGCAGCCTCTTTGGCCATATCTCAGTGATGTCGCTGACCGCCTCAATCGGGTTGATGGCGGTGTTTCTAGTCGATTTCGTCGATATGATCTTCATTTCGATGCTGGGTAAGGCCGAACTGGCCGCCGCTGTGGGCTACGCCGGGGCGATCCTGTTTTTTACCACCTCTTTTGGGATCGGCATGGCCATTGCAGCGGGCGCGCTGGTTGCCCGTGCGCTTGGCGCAGGAGAAGCCGAAGACGCGCGCAGGCGGGCCACAAATGCACTGATCTATGGTGTGATCTTTGGGGCAATCTTTGCCGCGACTGTCTGGCTCAATCTAGAGTTTCTTGCAGGGCTAATGGGGGCGTCGGGTGAGACGCTCGATCTTGCGGTGCACTATTTGCAGATCATCGTGCCATCTCTGCCATTTTTGATGATTGGCATGATTGGCGGGGCGATCCTGCGCGCCCATGGCGATGCGCGCCGCGCCATGATGGCTACGATCTGGGGCGGGGTTGTCAATGCGATCCTTGATCCGATCCTGATCTTCGGGCTTGATCTGGAACTGACCGGAGCGGCCCTGGCCAGCGTTTGCGCGCGTATCGCAATTGCGGGCACGGCACTAATGCCGCTGATCCGGCACTACGGCGGCTTTGACCGGCCTACCGTCGCTAGCCTGACAATCGACATGCGCCCAATCCTTGCGATTGCGATCCCAGCGATCCTCACGCAACTGGCGACACCGATCGGGCAGGCCTACGTTACGCGTTCGATGGCAGAATTCGGAGAAGAGGCCGTTGCAGGCATGGCAATTGTCGCCCGGATGACGCCCGTTGGGTTTGGCATCATCTTTGCGTTGTCCGGCGCAATTGGCCCGATCATTGGGCAGAACGCTGGCGCCGGGCAGCACGACCGTGTGCGCGGCGCATTCCGAGAAGGGCTGTTGTTTACCGGATTGGTTGTTGTTGTCGTCTCGGGGCTGTTTTTTCTGGCGCGCCCCGGCATCCAATGGTTGTTCCAGCTAGAGGACGGGCTTGCGCTGACGCTTGTGTTTCTCTTTGCTGGGCCGCTGTCGCTGATGTTCTTCTTCAACGGTGTGATCTTTGTGGCCAACGCCGCATTCAATAACCTTGGGCACCCGTTCTATTCGACCATTGTGAACTGGGGGCGGCATACGCTTGGCACCATTCCGTTTGTGCTGGTTGGGGCCGCGTGGTTTGGCGCGCCGGGCATTCTGATCGGGCAATATATCGGTGGTGCGCTCTTTGCCTTGATTGCCATCGTCCTTGCGCTGCGCGTTATGGCCAAAGAAGCGCGCGAACCGACCGAGGCCGAGCCTTTTGCCCGTCAGGCCCGCCTATTTAGCCTTTTGCATCACCGCCGTTAGGTGATCATCCACCAGTGCGCGCTCGTCCGGAGTGAGCCTTTGATGGCGTGGATAGATCGGATCAGCGCGGTCGTTCAGGATTGGCGTGCCCCAGCCATCGGTCGTCTCAAAGAAATGGCTGACACCGGCCTCGCCAAAGACGCGCAGGTAGCCTTGCACGACCACATCAAGATAACTCAGCAGGATCGGGTGCTGCCCTTTGGAGACCAGATGTGTGGGTCTCACCTGATAGACGGCCGTTTGCTTTTGCCCGACCGCATGGCTGACGTCGTGGCGTTGATAGGCGGCCTCGCGTTGATCAAGGGCCGCCCAATTGGCTTGCGGCACCTGTGCGACGACACCTTGAATGACCGTCGTAGCGTCAGGGATCACCGATAGAAATGCTGCGTCGCGCAGGGTGGTTCCTTGCCAGACTCGACGCCATCCGCCCAGGGACGCTGGCAGTGGATTGGCATAATCATGCGTGCGCAAATTGACGAGGCTGCCATAGCCAAAGAAACCCGGATCGGTCATTCGCGCGCCCGCAAGATCTGTGCGGGTCGCGCCGACAAGGGCCGCCACGCAAAGGCCAGCCCCGCCAGCAAAGAGGCCAAAACACCGCCACCGATGATCAGCAGGGCATTGGACCAGATCACGATGTAATCGGTTTCCATGATGAAGACAGACACCGCCCAGCCGCCCAAAATCCCTGCGCCCAAGGCAACAAGCCCGGCACCGAAACCCAGAATTGCCGATCGCAGCGCAAAACTGGTGATGATCCGGCGCCGCGACGCGCCCACGGTTTTCAGCACTGCCGCCTCAAACGTGCGGGCGCGTTCGCCAGCGGCTGCCGCCCCGATCAGCACCAAAAAGCCGGTGATCAGCGTGATCAACGCGCCATAGCGCGTAGCGGCTGAAATCCCCCCGACCAGTTCGATGATTTGATCAATCGCATCACGGATGCGGATCGCAGTGATATTGGGATAGGCCGTGGCAAGATCGCGTAGGATCGCTGCTTCGGCTTCTTGCTGGGCATAGACCGTCGAAATCCAGCTATGCGGCGCACCTGCCAGCGCTCCTTGGTTCATGGCCAGCACAAAGCCGATACCCGCATCTTCCCAACTGACATTGCGAAAACTCGTGATCTCGGCGGTGATATCGCGGCCCAGAACATTGACTGTCATCGTATCGCCCAGTTGCAAACCCATCTCGGCCGCTTCCTCGGCAGAGAAACTGATCTGCGGTGGTCCGGCATAATCTTCGGGCCACCAGTTGCCTGCGGTCACTTCGGTGCCTTCCGGCAGGGCACCCGCATAGGTGATCCCACGATCCCCTTGGGTAACCCAATGCCCTTGGGTCACCTCATCTGCTGGCTCGTCGTTGATCTGCGTGATGATGCCGCGCAGCATGGGTGCGGTGTCAACCTTGCTGACCGCGTCATCACCCGCCAGACGCGCGCGAAAGCCGTCGATCTGGTCGGGCTGAATGTCCACGAAAAAATAACTGGGTGCGACAGCGGGCAAATCGTTCGAGAACGAATTGCGCAGGTTGCCATCAATCTGACCGACCGCCGCCAAAACCGTCAGGCCAAGCCCCAAAGACAGCACAACCGACGTCGCCTCACCTCCGCGCGCGCCTATTGATCCAAGCGCCAGTCGCAGGGCAGGCCGCCCGCGTGCAGGCTTGCGAAACCGCCGCGCAATCCACCGAATGCCGATGGCGGCGACCACAAGGATAGCAAGTGCTGCAGCGATCCCACCCGCCGTCCAGAGGGTCAGGAAAACGGTGCCGGAAAACCAAACAGCCGCACCGATTAGTGCCGCGATCAGCGCCGCAATTGCGATCAGGTAGCGCGGCGCGGGCAAGCTGGCAGAGGCGGCAAAAGCATCGCGAAACAGTGTCGCGGCGCGGATGTCCTCGGTCTTGGCCAGAGGCCACAGGGTAAAGACCAATGCGGCCAATAGCCCATAAACCGCAGCCTCAAACAGCGGGGCAGGGTAGATCGTGAAGACAGCTGGGATAGGCAGGCTCGCCTCGATGATCGGGGCAAACAGCACCGGCAGGCCTGCACCGAGGATCAGGCCGAGGATTACGCCCCCCAGCGTCAGAAGGCCCACCTGAATGAAATAGGTATGAAAGATCGTGGCACGCGTCGCGCCCAGCGTTTTCAACGTGGCGATGACGCCTGTTTTGCCGGCCAGATAGGCGCGCACAGCCGCCGAAACGCCAACCCCGCCGACAGCAAGGCCAGATAGCCCCACGAGGATCAGGAATGCCCCGATCCGATCTACAAATTGTGCAATGCCGCCAGCGCCGCGCCTGCTATCGCGCCACCGCAATCCGCTGTCACGAAACTGCGCCTCGGCTGCGTCTTCAAGTGCCTGCAGGTCCGCGCCCGGCGGCAGATTGAGCCGGTATTGCGTCGAAAACAATGTGCCTTCGATCAGCAAGCCCGAGTTGGCAAGGTCATCCGTCAGCACAATCGTGCGCGGCCCAAGGCCAAAGCCACCAGCGGCGTTATCGGGGTACCGGTCCAGAACCGCGCGCAGTGTGAACGCCTGTTCGCCCAATCGAAACGGATCACCCGGCGATAACCCCAAACGATCCGCTAGAACACGCTCCATCACGCCACCGAAATCGGCAAGGGCGCGGGGAAGGGGCATGGGGGGATCAAGCTGCACAGCTCCGATCAGCGGATAAAGATCATCAACTGCGCGCACTTGTGTGAGGCCACGTTCGGACGCCTCATCCCGGTCTACAACAATCATGGAACGGAAATCGACCGTCTCTGACACATCTTCGGCGATAGTGTTCAACCAGTCGCGTTCGGCATCGCGGGCAAAGCGATAGGTGAACTCGACCTCGGCGTCGCCGCCCAGAAGTGCTGCACCATCACGTGCGAGCCCCGCTTCGATCCCCGCACGCACAGTTCCAACAGCAGCAATCGCCGCCACACCTAGCGCCAGACAAGCGAGAAACACACGAAACCCGTGCAGACCCCCGCGCAATTCGCGCATGGCAAAGCGGGACGCGATGCGCAGGCTCATTCCGCAGCCTTTGACATCGGCGCATCTATACGACCATCGCGCAGCCGGACGACACGGTCGCAGCGGTTCGCTAGTTCATTGGAATGGGTGACCATCACCAGCGTCGCACCATGGCGGTCGCGCAAATCAAATAGCAGATCAATGATCGCCTGACCGTTGGTTTCATCAAGATTTCCAGTGGGTTCATCTGCCAGCAGAATGCGCGGACGGGGGGCCGAGGCGCGGGCGAGGGCTACGCGCTGTTGTTCTCCACCTGACATTTGGCTGGGGTAATGATCGATGCGGTCGGCGAGACCCATGGCCTGCAATTCAGCTTCGGCGCGGTCAAATGCGTCGCGCGCGCCAGCGAGTTCAAGCGGGGTTGCAACGTTCTCTAAGGCGGTCATTGTCGGGATCAGGTGGAAAGATTGGAAAACCACCCCCATATTATCCCTGCGAAAGAGGGCAAGCTGGTCTTCGTTCATCGCGGTCAAATCCTGCCCCAAGGCATGGACCTGACCGACGGTGGCCTGTTCCAACCCGCCCATCACCATAAGGAGCGATGATTTGCCAGACCCGCTTGGCCCCACCAGCCCCAGAGTTTCCCCTGCCGCCACTTTGAGCGAGATATCATGCAGGATATCAACGCGCCCGGCATTGCCATCCAAAGACAGATTGGCGTTTGCGATGGAAAGAACGGGTTCGGTCATGCGGGCGGCCTTTGGTTTTGCGCGTTCCTTTGCATATGGGGCCATTTTGCGCAGCAGCAAGTTGATGATCGCGGTTTTGATGACGGCGGGCGTTGTGCAGGCCGAAACAGTGACAGTGGCCGCTTTAGGGGACAGTCTGACAGCCGGGTATGGGCTGGCGCAAGGCGATGGGTTTGTGCCGCAGCTTGAGGCGTGGTTGCAGGCACAGGGTGCGGATGTTGCAGTGATCAATGCGGGCGTATCTGGTGATACCACAGCGGGCGGGTTGAGCCGCGTGAACTGGACGCTGACGCCTGATGTTGATGCCATGATCGTGACCTTGGGCGGCAACGATTATTTACGCGGGCTAGATCCAGGAGTGAGCCGCACCAACCTTGACGGTATTCTGGCCGCAGGGGAAGCAGCAGAGGTTGGGATGCTTTTGGTGGGACTGTCGGTTGGGGCCAATTATGGGCTTGAGTATAAGGCTGCGTTTGAAGGAATGTATCCCGATCTGGCGGCAAAATATGACGTACCACTTTATGCGGATTTTGCGTCAGGTCTGCGCGCAGCGGCGGGCATGCAGGAGGGCATGTCGGAGTTCATGCAGGCGGACAACATCCACCCGAACAAAGAAGGTGTCGCCGTCATCGTTGCAGCCATAGGGCCAACCGTTTTGGACCTTGTGCAGGCGGTTGAATAACGATGCCGGGGCGGTTCTTTTTGACCGAGCAAACGGGCGGGATCGCAGATCCACCAAGGTTGAATATCGCGCCGGGCCAAGAGGTGATCACGCTCACTGCCGAAGGCGCGCGGCATATGCGCTGGGGTCTAATCCCGGTGGGGCGGGTCAATGCGCGTGGACGGCCTGTGATGGAAACCATTGTGAATGCGCGGTCCGAGACTGTCTTTGACAAATCCGCCTTTGCAGATGTGAAACGGGCGGTAGTGCCTGCCAGTGGCTGGTATGAATGGACGGGCGAAAAACGGCGCAAGCAGCCGTGGCGGATTACCAGAAAGGATGGCGCGCTGCTTAACTTTGCGGCGATCTATGACGTTTGGAATGGGCCGGGTGGGGTGCAGGTGCATCAGGTTGCAACTGTGACATGTGCCCCTTCGGCGGATGTCCGCGATATCCATCACCGTATGGGTGTGATCCTTGATCAAAGCGATGTGGATATATGGCTTGCCGGTGATGAAGAGGTCGCGAAAGCACTGATGAACCCCTTTCCCGATGGAACGCTACACGTTGAAAAGGCCGATGATGTGGACTGGACGGCAGGCTAGCAGTAGGCTGGACGCTGTAACCAACAACAATAAAGGGAGCTGACATGTCAGTCGCAAAAGTCACAGAGATCATTTCATCCTCGTCCAAGTCCTTTGATCATGCCGTTGAACAGGGGATCAAGCGGGCGTCAAAGACGCTCAAAGGGATCAGCGGCGCCTGGGTGGCAGATCAGAAAGTCACCGTGAAGGATGGCGAAGTTGATGAATACCGGGTTGTCCTGAAAGTCACATTCGTGCTGTCGGACTAATAAATTTGGGCGCCCGGCAAGGGCGCCCAATCAAAATAATCTAACGAATAGATCGCGGTGGTCAGGTGGCTTGCCTTAGTCGGCCAGCGTCAGATTGATTGCGCTCTCGCGTCCGTCACGGCCCGCTTCGATGTCGAAGTTGACCTTTTGGTCATCTTTAAGCCCGGTCAGACCGGAACGCTCAACAGCAGAGATATGGACGAAAACGTCCTTTGAACCACCATCTGGTGCGATAAAACCATACCCTTTGGTGGTGTTGAACCACTTGACAGTGCCTGAAGCCATGTCCTTGTCTTCCTTATGTTTTCCGCTCGCGGGAGTGCAGCGGCATGGCGCAGTCAAACGTGATCGAGAGACTGGGCCGTAAGAGGAGACAGTGGTCGATAGATTAACGCGCCCTCGTATTATCGCACATTTGGCAACAAATTCAAGTTAGCAGGAGGGTTAGCGCCCGGATCGTTAACAATCTGGAAAGAGTGGCGCGCGGGTTTCCGCGCGTCACTATCGTATCTCGGTTGGCTTATGCCAGTGCGAGGTTCACTGCGGATTCGCGACCATCACGGCCTGCTTCCACGTCGAAAGTTACTTTCTGGTCGTCCTGCAGACCGGTCAGGCCGGAACGCTCAACAGCGGAGATGTGAACGAAAACGTCCTTGGATCCACCATCAGGAGCGATAAAGCCGAAGCCTTTAGTTGCGTTGAACCATTTCACGGTGCCAGTAGCCATCGTGTTTTTCCTTTTAGTATCAATGCTGTCCGCGAAATTGCGACAGCTCGGCGTCGTCAGCGTCAAAATCGAGAGACTGTAGCCGAAAGGGAAAACAGTGGTCGAGTTGTGTAACGTTTGCACTCCGCACATGGGGTCTGGATCGCTGAATAGCAAGTGAATAGTTTGTGATAGCTGATCGTCGGCGGATGTCAGCACATTCCGCCGCCCCCTTACGCGGATCGCAATTGCTCGTAGAGGCTCGACATAACATGGGCGATGATCGTGATGCACAGAACATGCCACCCAAAGAACCACATCTGCCCCGCAACCACATCTTCAGCAAAGGACGCCGCAAACCGCGTTTTGCCGAAATCAGCGACAAGATAGGCTGCGATCACCGTCACGCTCAGCGCGATAGTGCGGGGGACAAAGGCGAACTGAATGGCAATCAGGGCAAGGACCGTTCCCAGCCCCGCACCGGAATAGAATAGTTGATCGGCCCAACGTGGGTGCGCCCCGGCCAGCGTGGTCACACCCGCAACATAAAGGACGAGAGCTGCAATCAGCCCGATCCCGACGGCGATGACGATCCGTTTCAACGGACGAATTTCTTGTGCTTCATCCGCTTTGGCTCCAGCGCATCAGCGCCAAGCCGCGCCTTCTTGTCCTCTTCGTAATCCGTGAACGCCCCTTGGAACCATTCCACATGTGCGTCCCCTTCGAAGGCCAGAATATGCGTACAGATCCGGTCAAGGAAGAAGCGATCGTGGCTGATCACAACTGCGCAACCGGCGAAATTGACCAGCGCGTCTTCCAACGCACGCAGTGTTTCGACATCCAGATCGTTGGTCGGTTCGTCAAGCAGCAGCACGTTGCCGCCGGATTTCAGCAGTTTCGCCATATGCACGCGGTTGCGTTCACCGCCGGACAGCAGTCCGACTTTCTTTTGCTGATCGCCGCCTTTGAAGTTGAAGGCAGAGCAGTACGCGCGCGAGTTCATCGACGCATCGCCAAGTTCGATAATCTCGGCCCCGCCGCTGATCTCTTCCCAGACGGTGGTGTCAGCGCTTAGCGCGTCGCGGGACTGGTCAACGTAGGACAGTTTCACCGTATCGCCGTACTCCACTGAGCCTTCGTCGGGTTCGGCTTGACCCGTGAGCATAGAAAACAGTGTGGATTTACCAGCACCGTTAGGGCCGATGACACCGACGATACCGCCAGGGGGCAGGCTGAACGACAGGTCTTCGATCAGCAGCTTGTCACCCATCGCTTTCTTGAGGCTCTCAACCTCGATCACCTTGGAGCCAAGCCGTGGCCCGTGAGGAATGATGATCTGGGCGCGTCCGATTTTGTCTTTCTCGGATTGGCCAGCGAGCTCATTATATGCCGCGATCCGGGCCTTGGATTTCGCCTGCCGCGCCTTGGCGCCCTGCTGCATCCATTCCAATTCACGCGCGAGCGTGCGCTGCTTGGATTTGTCGTCCTTCGCCTCGCGCTCCAGCCGCTTTGCCTTGGCCTCTAGCCAGCTAGAGTAATTACCTTCGTGCGGGATGCCAGAGCCGCGGTCGAGTTCAAGAATCCAGCCGGTGATCGCATCAAGGAAGTACCGGTCGTGGGTGACGATCAGAATTGTGCCTTTGTAGTCGATCAGGTGCTGTTGTAGCCACGCAATGGTTTCTGCGTCCAAGTGGTTGGTCGGTTCGTCGAGCAGCAGCATATCGGGCGCATCAAGCAACAACTGGCACAATGCCACGCGGCGTTTTTCGCCACCCGACAGCGTTGTTACGTCAGCATCATCCGGGGGGCAGCGCAGCGCCTCCATGCTGATGTCGATCTGCGCGTCGAGATCCCAGAGGTTCTGGCTGTCGATCTGGTCTTGCAACTGTGCCATCTCATCCGCAGTCTCCTCGGAGTAGTTCATGGCAACTTCGTTATAGCGATCAAGGATCGCCTTTTTGTCGGCCACGCCCAGCATGACGTTTTCGCGTACGCTTAGCGCGGGGTCGAGTTCGGGTTCCTGCGGCAGATATCCTACGCGCGCGCCTTCGGCGGCCCATGCTTCGCCTGCGAAATCCTTGTCTTGCCCCGCCATGATCCGCATCAGTGTGGATTTACCCGTGCCGTTCACGCCGACCACGCCGATTTTGACGCCGGGCAGGAAGTTCAGGCGGATGTTCTCGAACACCTTCTTGCCGCCGGGATAGGTTTTGGACACGCCGTCCATGAAGTAGACGAATTGATTGGCAGCCATGAGGGACGCTCCGTTAGAGACCTTGGTTTGACCCTCAATAGCGAGGCATGGGCGCAGGGGCAATCAGGGTGGCGGCATTTCCTGCCAAAGCTCGATAGGGTTGCCTTCGGGGTCTTTGAGCTGTGCAAAACGCCCATTGGGTTCGCGTTCGTCCGCGACCTCAACCGTGACCCGAGAGGCGCGGAGCGCTGTGACCGTCGCGTCCAGATCGGCCACACGGAAATTGATCATCCATTGTTGTTCAGGGCGGCCAAAATAGGTGGTGTCTTGTTTGAAAGGCGCAAAGACGGTTGTGCCCGCCTCTTGCGTCCAGGCCGGATCATCATAGCTGTCGGTGACTTTGTTGATGCCAAAGGTTTCTTCGTACCAAAGACCCAGCGCTTTTGGGTCTTTCGCCCGAAAGAAAATACCGCCGATGCCCAAAACCTTGATCATTCTCGCCTCCCGTCAGAGTGTGATTTTCATCCCATCCTTGCCCAGAAAGAACGGCCCGTCCCAATGCTGGCGCACGGCATCTTCCCAATGCTGATCGGTGAAATCAGGATCGCCGTCAGGCACCATATGGCTGAGAGCCAGTTGTCTAACCCCAGCGTCCCGTGCAATCCGTCCCACGTCTACGGCATCGGTGTGGCTGCGCAGGATATGGGTGCGCAGGCGTTCATCGCCGTTTGTCATGCGGGCGCACAGCGCCTCGACGCCGTCACGTAGCATCGCCTCATGCACCAGCAGGTCGGCCCCTTTCGCAAATGGCGCCATTTCGTCCATATAGGCGGTGTCACCAGAGAAGGCGACGGCTTTGTCGCCTGCCTCAAACCGCAGGGCGAAAGTATCGGTGATTGGGGGATGCACATTGCGCAAACTGCGCAGCGTGATGTCATCAAAGGTCATCACGTCATCGATGACTTGAATATCGGCAAGGCTGTCAAAATCGCAGCGTCCTTCGTCCCGGACGCGCAAATCGATATCAAAGCGCATGCTGTCCTGAAATCCCGCCCAATAGGCATCCAGTCCCTTTGGCCCAAACACCGGGATCGTGCGATTCAGCCCTGCCGTCCAGGCGGTATGAAAGAACGGCCCAAGTTCGAGGTAGTGATCCGAGTGCAGGTGGGTGATCACGATGAGGTCTATTTCAGTCAGGGTCACGCCTTGGTCACAAATGCCACGGGTGACGCCAAGCCCTGCATCAATCAGGATCGTCTTACCCGCCAGCCGCAACAGCATGGACGTAGGCATGTGAGAGCCGGGGCGGATAGCTGGCCCGCCTTTGACGCCAAGTAGGGCAAGACTGTCAGACATATGATTGGTCCTTTTGGTCGAATTCACGTGAACGGCGGGTTTTTAGCCACCTCGCCCCACTGCGCACGTCAGTCCAGCGCGGAGTCGTCATCCGGCCAACACTCGGTTTGACGCCAGATTAGACTGTCCTTGATGTGGTCAAACGACGTTAGTCAGTTGCGCAGTCCAAAGTCAATTTGGGCGCTGCGCAAAAACGAAAAAGGCCCCACCAAAGCGGGGCCTTCTCAATCAATCAGTCAGTCGAAGTTATTGCGGGATTTCCGCATCAATTCCTTCAACATAAAAGTTCAAGCCAGCCAATGTGCCGTCATCGGCAGTCTCGCCCGCTGCCAACCATGCAGAACCGTCCTGTTTGTTCAGCGGACCTGTGAAGGCGTGGTATTCGCCAGAGCGCAGGCTTTCGATCAGCGCCTCAGCAGAGGCCTTCACTTCTGCGGGAACCGCATCTGTGATCTCACCGATGCCAACCATACCTGGGGCAATACCGTCCCATGTGTCGGTGCTTTCCCAAGTGCCGTCGATCACGGCTTGGGTGCGTGCCACATAGTAAGGCGCCCAGTTGTCGATGATGGATGAGACGCGTGGGAACGGACCAAACTCTGCCATGTCGGAGGCCTGACCGAATGTCACAACATTGCCAGCCGCCTGTGCGGCGGCCTGCGGCGCAGTTGAATCGGTGTGCTGCAGGATCACGTCCGCACCTTGTTCAATCAAAACAGAGGCAGCCTCGGCTTCCTTTGCAGGGTCAAACCATGTGTAGGCCCAGATGATCTTGAACTCGACATCAGGGTTCACTTCTGCCGCGTGGATATATGCGGCATTGATGCCCCGGATGACCTCTGGAATGGGGAAGGATGCGATGTAGCCCACGACATTGCTGTCGGTCATGTGCCCGGCAATGTGGCCTTGAACGGCGCGGCCTTCATAGAAGCGCGCAGAGTATGTGGATACGTTGTCAGCGCGCTTGTAGCCGGTTGCGTGCTCAAAGCGGACATCAGGGAACTTTTCAGCCACGGCGATGGTCTGATCCATGTAGCCAAACGACGTGGTAAAGATCAGGTCCGCACCTTGCAGCGCCATCTGTGTCATGACGCGCTCTGCGTCGGGGCCCTCTGGCACGCTTTCCACGAACACGGTCTCGACCTTATCGCCAAAGGCTTCTTCGACGGCCAAACGGCCCTGATCATGCTCATACGTCCAGCCGCCGTCGCCCACTGGCCCGACGTAGACGAATCCTACTGTTACTGGTTCGTGCCCATCGGCGGCAGCCCCTGTTGCAAGGCCAAGCGCGAGTGTGGCGCCGGCCAGTATTGTTTTCATTGTCATTTTCATCCCCTTGGTGGTCTTGAATTGGCCTCAGCGTGAGGCATGGAAAGATTGTCCCAGTGATCCGGGCGCACGTCCGGCCCGCATAATAACCAGAACGGCGATAGTGGCCAGATAGGGGGCCATAGAAAGATACTCGACCGCGATAGCTGCCCCCGCCGCCTGCAGGTTGAGTTGCAGGACGGTCACCCCGCCAAACAAGTAAGCTCCCAGCAAAAGACGCCCCGGCCGCCAGCTGGCAAAGACAACGATGGCCAGCGCGATCCAGCCTGCACCTGCGGTCATCCCTTCGGTCCATTGTGGTACGCGCACAAGGCTCAGGTAGGCACCACCCAGCCCTGCACAGGCCCCGCCGAACATGATGGCAAGGATACGCACACGCACCACGTGATAGCCCAGCGCATGGGCCGCTTCATGGTTTTCGCCAACTGCACGCAGGATCAGCCCCGCGCGCGAATATCTCAGGAAGGCCCAGACCCCCGCGACAATGAAAAGCCCAACATAGACCATCGGGTCATGCTGAAAGACGATCGGCCCTATGACCGGAATATCACCCAGCAGGGGGATATGCCAATCGGGGAAACTCGGTGCTTTGATCCCGATGTATCCTTGCCCCATCAGTGCCGAAAGGCCGAGGCCAAAAAGCGTCAAAGCCAACCCGGTAGCCACTTGGTTGGACAGCAGAATTTGCGTCAGCACGCCAAAAATCACCGACAAAAGCGCCCCGCCAATCGCCGCCCCGAGAAAGCCTAGCCAGGGTGAACCGGTGTTCACCGCCACCACGAAACCGCAGATCGCGCCGGTGATCATCATCCCCTCGACACCAAGATTTAGAACGCCTGCGCGCTCCACGACCAATTCTCCTATGGCCGCGAGGATGATCGGAGTTGCCGCCACCATAAGGGACGCCAGCAGGAGGATGGGGTTGATTGATGACAGGTCCATCAGCGCATTTCCTCATTCGTGAATATCAAAACCATGCCAACATCTCCTCTGGCAGCACATAGACCGCCACCGCGCCAAGCAGGACAGTGGCGGCTACCGCCCAGTGCGACAGTGCCGCCAATTGTGCGCCGTAGCCCAGGAACATACCTCCGAAGAGTGTCATGATGGGGCGAAAAAACGCATCTATGAGGTCGTCAAAAATGGTGGATTGATCGCTCATGCGGCGACCCTCTGCCATGCCACGCGGTAGTTCGTCAGCACGTCTACAGCGAGCAGGAAGAACAACAGCATCCCCTGCAAAATCTGGATTGCCGCAATCGGCAGGCCAAGGTTCGATTGCGCGATTTCCCCCCCGATATAAGTCAGCGCCATCAAGCCGCCCGCCAGCAATATGCCGACCGGATGCAAGCGCCCTAGAAAGGCGACGATAATCGCGGTAAAGCCATAGCCTACATTGAAATCAATGCTGATCTGTCCCGCTGGTCCTGCAACCTCAAACAGGCCTGCAAGCCCGGCCAGCGCGCCGGAAATGCCCATGCAGATCAAAACCAGCGCAGAAGGGTTCACGCCTGCAAAGCGCGCCGCCCGCGGGCTTTGCCCGGAGAGCCGCACATTGAAGCCAAAGATATGGCGCGACAAGGCCACATAAGCGCAGATCACTGCTAGGAAGGCCGTCAGAACGCCCCAATGCATGCCACTGCCCGAGATGATCTCAAGGTTTGCAGCAGAGGGGTATTGCGACAGGTTTCGGCTGCCGGGAAAACCCATGCCGTCTGGGTTGCGCAAGGCCCCCAGCGCCATGGACGCAAGCAATTGTTCGGCCACATAGACCAGCATCAGCGACACCAGAATTTCATTGGTGCCAAAGCGGACCCGCAGCAATCCGGGGATCATCGCCCAAAGCAACCCACCCAAGGCCCCCGCAATGATCATCAGCGGGAAGATGATAAAGCTCTCCAATGGATAGAACGCGAGCCCCACGGCGGCCCCGCAGATGGCCCCGACGACGTATTGCCCCTCGGCCCCGATGTTCCAGATCCCCGCCCGAAAGCCAAATGACAGCCCGATGGCAATCAACACCAACGGCGCGCCTTTAATCAAAAGCTGCGGGCGGTAGAACCACGCAAATTCCGAAAACAACGGATCAAGAAAGATCGTGCGGATGGTGACAAACGGGTTCTGGCCAAGGGCCGCGAAAAGCAAGCCACCACAAAACATGGTCAGCAGGACCGCCAGAATAGGGGTCGCAAAGGTCCATGCCTGCGATGGCTGCGGGCGTTTCTCCAGCATGATCATGCGCGAGGCTCCATCTTTCTGTGTCCGGTAAAACTTCCGCCCGAGGCTTTATGCGCCTGCATGCGACACCTCCATGTCATGGGCGCCGCCCAGCATCAGTCCGATTTCTTCGACCGTCAGGCCTTTGGCCGGGCGCGGTGCGGACAGACGCCCTTCATTGAGGGCGGCGAACCGGTCCGAGATTTCCATCAACTCATCAAGATCCTGAGAGATCACAATCACCGCCGTCCCCTTGGCTGCCAGATCAAGCAAAGCCTGCCGGATCGCGGCCGCCGCAGAGGCATCCACGCCCCAGGTCGGTTGGTTCACAACAAGCACCTCTGGTGCCTGCATAATCTCGCGACCGATGACGAATTTCTGCAAATTTCCGCCCGAAAGCGACCGTGCCGCGTTCTGCGGGCCCGGCGTGCGCACGTCAAAGGTTTCGATCACACGTTCTGCAAACCCACGCGCCTTGCCCCAATGCACAAAGCCCCGCGTCGTCAGGTTTTCGCGGGTCATAGCGGTTAGAATGGCATTTTCCGTCAGGCTCATGTCAGGGGCTGCTGCGTGGCCCATGCGCTCTTCTGGGGCCGCCAGAAGGCCGATCTTGCGGCGCGCATTGGGCGGCATCTGGCCAATGGCCTGCCCGTGATAGCCGATCATGTCGCCCCCGGTCCTCATCTCGCCCGAGAGTGCGGCAACCAGTTCATCCTGCCCGTTGCCTGCAACGCCGCCAATTCCCAGCACTTCGCCCTTACGCACCTCAAGGCTGATCTCGCGCAGCGGAGTGCCAAACTGATGCGGTGCTTTTGCGCTTAGCCCATTAAGCGATAGAACGACGTCTCCAGCAGGTTTTTCGGCCCGTTCAGGCACATGCAGCGCCGTGCCGACCATCAATTCGGCCATTTCGCGGGCAGATGTGGCGCGCGGGTCGCAATCGCCCACAACTTCGCCCAAACGCAAGACAGTGGCGTTTTCGCAAAGCGCGCGGATTTCCTCCAGCTTATGCGAGATATAGAGGATGGCGGTGCCTTCCGCGCTTAGCTTGCGCAGCGTTTCAAAAAGGATGTTCACCTCTTGCGGGGTCAGCACCGACGTCGGTTCATCCATGATCAGCAGCTTGGGATCTTGTAGCAGACAGCGGATAATCTCAACCCGCTGGCGTTCACCTGCCGACAATTCTCCTACAATCCGGTCAGGGTCCAGCGGCAGCCCATATTGATCAGACACATGGCGCACACGTGCTGCAATCTCGGCCTGTGGTGGCGGGTCTTCCATGCCAAGCGCGATGTTCTCGGCGACATTCATCGCATCAAAAAGCGAGAAATGCTGGAACACCATCGCAATGCCTAAGGCCCGCGCGGCGCGGGGCTCTGCCGGTTGAAAGGGCCGCCCTTCCAGCGTCATCGTGCCCGCATCAGGTTTGACCAGCCCGTAGATCGTCTTGACCAATGTTGATTTGCCGGCGCCATTTTCGCCCAAAAGCGCATGCACTTCGCCGCGCCCAATATCAAAGGAAACGTCCTTGTTGGCGACAACGCCGGGATAGGCTTTGGTCAGCCCGGACAACCGCAAAAGGGGATCTGTCATGCACTTCGCTCCTTTGTTTGGCCAGAGGCCGTCGCGATCATCGCAGTTGCTACGCCCAGCGCAATCGCTGCGGGGTGTTTTCCAAGGCTTGGATCACCAATGGGACAGGCGATGCGCGAAATTTGTTCGGGGGCATGTCCCAACGCCGCCAGCCGGGTCCTGAACCGGGCCCATTTGGTCGCCGATCCGATCAGCCCGGCAGAGACAAACTTATGGCTCAGCACCGCGTGACACAGGGCCAGATCGATCTCATGGCTATAGGTCAAAATCAGATGATCGGCATCCAAAGGGGCATGTTTGACGACCCGTGCTGGATCAGCGGCGACCACTGTCGTGACCTCAGTCTGCGGAAAGCGGTCAGCGTGGGTATCAACCCATGTGATCTCAAATTCAGGCAGCGGGCCCATGACCGTGACAATAGCGCGGCCCACATGACCCGCTCCGTAAATCCACAAAGGCCGGGTAGAAGGATGTTCCATCACCTCGGTCATTTCCCATTGCAGGCTGACCGACCCGCCGCAGCATTGGCCCAGTGCCGGGCCTAGCGGGATTTGGGCGCTGTGGCTCGGACGTCCGTCCTGCAGCATGCTGCGGGCCTCTGCCATGGCATCCCACTCCAGACGCCCGCCACCGATGGTGCCTTCGGTGCGATCTGCCCAGACCAGCATCTGCGTGCCTGCATCGCGCGGCGCCGAGCCAGCGGTTTTGGTCACGGTGATACGGATTGCAGCACTCATGAACGGGCCCGCTTGATCGCTTGCAAAACCTCTTCGGCGGTCGCCGGGGCCTGTAAGTCAGGGTAGTAGGGCCCGCAGGCCGCAACCGCATCAGAAAGCGCCAGAAACGGTGAAATCCCCAGCATGAAAGGTGGCTCGCCCACCGCTTTGGAGCGATAAACGGTCTGCGCAGGATTGGGCGCATCCCAAAGGGCGACGTTAAAGATGTCTGGCCGATCCGAGCAGGCCGGGATCTTGTAGGTTGAGGGCGCGTGGGTGCGCAAACGCCCCTTGTCATCCCAGACCAGTTCCTCGGTTGTCAGCCACCCTGCACCCTGCACATAGCCACCTTCGACCTGCCCGATATCCAGCGCAGGGTTCAGCGAGGCCCCGGCGTCGTGCAGGATATCCGTGCGCAGAATGCGGTTTTCCCCGGTGAGGGTATCAATGACAACTTCGGTCACGGCAGCCCCTTGGGCAAAATAGAAGAACGGCGTGCCTTCTCCCTTGGTGCGGTCCCAGGCCAGATCAGGGGTTTTGTAGAACCCCGTGGCCGACAGGCTGACGCGGTTAAGGTAGGCAGTCTGTGCAGCTTCGGCAAAACTCATCTGGGCATCGCCGACAAAGACCTCACCGTCTTCAAAACGTACCATTTCGACGCTGCTTTGATGTAGTTCGGCCAAACAGGCCGCAATTCGATCGCGGATGGTGTCACAGGCATTGGCCACAGCCATGCCGTTCAGATCAGTACCCGATGATGCAGCGGTCGCGGATGTATTGGGTACCTTGCCTGTATCGGTTGCGGTGATCTTGACGGCACAGACATCAATGCCAAAGCGATGTGCTGCCACCTGTGCGATCTTCTGAAACAGGCCCTGACCCATTTCAGTGCCGCCATGGTTCATATGAACAGAACCATCCTGATAGACATGCACCAAGGCACCGGCCTGATTAAGATGTGTCAGAGTAAAGGAAATCCCAAACTTCACTGGACTAAACGCGATGCCCTTTTTCAACACCGGCTCAGCCCGGTTCCAATTCGCGATCACGGCGCGACGGGCATGATAATCGGAACTGGCCAGCAGCGCGTCGGTCATTTCATGCAAGATGAAGTCGGTGACGGGCATATGGTAAGGGGTCGTCTGTACGTCCTCTTTTGGCGAATAGGCACCGCCATAGCGGGTCCCAGTCCCCGGCTTCTTTTGTTCAGAAATATCTTCGGGGGGGCGCGCAGCGCGGGGGGCAGACAGCCCCCCTGCGTCCATGGCGTCATAATAGTTCCGCTGCCGAATGGTCACCGGGTCTTCACCCAACTCGGCCGCGATATGATCCATCACTCGCTCAATCCCCAGCACGCCTTGCGGTCCGCCAAAGCCACGAAATGCCGTCGCCGATTGGGTGTTCGTCTTGAGCCTGTGCGACGTGATCCGCGCCGCTGGCAGGTGATAGGCATTGTCGGCGTGCAGCATGGCCCGGTCGGCCACGGGCAGTGACAAATCCTGCGCCCAGCCGCAGCGGGTCAGTTGGGTGAAATCGACGCCAGTCAGGCGGCCTTCGCCATCAAAGCCCACATCATAGCTGATCCGGAAATCATGGCGCTTGCCGGTGATCATCATATCGTCGTCACGGTCATAGCGCATCTTGCAGGGTCGCCCCGTGGCACGCGCGGCCACGGCACAGCTGACGGCAAGCGCATTGCCCTGACTTTCTTTACCGCCAAAGCCACCGCCCATGCGGCGGATTTCGCAGCGCACGGCGTGCATCGGCACGCCCAATGCATCCGCCACCTTGTGCTGAATTTCGGTGGGGTGTTGGGTCGAGCTATGCACGACCATATCCCCGCCTTCTTGCGGCAGGGCGAGGGCTGCCTGACCTTCAAGATAGAAGTGTTCCTGCCCACCCATCGTGATCTCACCCCGCACCTGATGCGGGGCCTCTGACAGCGCCTGATCCACATCGCCCTTGGTCCAGATCTGTGGGCCATCTTCGAAATGGCTGCCAGCGGACATCGCCTCATCAATGGTCAGGATGGGGGTGTCTTCTTGAAAGGACAGATCCGCCAGTCGTGCAGCCTTGCGGGCGTTCAAATGGCTGTCGGCCACCACCAGAAACAGCGGCTGACCCAGATAGTGCACCGTACCGGTTGCCAGCAGCGGTTCATCATGGATGGATGGCGACACATCATTTTCAAAGGGCAGATCATCCGCCGTCAGAACGGCCACCACACCGGGCGCGCTTTTCACCTTTTCAAGGTTCATTGCGCTGTAGCTGCCGTTTGCGATCTCGGATGTGCCAAAGGCCAAATGCAATGTACCCGTCGGCGTCGGTAAATCATCAATATAGCGGGCCTGACCTGTCACATGCAGGGTGGCGGCATCATGGGGAAGGGGCTTGGCGACACTCATGACCGGACCCCCAAAACGGATGTAGTTTGCCCGGACAGTTCCGCAAAATAGCGGTGCAGCAGGTTCTGGGCGATCTCCAACCGGTACGCCGCACTGGCGCGCATATCGGTCATCGGGGTGTAGTCGGTGGCAAACATTGCTGCCGCTGCCGTGATCGTCTGGTCCGTCCATGGCTGATCAATCAGCGCATTTTCAACGTTAGTCGCACGATGCGGCGTCCCTGCCATGCCGCCAAACGCGATCCGAGCTGCGGTCACTTTGCCATCATTAACTGTGATATTGAAACACCCGCAGACAGCCGAGATATCCTGATCAAAGCGTTTAGAAATCTTATAGCAGCGCAGATCGGGCACGGATTTGGGCAGGGTGACACCAGTCACCAGCTCACCGGCGGCGCGGTCCTGTTTGCCATAGTCCACAAAGAAATCCTCGATCGGGATGTCCCGTGTCGTCTCGCCGTGCCTCAGGTGCAAGGTCGCGCCCATTGCAATAAGCGCAGGTGGGTTGTCGCCAATTGGCGATCCATTGGCGATGTTTCCACCAATTGTCGCAGCATTGCGCACCTGTTGCGAGCCATAGCGCCGGATCATTTCCGCATATGACGGTTGTAGACCGCGCAGGTCCTCTAACACCTCGGTCATTGTAACAGCCGCACCAAAATGAATGGTCTCATCCGTCTGGGTGATGGCGCGCAATTCGGCGCAACGGTTCAGAAAGGCAACATCGGGCAGGTTCCGCAATTGCTTGGTCACCCAGAGGCCGACATCCGTGGCACCAGCCACAAGTGTCGCGTCGGGATGCGCCCAGTACCACGCGGCCAATTCATCAAGCGTTGCTGGGGCAAACGGTGCCGCCTCAACGGTTGGAGGGGTGTCATGCATCCACTCTGGCACAGGTGCAGATTCCGCTGCCTCCGCTGCCCGAATGATCGGAGCATAGCCGGTGCAGCGACAAAGGTTGCCTGCCAATGCGTCGTCGTGATTGGTGGCTCCCGTCAGATGGGCTGTGGCCATAGAGGCAATGAAACCGGGTGTGCAAAAACCGCATTGCGATCCGTGATGATCGACCATGGCCTGCTGAACGGGGTGCAGCGCGCCATCGGGGCCAGCGACCCCTTCAACCGTGCGCACAGCCTTGCCGTGCAGTTGTGGCAGAAACAGGATGCAGGCGTTCAAAGCCTTTGCGCCATCTGCGTCGGTGACCATAACCGTGCAAGCACCGCAATCGCCCTCGTTACAGCCTTCCTTGGTGCCGCACAGCCCCGCGTCCTCGCGCAGCCAGTCAAGCAGGGTGCGGGTTGGCACCGCTTCGACCTGCACGGTTTCCCCATTGAGAAGAAACGTGACGTTCATTATGTAAAACCTGCCGCCTTACCGAAGTATGCGAGGATCGTCAGATGTCGATGCGACGTAGACACCTGCCTCTTGTGCTGCAGGTTATGAAAGCGGCAGAAATAGCGTTTGGCAAGAGATTTTTTTGGCATTGGCCGCCTGCACAGACGCAAGTTAGGGCCAATGCTGGTGCGAAATTAACCTGAAAATTGTTGGTCAGTTTTGCTGAATAACACTTTTGCTATAGGCAGTTAGGTTGTCCAAACCACCTTCCCAACCCTGGGCGACCTCGGCCAGTGTTTCGGGCCCCGAGAAAGACGACACAGCCACCGTAATTCCCAGCTCTGTCTGCGTGCCTTTGCCATCCAACGCATAGGTGACAAGGCTGGTGCAGACGGCCGCGCCACCGAAAATCAGCGTCTCGGAGAAGACGGCGCGCTCTGCTTTGGTCAGGTCGTACCACCGGGTTTCAACCTCAAATTCCGGCGCATCAGCGGGCCCAAACCGATGCCGGTCCATGCCCCCGACAATGACGTTTGCGACATCCGTGACCAGCATCGTGTCGGCATCCGGCCCATTCCATTTTTCGCGCTCCTTAGGATCAGTCAGAACCGGCCACAGGCGATCAGGAGCCAGCGGTAGAGTGCGATGCAGATCAAATGATTTAGTATCTAAAGGCATGGGTTATTCTTCCTCATTACGGGCTATGTCGTGGGTGAGAGATTCCAACCTGTCCAACCGGCTTTCCCAAATCTCGCGCTGCCAGGCCAGCCAGCCTTGCGCCTCGATCAGGGGGGCTGCCTCGATATGGCAGGTGCGTACACGGCCCTTCTTGATAGAGCGGACGATGCCCGTTTCTTCCAGCACCCTAAGGTGGCGCATGAAGGTGGGCAGGGCCATCTTGTGGGGCGCGTGCAACGCGCTGACACTGGCAGGCCCAGAGGCAAGCTGTTCGATCACTGCGCGCCGGGTCGGGTCGGCCATGGCGCCAAAAAAGGAATCAAGTTGGTTAGTCATGTCACTAAGTATTAGCGTCGCGCTGCAATCTGTCAATACACTTAGCGATATGGCTAACTAATTCGGCATCTTGCGGCCCGGTGGGCATCCGCTACCTTGGTCAAATGACCACTGATCCCCGATTCATTCACCTGCGTGTCCACACAGAATATTCGCTGCTCGAAGGCGCAATTCCGGTCAAGAAACTGCCCGGTATGGCCGTCAAGATGGACATGCCTGCTGTGGCCGTCACCGATAGCAACAACATGTTCTGCGCGCTGGAGTTCTCAGAAGGGGCGGCCAAGGCTGGCGTACAGCCGATCATCGGCTGTCAGGTTGATGTGACATATCTAGAGGTCGAACCGGGTAAACGCCCCGAAGCGCCTGCGCCCATCGTTTTGCTGGCGCAGTCCGAAGCAGGGTACATGAACCTGATGAAGCTGAATTCTTGCGCCTATCTGGACGCAGAGGGGCAGTTGCCGCAAGTATCGCTGGATGATTTGGCAAAGTATCATGACGGTCTGATTTGCCTGTCAGGCGGGCCCGACGGCCCCGTTGGTCGGCTGTTGCAGCAAGGACAGCGGCCCAAGGCCGAGGCTTTAGTGGATCGGCTGGCAGTGATCTATCCGGATCGGCTCTATGTCGAATTGCAGCGCCATCCGGGTGATGGTTTGCCTGACGCGGAGCGCCTGTCAGAGCGCGGCCATATTGAAATGGCCTATGCCAAGGGGCTGCCGTTGGTGGCGACCAACGATGTGTATTTCCCCAAGACTGAATTATACGAAGCGCACGACGCGCTGATCTGCATCGCCGAGGGTGCTTATGTGGATCAGCAAGAACCGCGACGTCGGCTAACGCCGCAACACTATCTGAAATCGCCGCAGGAGATGGCGACGCTGTTTGCCGACCTGCCGGAGGCGGTCGAGAACACCGTCGAGATCGCCAAACGCTGCGCCTTCAAGGCCTACAAACGCGATCCGATCCTGCCAAAGTTTGCCGATGATGAGGTCGCAGAATTGCGGCGTCAGGCAGAGAAGGGATTGAAAGAGCGCCTCGCTGTTATTCCCCATGCGGCCTCGCTGGACGAATACGAGAAGCGGCTCGAATTTGAGCTTGGCATCATCGAAGGCATGGGCTTTCCCGGCTACTTCCTTATCGTGGCCGACTTCATCAAATGGTCCAAGGACAATGGCATTCCTGTGGGGCCGGGGCGGGGCTCTGGTGCGGGGTCTTTGGTTGCTTACGCGCTTCTTATCACTGACTTGGACCCGCTGCGGTATTCGCTGCTGTTCGAACGCTTCCTGAACCCTGAACGTGTGTCGATGCCAGACTTCGACATCGATTTTTGCATGGACCGGCGCGAAGAAGTGATCCGCTATGTCCAAGGGAAATACGGGCGCGACAAGGTTGGGCAGATCATCACCTTTGGCGCGCTTTTGTCCAAAGCCGCGGTACGTGATGTAGGCAGAGTTTTACAGATGCCTTACGGGCAGGTGGACCGGCTGTCGAAGATGATCCCGGTGGAAGGGGTGAAGCCGGTTTCGATCGAAAAGGCCTTGGCAGATGAACCGCGCCTGCGCGAGGAAGCCAAGAACGAAGAGGTCGTGGACAGGTTGCTGACCTATGCCCAGCAGGTCGAAGGCTTGCTGCGCAATGCATCCACCCACGCAGCTGGCGTTGTGATCGGTGACCGGCCATTGGATGAACTGGTCCCACTATATCGAGACCCACGCTCAGACATGCCCGCAACCCAATTCAACATGAAGTGGGTGGAACAAGCGGGGCTTGTCAAATTCGACTTTCTGGGCCTGAAAACCCTGACCGTGATCCAGAACGCGGTGGAGCTGATCCGCAAGGCTGGTCGCCCATTGAATGTCGCGGCGGATGGCACGCAGCTATATGATGCGCCCGAAGGGTTCGAATACGACATCGGGGCCATCCCGCTGGACGATGAAAAGTCATACGCTCTTTATTCCAGTGCCAAGACCACCGCCGTGTTTCAGGTGGAATCCAGCGGCATGATGGATGCGCTCAAGCGCATGAAGCCCACCTGTATCGAAGATATCGTCGCCCTCGTCGCGCTCTACCGTCCCGGTCCGATGGAGAATATCCCGACCTATTGCGAGGTGAAGAACGGGCAAAAAGAACTGGAGTCGATCCATCCCTCTATCGACCACATACTGAAAGAAACCCAAGGCATCATCGTCTATCAGGAACAGGTGATGGAGATTGCGCAGGTCATGGCCGGGTATAGCCTTGGCGGGGCTGATCTGCTGCGCCGGGCCATGGGTAAGAAGATCGCCGAAGAGATGGCAAAAGAGCGCCCGAAGTTCGAGGAGGGCGCCAAGGCCAATGGGGTTGAACCCAAGAAAGCCCGCGAGGTTTTCGACCTGCTGGAAAAATTCGCCAACTATGGTTTCAACAAATCCCACGCCGCCGCCTATGCCGTTGTCAGCTATCAAACGGCATGGCTGAAAGCGAACCACCCGGTGGAGTTTATGGCCGGTGTGATGAACTGTGATATCCATCTGACGGACAAACTGGGCGTCTATTTTCAAGAGGTGAAGAAGGGCCTTGGGATCGACTATATCCCGCCTTGCGTGAACCGGTCTCAGGCCACATTCGACGTGCAGGATCAAAAGCTGGTCTACGGGCTGGGCGCGCTGAAGAACGTTGGCGTCGAGGCGATGAAGCTGATTGTCGAAGGGCGCGAAGATCGGGAATTTGTGAACCTCTTCGATTTTGCCCGCCGTGTGGATTTGAAACGCATCGGCAAGCGCCCCATGGAAATGCTGGCGCGGGCTGGGGCCTTTGACGTGCTAGACCCGAACCGCCGATCCGTGATGCTGAGCCTTGACGCGTTGACGGCCTATTCGGCGGCGATCCATGACCAGAAGTCATCTAATCAGGTCTCGCTGTTTGGTGACGCCGGCGAGGATTTGCCTGAACCGCGGTTGATCGGCGGGGATGACTGGCTGCCTGCAGAACGGCTGGCCGAAGAATTCCGCGCGATTGGTTTTTATCTGTCGGGCCATCCGTTGGATGACTATATGGGGCCGCTGAAACGCAAGCAGGTGATGACCCTCGATGAAGTCACGGTTCGCGCCGAAAAGGGCGCCGCAGTCGTCAAAATGGCGGGTACCGTATCGGGACGTCAGGAACGCAAGTCAGCGCGCGGCAACCGCTTTGCCTTTGTGCAACTTTCTGACCCGACGGGGCAGTATGAGGTCACGATGTTTTCGGACACGTTGGAGACCGCACGCGAGTATCTGGAAACCGGCAGTCAGATCGTGCTGACCTGCGAAGCGACACTAGAGGCCGACCAACTGAAATTGTTGGGCCGGTCGGTGTCTCCGGTTGATGCGATGGTTGCGGACGCTGGGGGTGCTGGGTTGCGTGTGTTCATTGATGGCCCTGACGCAATCGGTTCGGTGGCCTCAATCCTGTCAAATGCGGCACGTGATGGGGTGCGCGGCGGGCGCGGCCCTGTCTATTTCTGCCTGTTGGGCAACGATCTGCCAGGTGAGGTCGACTTGGATCTAGGTGATGATTTCCCGGTCAATCCGCAGATCAAGGGGGCGCTGCGGTCGTTGAACGGTGTGATTGAGGTTGAGGACGCCTGAAGTTGGAGACACCAATCTAGCAGGGTGAACCGGGTGGTTGCCAAATACGTGGGGATCAAAACGGTCGGCTGAATGTCCGCAGGCCCAAGCAAGTGCAGCAAATAAAACGAGCGGATCGGCCATGGTTCTGCGGTCGAAATTGCATGACCGCCTAGCGCCTCTGTCACAGGCAAAAGAAATGTCGGTCGGCAACCTTTACCAATGCGGCGGTTTTTGATCCGCCAACGGCACCGTGCCACCTGCCTCCATCTCTCGCCCAGCTTCGCGCTCCATCAACATGGCTAGCCTTCGTTGCGCGACCGCCAATTCGGTTTCCTGACGGGCGACGATATCTGACAGTTCCTCAACGGTGCGGGTGAGGTGGGCGAGTTGTTCTTCGAGGTGCGTGGTATCAGCCATGCCGCTTCTTAGCTGGCTTCCTTGGTTTCGAAAAGGGCAGGCAGGTCGCCTTTTGACTTGGCATCGTCAATCAGCGCTTTGAAGTCGGCACTCAGAGTGCTTGCCAGTTGTTCAAAGCTATCGATCACAAAATAGGTCGGCTGCACGATATCAATCCGGTAGGGCGTACGGAACATCGTGGGCAAATCGAAATCCTGCATCAGCGCCTCACCACCGGTCGCATGTGCCGCCTCTGCTGGGGACGACACGATGCCAGCGCCATAGGCGCGCAGCCCGTCAAAGGTGCGGATCATGCCGAATTCAACGGTGAACCAGAAAAGCCGGAACATGTGCCAGCTATAGCCTTTGCCCAGCGCCTTGGCCGCTTTGCCGAACCCTTCGATGAAATCGGCATAGGCGTGGTTGGTCAGCATCGGGCAGTGGCCGAACACCTCGTGGAACAGGTCCGGCTCTTCGATATAGTCCATATGCTCGCGCCGCCGCAAAAAGGTGGCGACAGGGAATTTGCGTTGGCTGAGCAAGTCGTAGAACTGCGACGGCGGGATAATCGCGGCGACGCCATGGGCGCCGGCGCCAGTAAGGGCGTGTAGTTTGGCATCAATGTCAGCCACTTGCGGGGTTTTGCCGGCGGTCAGGCCCAGCTGATCCACGCCAGAGAGGTATTCGGGCGCCACCTTGCCCGGCAAGAAATCCATCTGGCGGGTGTAAAGCGCGCCCCAGACCGCATCATCCTCTGCCGTATAGGGGTAGCGCCCGTCGGCATCCGGGGTGAGAGAGACATAGGTGGTATCTTTGGGCATAGGTGGGCTCCTTTGCGAATAATTATATGTCATCTGACGTAAAAATTTGTTTTGATGAGACGAAGGTTCGCAGTTTTTTGCCAAGATACTGAGCGAAATGAGGTGATTCATGAAACTATCTGATCAAGAGCGGCAATTGTTGCAGGCATTGCAGGCGAATGCGGCGGCCTCCTTGGCTGATCTTGCCGCAGCTGCAGGGGTGGCCACCTCGACCGCGTGGCGCAAGGTGCAAGATTTTGAAAAACTGGGGGTGATCAAGGGGCGCGTGGCTTTGCTGGACCCGGCACTCTCTGATGCCCGTCTTTGTGTCTTTGCGACGGTCCGTCTGGAAGATCATTCCGAGGACGCGATTTCAGGCTTTGCCTCTGTCATTCGAAGCCACCCGCAGATCATGGAAGCGCATGCGATCTCCGGCACTGCAGATTATATGCTAAAAATCCGCTGTAGTGATGTGGAGGCCTATGATGCGTTCATGACCCATCACCTGCTCCGCTCGCCTTTCGTGAAATCGGTAGTGTCGTCGTTCAGTTTGAAAGAGCTGAAATATACGACTGCATTGCCCCTGTGACATTGGCAGGTTACACGGCGCGGGAACACAAGTGACCGCAGGACCAGAACCGATGGCCAAGCAAAAGAAACAGCCCCGCCCCAAGGCGCAAGCGCCCAAAGGCTTTCCCGATTATTTCGGCGCAGAGGTGACGCAGCGCACCGAAATGCTTGCCAAGATCGCGGCTGTTTATCATCGCTATGGATTTGATGCGCTAGAGACGTCGGCTGTGGAAACGGTCGAGGCGCTGGGCAAGTTCCTGCCCGATGTGGACCGCCCGAATGAAGGCGTGTTTGCATGGGAAGAGGACAAAGATTGGCTCGCCCTGCGTTATGATCTGACGGCGCCTTTGGCCCGTGTGGCGGCGCAGTATCGCAACGATTTGCCGTCACCCTATCGCCGTTATGCGATGGGGCCTGTCTGGCGAAATGAAAAGCCCGGACCGGGCCGGTTCCGTCAGTTTTATCAGTGTGATGCGGATACGGTCGGGTCAGGGTCCGTGGCCGCCGATGCCGAGATTTGCGCGATGCTGTCGGATACGCTGGAGGCCGTGGGGATTGACCGCGGCGACTATGTGATCCGGGTGAATAACCGCAAGGTGCTGAATGGTATTATTGAGGGTTTGCCTGTGAGCAACCCGAAGAAGCCACAACCGAACACTTTTGAAGAGATGATGCGAACGAGGATAAGCGACATCGAATTCGTGTCACCTGACGCCGTTCTCAGAACCATCGACAAATACGATAAGGTTGGTTCTGATGGCGTGCTTCAGTTGCTTACGACAGGGCGCAAAGATCAATCGGGTGCTTTCATTGATGGCGTTGGAATGAAGCCTGGTGATGCACGGAATGTCCTTAAGTTCATGCAGTCGATCGGTAAGAATAATCAAGAGACCATAGCAAACCTGAGATCGCTGATCGACTACTCTGAAATCGGTATGGAGGGTGTAGATGAGTTGGAGGAAATTGCATTTCTTCTTCAAGCTCAAGGCTACGGCCCTGACCGCATTGTCATCGATCCTTCAGTCGTACGTGGCCTCGGTTACTACACCGGCCCCGTCTACGAGGCTGAACTTACCTTTGAAGTCCAAGACGAAAAGGGGCGTCCGCGCAACTTTGGTTCCGTTGCGGGTGGCGGTCGTTATGACGATCTGGTCAAGCGGTTCACTAGGCAGGAAGTGCCAGCCACTGGCGTCTCGATCGGGGTGGATCGTTTGCTGGCTGCATTGCGTGCGAAAGGCCGGATGGACAGTACCGCGCAGGGCCCGGTTGTTGTGACCGTGATGGATCGTGACCGCATGGCCGATTATCAGACGATGGTGGCGGAACTTCGCGATGCGGGCGTCCGGGCCGAAGTGTATCTGGGCAACCCCAAGAACTTTGGCAATCAGTTGAAGTATGCCGACAAGCGTCATTCTCCTGTCGCCATCATCGCGGGCGGGGATGAATTTGACCAAGGGATTGTGCAGATCAAAGACCTGATCCTTGGGGCCGAGATAGCCAAGAACGCCACCCTTGAAGAATGGAAAGACCGCCCCAGCCAATACGCCGTGCCGCGTGATCAGATGGTGACGAAGGTGCGCGAGATTCTGGACGGGCAGGGCTGATGCCAACCTCTTCTGAGACACTTACCGAAGCACGCCGCCTGCGTGATCTCTTTGCCGCCAAAGGTGCGCAGGTGATCAAGGCAGATGTGCTGCAATCAGCCGACACTCTGCTGGATTTGTATGGTGAGGATATTCGCGCTCGCGCTTATCTAACCTCTGACCCATTGCGCGGCGAGATGGTCTTGCGTCCTGACTTCACCGTTCCGGTCGTCCAGATGCATATGGAAACACAGGCCGATCCCGCCCGCTATACCTATTCCGGCAAGGTGTTTCGGAAACAGGAAAGCGATGAAACCCGCGCCAATGAATATGTGCAGGTGGGCTATGAAGTCTTTGACGGGCTAGACCCAGCGGGGGCGGATGCAGAAGTGTTCGCGGCCATCGCCGAGGCGCTGGATGGATTGCCGGTGCGCGCTGCGACCGGTGACATCGGTATCCTGATGGCCGCAGTGCGGGGCTTGCGCACGAGTGAGGCACGCAAGGCGGCGTTGCTTCGCCATATCTGGCGGCCCGGACGGTTTCGTGCATTGATGAAGCGGTTTGGCAGTGGTCAGGTGCCGCCTGCGCGGGCGGCTCTGCTGGCGGCGGATGATCCTTTTGCGGGGGCCGGGCCGGATATCGGGCGGCGCAGCAAGGCCGAGGTTGAGGCGCGGATTACAGCATTGCGTGCTGATGCTGCCACAGCTCCGATTGCACGCGAAGAAATGGCATTGATCGACGCCATTCTGGGCCTGCGCGAAACAGCCACCAACGTGCTAAGCGCTTTGCGTGATATCGCCGTGGACATGCCAGCGATTGGTGATGCGGTCGCCCGGTTGGGCGCCCGGTTAGAGGCGCTGGGCGACAAGGGCGTCGACGTTGCGGCGCTCGAATTTGAAGGCAGCTACGGGCGCACGTCGCTGGAATACTATGACGGGTTCGTTTTTGGCTTTTACGCCGCAGATCGGCCCGATCTGCCCCCGGTGGCAACCGGCGGGCGCTATGATGCGCTGACAGCAAGGCTCGGGCAAGGCCGTGCGGCGCCTGCGGTGGGTGGTGTGATACGCCCTGATCTGGTGCGGGGGCTGCGCTGATGTTGAAGCTGGGTGTGCCCTCCAAGGGCCGTTTGATGGAAAAGACCTTTGACTGGTTTGGCACGCGCGGGGTCACCTTGCGCAAATCTGGCTCGGACAGAGAGTACGCAGGCGCTGTTGAGGGGATCGAGGGCGTTGAACTGGTTCTGTTGTCAGCAGGGGAAATCCCGCGGGAACTTGCCGCTGGAAATATCCATCTTGGTGTGACCGGCTCCGATCTTGTGCGCGAAAAGCTGGCGAATTGGGATAGCCGCGTGGCAGAGTTGGCGCGGATGGGTTTTGGTGGAGCGGACCTTATTATTGCGGTACCGCAGGCTTGGGTTGATGTCGCAACATTGGACGATCTGGACGCGGTGGCGGCTGCGTTTCGCCAAACCCACGGGTTCCGGTTGCGGATTGCGACGAAGTATCACCGGCTTGTCCGCGAGTTCTTGCGTGACAATGGGGTCGCTGATTATCAACTGATCGATAGTCAGGGCGCGACCGAAGGCACGGTAAAGAATGAAACAGCAGAAGCGATTGCCGATATCACTTCAACTGGGGAAACGCTGCGCGCCAATGGGCTAAAGATCTTGGACGATGGGTTGATGCATGCGTCGCAGGCGACATTGTTCCGGGGGCGGCGGACGAACTGGTCTGACGAACAGCGCCAGAAGCTGAAGGCGTTGCAGATGGTGCTGGGGATTTAGACCCCTGCGGCTGCCGCTCCGTCGCGGCAAGCAATGTCAAGCGCGTTAGGCTTGTGCCGTGACTTGGCGAGTGTGTCGGTCGCTGTATCGCCGCCAACGGCCCCCGCCGCCGTTGCCGCCATACTGTAGCTATGCACCATCGTGATCCCCTTGAGCGCCTGCCTGCACAAAGCGTGGATCACCAGATAGTCGAGGTGGCTGCCCAGCAGTCCCGCCCCCTGTTCCTTACCGCCAGCCGCGTTTTTCTCGCAGGCCTCTGCATTCATCGAGATAAAGGACCGGCAGATCATCGGCCGCGCGTCATAGGCGCGGCATTTGCGTGTTTCAGGGTCCAGCGCGGGGCAAGCCTCTGGGTGCCAGTCGCGCCCATCGGGTTTGCTGTGGTGTGGCTCTAGGGCGTCATGCAGCTGTGTCGCTTCAAATGCGGTGATTAGACCACCTTCGCCCCCTGACAGGATGCAACAAAAGGCGCAGCCTTCTGCACAAGCGGCTTTGTGCACCACATCGGACGGCGCTTTCTTGATCTCATCGCGAACGGCGTGGCCCAACCGCCATGCCGCCTGACCGCTGGCCATTTCTGCCACGACATCTTTGACGGGCATGGCGTAACTTTGCGCGGTTTGCAGGTAGGACGACAGGATGCGCTTGGCCCGTGTTTGCACCGATGTGTCAATATCCTTGAGCCGAGCGCTTTCAACTTTGGCGGCAAGATCGGCGATGCTCAGGGGCGCGTTTTTATGCGTTTTCTTGGACAGCCGCCGGGCAGCCCGCGAGGTGGTCGGTTTCATTCGGCATTTATCCTGTCACGCAGAAGCCGCCGGAGGATCTTGCCCGAGGCGGATTTGGGGATTTCATCCACGAAATGCACCTGATGCACCTGTTTGTATGATGCCAGATGTTTGTCGAGATGCGCCATAATGGCCAACTCCGCAGGGGCGGGGTCGCCTGCAACGACAAAGGCGATGGGCAGCTCGCCTGCCTCCTCATCCGCGATACCGATGACGCCGGCGTCTGCGATGCCGTCCATTGCGACAAGCGTCGCCTCCAGTTCGGCAGGGGCCACCTGGAAGCCTTTGTATTTGATCAGCTCCTTCAGCCGATCCGTGATGAACATATAGCCATCCGCGTCAATTGTCGCGATGTCGCCGGTGCGCAGCCAGCCATCTTTTGTGATCGTTTCTGCCGTGGCCTTGGTGTTGTTCAGGTAGCCTTGCATGACCTGCGGGCCTTTGATCCACAGCTCGCCTTCTTCGCCGGCGGGCAGGTCCGCGCCGCTATCGATGTCCACGATCCGACATTGGGTGTTGGATACGGTGAGACCTGCCGCGCCAGAGCGTGGCGCTTTGGATGGCACCACGTGGGAGACAGGTGCAAGTTCGGTCATGCCGTAACCTTGTAATGCGGTACAGCCGAGCCGTCCGGCGATAGCGTCAGAGAGTTCTGCACCGGAGGGGGCGGCGGCGACGAAGACCTCCTCCAGCGCGCTGAGGTCGTAGTCATCGATTAATGGGTGTTTGGCCAAAGCAAGTGCCACTGGCGGGACAACCCACATACGTTTGGATTTGTGGTCCTGGCTGATTTGCAGGAACAGTGGCAGATCGAAACGGGGCATCGTGACCAGCGCACCACCACCGCCAAGATGAATGTTCATCAGCACAGTCATGCCGTAGATGTGGAAGAACGGCAGGAAGGCCGCCGTAACTTCACCCGGTCTGAAATCTGCGGCGACGATGCATTGATCGACGTTGATGACCAAATTTCGATGCGACAGCATCACGCCTTTGGGCAGGCCCGTCGTGCCGGATGAATAAGGCAGCACAACAGTGAAGGTATCGAGGTCAACCGGGGTTTGGGTTGGCATGGCGTCGCCGAATAGCCCTATGTATTCCGCCGTGCCGATCGCGATGACGGGAATGTCGCCTGCGCCCTCTGTTGCTGTTTCCATGAAATCGGGGATTGTGATCAGCAGTTCCGCGCTGGCGTCTTTGATCTGATGGGCGACCTCATGCGCGGTGTACGTCGGGTTGAGCGTTGTGATCGTGCCGCCCGCCCATGCCACCGCATGAAAGACCACACAGTATTCGGGGATGTTGGGGGCCATGATGGCCACCGTGTGCCCTGCGCCAAACCCTGCCGCGGTCAGCCCACCCGCCATGCGTTTGACCTGATCCATGAAATCCGCCGCAGTCAAGGATCGCCCGGAAGGGCCGTCAGTCAGCACAACTTCATCTGGGCGGTTTTCGAGGCCTGCGAACACCCGCTGCGTGATCGTTAGATCGGTGACGGGTACGTCCGGGAACGGGCTGGTGTAGATTGTCATGGCGGTCCTCCTAAGAGGACCATGGCACAGGACTTAGCGCACGCCAATCGCGGCGAGCGCTTTGGAGAGCTCGGGCGGCAGCGCCTCTTCGTCCTGTCGTCCTTCAGGCAGATCGCGGGGGGCGTCGCCAATGGGCAGATACCGCCAGCCTTGGAAAGCACGCTTTGGGGTCGCTTCCACCCGCACCAGCCCCGGTTTGCAGGTGATTGCACAGCGGCGAATCCCGTCGGCGGACAGGTGTTCGTCAAGCCGTAGGATGGGTTGTCGGCAGAGGATCACGCCTTTGATCACCCAGTAAATAGACCCACCGTTAAGGACTTCGTCGCCACGCTTGGGCCACATCCGGGTGATGTGGCGCGGCAAACCGTCGTCGGACTGCGCGCGCTTTGTCGCTTGCCATGCTGCGAGCCCCGCCACATCTTCAGTGCCGACGGATAGTTTGAGCATGTGGACAGTTTTCGACATCAATTCCCTCGGGATGCTAATAGTAAGGCGCAGTGGCCGGTAATCAATGCGCGTCGGAGTAAAGTCTTATGTGGCGTAAATCTTGAGATCAACCACTATATGTGGTACACACTACGCCTGCGGCGATGTTGACCAACCGCATTTTCAACCTGACGGGCATCACAATTCTCTGCCTCTCTCTTTGGTCGAACGCGATTCATGATGATTGAAATTTCTATGTGACGTCGAGACGCTCTGATTCACCATTCCAAAGTGAAATCCCAACACGTAAGATGTAGACCTTGCCTGCCGCCAAGAGGAGATTCCCTGCCATGACCGCGTTCTCAGCCCCCATCGCACAACAGATTTGGGACATGAAGTACCGGTTCAAAGAAGCGGGCGGGACCCCGATTGATAAGACGGTTAAAGATACTTGGACGCGCATTGCCACATCATTGGCCTCGGTCGAGGATGACCCTAAGGCGTGGGAAGGCAAGTTCTACGACGCTTTGGCTGATTTCAAATATTTGCCTGCTGGTCGCATTACGGCAGGCGCTGGAACCGCGCGGTCGGTGACCTTGTTCAACTGCTTTGTCATGGGCACGGTGCCTGACAGCATGGGCGGTATCTTTGATATGCTCAAAGAGGCAGCGCTGACCATGCAGCAGGGTGGCGGCATCGGCTATGATTTCTCGACCATCCGTCCCAAGGGCGCCGATGTGAAGGGTGTTGCTGCGGATGCATCCGGCCCTTTGTCATTTATGGATGTCTGGGACGCGATGTGCCGCACGATCATGTCTGCCGGATCCCGCCGGGGTGCGATGATGGCGACCATGCGGTGTGATCACCCGGATGTAGAAGAATTCATCACCGCGAAATCGGATCCCGCCCGCCTGCGCATGTTCAACATGTCCGTGCTGGTCACCGATCCATTCATGGAAGCGGTGAAGGCCGATGGCCCGTGGGATCTGGTGTTCAGCGGTGAAACTTATCGCACCGTGCAGGCCCGTGATCTGTGGGATGCGATTATGAAATCGACCTATGATTATGCTGAACCCGGCGTGATCTTTATCGACCGTATTAATCAGATGAATAACCTGAACTATTGCGAGACGATTGCAGCGACGAACCCCTGCGGAGAGCAGCCTTTGCCACCCTATGGTGCGTGTCTGCTGGGGTCGATCAACATGGCGCGGCTGGTGGCGGACCCATTTGGGGATGCGGCGGCGCTGGACGAAGACGCGCTGGGCGAATTGGTCGCGACGGCTGTGCGCATGATGGACAATGTTGTAGATGCCTCGCGCTTTCCGTTGGAGGCGCAAGCAGCTGAAGCGCGCGCCAAGCGCCGGATTGGGCTGGGGGTCACTGGTCTGGCGGATGCTTTGTTGATGGTTGGCTTGCGCTATGGGTCAGAGGAGGCCGCAGCGCAGACCGACACATGGATGCATCAGATTGCGCGGGCCGCTTATCTGGCGTCGGTTGACTTGGCGAAAGAAAAGGGGGCGTTTCCCCTGTTTGACGCGGACCAGTTTTTGGCCAGTGGCGCGATGCAGGCGATGGATAAGGATGTACGCGAGGCGATTGCGGAGCATGGGATTAGAAATGCACTGCTCACCTCAATTGCCCCCACCGGAACGATCAGCCTTTACGCGGGCAATGTGTCGTCGGGGATCGAGCCCGTGTTTGCCTATGCTTATACACGAAAGGTTTTGCAAAAAGATGGAAGCCGGACCGAGGAAGAAGTTGTCGACTATGCCGTGCAGATGTGGCGTGACCTGAAGGGTGACGAACCGCTGCCGGACTACTTTGTGAATGCCCAGACACTGGCCCCTCTGGATCATGTGCGCATGCAAGCCGCAGCGCAGAAGTGGATTGATTCATCAATCTCAAAGACGATCAACTGCCCCGAGGACATCAGCTTTGATGATTTCAAAGAGGTCTACATGGCCGCTTGGGATCAGGGCTGTAAGGGTTGCACAACCTACCGACCCAATGATGTGACCGGGTCTGTGTTGTCCGTGTCAGAGGAGGCGTCACCATCTGAAGTCCCCGCCCAAGTGACAACCGGGGATGAGGGCGCAGAGGTGGTTTACATGTCCGAACCGCTGGACCGCCCGCAGGAGTTGGAGGGTGCGACTTACAAGCTCAAATGGCCAGATAGTGAGCATGCGATCTATATCACCGTGAATGATTTGGTGATTGCAGGGCACCGGCGTCCGTTTGAGGTCTTCATCAACTCCAAAAATATGGAGCATTTTGCGTGGACCGTGGCGCTGACTCGTATGATCTCAGCGGTGTTCCGGCGCGGGGGTGATGTGTCGTTTGTGGTTGAGGAACTCAAAGCCGTGTTCGATCCGCGTGGTGGTGCATGGATGCAGGGCAAATACGTGCCATCAATCCTCGCCGCGATTGGCGGGGTGATCGAAAAACACATGATCGCAATCGGGTTCCTTGCGGGCGAAGGCATGGGGCTAAAGGCCGATCCGCAGGCGGATGTGGTCGCGATCAATGGCGGACCCAAGGGCAAGGCCTGTTCGTCTTGCGGGTCTTTTGACCTGCGTATGGTCGAAGGCTGCATGACCTGTGGGTCATGCGGCTATTCGAAATGTGGTTAGGCGTCAGCCAAAATCAGATCTGACGCCTTTTCCCCAATCATGATGGCAGGCGCGTTTGTGTTGCCGGACACGATCTCTGGCATAATTGAACAGTCGGCAACGCGTAGCCCTTCGATGCCACGCACGCGCAGACGTTCGTCCACAACCGCTTCTTTGCCTGTGCCCATCTTGCAGGTGCCAGTGGGGTGGTAGATCGACGCGGTGTTGTTGCGCGCCCAGTCCAGCGTTGCGTCGTAGTCATCCATCGGCAAGTCAGCATGAGGACGGAACTCTTCGCTGATTTTTGAGGTCAGTGGCGCATGCCTTGCGATGGTGCGGGCGATGTTCACACCTGCGACAACCGTGCGGCAGTCTGTTTCTGTGGACAGATAATTCGGGATGATCTTGGGATAGGTCTTGGGATCACTTCCCTGCAACCTGATCTCGCCTTTGGATTCAGGCCGCAGCTGACAGACCGACATCGTGAAGGCTGAAAACTTGTCAGCCCCTTTGCCGGGGTTTTCAGCGGATAGTGGTTGCACGTGGAACTGAATGTCGGGTGTTTCCACATCCTCGCGCGTCTTAAGGAACCCTGTGGCAAGGCTAGCGGCCATCGTCATCGGGCCGGAGCGGAACATCAGGTACTTCAAACCGATCTTGGCCTGACCAAAGAGCGAGCTGACCTCGTCGTTCAACGTGGGCTCATTGCATTTATAAACCAGTCGTGCCTGCAAATGGTCCTGCATATTCTTTCCGACGCCCGGCAGGTCGTTGACAACGTCGATCCCGTTTTCGGCCAGTTGTGCGGCCTCTCCAATGCCCGAAAGCATCAGGATCTGGGGCGAGTTGATAGCCCCGCCAGAGAGGATAATTTCCTTGCGCGCCTTGATCGTCTGTAGATTGCCGCTGCGGTCGGTGTAAGTGACACCCGTGGCGCGCTTGCCTTCGAAAACGACTTTTTCGACCTGGGCATGGGTGATGATTTGCAGGTTCTCGCGAGACTTTACCGGGTTGAGGTAAGCGACAGCCGTGCTGCACCGGCGGCCATTGCGTGACGTCAGTTGGAAAAAACCGACGCCTTCTTGATCGGCCCCATTGTAGTCGGGGTTGAACTTGTAGCCTGCCGCTTGTGCTGCGGCGACCCAGGCATCAGTGATCGGGCGCTGAATACGCATGTTGGAGACCGATAGCGGCCCCTGATCGCCGTGGAATTCGTCTGCGCCGCGCTCGTTCTTTTCGGCGCGTTTGAACAGCGGCAGCACATCGTCCCAGCCCCAGCCACTGTTTCCCATCTGACGCCAACGATCATAATCCTGCGGTTGGCCGCGGACATAAAGCAATCCGTTCAGGGACGAAGACCCGCCCAGAACCTTGCCGCGGGGCCATTCGATGGACCGCCCATTCAGGCCAGGATCTGGTTCCGTTTTGTAACACCAGTCAACCTTGGGATTGTGGATAGTTTTAAAGTAGCCCACCGGAACGTGTATCCATGGGTTCAGGTCACGACCACCCGCCTCAAGCAGAATCACCTTATGGGCTGGGTTTGCACTGAGCCTATTGGCCACGACACAGCCCGCAGACCCCGCCCCAACAATGATAAAATCGGCTTCCAATGCTCTTTCTCCCCCTTGATGTGAGAAAACTCTATGCAGAACGGTCAGACTATACTAGGCTTTTTTGAAACGAAAAGTCTCAATAATCGACAACATGGGAGGAAAACATGAAGGTTGGAGATAAACTAAGCGGCATTTCGCGCCGTGATCTGTTCAAACTGGCAGGGCAATACGGGATGAGCTCGACGCTGATGGCGGCGGGCACGTTTGGCGGGGCGATGAGCCTTGCAAACCTGGCATCAGCGGCAGAATCGACCTACGAGCGTCGTTTCGCAAAAGATGCCAAATTCACGCTGAAATTTGGTGCTGCTGGCTTTAACGCCCGCAACCTGCTGATCGAGCGTGCGGGTGCATTGGAATTTGCACGTGACCTTGAAGCGCGTACCGATGGTGAGATTCGCGTTGAATTCATCGGCGACAACCAGATCTGCGGTCAGACATCATGTGTTGAGAAAACGCAGCAGGGTATCGTTGATATCTATGCGGCATCAACACAGAACTCTGCCGGTGGTGCGCCATATCTGAACGTGCTGGATTATGCCTATATGTTCCGTAACCGCGCGGACCAGTATCACTTCCTCTATTCACCAGCCTCTATGGCGTTGCTGCGTGAACCTTATGAGAAGCGTCACGGTCTGAAGTTCCTGTTCAGCCACGCTGAATTGCGCGGCATCCAGCTGGGTCTGAACTTTGAAGACAAGCCAACAGTGACATCAATTGATGAGCTGGCCGGTACAAAGAACCGTGTCACAGGCACACAGCTTGGTCGCATCGCGATGGAAGCGTTGAACCTGAACCCGGTTCCGGTGGCATGGGAAGAAACACTTGATGGTCTCAAGCAAGGCCTGATCGATGGTGCGGAAACATGGGCGTCTGCGGTTGCATATGCGAACATGGCACCGGTTGTGTCTCAATCTGTTCACCTGAACTTCTTCTGCGGTACAGAGCACACAGCCATGTCTGCCTCTGTCTTTGATAGCCTTGATGGGTATCTGCAGGATGCGGTGATGGAGTCGTCCTATTGGGCGCAGACACATGTTCAGGCTGCCAACGAAGTGGCTCTGATCAACACAGTGGGTCAGTCTGATCCACAGCTTCCAAATACGATCTTTGCTCAGAATAACGTGCGCAACGCGTTCCTCTCTGCAGAAGAGATTCGTAAAGCCGAAGAAATGTGTTCACCTGAATTCCAGCCGCAACTGTGGGAACAGTGGCGCGAGCGTCTGAACGGCTGGTCCGGTGGTCTGGATACGTATCAGGAAATCTATGACGAGGTACGCACGATCTCTGCAGACACACTGCCAGAGAATGTTGAACCACGTCGCTGGTGGAAGAGCTAACCCGACCACTCGCTAACACATCGAATGGGGCCGGCCGAATGAGGAGTTCGGCCGGCCCGTTTCACATCAATAAGACCGCCCCATAGCGGCGGCACTCTGACACAATAGGGGGGAACCTAGATGTCGATATTGGCTGAAGCGGTGGCGGTGATACCGGCCATCTTCTCTGGCAGTACGTGGGACATGCGCCAGGCGTTCGATGCGGACGGCATGTGGTTGTTCTGTTTCGTCCTGACTTTCCTGGGCGGCCTCGTGGCGCATATCATGTATGCCAAAGTACCATTCTTGGAGAGGCACCTGGAACGAACCACATCAGTGGTCATGTATTTGATCATTGCAGGCATCATCTGTTGGGGTGTGATTGACCGTTTTGTCTTTTCAAGCCAGTGGTCTGGGTCAACAACAGTGCCGCCCTTCTTGTTCATGGTTATGGCCTGGTTCGCCTGTTCCTATAACGTCAAGCTGCGCACGCACCTGAGCTTTAGCGAATTCCGTTCCAAGATGGCTCCAACAGGCCAAATGGCGACGCTGACCCTAGATGCCGTCCTTTGGTTCGGTTTTTGCTGGATCGCGATTACAACATCGCTGCGGTTTACTGCGCTGTCAGCTGACAACTTTCAATTGGTCGACGGCGTCGACGACGTCATGAAGTGGTGGTTCTACATCACCGTGCCGATCGCCTTTACCTTGATGTCAGGCCGCGTGATCGGCAACTGGCTTGAGGACTACAACAATTACAAGGCTGGTACGCCGATTATCAAACAAGCTGTTATCGGGGGGGACGTGTGATGTCTGACGGTACATGGATTACGCTTATCTCTCTGGCCGTGACGCTGTTTTTTATGCTGGGCACGCCTGTTTTGCTGATCATCTTTTACTGGGTCATCGGTATCAGCTTTGTGATTGAGCTGCCTTTGGCCAATACCGGCAATGAGTTGATCAACGTGTTCAGCAAAGGCTTTGCCCTGCTGGCGATGCCGCTGTTTATTCTGACCGGCGATCTGATCAACCAATCAGGGATTGCCCGACGATTGTCGGATTTTGCTTATTCTTGTTTGGGGTGGCTACGTGGCGGTCTTGCAATGGCATCTATTGCGGCTTGTGGCCTTTTCGCTGCGATCTCTGGTTCCAATTCGGCGACGACAGCGACCATTGGTTCGATGCTGCACCCCGAAATGGTGAAAGGTAACTATGATGAACGCTTCTCTGCTGCCACGGCTGCAGCGGGCGGCACGGTGGGTATCATCATCCCGCCATCGATCATTTTCATTGTTTACGGTTTCTTGATGAACCTGCCGATTTCGGATCTGTTTGTCGCGGGTATCATTCCAGGATCGCTGATGGTTCTGGGCATGATGACGGCGGCTTTCATCATCTGCACGATTAACGGCTGGGGCGTTTTGATCGGTCTGTCGATTTCGCGCATGGTCAAGACGGGCATCGGCGCATGGTTGGGCTTCTTTGCCATCGGTCTGGTGCTTTGGGGTATCTACACTGGTCGTTTCTCACCGACCGAGGCGGCGGGTGTCACCGTGGGCTTTTGTGTGTTCATTGGTCTGGTATCTTATCCGCTGAACAAGATCATGGGCAGCTCTGCTGAACTTCCTGTCGAACAAAAGAGCTATGGATCGATGTTCGTTGTCGAAGGCTTCACCCTTCCACAGATCCCGTCGATCGTATCACGGTCTGCACAGATCTCGGGCATCCTTGTGCCTTTGATTGCGGTTTCAGTTGCCATGCAGCAGGTAATGTCATCGCTGGGCGCCAAAGACTTTATCGGTGACTTTGTCACCGGTATGGGCGGCTATTATGCGGTGTTGTTCACATCGATGGCGATTGTGTTTGTGACCGGGATGATTCTTGAATCCCTGCCGGTGACAATCATTCTTGCACCTATCCTGGCCCCCATCGCGGCGTCGGTTGGTATTGATCCGATCCACTTTGCGGTTGTGTTCCTTGTTGGTGCCTCCATCGGGTTTGTTACGCCACCATACGGTTTGAACCTATATGTGGCGTCAGGTGTGACGGGCGTGCCGTATTTCCGACTGTTGCGCTATATTGTGCCTTATCTGATTGCATTGATCAGCGTTTGGTTCTTTGTAGCACTTGTTCCGCAAACAGCATTGGCAATCCTGCCGGGACAGTAAGGTGACAATGACTGACGAAAATGAAGGCAACTCCGGCCAAATTCCAACCAACCTCCGGCTGCTTTTTTTGCTAGAGGAGGTGGCGAAGGTCGGTGTGCCTGTGACCCCGGCAACGGTGAATGAGGTGATGGGCCTGCCCAAACCCACCATTCACCGTCTCTTTGCCACAGCCGAGGCAGAAGGGTTCCTGCAACGCGATATTGACGGGCGGTCCTACAGTCCGGGCCGGCGGATGCGATTGCTGGCCACCAATACGCTTTCGTCGGAACATCTGCGCACGGTGCGCCTTGCGGTGCTCAAGGCGCTAGCCATCAAGGTGGGCGAGACCTGCAATCTGGCGATCCCAGAGCGCGACGGCATGTTCTACCTTGACCGGGTTGAAACCCATTGGCCGTTGCGCATCCAACTGCCTGTGGGCACGCAGGTGCCGTTTCATTGTACGGCCAGTGGCAAGATGTATCTGTCCACGCTCAGACATGACTACCTTGACCGCTTCTTGCGCAACTACACTCTCAACAAGCAGACCGAGAAGACGATTACTAACCCTGACGAACTGCGTCAGGAGTTGGAACTGACACGCAACCGCGGTTATGCTGCTGACGATCAGGAATTCATGGAAGGCATGACCGCGATTGCCGTGCCGATCACGGATGACCGGGGCAGGCTGCTTTCAACCCTGTCCATCCACGCGCCCGAACTGCGCCACGACCTTCCCGAATTAACCGAATTCCTAGACCCATTGCAGGATGCAGCGGCCGAGCTGGCCGCGATCGTCAGCCGCTAGGCCTCTTGTGCCAATCGCGCTTCGAGCACGTCAAAGGGTACGCCCGGTTCATCCTTGGCACCGCGAATGACCAATGAAGTTTTGACCGAAGCCACGTTTTCAGCGCTGGTCAGTTCCTCGGTCAGGAACCGTTGGAAGGTCCGCAGATCAGGGGCCACGCATTTGAGGATGAAATCCACCTCGCCGTTCAGCATGTGACACTCGCGCACCAAGGGCCAGCCTTGGCAACGGGTTTCAAAGGCGCTCAGGTCGGCTTCGGCCTGACTGACCAGACCTACCATGGCAAAGACTTGCACTTCAAAGCCCAACTCGCGGGGATTGACGTCGGCGTGATAGCCTTGAATGAACCCCTGTTCCTCCAGCGTGCGCACCCGGCGCAGGCAGGGCGGGGCGGAAATGCCAACACGTTTGGCCAACTCGACATTTGTCATACGACCGTCCGCCTGAAGCTCTGCCAGAATCATCCGGTCGATTTCGTCGAGTTTTGTGCCTGGCATCGTTTGTTCCCTGATATTTTTGCAAATGATACGCAACATTGTGTCGCTGCGCAACAATATTTCAAAGGGCCGCAACAAAAGAACGCACCATTTTTGGTGTTCTGTGCCCTCTTTCATCACCGGTAAAGCGCAGCTATATCGGGATCACCCCAACCCGCAAGAGGCTACCATGACCGATACTCGCCACGTCAAAGTTCTGATCATCGGCTCTGGCCCTGCGGGCTATACTGCGGGCGTCTATGCATCCCGCGCGATGCTGGAGCCAGTGCTGATCCAAGGCATCGAGCCGGGTGGTCAGTTGACCACAACAACCGAGGTTGAAAACTGGCCCGGCGATACCGAGGTGCAAGGTCCCGACCTGATGGTGCGCATGGAGGCTCACGCGCGCGCCATGGGGTGCGAGATTGTGGGGGATATCGTCACGTCGCTGGACCTGCAAAATCGGCCCTTTACGGCGACCTGCGATAGCGGTGCTGTTTTCACAGCAGATGCTGTCATCCTTTGCACCGGTGCGCGCGCCAAATGGTTGGGCCTGCCTACTGAAGAAAAATTCAAGGGCTTCGGCGTCAGCGCCTGCGCGACCTGCGACGGGTTCTTTTATCGCGGTCAAGAGATTGTCGTGGTGGGTGGTGGCAACACTGCTGTGGAAGAAGCGCTGTTTTTGACCAACTTCGCGTCCAAGGTCACGTTGGTGCATCGCCGTGATGAGTTGCGCGCCGAGAAGATCTTGCAGAACCGCCTGTTCAACAACCCCAAGATTGAGACGCTCTGGTTCCACGAAGTCCAAGAAGTCTTTGGCACTGATAACCCGTTGGGCGTGGAAGGCGTTCGCGTCAAACATACCACGACCGGCGAGATCACCGAAATTCCGGCCAAGGGTGTGTTTGTTGCTATCGGCCATGCCCCGGCGGCTGAGTTGGTCAAGGATCAGCTGGAAACCCACAACGGCGGCTATGTCAAAGTGGCGCCGGGCACGACCAAGACCGAAATTCCCGGTGTCTTTGCCGCTGGCGATCTGACAGATCACGTCTATCGGCAAGCTGTGACCTCGGCTGGCATGGGCTGCATGGCCGCTCTGGACGCTGAGAAGTTCATTGCGGAAATGGAAGACAGCCAGACAATGGAAGCGGCGGAGTAGGCGCCACCTGTTGTTCACAGCGCTGAACACGAACCTCTATTGTATCGTCTTTGCACAAAATACTGACAGTGTTCTGGATGGCGTGATCCGTCAGGAATTTCAGTTTCATCGTGATGGTCAATCGGTGCGCTATGCCGCATGCACCGCGCCTGAGTGCTGACATGTCGCGCTATTCTCATGAAACAGGGGGCAGGGTGCGGCGCTATCTGTAGATGGTACGTCTGTGTCTTGGGTGTTTATGCAGTAGCGCCGTTACGCTATCCACCCAACCAACGCGCCGATGTTTTGCATTCATCCCCGAATGTGGGACGTTCGTCTTTTTAGCTTTGCCTGCTAGACTTTCTTGGGTGGCAAGGTCTATGCCTCGCTCAACCGCAACCGCATGGTATTTGAGAATTTTATGGCCCAGGATTTGACCCCGATCCCTGAACTTTATGTGTCCTACGACAGCGCCCAGAAGATGAAACTGGACGCCGCAGAGCTGACCAGCCACGATCTGACCCCGCGTCAGATTTGTGATCTGGAGCTGTTGATGAACGGCGGCTTCAACCCGCTCAAGGGTTTCCTGTCAGAGGCTGACTATACCAGCGTCGTGGACACAATGCGTCTGGAAGATGGGGCGTTGTGGCCGATGCCGGTCACCTTGGACGTCTCTGAAGATTTTGCCGCAACGGTAGAGTTGGGTCAGGACATTGCCCTGCGCGACCAAGAAGGCGTGATCCTTGCCACAATGACTGTGACCGACAAATGGGTGCCGAATAAGGCGCATGAGGCCGAGATGGTTTTCGGTGCCAATGATCCGGCACACCCGGCGGTCAACTATCTGCACAATAGCGCCGGCGCCGTCTATCTGGGTGGCCCGGTGATAGGCATCCAGCAGCCCGTGCATTACGATTTCCGCGGCCGTCGCGACACGCCCAATGAGCTGCGCGCGTATTTCCGCAAGTTGGGTTGGCGCAAGGTTGTGGCCTTCCAGACCCGCAATCCGCTGCACCGCGCGCATCAGGAACTGACCTTCCGCGCCGCGAAAGAGGCGCAAGCCAACCTACTGATCCACCCTGTTGTGGGTATGACCAAACCCGGCGACATTGATCACTTCACCCGCGTGCGCTGTTACGAGGCGGTGCTCGACCAATACCCGTCATCCACAACGACGATGAGCCTGCTAAACCTCGCCATGCGTATGGCGGGCCCCCGCGAGGCGGTCTGGCACGGGCTGATCCGCAAGAACCACGGTTGCACCCATTTCATCGTGGGGCGTGATCACGCAGGCCCCGGCAAGAATTCCGCCGGCGAGGATTTCTACGGCGCCTATGATGCGCAGGACCTGTTCCGCGCGCATCAGGACGAGATGGGCATCGAAATGGTCGACTTTAAGCACATGGTCTATGTGCAGGACCGCGCCCAATACGAACCAGCAGATGAGATTTTGGATAAGGACAATGTCACGATCCTCAATATCTCGGGGACAGAGCTGCGCCGCCGTCTGTCCGAAGGTTTGGAGATTCCTGAATGGTTCTCTTTCCCTGCGGTGGTCGAAGAGCTGCGCAAGACGCGGCCGCCACGGGCGGAACAGGGTTTTACCGTGTTCTTCACCGGCTTTTCAGGGTCTGGCAAATCGACCGTTGCCAATGCGCTGATGGTCAAGTTGATGGAAATGGGCGGGCGGCCTGTGACCTTGCTAGATGGTGACATCGTGCGCAAGAACCTGTCGTCTGAATTGGGGTTCAGCAAGGAACATCGTGATCTGAACATTCGCCGCATTGGCTATGTCGCGTCAGAAATCACCAAGAACGGCGGCATCGCCATTTGTGCGCCGATTGCGCCCTATGACACAACACGCCGTGCCGTGCGCGAGGACGTGGAGGCCTTTGGTGCCTTTGTCGAGGTGCATGTGGCGACATCCATCGAAGAATGCGAACGGCGCGACCGCAAGGGGCTATACAAGCTTGCACGCGCGGGGAAGATCAAGGAATTCACGGGGATTTCCGACCCCTATGATGTGCCCGAAAACCCCGAGATCAGGCTGGAAACCGAAAGTGTGCCGGTGGACAACTGCGCACATCAAGTGATCTTGAAGCTGGAAAGCATGGGGCTGATCAAAGCATAAGGGTAAGGTGGATGAAGATCCACCTTACTTAATTCAGTGAACACGCACCGGGTTCATGTCATTTTCGCGGGCCAAATGAAACGCCAGCTTACGGTCGGCTACGACGGCCAACTGTTCGCCTGATGCATTGTGGACGGCGAATAATTCTTCCAGATCACCGACTTGTTCCTGCATGTCGGCAGGCAGATCGGCTGCCAGAATAGGTTTCACATAGACGACATCTTGGCCGATCTTTTCGAGGTCAAACTTCGTATCCATGTCTTACCCTTTCTTGATGTTGATGGTTTGCACGATCCGTTCCGGCTCTGCCCGTGTCAGATCGACGTGGAGCAGGCCGTTTTCCATCACCGCCTCGCCCACATCGACACCGTCAGCGAGCACGAATGAACGCTGGAACTGTCGGGCCGCAATGCCCCGGTGCAGAAAAACCCTGCCGTCGCTGTCATCTGATTGCCGTCCACGGATAACAAGCGCGCTGTCTTCCACGGTGATTGCAAGATCACCTTCGGCGAAACCGGCGACGGCCAGTGTGATCCGATAGGAGTTTTCGGAGGTTTGTTCGATATTGTAAGGTGGGTAGCCTTCGTTGCCGTTCTTTGCGGTCCGTTCAACCAGCCGTTCCAGCTGTTCAAACCCCAAAAGGAATGGGTGCGTTCCCAAAGCCAATTTTGTCATAAGACATGCCCTTTTTAAGCGACTGTCAGGTTTCAGGCCCCGTCTACGGCGACCTTTGTCAAAAATATGGGGTGGAGACCCCATATGATCAAGAGGAAGTCGTAGCAAATGCGCCTCAACCCGCGCTAGACTACATCCAAAGAACAGGAATTGAGCAACCCCGCGATGAACACAACCGCCAAGATGGAACAGACCGAGGTGCTCCGGGTGAAACTGGAGGTGCTGCGTCACGAGCATCGTGATCTTGATGAGGCGATTGCCGCCCTGCACGAGCGGGGTGCGGCTGATATGCTGACGCTCAAACGGCTGAAAAAGCAGAAACTCTTTCTCAAGGATCAGATCACCCAGCTCGAAGATCGCATTCTGCCTGATATTATCGCCTGACAGGCGTTGCAGTGCGGTCTGCCATGGCTATAGTGCCGCTTCCTTTTCAAGGTGGGACAGGCACATGACCAAACCTCAAGTCGGCATTATCATGGGGAGTCAATCAGATTGGCCCACCATGCGCGAAGCGGCGGACGTTCTTGATGAATTGGGGATCGCCTATGAGGCAAAGATCGTCTCGGCGCACCGCACGCCTGATCGGTTGTGGAACTATGGCAAGACGGCAGTGGATCGTGGATTGCAGGTCATTGTTGCCGGGGCCGGAGGTGCAGCGCATCTGCCTGGCATGATGGCGTCAAAGACCCGCGTGCCGGTGATCGGTATTCCGGTGCAGACCAATGCGCTTTCGGGTGTGGACAGTCTGTATTCGATTTTGCAGATGCCGCGCGGTTTTCCAGTGGCAACGATGGCGATTGGTGCGGCAGGGGCCAAGAATGGTGGCCTGATGGCCGCAGGTATTCTAGCGCTCCAGGACGCTGATTTGGCTGCCCGTCTGGACCAATGGCGTAGCGACCTGAGCGCCTCTATTCCCGATGAGCCAACCGATGAATAGGCCGCTGCCTGTTGGGGCGACCATTGGCATTCTGGGTGGTGGCCAGTTGGGCCGCATGCTGTCTGTGGCCGCAGCACGGCTGGGCCTGAAAACCCATATTTTTGAACCCGGCGCAGGTGCGCCTGCTGGCGATGTTGCCCATCAGGTGACAACGGCAAGTTACTATGATGAGGTTGCGTTGACTGCCTTTGGGAATGCCGTCGATGTCATCACCTATGAATTTGAAAACATCCCGACCTCGGCCCTTGATCTGCTTGAAGCGCTTGCTCCGATCCATCCGGGCCGACAGGCCTTGGCCACCAGTCAGGACCGTTTGACGGAAAAGACCTTTCTGCAAGAGCTTGGCCTGCAAACCGCCCCCTTTGCAGATGTAGCGAATGCGGCTGACCTTGATGCGGCGATTGCCAGCATTGGAACGCCAGCCATCCTCAAGACCCGCCGCCTTGGGTATGATGGGAAAGGGCAGGCGCGGATCATGACGCCGGATGATGCGGTGGGTGCGCTCGCTGATATGGCTGGTGCGCCTGCGATTCTTGAAGGGTTTGTCAATTTCAGCCATGAGGTTTCAGTCATTGGCGCGCGCGGCCCTGACGGGGCAGTGGCCTGCTATGACCCGGGTGAAAACGTGCATGAGGTTGGCATTTTGCGCACCACCACGGTGCCCGCAAAGCTGAGCCCGTCGCAGCGCACCGATGCGGTGTTGATTGCTGCGCGCATCCTGAATGCGCTGGATTATGTTGGTGTCATGGGGGTGGAGCTGTTTGTGACACCGCAGGGTCTGATCGTGAATGAAATCGCACCGCGTGTGCATAATTCTGGTCACTGGACGCAAAACGGCTGCACGATTTGCCAGTTTGAGCAGCACATGCGGGCGGTTGCTGGTTGGCCATTGGGCGATGGGTCACGCCACGCAGCTGTCGTGATGGAGAACCTGATCGGTGACGATATGGACCGGGTGCCGGACCTGGCCAAGACCGACGCGGCGATCCACCTATACGGCAAGGCAGAGGTCAAACCGGGCCGCAAGATGGGCCATGTGAACCGGATTATCCAGCCCTAGTCGTCATCGAACATGACATCCATCAAGCTGAGGTTGTGATTGAAACGGCCTTCTCGCAAGAACAGCATCACCTCTTCCATCACAAGTGGATTGTTCATCATGAAGGTATGCGTCACCGGCAAAACAATGTGATCCTGCATGCCTTCGAGCCGGGTTGAGGCGACAGAGACTTTGCCATCGTCCGGCCCGTCGATCAGGGCAGAGTAAACCGGGTTGAGCGAGCGATCCCCGGCGATAATTCCAATCTCGTAGGGCAGTAGGTCAAGCTGATTGGGCAGGCTGCTTTCATCGGTCCCAAGCTGCAGTCCCGCCGGGCCGTTTACCCATTGAAACGGTTCAAAATCACCAAAGATATCCACCAACTCAGAGCCACCATTGGGTGGGCCCAGCATCACAACGCGGCCCATCTTTTCGGGGCGGTTGTTGGTCAGCCATGCGCGTACAAGGATACCGCCCATCGAGTGGGTCACGAAGTTGACCCGGTTATGACCGCAAGCGGCGACATCTTCGGTCAGATGTTCCTCAACCAGTGTCTGGATCGGTGCAGTTGTTGATGGGTAGCCGCGATTGATGACCTGATAACCTGCGTCCTCAAGCACCAGTTGCATGGGGGTAAAGGAAATCTCGGTCCGTGCAAGACCATGGAGCATGACCACGCATTCCTGCGCGGCAGCAGAGGTGGCCATGAAAGCCCCGATGATTGATGCAAAAAGACGGCTCATTAGATATATCTAGCACGGGCACGCGGTGACAAAAGGGCCGCATGCAAGAAACCTAACGTCGCACAGAGAGCGAAACCGCGATCCCACCAAGTACCAAAGCCCCCGCAATGATCAGGCGCGCACTGAGGTCTTCACCCAGAAGGGCCACGCCTGCCGCAACTGCAATCACCGGCACGCTCAGCTGTGCAATGCCAGCAACGGTTGTGGGCAAGCTGGGCAGCACCCGATACCACAGCGCATACCCCAGCCCTGAGGTGACAGCCCCAGCGATGATTGCGGTGATCACGCCTGGAATGGGCATTGGTCCGATCTGCGTCGCCAGCATTACGGCGGCCACCAGCGGCAGGCACAACAGAAAGTTGCTTGCCGTTGCGCCTAATGGGTCTGCCTCACCACGTCCCAGAAGTGTATACGCCGCCCAGGCCGCCCCAGCGACGGTCATGGCAAGCGCTCCGCCCAAAGGCAAAGCGGCCTCACCCGACGGCCAAAGCAACACGCAAAGCCCTGCCAGCGCAATCGCTGCGCCGACCCAGCGCAGCAATGGAATATGCCCGCCTTCGACCACGGCCCAGCCGAAGACAACGATCTGTAGCACGCCAAAAAGGATCAATGCGCCAAGGCCAGCATCCAGCGTGATATATGCCCAAGAGAACCCTACCATGTAAACGGCAAGCGCCGCCGCGCCCGCAAACCGGCGAGCCTTGAAAAGGGCGGGTTTTGGGCCATTCCGTCCTATCACCAGCACCCAAAGCATCACAGCCCCCGCAGCCGTGCGCACTGTGGCAAAATCCATCGGGTCCATGTGTTGAATTGCAACACCCAGCCGGTTCAGCAGGGAATTGGCGGCAAAGGCGCACATGATCACGCATGTCAGTGCAAAGGTTTTCAGCGGTGTCATGTGTTGGGTGTCTTATCCACGGTCATAGAAGGCTGCAATCAATTGCGCGGGGTCGGCATCGCCCCGCCCGTCAGCAATAGCGCGGTCCAGATGATCGCCTGCCATATCCAAAACGGGGGATTGCAGATCATAGGCCGCAAGCACATTTTTGAAGATCCTATTGTCCTTGAGGATCGCCGAGATCGGGAATCCAACGGTCTTGTCTGCGCCAAGAACCTTGGGGATGCGGTCGCGCACCATGGGCACGCCCGCCGGGCCACCACTAAGGATGGTGATGGCTGTTTCCAGCGGTAGCCCCGCCCGTTTGGCCAATGGCAACAGTTCTTCCAGCCCTTGCATATAGACCTGCAACATCGCGTTGTTCACGGTTTTCATGACCAGGCCAGCGCCTAATGGGCCGACGTGGAAAATACGATCCGACAGCGCTGTTAGCGCCTTTTGCGCGGATCCTGCCGCATGATCGTCACCACCAATAAAAATGCCGCAACGTCCTGCTGCCACCAGTTCCGGTCCGCCAGAGATGGGCGCGTCAACAGCCTTTGCACCCGCAGTAGTGATGCGATCATGACGGTCGGTAAGGACGGTCGGCAGAACGGTGCTGGTGTCGATGATCAACTTGCCGGTCACATCAAGCGTCAACATCTGTTCCAGCACATCGGCGACGGCTGCATCGTCATATAGGCTGAGGATCAGGATGTCGCTTTGCGCCACTGCGCTGGCAAGGTCAAGTGTAATTCTGACACCCTCGGCAGCGCGGCCGCTGCGTGTCCAACTGGTGACGGGTTTGCCTTGCGATTGCAGGCGCTGGGCGATGGCAGTCCCCATGCGCCCTAGGCCGATGACGCCGATGTCTGGCATGTCTGATCCCCTTGGTATTTTGGCAGAGTTGATACTGGATCGCAGCGAATGGAAAGGGGGCTTTGCCGACAACACCGCGTGTCCTATCGTGGTCGAAATACGAGGGGGCAAATGATGACAGCAGCAGACACTACTATCATCACTGAACGCCTGCAGCTTGTTCCATACGCCCCTGCGCATCTTGATGGTCTGTATGCCATGAATTCTGACCCAGAGGTGATGCGCCACCTCGGGCCACCTCAGACGCGAGAAGAGGTTGCGACAAGTATCGCGCGGCAGCAGCACGTCTGGGCGCGAAACGGGTTTGGCTGGTGGTCGGTGATTGAGCGGGAAGCAGAGGCGCTGGTTGGCGCGGCTTGCTTGCAGCATTTGGCCCATGTCGAGACCAACCCGCTTGAGATTGGCTGGCGATTGCGTCCTGCGGGGCAGGGCAAGGGCTATGCGACCGAGGCGGGTCGGGCCGTGATGCGCTATGGGTTTGATGTGATTGGTGAAAGCCGTCTGGTGGCCGTGACAGACCCCGAGAACAAGGCGTCGGCACGTGTGATGGAGCGGTTGGGCATGACCTACATCGGTATCCAGACGCATTATGACGTGCCTTGTGTGACCTATGAGATCAAACGAACGGATCGGTAGGGTGGGTGAAACCCACGCGCCGAAACAGCGACGATGCAGGCACGTGGGTTTCACCCACCCTACGGGATGAGAAAAGGGCGGCTCTGGAGAGAGCCGCCCTTTCCTATTCTTCAAGGCTGCATGTTCTGGGTGTTTGCAAGCAAAACCCTATCGCATGCGAAACGCGTTTGGGCAGAGCCCAAGCCGCATTTTACATCATGCCGCCCATGCCGCCCATGTCGGGCATGCCGCCGCCGGCAGCTGCACCGCCGTCTTTGGCTGGCTTGTCTGCGACCATCGCTTCGGTTGTGATCAAAAGACCAGCAACAGAGGCAGCGTCTTGCAGCGCTGTGCGCACAACTTTGGCAGGGTCGATGACACCGAACTTGAACAGGTCGCCATACTCTTCCGTTTGCGCGTTGAAGCCGAATGCGGCGTCATTGCTTTCACGGATTTTGCCCGCAACAACAGAACCGTCGACGCCGGAGTTTTCAGCGATCTGACGCAATGGTGCTTCGATGGCTTTGCGCACGATGGAGATACCAACGCTCTGGTCAGAGTTTGCACCCTCCAGACCCTCAAGCGCCTTGCCACCCTGGATCAGGGCAACACCGCCACCGACAACAACACCTTCTTGAACAGCGGCACGTGTCGCGTTCAGGGCATCGTCAACGCGGTCTTTACGCTCTTTGACTTCCACTTCGGACATGCCGCCGACGCGGATCACAGCAACACCGCCAGCCAGTTTGGCCACACGCTCTTGCAGTTTTTCACGGTCGTAGTCGGAGGTTGTTTCTTCGATCTGGCCACGGATCTGAGCAACACGTGCTTCGATCTCGCCTTTGTCGCCGGCACCGTCGACGATGGTTGTCTCGTCTTTGGTGATGGCCACGCGCTTGGCGGAACCCAGCATGTCGATTGTGACGTTTTCCAGCTTCATGCCGAGGTCTTCGGAAATCACCTGACCACCTGTCAGGATCGCGATGTCCTGCAGCATGGCTTTGCGACGGTCACCAAAGCCTGGCGCCTTCACAGCAGCGATTTTCAGACCGCCGCGCAGCTTGTTCACAACGAGTGTGGCCAGTGCTTCGCCTTCAACATCTTCTGCGATGATCAGGAGGGGCTTGCCGGACTGGATGACAGACTCGAGCAGCGGAACCATTGGCTGCAGGGAAGAGAGTTTCTTCTCGTGCAACAGGATGATCGCGTCTTCCAGCTCTGTCGTCATTTTGTCAGGGTTGGTGACAAAATAAGGGGACAGGTAACCGCGGTCGAACTGCATGCCTTCTACAACATCAGTCTCTGTCTCAAGACCTTTGTTCTCTTCAACAGTGATGACGCCTTCGTTGCCAACCTTCTGCATCGCGTCCGCGATCTGACGGCCGATTTCTTCTTCGCCGTTTGCAGAGATTGTACCAACCTGCGCAACTTCGTCGCTGTCAGATACAGGGCGGGCTGCGCCTTTGATGGCTTCAACAACTTTCAGCGTTGCAAGGTCGATGCCGCGCTTGAGGTCCATTGGGTTCATGCCAGCAGCGACAGATTTCATGCCTTCGCGAACGATCGCCTGAGCAAGAACTGTGGCTGTTGTTGTACCGTCACCGGCTTCGTCGTTGGTGCGGCTGGCCACTTCTTTGACCATCTGCGCGCCCATGTTTTCGAACTTGTCTTCAAGCTCGATCTCTTTGGCGACGGATACACCATCTTTGGTGATGCGCGGTGCGCCGAACGATTTGTCCAGAACAACGTTGCGGCCCTTGGGGCCCAGAGTAACCTTCACCGCGTTGGCAAGGGTGTTGACACCTGTCAGCATGCGATTGCGTGCATCTGTGTCGAATTTGACGTCCTTAGCAGCCATTTTCATGTGCTCCTTGAATTAGATAAGTAGTAGGGGCGATTTCGTCGGCTTAAAGTGTGCCGAGGATGTCGCTTTCCTTCATGATCAACAGGTCTTCGCCGTCGATCTTGACCTCTGTGCCGGACCATTTGCCGAACAGCACTTTGTCGCCTGCCTTGACGGACATTGCGATCAATTCGCCGCTGTCCTTACGGGCACCTTCGCCAACGCTGACGACTTCGCCTTCGGCTGGTTTTTCTTTGGCGTTGTCAGGAATGATCAGGCCGCCTGCTGTCTTTTCGTCACCTTCAAGGCGACGGACCAGTACACGGTCGTGAAGTGGTGTAAATGCCATTTCAGAACTTCTCCAGTTCGAGTTTCTCCCATGTTAGCACTCACCGGGTGCGAGTGATAACGCAGCGTAGGTAAGGAGCGCATTTGCGTGAGTCAACAGTCTATCGCGGAATTAGATGCTGGAATCCTCGCGTGCAGACCCGCGCCCCGCAATCTGCGCCAGACACTTACGCAGCACCGCCACCTCATGCGCTGTGAACCGCGTCGCAATCCGGTCGTCAAAGCGCTGGGCAGCGCTGCAAATTTCCTCAAAGGCGCTATGCCCTGCGGGTGTGAGCGACAGGGTTTCGTGGCGGCGGTCGTTTGGCTGCTCTGTGCGGGTCAGGAACCGCTTTGCCTCAAGCGCTGCCACCGCCCGGCTGATTTTCGTTTTATGCACGCGTGCCCGGCTGCCGATTTCTTTTGCGGTCAACCCGCCATAACGCCCCAGATGAAACAATACCCGCCATTCGGTGCGTAGCATGCCGTAGCGATCTTTGTAGTGTTTTTGAAACGCCAATCCCGAAGCCTCTGCCGCCTGATTGAGCATGTAAGGCAGGAAATTCTGTAGTTCAAAATCCTGTTTCATCTTGGCTGAGCCTCTTGTTAGTTACAAAAGTAACTAATATGCGATCCGCAACGGAGGATAAAGCGATGAATACTCACACTGTCCCAGACCGCATGGTGCAAGCGCCGTCCTTGCCTGGCCCAAACGCGGGGTACATGCCCGGATTTGGCAATGACTTTGAAACAGAAGCACTGCCAGACGCATTGCCGCAAGGCATGAACAGCCCACAAAAGTGCAACTATGGTCTTTATGGCGAGCAGTTATCCGGCACCGCATTTACCCATGAGCGCCCAGAGCGCACATGGTGTTATCGCATCCGGCCATCCGTGAAACACTCACATCGTTATCAGCGCATTGATCTGCCTTATTGGAAATCCGCGCCCCATGTTGTTGAGGACGTCACCAGCCTTGGCCAATACCGCTGGGATCCGTTGCCGCAAAGCGATGAGCTGACCACTTGGCTGACAGGTATGCGCACAATGACGACCGCGGGGGATGTGAATACCCAGGTTGGTATGGCCAGTCATATCTATCTAGTGACCGAGAGTATGGTGGACGACTACTTCTTCTCTGCCGATAGCGAATTGCTGGTTGTCCCGCAGGAAGGACGGCTGCGTTTTGCCACAGAGTTGGGGATCATCGACCTTGCCCCGCAAGAGATTGCGATCATTCCACGTGGGCTGGTTTATCGCGTGGAAGTGCTGGATGGCCCGGCGCGTGGATTTGTTTGCGAGAACTATGGCCAGAAATTCGAACTGCCGGGCAGGGGGCCGATTGGGGCGAACTGCATGGCGAACCCGCGTGATTTCAAAGCGCCTGTGGCCGCCTATGAAGACCGCGAGACCCCCTCGACCGTCACGGTCAAATGGTGCGGGCAGTTTCACCGCACCAATATCGGGCACAGCCCGCTCGATGTGGTCGCCTGGCACGGCAACTATGCCCCGATGAAATACGATCTGAGTACCTATTGCCCGGTGGGTGCGATCCTGTTCGATCATCCCGACCCGTCAATTTTCACCGTGTTGACCGCCCCCTCTGGTCAGCCGGGCACCGCTAATATCGATTTTGTCCTGTTTCGGGAACGCTGGATGGTGGCAGAGGATACATTTCGCCCGCCATGGTACCACAAGAACATCATGTCGGAACTGATGGGCAATATTTACGGCCAATACGATGCCAAGCCGAAGGGATTTGTGCCGGGTGGGATGTCGCTGCACAATATGATGCTGCCGCATGGGCCTGATAAGAATGCCTTTGAGGGGGCAAGCAATGCCGACCTGAAGGCAGAGAAGCTGGACAACACGATGTCGTTCATGTTCGAGACCCGGTTTCCGCAGCATCTGACGGCCTTCGCAGGCAAGCAAGCGCCTTTGCAGGATGACTACATTGATTGCTGGACGTCACTGGAAAAGAAGTTTGATGGTACGCCCGGCAAAAAATGATTACGCCGTGCTTTGGACGTCGCGCGATGCGAGGGGTTTTACCCCTGGCGCTCCTCAGAATATTCTACGGCTGATAATAACAGGAGTGGTACTTTGAAAGTTGCGAGTGTCCAAATCGCTGGTGAGGTGGGTGCTGACGGTGCATTGGCTATTGTCAGCGATGACCTGAAGTCCTGCCGCATTGATGCAAGCTGCCGCTCTTTGCAAAGAGCGATTGATGTGATGAATTTTGAGGTGGGTGGTGATGCAAGCGCGCTTGATTTGGCGCATTGCGTGTCACCGCTCCCGCGCGCTTATCAGTTCCTTGATGGCTCGGCCTACGTCAACCATGTCGAACTGGTCCGGCAGGCCCGTGGCGCGCAGATGCCACAAAGTTTCTGGACCGATCCGTTGATGTATCAGGGTGGGTCGGACGGTTTTCTGGCACCCACCGATCCGATTGTCGGTGACCCTGCGTGGGGCATTGATTTCGAGGGCGAGATCGCAGTGATTACAGGGCCTGTGCGCATGGGTGCCGACCGGGACGAAGCATTGGCGGCGATCCAGTTTGTGATGCTGTGCAATGATGTGTCGCTGCGCAATCTGATCCCGGCTGAACTGGGCAAGGGATTTGGCTTTGTGCAATCCAAACCAGCCTGCGCATTCTCGCCTGTTGCGGTCACACCGGATGCTTTGCCAGGTTGGAAGGACGGAAAACTGCACGGCATTTTGCGTGTTGACCTGAACGGTGCTCCGTTTGGCCGTTTGCAAAGCGGGCAGGACATGACCTTTGATTTTGGCACATTGATCGCCCATGCCGCCAAGACCCGCAATCTTGCGGCGGGCACGATTGTGGGGTCTGGCACGGTGTCCAATAAACTGGATGGTGGGCCGGGCAAAACCGTGGCCGCAGGCGGGGCAGGGTATGCTTGCATTGCAGAGCAGCGGATGATCGAGACGATCCAGCAGGGTGCGCCGCAAACGCCCTTTATGCAGCCGGGCGACAGAGTGCAGATCTGGATGGAGGATGAGGCAGGCCAAAGTACCTTTGGCATGATTGACCAAACCGTGCAGGACATGGCCTAGGTGCACCACTGCGGCGCAATCGCGCCACCTGGGGTAGCCATGTCACCTGCCGTCGGTATTGTGACCGTAGATTTGCAGCACTGCAGCGGGATGACATTGACATGAGCACCACAGCACAGACCCCTCGCCCGACTTTTGGACTGATCGGGTTTATCTTCGGGCTGATTGCACTGACCCTTGTGGCGATACAGGTCTCGGCCATCATGGACCCGCCAACGCAAAGCGCGGCCACCTCGATTGGAGAGATCGCCGCAGAAATCCGCGATTCTGCCAAACGCGCCATCAGCGGCGAAGAAGCGCCAGCGCCTGAACCGCAGAGTGCCTTTAGCATCACACAGATCATGACGGTTGTCGGGTCTGTCCTTGGCGGGCTTGCCGCCATTCTTGGTGCGGTCAGTCTATTTCGTCAGGAACAACGCACATTGGGCCTGTTTGCCATCGGCTTTGGCACCGGTGCCATCATCATGCAGTATGTCTTCTGGCTGGCCGTGATCATCTGTGGCGCACTTTTGTTGATCAGTATCATCTCAAATCTTGATGGGATTCTAGGCGGCTAATGTGACGCCTCCCCTCGCTATTGGGCCGAATTCGCAGTAAGCCGGACCCATGAAGATTGTCCGCCTTGAAGACGCACATACGCTGCCGCTGTGGCGTCGTCCGACGTCACTGTTGTTTGTGATGGCGATGGCAATGCCGATTGCCTTTGCGACGTGGTCGGCGCTACTCAATAACTTTGTGATCGAAGTGGCGGACTTTGACGGGTCCGACATTGGCTGGTTGCACACGGTGCGCGAAATCCCTGGTTTCTTTGCTATTGGGGTGATCGCCCTGATCATGTTTATCCGCGAACAAATCTTGGGGTTGGTGGCGTTGATCATGTTGGGGGCTGCTACGGCGGTGACCGCACAGTTTCCGCAGATGGGTGGCATTCTGGTGGTCACCATGCTGTCGTCGATTGGCTTTCACTACTACGAAACCGTCAACCAATCACTGCAATTGCAGTGGATCGACAAAAAGAAAGCACCGCAGACGCTGGGCTGGATTTTGTCGGCAGGCTCTGCCGCGACGCTGGTTGTTTACCTGCTGATCGTGGCAAGCTGGGACCGCTTTAACCTGACCTTCAACATTGTTTATTGGCTTTCGGGCGGCTTCACGGCGGTGGTCGCGGCTGTTTGCCTTCTTGCCTATCCGCAGTTCGAGACACCGCATCCGCAGGTCAAGAAGATGATCCTGCGCAAGCGCTATTGGCTGTACTACGCCTTGCAATTCATGTCTGGCGCGCGCCGTCAGATCTTTGTTGTCTTCGCGGGTTTCATGATGGTCGAGCTGTTTGGCTTTGACGTGGATGATATCACTAAGCTTTTCATGATCACCTTGTTGATCAACATGTTTGTCGCCCCGCTGTTGGGTGGTCTGGTGCAGTTCTTTGGAGAGCGCAAAGCGCTGATCTTTGAATATGTTGGCCTGTGTTTGGTGTTTTTTGCCTATGGCGGTCTGTATTACTTTGGTTGGGGCGTCTTGCTGGCGACGATACTCTATATCGTAAACCACCTGTTCTTTAGCCTTGCTCTGGCGATCAAGACCTACTTTCAGAAAATCGCTGATCCGCAGGATATTGCACCAACAGCCGCTGTTGCCTTCACCATCAACCATATCGCTGCTGTCTTTCTGCCAGCGCTGCTTGGCTATGTCTGGCTGCAGTCGCCGGGGCTGGTGTTCTTGATGGCAGCCTGCATGGCTATTGTATCGCTCTTGCTGTCGCTTCTGATCCCACGCCATCCCGCCCCTGGACACGAGACCGTGTTCCAGCACCGCCTTTTGGCTGCGGCAGAGTAGTAAATGCGTCGGTCAATGCTATATCTTGGGTAACTCTGATAGGAGGCACACAGATGTTTTTCATGAACCGCTCAAAATCTGAAATGGTAGCGCAAGATGCTGCATTGCCGGGTCGCGCCCAAGCTATCCCGACCGCTGACACTCACCACGTGTTTGGTAACGCTCTGACGGGTGAGGTGCCTGCGGGCATGGAAGAAGCCATGTTTGGTATGGGCTGTTTCTGGGGTGTCGAGCGCATGTTCTGGAAGCTGGACGGCGTGCAGTCGACGATGGTCGGCTATGCCGGTGGCCATACCCCGAATGCCACCTATGAAGAGGTCTGCTCTGGTAAAACCGGCCATAACGAGGTTGTTCGTGTGATCTATGACCCGGCAGTAATCTCCTATGACCAACTGTTGCAGGTATTCTGGGAAGGGCATGACCCGACCCAAGGCATGCGGCAAGGCAATGATGCGGGCACGCAGTATCGCTCGGGTATCTATACCTATTCTGCCGCGCAAATGGCCGCGGCAGAGGCCTCCAAATCAGCCTTTGCCCCACGCCTGTCTGAGGCCGGGTACGCAGTGATTACGACCGAAATCATTGATGCGCCGACGTTCTATTTTGCCGAAGACTACCATCAGCAATATCTGTCCAAAAACCCGGCGGGCTATTGTGGGATCGGTGGCACCGGGGTCACTTGCCCGATTGGTGTGGGCGTCTGACACGCAAACATGCATTGGAGCTGTTGATCAGGGCATTGCTGATGCCTGTCCTGCTGGCACAGGCGGCTTACCTGCGCAGAAATGTCATCACGCTTCCCGACCCCGAAGGTGACCGCAAAGGAACCATCGGGGCAGGACCGCCATTGCGGTTGTTGGTGATCGGGGATTCCTCGGCACTTGGGATCGGAACAGAAACCTTGGACGACGCTTTGATCGGCCAGATCGCCCAGCGTCTTGCGCCGCATTGCACCGTGTCGTTTGAGCTGGTTGCCAAATCGGGTGCCCGCACCTGGGACGTAGTGGGCTGGCTTGATGAGATGCCAGAGGGCGGTTTTGACGTGGTGGTCACCGCGTTGGGCGTCAATGACGTGACCAAGTTGGTGTCATTGCATAAATTCCTGCGCGGGCAATCTGCATTAATTGCAGGGCTGCGTACGCGGTTTGACGATCCCTTTGTCATTGTCTCGGGCCTGCCTCCGGTCGAACAGTTCCCGCTGTTGCCCCATCCGGTACGTTGGGTGCTGGGGCGGCAGGCGGCGCGCTTTGACCGCCGGTTGCGGGCGCTGGTCGATACACTGCCGAACAGTGCGAACGTGCGTATCGATCTTGGGCTTGGTCCGCACAACATGGCCGAGGACGGGTTTCATCCCGGCCCCGAGGTTTATGCCGAATGGGCCAAAGAGGTGGTCGCGCTGATCAGGGCGCGGACCGATCTGCTTGACGGTCTGCGTGCCAAAGCCTAACCGAAGCCAAACCGGCGAAAGGGCCTTGTTATGATCACCTATAGCGCGCTGACAACAATGACAGGCGAGGATGCGGCTTATCAGCTTGCTGAGGCCCTGGAAGACCTGACGCCGGAGCCAACGGGTGTTGGTGTCTTTGAAATCGAAGACGGCTCTGGCCTTTGGGAAGTGGGGGCCTATTTCACAGATAGACCGGATGCTGGCGCATTGGCGGTATTGTCGGCGCTGTTTCAAGCCAAACCCTTCACTATCTCAGATATCCCCGAACAAGATTGGGTGTCCAAGGTGCAGCGCGAGTTGTCACCAGTGAGCGCCGGGCGGTTCTTTGTCTATGGCAGCCATGACGCCGATAAGGTTCCGGCAGATTGCGTGCCGCTCCTGATTGATGCGGCGATGGCGTTTGGGACTGGGCATCACGGCACGACCAAAGGATGCCTAGAGGCGTTTGATGCCGTGCTGGCGGATGGATTTGCGGGCGGCAAGATCCTTGACATCGGATGTGGCACGGCTGTGTTGGCGATGGCTGCCGCCAAAGTTCTGCCAGATTTTGTTTTGGCCAGTGACATCGATCCGGTCGCGGTTGAGGTCGCTGCGGCCAACGTCATCAGCAATGGTCTGGACAGCCGGGTTAGCTGTGTGGTCGCCCCCGGCTTTGACGCGCCAGAGCTGAGCAATGGCGGACCTTATGACCTTGTGTTTGCAAACATCCTTAAGGCGCCGCTGGTGGCTCTGGCGCCCGATATGGGGCGTCATTTGAAGGCCGGGGGTTATGCGATTCTCTCAGGAATTTTGAATGAGCAGGCCGATGATGTGATCGGTATTTATGAACGAAATGGGTTCAATCTTATTAAAAAGCGGGTTATTGTTGACTGGACAACGCTAACCCTAGGCAAAAAGACACCTATTTCAGGCTGATCTTTTGGCGTAAAACAAAAATACCTTGTTTGGTTACGAAACATTAGTGATCTTGTAGCCATTGTTAGTGAAGTGTGATTTTTTTTATTGGAGGATCCAAGGTGCAGGCCAACGTTCCATTCGACAAACGACTAAAGCGCATCGTGCGCCGTCATGAAAAAATGGCCAATGGTGCCGTGAAGACTGTCAATGCTGACGGCCTGATCGTTGCGCGCCCACGGATGTATCGCCCGCGGTTCCCGCTCAAGGGGCTGATTGTCGTGCTCTTCTTGGGCTTCCTCTTCAAAGGTTTTCTTTTCGCCTACCTCGGCGAAGCAGCTTATGCTGATCGTGTGGCAGCCCTGCAAGGTGGCACCGTGATGGAACAGGCTGGCGCATGGATCATGCAACCCGATGTTGCGACAACTTTTGTGGCCCAGGGTATTCAGACAATCCTGCCGCAGTAAGTTTTTGGCATTGCAAAAGAAAAGGCCGCGCTTGAATTAGCGCGGCCTTTCTTTGTTGGTGGGGGTCGTTTGATTTAGCGAACGTTCCGTGTTGCAACTGAATCGATGTCACCAAATGACAGACCGATATCGTCCAGCTCGCGTGCGCTGAGCTTGGACAGAGAGTTGCGTGTGATGCGTGCATCGTTCCATGCGGCAACGGTGCCAAACATGTTGATGAAGAAGCCAGAGATGCGACCTGCGGAGAGGCCGAGGGAGGGGCGGGATGTGTCAAAAGCGGCCATTGCCATGTTCCTTAGGTTGGGGCTGCATCGCAGCCGTTTGTTCGATAATCTGCACGTAGTGCGGAAGATCACCGTGTACCAGTGCCATTTTGGCATGGGTCGTATGCGTTTTCAGCATGCCTCATTTTTGAGCAGAAAATGCCATAAGGTTATATTTTACAATGGGTTACCGGTGTCGTTTTTGAGCAGGAAAGAGGCGAATTTGGCCCACGTGGGGCAAGCCCTCCAAATTGCACCTGTTCTGAACACTCTTGGTCTTTGTTCGCCTTTTGTGCTAGTGCCATTGCAGAGAATAAGAAAAGAGGCGAGCAATGCGCGTTTTGGGGATTGATCCGGGCCTGCGCAACATGGGTTGGGGTGTGATTGAGGTCGCAGGACCGCGCATTGCGCATGTTGCGAATGGTGTGTGTTGCTCGGTTGGGGATGACCTCGGCAGCCGCCTTTTGTCGCTTCACATTCAACTTTCTGATGTGTTGAAACAGCATGCCCCTGATGCGGCAGCCGTTGAACAGACTTTTGTCAACAAAGACGGGGCCGGCACGCTGAAGCTGGGTCAGGCACGGGGTATAGCGATGCTGGTGCCTGCGCAGGCCGGATTGGTCGTAGGCGAATACGCCCCCAACGCTATCAAAAAGACGGTTGTGGGTGTCGGCCATGCCGACAAGGCGCAAGTTGCCCATATGGTCAAGGTTCAGCTGCCCGGTGTGCAACTCTCTGGGCCTGATGCCACTGATGCTTTGGCCATTGCGATTTGCCACGCCTTTCATCTGCAGTCCGCAGGCAGCCTGACTCAGGCCTTGGCGAGGGTGGGCGTATGATTGGCAAGATTGCAGGCAGGCTTGAATACCGCGCCACGGATCACGTGCTGATCGATGTGCGTGGCGTGGGATATATTGTCTATGTGTCGGACAGGGTTATGGCCGGATTGCCCGGCAATGGCGAGGCTGTGGCGCTGTTTACCGATCTGCTGGTGCGTGAAGATAATCTGCAACTTTTTGGGTTCACCACGCTGGTGGAAAAGGAATGGCACCGTCTGTTGATGTCCGTGCAGGGGATCGGCGCCAAGGCGTCGATGGCGATCCTTGGCACCATCGGCGCTGATGGTGTTAGTCGTGCCATTGCCTTGGGGGACTGGAATGCTGTGGCAAAGGCCAAGGGCGTCGGCCCTAAGACTGCCCAACGCGTCACGATTGAACTTAAGGACAAAGCACCGGCTGTTATGGCGATGGGTGGCACATTGGCCGAGGCGCAGGGTGAAGATGTGATAGAGCCTGACGCCCCCAGGCCGCCCCGCCAGGCATCCGTGCGCAAAGCCAATCCGGCACAAGCCGAGGCGCTCTCTGCCCTTGGCAATCTGGGCTATGCACCCGGTGAGGCAGCAAGTGCTGTGGCCGAAGCTGCGGGCGCGGCCCCTGACGCCGACACATCGGCGCTGATCCGTGCCGCCTTGAAGCTGCTTGCACCAAAGGGGTAGGGGTAAGCCATGGATCAACCTGACCCAACCCTGCGCCCCGAGCCGCAACCCGAAGATGCCGACCGCGCGCTGCGCCCGCAGACGCTGGATGCATTCATCGGGCAACAGGCTGCGCGGGCGAACCTCTCGGTCTTTATCGAAAGTGCCCGCAGGCGCGGTGAAGCGATGGATCATACATTGTTTCACGGCCCGCCCGGTTTGGGTAAAACCACGTTGGCGCAGATCATGGCGCGCGAATTGGGTGTCAATTTTCGGATGACTTCGGGCCCTGTCTTGGCCAAGGCGGGTGATCTGGCTGCAATCCTGACCAATCTCGAAGCCCGAGATGTGCTGTTCATCGACGAAATTCACCGGCTGAACCCCGCAGTGGAAGAGGTGCTTTATCCTGCTTTGGAGGATTTTGAGCTTGATCTGGTGATCGGCGAAGGTCCCGCCGCGCGCACCGTGCGCATCGAGTTGCAGCCCTTCACGCTTGTCGGGGCCACCACACGCATGGGGTTGCTGACGACGCCGCTGCGCGACCGCTTTGGCATTCCGACACGGCTGGAGTTCTATTCTGAAGACGAGTTGCATGAGATTGTCACACGTGGTGCGCGTCTGTTAGGCGCGCCAGCCTCTGACACAGGTGCACGCGAAATTGCGCGCCGTGCCCGTGGCACGCCGCGCATCGCCGGGCGCCTGCTGCGCCGCGTCGTGGACTTTGCGATTGTTGAGGGGGATGGCACTGTCACGCAAGCGATCGCAGATCGTGCGCTGACCCGTTTGGGTGTGGACCATCTGGGTCTGGATAATGCCGACCGGCGCTATCTGCGTTTGATCGCGGAAAGCTATGGCGGGGGGCCGGTGGGCGTTGAAACGCTCTCGGCCGCCTTGTCGGAAAGCCGCGACAGTCTGGAAGACGTGATAGAGCCCTATCTGCTGCAAAAGGGGCTGATCCAGCGCACGCCGCGAGGGCGCATGCTCGCGCGGGCGGCCTGGGCGCATTTGGGGCTGGATGCGCCCAAGTCGCAAACGGATTTATTTGGGTGACGGGACGGATGCCACCGGTGGAAGTTGGAATGGACATAGAAAATCGCGATATCGCAAAGCTCTTTACCCGTGCGGATGGTGCTTATGTCTTTGCCCGTTGGGGCCGCCCGATGGTGCCTGTTGTGTTTGGTGTCGATGATGCCACGCTAGGCGTGTTCAAAGGCGCGATCGAGGCGGTCGTTACACTGGCCAATCACAAGATAGCCGAAACTGACCCGGAGCTGGGCGCCAACCTGATGATCTTTTTCTGCCGGGACTGGGCGGAATTGCCTCAGGTCCCGCATCTGGATCAACTGGTTCCTGATCTGGGCCCTTTGGTTGCCAAATTGCAAAAGGCAGATGCCAATCAGTATCGGATTTTCCGTTTTGATGAGGCGGGCGCAATTCGGGCGGCCTTTGTGTTTTTGCGATTGGACGCGCATATGGCGCAGGTTGCCGCCGATACGCTGGCACTAAGCCAGGCTGTGCAGACGATCCTGTTGTGGTCCGACACGGCCTTTGATGAAACACCCCCTCTGGCCATGATCGACGGCAACACCGTGTTGCGCCCCGAGATCGCCGATGTTGTACGTGCCGCCTATGATCCGGTGATGCCTGCGGCCACACAGGATGCCAGCCACGCCTTGCGATTGGCGGCGCGGGTCACAGCACACTTATGACCCACAGCTTTCCCTTGCGCGTCTACTACGAAGACACTGATCTGGCGGGCATTGTTTATTATGCCAATTACCTGAAATTCATCGAACGGGCGCGCAGTGAATGGGTCCGCGACCTTGGCGTTGATCAAAAGCAGATGAAGGCCGACGGGCTGGTCTTTGCTGTCCGCCGGGTCGAGGCCGACTATCTGGCCCCGGCCCACTATGATGATGAATTGGTGGTCGAGACGGTGATGCAGCCCGGTTCTGGTGCCCGCATGGTTGTCAGGCAGGATGTGAAGCGGGATGATGTGCTGCTGTTTTCGACCCTTGTCACCATCATTTGCATGACCGCAACGGGCACACCGGCGCGCTTGCCAGCGGCAATCCGCCGTCTAGCCCCATAAAAACCTGACGTTTTCGCAGATGTGATGCCGGATTGGTTGGATTTCTGCGCGCAGGTGCGGTAACGTCTGACTTAATCAGAGCCCAAAACCGGGCCAACAGGCAGAGCAGGCATATGGAAGCAGCACAGGAATTCACCATGTGGGCGCTATTCGCGCGCGCCACAATTACCGTAAAAATCGTCATGATCATGCTGATTGCAGCCTCAATTTGGTGCTGGGCCGTGATCATCGACAAGACCATCCAATATCGCAAAGCCCGCGCTGAGGCGGACATCTTTGATCGGTCCTTCTGGTCGGGAGAGCCGCTGGACGCGCTTTTTGATCAGATTGGCGCCGACCCCGATGGGCAATCCGAAAAGATATTTGCGTCCGGCATGACCGAATGGCGCAGGTCGCACAGGCAGGACGGAGGGTTGATCGCCGGGGCTACGGCCCGGATTGATCGATCCATGGATGTGGCCATCGCCAAAGAGGCCTCGCGTCTGCAAAAGGGCCTGCCCGTTTTGGCGACCGTCGGTTCAACGGCACCCTTTGTTGGTCTATTCGGCACCGTCTGGGGCATCATGAATGCCTTTATCGAAATCGCAGAGGCGCAAACCACCAACCTTGCCGTGGTCGCTCCTGGCATCGCCGAGGCTTTGCTGGCGACCGGTTTGGGCCTGCTGGCCGCTATTCCGGCTGTTATCTATTACAACAAATTTTCGGCCGACAGCGATCGGATCGTTGGGGGGTATGAGGCTTTTGCCGATGAGTTTGCCACCATCCTCAGCCGCCAGTTGGATAGCTGATCATGGGTGCCGGAGTGATGAAATCAGGCGATGACGGGGGCAGACGCCGCCGTCGCCGGTCCCGCCGCGGACAGCCGATGTCAGAGATCAACGTCACGCCTTTTGTTGACGTTATGCTGGTGCTGCTGATCATCTTCATGGTGGCCGCTCCTTTGTCTGTGGTTGGTGTTCCCGTCCAATTGCCAGAAACCTCTGCCACCGCATTGCCGGGCGATGAGGAAGAGCCGCTGACCGTCACCATTACAGATGATGGCCGTGTGATGATCCAGGAAACGGACACCCCCGAAGACACGCTTGTGGCCCGCTTGCAAGCGATCGCCGCCGAGCGCACCAGCGACAAGATTTTCCTGCGCGCCGATGGCCGCAACGATTGGAACCGTGTGGCCCAGATCATGGGGTTGCTGAATGCCGGTGGTTTTTCTGACATCGGTTTGGTTACTGATATTGCTGGCCCCGCGCCGGACGCTGCTGACGGGTAGATCATGGCGACGCCGGGCACCTTCATCTCTGCTGTTGGCCATTCGGGGCTGATTGTCTGGCTGATCCTCGGCTGGGGCTTTGATGCTGAGCCGTTGCAGATTGAGACAATGGATGTGTCTGTGATCTCTGGTGAAGAGTTTGAGCAATTGCGCGCGCGGACCACCCCTGATCCAGGTGCAGCCGATCCCGAGGCCCCAGTGCCGCCCGAGATTGACGAGACGCCACCCCCGCCGCCAGCCGACGAAGAACCTACCGAAACAGCACCACCCCCCGAACCGGTCGAGCAACCGGTTGAGGAAACGCCCCCGCCACCCCCGCCAGAGCCTTTGGTGACTGAAGCGGATGATCAGCCGCCGCCAGAACCAGCGGCACCCGCTGATCCGCCGCCAACGCCTGACGTTGAAGTGAGTGAGGAAGCGACACCGCCGCAAGCGCCGACGGTGACGTCGCAGATTACCGCGCCCCCCCCGCCAGACGCAAATGTCGATGACATCGTGCGCGAAGAAGTTGTGCCGGACGACAGCGCCGAGCCAGAGGTGGTCGCAGAGGAGCAGGACGCAACTGCGCCAGAGGAGACGACCACAGCGATTGTGATTGAGGATTTGGCACCCAGTACGTCAGTCCGCCCTTCCCCGCGGCCTAGTCGCCCTACGCCGCAACCAGAACCGGAGGTAGAGGTTACAGAGACTGCGACAGAGCAGCCAGCGCCGCCCGAACCTGCGCAGAGTGAGGACGATGTTGCAGCCGCACTTGAGGCGGCGCTTGGTGCAACGGAGGCGCCGGCCGCTGCCGCAGGCCCGCCTATGACAGGTTCCGAGCGTGATAGTTTCAGGGTGTCGGTGAACCGTTGCTGGAATGTCGATCCCGGTTCTGTTGCCGCCCGCGTCACCGTGGAAGTCGGGTTTAGTCTGGATCGTGAAGGCAAGGTTCAAGGCAACGACGTGCGTTTGATATCGTCTGACGGTGACCAATCTGCGACAAATACAGCGTTCGAGGCGGCGCGGCGCGCGATCTTGCGCTGTCAGTCGGGGGGGTATGAACTGCCTGCTGACAAATACGATCAATGGAAGGACGTTGTGATTACATTTGATCCTAGCGGCATGCGCCTGAGGTAGGCAAAGACACGCGCAGGTGAGGAGACTTGGATTTTTCCCCCTGCTAGAACGAAGACAGAAAGAGCAAGTTGGGGGCGCACCCCCACAAGGCGGAGTAGGTAAGATGATGAAACGAATTCTGACACTATTGATGGCGCTGCTGCTGGCAGGGCCGGTTTTGGCGCAGAGCGGACCGTTGCGCCTGACCATCACCGATGGCGTGATTGAGCCGATCACCTTTGCCGTTCCCAGTTTCGAGGCTGAAACGCCTGCTGCCCAGCAAGCGGCTTCGGACATCTCGCGCCTTGTCGTGCAGGATCTGGCTGGAACAGGATTGTTCCGCGAGGTGCCCGCCGCGGCCTTCATCTCGCAAGTCAGCTCTTTCGCCCAACCTGTCGCCTTTCCCGATTGGCGCGCGATCAATGCGCAGGCCTTGATTGTTGGTGCCGTCACGGTGAATGGTGATCAACTGGTGGTGAAGTTCCGCCTTTATGATGTGTTCTCGGGCCAAGAACTGGGTCAGGGCCTTCAGTTTGCAGGTACCGTCGCAGGCTGGCGCCGTATGGGCCACAAAGTGGCTGATGCCGTTTATGGCCGGATCACGGGCGAGGGCGGCTACTTTGACAGCCGTGTTGTCTATGTTTCGGAAAGCGGACCAAAGGATAACCGCCAAAAGCGCCTTGCGATCATGGATTTTGACGGGGCGAACGTGCAATTCCTGACCGATAGCAGCAATATCGTGCTCGCTCCGCGCTTTTCGCCCAATGGCGACCGGGTGCTTTATACCAGCTTTGAAAGCGGGTTCCCCCGCATCAATGTGCTGAATGTGTCCAACGTAGGCCGTCAGCAATTGCAGACTGCGGCTGGCGAGATGGCTTTCAGCCCCCGCTTTTCGCGTGATGGCCGGCAGGTGATTTACAGCCTGTCCAATGGTGGCAACACCGATATCTATCGCACCGACCTTGGCACCGGCCAGCATCTGCGCCTGACGCAGACACCATCGATTGAAACAGCGCCGAGCCTGTCGCCAGATGGCAGCCAGATCGTATTTGAAAGCGACCGCTCTGGTACGCAGCAGCTTTATGTGATGTCTGCTAATGGCGGCGAGGCGCGCCGGATTTCCTTTGGCGAGGGGCGTTATGGTTCGCCCGTTTGGTCGCCGCGCGGTGATCTGGTGGCCTTTACCAAGCAAAATGCAGGCCGCTTCCACATTGGTGTGATGCGGGTGGATGGATCAGAGGAACGTCTGCTCACATCGTCATTCCTGGATGAGGGGCCGTCATGGTCGCCCAATGGCCGCGTGATCATGTTCTCCCGCGAAACCCAAGGGGCCGGTGGTACGTCGTCGCTTTATTCCGTTGATATCTCGGGTCGCAATCTCAAGGCGGTGCCTTTGCAAGGCGGTGCCTCTGACCCGTCATGGGGTCCATTGCAACCGTAATGAACCGTGATTCCCTTGCGTGCAAAGTCGTGCTAGGGTGCAAAGAAAAATAGAGCAGTCAAAATAGACAGGATGAAATCCAATGACATTTTTTAGCAAAACGGCGGTGATGCTTCTGGTGCTGGCAACGGCGGCCTGTACAAACCCTGATCGCTTTGGTGGTGGGGCCGGTGGTGCGGGCAGCGCAGATGGCGCTGGCCTGAATGGCGGCGGGGCGGGATCAGCCAGTGACCCAAGCAGCCCACTTTTCTTTAACCAGACCATCGGTGACCGCGTCCTTTTTGCCGTCGATACATCGACGATCACGCCTGAAGGCCGCACCATTCTGGATGGTCAAGCGCAGTGGCTGTTGACCAATGCTGATTATCGCGCGGTGGTCGAGGGCCACGCCGATGAACAAGGTACGCGGGAATATAACCTTGCCCTTGGTCAGCGCCGTGCCAATGCTGTGCGCGAATACCTTGTGTCCCGTGGCGTGCCAGCCGCGCGCTTGCAGGTGACCAGCTACGGCAAAGAGCGTCCTATTCAGGTATGCTCGAATGAATCCTGCTACGCGCAGAACCGCCGTGCCGTTACGGTGTTGTCGTTCTCGGCGATCACCAGCTGATCAGACCAAAGGAAAAATCCATGTTGCACCGTCTTGCTGTTGTCTGCGCACTGTTGCTTTCGCCGTTACCTGCTGTCGCGCAGGAAGAGACCCTTGCAGATATCCGACAACAGCTGACCGCCCTTTTTGTCGACGTTCAACGCTTGCGCCGCGAGCTGTCGACCACGGGTGGTCTGAATAGTGGTGCAGCAGGCAATACCCCTTTGGAACGGCTGGACGCGATGGAGGCAGAGCTGCAACGCCTGACATCCAACGCCGAACAGCTTGAGTTTCGGGTGAACCGCATCACCACAGATGCGGACAATCGCATCGGTGATCTGAACTTCCGTCTGTGTGAACTTGAGCCGGGCTGCGATATTGGCCAACTGGATGATACGCCCCTTGGTGGTATCGAAATTGATGCTGTGCCTGACGCCCCACCGACCGATGCAACCGGTGGTCCGGCCCTTGCCATTGGCGAGCAAGGCGATATCGAGCGGGCGCAGGAGGCGCTCGCTGCAGGTGACTTTCGCAGCGCCGCTGACCAGCTTACGGCCTTTAGCGCGACCTACCCAGGTAGCCCGTTAACCTCTGACGCCAACTACCTGCGCGGAGAGGCCTTGGAGGGTTTGGGCGAAATGACCGATGCCGCCCGCGCGTACCTTGAGGCGTTCTCTGGTGATCCAACGGGGCAAAAGGCACCAGATGCACTTTTCAAGCTGGGATCGGCCTTGGGCCGCATTGGCCAGACGCAGGATGCCTGCCTGACATTGGCTGAAGTTGACGTGCGTTTCCCCGGTGATCCTGCTGTTGCGGACGCTCGGTTGGAAATGCAAGCGCTGGGATGCCAGTAACTGACAAAGCCGCCACCGTTTGGCCGCGCTTTCAGGACGCCGCTGGGCGTCTTTTACAGGACACATCACAGACCTCCATCGGGCTGGCCGTTTCAGGCGGCGGGGATTCCATGGCGATGCTGCATTTGGCTGCGCGTCAGTTAGGCCCCGAACGCATCAGAGTTATCACCATTGATCATGGGTTCCGCGAAGCTGCGGCAGATGAGGTTGCGCACGTCTCGGCCCAAGCAGCCGCATTGGGCATCCAACATATCGCGGCCAAATGGCATTGGGACGGCACTGGCAATCTACAGGCGGCTGCCCGCGCCGGGCGTTGGGCTGCGATCCGTGACTGGGCCACGGCGAGCGGCGTTTCGAAAATCTGGTTGGGCCACACTGAGGACGATCAGGTCGAAACCCTGTTGATGCGTTTGGCACGAGGGTCAGGCATCGATGGGCTGGCGGCAATGGCGCAAAGTACGCGCCGGGATGGGATTGCCATCCAACGCCCATTGCTTGGGCTGTCGCGCGATGATCTGCGGGACTGGCTGAAGGCGGAACAGATCGCATGGTGCGATGATCCCAGCAACGATGATCCGCGTTTTGATCGGGTTCGCGCCCGGCAGATGTATCCGCAGTTGCAAACACTTGGGCTGACACGCAAGCGGCTATTGCAGACCGTGGCGCATATGCAGGCGGGGCAGGCGTCACTGCAGCACGCAGCACAGTTGTTTGCAAAAGCGCACGTGCGGCAGGATGCCGGTGATTTAATCTTTGATGAAGCCGCCCTTGATCTTGGGGGCGGCGATACCGCTCGGCGCGTCATGGCGGCCGCCTTTGGATGGGTTGGAAACCGCGGCTATCGGCCGCGATTTGAACAGCTGTGTGATGCCGTTGGGCGCGCGGCACAGGGTGTAACATCGACATTGGGCGGTTGCATTCTGTCGCGTGGCGCAGACGGAATGGTGCGTATGACCCGCGAAGCTGCCGCAACGCAGCCGCTCAGCCGGTCCGGATGCGCCGAATTGGATGTAACCGGGGTCATCTGGGATGGCCGCTGGTTTCTGGAAGGGCCGTTGCAGGACGGCCAGATATTTCGCGCCTTGGGCGATGCGATTAAGGACTGCCCGCAGTGGCGTAACAGCGGTATGCCCCGCAAATCACTCTTGGCGTCGCCTTCGGTTTGGTTGGATGGTGCGTTGATTGCGGCCCCAATGGCCGGATTATCCAATGGTTGGGCGGCACGGATGGTGACGGATTTTCATTCCTCGGCGTTTGCCATTGAAGATTAAGGTTTAACCTCTATTTTAGAGGAAACGCTGTGCCGCGACTCTGTCGTTCCACTTTCCCCCTTTGAAGGAGTTTCCCCCTTGGGCAATGCGCGTAATATGGTCTTTTGGGTCGTCCTGTTCCTAATGGTTCTGGCCCTTTTCAACCTCTTCAGCAGCCCCCCCGGCGCGACAGGCGGAGAGGCGCGCAGCTACTCTGAGTTTGTCGAGGCGGTGGAAGGCAGCCGCGTGACCGACGTGGTCATCGACGGCGAGCAGGTGTTCTATGCCGAAGGCAGCCGCAGCTATACGACAATTAAGCCGCAAGATGCTGAATTGACTGATCTTTTGATCGAGGCGGGCGTGCCGGTAGAGGCGCGCAGTCAGGAAACATCGGCGTTCCAGTCGTTCCTAGTCAGCCTGCTGCCCTTCCTGCTGTTGATCGGCGTTTGGGTCTATTTCATGAACCGCATGCAGGGCGGCGGCAAAGGCGGTGCGATGGGCTTTGGCAAGTCGCGCGCCAAGCTGCTGACCGAAAAGCATGGTCGTGTCACATTTGATGATGTGGCTGGCATTGATGAGGCCAAAGAAGAGCTGGAAGAGATCGTGGAATTCCTGCGCAACCCGCAGAAATTCTCGCGTCTTGGCGGTAAAATTCCGAAAGGCGCGCTGTTGGTGGGCCCTCCAGGTACGGGTAAAACGTTGCTTGCACGTGCAATCGCCGGTGAGGCGGGTGTGCCATTCTTCACGATTTCGGGTTCTGATTTTGTTGAAATGTTCGTTGGCGTGGGTGCATCTCGTGTCCGTGACATGTTCGAACAGGCCAAGAAGAACGCGCCTTGTATCGTGTTTATCGATGAGATTGACGCGGTTGGGCGTTCGCGTGGTGCCGGTTACGGTGGCGGCAATGACGAGCGCGAGCAGACATTGAACCAATTGTTGGTCGAGATGGACGGCTTTGAAGCCAATGAAGGTGTCATCATCGTCGCAGCCACGAACCGCCGCGACGTGCTTGACCCGGCGTTGTTGCGTCCGGGCCGTTTTGACCGTCAGGTCACCGTACCCAACCCCGATATCAAAGGTCGCGAAAAGATCCTGGGCGTTCATTCGCGCAAGATACCGCTTGGTCCTGATGTGGATTTGCGGATAATTGCACGCGGTTCTCCGGGCTTTTCGGGGGCTGATCTGGCGAACCTTGTGAATGAGGCTGCTTTGATGGCTGCCCGTGTCGGACGCCGTTTTGTGACGATGATCGATTTTGAAAGCGCCAAGGATAAGGTCATGATGGGCGCCGAGCGCCGGTCGATGGTCATGACCGCTGAACAGAAAGAGATGACCGCCTATCACGAAGCGGGCCATGCGATTGTAGGTATCAGCCTGCCAAAATGTGACCCGGTCTATAAGGCCACGATCATTCCGCGTGGTGGTGCGCTGGGTATGGTGATGAGCCTGCCAGAGATGGACCGTCTGAACATGTTCAAGGACGAATGCCACCAGCGTTTGGCCATGACCATGGCGGGTAAGGCGGCTGAGATCATCAAATACGGTGAGGATCAGGTCAGCAACGGCCCTGCAGGTGACATTCAACAGGCCAGCCAATTGGCCCGTGCCATGGTGCTGCGCTGGGGTATGTCCGACAAGGTGGGCAACATCGACTATGCTGAGGCGCATGAAGGCTATCAGGGCAACACGGCTGGTCTGTCTGTTTCGGCCAGCACGAAGGAACTGATCGAGGAAGAGGTGCGCAGCTTTATCCAGAAGGGCTATGATCGCGCTTATAAGATCATCACAGAAAAGAACGAAGAGTTTGAGCGTCTTGCCCAAGGTCTGCTGGAATATGAAACCCTCACTGGGGATGAGATCAAGCGCGTGATGGCAGGCGAGCCGCCGCATGTGAATGACGACGCCGATGACACGCCACCGTCGGGCGGTACACCTTCGGTGACGGCCATTCCGAAGACCAAGCCAAAGAAGCCGCGCGCATCGGATGATGGTGGAATGGAACCCGAACCATCGACCTAAAGTTTCACAGAACGCCGCCCCTCGGGGCGGCGTTTTTTGTTGGGCAGGTCTGATGCGTGGCATCCGGAATTGATACCGGGGCCGTGCTGGCCTAAGCAGGGCGAGCGATCAAAAGGAGAATGGATCATGCCCGCGTTGAAGCCTACAGACATCACTGGAGAAATTGTCTGGATTGGGCATGTACCGGATCGTGACGCATCGCTTAAATCTGTGTCAGTGGATGCCGCACAGCTAACCTTTGCGGGCATTCCGGGCGAGGCGCATGGCGGATTGACGCGCCCGTCTTGTGTGCGGGTGCGCAGCCAGTACCCCGAAGGCACGGAAATCCGCAATGTGCGCCAGCTCTCGGTTCTTTCAGCAGAAGAACTGGCCGAGATTGCAGCTGGTTGTGGGTTGGATCAGTTTGACCCTGCGCATGTCGGTGCGTCTTTGGTGATCGCAGGAATTCCCGATTTCACACATGTGCCGCCCTCGTCGCGGTTGCAGTTTCCTGATGGGTCAAGCATCGTGGTTGATATGGAAAACCGCCCTTGCCACCTGCCGGCCAAGCCGATCAACGGCGATTTTCCGGGGGCCGGAGATAAATTCAAGCTGGCCGCCAAGGGCAGGCGTGGGGTCACCGCTTGGGTCGAGCGCGAAGGGCTGATCCGGGTCGGCGATGCCGTGCGCCTGCATGTGCCTGATCAGCGTGGCTGGCAGGTTTAGGTTTCCAATCCGAAACCAAAGCTGGCGCTCCCGACGATTTCGACGGTGGAAATGTCGCAATCACGGTGCATGCGACAGTATCCACCCGCTAGAACGGATGGTGGAATAATTTGGCAAATGCCAAGGATCAGGGAAGTTTTTCATGGAATATAAGTCTGATATTGAGATTGCGCGCGGCGCGAGCAAGCGTCCTATTCAGGAAATTGGCGCAAAACTGGGCATCGATAGCGATGACCTGCTGCCCTACGGCCACGACAAGGCCAAGGTCAGCCAGCGCTTGATCGACAGCGTGCAGGACCGTGAAGACGGCAAGTTGATCCTTGTTACAGCGATCAACCCGACACCTGCGGGCGAAGGCAAGACCACGACAACCGTTGGTCTGGGTGACGGTCTGAATGCAATCGGCAAGAAGGCCGCGATCTGTATTCGCGAAGCCTCGCTTGGTCCGTGTTTTGGCATGAAGGGTGGTGCTGCTGGTGGCGGTTACGCGCAAGTTGTGCCGATGGAAGATATGAACCTGCACTTCACAGGTGACTTTCATGCAATCACTTCCGCCCACAACCTGCTGTCGGCGATGATCGACAACCACATCTATTGGGGCAACGCGCTTGAGATCGACATCCGCCGCGTCGCTTGGCGCCGTGTGCTGGATATGAACGACCGCGCGCTGCGCCAAATCACGGCGTCTTTGGGCGGTGTTGCCAATGGCTTCCCGCGTGAGGCTGGCTTTGACATCACCGTTGCGTCCGAGGTCATGGCAATTCTTTGCCTTGCCCGCAATCTAGAGGATCTGCAAAAGCGTCTGGGCGACATCATCGTGGCCTACCGCCGCGACCGCAGCCCTGTCTATTGCCGTGACATCAAGGCTGATGGCGCGATGACAGTGTTGCTGAAAGATGCGATGCAACCAAACCTCGTGCAGACGCTTGAGAACAACCCGGCCTTCGTTCACGGTGGTCCGTTTGCGAATATCGCCCACGGTTGTAACTCTGTCACCGCCACCACAACGGCGCTGAAACTGGCGGATTATGTTGTGACAGAAGCAGGCTTTGGTGCTGATTTGGGGGCCGAAAAGTTCCTGAACATCAAATGCCGCAAGGCAGGCCTTGCGCCATCCTGTGTCGTCGTTGTTGCGACCGTGCGTGCGATGAAGATGAACGGTGGCGTGGCCAAGGCCGATCTTGGCAACGAGAACGTGGATGCGGTTAACGCAGGGTGTCCAAACCTTGGCCGTCACATCGAAAACGTCAAAAGTTTCGGCGTGCCTGTGGTTGTCGCGATCAACCACTTTGTCACTGACACCCATGCAGAGGTTGAGGCGGTTAAAGCCTATGTGACCACCCAAGGTGCAGAAGCGATCTTGTGCAAGCACTGGGCGCTGGGGTCAGAGGGCACCAAAGAGCTTGCTACGCGTGTCTCCGAGATTGCCGATAAAGATGAGGCGAACTTTGCGCCGATCTATCCTGATGACATGAGCCTTTTTGACAAGATCGACACAATTGCCAAGCGCATCTACCGCGCTGATGAGGTCATTGCCGATAGTAAAATTCGTGATCAGCTGAAGCAGTGGGAAGATCAGGGCTATGGCAACCTGCCGGTCTGTATGGCCAAGACGCAATACAGCTTTACCACTGATCCCAACCGTCGCGGTGCGCCGACTGGTCACTCTGTTCCGGTGCGCGAAGTGCGCCTCAGTGCAGGTGCCGGGTTTATTGTTGCGATCTGCGGTGAGATTATGACCATGCCGGGCCTGCCACGTGTGCCGTCCGCCGAGCAGATCATGCTCAACGACGCGGGCGAGATCGAAGGCCTGTTTTAAGTATATCGGGCGGGGCGACGCTTGACTGCGTCGTCGCCCCGCCCACCCTCCCGTCTGCGCGCCGCGCGGAGATATTTTTGAACAAAAGAAGATAGATATGACAGCGACAGTGATTGATGGAAAAGCCTTTGCTGCGAAAGTGCGCGGGCTTGTGGCCGAGGGCGTAACCAAGCTGAAAGAAGAGCAGGGGATCACGCCGGGCCTGGCTGTTGTGTTGGTTGGCGAAGATCCTGCCAGTCAGGTTTATGTCCGGTCCAAAGGCAAGATGACTGTTGAAGTTGGCATGACCTCGATCGAGCATAAGCTGGAGGTTGATACCTCTGAGGCTGATTTGCTGGCGCTCATCGATCAGTTGAACAACGACCCTAAGGTGCATGGCATTCTGGTGCAGTTGCCGTTGCCGGATCATCTCGATAGCGATTTGGTGATCAATAGTATTGATCCAGCCAAAGATGTGGACGGCTTTCATATCTCAAACGTGGGTCTGTTGGGTACGGGCCAGAAAAGCATGGTCCCCTGCACACCTCTGGGTAGCTTGATGATGCTGCGTGATCATCATGGATCTTTGTCTGGCATGAATGCCGTTGTGATTGGTCGGTCGAATATTGTGGGCAAGCCGATGGCACAGTTGTTGCTGGGCGATAGTTGCACCGTGACCATCGCGCATAGCCGTACCAAGGATTTGGCCGCCGTTGTCCGTCAGGCTGATATTGTTGTGGCCGCTGTTGGCCGCCCGCAGATGGTGCCGGGTGACTGGATCAAACCGGGGGCTACAGTCATTGATGTGGGCATCAACCGCATAGACAAGCCCGAAGGCGGCACCCGTCTGGTCGGTGATGTCGATTTTGACAGCTGTGCCGAAGTGGCAGGCGCGATCACCCCCGTTCCCGGTGGCGTGGGTCCTATGACAATTGCCTGTCTTCTGGCCAATACGCTGACTGCATGTTGCCGTGCCAACGGATTACCTGAACCTGAAGGCCTGACGGCCTGATTAGCGCACGGGCACAGGAATTGCCTTATGCCCGGTCATGATCGCGATGAGCGGCTCTGAGAAAAGCCGCCTCAGGTCTGCCGATTGGCTGGAAAGACCGCCGGTGTAGGCCCCGTAGGCAGGCATGATCAGCCGTTCTTGATCATACAGGAATGCCGGGCGGCTGCGCCCGGTCACCCGATGTTTGGGATGATAATGCCCCGATATTTCATCCCGCGCACCAGTTGCGATATGCCGAAGGGTGAGCTTGGCAACCTGCACTTCGTTCAGGTGGGTGCCGCCCAGATCAACAGGCCCCGGATCATGGTTGCCCTCGATCCAGACCCATCGCTTACCCGCCTGCAAGCGCGTCAACCAAAGCCGCATGTCTTCCGCAAGGCTTGCCGCGGCGTCGAGATCATCAAAGCTGTCGCCAAGGCAAATGACGCAATCCGGTGCTGTTGCGCCGATATCACTTTCCAGTTTTTGCAGCGTTTCCTGCACCTCGTAAGGGGGGAGCATGATGCCACTGCGCCGGGCGATCCGATCTGATTTGCCAAGGTGAAGGTCAGAGACACACAGCACGCTGTGCTCTGGCAAATAGAGCGCGCCCGAGGGCAAGGCGTGGCAGATCGTACCGCAAAAGGTGAAGTGATAGGCGTTCATGAATTGTTCTTTGCGCATGGGGGCATTGAACGCAAGGGTCAAACTTGGGTCACACCTGCTGCATCCATCAGACGGGCGGCTTCCTCTTCCAGCATCCTGTCCTGTGCGGCACCAGTGACGGAAATGCGCCCCATCTCAAGGAACATTGGTAAGGAAAGTGGCGTCACCCGGTCCAGCACCAGATGGTCAATGCGGCCAGCGGTCCGGGCCAGCATTTCTTCGATCCTGCCGAAATCGACAAGCCCGCGCATGGCTTCCTCGCGGGTGATTTGCAGCATCAGGTGGTCGGGGTCGTATTTGGACAACGTGTCATAAAGGATATCGGAGGAAAACGTGGCCTGCCGTCCGCTTTTGCGCGCTTGCGGCAAGTTGCGTTCGATGAGCCCCGCAATTGTGGCCGCTCCGCGAAAGGTCTTCTTCATCACGGCATTTCCTGAAAGCCAGGTTGCGAAATCGGCCCTGAGGTTGTCGGCCTGAAACAGTGGGGCGGGGTCGGTGACCGGATCCAGCCCCCAGATCAGCGTTGCATAGTCGGTGGCGACAAATCCCATGGGGTGCAGGCTTAGCTCTTCCATCCTTTGGGTCAGCAGCATGCCAAGGGTTTGCATCGCATTGCGCCCGGCAAAACCGTAGACGCAAATATGATGGCGGCCCTCGTGGGGGAAACTTTCGACCAGAATACGGTTGGCCTCGGGCATCTTTGAATGCAGTCGTTGCAGGCCCAGCCATTCAGCGGTGTGATCTGGCAGGTTCGGCCAATCGGGCTGATCAAACATGCGCAGGATGCGTTGCGACAGCTGTGTAGAGTTGGCGAATTTCGTACCCATAAAGGTTGCGATCTTTGGCTTCTTGTCAGCCCGGCGCGAGACCTGAACGGTCATTTCCTTGAGGCTTTCATAGCGCACGACCTGCCCGCCGATCAGGAAGGTATCACCGGGGGTGAGGGTTGCTGCAAATGCCTCTTCCACCTCGCCCAGTGGTTTGAAATTGCCCTTGAGCCGCACCTTGAGCGTATCTGTGTCTTGAATGGTTCCGATATTCATCCGAATGCGCTGTGCCGCGCGTGGGTCGCGCAACTGCCATTGCCCATCGGGGCGCTGGAGCAGGCGCTTCCACTTGTCATAGGCGCGCAGCGCATAGCCGCCCGTCGCGCAGAAATCCAGGCAATCGTCAAAGTCAGGCCGTGATAGGCTGGCATAGGCACCAACACTTGTGACTTCGCGGTAGAGCACATCTGCATCAAAGGGCCCTGCGCAGGCCGTGATCAGGATGTGTTGGCAAAGCACATCACGCGGTCCTGGCCCTTTGGGATCACCATCCAAATCATGGGCTTTGACCGCTTCAAGAGCGGCGACGCATTCAACAACCTCAAAGCGGTTGGCGGGTACCAGCAGCGCCTTGGAGGGCGCATTGTAGCGGTGATTGGCTCTGCCGATCCGCTGCACCAGCCGTTTGACGTTCTTGGGGGCACCCACCTGCACAACTAGATCAACATCGCCCCAGTCGATCCCCAGATCAAGCGAACCGGTGCAAACAATGGCACGCAGATCACCGGCGACCATGGCACCTTCGACCTTTTCGCGTTGTTCGCGGGCCAATGACCCATGATGAATGCCGATGGGCAGATCGTCGGTATTGGCGAGCCAGAGGTTATGAAAGAAGATTTCGGCCTGCGCACGTGTGTTGTGAAAAATCAGGGTCGTATTGTGTTTTTTGACCTCGTCCAGCACGGCTGGGATGGCGTATTTTGCGCCGCCTCCGGCCCAAGGTGGTTTCTCGTCTGTGACGAGCATGGCGATATCGGGATCAGGGCCGGGGTCGGCATTGATGATTGCGCAGGATGCGGGATGGGGTGCCAGTTCGCGGGCAATTGCGGCGGGGTCTTCCACTGTGGCGGATAGACCGACCCGGCGCAGATCGGGTGCAAGGCTTTGCAGGCGGCTCAACGCCAGCACGAGCTGGTCGCCACGTTTGCTTTCGGCCAAGGCGTGGATTTCATCGACGATGATCCGTTGCAGCCCTTTGAAGATGTGCGGGGCATCTTCGTAGCTTGTGAGCAGGGCCAGCGATTCAGGTGTGGTCAGCAAGATATGCGGTGGGTCGGCGCGCTGGCGGCGCTTTTGGGTGTAGGATGTGTCGCCGGTTCGGTCTTCGATACGGATTGGCAGGTCCATTTCTGCAACGGGTGTGCGCAGGTTGCGCTTAATGTCAGCCGCGAGTGCCTTGAGGGGTGAGACATAGAGGGTGTGCAGGCCTTGATGGTTTCCGTCTTGCAGGGCGATGAGCGAGGGTAGAAAACCGGCGAGCGTCTTGCCGCCGCCGGTGGGGGCTATCAGCATCAACGCTGGGTCTTGCGCCTGATCCAGCATCGCTTGCTGATGTGGGTGGATGTCCCAGCCGCGCGATGCAAACCAGTTCTGGAACTTGGAGGGCAGGGTGATCATGTGCCTAAACTGCCGTTCATGTAAGGTGGGTCAAGACCCACCTTACGCTTTGGGCCGTGGTTGCAGGCCACGTAAGGCCGATTGCACCGCGCGCGGCAGCGCCGCACCCGCATCAGGAGCGATATCCAACGCTGCGGCCACATCCTTGACCAAAATCCCAATGGTGTTGTCTGTGTCATAGCCGTCGCGGGCGAACTCGATCACATCAAAGCCTGATGCCAGCCAGTTCTGTCCTGAAGCAGTGTTGATCAGCGCCAGCAACCTGTCTTCATCGACGCCAGCGACATCCGCCCAATCCAGCACCAGCCGTGTCATCGCCGTATTGGAAGCTGCCAAAAGATTGTTCAACACTTTGCCCGTCATCCCCGCGCCAAAATCCCCCATATGATGCACCTCTTGCCCCATAGTTGCGAGGAGCGGGGCGATGTCGGCCGCCGGGCCACCCGTCATGAATGTCAGCGTGCCAGCGTCCGCTTTGATCTGCGCGCCGGACATTGGCGCGTCGATCAAGGTGATATGGTCAGGCACGCGGGCCCGCAGCGCCTTCACATAGCGGGGCGATAGGGTCGAGCTGATGACAATCCGTTCGAGTTCAGTTGCGCGGGCCACAAGCGCCTGATCGTCAAACAGAACCGCATCGGTTTCATCTGTATCGCGGACCACCGTGATCAGCGTTTGCAGCCCATTGGCGAACGCATCAATGTCCCGACCCACGCCCGGTATTGAACGCACATCAAAGCCGTGCGCATCAAACCCTGCCTTTTGCAGGTTGCGCAACATGCCAAGCCCCATACGGCCACATCCGGCGATGCCAATGCGATGTTCCACTCCTGTCCTCCAACGAAAAAGGCTTCCCTCAGCGTAGAGGGAAGCCAGTTGCTTGGGAATGTCGAAAGGACAGAACTAGTGAATGATCTCTTCTTCGCGGACAAACATGTTCGCCCATGCGCGATCAACGAGGTCTGGTGACATCTGATAAGGAATGCCTTCGAACTCGCAGATCGAAATCATCTGGTCGATCAAAAAGATCGGCTGGTAGTTCGCATAGACATTCTCGATTTCTGGGTAGCGGACGTTGAGCAGGTGAACGAGCGTGTCTTCGTCAAGCGGCATCTTCCGCTTGCGGGCCACCATTGCAAAGATCTTGAGGAAGTCTTCCTGATTGGGGCCGTCGATCTTGATCTTGTAGAAGATACGACGCAGGGCCGCTTTGTCGAAGATCGCGTTGGGGTGGAAGTTGGTCGAGAAGACAACAAGCGTGTCAAACGGCACTTCGAATTTCTCACCTGATTGCAGGGCGAGGATGTCCTTGTTTTCTTCCAGTGGCACAATCCAACGGTTTACAAGTGTCTGCGGCGGTTCGGCCTGGCGGCCAAGGTCATCCACGATAAAGATGCCGCCGGTGGATTTCAGCTGCAAAGGCGCCTGATAGGTCCGCGCGGTCGGGTTGTAGACGAGATCAAGCATCGATAGCGACAATTCACCACCGGTGATCACTGTGGGGCGTTCGCAGCGCACATAACGCGTGTCGAAACGGCCAGAGGTCCGGCGCAGGCTGTTTGGGTCGTCCACATCATCTTCCGCAGCGCTGTGCACGATGGGGTCATAGACCGTGATCACCTGACCGGAATATTCAATCGCGCGTGGCACGTAAATCTTGTCACCCAACGCGTCACGAATACCGTTCGAGATCGAGGATTTACCGTTACCCGGCGGGCCATACATCAGGATCGACCGGCCTGCGCTGACCGCGGGACCGAGGTTTGACAAAAGATCATCGGGCAGCACCAGATGCCCCATGGCCGTTTGCAACTGATCGCGAGTGATCTGAATGTTGCGGATCGACTGACGTTCGATCTGCTGGCGGTAGATATCCAGCGGCACGGGCATTGCCCCGTAGTATTCAGACTGCGAAGCAGCATCGAGTGCGCGTGCGCGACCGGCATCGGTGAGCTGATAGCCCATTTCATTGCCGCTGTTGGCGTTCAGGGTCCCTGTCGCTTCCAGCAAAAGCTGGCTCCGCGCCATATCAACCAGTTCCTGCGTGACGGGGACTGGCAGACAAACAGCGCGGCTGATGTCGGATACCAGATCAAGGTTCATGCGAAACATCGTCTTGATCAAGATGTCGCGCATCATCGCCATCGGCAATTGCATGGCTTCAAGGCTCCGCGGCGCCGGGGGCGCCATCACACTAGAGGCTTGCACATTCATAATTCGGTCCGCCCATCACAAAAGACTATTATTGCCGCCCACCTTGCGGCCATTGCTGCAGTTTACAGGCCATTATGGCGAAATAGTGAACAAACATGTTCCTGTCCAAGGCATTGCCCACATTTAGCGGTAAACCGCTGCAGCAAGAAGGTAGAACAAAAGGGTCATGCTGAGTGGAAAACCCTTTGGAAAATAACGGCCTGCATGCCAGCTTTGCCAATCTGGCGCGAAGTTTTTAAGTGGCGTAAAGCGAAACAGGCTGTGGATCGCGAGCGCACCCAAAAGACACGCCGCAAAGAGCTGCATGATGAGAATCACATCATCAATCACAAAAAACGGGGCCATCACTGCGATCATCTTGGCGTCGCCACCACCCATGGCCCGCAGCGCCCAAAGTGCCATGCAGATAACAAGCACGACGGGAAAGTTGAGCCATTGCCACAGATACATCTCAAGCCCAAAGGCGAATGGACCAATCACGGCGTAGGCGGCCAACAGAACAATCAAAGAGTTGTTGGTGATCCTCATGGAACGCATGTCGTTCCATGAGATGTAAATGGCGATGGGGATCACAGCCGGGAGGAACCAATAGGCGGCCTGCGCTGTCATCCCCATCGGATTTAGTTCACCGCGTTGTTTTCGAGCGCCTCAAGGGCGCGTGCGGCTTCCTCAAAGTACTGAGGATGTGTTTCGATGGCGTCAGCCAGAAGCGACTTACCGATGGAGACATCGTTTTGCTTGATCGCAGCCAGCGCCATTGTGTGCATCAGTTGCGCACGCTCTGTCTGGTTCATCGGCACCACTGGGATGGCATAGTTTCGCTGTGCGCCACGAGCCAGAACAAGGTTGTTCTTGGCCGTGAACATGTCATCGTTGAAGCGCAGCGCATCAACAAAAAGCCGCTCTGCCTCGGCATAGTCGCCGCGGGTCAGTTTAGAGTAACCCCAATTGTTGTAGACTGAAGCGGGTCGCGTGGTCAGGCCAACGGCTGTTTCATAAAAACTGTCTGCCTTGTCCCACTGCTGGCGGCTGTCTGCGACCATGGCCTCAAGTCGGTAACGCTTGAATGTCTCGAACGTTGGGGGGATCGTGTTGAGTGTTGCTGCAGCATCGTCCCACCGGTTGTTGCGGATGAACGCATCAGCCAGTTCAACCCGATCACCGTTGCCGCTTTCCTCGTGGGCAACGACCTGTTGCCAGGCTGGGATCGCCTCGGCGTTGCGGCTCGCACGGACAAGGGACTTGGCCAGACCGCGTTGCAAGTCGATCCGGCCGGGATCATTTGCATTTGCACCGGCAAAATAGTTCACCGCCTCGTTGGGGTCACCAACGGTCAGCATCACATCGTTAAGGTTGGATTCATCGACAACATTGAGATCAGCCAAGGCGCGTTCGACCTCGGCTTCCTCGGATTTTTCACATGCCGACAGGCCAATGGCCGCCGCACAAAGCGTCAGAAAGATTGGGTGGCGCATGTTTCTGCGTCCTTTTGCTGCTCTTGCCTATAGGTCCGACATGAGTACGAAGTCGCCTGCACCCCGCCGGATCAGATTAAAGTTCTGATTTTGTTGTATCGCACTATTGCCCGGATTTTCCAAATTTGCGAGCGCTAAGCGTAAATTCTCGCGAATTTCGTCGGAATTACCGTTATCTGCGGCAAATGCGCGTCGGAAAACCTCGCTTGCTTCGGCCGTTTCGCCTGTTTCCATCAAAATGACGCCAAGATTGTTCCATGCGGGCGGGAATGTTGGATCCTCCTCAACCGCGCGCCGCATCCATCGTTCGGCCTGACCAAGCCGCCCCAGGCTGAGATTGGCAGAACCAATGGCCGACATTGTATCAACGTTGAGCCCCTGTTGGGCCGCGGCCCGATTGTAGGCTTTGAGCGCCAGTTCATATTCACCTGCCGCCAAAAGGCGGTGCCCGACAATCAACCCATCAACGTCACTAGGCCCGGACGGGCCGGGTGCAAAGACGCCATCGGACGAACGACTAAGGCCGCCTGTGTCGCAGGCGGCCAAACTTGTCAGTGCAATGGTCAGTAGGACTAACCTGGAAGTCATATGTCTTCAGCCCGGAGCGAGGTTCACAGCAATTGCGTAGATGGATGGTCCGATCAACATCGCCATCAGAGGCGGGACCGTCAACATCATTGTCGCCAACGTCATCTTGGTCGGCAGTTTGTTGGCAGCTTCTTCAGCGCGCATAACGCGCTTGTCCCGCATTTCCGATGCGTAAACGCGCAAGGCGTCAGAGATGGACGTACCGAACTGCGATGATTGCACCAACACGGTCACAAAGCTGGAGATATCCGGCACACCACAGCGTTCTGCCATGTCTTTGAGAACAGTGTTCTTGTCCTTACCGGCCTTGGATTCCTGACCGACGATCTCAAACTCTTCGGCCAGTTCGGGGAAACCGGATTTCAGCTCGGTCGAGACACGCATGATGGACTGATCAAGTGATTGGCCCGCTTCAACACATACCAACATCATATCAAGGCTGTCGGGGAAGGCGTTCACAATCGCTTCTTGACGCATTTGTTGACGGCGTGTGACCCAATATTTGGGCAGGAAGTAACCCACACCGCCGGGCCCCATGATCCAGATGACCAAATCCTGTGTCGAAGGTTCAACCAATGTCATCTGGTACAGCGCATAACCACCGCCCAGCAACAGGCCGAAAATACCCAAGGCAAATTGTATAAAGTAAAAGATACGCACCGAATTTTTGCTGCGATAGCCAGCCTGCATCAGCTTGAGCTTGACGGCAGAGTATTCTTCGGCGTTTTGCGGCTCTAGGAAGTTGGAGTATTTCTCCAGCTTGTCCTTGCTGGCAGGCGCGCGCAGCTGAGCACCTTTGTCGGACGACTTTGCTGTGCTGTGATTTGATTGCTTGAGCTTGTCGAGCGGATCAACTTCTTTCTTGAGCAACACAGGCAGAGTGATCAGGATCAAGAATACCCCAAGCAACCCCACAATCATCAGCGGGCCGAAGGGGCCCAGCATGTCGGTGATCATGGTTTGAATTTGTTCCATATCCATGTCGAGGGTCCTTACACCTTAATGTTCACAAGTGCGCGCATCACGATCAGGTTGACCACAAGGAATGCGGCAACGACCAGACAGGCAGGAATGAAAAGCGGGCTAAGCATGACTTCGTCATAGTAGTCGGGCTTCACCATGTTGATGCCAAGCAAGGCCAAGATAGGGAACGCCGATAGCAGGTTGCCGGACCACTTCGCTTCGGCCGTGATTGCAGCCACACGTCGGAACAGGCGGAACCGCGCACGGATCACCTTAGCCAAACCGTCAAGGATTTCAGCCAGATTACCACCCGACGTCTGCTGGATCGTTACTGCCACCGCCAGAAAGCGCAAATCCTGATTATCCAGCCGCTCTGCCATTGCTTTGAGCGTCTCACCCATATCGCGGCCATAGGCGGCCTCGTCCGAGATCATACCCATCTCTGTGCCAAGCGGATCGGGAACCTCGCGGGATACAATCCCAACGGCGGATGAAAACGGATGGCCGACGCGCAAGGAACGCACCATCAGTTCGACTGCTTCGGGCAATTGTTCTGCAAGCATATTCATACGCTTCTTGGCTTTGCCGTTGATCCAGACATAGACACCGCCAACGCCCATTAGTACGGCAACGCCACATTGAATTGGCAGGCTGACAGCCGTCAGAACTGACAACATCGCGAAGGCAGCACCGCTGACGACAACCATCAACAGCATGATCTGCGTGGGTGTGAATGCGATGTTGGCCTTTTGCGCCTTATCCGCCAGCAAAGAGTAAATCGGGATACTCTGCGACTTCATGTGCTGGGTCATCTCCTTGCGGAGTTGATCAAGCACCTGTTCGCGGTTGCCGCCTTTGTCGAGCATTTCAAGACGGCGGTTCACCTTGCCGTCCATGCTGATCGATTTGCCAAAGATGACCAGATAGGCACCCTGAACAAGCGCCAAGACGGCGACGAAAATGAGGATATAGATAACCGGTGCTGCAGAAATCATGCTGGTTACTCCGCGACCATAGGTTCAAAGATTGCCGGTGGCAGATCGTAACCCCAAAGCTTGAACCGCTCTGAAAAGTGGCTACGCACACCGGTCGCTGTAAAGTGGCCGATAATTTTGTTGTCTGGTGTCAGACCAACACGTTGATAGCGGAAAATCTCCTGCATGGAAATCACATCGCCTTCCATGCCCGTGATCTCGGTGATCGAAGTCATCCGGCGCGAACCATCCTGCAGACGTGATGCCTGTACAATCAGGTTCACAGCCGAGGAAATCTGGCTCCGCATCGCTTTAATCGGCATCTCGATACCTGCCATCGCGATCATGTTCTCCAAACGCGACACGCCGTCACGGGCACTGTTGGCGTGGATCGTGGTCATTGACCCGTCGTGGCCTGTGTTCATGGCCTGCAACATGTCGATGACTTCTTCGCCACGCGTCTCACCCACGATAATGCGGTCAGGACGCATACGCAGGGCGTTCTTCAGACAGTCGCGCTGGGACACGCCACCTTTGCCTTCGACGTTGGGTGGGCGGCTTTCCATCCGGCCAACATGGGTCTGTTGCAGCTGAAGTTCCGCCGTATCCTCGATCGTCAGGATGCGTTCAGCATCATCGATGAAACCGGAAAGCGCATTGAGCGTTGTTGTCTTACCCGAACCTGTACCGCCGGACACGATGACGTTCAGGCGAGTTGACACGGCGGCTTGCAGATAAGCGGCCATTTCCTCGGTGAATGCACCGAATTTGACCAGCTCTTCGATGCCGAGTTTGTCTTTTTTGAACTTACGAATAGAGACCAGCGAGCCGTCAACCGCAATCGGTGGCACCATCGCGTTAAAACGCGAACCATCAGCAAGACGGGCGTCAACGTAAGGGTTGCTTTCGTCAACGCGGCGCCCCACCGCGGAGACGATCTTGTCGATGATCCGCAAAAGGTGGCGTTCGTCTTTGAAGGTAATATCGGTCAGTTGCAGTTTGCCGTCACGTTCGACAAAGATCTGCTGTGGACCGTTCACCAGAATATCGTTGACGCTTTCGTCTTTTAGCAGTGTCTCAAGCGGGCCAAGGCCGGTCACCTCAAAGAACAAGTCCTGGCTGAGGGTCTGGCGTTCGTCCCGGTTAAGGACAACGCCCATGTCTTCAAGTGTTTCGTTGGCAATCGCGTTGATTTCGGTGCGCAGTTCCTGCTCTGACGCCGTGTCGAGGGCAGCAAGGTTGAGATTGTCGAGCAGTGCCTTGTGCAGCTCCAGCTTAATCTCACCCAGACGCTCTTTGCGCCGTTTGTCTTTGTCCACAGGGCCCGCATCTGCCGGGCGCTTGTTGGGCATCGTCTTCATCAACGATTGTTTTGCGTCTTCCTGGGGTGCCACAGCAACGGGTGTGACGTTGACTTTCGGGCCACTTGCTGCGGCTGCGGCTGGCGCATTGCCTTTTGCCGGCGTTGGCTTTTTATATTTTGAAAACATGGCGTTACCTCTTAAGCTCTCGCTTCGGATGCGTCATCTAGATTGACTTCATGGATCGACTTGGCAAGTTTCAGGATTTCCTTGCGCAATGGATTTTTGGCGATGGATTCGGCCATGGGTGCGCCGTGATCGGCACTCTGCATGACAGGCTTGCCGCCATCAGGTAGCAGCACTTCAATCGCGATGCCGAGGCTTTCTGACAGGCGTTTTACCCGGCTTTTGCCGTTCAGATCCGTAAATCCGGGGGCGCGGTTCAACACAAAGCGGATCTTTTCAAAAGGGAGATCCTCGGTTTGCAGTGCGCGCTTGAGGCGGAGCGTGTTTTGTGCCGATCGCATGTCAAGCTCGATTGTTGCAAAGTAGACATGTGCCATTTCCAGAGCGGTTTGCGACCACTCAACCATGGTGGAGGGCATGTCGATGACGACGTAGTCGAAGTTCACGCTCGCAAGTTCGATCACACGTCGGATATCCTCGGGCGTGATCATATCCAGCGGGATCATGTCCATCGGCGAGGTCAGAACCTGGAGTTTGTCCCCATATGTCAGAAGCGCTTGGGTGAACGTTTCGACATCCATAGATTCGGTATCGGTCAGCATCTCAAGAACAGCTTCCCGGCGGGGTAGGTCAAGGTATGTGGAGGCGGTGCCGAATTGGAAGTCAAAGTCGAGCAGGCACACTTTCGCGGGCTCGTCTCCGGCATCCATATTCGCGAGTTCCCAAGCCAGATTCACGGCAAGCATCGTCGCACCGGTGCCGCCTGCAAGACCATGTACCGGAATGATCACGCCAGACCGGTCGCCCGTCGCATGGAATTTTGTCTCGCCCTCGGCGGGGGCAGGCGTATCTTTGATGGTCAATACGCGCTCGATTGCGCGGGCCAATTCGTTTTCGGGAAGCGGGTAGGGGACAAATTCGTCGCCACCCTCACGCAAGAGCTGATGCAAAGCGCCAGGGCTGACATCTTCTGCAATCAAAATAACTTTGATTTTTGAGGCTTTGGCCGCTCCGATAACTTCCTTAATGCTAGGAAGATTGTCTTCGTCCTCGGCATCCATCGCAACAGTCACGAATTGCAAACCCGAGGCCTCGGGCTGGCTCAGAAAAGTTGCGGCGTCATCAAAGCTCAAATCGCCCCAGGCATCACCCAGAGCGGCTTCCATATCTTCGATCAAAAGGTCAAAGTTCTGGACATCACGACTAATGGTACATGCGACGATAGGTGGTGTATCGCTTTGCACGGCCGAGGTAGTATTCATTGCTTAGATTTCCCCATCAATCTCTTCACATCCAACCTTCGTAAGACGGCTCTACAATCCTAGCACAACAGATATGCTTGCCCACTGCCTGACGACAACAAACTCGTTAGATCATGACTATCGGCGGAAAACGTGTCGAGATTTGGACCAAAAGATCGTAATTGTGCGGTTTATTTGAACGATCTTGGCAAATCTATAGAAATGTTGACGCCGGAGGGTAAATCCGGCGTCAAACAAGGCGGGCTTAGCCACCAGCACCTGTGGAGAGCTGAGTTTCAGTCGCAGTATTTGTCGGCCTACCACTGCGGATATACTCGCGGAAGATGACCTCCGCGTATTTGCCGTTCAGCAGCGCTGGGTTTGATTCTACAAACCCTGACACTTCCGTCACCGTCCGGCGGTTCCGGCGTTCGCGACCTTCAGTAACCACCAGCGGCTGCGTTTCACCGAAGGATACGACGGCTTCCAGACGGTCGCGGTCGATCCCTTGGGAGCTTAGGAAGGATACAACAGTCTGTGCCCGACGCAGGCCGAGTGAACGGTTATAACCTTGGCTGCCGACGAGGTCGGTATGGCCATAAACCTTGAAGCGCACTTCGGGGAACTGCTTGATCCAGTCGGCCTGGCGCATCAGCGTACTGCGTGCATCAGCGTCAAGAACGGTCGAGTTGAACGCAAAGTTCACCGTTGAGTTTACATCCGACGCAAAGCGCCGCGCGAGGTTGATTGTGTAATCCCGCTGCCCGGTTTGAACCAACTTGTTGTTCATCGTGGCTTCGCCGAAATCACCCGAGTCAATCTGCGAACCGGCTTCTGAGTAGAAAGAAGACAGTGCGCTATCACTTGGTGAGCAAGCTGCGAGGGTGGCGGCCGCAATAGCCGTTGTCATAAGATATTTCATCGACTTGCGCTCCAATCATTCATCCAGGACATAGCCGTAGGACCCGCTAAAGTCCTGACGCGCTACTTCGCCCGCGCCACCAGAGGATGGTGCGCCGGTGCGTGCGACACGGCCAAACAAGAACAGGTCTTGCTCGGTTGGCGGGCGAACCCGATCCGTTGGCAATGCCAATGCTTCGCCACGTGTTGGTGTGACAAGGTGAGGTGTGACGATGATCACCAGTTCGGTCTGCGAACGCTGATATTCAGCGCTGCGGAACAATGCGCCCAAGATTGGCACATCGCCGATCCAAGGCACCTGGCCTTTGAGGTCAGTGAAGTCATCAGACAACAGACCCGCAATCGCAAAGCTCTCACCATCGCGCATTTCAACAGTCGTTGATGTTTCGCGGCGTGTGAAGGCATCGATTTGGAAGCCATCAATGGAAATACCATTGGATGGATCAATTGCGGATACAGCTGCAACCAATTCTAGGTTGATGATGTCTTCGTCAACAACGCGTGGAATGAAGTTCAATTCGATACCGAATGGTTTATATTCAATCGTAATCGTATCTTCTTCACTGCTAACTGGCACCGGATATTCACCGCCAGCAAGGAATGTTGCTTCCTGACCGCTAAGGGCTGTCAGGTTTGGCTCGGCGAGAGAGCGGACAACGCCGCGAGATTCAAGCGCTTCGAGCAAGATATCAACTTCCAGGGCGCCGGAACCGAAGCCAAAGACCACTGCACCATTGGCTTCAGCGTCAGAGCCAACGGTGCCCAACAGTGGAACACCACCAGCGCCGATTGCTGCACCAACGCCGTTCGTGCCGCCGTCGACGCCAAGATCCCCGCCAAATGCAGTTCCGCTAAAGCGCAGTGAACTGGATAGTTGCTTGCTAACGGTGCGTTGCATCTCTGCGAAACGTACCTTTAGCATCACCTGCTGCGTACCACCAACCATCATCAGGTTGGAAACACGGTCCGGCGCGTAACGTTCAGCCAGATCAAGCGCCCGGTCCAATCGTGCAATCGAACTTACCGTACCAGAAAGCACGATTCCGTCGTTTGCTGTGCGCACTTCAATGTTTTCGCCCGGCAATATCTGCGTCAGACGTTCTTTGAACTCTGCCATATCGGGTGAAACATGGACTTCCACGTTCGTAATCAGACGGCCATCTGCGCCCAGAAGGGTCAGTGTGGTGCGCCCCGGCTCTTTGCCCAGAACGTAGATTGTCCGGTCAGACAAAGATGAAATGTCCGCGATACCGGGGTTTGCAATCGATAACTCAGTGAAGGGCACGTCGCTCTCCACAACAACGGCCCGGTTCATCGGAACGCTGAGAGCACTGGACGCGGCGCCGCGCAACACGCGCAACGTTTCGGCCGGTGCCATAGTAGGTGCTGCCGCTGTTAGCGACAACGTCAAGCCAGCAATAGCTGCCTTTAGAAATCTGTCATACTTCATAAGTGACCTGCCTCTCCGATCACGCCTCGTTTATGGGTCTTAGGTGCCCTTGATGCTGTGACCATGCGGCAGAAGGACATTTATTGCAAGAATCAGGGTGTTGGAGGTCAAAGCGTATGTGGACAACTGGCAACACTCTCGTGCATGGAAAAAGCAAAACGCGCGCCGTGGTCACCCCGGGCGCGCGTCAAAATCCTTAGAAACAACCGGACGTGTGCTGTTTAGTCCGGGCAGTCAAACTCAACTTCAATACGTTCGGTTCCGTTGCGCTGGGTCACAAAACAACGTTCCGGCTCGACCTCTTCAGGGGCTTGCTCAACAACTACTTCTTCAATGCCTAGAATATCCTGAATATTGGTTTCAATATTTGTGTCGCCACCGTCTTCGTCGTTTCGCGCGACAGGCGTTAGTGAAAGGGTCCCTGCGGATTGCAAGACTTGCAGGTCGGCAAAGTCTTCCTGGCTCACCTGAACAACAACGCCTCGTCCGCCGCCACGCCCTTCCTCGTCGGGCTCTTCAATCGCAATAATTTCAAGTCCGCTCTTTACGAGCCGGGAAATGTTTCCTGCCCCGCTGACGCTGCCAACCCAGTAAAGATCGATCCGGTCGGAGTTCCGCAATTCCCCGGCAAATGCGCGAGTCATCAAGTCGGGTAGAGGGAATGCGCGCATGCCGGGGTCCAAAAGCGCCGTTAGGCCTCTTGGGGCGCCGGCTTCGGTCACTTTGACAGCTAGAATGGGCTCGTTCACCTGCATCGGTATTTTCACGACGCGGGGCACGGTAACGCCCTCCGGGAACATCTCTTCTTCAGTAGAGAAAACGCCCTCCGGCAAATGGTCACGGGCATATTTGATGATTTGCACATCTTCAGGAAGCAGCAAATCACCGTATGTCAAGTTGCGGCTGGGCGCATAGATGTCGACTGTCTGGATCGCTGAACGCGCACGTTCCCGCTCCTGATTTGCACGGGCCTCCAGCGATTGCATCTGCTCGTTGACCAAATAGACGGCAAAACCTGCCAACCCCATACCGATCAAAAGCACTAATCCGAAAACTGCGCGCATCTTTTCACCTCTGTTTCAGCACTTGGCGCTTTCGAAGCGCCAGAACAACGTCATAATCCATACAAAGATTGAGCGCTATAAAACTAGTCACACAGCGCTCACTTTCTAAAGTATTGCGACAATTCTACACAAGAATTCTTAAGTGACTATGCGCAAGTCGCGGCGTTTCCGTGGCGGAAACCAGCTTTTCTGTCGCGTCAGCGTGTTTGGACAATTCAAACACCTTGTTGGCCATCCGTAAGAGAATCACATTGCGTGTGGTCGTTGCAGCCAGTGCACCACTGGTGCGGTGAAATACACCAGACGCGCCACCATCACAGCGTTTCAGACGTCGATGTTATCCAATGCCAGTTCGATTTCGTTTGCCAGATCGGTGGCGCCGCCGCTGAAGGCCAAAACAATGATCAGGCCAAGCGTACAGATTGCAGCGGTCAAAACAACAAAATCAACTGTGATGGCTCCGTCTTCGTCTTGGAGAAATGTGGAAAGAAAGTGCTTCATCCTATTGTCGCTTTCATGGTCACTGACATCTCAAGGTGAAATGATCAGGGTATCAGTTGTGTCCCATGGTTGTGTCTCAACATTCTTGCGATGCGGTTGGGTCATGATCCCGCTGTTACAAAACTCTGAAAATCGCACAAGAAAAGCCGCGCCACATACGGGGCGCGGCTTTTTGAATTTACGCTAAAGAACCTTAAGAAGGTCTTATTCGGCGTCCATGTTATCGAGGGAGTCTTCGATTTCGTTTGCGAGACCTTCAGCACCACGGCTCACTGCGCCACCAACGGCCAGGCCGAGAACAACGATTGCAGCTGTCAGAACTACGAAGTCAACAGTTACAGCACCGTCTTCGTCGTTGCGGAAGTTTTTGATAAAGTTAAGCATTTAGTTCCCTCCTCAGGGCGATTTTAGTGTTCATGTCGTTCCTCGCCGGTGTCTTGGACTGACTTGATTTGTGCAATCACCGTCTTGGATGGCCCTATATAGCCTAGTGAATGGGGCGGGAGTTTGGCAAATAAACCGTTTTTTGAAGGGATCGCAATTTTTCGCGCGAAATATGCGTAAGTAACTGTTTTATAAAGAAAGATTTGTTCATATATTTTTAACATTGCACGTCGTTCGTTGCGGAATCCTCTCCCAATGTCTTGGATTCTGCGCCCATTGTTCCCTTAGAACTGGCGTTTTGACGGGATTCTGCCATGTTTACATTAACAACGCAGAGTCGAGCAGGACCGAAAATGAATCGCTTTTACACGGGCATAGCGGCTTTGGCCGCTTCTGTCGCATTAACGCCGCTCTGGGCTGATGTCGAACGGCTGCAACCGGACTTTACCTTCAAGCGCGTTCCTGTGCCCTCCACTTCCAGTACGAGCCGCATCACCGTCCAGATCGATCCAAACGCACCGCGTCTGGGTCCGGTCTATGCAGATCCAGAGCCTGAAGTGGTTGTCACTCCGGACGCTGTCGCACTGCCGAGCCCTTCTGGGATGGAATGGTTCTGGGCCAACGTGCCTGCGTCAGTCGCGGAGTCCGGCCCGGCTAGCTTCCAGCTTGCGATCAGCCAATTGAATAATCCGCCCTCTGGCAAAGCAATCTATGCACCACGTTTGCAAAGTCTGCAGGACATCGCCAGCACGCATGGTTTGCATATCTTAAGGGAAACGGTGGGCACGCGTGTGTCTCCTGCATTGGTCCTGGCCGTGATTTCGGTTGAAAGTGCCGGTCGGACAGATGCGGTCAGCACCGCTGGTGCGGAAGGGTTGATGCAGTTGATGCCGGCCACCGCCGCCCGCTTTGGTGTTGAGGATCGCACGAACCCTGCACAGAACATCAAAGGCGGTGTCGCTTATCTGGCATGGCTCTTGAACCATTTCGACAATGACCCATTGCTGGCACTGGCTGGATATAATGCGGGCGAAGGCAACGTAGCCCGCCATGCAGGCGTGCCACCTTTTGCGGAAACGCGTGCCTATGTGCCCAAAGTGCTGGCGGCGTGGCAGGTGGCCAAAGGGCTATGCCAGACGCCGCCAGAACTGATCACGGATGCCTGCGTCTTTAACGTCAACGGGATCTAGACGGAAAATGCATCTGCCCATTCGGGATGCTTGCGGCACTGCGCGTTCACATAAGGGCAAAGCGGTACGATCTTGAAACCTTCGCGCCGCGCGTCCGCAATAAATTCCCGCAGCAGTATCAGCCCGATGCCTTCACCTTCGTGCCCTTCGGCAACCTCTGTGTGATCGGCAATCACCTGCTTGGATGACATAATAGAGTATGTCAGCGCGCTTTCCCCGGACGGGTGCGCTAAGAAATAGCGCCCCTTTGATCCGTCTTTGAAGTGCTGGACGGCCGGATTAGACAAGCTTTGCGTCCGTCGCTGCGCGCAGCTCTTCCTCGGTCACGCCCTCGGCTGTCTCGACAATCCGCAGACCACCCTCGACAACATCCAGCACACCAAGGTTTGTGATGATGCGATCAACAACGCCTTTGCCAGTGAGCGGCAGAGTGCATTCTTTGAGCAACTTGCTGTCACCATGCTTGTTGGTGTGGTCCATCACGACAATGACGCGGCCAACGCCTGCCACCAGGTCCATCGCGCCGCCCATGCCTTTGACCAGCTTGCCGGGAATCATCCAGTTGGCCAGATCGCCGTTCTGGGCCACTTCCATCGCACCAAGGATCGCCGCGGCAATCTTACCGCCCCGGATCATGCCAAAGGATGTGGCGCTGTCAAAATAGGCCGTACGGTTAAGTTCAGTGATCGTTTGCTTACCTGCATTAATAAGGTCCGCATCTTCCTCACCCTCAATAGGGAAGGGGCCCATGCCCAGCATCCCGTTCTCGGATTGCAGCGTGATATCCTTTTCGCCGACATAGTTGGCCACCAGCGTCGGTATCCCGATGCCGAGGTTCACATACATGCCGTCTTCAAGTTCTTTCGCCGCCCGTGCGGCCATTTGATTGCGATCCCAAGGCATCATGCATCCTCCCGCTTGCGCGTCGTGCGCTGTTCGATCCGTTTTTCATGTGCGCCTTGAATGATGCGGTGCACATAAATCCCCGGCAGGTGGATTTTGTCGGGGTCAAGGCTACCTGTCGGCACGATCTCTTCCACTTCAACCACACAGGTTTTGCCGCACATGGCGGCGGGTGGGTTAAAGTTGCGGGCGGTTTTGCGGAAGATCAGATTGCCTGTCTCGTCCGCCTTCCAGGCCTTCACGATGGCAAGATCGGCAAAGATACCTTCTTCCATGATATAGGTTTCACCGTTAAAATCTTTGTGCTCTTTGCCGTCGGCAATCACAGTGCCCACACCGGTTTTGGTATAGAAACCGGGGATGCCGCAGCCACCGGCGCGCATGCGTTCGGCCAATGTGCCTTGCGGATTGAACTCTAGCTCAAGCTCACCTGACAGATATTGGCGCATGAACTCAGCGTTTTCGCCCACGTAAGAGCTGATCATTTTCTTGACCTGCCGGGTTTGCAGCAAGATGCCGATGCCAAAGTCATCGACGCCCGCGTTGTTGGAGGCAAATGTCAGATCCTTGGTGCCCGCATCCTTGATTGCATCAAGCAAGAGTTCAGGAATGCCGCAAAGGCCAAACCCGCCTGCCGCAATAAACATGCCATCGTGCAGCAGGCCATCAAGTGCGGCAGCTGCGTTGGGATAAATCTTCTTCATTGGGGCCCTCCCGGTGCTTTGGCCAAGTTGTGCCGTCCGCATCAGGAAGAGTCAATAAAATGCCGCGCTGCAGCGCAAATTTTGCAACCGGTTGCAGTAATGCAGCGCTATTTCTTCGCAGCGACCTTCTTTTTGGCGGCGGGTTTCTTCTTGGCCGGGGCCTTTTTGCGGGCGGATTTTTTCTTGCCGGCCTTTTCGGCGCGTTCATCAATCAAATGAACGGCCTGCGCCATGGTTAGTTCACCCGGTTCAATTGTGTCTGGGATCGTCGCGTTGATCTTTTCCCATTTCACATAAGGGCCGTATTTGCCGTCATAGACATTGACCGGCCCGCCCGCTTCAGGGTGTTCGCCCAATTCGTGGATCGGCACAGCCGCCTTGCCGCGTTGCCCGCGCGAGGCGACTTTTTCTGCCAGCAATTGCACGGCACGGTTCATGCCAACGGTCCAGACCTCGTCGATGCCTTCAAGGTTGGCATTAGTGCCGCCGCGATGCGACGTGCTTTCGGCGTGTTTCAGATAGGGGCCGTAGCGGCCCAGATTTGCCCAGACAGTGACACCATCTTCGGGATGGGGGCCAATCTCGCGGGGCAAGGACAACAACATGATCGCCTGATCAAGCGTGACTTCTTCAGGTTCCCAACCGTCTGGGACGCCTTGGCGCTTGGGTTTCTTGTTCTCTTCGGTCACTTCACCACGCTGGGCATAAGGACCAAAGCGTCCTTTAAAGATACGAATCTCATCGCCCTCATCCGTGCCCAGCAATTTACCCTCGGGTGGGATGGCTGATGCTTCGGCCTCTGGGTTCGGCGGACCGAAGGGACGTGTGTAGCGACATTCAGGATAGTTAGAGCAGCCTATGAAAGCCCCGCCGGAGCGGGCAGTGCGCATTGATAAACGGCCCGCACCGCAGTTGGGGCAAAGCCGTGGGTCGCTGCCATCCTCGGTAGGGGGGAACAGATGCGGTTCTAAGACCTCGTTGATTTTTTCGAGCACCTCGGTAATGCGCAGATCAGCAGTTTCGGCGATAGCCGCCGAGAAATCGCGCCAGAATTGCCCCAACACTTTCTTATAGTCGGCGTCGCCTGCGCTCACCTCATCCAGTTGGTTTTCCAGATCGGCGGTGAAATCATACCCGATATATTTGCGGAAATAGTTGGTCAGGAACGCTGTAACGAGCCGTCCCTTGTCCTGCGGGATCAAACGGTTCTTGTCTTTCTCGACATAGCCGCGGTCCTGAATCGTTGTCACGATTGAGGCATAAGTCGATGGGCGGCCGATCCCAAGCTCTTCCATGCGTTTGACCAGCGTCGCCTCTGTGTAGCGGGGCGGTGGTTGGGTGAAATGCTGTTCCGGGGTAACGGTCTTTTTCTCGGCCACCTCGCCCTGACTTAGCTGCGGCAGGCGTTTGTCATCGTCATCAACGACACTGTCGTCTTTGCCTTCTTCATAGATGGCAATGAAACCATCAAAGACCATAACCTGCCCGTTGGCGCGCAGCACGACCTGTTCGTCAGCGCTGGAGATATCTACAACGGTGCGTTCCAGTTTGGCGGCGGCCATCTGGCTGGCCATTGTGCGCTTGTAGATCAGATCATAGAGCTTGCGCTGATCGCTATCGGCGATCTTGGCGTCATTGGTGCTGACCGACATTTCGGTCGGGCGAATGCACTCGTGGGCTTCCTGTGCGTTCTTTGCCTTGTTTTTATATATGCGCGGTTGGTCGGGCAGATAGTCTGCGCCGAACTTTGCCTTGATCGCATCGCGCGCGCCGACCACGGCTTCGGGTGCCATGTCGATGCCGTCGGTCCGCATATAGGTGATCAGGCCCGCCTCATAAAGGCGCTGGGCCACGGACATGGTTTGCTTGGCACCCATGCCGAATTTGCGGCTGGCCTCTTGCTGTAGGGTGGAGGTCATAAAGGGCGGAGACGGGTTGCGCGTTGCCGGTTTCGCCTCAACCGATTTGATCACCAGATCGCGCGATTTGATCGCCTGCACGGCCAGTTCGGCCTGCGTTTCATTGCCCAGATCAAATTTATCAAGCTTCTTGCCTGCCAGCGTGGTCAGCCGCGCCTCAAACGTCTGGCCGCGCACAGATTGCAGCAATGCTTTGACGGTCCAGTATTCCTGATTGCGGAAGGCTTCGATTTCCATCTCGCGCTCGACGATGATGCGCAATGTTACGGATTGAACGCGGCCTGCCGATTTGGCACCGGGCAGTTTGCGCCACAGGACCGGCGACAGGTTGAAACCGACCAGATAATCCAATGCGCGGCGGGCCAGATAGGCCTCGACCAATGGGGCATCGACCTGGCGTGGGTTTTTCATCGCCTCGGTCACTGCTGATTTGGTAATGGCGTTGAATACGACCCGGCTGACGGGCGTGTCTTTCTTGATCACCTTGCGTGCGGTCAGCGCCTCTGTGAGGTGCCAGGAAATCGCCTCACCCTCGCGGTCGGGGTCGGTTGCGAGGATCAATTCGTTGTCGTCTTTGAGCGCGTCAACAATCGCCTTGATGTGCTTTTTGCTGTCTGACGCGACTTCCCATTTCATCAAAAAATCGTCGTCAGGCAGCACAGAGCCGTCCTTGGGCGGCAGATCACGGACGTGCCCATAGGACGCCAGAACGGTGTAATCATTGCCGAGATAGCCATTGATTTTCTTGGCCTTGGCCGGGGATTCGACAACTACAACTGGCATGAGAATCCTTTTCAGAAAATGCGAACGCTTTGGTCGCGCAAGATGTGGCGTCTGTCTGTGAAATGTCAATGCGGGGAATTTATGGTGCCAAGTTCCCCGCAGTTTTCAGGACACTCTGGCCAGAAGCCCGCCCGCCTGCCGGGCGATCTTTCCGTCAAGTTCAAGGTCGATCAATGCGGGTGCGGCATCGGTGGCGCTGGCCCTCAGATCACGCAAGAGCTGGTCTTCCGCAATCGGTGCTGGTCCAAGGCGCGAAAGGATTTCATCGTGCAGAGCGGCGGTGTCGCGCAGGCTGCGCGGTGGTTTGGCTGGCGGCACGAGGGGCAGTTCTGGTGCGGGTTCCGCAACAGGCTGCAGCGTATCTATAACGTCCTGGGCGTTCCGGACCAATGTCGCACCGTCCCGGATCAGCATGTTGCACCCTGCCGCACGCGCATCAAAGGGATGTCCGGGCACCGCGAGCACATCACGTCCCTGATCAAGCGCGTTGCGGGCGGTGATCAGGCTACCGGACTTGCCCGCCGCTTCGACCACAACAACGGCCATGGCAAGGCCAGAGATAATCCTGTTGCGCGCAGGGAAGTGGCGCGCCTGTGGTTGGACGCCCATCGCCATTTCGGACAGCCGAAGTCCGGATCGGGCAATGTCATGGGCCAGCTCCGCGTTCTCGGCCGGGTAGATCACATCGACGCCACCGGCTTGCACCGCGATGGTGCCGCCATTCAGCGCCCCCAGATGTGCGGCAGCATCAACGCCGCGCGCCAGACCGGACACCACGACATAGCCCTCTGTCGAAAGATCTTCGGCCATGCGTTTGGCCATGCGCGTGCCCAAAGAGGACGCATGGCGCGCCGACAAGGGCGATCATCGGCTTTTGCAGCAAGGCCATGTTGCCCAGCGTCCAAAGCAGAGGAGGCGCGTCAGGAATATCAAATAGTGCAGTCGGATAATCGGCTGAAGCCTCGGTCAGCAGACGCGCGCCTGCCGCCTTGCCTGCCTTAAGTTCGGCATGCACAACGCCTTCGGGGCACACAGCATAGTCGGCAACACCTGCCGCCTTTGCTACCTGCGGCAACGCAGCCAATGCCGCCGCCGCAGAGCCATGTTCTGCCAATAGACGCCGATAGGTCGCAATGCCAACCCGACGAGAGCGCAATAGGCGAAGCCGGTCAACTGTATCATCTTCCCCCGTCCGGTAAAGGAGGGGGGGGTGGGAAGAATCATCTTGTTCAGTCATCCCGAAAGCTCCGCCATATTGCCTCATTACGGCTAATGGCTCTGAGTTAACGAGGTATGAATCAAACCCTATTTAATGCAGGTCAATTTGTTTGGCTGGCGCCCGTTCAAATCCCGGCACCGCCCACTGTCAGACCGCCGATCATCAGGCTGGGCTGGCCCACGCCAACGGGTACCCATTGGCCTGCCTTGCCGCAATTGCCGATGCCGGGATCAAGAGCCAGATCATTGCCGATCCCACGGATCTGTTTCAGCGCGGTTGCGCCGTCGCCAATCAAAGTGGCCCCTTTGACAGGTGCTCCGATGACGCCGTCTTTGACGCGGTAAGCCTCGGTGCAGCTAAAGACGAACTTGCCGTTGGTGATATCGACCTGGCCGCCGCCAAATCCCACAGCATAAACCCCGTCTTTAAGGTCCGCGACCAGCGATTCGGGGGCGGCATCGCCAGCCAGCATATAGGTGTTGGTCATGCGCGGCATCGGCGCATGGGCAAAGCTCTCGCGGCGACCATTGCCTGTCGGGGACACACCCATCAACCGTGCGTTCTGGCGATCCTGCATATAACCGACAAGCACACCGTCTTCGATCAGTGTGTTCTTGGCGCTAGGGGTGCCTTCGTCATCAACGGTGATTGATCCGCGCCGGTCAGGGATTGTGCCATCGTCCAGAACAGTGACACCCTTTGCGGCAATCTGCTGCCCCATCAACCCGGCAAAGGCGCTAGAGCCCTTGCGGTTGAAATCACCCTCAAGGCCATGCCCGATTGCTTCGTGCAGCAGAATGCCAGGCCAGCCGGGTCCAAGGACGACGTCCATCACACCGGCGGGGGCGGGTTCTGCATCAAGGTTCACAAGGGCAATGCGCAGTGCTTCGCGGGCGACAGGTTCCCAATGATCACGGCCAATCAAGCCGATCAGGCCCGCACGACCGCCACCGCCCATGCCGCCGCTTTCGCGTTTGCCGTTATCTTCGACAATGACGCTGATGTTGAGGCGCGACATCGGGCGGGTGTCGGTGACCAATGTGCCCTCGGGACGCAGGATCAACACCTCCTGATGGGATGCAGCCACTGTGGCCGACACCTGCACAACACGCGAATCAAGGGAGCGGGCGAAAGCGTCAATTTCTTTGAGCAGGTCGATTTTGGCGGGGAAGGTGGCCTGCTCCATCGGGTCTTCGTCGGAATAGAGCCTCTGATTGGTGCCAGCGGGTGCATCAGCCATCGTTCCACCACCATCACCGACAGCAAGACGTGCGGTCGCAACGGCGCGTTTCAGGGCATGTTCATCGATTGTGGTGGAATGCGCATAACCGGCTGTCTCTCCGCGGACGGCACGCAGGCCAAACCCTTCGGAGGCATCGAAACTCGCGGTCTTGATGCGGCCATCGTCAAAAGAGATCACCTCGGATTTGCGGCGCTCAAGAAACAGCTCACCATCGTCGGCGCCTGCCGTGGCCTCTTGTAGGAGTGTCAGGGCGCGGTCTTGATCCAGATTTGTCTCAAACGGGCGGAAGGGATCGGCGGACATGCATTTTTCCTCTGATAACGATGATTTAATGCAGAAAGCGTCTGATTGCCGCAACCGCAGTTCTTGAGTTGTCCGTCAGGATATGGGACATGATCGTTCAAACTCAATAGGATTCCTTCCCGCGCATCGGGAGGAATGTCAGGGATCTACGCCACACGGCGCAAGCATGATAGGTTAGAATATGCGTTTGAAGAACTTCGCACCCTCACTTTGGACAACAGCCGGCCTGCTGATGGCAGGCACAGCGGCGAGCGCGCAGGATATTGATCAAGAGCTTGAAATCATTGGGCGCCCGGTTGACGGGGCGACTGGTTTTCAGCCTGCAGTGACCGAACTTGCCCGTGACGTGCATTGGCTGGACAACATGCTGTTGGTGATCATCACGATCATCACGCTGTTCGTGACAGGTCTGATGGCCTGGGTTGTGATCCGCTACAACGAAAAAAAGCAGCCGACGCCTGCGACATTCACCCATAACTCACCGCTTGAGGTGGCATGGACCATCGTGCCGGTGGTTATTTTGGTGTTTATCGGTGCGTTCTCTTTGCCCGTTCTGTTCAAACAGCAGGAAATCCCCGAGGCTGATATCACTATCAAAGTGACCGGATACCAGTGGTTCTGGGGTTATGAGTATGTGGACGAAGGCGTTGAATTCGAAAGCTACATGCTGGCCCGTGAAGAGCTGGAAGATTTCGGTTACAGTCAGGATGAATATTTGCTGGCGACGGACACGGCAGTGATCGTGCCGGTCGATACGACCATCGTGATGCAGGTGACTGGTGCGGATGTGATCCACGCCTGGACCATTCCGGCCTTTGGTGTGAAGCAGGATGCGGTGCCAGGCCGTCTGGCGGAGCTGTGGTTCTCGGCAGAACAGGAAGGCATCTACTTTGGCCAGTGTTCAGAGCTTTGCGGTAAGGATCACGCCTATATGCCGATCACGGTGAAGGTTGTCAGCCAAGAGACATATGACGCATGGCTGGCAGTGGCCAAAGGCACGTCCTAAGAGGGAGGGTGGATCAAGATCCACCTTACTAACTGATGTTACACGTAAGGTGGGTTTGAACCCACCCTGATCCAAAGGTCCCGCATGAGCGATCTGAGCGTTTCTGAAAATACATATGAGGCCAGCATGGGCGATTACTTTGCCCTGCTGAAGCCACGTGTGATGTCGCTTGTGGTCTTCACAGCGCTGGTTGGGCTGCTTGTTGCACCAGTGCCTGTGCATCCTTTCATCGGTTTCGTTGCGATCTTGTGCATCGCCGTGGGTGCCGGTGCATCTGGCGCACTCAATATGTGGTGGGACGCGGACATCGACGCAAAGATGAAGCGCACAATCGGGCGGCCAATCCCGTCGGGGCGGGTACAACCCGGTGAGGCGCTGGGCATTGGGTTGGCGCTGTCTGGTTTTGCCGTTGTGCTGCTTGCACTTGCCACGAACTTTGTTGCGGCATTCCTGCTGGCCTTCACCATTGTATTCTACGCCGTTGTCTATTCGATGTGGCTTAAGCGGGCGACGCCGCAGAACATCGTGATTGGCGGGGCGGCCGGTGCTTTTCCTCCAATGATCGGCTGGGCGGTTGCGACGGGCGGGGTGAGCATCGAAAGCATGCTGATGTTCGCGCTGATCTTCATGTGGACACCGCCGCATTTTTGGGCGCTGGCGCTGTTTGTGAAATCTGACTATGGCAATGCCGGTATCCCCATGCTGACGGAAACGCATGGGCGGGACACAACGCGCAATCATATCCTTATCTATACATTGCTGTTGGTACCGGTAGCCGTGGGGCTTGGGTTCACGTCGATTGGCGGGCCGTTCTATACGGCCGCGGCAGTGCTGATGAATGCGTGGTTCCTTAAGGGCGCCTATGACATCTGGCGGCGTACCGACGCGGATTGTGACGCAGACAAACACCGGGTTGAGATCAACGTCTTCAAGATCTCGCTCTACTATCTCTTTGCGCATTTCGGCGCATTGCTGATCGAGGCAGTCTTGCGCCTTTATGGCGTCGGGGGCTGGTGATGGCACTGCAGGTTGAACATGAGCTGCACACACGGCGCAAAGGGCGCAATGTCGGCGTTGGCCTGCTGTTGATCAGCTTTATCGCAATTGTCTTTGGTCTGACCGTTGTGAAGGTGCTGCAACTGGGCGACGCCGACAAGTTCGAGAAATTTGATCACGTGGCCCGTCCGCAGATCGCGCCGGAAGAGGGGGCAAGCGAATGAAGCTGTTTCCGAACCTGCAAGGCCCGCAGCGCACTTTGGCGCAGACAGTTTCCGTGGTGATCCTGATGGGTGGCCTCGCTTGGGCGTCGGTGCCGTTTTACGATTGGTTCTGCCGGGTGACAGGCTTTGGCGGCGCGACCAATGTGGCCGAAACGGGCAGCGATGTGATTCTGGATGAAACGATCAAGGTGCGGTTTGACGCCTCGCTTGAGCGCGACATGCCCTGGACCTTCAAACCCGAAGTCCGCGAGATGGAAATCCGCATTGGTGAAACCGGGTTGGCCTTTTATGAGGCGCACAACCCGTTGAATGTGCCAATTGCCGGGCAGGCGGCCTATAACGTCACCCCTTATGAGGCCGGCGCTTTCTTCGACAAAATCGAATGCTTTTGTTTTACAGAGCAAGTGCTGATGCCTGGCGAAACCGTCATGATGCCGGTGAGCTTTTTTGTGGACCCCGCCATCGTGGATGACCGCGAGGGGCAATATGTCCATACCATCACGCTGAGCTACACATTCTACCAGATTGATATGCCAGAGGACGAAATTCAGGCCTCTGTTGCACCTGAGGTTTTGACAATCGCCCCGCAGGTGGGCATAGAAACGAACTAACGACCAGCCGATAGGGAACGCACTACATGGCGCATGCAAAGAACCACGATTATCATATTCTGCCGCCATCCATCTGGCCTTTGTTTGGCGGATTGGGCGCATTTATTATGCTCTTTGGGGCGGTGCTCTGGATGCACGGCTCTGGTCCGTATATGTTCCTGGCCGGTTTTGCCGCTGTACTTTACGTGATGTACGCTTGGTGGGCAGACGTTGTGACCGAGAGCAACGTGGGCGATCACACGCCGGTTGTTCGCATCGGCCTGCGCTATGGCTTTATCATGTTCATCATGTCTGAGGTGATGTTCTTTGCCGCCTGGTTCTGGTCTTTCTTCAAGCACACCATCTATCCGATGGAGGAATACGTAGGCACCACCTATGTGCCGGCTGAGTTCTATCAGGTTGACGCCTTCCACCTGCCGCTGATCAACACGCTGATCCTGCTGTGTTCCGGTATGGCCGTGACCTGGGCGCACCATGCGCTGGTGCATGAGAACAACCGCAAGGACGTGGCCAACGGTCTGCTGCTGGCTGTTGTGCTTGGCGTCGCCTTTACCGCGCTGCAGGCCTATGAGTACTGGTATCTGCTGGTGCAGCAGGACTGGACGTTCGGCGGTGACAAGTTCTTCTCGAATTTCTTTATGGCGACAGGTTTCCACGGCTTTCATGTGGTGATCGGGACGATCTTCCTGTTTGTCTGTTACCTGCGGGTACGTGCGGGGCACTTCACACCTGAGAAACATATCGGGTTTGAAGCTGCTGCATGGTACTGGCACTTCGTTGATGTTGTCTGGCTGTTCCTGTTCTTTGCCGTGTATATCTGGGGCATCTGATGATGAGACATGTAAGGTGGATCAAGATCCACCTTACGAGGCTGCAAACGCGCGAGTGCAACCTCGCGCGTTTTGATCGTTAAGGGCGCAAAATGCTGCGTAGAATACTCTTCCCTGTGATCCTTGGTCTGGCCGGGTGTGGCACCTTGATTGGTCTCGGCCTCTGGCAGGTCGAGCGGTTGGCCTGGAAGAACGAGATTCTTGCCGAGATCGAGGATCGCTTGACGTCACCGCCGACCGGCCTCTCGCTTTTTGTTAATGAAAACCAAGATGAATATCGGCCCATCTCTTTGATTGGTGCGCCAACTGGGGAAGAGCTGCACGTTCTGGTGTCCGGCACCGAGGCAGGCACCGGCTATCGCGTCATTTCGAAATTCGAGACGGAAATTGGACCGATCTTGCTTGATCAGGGCCTTCTGGCCATCAACAACAAAGACGCCGCCCCGCTTGTGGCGCGCATGAACGTCACAGGCACATTACTGTGGCCTGATGATCAAAACAGCAGCACGCCAGACCCTGATCTCGCTGCCAACATCTGGTTTGCGCGCAACATCGACACCATGTCAGATGCGCTGGACACGCGACCATTGATGGTTGTCGCCAGCCGCGCAAGCCCCGCTGATCCGCGCCTGACCCCGTTGCCGGTGAATACAGCCGCCATCAAGAACGACCATTTTGAATATGCTGTGACGTGGTTCCTGCTGGCCATCGTCTGGGCTGTCATGAGCTTCTATCTGATACTGCGCGTTTTGCGCCAAAAGGACACATAACCGATGCGTTACGTTTCGACACGCGGCACTGCACCTGCGTTGAGCTTTGAAGAGGCAATGTTGACCGGGCTGGCCCGTGATGGAGGGCTTTATGTGCCCGAAGAGGTGCCAACCCTGAGCCCTGCGCAGATTGCGGCGATGGCCGGCAAATCCTACGAAGACGTGGCATTTGACGTCATGCGCCCGTTCATCGGTGATACTTTTACCGATGCTGAGTTCAAAGGTTTGATCGCTAAGGCCTATGCCGGGTTTGGCCATGCCGCGCGCGCGCCACTGGTGCAACTCGACAGCAACCACTTCCTATTGGAATTGTTCCACGGTCCGACACTGGCCTTCAAAGATTTCGCCATGCAGTTGATCGGCCAGATGTTCCAAGCGGCCCTGACACGCTCGGCCGACCGGGTGACCATCGTGGGGGCGACATCTGGTGATACCGGCTCTGCTGCAATTGAGGCATTCCGTGGTCTCAAGGCTGTCGATGTTTTTATCATGTATCCGCATGGCCGTGTCTCCGAAGTGCAGCGCCGTCAGATGACCACGCCAACCGAAAGCAACGTGCATGCACTGGCCGTGGATGGTGATTTTGATGATTGTCAGGCCGCGGTCAAAGATATGTTCAACGATTTTGCCTTCCGCGAGGACGTCAAACTGGCGGGGGTGAATTCGATCAACTGGGGCCGGGTCCTGGCGCAGGTGGTCTATTACTTTACGGCTGCCGTGTCGCTGGGCGCGCCACATCGCGAGGTTAGCTTTACCGTGCCCACGGGCAACTTTGGCGATATCTTTGCAGGATACATCGCCAAGAAAATGGGCCTGCCCATTGCTGACCTTGTCGTTGCGACCAATCGCAATGACATCCTGCACCGGACTTTGGAAACCGGGGCCTACACGAAAGAGGGCGTGGAGCCGACGATCAGCCCGTCGATGGATATTCAGGTCAGTTCCAACTTTGAACGCGCGCTTTTTGATGCCTACGGGCGTGATGGTGCCGCCGTGACGGCACAGATGTCTGACCTCAAAGGCGGTGGTTTCCAGATCAGTCAGGGCGCTTATCAGATGCTCAAGGACAGTTTCAAATCCGGGCGTGCCTCTGAGGAACAGACGCAGGCCGCAATCAAGGCCTATCTGGCGCAGCATGGCGAACTCCTTTGCCCGCACACGGCTGTTGGCGTCCATGTGGCCGAGCCGCATTTGGGAACAATACCGATGGTCACGCTGGCCACAGCGCATCCGGCAAAATTCCCCGACGCAGTGAAAGCGGCATCAGGTGTCGCCGCACCTCTTCCCCCGCGCATGGCGGACCTGTATGACCGACCCGAACGCGTCACACGCGTCGGCAACGATCTGGCTGCGATCAAGGCCGTCATCAGAGAACGGATTAAGAATTGAGCATCCAACTGCACACGCTATCCAACGGTTTTCGCATCGTCACTGAGGATATGCCGGGGCTGAAGTCGGCCAGCATCGGTATCTGGGTTCAGGCGGGCGGGCGGCACGAGCGGCTGGAACAGAATGGCATCGCCCATTTCCTTGAACACATGGCGTTCAAAGGGACGACGACCCGCAGCGCCTTGCAGATTGCCGAAAGCATCGAAGATGTGGGCGGTTATATCAACGCCTATACAAGCCGCGAAATGACCGCCTATTACGCGCGAGTGCTAGAGGATGACGTGGCCCTTGGGCTTGATGTGATCTCGGATATTCTGTTGAACCCGGTCTTTGACGTTTCAGAGATTGAGGTGGAGCGCGGTGTCATCCTGCAAGAGATCGGGCAGGCGCTTGATACCCCTGACGATATCATTTTCGATTGGCTGCAAGAGGTAGCCTATCCTGATCAGGCCCTTGGCCGCACGATCCTTGGCCCGGCAGAGCGGGTGAGCGCGTTCAGTCGTGACGATTTGCAGGGCTTTGTTGCCGAACATTATGGCCCGAACCAGATGATCCTGTCTGCGGCAGGGGCCATTGATCATGATGCAATCATTGCACAAGCCGAAGCGCTTTTTGGTCATCTGCCAAGTGTCGCGCGTGCGCCTGAACTTTTGCAACCGGCCCGGTTTGGTGGGGGAGAGCGGCGCGAGACCAAGGCGTTGGAGCAGGTTCATTTTGCGCTAGCCCTTGAAGGGCCGACCTATCTGGACCCGCAGATTTATACCGCGCAGGTCTATGCCAACGTGATGGGCGGGGGCATGTCGTCACGCCTGTTTCAGGAAGTCCGCGAAAACCGCGGTCTTTGCTATACGATCTTTGCGCAGGCTGGTGCCTATGAGGATACTGGCCTGACAACGATCTATGCGGGCACCAGTGCCGAACAGATTTCAGAACTTGCCAACATTACGATTGATGAGATGAAGCGCGCCGCAGGAGACATGACCGCAGCCGAGGTGGCCCGCGCAAGGGCCCAAATGAAGGCTGGTCTGTTGATGGGGCTGGAAAGTCCGTCCAACCGGGCCGAACGTCTGGCGCGTCTGCTGTCGATCTGGGGTCGCATTCCGGGCATCGAAGAAACAATCGGTCGTATTGATGATGTGACAACGGGCGACGTCAAGGATTTTGCCGGGCAGATGGCAGGGCAAGCGGGTACCGCGATGGCGCTTTATGGCCCAGCAGAGGCTGCACCGACGCTTGATGCCTTGAAAGCACGGCTTGCCGCCTGATGCTTGGATCGCGGCGCAAGGTTCGAATTGATACCGAGCAGTTGACTCTGCGCCCGCCAATCCACGGTGACTTTCGCGCGTGGTCGGCATTGCGGCGCGACAGCGAAGACTTCCTCAAACCTTGGGAACCAACTTGGGCCAGCGATCACCTGACGCGCAAGGCCTTTACCAACCGGGTCTATTGGGCGCAGCGGGCGATTTCTAACGGCACTGCGATGCCTTTGTTCCTGATCCGCCGTGAGGATGATGCGCTTTTGGGTGCGATCACGCTGGATCATATCAAACGCGGCCCCTCACAATCGGGGATCACCGGCTATTGGATGGGCGCGCCCTTCGTGCGGCAAGGTTATATGCGCGAGGCTATTCAGGCGGTTGTGCATCACGCCTTCACCGTGCTGGACCTTAGCCGGATTGAGGCGGGCTGCTTGCCCGAGAATACTGCATCGCGTCGTTTGCTGGAACAATGCGGCTACAAATACGAAGGCGTGGCCCAAAGCTATTTGCAGATCAACGGACGTTGGCGCAATCATGTGCTTTATGCCAACTTGCGCAATGATCGGCGCGGCAAAACGGATGTCGGCTAGTCAAATTTTGTGGAAAAAATTTGGACCAAGTCCAATCAACGGATTTGCCGTGCGTTTGATCAGGGCCATGTCTGCGCAGGACAAAAGGATGTGTGATGCTGAACCCGGTGACCCCTGAATTCGAGACCGCATTGCGCGCTGCTTTGCCTTCGGTTGCGTTCAAGGATGACAAAACGCCCTACTTGTCTGAACCCCGTGGTCGCTGGCAAGGGCAGGGCTTTGTTGTGGCTCCTGCCAACACGCAGGAAGTTTCTCTGGTTGTGAAGGCCTGCGCGCAGGCCAAGGTTGGTATTGTGCCCTATAGTGGCGGCACTGGCCTTGTCGGCGGGCAAATCATGTCCGACGGCCCAATGCCTGTTGTACTGTCACTGGAACGGATGAACGCGATCCGCGACATCTATCCATCCGAGAACGTGCTTGTTTGCGATGCGGGCGCCATTCTGGCGGATGTGCAAAAGGCGGCGGTGGATGTGGATCGGCTGTTTCCGCTGTCGCTGGCCTCGGAAGGGTCGGCGCGGATTGGTGGGGTGCTCTCGACCAATGCGGGTGGCGTGAATGTTCTGCGCTATGGCAATGCGCGCGCGCAATGTCTGGGACTAGAAGTCGTGCGCCCAGATGGTTCCATCTGGCATGGGCTGACACGGCTGCACAAAGACAACACCGGCTATGATCTACGCAATCTGATGATCGGGGCTGAAGGTACACTGGGGATTGTCACCGCAGCCGCGCTTAAACTTGCCACACCCCCGGCTGAAGTTGGGGCGGCGTTGATGGCGGTGTCATCGCCAGAGGCAGCCTTGGCATTGCTGGCGCTGGCAAGAGCGAAGGTGGGTGAGGGGATTTCAGCCTTTGAGTTGATGCACCGTCAAGGCTTTGATTTCCTTGATGAGGTTGGACCGTCTTACAAACACCCGTTTGATCAACAGCCAGAGTGGTGTGTGCTGATCGATGTTGGATTGCCCGCCGGGCTGGGGGCGGCTGATGCGCTGGAAACCATCTTTGCCTCAGCTTTTGAGGCGGATCTGGTCACTGACGGGGTCATCGCGCAATCGCATGCCCAACGTGACGCCTTCTGGCACATCCGCGAGAGTATCCCAGAGGCGAACCGGCGGATCGGATCGGTCAGTTCGCATGATATCTCTGTCCCGCTCGGTGCCATTCCGGCCTTTATTGAACGCGGCAAAGCGGTGCTGGCCGAGGTTGGCACTTTCCGGATTAACTGCTTTGGCCATCTGGGTGACGGAAACCTGCATTACAACGTATTTCCCTTACCGGGGCGCAGCCGTGATGATCATGAGGCCGACCGTGCCCAAGTCAAACAGGCGGTGCATGATCTGGTACATGAAATGCAGGGATCGGTTAGCGCGGAACACGGGATCGGGCGGTTGAAAACCGATGATTTGGAGCGGTACGGTGATCCGGCAAATCTGGCCATGATGCGCGCGATCAAATCAGCACTGGACCCAGACGGGATCATGAACCCCGGCGCGGTATTGGCCGCTAAAAGCTAGGCGGGTATTCAACTTGGGCCAAAACTGCTAACGTCGTCCTTATTCAGAAGGGGACGGTCGTATTATGACCCGCAATGTTCCACCACGCTATTTTCTGATTGGGCTTGTGCCCGCCGCAATGGCCATCATTGAGTCTATCATCACCAAACAGTTCCTGACTGCGAATTTGCCGATTTCGACAGAGCTTCTTAGCCCGGACAATGGTTTTCAGGAAACGACCGGGCGGTTCCGGTTCTTAGGCGCTACTTGGTTCTTTGCCGCCCTTGCGTTGCTGGTGTTTGTGATGGCCATACGCGACCTTGCACAACCGATCGCAAGACAGACCCGCTTTGCCGCAATTCTGGTGTTGGTCGGTGTCTTTGCGCTCGCGGTGTATCCGACCGTTGATTATGCCTTGAACCCCGACAAATTGCGCAACTATCACCGGTTGGGTGGCGACCTGTTTGAGGCAGCCCTAGCGCGTGGCGGTCTGCCCGGTTGTGCCAGCCCCGAGGATCGCTGGCTTTTGGGGCTTTGCGGCGAGGTTCCGGTGATCTCATTGCTGAACCGGATGATGGATGTGACCAACGTTTTTGCGGGGTTGGGTGTCGGTGGTCTAGTTGTTGGCATGGTGCTGTGTCTGGAAGAGCAGCCCGACACCGACCTTGACGCGCAGGCCGCACAGTTAGAACGGAACATGCAGCGGATGCGCCGCCAACTTTACATGTCAGGGTTGGTGCTGACATTTGGGATGTTCTTTGCGATCAGTTGGATGCGTTGGCTTGTACCGATGGTTGATGGCGCGGATGCGGCGGCTTACGGGGCGCTGGTGTCTTCGGCGCTTTTGTTCGTGGGCATCTATTTTTCACTGCTGATCCTCAGCTTCTACCTGCCTGTGGCGCTGATCCTTGAAGGGCGCAAACAGCGATTGTCCGATGCCGCAGCGCAAGAAGAAAGCCTCGCTGACTACAAAGCGCATGCCGCATGGCTAAAGATGCGCGGGTTGCAGACCAATCCGATTGAGTTTCTCAAGTCGGGCTTTGCATTGGCAGCGCCGATATTGGCTGCATTTGCGGGCAGTTTTCCGTCGCTGCTCTGATCATGCGCCGTCAAAAGCGCAAAGCGCATGCACATCCATGCCCATGGCTTCCAGCCGTTTGCGCCCACCCAATTCGGGTAGGTCGATGACGAAGGCACAGCCAATCACTTCGGCGCCCATACGCTCGATCAATTTGATCCCGGCCTCAGCGGTGCCGCCGGTGGCCAGAAGATCATCAACCAGCAGAATTTTCTCGCCCGGCTGAAGCGCGTCGTCATGCACTTCCATCGTCGCTTGACCGTATTCCAGCGTGTAGTCCTGTTCGATGGTCTTGCCTGGCAGTTTACCTTTCTTACGGATCGGGACAAAGCCAAGCGACAACTGATGTGCAATCGCCCCGCCTAGGATGAAGCCGCGCGCCTCCAATCCCACAACCTTGTCGATGGGTTGCCCGGCATAAGGATGTAGCAGTTGATCAATGGCCATCCGAAACCCGCGCGGATCATTGAACAGCGTGGTCACATCACGAAACATGATCCCTTCATGGGGAAAGTCAGGGATCGTGCGGATATAGTCTTGGACGGTTTTCATCAATTCGCTTTCATATGGATTAGAGGACACGGCCTGCGACGGCATCCAGTTTGGCAACACGTGCCGGGTCGCGTTTTTCGGGGGCGGTCATCACAGCGTAGTCTAGGGCGCGGTCACAGCCATGCGGACAGGGCGTGCGTTCCGAGCCCAACAAGGCGGGCAGGCGGCTGACCAAATCCTGCGCCTTGGTGCCATTGCCCTGCAAGGTCTTGATCACTTCGGCCACGTCAACCGCCCCGTGATCGGGGTGCCAGCTGTCATAGTCGGTGACCATGGCGATGGAGGCGTAGCAAATCTCGGCTTCGCGGGCGAGCTTGGCTTCGGGCATGTTGGTCATGCCGATCACATCGCAGCCCCAGTCGCGGTAAAGTTTGCTTTCGGCCTGCGAGGAAAATTGCGGGCCTTCCATCGCCAAATAGGTGCCGCCCCGATGCGTTGTGATCCCGGCGTCGCGCGCGGCGGTTTCACAGGCGTCCGAGAGCCGTGCGCAAGTGGGGTGCGCCACGCTGACATGGGCCACACAGCCGGTGCCAAAGAATGATTTTTCGCGGGCGAAGGTCCGGTCGATGAACTGATCCACGATCACGAAATCACCCGGTGCCATCTCTTCACGGAATGATCCACAGGCGCTGACACTGATAATGTCAGTAACGCCAAGCCGCTTCATTGCATCGATATTGGCCCTGTAAGGCACTGTCGTCGGCGAATGCATGTGCCCGCGTCCGTGCCGGGGGAGGAAGGCCATGGCGACGCCATTCAACGCGCCAGTGAGGATGTCATCAGAAGGGGTGCCCCATGGGCTTGCCACAGATATCCAACTGGGGTCTTGCAGCCCATCCATATTATAGATGCCTGACCCGCCGATAATCCCGATTTTGGTTTGCATGTGGTGCCCCTAACCCCGGTTCGGCGCTGACATTGAAACGGATCACCCCAAATGTGAACCCTTTGCGCAGTGCCAATGCTGCAACAGCCGAAATTGCCCCGATGAAGTGGGGTGACATTCAGTTCAGGCTTGGGTATCCGCAGCCCAACCTTTGCCCCCTTTGACAGGATTCTTTATGGCCCGCGCACTCTTGGCGAGTTTCGCTGAAAACCTTTCCCGTCGCGACCCTGACGGCCCGTTGAACCCTAGCACTCTGCGGATCGAGATCCTTTCGGGTCTTACCGTTGCCTTGGCCCTCGTGCCAGAGGCCGTGGCCTTTGCCTTTGTTGCGGGGGTGGAACCGCTGGTTGGGCTTTATGCGGCTTTTATCGTGGGCTTGATCACTGCGCTCTTTGGCGGCCGTCCGGGTATGATTTCGGGAGCTACCGGTGCGCTTGCCGTCGTCATGGTCAGCCTCGTTGCGCTGCACGGGGTTGAGTATCTGTTTGCCACTGTTGTCCTCATGGGGCTGATCCAGATTTTTGTGGGCGTCATGCGTTGGGGTAAATTCATCCGCCTCGTGCCACACCCGGTTATGTTGGGTTTCGTGAACGGTCTGGCGATTGTGATTTTCCTGGCGCAATTGGGTCAGTTTCAGGTGCCGGGATCGGCAGAAAGCGCGGGCCACGGCATGGCCAACGGTGAATGGCTGCATGGAATGCAGCTTTATCTGATGCTGGGCCTTGTAGCGTTGACGATGGTGATCATCTGGCTGATGCCAAAGGTGACAAATATCGTACCAGCCCCTCTTGCTGGGATTGGTATTGTTGCGGCCATCGTGATTGGTTTTGGCCTTGATGTGCCACTGGTTGGCGATCTGGCCAGCATCGAAGGTGGGCTGCCGCCATTCCATGTGCCCATGGTGCCGCTGAACTGGGAAACCGTTGAGATCATCCTGCCCTACGCGCTGATCCTTGCCGCGATTGGCTTGATCGAAAGCCTGCTGACCTTGAACCTTGTGGGTGAAATGACGGGCAAGCGTGGCGGTGCCAGTCAGGAGTGCCTGGCCCAGGGCGCCGCCAATACTGTGACCGGTTTCTTTGGTGGCATGGGCGGTTGCGCGATGATTGGTCAGTCGATGATCAACGTCAAATCCGGTGGGCGCACTCGCGTTGCCGGTGTGGCCGCGTCCTTGTTCCTGCTTGCCTTCATCCTGTTTGCTAGTGGTCTGATCGAACAGATCCCGCTTGCCGCTTTGGTTGGTGTGATGTTCATGGTGGTAATAGGCACTTTCGCCTGGAACTCACTGCGTATCCTGCGCAAGGTTCCCAAGACGGATGCCTTTGTGACGATCCTCGTCACCATCGTCACCGTGGCCACAGACCTTGCTACGGCCGTTGTTGTTGGTGTGATTGTCTCTGCCCTTGCATACGCGTGGAGCAATGCAACACGCATTCATGCGATCAAGCGCGAAAGCCGCACCGAAGCAGGTGCGCAGGTTTATGAAATCCAAGGGCCGTTGTTCTTTGGTTCAGCTGACGGATTCACGGAAATCTTTGACGTCGAGGCCGATCCTGATGTTGTCATCGTTGATTTCGCCGCGAGCCGCGTCGCAGATCAATCCGCCTTGCAGGCGATTGAGGCGCTGGCGCAGAAGTATGTCGATGCCGGGAAAGTCATTCAACTTCGTCACCTCAGCCGCGATTGTCACAAGCTTTTGTCAAAAGCTGGCCACCTGATGGTCGATAGTGATGACGATCCTGATTATGAGCTCGCAGTGGATTACAGCGTTAAGACCGGGATTATCGGTGGGCACTAAGCCCAAATCCTCCAAGAGGATTTGGGGCCAGACTTTCTTGGAAAGTCTGGGTGCTTAGTCGTCAGGGCGCTGCAAGGTAAAAACCTCGCGGATCACTGAATAGTCGCGGTACCCTAGACGTGTGAGCGGGTTGAACTTGGTCACGTCGAACTTGCCATCCACAAGGCAATCATCACGCAGATGCACGCCTGTGACCTCGCCAAAGACGGCAAAGTTCGCTTCACCGGGCAGCTGCACGATTTGCGTCAGTTTGCATTCCAGCGTCGCAGGCGTATTTGCCACGCGTGGGCAGTTGATGGTCGCACACTCGGCCTTTTCGACCCCTGCAAGAGCAAATTCGTCGGTACCCTTGTCCCATGGCCCAGAGGTTTTGTTCATGATGTCTCGGGCCACGTATTCCACAATGTTTACGGCAAAAACGCCGGTTTCGCGGATATTGCTGACAGAATCCTTGGTGTCGCCCCGGTCCGGTTTGGCACTGGTTGAGGCGAACATGACCTGCGGCGGCACATAGGCCACAGCATTAAAGAAGGAATATGGGGCGAGGTTGTCCTGCCCATCAGCGCCGCGCGTGGCGATCCAGCCAATGGGACGCGGCGAAACAACCGCATTGAAAGGATTATGCGGCAGGCCATGGCCATTTTTGGGTTCGTAGAACATCGCGGTGTCTTTCGTTTCGATTTCCCATTGGGTAGCGTGGCCTAGCGCCAATGGCCAGATGAAAGACACATGCAACAAACGGCAATGACATTGGCCTCAGAGACAGGCGATGATTGGTGGGAAGTCGAGGCGCTTTATGATCTTTGCTTTGCGCCGGGACGTTCTGCACTCTCGTCGTACCGGTTGCGCGATGGTGTCGATCCGATTGCGTCCCTTTGCCTGACCGCACGCGATGCAGATGGCATTCTGGGTGGCGCTGTGCGCAATTGGCCGGTGCGCGTTGGGCCGGTCGATGCCGTGCTTTTGGGCCCCATTGCCGTCCACCCGACCCGGCAGGGTGAAGGTGTTGCAGCCCTGTTGATGCAGGCCTGCCTGACAAAGGCGGTCGAAGATGGGCATGAAAGGATCATGCTAGTGGGTGACGCGCCCTATTATGCGCGTTTCGGGTTTCAGCGATTGGATAATGTCATCATGCCAACGCCCACAAACCCCGCACGCGTGCTGGGTGCGGCCCTTGGTGCAGACGCCTGGAAAGGTGTATCAGGGCCAGTCACATCCATGCGCGATTGAATTTGGACCTGCACTGCCCCATCTAAGACAGATGGATGACCAAGATATCGCGATGGAAGAGATCAACCCTTCCAACCCACCCGTACCGTTGACCGACGCCGCGCACGCCGAAATCACCACCCTTGCCGTGCGGCAACGTAAGGCAAATGGTGTGCTGATGACGGCAATCAACTTTGTCGGCGGGCAGGTCGAAGACGGGCTCAAACTGCTTCCGGCCTCAGCGCGTGATCAGATTGATGATCTTGCACGCGCGGCATTGCGCCAGAGCTTTGACGTGGCCCAGAAATCGCGCGGCGGCTTGGGGCAGAACATTGGGTCTGACAGAGTGCATAAGTTATTGGGCACCTTGTCGGGCGCGCTGGGCGGATTGGGCGGCTTGCCCACGGCACTGGCCGAACTGCCTGTTGCGACAACCGTGATTTTTCGGGCGGTGCATCACGTCGCTGTGGAACACGGCGAAGACCCTGATGCAGCGGAAACACGGATGGAATGTCTGGCCGTCTTTGGTGCTGGCGGACCGGGCGCAGAGGATGACGGCGTCGATACGGCCTTTATCGGCGCGCGGCTAAGCATTTCGGGTGCCGCCGTCAACGGGTTGATCAGCAAGGTCGCGCCCCGCTTTGCCGCTGTTCTGTCGCAGAAATTGGCTGCTCAGGCCGTGCCGGTTCTGGGTGCGGCGGCGGGGGCAGGGACAAATTACGCCTTCGTGGATTACTATGTCGCGATGGCGCATGTGCATTTCGGGTTGCGCAAGCTGGCCCGCACCCATGGCGAAAAAGCAGTAACCGATCACTTCCACAAGGTCTTGGCCGCAGGCAACCTGCCTCAGACCTGATAGACAAGCCAGTCAGACACCGCACGCCGCACCGATTGATCGCCGCGCGCGATGGCGTCGTCCATGATCCCTTTAACCTCGTTCAGATCGACCCGGCGCAGCAGATGCTTGACTGGCCCGACAGAGGCCGGGCGCATCGAGAGCGTGCGCAACCCAAGTGCGGCAAAGCAAAGCGCCTCGACCGGGCGGCCTGCATCTTCTCCACAAAATGACAGCGGCGTATTGGCGGCAGCGCAGCGCTTGATCACCTGTTCGATGAAGCTCAGGAAACTGACGTCAAGCGTGTCATATCGTTTGCGCACCCGCTCATTTTCCCGGTCCGCAGCAAAGAAGAACTGTTTGAGGTCGTTGCCCCCGATTGAGATGAAATCAACCTCTTCAAAGAACGCATCTGGTGCATAGGCCAGCGATGGGGTTTCCAGCATCGCGCCCACGTCAAGTTTGGAGGGCAAGGGATGCCCCAGTTTCTTCTCGCGCGCGATGGCTTTGTCCATCTCGGCCTTGGCATCGCGAAATTCACTGATCTGCGTGATAAAGGGGAACATCGCGGTCAGCGGTTGCCCGTTGGCCGCGCGCAGCAGAGCCTGCAATTGCATCCGCAACACACCGGGTTTGTCGAGACCGACGCGGATAGCGCGCCACCCCATGGCAGGGTTAGGTTCGTCATTGGGTTTCATATAGGGCAGCACTTTGTCTGACCCAATATCGAGGGTGCGGAAGGCTACGCGTTTGCCGCCTGCCGCCTTGAGGACACGGGAATAAAGCGCCGACAGTTCGGCCCGGCGGGGCATTTGATTGCGGATCAGAAACTGCAACTCGGTGCGGAACAGGCCCACGCCTTCGGCGCCGGACCCTTCCAACGATGGCAAGTCTGCAATCAGACCTGCATTCATTTGCAGGCTGATCACACTGCCGCATTTTGACTGTGCAGGCAGATCACGGATGGATGCATAACGTTCCTGCGCACGCGTCTGCATCGCGATCTTGTCGCTAAACGCGCTTTGTACGGTTTCGTCGGGGCGTAGGTGCGCAATGCCCTGTTCGCCATCCACAAGGATCGTATCACCGTTCAGCGCCTCGCGTGTGACCCCTTTGGCGTTGATGATCAGCGGGATTGCCCAGGCGCGGGCGACTATGGTGGCGTGACTGCCCACAGAGCCTTCCTCAAGCACGATCCCTTTGATTTTCTTGCCATATTCCAGCAATTCTCCGGGGCCAATATTGCGGGCCACAAGGATTGGATTATCTGGCATATCGGCCTGCGCATCAGCGCCTTGGCCTGTCAAAGTGCGCAACAGGCGGTTCGACAAATCATCAAGGTCATGCAGGCGTTCGCGCAGATAAGGATCACCTGCCTTTGACAGGCGCGCGCGGGCAAGCGATTGTTCTTTTTCGACCGCCGCCTCGGCCGAGAGGCCGTTATTGACGTCTTCTTCCATCCGCCGCACCCAACTGGAGGAGTTGGCGAACATCCGATAGGCCTCAAGTACCTGTGCCTGATCGGCGTCAACGGTGCGGGCGCCCACCAGCATGTTATCAACTGATTTACGCAGTTGATCGATGGCCTCGCGCAATCGCGAAAGCTCGGTTTCGGGGTCGTCGGAAATGGGGTTGGTGACCACAACGCGCGGTTCGTGCAGGTAAACCTGCCCTTCGCTTGCGCCTTCCTGTGCAATCGAGCCGCGCAGCATGACCGGTTGCTGGTGGCGTGCAGAAAGCGCTGCCCCTTCGCCGACAAACGCACCCAGTTCGGTCATTTCGGCAATGACCATGGCCACGATTTCGAGGGCGTAAACCTCGTCGGGGGTGTATTCGCGGCCATCTTTGGATTGCACGACCAAGACACCCAGCACATCGCCCAGACGTTGGATCGGCACGCCGCAGAAGGACGAAAACCGTTCTTCGCCGGTTTCCGGCATGTAACGGAAACCCTTTTCGGAAGGGGCGTCGGCGGTATTTGTCACGGTGCGCGACTTGGCCGTTCGTCCAACCAAACCTTCGCCCAATCGCATACGGGTTTGGTGAACCGCTTCTTCCTGAAGGCCTTTGGTGGCGCAGAGTTCCAGAGTCTCGGCATCGCGGAACAGGTAGATCGAGCAGACCTCAGTGCGCATCTGATCTGCGATCAGATTGACCACAGCATCAAGGCGGGCCTGTCCTTCACTGTCGGCCGCCAGCGCCTCGCGGAGGCGCCCAAGCAGCTTGCGGCTTTCGCTTTCTAACCGGTGCGGCATCTGGCCCCCATTACGGCAGGCCACCACGCAAAGTGATCAGCCAGCCTTTTCCAACTCAAAGGCATCATGAAGGGCCTGCACGGCAAGTTCCATGTATTTTCGGTCGATCAACACGGAAATCTTTATCTCAGAGGTTGTGATAACTTTGATGTTCACACCTTCTGCGGACAAAATGCGGAACATCTTGGCGGCCACACCTGTGTGGCTGCGCATGCCAATACCTACAACACTGACCTTGGCGACATCTTCGTCGGCGACCAGATCGTGATAGTTTATGTCGCCACTATCCTTGGCATCCTGCATCGCTTTTTCAGCGCGCTTGACCTGATCGGTCGGGCAAGAGAACGTCATGTCCGTCCGCCCTTCCTCAGAAATGTTCTGCACAATCATATCGACGTTCACGCCTGCATCAGACAGCGGGCCAAAGATGGCCGCCGCAATGCCGGGGCGGTCAGCGACCGAGATGAGGGTCATTTTTGCTTCGTCACGGGAATAGGCCACACCGGCCACAACATTGGATTCCATGATTTCCTCCTCATCGCAGACCAGCGTGCCTGCGCTGTCAGATGGTTCTTCGAATGATGATAGCACCCGCAGGCGCACCTTATAGCGCATCGCCAGCTCAACCGATCGGGTTTGCAGAACTTTGGCGCCCAGTGACGCCAGTTCCAGCATTTCCTCAAACGCGATCTTGTCGAGTTTGCGGGCCTTGTCTGTGATGCGTGGGTCTGTTGTGTAAACGCCATCAACGTCGGTGTAGATATCGCAGCGGTCAGCTTCGAAAGCTGCTGCAAAGGCCACAGCCGTCGTATCAGATCCGCCACGGCCCAGCGTTGTGATCCGTCCTTCGGGGCTGACACCTTGGAAGCCCGCGACTACCGCAACTTTCATGCCTTCGCCGAATTTCGCAGTTATGTTGTCGGTTGGAATTTCTTCGATCCGGGCGCTGGAATGGGCAGAGGTCGTTTTCACCGGCACCTGCCAGCCTTGCCAACTGCGTGCAGGAATATCCATTTCCTGCAAGCGCAGGGCCATGAGGCCCGCGGTCACGTTTTCGCCCGACGATACAATCGCATCAAATTCGCGCGCGTCATACAAGGGTGAGGTTTCATCGACCCAGCCCACCAACTCATTGGTTTTGCCGGACATTGCCGAGACGATCACGATTACATCGTAGCCATTGGCGACCTCTACCGCGACACGTTTGGCCGCGCGCGCAATCCGGTCAAGATTGGCAACCGAAGTGCCACCAAATTTCATCACGAGAGTCGGCATGGGTCGTCCTAGAGAAACGGGTACTTAATCAGCGCCCGCTTTAATGCCCTGTGCCTAGAAGAGCAATCGGTTAGTAAGGGTGGTCGCGTCCGTCCCAGGTTTCGAATACGCCGGTGGTGTCTAGGGTGAGGGCGGCAAAGCGGTGCATCAAGCCTTCCGCACCCTCGGTAACGCTGATCTCTGCGTTATTCGTGCCCATGTCGGTGCGCACCCAACCGGGGTGGTAGATGCCAACGGCAATACCCCGTGGTTTCAGATCAGACGCCAGATTGCGTCCAAGGTTCAATACAGCAGCTTTGCTGGCCCGATAGATATAGCTGCCACCCGGCGCACGGGTCTGAGACGCCATTTGCGACGAGATAATCGCAATCTTGGCGTTCTGGGCGCGCATCAGATGGGGCAACAGGTTCTGAATGGTCAGGAAAACACCTGTGACATTGGCGGCAAAGCTTTGCGCCCACATCGCGGCGGGAAAGCCCCCTGACAGGTCTTCGAACTTGTCGAGGTAAACGCCTGCATTGCAGACCAGCAGATCAATGGGGTCATCCGACAGCTTGCCAGCCAAAGCATTTTGCGATGCTGGATCAGTGACATCCAGCTTTAGCAGTTGCCCCGCATCCGGCGCGCGATGCGTGCCAAAGACCTTTTCACCCTGTGCCGCATAGCCATCAAACATGGCCTTGCCGATGCCGCGGTTTGCGCCGGTGATCAGTGTCGTCATGATACGCCTCTTGGCTTAGTTGGTTTTCTTGCGCGGGACGAAGGGAAGGGGCATCACCGGGATGCCGTCATCAACCAGCTTTTTGGCCTCTTTCAAATTCGCCTCGCCATAGATTGGTCGGTCAGGCACCAAACCGTCGTGCATGTCGCGCGCTTCTTTGGCGAAAGCGCCGCCGACGTAGTCAGAGTTGGCTTCAACCTTGTCACGCAACTCTGCGATGGAGTCTTGAGGCTTGGGTGCGGTGATGTCTGATGACGTGCTGACGGCGGGGGCCATCATTGTCTTGCGCACCTGCGTGGATCCGCAAGTCGTGCAACTGACCATGTTGGCCTTGACCAGCTTGTCGAAAGCCGCGCCCGATTGAAACCAACTTTCGAATTGGTGGCCCTGGTCACATTTAAGATGAAAGCGGATCATTGCAGCCTAATTTCCTGTCGTCTGCCCATAAATAAGCCTTTCAGCCGCACCTGCAAGGCGCTCTATCGCCCAGCTTGTGCGGTTTGAAGGTTGTGACGATGCGTTTCAATTCCGGCTCTGTCAGTTTCTTTGCTGCTTTTGTGACGCTCATCCACTTGCGGCGGCGTTGGTGTTTTTCGGGCCATTTGCTATGCACATGGGTGACGTGGAGCGGGTAAACCATTGTGATGATCGGCGCATTCCCGACCTTCGCAGGTTTGTTATGGCTGTAGACGCCAAGACAGATATCAAGCGCTTCGCCGCTGACCCCTGCCTCTTCATAGGCCTCGGTGGCGGCGGCATCTGCCGGGGTCTGTTTGTGCATCGGCCAGCCTTTGGGGATGATCCAACGCTGCCGTGTGCGGCTTGTGACCAGACAGATCTGAACCTTGTCGTTCTTGATCCGCCAGCACAGTGCGGCAAATTGCGCACGCACATCGGATTTACCCCCAGTGCGCAGTTTAAGCGGTAGCTGTTTTGCGAGGCGTTTTGCCATATTCTCCACCACAAAAAGCATTACATCAGGGGCATGGCAGACGTTACGCAGAGCGCGGTTCCGGGGGCAACCCCTGCACCCCGATTTATCGGCTCCGAGATCTATCGGCACTCCAGTTATGGCGATTGGCACCCGCTGAGGGTGCCGCGTGTCTCGACCGTAATGGATTTGGCGCGCAGTCTGGGATGGCTGCCATCCGCGCAGTTTGTTGTCAGCCCGCGTGCGAAACCCGCCGCATTGGCAGGGTTTCATACAGCCGATTATCTGGCCGCCCTGCAAGCCGCAGAGGCGGCACAGGCCGTGACAGACCACACGCGCCTGCGCCATAACCTTGGCACTCCGTCCAACCCGGTTTTCCCTGAGATGTATCGCCGTCCTGCCACCTCTGCTGGTGCATCCTTGCTGGCGGGTGAATTGCTGGCAACAGGTGGGGTGATCTATTCACCAGCGGGTGGCACGCATCATGGTATGCCAGATCGGGCCAACGGGTTTTGCTATCTCAACGACCCTGTCCTTGCCATGCAATCGCTTAGACGCAACGGGGTGCGACGCATCGCCTACATCGATATTGATGCACATCATCCTGACGGTGTTGAACACGCCTTTGCGGATGACCCCGACACATTGTTGATTTCAGTGCATGAGGAAAACCGCTGGCCGCGCACAGGGCTACTGACGGACGTGGGCGTTGGCCAGGTGTTTAATTTGCCAGTTCCTGCTGGGATGCATGACGATGACATGGCGTTGATCCGGGATGCATTGATCCTGCCACTGGTCGCTGCGTACCGCCCTGATGCCATTATCTTGCAATGTGGTGCTGATGCTGTGACCGAGGATCGTCAGTCGCGGCTTGCCTTGTCCAACAATGCGCATTGGGCGATTGTTGCCGGTTTGATGCCGCTGGCGCCTCGGTACCTTGTTCTGGGTGGCGGCGGGTATAACCCTTGGTCAGTGGGCCGTCTGTGGACGGGTGTCTGGGGCACACTGAACGGCCATGACATTCCCGATAGATTGCCACCCGATGCCCAAGCCATATTGGGTGCTCTCACGTGGCGTGGCCCGTTACGGCAGCATCAACCAGAGCCGCATTGGATCAGCACGCTGCGCGATGCGCCACGCCATGGCGCGATTAGTGACGAGGTGCGCAGGCGCACGGCCCAACTGGCGGCCCGCCGCGCGGTCTGGGTCTAGCGCTTGCAACGCCCTGCGAACCGCCGGATAGTCCGCACATGTCGATACGCGCTCTCTTCCTTATGGCTGTTCTAAGCATCTCTGCCAGCTTTGTGCGGGCCGAGGTTGTTGTCTTTGCAGCGGCCAGCTTGAAAGAACCGCTGGACCGGATCGCGGCGGAGTTTGGCGATGTTGTTGTGTCTTATGGGGGCAGTGGCACCTTGGCGCGGCAGGTTGGGCTGGGGGCCCCCGCAGACGTTGTTTTACTGGCCAATGCCGATTGGATGACCGTGCTGTCCGAAGAGGGTGATGTACAAGAGGCGTCGGTGGTTGATTTTGCCAGCAATCGGCTGGTTCTCATCGGGCCCGCCGACGCGGCGGCGGTTGCATTGACAGAGGCATCGATGCTGAGCGCCTTGGGCGAGGGGCGCATCGCCGTTGGTTTCACCAAAGCCGTTCCCGCAGGGATCTACGCTAAGGCAGCTTTGCAATCGTTGGGCCTGTGGCGGTCGCTTTCTGCGCGGCTGGCTGAAGTTGACAACGTCCGCGCCGCACTGGCGCTCGTGGCGCGTGGGCAGGCACCGCTGGGCATTGTTTACCAGTCGGATGTGCGGGTGTCGGGGAACGTAAAGGAACTCGCCGTCTTTCCGAACGAGACGCATCCACCGATCCGCTATGTCGGTGCTGTGACCACTCACGCTGCCGGGCCAGAGCCCGCTGCGTTTTTGGATTATCTGCTGGGCGATGCAGGACAAGTTGCAATGGCCGACGCGGGCTTTTTGCCACCGATGGAGCAACGCGAGTGACTTTGGGATTGGGGCCAGAAGAATGGACCGCGATCCTGCTGTCGCTACGGGTCGCCTTGGTCGCGACATTGGCGGCGTTGCCGGTCGCGATCTGGATTGCCTATGTGCTCGCGCGCAAACGCTTTTTCGGGCGGCAATTGCTGAATGGGCTTGTGCATCTGCCGTTGGTGCTGCCCCCGGTGGTCACTGGGTATCTTTTGCTGGTTGTCTTTGGACAACAAGGTGCCGTCGGCGGGTTTTTGGCGCAGTTCGGTATCAGTTTTGCGTTTCGCTGGACGGGTGCGGCACTGGCAGCGGCCATTATGGCGTTCCCCTTGATGGTCCGTGCGATCCGGCTGGGGTTTGAGGCTGTTGATCCCGGATTAGAGGATGCCGCGGCAACTTTGGGTGCGTCGCGCTGGCGCATCTTGTGGACGGTGACATTGCCTTTGGTTCTGCCGGGTATTCTGGCGGGTGGTATCCTTGGCTTTGCTAAGGCGCTGGGCGAATTTGGCGCGACGATCACATTTGTGGCCGCGATCCCCGGACAAACACAAACCATCCCCACAGCGATCTACGGGCTGCTGCAAGTGCCGGGCGGTGAACCGGCGGTGCTGCGGCTGGTCATCGTTTCTGTCATTCTAGCGATGGGTGCCTTGCTCATATCGGAATGGCTGGCGCGGCGCATGGCCAAAAGGATCGGGCGGGCATGATCAGCGTTGCGATCAAAAAGCAGCTTGGCGGTTTCGCGCTTGATGCCAGCTTTGAGGCACCCGCAGGTGTCACAGCGATTTTTGGTGCATCGGGCTCTGGCAAAACAACTGTCGTCAATGCTGTGGCGGGATTGCTGACACCTGCGGCGGGGCGCATTAGCGTTGGTGACGTGGTACTTTTTGACCATGAGAAGCGCCGCGATCTTCCCCCGCAACAACGCCGTATCGGCTATGTTTTTCAGGACGCGCGCCTGTTTCCGCATATGTCGGTGCTCCGCAATCTGCGCTTTGGCGGCACATATGATGAGGCGCGGATTATTGAGGTGCTGGGACTGGGCGATCTGCTGGAACGGATGCCTGCCGGACTGTCAGGGGGCGAACAACAGCGCGTCGCATTGGGGCGTGCGCTGATGTGTAACCCGCAACTGTTGTTGATGGACGAGCCTTTGGCGGCCCTTGATGGTGCGCGCAAAGCTGAAATCCTGCCCTACTTTGAACGGCTGCGGGATGACGTGAAAATCCCCATCCTTTACGTCAGCCACGACATGTCCGAGGTGGCGCGCCTCGCGACGACGCTGGTTGTGATGGATGCAGGCAAGGTTGTGATCCAAGGCCCGCTGGGGCAGGTGCTGTCGCAACCTCAGGCCGTACCGCTGCTGGGTGTGCGGGCAGCGGGTGCGGTGATTGAAACAAAGGTCGCGGGCCGCCTGCTGGATGATGGGCTGACAGAGCTGTTGTTTTCGGGTGGGCGGCTGATGATGCCGGGCATATTGGGTGTTTTGGGGCAGAGCGTGCGCATTCGCATCCCCGCGCAGGACGTGATTCTCGCGACCGAGAAACCCAAAGGGATGAGCGCGCTGAACGTCCTGCCCGTTACGATCACCCAAATTTCCCAAGGGCGCGGACCGGGTGTGGCCGTCGGCTTGCAGGCGGGGAAGGATCATCTTTTGGCGCGTGTGACGCGGCGCAGTGCGCAGCGTATGGAGCTTGCCGTGGGTCAGAATATCTTTGCGATTATTAAGGCGACTGCAGTCGGGCCAGAGGACATTGGCCGCTAGGATTTCAACGCCTTGGGGATCGCCGCCAACGTCCGTGTCACGCTGCCAGCATGCGCCGCATAGAAGGCATCAATCTGCGGGTTGCTGACATCCCGAGGCTGTTGCACGGCCTGTAGCAGTTCCCCTGGGGTCTGCACATTGTGACAGACACCTGCTGCAATCGCTTCGGTTGCCGGATACTCGATCGTCCAGATAAAAGGACCCACGATCACAGGTTTCTTGAGCGCCAGAGGCTCAATCACGTTATGCGCGCCCTGCGGAATAAAGCCGCCACCAACGATGGCCCGATCACAAAGGCCAAGGTAGAAATACATCTCGCCCATGCTGTCGCCCAAAAGGACATCTATGTCTGTTGCAGGTGTTTTCAGCGCAAGATTGTCATCCAGAATCTCTGACCTGCGCGCATACTTCAGCCCGGCGGCACGCAGCATCTCTGCGACTTCGTCGAACCGTTCGGGCGCGCGGGGCACATAGGTAATGAACAGGCCCTTAGTCTGGCGGATCATATCGATATAAACGGCGTCCTCGCCCTCGACCACGCTTGTCAGGGTGAAACTAGGGCGGCCCTTGGTTAGCGTATCGCGGCATGCGGCGGCGGCATCCAGCAGTGATTGCGGAATCGGCTGATCAAAGCGTAATTCGCCAGTGACGTGGATATTTTGTATGCCAATGGCTGCACAGCGATCACGATGCGCTGTGGATTTGACGAATGCGCCGGCAAAACCACCCACAAGTGCGGCGCGCAGCCCCAAGCCCTGCTGGTCTTTCTCAAAGCTTTTCTTTGGGTATTGGGCGTTGCACATGAATAGCGGTGTGCCGTGTTTGCGGCCGGCCATGATCATGCGCGGCCAAATCTCGATCTCCATGACCAGACCATATTTCGGCGCGAACTGCGACAGGAAACGCCGATAGGCGAAGCCATACTCTAACGGCACCCAGATCACCTGCACGGTGCCCGCCGCTATCTCAGCGGCGAATTCGCGCATGGCTTCGCGCCGCCCGGCGGGCGTAAAGTTGGTGGTCACGACACATTCACCCTGCGCCAGCAGACCGCGTATCAACGGGGTTGCCGAGCGCATTTCGCCCAACGAGACAGCATGCACCCAAACGGGTGATTTAAGTAGGGTGGGGTACCGGCCGAACCGCTCGCTCAAATGTTGAAAGTAAAGCGGGTCCTTGCGCCCGCGGCGCCAGAGATAAAGCAATACCAACGGCAGCAAGAGCCACCACAGGATGCTGTAACAGATCAACGCAAGGTGGAGTTTTGGGCTGGGAAAGTTTGACGGCATATCAGCGCTTTACCTTCTGCAAGAGTTCGGTAGCCAGTTGATCTGTCGCGGCGCCTGCCGTGCTGACGTGATCTGCGGCTCTTTGGGCATGGGCCTGCAGATCATCTTCGCGCAGAGCCGTGGCTATGCCTGCGGAATTTGCAACAGAAATTGCAGCTTTTGCATCGATCAAGGCCTCAAAATCAGCCTGGAAATTTGCGGTGCGCGGCCCGCATAGGATCGCAGTTGACAGTGTTGCCGCCTCCCACGGGTTGTGGCCTTCGATGTCGCTGAAAGTGCCTCCGATCAAGACCGCTTGCGCAACCCGGTAGATCAGCCCCAGTTCACCGAATGTGTCGCAAAGCCAGACGGGGGTGTCTGCATCGGGCCATTGGCCTTGGGATCGTTTGGGGACGGGATCGTCTGCAAAACCGGACGGATGGCGCGGAACGATGATCAACAGCGCTGTGGGGTCTGTCTGGCGCAATATGTCATGGGCCGCGCGCGCGCGTTCGGCATCCGCGGGGTAGGCTGGTGCAACGGCCCAGACAAACCGGCCTGCTGTGGCACGGCGCAATGTATCAAGTGTAGCGGGATCGCTGGTCAACGCCGGGGCCGCAGGTTTTAATGATCCCGTGACGCGGACCGTGGCACCAAGGCCTTCCAGATGGGTCGCTGTGACCTGATCCTGTGCCGTGACCAGCGCCATCGCCTGATAAAGATCGCGAAAAAGACCCTTTGCCTTTTGATGGGCGGTGTAGGATGCCGCATTCATCCGTGCCGCAACAATGCACTGCGGAATGCGCCGCGCCGCAATCGCGCTCACAAACCCCGGCCACAGATCCTGTTCCGCCCAAATACACAGATCAGGATCAAAGTGGTTCAAAAAGCGCTTGCGATAGCGCGGCGCATCAAGCGGCAAAAACTGATGCAGCGTGCGGGGTGGGGCGTTCTTTGCAAAAACCTCTGCAGAGGCCGCCGTTGTGGTTGTGACCAGAAAAGATACGTCGGGACGGGCCGCGGCCATACGTGTGATCAGGCCGCGCAGTGACAGGACTTCGCCCAAGCCCACTGCATGTAACCAGATCAGCGGGCCTTCGGGCCGTGGGGCCAGACCTTGCCCAAGTTTTTCCGGCCAGCGGGTGGGGTGTTCTTTGCCGCGCTTCAGACGGCGACGCAACAGCGGCTTTGCGACCAGCGGGATAAGGTGACTGGCGGCAAGATAGCTGCGCAAGGCCCAGCCCGCCCGCAATTCAGTCGGCGGCGTCATGGAAGGTTTTTTGCAGTGATGTTTCCCAGAATGGCGCGGCCTCAAGAATGGCAGCAAAGCGCGAGGCCGCACTGCCGCCGCCAAAGGCATCATGACGCGGATAGGATTTGCCCCACTCCTTTTGCAGGAATTCCGCAATAGCATCAGTATCCGTGGCATCCGCAAAGAACACCGATGGCGATTTCGCCCGGTTGGTCTGACGGGTGCCGATGTCAAGCGATGGCACCCCGATAAACGGCGCTTCGCGAACGCCAGCGGAAGAGTTCCCGACCATCGCACTGGCGTTCTTCATGAGTTCTGAAAAATGCGCAAATCGCATCGAAGGCAAGACTCGGAACTGATCCTGCGGCACTGCTGCAATTGCGTCAAAAATCGCGGCAGAGCCCGGATCATTGTTCGGTGCAATAACGACAAACTGACGACCAGATCTGGCCAATGTCCCAAACAGGGATGCGGCCTGTGCGCCCATGCTGTCAGCCTCTGAAGTGACCGGGTGAAACACACAGATGCCATAGTCGTCAAAGGGCAGATCGTAGCGGGATTTCACCTCGGCCAAGCTGACCCCCGAGGCCCCTGCGTGAAAGTCGAGCTCGGGCGAGCCAATCGCATGAATATGCGCCTGTGGTTCCCCCAAAGCCATCACACGCCGGGCGGCATCATCGGACGACACGAAATGATCGCTGGCCAATTTGGAGTTACAATGGCGGTAAATTTCATCAATGGTGCCTGATACCTCACCGCCCTCAACATGGGCGCAGCGGATATAATTGGTAGCGCACACAAGGGCGCAAGCCAGCGCCTCAACCCGATCGCCATGGATGACGACGAGATCGGGCCGGGCTTCTTTGACGAAATCGGAAAACCCGGTGACGGTTTTGGCCAGCACCATATCCTGCGGGTCACCGGGTCGCTGATTGAGAAACTCATGCACCTGCACGCCGGGGGTGCGGTGGACTTCAACCTTTGTCAGCCCATACCGCGAGAGCATATGCATGCCCGTGACAAAGAATGAGACCGCAAAACCCGCATCGCGGGTGGCCGCAGCAAGCGGTTCCAGCTTGCCGAAATCGGCGCGGGTGCCGGTGACAAAAAGGATCGAACGGGGCATCGGTCTTCCAAATCAACATGATACCGGCAAGGCGGCGGTCCGCGCAGATTAACGAGACGTCGCGCGAAAGGAAACTGCGATATCACGCACCTTGGAAAGGATGCATGGCGGGAGCCACGATAACGGCTTGACCTTGCTAGGTTGCATCCTTAGGTGACGGTGCAGCAAGGCGAGTGGGCAGGTAGGTTATGCAGCGGATTGCAAATCCGTGTAGACCGGTTCGATTCCGGTACTCGCCTCCAATCGTCCCCTCGGATTGCTGACACTGCACAATTGGCCCCGCCCAGAATCGCTTTATGTCGCCCCGGCGTTTGGAAATGCGAAGAACCGTGCGCCAAGAAAGTTCACGAACAAACCGATTGTTGACCCGATCACAAACCCCAAAAGCACGAATTCAGGGGTTGGTTGTGTCAGGTTCAGTACCGTTGCGTAGGCAAGATAGTTTGTCGTGACACCGACAAGCTGAACCGCAACATACCGTCCAAGCTGCGAAACTGGTTTTGAGCGGTTGGAACTTTGAAACGTCCAAACCCGGTTGAGCCACCACGTGGCAAGCACGGCAAGCGGAAACGAGCATAGCCTTGCGGTGTATGGGTCAGTACCCAGCGCAATCAAAGAAAACAGCAGCCCACCGTCAACAATGAACCCCACAACACCCACGCACATAAACCGCACGAGGCTTTGCCACGAAGGTCGGTTTTGGGGTGTCATTGCCGATACTGAGTCGCCGGCAACGTCAAATAGTGCATCCGTTTGGCTTCGCGGCGTCCCAACGTCACGGTATCAAGGATGATGCCTGCGAGGAATGAAAGCACCGAGATCACGACCAAACTCGCGGCGAGAACAGCCGACGGGAAACGCGGCACCAATCCGGTTTCGATAAACTCGAACACGATTGGCAAACCGACAACCAGGGCCGCGATCAAAAAGAGCGCCGTGATCAGGGCAAAGAACTGAATTGGGCGCTCTTCCTTGACCAATGTCATGATTGTGCGAAGTATCCGCCAGCCGTCTTTGAATGTGCTCAGCTTACTTTCTGATCCGGGCAGGCGGTTGATATAGACCGTGTCGACATCGGACACAGGCAAGCGGAGCTCTAGCGCGTGAACCGTCAGTTCGGTCTCAATCTCAAACCCATGTGACATCACCGGAAAGCTTTTCACGAAACGCTGCGACATCACCCTGTAGCCTGACAACATGTCCTTTGTCTGTCGGCCAAAGATATTCGCGACGAGCGTCGTCAAAAGCCAGTTTCCGAATTGGTGTCCTTGCCTGTAGGCCTCTTTGATCTCGGAGACGCGGCTTCCTGTCACCATATCAAGCCGATCTGTCAGCAGATGCTCGATCAGTTCAGGCGCTGCGGATGCATCATAGGTATTGTCCCCATCCACCATCACGAAAACATCCGCTGAGATGTCTGCAAACATACGACGGACGACGTTGCCTTTGCCTTGCTGCCTTTCTGTACGCACAATCGCGCCAGCCATTGATGCTTGTGCTGCTGTGCCATCGGTCGAGTTGTTGTCATAAACATAGATAGTGGCGTGTGGCAGCGCCTGCAGGAAATCGTTTACGACGATTCCGATGGATGCTTCTTCATTGTAGCACGGGATTAGGACCGCAATCTCAAGCGGTTGATTATCTACGCCCACGGGCGGGTCCGGTCGCTGGGAGCGACTGCTTTCACCAAGACTTATGTTCATAGAACAAACTGATAAGTACGAATTCAAGTTTAGGCAATCTCTTGATCGCATGATGGGCGCTGCTGCCAGGCATCATGTCGAGAGGGGCGAGGAGACGCGCATGACAGATATTGCCTGTCCGGTTTTTGCCTGCGCCTTGCGGCGATCAAATGTTGCCGCCCCCAGGGAACTATGGCATCAAGCTGCAAAGCAGACTGAACGAAAGAGTTTAGACCGTGACCGACTACACCTCACGCCGCACTATGATGGTTGATACGCAAGTGCGCCCCTCTGATGTCACCAAATTTCCGATCATCGATGCGATGCTGTCGGTCCCGCGTGAGGCCTTTGTGCCCGATCACCTGCGCGAGGCAGCCTATGTCGGTGAAAACCTTGTTTTGGGGGCAGGGCGGGTGATGCTGGAACCCCGGACACTGGCCAAGATGCTTGATGCGCTCGATATCCAGCCGCACCATGTTGCCCTCGATGTGGGCTGCAGTTTGGGGTATTCGACGGCTCTTCTTGCCAGAATGTGTGAATTTGTCGTCGGCGTCGAAGATGATGAAACACGTGCCGAAGACGCGCAAAGCGCCCTTTCGGAGCAGGGTTTTGACAATGCCGCCGTGATGGCGGGGCCTTTGACCGATGGTTCGGCCAAATCAGGGCCCTATGACATCATCATTGTGCAAGGCGCTGTTGAAATGGTGCCTGCCGCACTTACCTACCAGTTGCGCGAAGGTGGACGCATGGCTTGCGTCTTTGCCGAGGGCGCTTTGGGTGTCATTCGCATCGGGCACAAAATTGATGGTGTGATGAACTGGCGGTTCTCGTTTAATGCAAGTGCGCCCGTTTTGCCGGGGTTTGAAAAACCAGCGGCATTCGCACTCTAAGAAAGATGGCGGCATCGTAAGCCGTACAATTGATCAACGAAGGTAGGGTGTCAGCATGTTCCGTCCGAAAAGATTAACCGTTATTGCTTTGGTAATGTCCACAATCACGGCGGGGCAGGTGCAGGCTGAAAACCTTTCTGAAGCGCTGACTTCTGCCTACAACAATTCTGGCTTGCTAGAACAGAACCGGGCCTTGCTGCGTGCTGCCGATGAAAATGTGGCGCAGGCCTTTTCCGCGCTGCGTCCGGTGATCAGCTGGTCGTATTCGGCAAACCGCACGTCGGTTGACGTGCCCGTTGAAACCACAACAGATTCGACAACCGCGCGTCTTAATGCTGATCTGACGCTTTATGCAGGCGGGTCCAATCTGCTGGCTGTTGAGGCGCAAAAGGAAACCGTGCTGGCCACGCGCCAGTCGCTGCGTAGTGTCGAACAGGGCGTTCTGCTGCGCGCGGTGCAATCTTACATGAATCTCCGCAGCGCACAGGAATTCCTGCAACTGCGTCAGAACAATGTTCGGGTCATCACGCAAGAATTCCGCGCCGCACAAGACCGCTTTGATGTGGGTGAAGTAACGCGCACTGATGTTGCCCTGGCCGAGGCACGTCTTGCCGCAGCACGCAGCCTTCTGGCTTCCGCGCAGGGTGATCTTGCCATTGCCAACGAAGAGTTTCGTATTGCCGTGGGGCGCGTGCCGTCGGGTCCGCGCAACGTCTCTCCGGCACCTGTGTCACGTAGCTTGGCCGACGCCATTGCTTTTGCCTTGCGTAACCATCCCAGTATTCTGCAACAACAGCACTCGGTCGCGGCTGCCGAACTTGCCATTCGCCGGGCAGAAGCCGCACTTTTGCCCTCCGTTTCTTTGAACGGTTTCCTCTCTTCCGATCAGGATTCCAATGAAACCGCACAAGTGGGCGTAACCATTGGCGGGCCAATCTACAGCGGCGGTGCGATTGCCAGCAGCATCCGACAGGTACGCTCAAACCGTGATGCCAGCCGCGCCGGGCTGCACCTGACCATGCTCTCGATCGAGCAGGAGGTGACCAATGCTTATGCCCGCCTTCAGGTTGCACGCGCGTCCCGCGAAGCCACTGACCGTCAGATCACTGCTGCCCGTACCGCCTTTGAAGGTGTACGTGAAGAGGCAACATTGGGATCGCGGACCACATTGGATGTGCTGAACGCTGAGCAGGAATTGCTGGATGCCGAGGCGAACCGGATTTCTGCGCAGTCAGACGAGGTTGTGGCGTCTTACTCTGTCTTGTCTGCCATGGGCTTGCTGACCGCAGACCATCTGAACCTGCCAGTGCAGCAGTATGACCCGGCCGAATACTACAACCTGGTCAAGGGCGCCCCAGCGGTCATTTCTGAACAGGGTCAGGCACTGGATCGGGTGCTTGAAGCTATCGGGAAAGAGTAAGCCTCTAGTTGTTAATTGTCCCAATTTTCGCTAACATTTTGTTACTGGGTGCGAAATTGGGATGAGTCTAAATGTCCAAGTCTGCACGTACGGATGAGATCGACGCATTGGTTTCTTCGGTGCGGGACTTTGTATCGCACAAAGACCTGCAAAAAGATTTACCACCAGATATACCTGAGCGGTTGGTTCTGACGCCAGAACAACTGGTGCGTGAAAACGCGCCCGAAGAGATCGAGCCAGAACCTGATTCACCAACAAATGTTGAGGCTCCAGAAGCTGCAGTTGTCGATATCGTTCACCGATTGCGCGCGACGCAGCCTGATGAACGTGAAGGTCTGGAAGAAAAGATTGCAGAGCTGGAAGCTGCCGTCACAGCCCAACCCGACGAGTGGGAGGCCGATGAAGGCGAGAGTTTTGAGGACGAGGCTTGGGCGTTTAGCGCCTTTCAGACGCCACGGGACGATTCGACTGACTCAGATGAGGCGCCCGGGCCAGAGGACGAAGCCGCATCGGAGCTGGGCGAAATTCCGCCAACTGATGATGACGATGATGAGGCCGCGACGGACGATGTTATCGCAAATCTTATGGCTGCCCAGACCGCTGACGCCATGGCAGAGGACGCCCTGCGCGCAATGATCACCGAGATTGTTCATGAAGAGCTGACAGGCGAACTGGGCGAGCGCATGACCCGCAATGTCCGCAAATTGGTTCGCCGGGAGATCAATCGCGTGCTTCTCAGCCGCGAGCTGGGTCAGGACTAACCAGCCAAGGCCAGCAAAGTATCAATATCAAGATGCGCTTCCAGATGATCGGCAAGCGCATCCAAGGTAGTCTGTACGCTGCCGGCATAGTCAAACGCATCCACTGGCCGCCCAAGCCGGGCTAGATAGGTCTCGCGGAACGCGTCCGAGGCAAAGAGCCCGTGCAGATAACACCCCATCACACGCCCATCTGCGGTTGCCGCTCCTTCCTTGCGTCCATCTAGTGAAAGCCATCCGTTGGCGCAGTCAGCCCCTTCGGTCTTACCAAGGTGGATTTCATAACCGCTAACGGCGTCTCCGGTAGGCAGATAGATTGCGCGTGATAGCGCCAGCCGCTTTTCTGGCACCATGACTGTGCGTACATCCAGCAGCCCTAGCCCGGCGACAGTCGATGGCGTGCCTTCGATGCCGTCAGGGTCGGCGATTTCCGCCCCCAGCATCTGATAGCCGCCACAGATGCCCAGAACATGCCCTCCACGCCGTAGATGCGCCTGCAGATCGATGTCCCACCCCTGCGCACGGAAGTGTGCCAGATCAGCGATGGTGGATTTTGAACCGGGAATAATCACGAGGTCCGCGTCACCCGGCAGGGGGCGGCCTTCGGGGATCATCTCGACTGTGACACCCGGTGTCGCCTTGAGCGGGTCCAGATCATCAAAGTTCGCGATCCGGTTTAGGCGTGGCACGGCAATCTTTAACTTGCCGCCTTGGTGGCTTGCGATGTCCATGACGTCCTCGGCGGGCAGCTTCCACGCGTCAGCAAACCACGGTACAATCCCAAGAGGCGTCCATTCGGTCTTGGTTGCGATGATGTCCATACCTTCGGCAAAAAGTGTCGGATCACCCCGAAATTTGTTGATAGCGAAGCCTTTGATCAGGGCTTCGTCGTCAGGAGGCAGCACCGCATGCGTGCCGACAAGCTGCGCAATTACGCCGCCTCTGTCGATATCGCCGATCAGGACAACTGGGACCTTCGCGGCGGCAGCAAATCCCATATTGGCAATATCGCCAGCGCGCAGGTTCACCTCTGCGGGGCTGCCAGCGCCTTCGACGATCACAAGATCACGTCCCTGCCCAATCCGGGCAAAGCTCTCTAACACGGCGGGTAAAAGCGTGGCCTTGTGCGTGCCATAGTCGCGGGCCTTCATCGTCGCGTAGCGCTTACCTTGCAGGATGATCTGGGCGCCAACTTCGGACTCTGGTTTGAGCAGGACAGGGTTCATATCCACGAGCGGATCCAGCCCACATGCAAGCGCCTGAAGCGCCTGCGCCCTCCCGATCTCGCCACCATCGACCGTGACGGCGGCATTGTTGGACATGTTCTGTGGTTTGAATGGGGCCACAGACATGCTGCGCCGCACACAAGCGCGGGCGATGCCCGCGACAAGCATGGATTTCCCCACATTCGAGCCCGCGCCCTGGATCATGATTGACTTGGTCATCGCCGCCCCCTCATCTAACGTCATAGGGGCGCAAGGAGCGCGGGGAAAGACCATGAACACGCCAGCGCATCTGATTTTTGGCATGACAGCATTTGGTAAGGCCGGGCGGCCCGGTGTGACTGCAGCAGCCTTTGCCGGATCGTTGCTGCCTGACTTGTCACTTTACCTACTGGCTGGCTGGCATTTGCAGGTTCTAGGCACCTCGCCAGGCGTGGTGTTTGGCCAGCTATATTTCTCGGAAGACTGGCAAAGCATCTTTCGGATTGATAACTCAATCATCCTTTGGGGTGTCGCACTTGCTTGGGGGCTAATGGCGCGGTCGCCCATTGTGATCGCGCTTTGCGGCGCGGCGCTGCTGCATCTAGGGTTGGACTTCGCCTTTCACCATGATGATGGGCGGGCGCATTTCTGGCCTGTGACCAACTGGATATTCGAAAGCCCGGTCAGCTATTGGGACCCTGCGCGATATGGCGATATCGTAGGCCCGGTTGAGGTCGCGGTGTCGCTGCTGTGCTGTGCATTATTGTGGCGACGATTTGAAAGCAGATGGATGCGCGGCGTGATCATCACATTTGGTGCGATGGAGTTTGCACCGTTTATCATCTTCGCAATCATGTTTTCCGGGGGGTGAACAAAAAAAACGCGGTCCCTTGGGACCGCGTTTTTTTGTCAGCGCTCAGATTGAAATCTAAGCGGCGCGTGCTTCCTGCTCGGCTGCATTGCGGCGTTCGCTTTCTTCGCGCGACAGCGCAACAGATGTACGAACACCTTTGCCAACAAATTCCATCAGGCCGTTCACGACACGCTCATTCGGGTCGATACCGGCACAGGACAGAACTTCGCGCCCATCACGTGATCGCGCCCAACGCGCAATCTGCTCTGGACCGTTGCCATATTTCTTGTCATCCGCAATCGCATCATCCAATGCGGCGAGGACAACAGCAGCAAAGAGCTTACGGGCACGGTTGCCTTGTTCGTTGTTGAAGGCTGTACCGTCGACGAAATCTCTCATCATGTTTCCTTTTTTGCTCTTGTAGTTCCCGCGTGCGGGCCTTTATGCCTGTTATTGATCGATTCGGGGGTGCTCTTTTGGAATGGCAGCCATGCACGTATCGCATAACTGAACAGCAAGAAATTCCCCGGCTCTGTTGATCTTGTCAGGCTCCCACGCTGCAGATATAGCCTCGGAAACACTTCATTCAACCTTAACCAAGAATCTGAGACAGAGTGACCCATGCCCAAAATCAACGGTAACGAGATCCGCCCCGGCAATGTTCTTGAGCACGAAGGCGGCCTTTGGAGTGCTGTGAAGGTTGATCACGTCAAGCCCGGTAAGGGCGGAGCCTTTGCACAGGTTGAGCTTAAGAACCTGCGCGATGGCCGCAAGCTGAACGAGCGGTTTCGTTCCGCTGACAAGGTAGAACGCGTGCGTCTCGACCAAAAGGACCAGCAGTTCTTGTTTGAGGACGGCGACATGCTGACCTTTATGGATAGCGAAACCTATGAGCAGATTGCACTGCCTGCCGATATCCTTGGCGAGCGTCGCCCGTTTTTGCAGGACGGCATGACGGTAAAGATCGAATACTACGGCGAAGAGGCGCTGAACGTCAGCTTGCCGCAAAAGGTGATCTGCAAAGTTGTGGAAACCGAACCTGTCGTCAAAGGCCAAACCGCCGCCAACAGCTTTAAGCCTGCGACGCTCGACAACGGGGTCCGTGTGATGATCCCACCTTTCGTCGGGCAGGATGAAGATATTGTCGTGAACACCGAGACGTTTGAGTACGCAGAGCGCGCCTGATGCTTATGTGATGCGGGTCAGGGTGGCGTCACCCGCCTGCATCTCGCCCTCTGCCCGGTCAAACCGCAGATAGGCCAATCCTGTATCGTCAGAAACGGTGTGCAACGTCCCTACGGGTTTACCGGCTGCCGTGATCGCATCACCCGCATTTGCTTTGCCAGTGATTTGCACCCGCGCAATGCCTTTTTTGAGCGTTGTCTTATGCTTCATCCGCGCGACGATCTCTTGCCCGACAAAACACCCTTTCTTGAAATCAACGCCGTTGAGCGCTTCAAAACCAGCCTCAAGAACGTAAGTATCATCAGTTAACTCAATCCCCGTTGCGGGGATCAGATTGGCCACGCGGATCGCGTCCCAATCCGTCGCATCACTGATATTGCTGTCGCCATAGGCGCGCCACCCCAGGGCAGGGTGGCGTGGGTCCGCAAATCCGCCATCGGGCATTTCACCTGTTCCGCGCGAAACAACAGTATCCGTTGGTTCTATCGAAACATCGGCACGCAGCCGGTACATCATCAGCCGCTGCCCCAGAACCTGCGTGTGAGAGGTCGCTACGTCGAGCAACAACCGATCCTTCTGCCCCAGCACAAAGAAATCGGCGATGAACTTGCCCTGCGGGGTAAGGAGTGCGGTGTAGATGATACTGCCGTCGGCCTTGGCGACATCATTGGTGACCAAGCCTTGCAAGAAGGACACGCGATCAGCGCCGCCAATGGACAGAACACTGCGATCAGGCATCATTTTCGTTCTCTTTCTGCGAGAACTGCAAGCGATGCAGGTCGGCATAGATACCGCCGCGCGCAATCAGCGATTCATGGTCGCCTTGGTCAACGACGCGACCATGATCCATCACAACAATGGAATCCGCATTGCGAATGGTCGAAAGGCGGTGGGCGATCACCAGCGTGGTGCGCCCGGTCGAGAGTTTCTCAAGCGCTGTCTGGACAATCGCTTCGGACTTCGTGTCAAGCGCGCTGGTGGCTTCGTCCAGCAAGAGGATCGGCGTATCACGCAGCAAGGCGCGTGCAATCGCGACACGCTGCCGCTGTCCGCCAGAAAGGTTCGAACCGCGCGGCCCTGCCGGACTGTCCAACCCGTTTGGCAACATAGGCAGGAAATCTGTCACATGGGCAGCATCCAGAACACTTTGCAGATGTGTGTCATCGACATCCTCGCGCCCTAGCAGGATGTTGTCGCGCAGCGTCTCGTCAAACAAGGCTGCGTCTTGGGTGACAACAGAGAAAAGCCCGCGCAATTCCGTCAGGTCAAACTCTGTGATCGGGATGCCGTTGATCGTCGCGGCACCATCGTTGGGTTCAATCAGACGGGTCAGTACGTTGAAAACGGTGCTTTTGCCTGCACCGGATGCACCAACAAGCGCTGTCGTTTTGCCAGCTTCGGCGGTGAAATTCGCACCGCGCAGGACCGGCAGTTCGCCATAGTTCATCTGCACATCGCACAGTGCCACGGCGGGTGATCCAGTTGGCAGCGCCTTGGCCTTTGCTGGTGATAGGATTGTGGGTTCGAGGTTCAATACATGTTGAAGCCGCTCAACACTGGCCGCAGCCATTTGCCACTGTCCGCTGACCAGCCCCAGACGGCGCAGCGGATCAAAGGCCAGCGACATGGCGGTAAAGAACGCCATGAACTCACCGTTTGTTTTTTCGCCTGCGATGATTTCGGAACCGCCATAAAGCATCACGCCCAGAAAACCGATGCCCGTCATGATATCAATCATGGCTGGGACAGCGGCCTGCCCAACAGATGTGCGCATGCTGGCGTCAACACCCTCGCGGATCACCCCATCGTATCGCTTTGCCTGATAATCTTCGAGAGAGTTCAGTTTGACCGGGTTGATGCCGTGGAATACTTCATCCAGCCGGGTCGACACGCGACCCGCTATCTCGCGCGTGTCGCGCGCGCGACGGCGGATGTAGGCCTGTACCAGCAATGAAGGCAGGATCAGCAAGGGAATGCCGATTATTGCAATCAGCGTCCAACGCCAGTCAATCCACAAGGCGACAGCCAACAACCCAAACAACGATACCAGATCACGTGCGAAGGCGGTCAGAATGCTGCTCCACACTCCGTTGATCACCCCAACATCGCCTTGCACCCGTTCGATCAATTGACCGGGTGGATGAAGCTGAAAGAAACCGCTGTCGAGGGTCATCATATGACGTAGCAGGTGTTTGCGCATGTCTGCTGCGGCCAACAGCTTGATCAGCGACATCAGAATCCGTTGCCCCGATGACGTGAGCGCGCGCACAAAAAAGATGCCCATGATCGCAAAGCCGACGAAATAAAGCGAGTCGCGATCGCCGTTGGCGAAAACGTCATCGAACATCGGTTGGATCATGCGGCTGATCAGGGCAAGCATTGACCCCTCGATCATCATCAGCACGACAGCACCGACCAAGAGCCATCTGTAGTGGCGCAAATAGTCACGCCACAGCCACCAAAACAAGGTCGCTGCGGATTGGTCTTTGCTACTGCCGGGTTTTGGGGTGGGCGGGGCCATCGAAAGCCTTCTGCTGCGCGATTGGATATGGGTCTAATCGCAAATGGGGGGCAAGGGCAAGCAGCACAAGGTTGACGCGGCATCGCGCAGCATTAATGTCCGCGTAATACCACTGTTGAAAGCTCCCAAATGTCCTTGTCTAACGGTCGCGCCTATCTGGCCATTCCCGGTCCATCCGTCATGCCTGATGCGGTCTTGCAGGCCATGCATACGGCCTCTCCGAACATCTACGAAGGCGTGTTGCATGACATGACCGATAGCCTGATCCCCGATCTCAAGGCTATCGCTATGACACAGGCCAATGTCGCCATCTACATCGGCAATGGACATGCCGCATGGGAAGCGGCGCTCGCTAACGTGCTCTCCAAGGGGGATACTGTACTGGTGCTGGCCACAGGGCGCTTTTGCATCGGGTGGGGCGAAATGGCTGAAGGTCTAGGCGCCAAGGTCGAAACGATCGACTATGGCGCGCAGTCCCCAGTGGATCTGGGGCAGGTGGAAGAGGTTCTTGCCGCCGATACAGACGGCCGGATCAAGGCCGTTTTGATGGTGCATGTGGATACCTCAACCGGGGTCAAGAACGATGTCGCGGGCGTGCGCGCAGTGATGGACAAGGTTGGCCATCCCGCATTGTTCATGGCGGATTGCATCGCCTCTTTGGGGTGTGACCGGTTCGAGATGGACGCCTGGGGCGTCGATGTGATGGTGTCGGCCTGCCAAAAGGGGCTGATGACACCCGCAGGCATCAGCTTTGTCTGGTTCAATGCAAAGGCCGACGCGGCGCGCGGTGATCGTGTGACGACCTATTGGGATTGGCGTCCACGCGTCAACGCAGATGTCTACTACCAGTATTTTGATGGCACAGCACCCACGCATCACATTTTCGGGCTGCGCGCAGCGCTTGATATGATCAAAGCCGAGGGGTTGGAGGCTGTCTTTGCACGTCACGAGAGGCTCGCGCAGGTAGTTTGGGCCGCGTTTGACCGTTGGTCGGCAAAGGGGCCAATGCAGCTCAATATTGCTGATCCGGTGCATCGGTCACATGCGGTGACCTCCGTTGAAATTGGATCACCAAATGGCGACCGCCTGCGCAACTGGTGTGAGCATCAATGCGGTTTGACGTTGGGCATCGGGCTGGGCCGGGAACCCGCCGATGCCTATTTCCGCATTGGCCATATGGGGCATGTGAATGCGCATATGATCATGGGTGTGCTGGGGACGATTGATGCGGGGCTGAAAGCCTTGGATATCCCGCATGGGGATGGCGCATTAGAGGCCGCGGCAGCGGCATTGGCACAACGCGCTTAGCGGTTGTTGATTCGTCCGATCCATCTAAAGACATGGTTGAGGCAGTAGGCATTGACAGCGACCCAGAGATATCCGAAAGCGGCTGCGATCACCCAAAAGCCCATGAAAAGCAGCACCCAGAGCGATGCAAGAAACGCGTCTGAGTAGTCTTCAACACGGCGGATCGGGTATTGCGACATAAGGATTCCTCAGCCTTTGCCATGAGGCTAGCCAGCTTTATGCAAAAATCACCCTAATTTTTCGTGTGCGCGCGCCGCGGCGAGCGCTGGCGTCAGGGCATCTGCAAAGGCGTCAAGCTCTGGTTGGGCACCGCAACTGACCCGAATGCACCGATCTTGCGGGGCAACAAAGGGCATGCGCACAAAGATGCCGCGCGCCACCAGTTCCGCCAGGACCCGGCGCGCAAAATCGCCATCCGCACCGCAATCTATGGTGACGAAATTCGTGGCTGACGACAGCGTTGTCAGTCCGTTTTTGCGTGCGATTTCTTCGATGCGGGCGCGGGCGTTGGCAACTTCTCCTTGGACATTTGACAGCCAGTCTGCGTCCTTCAGCGCGGCCAATGCCCCTTCTTGGCCGATCCGTGACATGCCGAAATGGTTGCGCACCTTGTTAAAGCCCGTAATCACCTCTGCTGTGGCAATGGCATAACCCACCCGCGCGCCAGCCATGCCATAAGCCTTAGAAAATGTGCGCATGCGGATCACGTTACCTGCCTGCGTGTCAAACGCGGGGGCCGTGCCGTCGGGGGCAAGTTCGACATAGGCTTCATCCAGCACCAGCATGCAGCCGTCCGGCAGGCCATCGATCATGGATTGAATGACCTTGGCGCTGTGCCAACTTCCCATGGGGTTATCGGGATTGGCCAGATAGATCAGTTTTGCTTTGGTTCGGGATGCCATGCTGAGCAAGGCATCAGGATCTTCGTGATCGCCCTTGTAAGGAACTGTGTGCAACACGCCGCCAAAACCGGCCACATGATAGTTAAAGGTTGGATAGGCCCCGGCAGAGGTCACTACAGCATCCCCCGCGCCGACATAAAGACGCACCAGCAGGCCGAGCAAAGCATCAATGCCTTCGCCGACCATGATGTTGTCCGGGGCGATGCCGTGATGTGACGCGAGTGCCTGACGCAGGTCATGGCTTTCGGGATCGCCATACATCCAAACCTCGCCCGCAGCGCGTTGCATGGCAGCGATGGCCTTGGGTGAAGGGCCAAAGCCATTTTCATTTGCCCCAAGGCGCGCGGCGAAGGCACGCCCCATCTGGCGTTCCTGCGCCTCGGGTCCGACAAAAGGCACGGAGGCAGGAAGGGTTGCGGCAAGCGGGGTCAAGGCAGGTTTTGTCATAGCGCCAGATAAGCCTGCCCTTGAAATACGCGCAACCATTCTTATATGAGAATCGTTCGCAACTAAAGCGTTTCGATGGCCCCATTCACAGACCCGGCCCCGGAATGCAGCAACGGAGGCTCCAGATGGATATCAGTAGACGCGGATTTTTGGTGAGTAGTGGAGCCGCCCTAGCACTGCGCGGCGTGCCGCAGGTTGCGGGCAAAACCGGCGGACGCCGGATTCTGACGCTGGTTTATGACAAGGCGCTGGGCATGATGCGCGCTGTCGAACGTGTGGTGCCGTAAGGATACCACCGGCGGAAGTTTGATTGGACATGGAAAGTCAGGGGGCGGCGTTTCAACCGCCCCTGTTTGTTTTTAGCCGATTTCTTGCAGGCGCGCGATTGCCGCCTTCAGTTGCGCCTCTTCGTTTTCGCGCAGCGCGAGGTTCGCCTTTGCCTCGGCCACAACCTCATCCGGGGCGGAGGCCACGAATTTGGGGTTGTTCAGCCGTCCACGCAGACCACCCAGTTCTTTGCCCAGCTTTTGCATGGTCTTTTCAAGCCGCGCGATTTCTTCTTTCACGTCGATCAGATCGGCCAGCGGAATGCCAAAGGTGCCGCCTGCCATAGGGATCGTGACGCAGCCTTTGGGGAAGTCACCCACATGCGCCAGGCTTTCGATCCGGGCAAGCCGTTGGATCAGAACATGGTTGTTGTCCCATGCGGATTGCCCTTTGGCCTCTAGATCGGTGACCAGCAGTGGCACTTTTGCGCCCGCTGGCACGTGTACCTGCGCGCGGGCAGAACGGACGTTGTCGATCAGGTCAATCACCCAGTTCATTTCGCGGTCGGCGTCTGCATCGACCAGATCAGCCGCCGTGTAAGTCGGCCAATCGGCGTGGACCAGCATTTTGGCGCGGCTGTCAGCCAACTGCCACAGCTCTTCGGTGATGAACGGCATGATGGGATGCAGCAGGATCAGGCATTGGTCCAGCACCCAGCGCAGGGTTTGTTCAGTCTCGGCCTTGGCCGCCGCATCGTCGCCCTGCAGGATGGGTTTTGAGAATTCCAGATACCAGTCGCAGACCTTGCCCCATGTAAAGGCATAAAGCGCGTCGGCGGCGTCGTTGAAACGATACGCCTCCATTGCCGCATCGACGGTTTCGCGGACCTTGCCGGTTTCGCCGATGATCCATTTGTTCAATGTTTGGCTGACGTCAGGTTTGGCCGGGTCGCCGGGGTAGGCGATTTGGTAGTGGTCGGCAAAGCTGAACGCATTCCACAGTTTCGTGCCGAAGTTCCGGTACCCTTTGATCCGGTCCTCACTGATTTTCAGAACACCGCCCAAGGCCGCCATCTGCGCGTTGGAAAAGCGCAGGGCGTCGGCGCCGTAAGCGTCGATCATATCCAGCGGGTCGATCACGTTCCCCTTGGTCTTGGACATCTTTTCGCCCTTCGCGTCGCGGACCAATTGGTGCAGATAGACGGTGTGGAACGGGTCTTTTTCCAGAACTGCTTGGGACATCATCATCATGCGGGCGACCCAGAAGAACAGGATATCCTGACCGGTGACCAACACGTCGCCGGGGAAGTATTTCATCGCCTCATCCTCAGCAGGCCAGCCAAGGGTGCCAAACGGCCAGAGGCCTGAGGAGAACCATGTGTCGAGGACGTCGGGGTCGCGCCAAACGAAAATTGCATTGCCATCAAGAGTTGCGGTCTCAATCAGGTCATCGAGCGCCCTTTGAGCATCGGCAACTTCATACGCTTTTTTCGGACCGTAATAGTCAGTGATCTGTTGTTCAATTTCAGCGAGAGACGATCCGCAAAATGCCTTCGGCTTCTCAAAATCTGTTGGAAGCCCTTTCTCGTTTAGACTTGGCCCATACCAAACTGGTATCTGATGCCCCCACCACAACTGCCGCGAGATGCACCAAGGCTCGATATTCTTCAGCCAATGATAATACACCTTCTCTCCGCTTTCCGGCATGATCTTGGTGCGGCCTTCTTTGACCGCATCCAGCGCGGGGCCGACGATTTTGGCAGTGTCGACGAACCATTGGTCGGTCAGCATCGGCTCGATCACCACTTTTGATCGGTCGCCGAAGGGCTGCATGATTTTCTTGGACTCAACAAACGGGATGAATTCCGGCACGTCCCGGACTTGATCCGGGACCTCACCCGCAGCCGCATCCTGAGACCCCGGCTCGGGGGCCGGGGTGTAATCGGGGTTGGGCACCATCACGGCGTTCCCTTCCGCCGTAATATCCGCCACCACGCACTTGCGTGCCTCGAACCGATCCAGCCCGCGGTACTCCTCGGGCACCATGTTCATCGCGGCGATCATCGCCTCGTCAAATTCCTGTTCGCCATTGGCAATGGCTTGGGCCACGGCGGCCTCTTCGGCATAAGGCTTTCCATCGGCGCGCATCGCCCCTTTGGTGTCCATCAGGTTATACATCGGGATGCCGCCGCGCTTGGCGACTTCATAGTCGTTGAAGTCATGTGCGCCGGTGATCTTCACCGCGCCAGAGCCGAAGGTCATATCGGGGTAGGGGTCGGTGATGATCGGGATCAGGCGGCGCTGTTCCTTGGGGCCGACGGGAATTTCGCAGAGTTTGCCAACGATGGGCGCATAACGCTCATCATCCTTGTGAACCGCAACGGCACCGTCGCCGAGCATGGTTTCAGGGCGGGTTGTGGCGATGGAAATATAATCGCGCGTCTCGCGCAGGGTCACATTACCGTCTTCGTCTTTCTCGACGTATTCATATGTCTCACCACCGGCCAGCGGGTATTTGAAATGCCACATGTGGCCGTCGACCTCGAGATTCTCGACCTCAAGGTCGGAAATCGCGGTTTCAAAATGCGGATCCCAGTTGACCAGCCGCTTGCCGCGATAGATCAGCCCGTCGTTGTACATTTTGACAAAGACCTTGAGCACGGCATCGTGGAAGTTACCGGGCTTTTCGCCAGCAGGCGCGCTTTCGGCACCCGACATGGTAAAGGCAGAGCGCGACCAGTCCATGCTGTCGCCCAAGCGGCGGGCCTGTTGTTCAATGGTGCCACCTTTGGCGGCCTTCCATTCCCAGACTTTCTCAAGAAACTTCTCACGACCCATCTCAACGCGCTTGGGTTGCTGAGTTTCCGCGAGGTCCTTTTCCACCATCAGCTGGGTCGCAATGCCTGCATGATCCAACCCCGGCTGCCAAAGCGTGTCATAGCCCTGCATCCGCTTCCAGCGGGTCAGCATATCCATGATCGTATGGTTGAAGGCGTGGCCGACGTGTAGGTGCCCGGTCACATTGGGGGGCGGCAGCATGATGCAGAATGTCTCATCCCGCGACGCGTTTGCGCCCGCTTTGAAGGCACCCGCCTCTTCCCACATCTGATAGATGCGTGCCTCGGCCTCGGCCGCGTTGAATGTCTTGTCCATTGCCATGTCTGCAACTCTCCTGCGCTTGGAAGTGCAGATAGCGGAGGGGGCAGGGAAGGAAAAGGGTTTGCGGTGGGATTGGGCCCTTATGGCAATTGTATCTGCCATATTGCCCGAACGGTCCACCTTCGCGAGACTTACAAGGCGCGTTTGCGATTGTGGCCCGTTTTGAGGCAACACCCACCTAGGCAAGGGATAGAGTGTGGGGGAGGGTGACGCAGGCCTGAAGGAGGCCAAAAAGCCTGCCCTGGGAAGTAAGGGCAGGCCAATACTCATTAAAACACGGGGGACTGAAGATCAGGGGCGGGCGAGGTGCCAGTTGCCGCCAACGCCATCACCAGTGATGTCGCCGGGGCGGCGGTCGTTGACCCAGAGATAGAGAGGTTGACCGGCGTACGCCCACTGCTTGGTGCCGTCATTGCGGGTGATGGTAGTGAACTGGCCTGCTTCATCGGCGTCTGCGGGGGCGGCCAGTGGTGGCCAGTTGACAGCACAGCCGCCGTTGCAGGCAGAAGATGTCGCAGTATCTGGATCGAATGTGTAAAGGCTCATGCCCTGATCATCGACAAGAATGCCGTTTGACTGGGCGACAGGGGCGGTGGCATGGCCGCCTGCATAGGCGTCACATGCAGACAGGCCGACGACGAGGGAAAGTGCGATTGCTGAGATTTTCATTTGGTATCTCCAAAGCTTGTTGAACGTCATGCTGGCGGATCATCCGTCAGTTATGAGGATTACGCAGGGAGATGCCGTTTTATTCTCGATTGTAGTTCGAAAATTTCACGAAAGTTACAAGTTTTTGATAAGATTGATTTTTTATTTATCCACTCTGTGTAACGCAACGCGCTCTCCAGCCCGGATTACATCTGGATCGTAAGGTGCGCGGGCAAAAACCTCTTCCACGCGCCCGGCAAAATGCGACAGTGCAAGCGTGTCATAGTCAGGGTCAAAAGAGCTTTGATCCCAGCGTTCGCAGAAGGTCGCGCAATCGTCGAAATAGGGGTGCCCTTTGTAGGCGTCGCGCTTGTCGGGGTCAGCACCCACATGTGCGCCATAATAGACCAGTTGGAAGTCACCGTGCTTTTCGACAACCCATGTCACCTGTTCACGCACAAAGGGGCGCAGGATGGTCGCCGCATATTCATCGTGATTGTAAGGCGCATAGATATCCCCGATATCGTGCAGCAGCGCTGCAACGACCCAATCGGTGTCCGCCCCATCGCGCTCTGCCCGTGTGGCGGATTGTAGGGAATGACCTAGGCGGGTGATCTGATAGCCAGACAACCCTTCATCAAGGCTGACCATTGCGTCCAACAGACGTGCAGCGGTGCCTTTGGTGTATTCCACCTCATGTTCGGTCAGGAAGTCGTAGTCTTCCTTGTCGCCATCTTTCATTGCGGTGAATTTGACACGTTCCATCACACATACATCTCCGTCTTGGCGCCAGCGCCTTTCATCATCACCTTAGACTGCGCCTCGCGCATCTCATCGTAAAGCGCCAATGCGGCGGGAGAGAAGTTTTCGATCGGCGCAGGGACATGGATGAAGTTGCCATGACGGTCTTCTCCGCGGGCCAGCATGGCATAGTCCTTTTCCCCGACCTGTTGCTGCATATCCGGGCGTATGTAGCGGATCACGCAAGCAATCCGTCGGTCGTTGCTGGTGTTGGGGCCCGATCCATGAATGGTTAGCCCGTGATGTAGGCTCATCTGGCCGGGGTGAATTTCGATGGCTGTTTTCTGATCGTCGGTCACATCAACCTTCACTTCTTGGCCCCGGCTAAGCAGGTTGTTTTCACCAAACGTATCCTCATGTGGCAAGATCGCATTCTTGTGGCTGCCCCGGACAAAATCCATACAACCAGAGGCTGGCGTTGCTGGCGAAAGTGGAATCCACGCCGTCACCAGCCCGTCAATCGCACCCAAGCCCCAATACGTCAGGTCCTGATGCATCGAAACGATGTGGTCGGTCTGCGGCTCTTTGATAAAGAACTCGCCTGAGAAAACCATAATATCAGGCCCGAGAATGCCCTCAATCACGTCCAGCACCCCGGGGTGCGTGGCGATCGTGGCGACCATCGGCATGACCACATGCGCGTTGATCCGTTTGTAGGTGTTCAGGGGGAGTGGCAGGCCGTTGTCCAGCCAGTCGCGCTCGATCGTTTCGATCTCTGCCCGATAGGCCAAAGCGTCGCGTGCAGGCAACGATGGTAACGGAAAAAGATACCCATCGTCCCAGTATTGCTGCGTCAGAGCTTGGGGCAATTTATGGTCTGTTAGCTTAAGGGATGTTTGCATGACGCCCTCCGCATTGATGCCTTTAGATTTGCGGAAAAAATGCGACATATCGCGCTTGGCAACGACCTGCGCGGAATGCGGTTGGACAAGGTACAATCCCCCGCTAGGGTCTGCGCAAGAACAGGCATGAGGACGCAATGGAAAAATTTGGCAAAAGCCAGGCGGTGAAACGCTTTGAAGATGTGCGCTTTCTCACCGGGCACGGGCGCTATGTGGATGATATTGCGCCTGATGGCGCACTTTATGCCTATTTCCTGCGGGCGACGGTGGCCCATGGCGAGATTGCCGAACTTGATCTGGCAGACGCCCGCGACATGCCGGGGGTGCATCTGATTGTAACGGCGGATGATCTGGTTGCGGCAGGCGTGCAGCTTGGGCTGGCAGGTTCGACCGTCAAGAACCGCGATGGCAGCAAGGGGGCGTCACCCTTGCGTCCGCTTCTGGCGCAAGGTCGGGTGCGTCACGTGGGTGAAGCCGTCGCGATGATCGTCGCGGACACGGCGCTGATCGCTAAGGATGCAGCAGAGATGATCGTCCTCGATGTCGATGACCTGCCTGTGCATGTCGAACTGGCCATTGGTGGCGATGCAATCCACGCTGAGGCCCCACAGAACCTCGCATTCGATTGGGGCATGGGCGACGAGGTGGCAACGAATGCTGAAATCGACAACGCCGCCCATGTTGTGACGGTGGATGTGGATGACAACCGGATCATCTGCAACGCGATGGAGCCGCGTGGCTGTTATGCCGAGGTCGTCGATGGCCGCTTGCATGTGGCCGTCAATGGGCAGGGCGTCTGGGTGCCCAAGGGTGATCTGGCGCACCATTTCAACCTTGATCCTGATGATATCCGTGTGACCAACCCCGATGTGGGTGGCGGGTTCGGGATGAAGGCTATGCGCTATCCCGAACCCGTTTGTGCGGCCCACGCTGCCCGTGTCTTGGGCCGTCCTGTCCGCTGGATGTCCGAACGCACAGAGGCCATGCTGACCGACAACGCAGGTCGCGACCTGACGACAACCGCGACACTGGCCTTTGATGCGGATTATCGGATCACCGCCTATCAGCTTGATACCGTGGCCAACATGGGGGCGTATAATTCACAGTTTGCACAAGCCATCCAAACCGACCTTTTCTCAAAGGTACTGATGGGCACCTATGACGTTCAGACCGCCTATATGCGCACGCGCGGCGTCTACACCAACACGACCCCGGTCGATGCCTACCGCGGCGCTGGCCGCCCTGAGGCCATGTTTGTTCTGGAACGCACTATGGATGAGGCTGCGCGCCAGCTTGGCATCAGTCCGTGGGACCTGCGGCGCAAAAACTTTATCGCGCCCGGCAACTTTCCTTACACCTCCGTCACGGGGGTGACCTATGACGTGGGCGATTTCGGGATGGTATTGTCCAGCGTGGCCGAAGCCGCTGACAAGGATGGGTTCGCCGCGCGCAAGGCGGCGTCAGCGGCACAGGGCAAACTGCGCGGGCAGGGGCTATGCTATTACATCGAGAGCATTCTGGGGCATCCATCCGAGACCACTGCTGTGGAGTTCACCCAAGCCGGGGCGACGATCTATGTCGGTACTCAATCGAACGGGCAGGGGCATGAAACGGTCTATGCGCAGTTTCTGGCGGATCAGACGGGCATTCCGGCGGATCGGGTCACGGTTGTGCAGGGCGATAGCGACCGGATCGCGGTCGGCGGCGGTACAGGCGGGTCACGCTCTGTCACTGTGCAGAACACCGCGACGCTGGCAACGATTGACGTTATGCTAGAGACCTTCACGGCCTTTCTGGCCGAAACCGAGGGCGTCGATGCCAAAGAGATCAGCTTTGATGATGAAAGGTTCCGCATTGCAGGGTCCAACCTGACGCCAACGATGCTTGAAGTCGCTGATATGGCGCGCGACGCGGGCCGCGATGACCTGCTGCATCACAGTGCCCGGATCACTTTGGAAAACCGCAGTTTCCCCAATGGCGGGCATGTGGCCGAAGTTGAGGTGGACGCTGAGACGGGCGTTGTCACGGTGGACCGCTATACGGTCGTAGATGATTTTGGTAACCTTATTAACCCAATGCTGGTTGCAGGGCAGGTGCACGGCGGTGTCGCGCAAGGCATCGGGCAGGCCCTGACAGAAAGGGTTGTGTTTGATGAAGACGGTCAACTGCTCACGGCGAGTTTTATGGACTACGGCATGCCACGTGCCGATGATGTTCCCATGATCAGTTTTTCAACAGAATGCACGCCGTCGCTATATAATCCCATGGGGATGAAAGGTTGCGGTGAGGCGGGCACCGTTGGTGCGCTGGCGGCGATGGCGAATGCCGTCGTCGACGCTTTGTGGGATGTTGGTGTGCGCGACGTGCAAATGCCCTACACCCCGCACCGTGTCTGGCAGAAAATTCAAGAGGCGAAGGAAAACAGTGCCGCTGCGTGATTGGTTCTTTGGCCTTTTTGGCAGGCAGGCGCGCACCGCGGAAGGCGGGATACGCAAACGCGGCCCGGCGACCCATGTTGTCATCCTTGATGGTACCATGTCGTCGCTTTCGGATGGGTGTGAAACAAATGCAGGCCTGACGTTCAAATTGCTGAGCGAGGTCAGCCGGACATCGAACCTGACAGTCTATTATGAGGCCGGGATCCAATGGCGCGATTGGTCAAGCACGTGGGGCGTGATCACTGGCAAAGGGATCAACCGCCAGATTGAGCGGGCCTACGGTGTTGTCGCCTCTCGCTACCGTCCCGGTGATCAGATTGTTCTGGTGGGGTATTCACGCGGGGCCTATGCCGTACGGTCACTGGCGGGGGTGATTGATATGATCGGGCTGGTGAAGGCCGATTGTGCAACTGTTCGTGCGGTGCGCCAGGCCTATCGCCACTATCGCACTGGCGCGCGCAGCGGTACGGTGCAGGCCTTTCGCGATCACTATTGTCATGCGGATACGCAGGTTGAGGCAGTGGCGGTTTGGGACACGGTCAAGGCTTTGGGGCTGCGCATGCCAATCGTGTGGCGCTGGGCGCAAGCGCAGCATGATTTTCACAATCACGCCCTTGGGCCGCATATCCGCAATGGATTTCACGCAGTCGCCCTTGATGAGCGGCGCGAGGCCTATGCGCCCGTGATGTGGGCCTGCCCTGTGGGTTGGAAGGGGCATATGGAACAGGTCTGGTTTCGCGGCAATCACGGAGATGTGGGCGGACAGGTCTGGCAACACCCTGCCGCGCGCCCGTTGGCGAATATTCCACTGGTTTGGATACTAGGGCGTTTGAACGCCTGCGGCGTGCCTTTGCCAGAGGGCTGGCAAACCCGTTTCCCGCAAGATGTCAGCGCCCCATCGGTAGGCAGTTGGCGGGGCTGGGCCAAGATATTCCTGTCGCGCCGCAAGCGAATTATGGGGCGGTGCCGGTCCGAGCGTCTACATGATACCGTCCCTGACAAGCTGCCGGAGTTGTCAGCCGCCCCGGAGCTTCATAATCAGACAAGTGGCTGATCCGGTGGCATAAAGCCTTCCCGTTTCAGCATCCCGGATTTCGCCATGGGCAACGCCGGTGCTCCGGCCTGCATGGGCGAGGGTGCCAATCGCCAATATCTCGCTGCCTATCGGAATCGCGCCGGTCAGGTTCACCTTGTATTCCAGTGTGGTGTAGACCGAACCTTTGGGTGTTCTGGTCATCACCGCACAAGACATGCAGCTATCCAGCAACGTGCCGTACCAGCCACCATGCACGCCGCCCATGGGGTTTGTGTGCTGGAATTCCGGTGACCCTCGAAAGACAACTTTACCGTCCTCAACGGTGTCCAATGTGTAGTTCAGCAAGGTCGAAATCGGCGGGCGGCTTAGCTCGCCACGCTGCATTGCCTGCATGAACTCTAACCCCGACATTGAAAGTGTCGTGTCTAGATCAGGCATTTCTTCAGGAGAGGTTGCGACGAACATGGGGCCTCGAGCGTTGTTTGCCCGCAAGCTGGCCCGTTATGCCACGTTTTGCAACTGCGCTTTGGGGGTGATGCCAAGCGCGTGACAGACATCGCGTGTCAGCTCTGGTCGGTTGAGAGTATAGAAATGCAAGTGCTCAACGCCGCCTTGGCGCAGATCATCGCAAAGCTCTGTTGCGACGGCTGTTGCCAACAGGTCGGTCGTGCCATCGCGGGTTGCATTGTCAAAGGCATCACGGATGATTTGCGGGACTTGCGTTCCGCATTGCGCAGCAAAGCGTTGCGTCCCCGCCCAGTTCTCAACGGGCAGGATACCGGGGATGATCGGCGCATCAATACCAGCTTTAACGCAGGCGTCCCGGAAGCGGAAAAACGTGTCAGCGTCAAAGAAGAACTGCGTGATTGCAGAGGTAGCACCGGCATCAAACTTCCGTTTCAGGAACGCGATGTCGGCGGCTTGGTCGGGTGCTTCGGGATGTTTCTCTGGATAAGCACCGACGCGGATGTTGAAGGTGCCAGTGTCCGATAGGGCGGTGATCAAATCAACCGAGCTTGCAAACCCGTCGGGGTGCGGTGCGAAGCTGCTGGCGTCCTTGGGGGCATCGCCGCGCAATGCAACAATGTCGCGCACGCCTGCCGTGGCATAGCTTTCTGCAATCGCGAGCGTTTCGTCCTTGGTCGCATCAACACAGGTCAGATGCGCCGCTACATGCAGGCCGCTGGTCTTGTGGATTGTTGTCACTGCTTCATGGGTCAGTTTGCGCGTCGTGCCGCCCGCACCATAGGTGACCGACACAAAGGACGGATCAAGCGGGGCCAGTGTGTTGACGCAATCCCACAGCCGGAATGACGCCTCCAGTGATTTGGGCGGGAAGAATTCGAAAGATACGGATGGCGCGGACATGACAAACCTCTTGCTTGATTTGCTCTTGTCCCACCTCTATGGAGTTGAGGCAAATTCATATACTTCACCAAAGTAATGAGGATTGCTCACATATGCATATCGAATTCCGGCACTTGCGCACCATCAAGGCGATCCATGATACGGGCGGGCTGGCGCGGGCGGCGGATCAGCTCAACATCACCCAATCGGCGCTGTCGCATCAGATTAAGGGGATCGAGGATCAGGCCGGAGTTGAGCTATTCGTGCGTCGCTCCAAGCCGCTGAAACTCTCTGCGGCGGGCATGCGCATGCTGGCCGCAGCTGAGACGATCCTACCGCAAGTCGCCGCGTTGGAGATGGAGTTTTCCGGCCTGATTGCAGGAAAGTCCGGCCGTCTGCATATCGCGATTGAATGTCACGCCTGTTTTGAATGGCTGTTCCCGGTGTTGGAGCAGTTTCGCAAAGCATGGCCGGACGTTGATGTGGATATTCGCCCCGGCCTTGCCTTTGATGCGCTGCCTGCTCTGCGCAAGGAAGAGGTGGATCTGGTTGTATCCTCCGATCCAGAGGATCTGCCCGAGACTGATTTCACCCCGCTTTTTGACTATGACGCCGTCTTTGTTGCCTCTGCCGCGCACCCGCTAGCCCAGAAGGAGGTAATCGAAGCAGATGATTTTCGCGGTCAGACGCTGATCACCTATCCGGTGGATCGGGCGCGCCTTGATGTGTTTTCCCAACTTCTCACCCCTGCAAAGGTCGAACCGGCAGAGGTGCGGCAGGTGGAGCTGACGGCAGTGATCTTGCTGCTTGTCGCTTCAAACAGGGGCGTTGCGGTGCTGCCGGACTGGGTGGTGCGTCAGGTGCGTTACAACTCTGATTATGTGACGCGGCCACTGACGAAATCGGGTATCACGCGCAGGCTTTATGCGGCCACGCGTGAAGATGACACCAGCCGCCCCTATATGGCGCATCTGATCCGATTGGCACGGCAAGAGGCGGTCAAACTGCAGCGCGCCTGAGGCCCTTGCCTCCCTAGGCTTTGCGGCCTATACGCCGCGCTTGATCCCGAACCAAGGACACCTCGCAATGGCTGGCAGTGCAAACCTGAACGTAATGATGAAAACCGCCCGTAAGGCAGGGCGTGGTTTGCTGAAAGATTTTGGCGAGGTCGAGAACCTGCAGGTCAGCACCAAGGGCCCCGGCGATTTTGTCAGCCGTGCGGATAAGGCTGCGGAGGCGCTGATCAAAGAAGAGCTGATGCACGCGCGCCCCTCTTATGGTTTCCTTGGCGAAGAAGGCACAGAGGTTGATGGCGAAGATCCCACGCGCCGCTGGATTGTTGATCCGCTGGACGGGACGACGAACTTTCTGCACGGCCTGCCGCATTGGGCGGTCTCAATCGCGTTGGAGCACAAGGGGCAGATCGTGGCCGGTGTCATCTATGACCCCGTCAAAGACGAGATGTTTTATGCCGAAAAGGGCGGCGGCGCATGGATGAATGAAAGCCGCCTGCGCGTCTCTGGCCGCCACCGGATGATTGAGAGCATCTTTGCAACCGGCCTGCCGTTTGGTGGCCGTATTGATCTGCCGGAATCGCTGCAAGATCTGGCGCGCATCATGCCATCCTGTGCCGGTGTCCGCCGCTTTGGTGCGGCGGCACTTGATTTGGCCTATGTCGCCGCTGGCCGCTATGACGGGTTTTGGGAACGTAGCCTGAACGCCTGGGACATCGCCGCCGGAGTTGTCATCGTACGCGAGGCGGGCGGTATCATCGAGCCGCTCACGCCTGAGGATGATATCCTAGAGAGCGGCGCGCTGATCTGTGCCAATGAGCCGATCTTTGAAACCTTCGCCAAGGTTATTCGTAACACCTAACGCCGCACGATGGGGACGCTGCTGCGCCCATAGGTCGCCTCTGGATGGGGCGGATGCCCGTGCGTTTGCCGCCAATAGAGCCCGCCACCAAGTTTGCGCCAAAGCGGCAGCGTCAGGACAAACCCGATCACAAAACCACCCGCATGCGCCCAATAGGCGACACCGCCACCTGTAGTGTCGATGCTAAACCCATTGAAAAGCTGCAGCGCAAACCACAATCCCAGCATGACCCACGCCGGAATGGGGAAGATGCGGAAGAAGACGACGAAAAAGATAAAGATATCGACTCGCGCTTTTGGATAAAGCAACAGATACCCGCCCATCACCCCGGCAATCGCGCCCGAGGCACCCACGGTGGGCACCGCAGACATCGGATCGGTTGCAAACTGCGCCAGCCCCGCACCGATCCCGCAAACCAGATAGAAGATGAGGAAGGGGATATGCCCCATGTCCTCTTCCAGATTATCCCCGAAGATCCACAAAAACAGCATATTGCCCGCCAGATGCATAAACCCGCCGTGCAGGAAGGTTGACGTAATCAATGCGGCATAGTTCTCGCCCTGCGACAGCCGGATCGGTAGCAGGGCATAATCGTAGTAGAACAGCCCCAACGCCCGGTCATTTTGCAGCAAGGCAAGCCCAGCCAGAAACACCACGACGTTGATGGCAATGAGGGACAGCGTCACATAAGGCGTGCGCTCGGACGGGTTGTGATCACGTATTGGAAACATAGCGCGACCGTTATGCATGTGGCGGCTTTGGTCAAGCCGAAGCTGGCGTCAGCCCCCGCCGACTTCGGCCAAAAGTGCAGCATTGCCCCCCGCAGCAGTGGTGTCGATGCAGACATGGCGTTCGTGCAGGACATGGGCCTTGTCAGGCAACCCGGTGATTAGCGCAGTGATCGGCCCCTCGCGTTTGCTCAGGGCCGTTTCAATCGCGCGTCCTGTGTCGTCATCACCCCACCAGATAACACCCGCAAGCCGGGTGAGGGTGGTCAGCGCCTTTGGCGCAAGATCACCTTCGGCATTCACTGCGATACCGCCCAAAGCCGTCACAGCCTCTGCCTGCTCAGCCGCCGCGGTGGCACCCGGTCCCATGCACAGGATCGGACCGCGCGCGTGTAGGCTGTGCCGATTGGATTCACCCGTTGGGCCAGGCAGATCGGTCACAGGATAGTCCTGATTGGTTTTGGCGGTTTGCAGTCGGGTTGCGACGTCTCCTTGATTTGCCGCTGCCGCCCATGTCACTTTTGCCGGGGAAACAGGACGGGCGGTAAAACGAGGCAGATAGTGTGGTCCGCCAGCCTTTGGCCCGGTCCCGGACATGCCTTCGCCACCAAATGGCTGACTGCCCACGATGGCGCCGATCTGGTCGCGGTTCACATAGAGATTGCCCGCCTGAACCTTCTCAACAATCGTCTGTACGCGGTCATCGATCCTTGTGTGCAGGCCAAAGGTCAGGCCATAGCCGGTGGCGTTGATTGCATCAATCACTGCGTCCAACTCTGAGGCTTTGAAGGTCGCAACATGCAGGACGGGCCCAAAGATCTCTTTGGTCATTTCGGCGATGCCAGACACTTTGATGGCGACGGGCGCGATAAAGTGGCCCTGTGCAGGTGCGTCGGTCTGGTGGATAATGCGGCCTTGTGCTTGTGCGGTCGCAATGTGGTCCGCAATGCCCGCATGGGCGGCCGCATCAATGACGGGGCCTACATCGGTGGACAGATGCCACGGGTCACCAACGCTCAGTTCATCCATCGCGCCCTTCAGCATAGTCAAAAGCGGTTCTGCGATATCCTCTTGCACGTAAAGGCAACGCAAAGCCGAGCAGCGCTGCCCGGCAGAGCGGAACGCCCCGTTGATGATGTCACGCACCGCATGTTCGGGCAGGGCGGTACTGTCGACGATCATGGCATTCAACCCGCCGGTTTCTGCAATCAATGGCGTGCCGGGTGCGCAATGTGCGGCCATGTTGGTGCGGATTTTCAAAGCAGTGGCAGTTGAGCCGGTAAACGCCACGCCGTTGATGCGGGCATCGCCCGTCAAGGCCGCGCCGATCTCGCCACCGCCGGGTAACAGTTGCAAGGCAGATGCGGGGACACCCGCCGCATGCAACAATGCCACTGCGCGGGTTGCGATCAGCGGTGTTTGCTCGGCGGGTTTGGCAAGAACCGCGTTTCCTGCGGCCAGTGCTGCCGCAATCTGCCCGGTGAAGATTGCCAGCGGAAAGTTCCATGGGCTGATGCAGGTCCAGATGCCGCGAGCGCTCTGGTCCGCGTGCGCTTGGGCGGCGTAGTAGCGCAGGAAATCAACGGCTTCGCGCAGTTCCGCAATGGCATCCGGCAGCGCCTTGCCCGCTTCGCGACACAGGATCGCGAAAAGTTCCTCAGCATGGGCCTCATAGGCGTCCGCAGCAGCATTGAGAGCCTTGGCGCGCGTTGCCACATCCGCAGACCATGGTTTGGCGGCATCAAGTGCTGTGGCGATATCATTGTCAGTACTCACCTGCACCTGACCGACCTCATCACCCTGCTTGGCCGGGTTCAGCACCGGCTGCGCTGTTTTGAATGCAGCGCGCGGATAGGCGTGGTCGGACCCTGTAAGTGGGTGACCCACAAAGGACGCTGTCCGCAAAGGTTCACGTTGTTTTGCGATTAAATCCAGTGTTGGCCCATGGGTCAGATCCCAGCCTTTCGAATTGATGCGTTGCGGTTGATAGAGGTTCGGCCCGGTCGGCAGTTGCGGACCAACGCCTGCGCTTTCAAAGGGGCAGGCTGCCACGACCTCTGGGGGTACGTCTTCATCAACGATCTGATTAACAAAGCTGGAGTTCGCGCCGTTTTCCAACAAACGGCGGACCAGATAGGCCAGCAGGTCCTCATGTGCGCCGACGGGGGCGTAAATCCGGCAGTGGGTTTGCTCGGCCTGCAACACGATTGTGTGCAGCGTTTCGCCCATGCCATGCAGACGCTGGAATTCATAATCATCCTTCCCGCGCCCCATGCCTTGCGCCATGTCGAGGACGGCGGCGACGGTATTGGCATTGTGTGTGGCGAATTGCGGATAGATGCGATCCGTCAAGTCCAGCAGTTTGCGAGCGTTGGCGATATAGCTGATGTCGGTGTGCTGTTTTGAGGTGAAGACGGGGAAGCCATCGATGCCCTCAACCTGCGCACGCTTGATCTCGGCGTCCCAATATGCGCCTTTGACAAGGCGGATCATGATCTTGCGGTCCAACCGTTCGGCAAGATCATACAGGTAGTCGATGACCAAAGGCGCGCGCTGGCCGAAGGCCTGCACAACCACGCCAAATCCATCCCAACCGGTCAAAGCAGGTTCAGACAGAACCGCGCTGATCACGTTGAGCGACAGCGACAAACGGTCGGCCTCTTCAGCGTCAATGTTAAAGCCCATGCCCGCCGATTTCGCCAAAAGCGCCAGCGCACGTACACGTGGGACCAGTTCCTCCATCACCCGGGCGTCTTGGGCCACTTCATAGCGCGGATGCAGCGCCGAAAGCTTAACAGAAATGCCGGGGTTTTCTGCAACACTCGTGTGTGTGCAATGCTCGGCAATGGCACTGATGGCACGGGAATAAGCCAGATGATAGCTGCGGGCATCGGCATCCGTGCGGGCGGCTTCGCCCAGCATATCATAGCTGTAGGTAAAGCCTTTGGCCTGCATGCCTTCAGCGCGTTTCATGGCCTTGCCGATATCCTCACCCAAGACAAATTGGCGGCCCATTTCGCGCATGGCGCGGGCAACGGCGGTGCGGATCACAGGCTCTCCCAGACGTTTGACGGCACTGCGCAGATGGCGGGTCATGCCCGGTTTTTCATCATCCAGCACGCGGCCCGTCAGCATCAACGCCCATGTGGACGCATTGACCAACGAAGAGGCAGAGTGGCCCAGATGCTTGCCCCAGTCGGAAGGTGCAATCTTATCCTCGATCAGATCGTCCATGGTTTCGGCGTCAGGGACGCGCAACAGCGCCTCGGCAAGGCACATCAATGCAATGCCTTCATCCGTGGACAGGCCATATTCGGCCAGAAAAACCTCCATCAATCCGGGTTCAGAGCTGCCACGGATCTGACGCACCAGGTCGGCCGCCTTGTCAGAGACCCGCGCACGGTCGTCCTGTGACAGTGCGGCTGTCTCTATCAGGTTCTGCACACTGGCCGCTTCGTCTTGGTACATCGCAAGGTCGATTTGACGGTGAAGGTCGGTGCTGTGATCGCGCGGCATTGCTGGCTCCTGCGTTGGGTTTGTCCCATCATATACCAGATTTCCTAGTCAAGATGCCTTCAGTCTGGCAAAGTGAAAGGCAATTCGACTTAATAGAGGTAACTGTATGGCCGAAATGCTTTCCGAACTGGATACGTTTGATCGCAAGATTCTCGATATCCTGACCGTCGAGGGGCGGATCAGCGTGACAGAACTTGCACGCCGCATCGGGTTGTCGAAGTCGCCGACGCAGGCGCGGCTCAAACGGCTGGAGGATCAAGGTGTGATCCGCGGCTACCGCGCGCTTTATGATGCAATCCGACTGGGGCGCGACCACGTGGCCTTTGTCGAGGTCAAACTGTCGGACACCCGCGAAAGCGCATTGGCGGCGTTTAACAGTGCGGTTCTGAAGGTGCCGGAAATCGAACAATGTCACCTGATTGCCGGGGCGTTTGACTATCTGTTGAAGGTGCGCACAGCCGGTATGCCGGGTTATCGCGCTGTTTTGGCAGAGAAAATCTCGACCTTGCCACATGTCGCCAGCACGTCGACCTATGTGGCCATGCAGGCAGTCAAGGAAGAAGGACTGTCGCCCTTGACGCCGGGCACGGGGTCGTGACTTGACCTGAGCGGTTGCTGCCTCAGATACTCAAGGCATGAAATGGATATTGCCGATTTGCGTCATAGCAGGACCCGCTTTCGCCCAAAACTGCCCACCCGCCACGGATCACAGTGCGCGTCTCGCACAAATTGTAAGTGAATTGAGCGCCTCCCGCGGTCAGGGCGAGGCACAAATGCTCAGCCAGCAGCTCTGGGAGTTGTGGCTTGATGCACCTGACGCGCTGGCCCAAGAGATGCTGGATGAAGGCATGTCGCAGCGTTCTATCTACGACTTTCTGGGCGCGCGCGAAACGCTGACGCGGTTGGTGGATTACTGCCCTGACTATGCCGAAGGGTATAACCAACGGGCCTTTGCCAGTTACCTTGCGCAAGATTTTGAGGCGGCACTTGCAGACCTCAACGTCGCCCTTGAGATCATGCCAAACCACATCGCCGCATTATCGGGTAAAGGGCTGACGCTGTTGGGGCTTGGCCGCGATGAAGAAGCGCAAGAAGCGCTGCGTGCGGCGGTCAAGATGAACCCCTGGCTGCAAGAGCGTGCGCTGCTGACGGAACCAATGGGCACCGACCTCTGATCACCGCTTGCCGACCACGGCTACTGCGCATAGGAATAGCGCCGTGCCCGCGTGGTGGAATGGTAGACACTGGAGACTTAAAATCTCTTGGCCGTATGGCCGTGCCGGTTCGAGTCCGGCCGCGGGCACCACTTTGAATATCCAAAGCAACAATATCCCCTTTGCTTGCAGGGTAGCGCTGCGCTGCCGTGGTTTACATCGGAAGAATAAACTTGCGTGAAATCGAAATGTATACATTGTGTATACAGATTGGATAACACACATGACCCGATTCTCAAAAGACGCATGTCTTGAAGACCTCAAACGCCGCATCCTCTCGACCGAGTTGGTGCCGGGTTCTGACTTGGATGAGATCAGCCTGACCGCGCTTTATGGTATGTCCCGTACCCCCATGCGCGAAGTGCTGCAGCGCCTGATGGGCGAAGGCTATGCCGCGCGGACGCCCAATCGCGGGGCGAAGGTGGCGTCGATGGATATCGCGGTGATGCGGACCTTCTTTCAGACTGCGCCGATGATCTACGCCAACATTTCGCGACTGGCGGCGGAAACCTGGACAGGTGGCCAGATTGACGACCTCAAAACGGCACAACTGAAATTTGCCAAGGCGGCCAAAGCGAACCAAAGCGAAGAAGCCGCCCTCGCCAATCACCGCTTTCATGCCATCATCGGCGACATGGCCCAGAACGCCTATCTTGAGGCCGCGCTGTCGCGCTTGCTGATTGACCACACGCGCCTTAGCCAGACATTTTACAACCCGTCGTCACCTGCCGAAAGCAATCTGGTGCGTAAGGCGATTGAGCAGCACGAGGCCTTGATCACTGCGATTGAAGCGCGCGAAGGCGCTTTGGCCATCGATCTGACCATCCAGCACTGGGACCTCAGCCGCGATCAGATGGAGCGTTTCGTGCGTCCTGATCCGCTCCCGGTCAATGTGATCTCTCTGAAGGACAACAGCCATGCAGTTTGAAGGCATCTATACCCCCATTGTCACGCCTTATCATGATGACTTTTCTTTGAATGAGACTGCCTTCGCACAGACTGTTGACCACCTGATTGCATCAGGTGTGCACGGGATCATAGTGGCAGGGTCAACCGGCGAATACTACGCGCAGACCGCTGATGAGCGGATTGAGATGATGACCACCGCCAAGGCCTTGATCGGTGGGCGCGTTCCGATGATTGTTGGCACCGGCGCTATCCGCACCGAAGACAGTGTGATGTTTGCCAAAGCGGCCAAAGATGCCGGCGCAGATGCGCTATTGGTGGCAACACCGCCTTATGCCTACCCAACAGGTCGCGAGATTGCCTTGCATGCCCTCGCAGTGGACCGCGCGGCCAACCTTCCCGTGATGCTTTACAATTATCCCGGTCGGATGTCCGTGAATATGGATGAAGAATGCCTTGACCGTCTGGGTCGCAGCCCGAATTTCTGCGCCATCAAGGAAAGCTCTGGTGACGTCAACCGTCTGCATATGCTGGCCCGCGATTATCCGCATATCGCGCTGTCCTGCGGTATGGACGATCAGGCACTGGAGTTCTTTGCATGGGGTGCGCGGTCTTGGGTCTGTGCCGGGTCCAATTTCGCACCAGAGGCGCATATCGCACTTTATCAGGCCTGCGCGGTTGAAGGGGATTTCACCAAAGGCCGTGCGATCATGTCAGCGATGTTGCCGCTGATGCGTGTGCTCGAACAGGGCGGTAAATTTGTGCAATGCATCAAATACGGGCTGACCCTGCGCGGGATTGATGCCGGACCACCACGCAAGCCGCTGCAACCGCTCAACAAGGACGACAAACGCGCCTTGGCCGATGTGATCCGCACCATGAACACGGCAATCACTAACATTACGGGGCAAAAGATATGACTGACCTTCTGACACATGCCGAGTATCAGGCAATCGCAGCAACGCTCGACCTGCCGCGCAGCCCGTTTATCGACGGCAAATACCGCGCTGGGAATGGCCCGATGATGGCGACAACGAACCCGGCAACAGGTGCGGAGATTGCGCAAATCTCTTGTGCTGATGCCGTTGATGTTGATTTGGCCGTTGCCAAGGGCCGCGAGGCCTTTGATCAGGGGCATTGGTCAAAGATGGACCCCGACGCGCGCAAGGATGTGCTGATCCGCCTGTGCAAGCTGATCACCCGGAACAGGCGCGAACTGGCGGTCATGGAAAGTATCGAGAGCGGTAAGCCGATTGCCGATTGTGAGCAGATTGATCTGCCCGAGACCATTCATTGTATCAAATGGCATGCCGAAGCTGCCGATAAGATCTATGATCAGACTGCTCCCACAGGCGACAGTGCCATGGCCATGATCGTGCGCGAACCCATTGGTGTTGTTGCTGCCGTCCTGCCATGGAATTTCCCGTTGATGATGCTGGCCTGGAAAATCGGCCCGGCCCTTGCCGCAGGCTGTTCGGTGATCGTGAAACCGGCAGAGCAGACCAGCCTGACCGCACTGCGCGTGGCCGAGCTTGCCGCTGAAGCGGGCATTCCGCGCGGTGTCTTGCAGGTCTTGCCGGGCGATGGTCCATCTGTGGGTGAGCCTTTGGGCCGTCACATGGACGTTGATATGGTCAGCTTTACCGGCTCAACCGAAACCGGTCGCCATTTCCTGCGCTATGCGGCCGATAGCAACCTCAAGAAGATCGTGCTGGAGTGTGGCGGCAAGAACCCGGCGGTTGTCTTTGACGATGCAGAGAACCTCGACCACGTGGCAGGCCATGTTGTGAATGCGGCGTTCTGGAATGCCGGGCAAAACTGCTCTGCCACTTCGCGGCTGATCGTGCATAAGGCTGTCAAAGCGGCGTTGATGGAAAAGATCGAGGCGCATTTGCGCAATTGGAAAACCGGCGATCCGCTGGACCCGGCAAATCACATTGGTGCGCTGATTGATCAAGGGCATTGCGCCAAGGTGCGCAGCTATCTCGATAGCAGCGAAGACAGCCCCTTCGTTGCCCCCGTCGTGATCGAGATGTCAGCAGATGACGTGCGCGCCCGCGAAGAGATTTTCGGCCCTGTTCTGGGCGTAATCGAAGTGGCCAGCAATGATGAGGCCGTGCAGGTCGCCAATGACACCGACTATGGGCTTGCCGCGTCAATCTTTTCCGCAGGTGGCCGCGATGCCATGCGCGCCGCGCGCGACATCCGGGCAGGTACGGTCACGATCAATTGTTATGGCGAAGGCAATATGGCCACGCCCTTTGGCGGCTACAAGCAGTCTGGCTTTGGCGGGCGCGACAACGGGTTGCATGCCCACGACCAGTATACCGAGCTCAAAACCATCTGGATCGACCTGACTGATCCCGCCGATGGGGACAATGTATCATGAGCGTTGATGCGGTTGGCACGGTTCGTCGCGGACGCGGTGCGCGCAAGGCGATCCGCCAGACCCGCGATGTGGCGATGTTGCCTGCATTGAAAAGGCGCTTGCCACTGACGGAACCCATGACGCCAGAGCAGGTCGAAAAGATCGATGCCGCCTCGATGGATATTCTGGAAAACGTCGGCGTTCAGTTCCGTGACCCGATTGCCTTGGCCGATTGGAAGCGGGCAGGGGCCAAGGTTGTAGGCGAGCTGGTTTTTCTGGACCGCGCACTGGTGCGCGAGCTCATCGCAACCATTCCCGAAACATTCACCTATCATGCACGTAACCCCGCCAATAACCTGCCCTTTGGCAAGGATCACTGCATCTTTGTGCCTATGACGGGCGCCCCATTCCTGCGCGACCTAGAAGATCAGCGGCGCAATCCGACGCTTGATGATTTGGCGAATTTTCACAAGCTGAGCCACATGTTGCCCGCGATCCATTCGTCCGCGCATCATATCGTGGAACCTTATGATCATCCGATCAGCCAAAGGCATCTGCGGATCACCTATTCGTCGATGAAGCATTCCGACAAGACCTTCATGGGCATGACGACCAGCCCCAAAAACGCTGAAGATGTGATCGAGATGTGCGCGATCCTCTTTGGTGACGACTTTATTGATACCCATCCCGTAGTCACCGGGAACTGCAACGGGAACTCACCGCTTGTTTGGGATGAAACGATGCTGGGGGCGATGCGTGCTTTTTGCCGCCGCAACCAGCCGGTCTTATGTTCGCCTTTCGTCTTGGGTGGAGCGAATACCCCTGCTTCAACAGCGGCCACTGTGGCGCAGCTGAATGCCGAAGCGCTTAGCGCTTTGGCCTATACCCAAGTCATCAAGAAAGGGTGCCCGGCCATCTATGGTCACTACCTCAGCACTGTGTCGATGAAATCTGGTGCGCCCATGGCGGGCACGCCAGAGATTAGCCTGATGAACTTTATGATTGGTCAGATGGCGCGGTTTTATGGTGTGCCATGGCGAACCTCCAATACGCTTGGCGGGGCCAAGACCTTTGACGCGCAGGCCGGCTACGAATCCGCCATGACGCTGAACGCGGTGCTCATGGCGGGTGCCAACTACATCTGGCACAGTGCCGGCTGGAACGAGGCGGGGATGCACTGTTCAACCGCCAAATTCATTGTCGATGCTGAAATGTGCGCGATGGGCTACCGGATGGCCGAAGGGATCAACTGGGACGACTTTGACGAAGCAATCGCCGCCGTGCCCGATATCGGCCCAGGTGGGCATTATCTGGGGCACGCTCACACGCTGGAGCATTTTCAGAAGGCATTTTTCATGCCCGAGATGTTTGACAACAACTCGATCGAGCAATGGCAGGCCGAAGGCGGCATCGAGATCACCGAGCGCGCACTGATCCGCGCCAAGGCCATGCTAAATGAATATGAAGAACCCATGCTGGACGAGGGCGTCAACGAGGCGCTGCTGGACTATATCAGACGCCGCGAGACTGAAATTCCTGCCGCTGATGCATTGAACCAGGACCATTAGGATGAAGGCCAAGCGTCTACCCAAAGACCCCGGTCCTGCCGGTTGGAACAGCCTATTACCACCCGCCGCACCGGCCACGCCGTTGGAAGACACAGTCACGGCAGATTGGCTTGTCATTGGTGCGGGATTTGCGGGGCTTGCTGCCGCCCACCGTCTGTCGAAACTTGCGCCAGATGATCGGATCGTCGTGCTGGATGCCGTGCGTGTGGGCGAGGGGCCAGCGGGGCGCAATTCGGGCTTTATGATTGATTTGCCACATGATCTGGCCAGTGCTGATTATGGCGGGCAGTTGGCGCATGACCGGGCGCAGACCGAAGATAACCGGCGCGGTATCTCTTACGCCAGCGAAATGGCCGAAGAATACGGGCTGGATGCCGAAGCCTTTGTGCAATCGGGTAAAATCAATGGGGCAGCTACTCAAAAGGGGCTTTCGCACAACGAAAACTATGCCAAGCACCTTTCGGCCATGGGTGAAGCGCATAATCTGCTGAGCGAACAACAGATGCAGCGGATTACGGGCACAGATTATTACCGGGGCGGTCTTTTTACCCCAGGAACAGCTGTCATCCAACCGGCACGCTTTGTGCGCGGCGTGGCAGTGGGTCTGCGCTCAAACCGGATCTCTTTGTATGAAAACAGCCCCGTCATTGAGCTGAAGCGCGATGGCAACTGGGTGGCCACCACGCCCAAGGGCAAAGTGACTGCCCCCAAAGTTATCATGGCGGTGAACGGGCATCTGGCCAGCTTTGGATATCTGGCCCGCCGGCTAATGAACGTCTTCACTTACGCCTCGATGACATACGCATTGACGGATGATGCGGTCGCGCGTCTTGGCGGTGATCCGATCTGGGGGATCACGCCTGCCGATCCGCTTGGCACCACCGTCCGGCGCATCAGCGGGACCGGTGGCGACAGGATCGTGATCCGCAATCGCTTTACCTTTGACCCGTCAATGGAGGTGTCCGACAAACGCATCGCGCGCATTGGGCAGGACCATGACGCCGCATTCGCCGCGCGTTTTCCGATGCTGTCCGGGGTCAAGATGGAGTACCGCTGGGGCGGGCGTCTTTGCCTGAGTCGCAACAACGTGCAGGTCATTCAGGAGTTGGAACCAGGGCTTTACGCTGCCTGCTGCCAAAATGGGCTTGGCACTGCCAAAGGCACCTTTGCCGGGGTGACAGCGGCGGAGCTGGCGATGGGAGTGACCTCACCGGGGCTCAGTCGTGCGCTGAATGCCGATCCGCCAAGCCGCCTGCCACCACGTCCGATTTCCACCATAGGCGCGAACCTGCATATCATGCTGCATGAACGCCGCGCCGGAGGCGAGCTTTGACCGCATCGGGCAGGGCGGCATCACGCTGGACACCTTTGGCATGCGCTACTACGCTTTGGCAAAAGTGTATCCAACAGAAGGTTTGATGATATGTCCAAGATGCTCTCTGCCAGCGCTGTCGCCCTTGCGCTGATGTCGACCGCCGCTTTTGCCGGTGGTCATTGTGCGGCTGGAAAGACGCTCACCGACGGCAAATTCACAATCGCGACGGGCAATCCTGCCTACTACCCTTGGGTCATGGATGACGCGCCTGAAAGCGGGCAGGGGTTTGAAGCCGCTGTTGCTTATGCGGTTGCCGCGGAAATGGGGTTTGCGGCTGAAGATGTGGTTTGGGTCAGATCATCCTTTGATGAGGCGATCCAGCCGGGGGCAAAGAACTTTGACGTCAACATGCAGCAGTACTCGATCACGCCAGAGCGCGATGAAATCGTAGATTTCTCGGCACCTTATTACACCGCCCCCATGGCCGTTCTGGTCAGCCCAGGCGCGATCGACACCGAAGCAACGCTTGATGCGCTGCGCGAATTGCAATGGGGGGCAGTCGGATCAACGACGGCTGTGCCTAAATTGGCCAGCGTCATTCAACCCAGCAACGACCCGCTGCTTTATGGCGACAATGCTGATGTGAACGCAGCGATGTCTGCCAACCAGATTGATGCGGCTTTGTTTGATCTGCCCACGGCGCTTTTTCTGAGCGCTGTGATGATCGAAGGATCAAAGGTGATCGGGCAGTTCGCACCGGATGCCAGCGACAACCCTGATCAGTTTGGCATGCTGTTGGAAGACGGCAATCCGCTGAAGACCTGCGTGGATGAAGCGCTTGCAGCCTTGACCGAAAGCGGCGATCTGGCCGCGATTGAGGCGGAATGGCTTCAGGACACCACCGGTGTTCCGCTGATCAAGTAATATGGCGCTGAAACAGGCGGCGGGGATGACCCGCCGCGAACGCTATGAGGCGCAGCAGCGCAGGCGGTCACTGATCATCGCGGCAACAAGTACGGTGATCGTGGTTGCAGCTATCGTGATCTTTGTGCCCATGGCTCCCGGTTGGGAGAAGGTGCAAAAGAGCTTCTTCAACGGCGAGGTGTTGGCCAAGTCCTTTCCCAAACTGCTGGAAGCCTTCACCGTCAATGTGATGATCTTCGCTTGGTCCGCACCTGCCATTGCCGTGCTGGGGCTGCTGATAGCATTAGCGCGAGACGCTAAATCACCGGCTTTGTTCCCGCTGCGTATCTTTGGGGCTGCGTTTACAGACGTATTTCGCGGGGTGCCGGTCATTCTCACCGTCTATCTGATCGGTTTTGGCATTCCGGGGCTGGGTCTGCCGCGGCCTTGGAATTCGCCCTATATTTGGGGTTCGCTCGCGCTGATCCTGACCTATTCGGCCTATGTCGCCGAAATTTTCCGGTCGGGCATCGATAGTGTCCACCAAAGCCAACGTGCTGCGGCCTCATCGCTGGGACTGGCAGATCGGCAGGTGATGCGAGACGTTGTCCTGCCGCAGGCCATCCGCAACGTTGTCCCATCGCAGATGAACATGCTGATCGCATTGCAAAAGGATGTCTCATTGCTCAGCTTCATCGGCCCGGTCGAGATTTTTCGGCAGGCGGGCGTGTTCAAATCGCTGTTGGCGAATTTTACACCCTATGTCGGGGCTGCGATCATTTTTCTGATCGTGACCATCCCAGCCACGCGCTATGCCGACTATCTGATGGCACGGCAAATGCGGGATCGCAGCTGATGGCCAAGCTAGAATTGCGCGGTGTCGTCAAACGGTTCGGCGACACAACGGTTTGCGACGGGATCAATTTGGACGTGACAGAAGGCCAGATGGTCTGTTTGATCGGGGCGTCGGGCGCGGGAAAATCCACGCTGCTGCGGTGCATCAACCTGCTGGAACCGGTCGAGGACGGGGAAATCCTGTTGGATGGCGAAGATATCGCCGAACCGGGCTTGAACCCGCAAGGCGTGCGTTCTCGGATCGGCATGGTGTTTCAAAGTTTCAACCTGTTTCCGCATATGACCGCATTGGAAAACGCCATGCTGGCCCCCCGGCGGGTGCGCGGTCTGTCGCGGGCCGAGGTGCAGCCCGAAGTTGAGGCGCTATTTGCGCGGTTTGGTCTGGCGGACCGGATGCACAACTACCCCGATCAACTGTCAGGCGGTCAACAACAACGCGTGGCCATCGTGCGCGCCTTGGCCATGCGCCCCGAGGTGATGCTGTTTGATGAGATTACGTCGGCGCTTGATCCGCAATTGGTGGGCGAAGTGCTGGACGTTCTGCTGATGCTGAAGAACCAGGGTATGACCATGGTACTTGCGACCCATGAAATGGGGTTCGCACGAGAAGCCGCCGACAAAGTTTGTTTTTTGGCGGATGGACGCATCGTGGAAGAGGGCCCGCCGGAGCGGTTGTTCGACGCACCACAGCAAGAAGCGACGCGGGCCTTTCTGGCGCGCGCGCTGAAGTGAGCACGCCTAGGGCCTGAAACAAGGTGCAGATGCGTCAAAGAGAGATTGGTTGGGACGCACTGCTGTCCAGATGTGCGATCACACGTCCGGCTTCGCGGGCTTTCAGCACCGGGTAGGCCAGCTCGCGCCCGCCTGCCGCCAAGTCCGGGAAGATTTCTTTCAACTCATTGACCTGACCACTGTCGAGGATCACCGCCGACATCGGACCAAAATAGAAAGATTCAACCGGGCAGCCATTTGCGACGACAACATCATGATCATCAAGCATCAGATGCCAGTATTCCAATTTCTCAAAGCGCTCACCACAAGGTCTGATCCGCTGCCCATCGCAAAGGTGCTTTGCCGCGACAAGGCGATCCTGAGATTCAAATAGCGCATCGGCCACTTGCCCGGTCAACAGAACTCGGTGTTGTGGCGAAACAACCAAATCGCGAGAGGGGATGTTTGGCTCAATAGCGCCTTTCTCGATCAGGATCGGCTCCAACCCATCGTTGCCGCGCCGCCGGGCGTCGGAAATTTCGGAGTACCCAAGCCATTTGATAGGTCTCGTTTTGTTATCTTGTGTTAGGATCAAATCACCCACTTGAAGGTCTTCAATCAGGCGGGCGCCATCTGGTGTGGCAATTTCTGTGCCACGGGTAAAGCAAACTTCGTTCTCACCAAAGATGGTGATCGTGACCTGATGGGTATCAATAACCGGAATCCCACTCTGAGTTGAGGCATCGCCCGTACCTGTCCAAGAGACATCAAAGACGCGGACATTAAAGGTAATATCCAGCGTTGAACCGCTATCCAGTGTGTCCAGCGCGGGGTCATCGGAATCAAACACGAACGACCACGTGTAGCCGCCTTCACCGTTCGCAGTGTTCTGCGTGATAGTCAGCGTACCAAAGCCCGGTGCAGACAGTACGGTGTTTCCACCAGCCAGCCAAATGTAGATACCCGGATCGGTGTTGCTGACAGAGCCAGTCACGGTCACGTTTCCTGCGCCGTTCAGGCCTTCTGTTGCCGATGCTGTAGTGGGTCCGACCAAGCCAACCATTGCATGTCTCCAAATCTCACGCTGCGTCGCAGCTACCTCACATTAGCGATCTTTGGGGCAAAAGCCCATCTCCAATGTGTCTTCTGGACAAGCGCTGTCACAGCGTTTTGATACGGTCACAGCTTATGCCGCCTTGCGTCAAGAGCGAGGTAACCTGTGCCACTAAATTGTGCGAATTTTCCATTTGCTTTCGACGTCGCTGCGGTAGTACTCGACAACCCGTTTTCGGCCGCCGCGCACGCGCAATGTCTTGAATGACGTGCCGGGTATAGTCTTTAGCACATCAGCAATAATGGCCTTGCCATGGCCCCAGGGCGCAATCAAATCGACAACCCAAAGGTTGTTGCCTGATTTCCATTCGTCATAGGTGTCAAGCCCGTTGCCTTTGATGAATTTGGCCTCTGTCGCCGCGTCCATCTGGGCCCATGTGACCAGCCCGCGGGGAACGTCACGCGCACGGTACACCTGAAACTGCTTAAGATAGATCGGAGGCTCGAACACCTTGCCGATCATTTCCATTGTCCAGTTGCGATGCACTTTCGAATGAAAACACAAGAAGCAAAACTCGCCGATCACACCCAGCACGTCCTGATTGGGATAAAGCGGCGATACCTGGATCATGCCGCCATCGTCCGGGGCTGCGCCTTTTTCAGTTGTTTGCATGGCACTGCCTTGACTGTTGTTGTTTGAGCGTCATCGCTCTAGTTGTAACAATTCATAGTTACGTCCAGCAGTGTTAGTGTCAATCGATGGAACAAACCGGCGACCGCGAATCCTTTGACATCAGCCAGGTGGAAACACCAGACAAAGAGACGCGCAAAATCACGATCAGCACGTCGCCGGGCCTGCGTCAATGGATGGCGCAGCGCCGCTTTTCTATCGCATTCAACACCTACCATATTGGCAAACTCTTCATGGTGGGGTTCGACCCGCTCGGAACCTTCCAGTTCTCTGAGGCGAATTTCCCCCGCTCTATGGGGCTCAGCATGCACAACCAGACACTCTGGATGGCGGGGCAAAAGCAGCTTTGGCGGTTTGAGAATTTCCTCCAACCCGGCCAGACGTCCCAAGGCCACGACGCGGTTTTTGTCCCGATGGGTGCCACGACAACCGGCATGATCAACCTGCATGATGTGCGCGCCTCTGATGAAGGGGTCTATTTCATCTCGTGCAATTTCAACTGCATCGGGAAACTGCACCCCAAGTGGAGCTTTGAGCCGGTCTGGAAGCCGCCCTTCATCAGCCAGTTTGAATATGGCGATAAATGCCATCTGAACTGTTTGGCCCTTGAGGATGGCAAGCCTAAATATGTGACCGCCTTTGCCGAAACCGACGACATCAGAGGCTGGCGAAACAACTCAAAAAGCGAAGGCACCGGCATCGTGATGGATGTCACCACCAATGAGGTACTCTGCCGTGGCTTGCATATGCCGCATTCGCCACAGATCCATGAGGGCGAGCTTTACGTGGCAAACAGTGGCTGCGGTGAGTTTGGCCATGTGGATCGCAAGACCGGTGTCTATACCCCCATCTGCTTCATCCCCGGTTTTACCCGTGGGATCGCCTTCTGGCGGCATTTTGCCTTTGTTGGTTCCTCAAAGCCAAGAGAGCATGGCGTTTTTGAAGGCAACGACGAAACACCACTGAACGACATCCTGACGCGCGACAACATCGCGCCGCAATGCCAGATTTCCATCGTTGACCTGCGCAGTGGCGAAATCAAGCAAACGCTGACCATCGAAGGTGTCGCGTCCGAGATTTACGATGTGTGCATCATTCCTGGAGTGCAAAGGCCGTTCGTGACTGATGTGCAAAGCGACCACATGAACACGATCTTTCGGCCGTCGAGTTTGCATATCTAGGTACGCAGTCAGTGGGGTGTCGTCAGGTGCGCCCAAGGCTGATCGAACTATCCAGCATGTTGACGCTCATCTCCTCTGTAATGTTCAAGCAATCCCGTATCAGCACTGATTCGCCAGCAATTGTGACCACCAGACAAATGCAACCTTCAGGTGTGTCGATTATTGGGCTGGAATTGACCAAATTTCAGACACATTTGAAATTTCTGCTCATATTTTCAACGCGTTCAAAATTGGAATTGTGGCCGCAACATCTCAATCCAAACCGCTATTGAATCAAATTTGTGACATATTTGGAGGGCCATCTAGGACCACCCGACGTGCGCTTGGCTTTAGGTATTTCACCATGTGGTCCCATAGCTCGTCTGAACCCAATTCCGATGGATGTGCCGAAAGCGCCATCGTTGGACAAGATAGAGTGTGTATAAGAAATGACAAAGAGTCTCGCGTCCCGTTAGTACCAGACGACAACATCCGTAGCTGCCCTTTCCAGTGCGATCCTTGCCGTGGGCGCGCCGACAACCGCATATGCGGCGTCACCGCTTTGTTCGTCAGCAAGTGACACTGCAACGATTGAATGGGTGACGCGAGTTGGCATTGGTGGCAATGATATCGCCGTTGCGCCCAACACAAACTACCTTGACGGCTCTGATGCGTCTATCAGCACGGTCAACGCTGGCGCGACCTTTGACATTGAAGTCGACGTCATCACAAGCGGCTCTACATTCAACGAATTCGTCATCTTGTGGCTGGATTTGAACCAGGATGGTGTCATCGACGATGCCACCGAACGCGTATTCACGCAGAACGCGGATGTTGATGGAACTGGTCTGACCTTTTCGGGCGCATCCACCGCCATTCCCGCAACAGCGTTCAATGGTACGTCCTATGGCCGGATGATCATGCAGTTTGCCGGAAGCCCAAATCTTTGCGGCTCATATGGTTTCGGCACAACTGTCGATTTCAGGGTAGACATTACTGGAGGTGCAGAAAACCCCAACGCGCCACTACCACCCGCAAGTGTCGTTGCCACGGCTGGCAACGGGGATGGCTCGCTGACGATTACGCCTCCACTCACCGGCAATACACCAATAGAATATCTGGTCACCATTCAGCCAGATGGGACCCAGATCACGGTTCCCGCATCTGCTATTGGCGGCCCTATTGCGATACCCGGTCTGACAAATGAGCAGACATACACCTTTGATGTGACGTCTGTCTTCGATTTCACAAACGCGGGTGGTGACACCGTGCCACTGTCCAGTTCGTCTTCGACGACCAGCAACGCTGTTACGCCAGATGGTATTGCGCCATGTCTTGACCCCCTAAAACTGTGCCAAAGTTGGCTTAGTTTTGGAGATTGGATTGATGGCACGGAAACGGTACTCGGATGAAGATGTTCTTCGGCTTTTGCGTGAGATTGAACTGAGCCTAGCGTCTGGCTCAGATGTAGCGACGGCCTGCAGAAGTGCTGGTGTCAGCGACGCGACCTATTACACATGGCGCAAACGGTTTGGTGGCATGGGACGATCGGAGATGGCCAATCTGAAGGCGCTTCAGAAAGAGAATGATCGGCTCAAGAAGATCGTGGCGGAGCTTG
>NZ_FREV01000006.1 GCF_900143545.1 Loktanella sp. Alg231-35 | reverse complement strand
GTCGCGCACCATGATCGAAGCTGTGGCGGGCGAAGGGCTTTCGCTTTTGGCGCTGAACGAGCTTTTCATCGGGCACCGGTCGCACCAATCGGCGCGCTATGTCGTGCAGGCCGGGGGTGCCGAAGAGTTTCAGTCGTCATCCGGCATGATCATTGCMACCGGCACTGGACTGACCGGGTGGGCAAAGTCCATCATGACCGCGACGCACCGAAGTTATGACATCGCGCCCGAAGAAAACCGCGCCGCCTTTTTTGCGCGCGAACCTTGGCCCAGTAAGACGTCGGGTTGTGACATTGCGGCAGGTGAGATTGGGTTGGATGACGAAGTAGCACTGATATCTCGGATCAATGAGGGCGGTGTCATCTTTGCTGATGGAATTGAACAGGATTTTCTACCTTTCGACTGGGGTGTTCAAGCGCATATCCGATTGGCCGACAGGCGGCTGTCACTGATCCCCTGATACCGCAAAGCATAGTACCTGCTCAGTCTTCGCCATCTGATGGTTTCGGAAAGTTTGTTCGGCCCATTCCGGACCTTCGTCGCACGTGTCGGCGCCGCACCGCAGCTTCCTTGAAGCGGACGTTGATCATGGCTGCAGCGTCGGAGAGTGCCAGAAGGCAGCAGTGCCGGAATACCTAGACATCTGTGTGCGCCGGTAGCACATAGTTCAGCCTGTAAGATCGGAGACTGGAAGCACTCAATAAATGATCACAAATCGTATTTCATAAACACCAAATAGGGTTCGAACTCGGGAGGATTCCCATTTTCAGGGTAGCGCGGGATGTATTGGAAACCATGTTTTTCGTACATGGAAAGCATTGACCGATTGCCCTTTGCTGTATCTACGTAAATTGCCCGACAGCCCATGTTTTTGGCTTCCTCTACACGCATCTCAAACAAACGTCTGCCAAGACCCAGGCCTTGCACTTCAGGTCTTACGAACATTCGCTTCATCTCGACGGCGTCTTTCCTGATCCGGCGCATTGCGCCGCAACCCAGAAGTTGCCCGGCATGACCCCGAGCCAATGCCAGACGCCCGTCGGGCGGCAGCATCTCATCAAGATGTTCGATTGAACTGCGCACCAAATCGTCGGGCGCCAGAACCGGTCCACCGCCGGCCTCAAATGCCCTAAGGACGACGCTGTAATAGTCGAGTAACAACCCTTCGAAAGCCGTCAAATCAGGCACTTCAGAGACAAACGAAACATCTGAGATCATAAGAACGGCCTCCATGTATTTACCAAGAACTGTCGCACCTTGGTTTCGCAATGGCAACAAAGGCAGCTTTTAGTGAGGTTACAATATATGTTTGGAATGGACGCAGCACCGCCGTGCTTGGCCCGGACTCAGCAGCCCTGTGTTGGATGAGGTGGCATCGAAACCGGCCCAATGCTGCCATTCAACCAGACTGCGAAAACAAACGGCAGATTGTCACCCTTATTTCAGGGTTGGATCCATATTCTTGAAGACTAAAATGAGTGACGATTCAGTCCACCGGGCGATTCAAATTTGCCGGATCCAGATCGACCCAAAGACCATCAATGCTCACCTTACAACGCTCACCACAATGAAATACGTGGTACGTAAAATATCCGTGGAGTTTACGCTGCATTTTGCCAATTCCAACAAAATCGATCGCCATTGTGTCAGACGTCTGATCACAGTGGCCAGGCAAGAAAAACCTCTGCTGGCCCGACATGAGGAAAGTTTGATTTGGAACATTAAGCGCAAAAGTGTCTTTGGGAATTTCGATGGGCTGCGCATCGGGGTGGGATAAAAGGAAACGGCGATCAAGGCGAATTGTGTCAACGTGTTTTACAACAAGAAAGCGTCCATCGCGGGTCTTAACCCTATCATGGAGGCGCAATGCTTCAACTGGAACACCGCCAAATTCGGTAGTCACAAACGCCCCCGTGCCAAAACCTGGTAGTGACCATGACATGTTGGTCGCGTTCGTTTGCTCGGGCCCGCTCACTAAGGCTGAATCACGCGAGACTTGCCTGTCCTGCAGCCAAGAAGGCTTGGAAGTTCTCGAAATAAACATTTACATCCATCAACTCATAACAAAACAGAAACTTGAGAAACGAAGCTTCTGTGACCAACAATCTGCGATCTTCAGACTTGGTCCGCCCTATCGGAACCAACAACACGGTTTATTATTACACCTTGTACTAACTGCACACACTACCTCACTTAACTGCAGCGGCGCATTACAAAAATACACCTGCAAAACGCCGCTACCACTCGTTAACTGGTTAATAACCATTACCGCTCACAAGCGCCTGTAAACACTTGAATGATGTCTTGTCTTAGACACTGACGGCTGGCCTTTTGGACAGGTGACTGAAGGAAGTTGCGCCTACGGCTCAACAATCGTCCGCCAGAGCATCCAAAGTCGCCAAATCAGCGACAAAGCCCGAAAGTTAAAAGGCTTTTCTGAAGGTCGGCAACCTGACGCTACCCTCGAGAGATAGAGCCTGTGTTGGAAGGACGACAGCGACGGTCAGGGCTCGGAGCCGCCATTAGATCTATCGCAACATGTTCACCGAAACGGCGTACTTCTCCTTGGAGCAATATCGGCCCATTCCTGCCGTTGGTCAATGGATCAAGATGCTGCGGTGCGGCCCGCCAAACCGGACGTTAGCTACAAGCGCAAAGTCCTGGCCCACTCGAATTAACAGTCTGCGAGACTTTTTGTGCTTTCGCTGCGGTTGCGCCAATGGCCGCTTTCAGGATTGATCGTGAAGTGCGTCCTGTCTCGGCAAAAGCCGATTAGCTTGGCGCTCTCAATTCTCAGCGCACCTAAAACCTTTCCATTCGGGCTCATTCTCAAACACAAAATCGTAATACTCGCGACCTTGCAGTTCAGTTGCTGCGGCCTCATCCGTCACGACCTTACAATTTGGGTGCATCTGTATCGCGGATGCGCTGACCATTGATGTTATAGGGCCCTCAACAGCTTTAGCGACGATTGCGGCCTTGGCCGCGCCGGTGGCGAGCAAGACAAGCTCACTGGCGTCCAAGATTGTGCCCACGCCCATCGTTAGCGCCCTTTTTGGCACATTGTCAGCGTCACCACCGAACATTTCAGCATTTTGGGCGCGCGTTGTTGGGGTCAGGGCTTTGTCCCGGGTGCGGGACTTGAATGATGAGAGCGGTTCGTTGAAGCCAATGTGTCCGGCATAACCAATCCCGAGGAGTTGCAGGTCAATCCCACCTGCATCTGCAATCAAAGACTCATAGTCTCGCGCAGCTTTTTTCAGATCTGCTGCGCTCCCGTCTGGGACGTGGGTGTTCGCGAGATTTATTTCCACGTGATCGAACAGGTGTGCTTTCATGTAGCTTCGGTAGGAATTCGGATCGGCATGTCGCAGACCGATGTACTCATCCAGATTGAACGTTTGGCATTGCGCAAAAGACACACCGCTAGCGATGAGCCGCGCATAGACCCGCTCCATGGTGCGCCCCGTCGCAAGCCCTAGTGTCGTGTCTGGTTTTTCCTTGATCCGAGACACGATGAGCTTGACGACAAGATCGACCGCGTGATCGATGTTTGGCCTAATGATCACTTCCATAGGTCACCTTGAATTTCCGTAATGAAGAATAGATCAGGTCTGCAAACCGGTGATCATTGCGATGATTTCGTTTTTGTCCGTCGTTGCCGTGTCCCGAACGCCAATCTGTTGACCACGTCGTAGAACGCAGATGCGGTTGGACAGGCGGAAGACCTGATCAAGGCTGTGGCTGACGATCAAGATTGCGATATTGCGTTCTCTGAGGGACAGCACCAATTCTTCCACGCGTGCTGTTTCTGCGACGCCAAGTGCTGCTGTGGGTTCATCAAGGAGGATGAGTTTGCTCGCCCAATGAGTCGCTCGAGCAATAGCAATGCCTTGACGTTGCCCGCCTGAGAGGTCGCGGATCGTCGCACTGGCCGACGGAATGCGCACATCAAGCTCATCCACCAATTCTTGTGTATCGTTCATCATCTTACGTTTGTCCAAGAGGCCCAGTGGCCCTTTGGTCAGCTCTCGACCCAGAAACATATTCATGTAAACGGGCTGTTGATCGGCAAGGGCAAGGTCCTGGTAGACAACCTCGATCCCTGCTTCGCGCGCTCCTGATGCGTCTGAGAAACTGGTCTCTTCGCCATCAAGGCGGATTGAGCCCGTGGTGGGTTTATGCACACCAGATACGATTTTAATCAGCGTGGATTTGCCCGCGCCATTGTCGCCGACCAAGGCCACGATCTCACCCGGATGCAAGTCGAGTGAGAAGTTGTCGATTGCAACAACACCACCGAACGCTTTGTGAATATCCGTTAGGGATAGAATTGGCTGTGTCATGAGATCACCTCAGGTCTGGCCAAGCTTCGCGCTGGCCGAATATGTTCTCGATTGTCGTGACGGTGGGGTTGCCGCTCGCAATTCCCGAAATTCCCGCAATATGGGCGCGGGTCACGAAGGCCTGCCCCCGAAACCCGAAGACAACGCTATCGCCGGTCTTGGGACCTGTCGGCCCTGACGCATCAATCATGCCGTAATAGTCAATCGACTGACGTTGGGGGATTTCCATGGAACGGGTCGATTTGTCGTTCGGGTCCGTGCCGACAATCGCCTGCACGTCATACTCCGGGAACACTGGATCAATATAAAGACCACCCCCAAAGCAGAACGCCTTGTCTGCGTGCGTATGCGATACTTCTGACAGATACAGGACCGCTGGACGCTCGGGCAGGTCCTCGACTGCATGAAGGGGCGTGGTTCCGTGCAACCCGTTCCCGGGTTCGCATTGGGTTGCACCTGCGTCTGCCAATGCAGGAAGGACGGCAGAAGATGTTGTTCCCGGTGCGTTGATTTCAATACCGTTGCGTCCGGCCTTGGCCAAAGCTTCGGCCGCCTTATTCAGGGTCGCAAGGTTCGGGGTGGGCTTTACCTTGCGTGTCTCTTGATCGAACAACAGTGCCGGGAATGTTGTGATGCCGCCAAAATGCGCACCATCGCGGGCATCCATCCGATCAGCAACATCAACGATTGTTTCCGCGTCAAAGCCGCCTTCATGGCCTCGGTAAAATGTATCGCCCTCTGTTTGGATGCGCGCCAGCAGAGCCTGATCGCGACCCGCCTTATGTGCTGCGCGCGCGGCTTCATCTGCTTTGTCGTCACTGAACACCGTCCAGTAATCGGGTTGCAGGTATCCGGCTGCAAGGTCGGCTTCGCCACACGGAATCTGCACAAGATGGCCCAAGTGACCGACTTTCAGTCCAGCGCGATGGCAGGCAACAGCACAGGCAATATCCACGGCGACACAGCGGTCAATCCCACCTCGCATCACGGCCTCGCAAAAACCAGAGTGACGACCGACTTGTTTGGTCATCGCAAATGTCTTGAGACCCAGTGAGGTTGCCGTGTCGGTGAATATCCGCGCGTTCTCTTCGACCGTATCAAGATCGAGAACATAGCAGTTAGCCGGCAACTTGCCTTCCTGATGCAAAGCGATGGCTGCTTCGATCAGGTCCGGGTTACGGCGGGTGAGAAGATCAAGAAACATACCGTTTCCCCTTTAGCGAGTTGTATCGCGCAGCGATGCGGCGACTGCGACAAGAATGATAAGACCGCGAACGATCATTTGGTCGGAGACTTGGAGACCCATCAGGATCAGGCCGTTGTTCAGCATCCCCATAAGGAGCGATCCGATCAGCGCACCGATGATTGACCCTTTGCCGCCATTCAAAGCGGTGCCACCGACGATAACGGCGGCAATCACGATCATCAGGTCGCTTTCGCCAAGGGTATAGGTGGCGGATTGAAGTCGTCCGGCATAAAGGAGCCCTGCGAGTCCGGCACAGCCGCCGCAGATTGTCAGCACCATGAACCGAACACGCGGTACCTTGATGCCAGAGACCTGCGCTGCGCGAGCGTTGTCACCCGTCGCCAAAACATGCGCCCCAAAGCGGGTGTGGCGATAGACAAGATGTCCAATCACCACGCCGATAACCGTCCACCACACCAGTGATGGAACACCGAACAGTTTGCCTGATCCGAAAACGCCGGTGAAGAAATCGTTGGTGACAGGGATCGAGCGCAAATTAGTCATTGTACGCGCCACGCCAGCAAAAAGGCCTAATGTGGCAAGCGTCACGAGGAATGATGGTAATCGTAGCCAAGCCACCAGCAGACCGTTGAACGCGCCCACTGCTAATCCGGCGCCCAGACCTGCAAGAATAGCAAGTGGCATTGGCAAGACCTGCATGACTACAGCAGCAGACAGCGCAGATACGGCGACGGCAGACCCGAAAGACAGGTCAATCTCGCCCGCCGAAAGCGCAAAAACCAAACCGATAGCCAAGATCGTGGCAGGTGCGGTTTGTAGCAGAATGTTGGTCAAATTGCGGGTCGACGTAAAACCCGCATCGTGAAGTGTGACCGCAAAAAACAGAAAAATCGCGATAAAGCCGAGGTAAACGACGTAGTTTTGCAATTCGTATTTGCGGAATATTGCGGTTGGCGACATCTCAGCACTCCGATTTCGCAGGGAATCAATGGAAGCTGCCCATGAGGCAGTATCGGCTAAAGTCGACGAAGCTTGCGCCCCGTCGACTTGGGGTTTTAGTTGCCTGTGAGGCTCGCAGGGGCCTCAATGTTCAAGGACTGCATCCAACCCTCGGACACGTTGTCGGCTGTGACGGTCACAGCTGGCGCAACCACAAACGGTGGGGTTTCCTCGCCTGCATATTGGCGTGCACCGGCGGCTGCCATGGCGCGGCCAAGCTCGTAGGCTTCATCTGCGACCAGCGCCACAACATTTCCACCGCTGACCATGTCCAAAGCAATTGGCTCGCTCAGATCAAGGGTCACCAGCTTGGTATCGGTGTTGCCGTTCGAGCGCAGTGCCGCAAGAACACCCTCAGCCGGGCCTGCCCAAGTGACGTAGACACCTGACAGATCGGGATTGCGCAGCAGCATCGCATTGGCAATTTCTTCGGCGCGTGCCGGATCGCTAATGCCAGCTTCGGCAACGATTTCAATGTTCGGATAATCGTTTTCGATCGTGGTCTTGAACGCGTTGTCGCGCTGGTTGGTCACGTAGTAATTGGCGTCGTGGAAAATCCAGCCAACGGTGCCTTCTTCACCGATGGATGCGGCAAGGGCGTCCGCCGCTTGTTTGCCCATCTCAAACAAATCATCTGTCACGATTGCAGCATAGTCGGTCTGATGCACAAACCCTTCGGGAAGGTTCGACAGGAATACGAGTGCGACGTCTTCGTCACGTGCGTCCTGAAATGCTGCGGCAGACGTCACCGGATCAAGCGGCAATGACAGGATAATGTCGGGTGATCGAACCAGTGCCGTTTCGATATCGCTGCGTTGCTTGGCGGCGTCAAAAGCCGCAGATGTTGTAATGACAACTTCGATCCCAAGGCGCGCAAACTCGTCGGTTGCACCAGCGGTTACAGCATTCACAAAATCAGATTGGTCATGCCAAAGCAGTGCCGCTGTTAGGCCCTTGTCTTGCAGGCTTGCGGAAAGCTCATCCGATACAGTGACTTGGGACGATGGCGTTGCAGTTTCGCCTTGCGGCCCGGTTGTTTGTGCAAACGCAGCAGTAGCAGAAAGTGCGAGCGCGGCAGTACCTATTTTCAGGCTTTGGTAGAAATTCATGGTCTTCTCTCCCTTAGTTAATTTTAGGTGGTTGATGATCCGCAAAAGGCCACCATGAACCGCGCAAAGGCGCGGATGGCGGAAAAATACTCTTCGATGTTGAGATGCTCTTGCGATGTGTGGCAGCAGGCAATATCGCCAGGTGCGCAGTAAACAGTCGGAACATTCAGCTTGTTAATCAGGAATGAGCTTTCGGACCAGAATGGTGCGCCCCCGATCTTACCGCGATCAGGGCTGACGCTCGAAACGGCGTCCATAAGCTGTGCAACTTCCGCCCGGTCTTGGGGTATTTCTGCTGGCGTTCCACCAAAGGGGTTGTCGCGTCCGGCGGGGTAGGTGATCTCGATCTTGATACCGTCATCAGTAGGTGCATCACGGACGGCGGACTCGAACCCAGCGGTCGCAGACTCAAGGGTGTCGCCGGGCCTCAACGACCCAATGACCGAAAATTTGCATTCGCCGGGAACGGCAATGTATCCTCCGCCGCTCAACCCGGTCACGAGCACAGATGATTGCCCGGTCAGCGGGTGCGGATCTAACCACTGACGCGCCTCGGCATGTTTCCAAACCGAAGCCAAAATAGAATGTGTCGCCTTCAACGCGTCGACCCCTAGATCAGGCCGTCCAAAATAGGCCGACTTTCCGGTGATTTTCACATCCGCGATAAAAAAACCGATCTGGGCGGTATAAACTGATAGGCTGGTCGGCTCGACGTAGACTGCAAAGTCGGGGCGCGGGATTTTACCGTCCTGAACCATCTCCGTCCAATGGGCAACACCGGCGCTGATGCCGCTGCCTTCTTCGCCACTTTCTTCGTCACCTATAAAGGCAAAGGCAACATCGCCACGCAGTCGAATTTCCGCACCGTCAAGCAGATCGAGTGCCGCAATGGCCGCGCAAATCCCGCCCTTAAGATCGGTCACGCCGCGCCCCCAAATCGCGCCGTCGACCTCTGCACCGCCGAATGGATCTTCGCGTACGGTGCCGGTCCAATGCTCGCTCCATCCGTCCACGTGAACGGTGTCGGTATGGCCAATAAACTGGAGCCGCTTGCCGCCACCTGTTCCGGACCGTGTGCCCCAGATATTGGGTCGGCCAGCAAGGAAATCTTCAGTATCTGGGGCCATTTCGCGCGCGCGCATCTCGCCATCGAGGAACTGGACGAATTTCGCCTCGTTTCCAGTGATGCTGTTGCGTGCAACAGCACCCTTTAGCAGTGCAAGGGCCTTCTTCTCGTCAAGTGCTGCATCAAGTCGGCTGGCAGTGGTCGTATCTAGGGTCATGCAACACCCTTCCACGCTGGCGCGGAGAGCTGCGGAAGGTCGATGTCGACGTTGTTCAGGCCAGCGGCAAAAATTTTGTGGTGTAGATGCGCCAAACCAACCGCTGCACTCCCGACGAGGGCCGCATGATCGCCAAGTTCCGAGCGCTTGATGTCAATCGGGTTCGGAAAACAGGCCGCTAGCGCGATCTCGATACGTTTTTGCAGTTCTCGGCGTTGTCCAATTGATCCGCCAAGCACAACCATTGACGGATCGACAACCGCACCGATGGTTGCAACCAACCGGGCAACCAGACGGGCCGTCTCTTCTAGCACGCTGTCGGCGTGTTCATCTCCGGCCTGCGCAAGGTCGAACAGGTCCTTCACCTCAACATTCTTGCCCGCAAGGTCTGCATATCGGTTGATCATGCCAAACGAACCAGCTTGGCGTTCAAGCGCACCTGTCTTGAGCGAACCTGGCTCAAAAGGGTCTGCACCGAAAGGGAGAAAGCCAAGCTCGCCCGCCGCGCCTAAAGCGCCACGGATGATCTGCCCCCCCACGATGATCCCTGCGCCGATACCCGTGCCGAGCGATACAAAAGCCATGTTGTCCACCTCGGAGGCACAACCGCTCCACTGTTCACCAATGGCCGCGAGATTCACGTCGTTTTCAACCTGAACACCGCAGCCGATTTCTTTTTCCAAAGCACCTGCGAAATCCATAGCGTCAATTTTATCGATATTCGGGGCCATCCGGACGGACCCCGACACTTGATCTGGAACGCCGGGGACCCCGACTGTCGCAAACATGACCTTTGACCAATCCACATCGGCGGTCGCGGCGGTCTTCCTGCACAGCCGCCCGATTTGTTGGGCGACGTCGACACCGCCACGCGCGTCTGTCGGTTCGGTCAATTCGGCCACTACGGTGCAAGCCAGATCAATAATGGCAGCGCGAACCTTTGTGCCGCCGAGATCAACTGCGCACACAAAAGCGGCGCTCGGCACCAATTCATAGGTCGTTGCTGATCGCCCGACGTGACCAGCGGTCCGGCCAGATTCAGTAATCCACCCGTCATTCTCAAGGTCAGATACAATTTCCGAAATCGTTTGTTTGGACAGACCAACTTGCTTTGCGAGGCTGGCCCTCGAAATCGGCCCTGTCGACGCTATCGCTTGAACAACTGCGCTGCGCGAAAACTGCCGCGATAAGTTTTTCGATCCGATCACCGTGCCACCCCTTTAGTTCGGTCTATGAACGAATAAATAAGCGATTCTGTCAAGAGGGTAGTTTGTGGGTGCCAAGGAGGATGAAAATCACGCCCTTTTGGGAAACAAATTGGGAGAATTCTCTGGAACAGGGCTGTCTAGTTCAGCTGTTTGCTGGCTCCACTGACACCCGCGTGGATCTGAAAAACCAGTCATTCCTTCTGGATGCAGCATCGGTCGAAATGGGCTCTCTGCCGACCTCGGATGCGGCGCAGCATCTGCATTGTGGGAGACCAGGGGCACCATCGTGGACGGCCCAAAGGAGACATTCATTCATCTTTGGCCTTGCTGCAATCGCAACCCGCTTAGCGGTCATTCACTGCGAGCGCGAACTCCTAGCTTCATCGAACTCACACATCGCGGGAAACAGCGCCAAATTGATGCGCTTGCTCCAATGACGCCTTTGGAAGAGCTACCTTCGTTGTTCCAAATGGACGAAGTTAAGGCTTTTCCTGGCCCAAGGCTCGCAAAGCGAGATGAATTAGCCCATGCTTTGGCGCGTTGGCGGGCCATTCGGCATAGACACTGATTGGTCGAAGCTCCCAGCTGGGCAACACGTAATCCATCGCCCCGCTTTCGATGTCGGGTGCGACAAGGAATTCGGGGACTATGGCCAGCCCTGCTCCGGCCTGTGCTAGGCGGTGCAATGCTTGTGCGTCGTTTGTGAACATATGCGGGGCTGGCTTGATCTTCATCGTCTCCCCGTCCTTGTGTCTGAAACTCAAAGGAATGTTCTGAACGGGTGCAAGCGCCAACCATTCCCAATTAGAAAGCGCCGAAGGATCATTCCCGCCAGTCCTCGTCGCGAGAAAATCCTTGGACGCGACCAAAACCCGTCGTACCTCAAACAAAGTACGTGACGTCGCAGAGTTTTTTGATTTTGGACCCATGCGAATGGCCAGATCAAATCCATCGTCAATCAGCGCCCGCCGCGTGTCAGAGAAATCAACAGTCAATGTGATACGCGGGTATGCCAGCGAGAACTCCGCAATTTGATCTGTAATGTGCGACAGTGACAGTACGGATGGCAGCGTGACACGCAGCTCTCCGCTCGGTTCGCCAGCGGTTGCCGAAAGATCCTGCAGTTCGCCTTCTACGGCATCCAACATATTTCGGGTCGCCGTGAGCAGCCTTTGACCGTCGTTTGTGAGCGTCAATTTTCTGGTCGAGCGATAGATCAACGCGACGCCAAGGTGTTCCTCCAATTGCGAGACATGGTGGCTGACAACGGACGGCGACAAATGCAACTCGCGTGCTGCACCTCGAAAAGACCCATGGTCAATCGCCTTGGCAAAGATTGCCATTTGTCTGAGGCGATCGATCATTATGCAAAAAATCCGAACAGTTAAATTTGATAACCCTACCTTATGATTTAATCAAAATATGTCCATCCTCTTTGAACAGAGCGCCGCAAACGCAGCGGCGCCCACATCGTTCAAAAGGAAGTCTTAACATGAAAAAACCACACGCAGTCCTAGCGGCTGTAACAATCGCTGCCTCCTCATTCGCGTCCTCAGCGATCGCCGACAACGCCGAAACCGTTCAGGCCTTCTACGACCTTCTCAGCAACCCAGGTTCGGAAACACACACGGCCGCATTTGTGGAAGCGACCGCAGACACATGGGCAAGCGTTGGCGACTATTCCGGTGAAAACAAAAACCGCGACGCGTTCTTGGGTCAGGTTGGCGGCTTTGCACAGCTTTTGCCTGATCTGAACTGGACCGTCCAGGACATGCACGACAGCGGTGATTTCGTCACTGTTCGCAGCCGCGCCACTGGCACACCCGTTGCGCCGTTTTTCGGTGTAGATGGTGAAGGGCGCAGCTTTGATATCATGACGATCGACATTCACGAAATTGCAGACGGCAAAATCGTGCGCTCCTACCACGTCGAAGACTGGGCAGGCGCATTGCAGCAACTGACCGGCCGCTAAAAACCCACCCCAACAGGAGTTCTGAAAATGAACAGACGACAAGCAATGAAAGCCTCCGCCGCGGCCGCAACAGGCGTGACACTCGGCTCAGCCGCAACGGCGCAGTCAAACGATGACCAAAGTCAGGCAAGTCTCGACACCGTCATGGCCCTTATGGGCGCGATGGGAAGCGGTGACATGGGTGCGATGGCCGATCTGATGGCAGACGACATGGTTTGGCTGAATGCAGGCGATCCGACCCTTCCATGGATAGGACCTTGGAATGGCAAGGATGAGATTTTTACCTTCCTAGGTGTGTTCAGCGAGAACTTTCAAACCACCAAATGGGAAAACACCGATGTCCTCGCCTTTGGCGACACGGTGGCGATCTTTGGTGACATGAACGGGATCACGACAAAGTCGGGCCAAGAAATCGGTGACTTCACTTTTGCCCTGCGTGCCAAAGTGCGTGACGGACAAGTTGTGCTTTGGAACTGGTTCGAAGACAGTTTCGCCGTCAGCCAAGCTTACCACGCCAACTAACCGCCCCAAAAACCGCTGCGGCCAAAACTCAAGGGAAACCAAAATGTTAAAACGAACCACCCTTTTGGCCGTAGCGGCCCTTTTCACAGGGGTCGCGTCTGGCTGGGCCCAAGACGCGCCCCTCCCCGCCCGCGATGGCCCGCGCCCTGAAACCACCAACAGCGTCCCACATGTCCAGTTGGATGTTGAGGCCGTTCCAGAGCTCACCGCCATGATGTTGGAGCATGTTGAAAAGCTGCCTGGCGTCACTCTCGGCGCAACGCGCGTTTCCTTGCCGGGGGCGGTAGGCTTCCAATTGGACAGGGATATCAGTCTTGCCAATCCCGATGCCATCGTTGGCGGTCGGGAATTTGCACATGTTCACCCCGACGGCAGTTTGCACGCAACTCTGGAACCGGAATTGGCCCGCGCTGCAGTGAACGCCGGTTGGGCTACGCCGCACCCATGGGCCGACCAAAGGCCCGGTTGGGGCGGTTTTGTGATGATCTATACGCCCACGACGCAAGAAGAATTGGACGTTGTGATGCAATTGGTGCGCGCGTCCTACACCTACGTGACCGGACGACCCGTGCCGTAATTTGCCCTGCATGGTTCGAAATCTATTCACCAAAAAACGAGGCACGATATGCAAGAAGCATCGCAAAACACCGCCAACCTTGGCCGTTCCGGTAAGATCTTCCTTTTTGGTCTCATTGTCTGGATCCTCGCCCAATTGATCCGCCTTATCGCGATTCCGCTTATTACAAGTGTCGCAAACGGCATTGATCCGGCTGGTTGGATGTACCCCGCAATCCTTGACGTCGTGACCGCAATCTTTGCCATCCCACTCGCCATCGCAGTTTGGAAATGGCGGGGATTCACGGTTTGGACGCTCACGATTGTCTACTTCACCCTATCCATCGTTGATCACATTGGCGCCCTGACGAACCTTATTCTGATCGGTGAACCTATCGCCTTTGAACAATTCAACGGCGGCGGAAACCCGTATACTGCCCCGGTCGTCCAGACTGTTCTAGATGTGATCTTCTTTGGGCTGCTGCTTATGCCCAGATTTCGAGACCTGTTTTTCCGGCTAGAGGAACCTAAGCGCTCTTGACCACGACAGCACTTAGCATTGGACCAAGCCAATTTATAAGGACAATAACATGACCCGATCCGTACCGATCATCGCCGCCAAAAGCCCCACATCCGTCGATCTGGAAAAGGGCAAGGACTACTTTTGGTGTCGGTGCGGGTTGTCCAAGAGCCAGCCGTTCTGTGACGGGTCCCATGCAGGCACGGAGGTGACGCCGCAAAAGTTTACCGCAGACAGCACAGGAAGCGCGGCGTTGTGTCAATGTAAGGCAACAGCGAACGGACCATTCTGTGATGGCACGCACGCGACACTCGGTGACCTGAAGGCGGGGGATCCATCTCCGAAACCAAAGTCTGACGTTCCAACCGCGACCCCAACGCCAGAAGAACCAACGGTCGCCCGCATTCATGCGCTGGCCAAAGACGGGCTGTCCAAACTGAGCCACCACGGCGAAATGGGGGCGATGGGTGTGCCGCGCAAAGACTTGCCGCACTGGGATGACATTCAAATTTTGCCGGCGCAAATGGCGCGCAAGCCTTTACTTGATGACATGCCCGTCGCGACATCTGTCACCATCGGCCCGCGTGCCGCCAAGCCCTTGCAACTGGATATCCCGCTGTTTGTGTCAGACATGAGCTATGGTGCATTGTCCGAAGAGGCGAAGACCGCGCTCTCACGTGGTGCGCAGATGGCAGGCACTGGGATTTGTTCTGGCGAGGGCGGCATGTTGCCCGAGGAACAGGCAGAAAATTCGCGCTATTTCTACGAATTGGCATCAGCGCGTTTCGGGTGGGACCTTGATCTGGTCGCCCGCGTCCAAGCCTTTCACTTCAAAGGTGGCCAAGGGGCCAAAACGGGCACGGGCGGGCATCTTCCGGGCGACAAGGTTCAGGGCAAGATTGCCAAGGTACGTGGCTTGGAACCTGGTCAATCCGCGATTTCCCCGTCAACATTCCCAGACCTTGAAACACCAGCCGATTTCAAACGCATTGCTGATGAGGTCCGAGAACGATCTGGCGGCATTCCCATCGGGTTCAAACTGTCGGCAAACCACATCGAAGACGACATCGACTTCGCGCTTGAGGCCAGCGCCGACTACATCATTCTGGATGGCCGCGGCGGCGGCACGGGAGCGGCACCTTTGATCTTCCGCGATCATATCTCTGTGCCCACAATCCCCGCCTTGGCCCGTGCGCGCGCGCATCTGGATGCAAAAATTGGGCGCGACGTGACTTTGGTCATTACAGGCGGCCTGCGCGTCGCCGAGGATTTTGCCAAAGCGATGGCACTTGGTGCGGATGCCATTGCGGTGTCAAATTCCGCCATGCAAGCAGTCGGATGTATTGCGGCGCGCATGTGTAACTCCAACAACTGCCCTGTTGGCGTCGCAACCCAAAAGCCGGAACTGCGCGCGCGGTTGGACGTTCAGTTAGGGGCCCAAAAACTTGCCCGCTATTTCGGCGCATCGGTTGAACTGATGCAGGTCTTGGCGCGGGCATGTGGCCACAACTGCCTGTCAGACTTCGCCCTCCGCGACATCACCACATGGAAAAAAGAAATGGCTGACCTGAGTGGTGTGCAATTTGGCGGCGTGAACTGCTAGCCTCATTCATCATTCGAGGCGACTCAGAATATCGCCTCGCAGATGCCACTTGAACTTGGCGACCGCCCCGAGATTGGTCACTGCATTCGTGGTTTCGCCCCCTAAATAAACGGTCGAGATCACTTGATCGCCCATGCGACTTTGCAACCGCAGCGAAAGACTGCTTTCCGCCATTTTTTTTAGAATGGATGCCGTTCGTCAGCATAATAAGCAGCATGTGTCGAGGTAGGGCGCCAGCGGTAGAACAGCGGCCTGCGTGTCAGCCAACAGGCCCGCAAAAATCACCGATGACCTTTGCTACCTCAAGTTAAAGTGGGCATGAAAGTAGGCACGCCGCCCCAGATGATGATAATTTTCGAATAAAATCAGCGATATATTTGGGTTTTATGGCGGAGACGAAGGGATTCGAACCCTCGAGACCCTTCCGGGCCTACTCCCTTAGCAGGGGAGCGCCTTCGACCACTCGGCCACGTCTCCGTTGACGCGTCTAGCAGGTATTTTCTTATGATCACAAGTAGAAACTGCCTTGTCTCTGGCTTTGTTCGCGGATGCATGTGCCTGCCGTTGCTTCCATATGGCCAACATTGTGAAAATTCAAAATATGCAGTAGAACAAAGAGTGAACATTAAAATGGATTCGGTGTCAGGTGTATGGGTGCCCTTCGTATGCACAAATCGTTGGCAGGGCAGGGTGCAGGTCTTGCCCCGATGCGCTGCACTCTGTCAGAGGTGTTTCCAAACACCCCTGCAGATCCCAGTGCATTGGGCTTTGCGTTGTCGCGTCTGCCCCGCAGCCATGCTCCGATCCTTTGGGTGCAGGATCGTTTGTCCCGCAAAGAGGCGGGGCGTCCTGCGCTGGCGGGTATCAGCGGCGAGCGCCCGATCATCATGGTCGATCTTTCGCGCGCGGCCGATGTGCTTTGGGCGATGGAGGACGGGTTACGCTGCCGTACTCTGGGGGCCGTGATAGGCGAGGTTTGGGGCGATCCGCCCGCCTTGGATTTCACCGCAACCAAGCGGCTGGCCTTGCGCGCAGAGGCGGCGGATGTGCCATGTTGGCTGATCCGCCGCGCCGCCAGCCCCGATCTGAGTGCGGCCCGCGACCGCTGGCGCATTGCTTCGTTGCCTTCTGCCCCTCATCCGCACGATCGGCAAGCACCGGGTGCGCCCCGCTGGTGGCTCGATCTGTTCCGTTCGCGCCGGGTCAAGCCCGGCACATGGGTGGCCACCTATGACAGGGCGGCGGATCGTCTCCATCTCGCTGCCCCAACTCGCGATCGAGCGATGGATGCGGGTGATGGAACGGCAGGGCAACGCGCCGCCGGATGATGTGCCTGTGGTTCTGGCGCGCGAGGGCCATCATGGGCCGGTCATTCACGCCGCCAATCGCGCGGCGCGTATGGATGGCATTCACCCCGGATCGCGGGTCGTGGATATGCGCGCGATTTGCCCGGAATTGCAGGTGGAATTCGCGGATGTAGCGGGGGACCATGCCGCCCTTGAGCGGCTCGTTCTTTGGGCGCGCCGTTGGTGCCCCTGGAGCGCACGCGACGGCGATGATGGGCTGATCCTGGATACCACCGGGGCGGACCATCTTTGGGGCGGTGAGGCCGCGATGCTGGTTGAGATGGAGACGCAGCTGTCATTGCTGGGCCTGACAGCCAGGCTGGCGGTGGCACCTACTTGGGGTGCGGCTTGGGCTTTGGCTCGCTTTGGTCCTGTGCGGTCGATCTGTGGGCCGGATGAGGCCTATTTCAAGCTGGGCCCTTTGCCGGTCAGCGGGCTGCGGCTAGAGTCGAAAACGTTGCTTCTACTGCGCAGGCTAGGGTTGAAAACCATTGGTGCGGTGATGGATGTCCCGCGTCTGTCGCTGACCCGCCGCTTTGTCAAAGCGGGGCTTGCGGCGAACCCGCTGATGCGGCTTGATCAGGCCTTGGGTAAACTGGCCGAACCTGTATCCAGCGTGGATGCCAAGCCGGTGATCCGCGCGCATGCTCGCTTGGCCGAACCTATTTTTGATCCCACTCCCCATTTGCCAGAGCTTTGCGAGGACCTTTGCGCGCAGCTGAAACATGCGGGGTTGGGCTGCCGCCGCCTGCATCTGACGGTTTTCAAAACTGATGGGGATGTCAGCCATGTGGATGTGGCGACCTCTGCCCCGACCCGTGATCCGACCCACCTGCACAGCCTGTTTCGCGATAAGGTCGAGCGGATCAACCCCGGTTTTGGTTTTGATCTGATCACCCTTGCTGCAGGTGCGATTGAAGAAATGCAGGACAAGCAGTCCCGTTTGGATGGCGGAGCAGATGATGATCTGCACCTGACCCGGTTGATTGATCGGTTGAGTGCGAAATTTGGCCCACGCGCTGTCACCCGCCCTGTGCTGCGTCAAAGCCATGTGCCCGAACGGGCCGAGGCATTGGTTGCCGCTCTTGCTGATGTTGGTGATGATGCGGCAGTTCTGACCAAGGAACGCCCGCTTCGCCTGCTGGATCACCCCGAAGAGGTGCGCGTGCTATATGCCGTGCCCGAAGGCCCCCCGGCACAGTTTATCTGGCGCAGACAGACCCACCGCGTGGTGCGTTATGCCGGGCCGGAACGCATTGCACCTGAATGGTGGAAAGACCGCCCCGGCACCCGGCTGCGTGACTATTTCAAGGTTGAGGATCAGGCGGGGCTGCGGCTCTGGCTTTACCGCGAAGGCCTGCATGAGGACGGGCGCGGGGGTGATCCGCGCTGGTTTGTGCATGGGATGTTTGCGTAATGCCTGAGATGGACAACCAACGGCCAAGGCGCACGATTGAGGATGATGGGTTTCTTCGAAACCCACGCGCAGATTTCGTAGAACTGGGGGTGACGACCTGCTTTTCCTTCCTGCATGGGGCGTCGGACGCCGTCGATCTTGCGACGACGGCCAATGCGCTGGAATATGACAAATTAGGCTGCGCTGATCTTAATACGATGGCCGGGGTCGTGCGCCTGCATGCAGAGGCGCGCAAGGCGCAAATTACACCAGTCATTGGGTGCCGATTGCAATTGGTGACGGGCGAAGAATTCCTTGCATACCCGCGTGATCGGGCGGCCTATGGGCGGCTTTGCACGCTGCTGTCCAAAGGCAAGATGCAGGGCGTTGATGGCGCATGGCAGGCCAAAGGTCAGTGTGACATCACCTTGGATGATCTCGCACAGCACAGTGCAGGGGTGCAGTTGATTGCGCTACCGGGTGCCGATCTGGCGCATTTCAGCGCTGGGTTCAGCCGTCTCAAACGCGCGTTGCCGACGCTGAAACATATTGCCACCAGTTATCTTTATCGCGGCGACGACAGGGCGCGGATCAACCAGTTGGATGCGCTGGCCAAGGCCAGCGGCATGTCCATTCTGGCGACCAACGATGTGCATTATCACGCACCTGAACAACGGCCCTTGCAGGACGTGATGACCTGCATTCTGCACAAGACCACCATTCACAAGGCAGGGTTCCTGCTGGATGCCAATGCCGAGCGGCACCTGAAATCACCTGCGCAGATGGTCCGGCTCTTTGCCGAGTGGCCGCATGCAATCCGTGCAACGCGCGCGGTCGCGGATGCCTGCAATTTCGACCTGCGGGAATTGGCCTATGAATATCCACAGGAAACCGTGCCAGAGGGGCGCACCCCGCAGGAGTATCTTGAAGAGCTGGCGTGGAAAGGGGCCAAATGGCGCTATCCGAACGGGGTGCCTGAAACACTCAAGGCGACCCTGCGCAAGGAACTGGCTCTGATCGCAAAGCTAGAGATTGCGCAGTACTTCCTGACAATCCAACAGATCGTGAATCATGCCCGCTACGAATGTGCCCCGCCAATCCTGTGTCAGGGCAGGGGGTCAGCGGCAAATTCGGCCGTGTGCTATGTGCTGGGCGTGACGGCGGTGGACCCCGACAAGAACGATTTGCTGTTTGAACGGTTCATCAGCGAAGAGCGCAAGGAACCTCCCGATATCGACGTCGATTTCGAACATGAGCGGCGCGAAGAGGTAATCCAGCATATCTACGATAAATACGGGCGTGACCGGGCGGCCCTTTGCGCCACTGTGATCCACTACCGCCCCCGCATGGCGGTGCGCGAGGTCGGCAAGGTCATGGGCTTGTCCGAGGATATCACCACCGCATTGGCCAAAACGATCTGGGGGTCTTGGGGCCGCGAAGTGGGTGCAAAGGAAGCGGCAGAGGCGGGGATCGATCTCAAAGACCCGCTGATGGCCCGCACCATAAAACTGGCCGACAAGATGATCGGGATGCCCCGCCATCTGGGCCAGCATGTGGGCGGTTTTATCCTGACCGAAAAGGCGCTGACCAAGACGGTCCCCATTGGCAACGGGGCGATGCCGGACCGGACGTTCATCGAATGGGATAAGGACGATATTGATGAGTTGCGCATCCTCAAGGTCGATGTGCTGGCGCTGGGGATGCTTACCTGCATCCGCAAGGCCTTTGATCTGATCGATGCGCATTATGGCAAGCGGTTCACCCTTGCCACGGTCCCGCAAGAAGACCCGGTCACCTATGATATGCTGTGCAAAGGTGACAGCCTTGGAGTGTTTCAGGTCGAAAGCCGTGCGCAGATGAACATGCTGCCCCGGCTGAAACCGCGCGAATTCTACGATCTGGTCATTCAGGTTGCCATCGTGCGACCGGGGCCCATTCAGGGCGATATGGTGCATCCCTATCTGCGAAGGCGCAGCGGAAAAGAGCCCGAAGAATACCCCTCACCGGGCCCGCAATACGACCCAGATGAATTGAGAAACGTGCTGAAACGCACTAAGGGCGTGCCGATCTTTCAGGAACAAGCGATGAAAGTCGCAATGGTGGCGGCAGAGTTTTCCCCCGATGAAGCCAACCAGCTTCGCAAGGCAATGGCCACCTTCAGGTCACGCGGCACCATCGGCGAATTAGAGGAAAAGATGGTCGGCCGCATGATCCGGCGCGGCTATGACCCGGAATTCGCCAGCCGCTGTTTCAACCAGATCAAGGGCTTTGGTGATTACGGGTTCCCTGAAAGCCATGCGGCAAGTTTTGCGCATCTGGTTTATGTCTCAAGCTGGATCAAGTGCCACTACCCGGATGTGTTCTGTGCGGCCTTGCTCAATTCGCAACCGATGGGGTTTTATGCCCCCGCCCAGATCGTCCGTGATGCCCGTGAGCACGGCAAGATCGTGCGCGGCGCGGACGTGAACTACAGCGATTGGGACAACACACTAGAGCCGATCGCACCGGGCGAGTTTGCTGTACGCCTTGGCCTGCGTCAGGTGGACGGTGTGCGTCAGGACATGGCACAGCGGGTTATGGATGCACGGGCGCAGCCATTTGCCAATTTGGCCGACCTCAAGAAACGTGCGCGGCTTGATGCAGGCACCATACGCAAACTGGCTGCAGCCGATGCCGTGCGCTCAATGACATTGGATCGCAGGCAGGCGTTGTGGGACGCCCGCGCGATACGGGACGCGCCTGACCTGCCGCTTTTCGTCGAGAAGAAGGATGAGGGGGAAGAGGTCCGCTTTGACCTGCCCCAAATGCCGATTTGCGAACATGTGGTGGCCGATTACCAGACCACACGCCTGTCATTGAAGGCGCACCCGATGTCCTTCTTGCGCCGCAGCATGGACAAGCAGGGGTACACACCAACCCGCATGCTGGATCAGATGCGCAATGGGCAATCTGTGAAACTCGCTGGGATCGTCCTGATCCGCCAGCGCCCCGGCAGCGCCAAGGGTGTGTGTTTCATCACGCTGGAGGATGAAACGGGCGTCGCAAATCTGGTCGTCTGGCCCAAAGTGATGGAGGCATTTCGCAAGGTCATCATGCGCGCGCGGGTGATTGACGTCAAAGGGGTGGTACAGCGCAGTGAAGATGTCATTCATGTTGTGGCCAACCATCTGACAGATCGCAGTGATGCGCTCGAACGCTTGTCACATGATCAGATGGAGCCGCCCTTGGCCCATGCCGATGAGGTCAAGAAATCGATCCCCCATGATCCGCGCGGGCGACATCCGCGTGACGTCAGGGTTATCCCTAAGTCGCGCGATTTTCACTAATACCTGCGCTTAATCGTCAAGCAAGATGCGGGCGGCGTTGCCTTCGGCATCATCATATTGGTCGCTGCGGACTGTCCAGATAAACGCAGCCAGACCAATACCACCCAAAATAAGCGAGACAGGGATCAAGATCACCAGAACATTCATTTTGCAAACCTTATCCGTTGGGCGTTCAAAAGCACTGTAATGGAAGATGCTGACATTGCCAAAGCGGCGGCCAGCGGGGTCGCATATCCGGCCAAGGCAATCGGGATCGCGATGCTGTTGTAAAGTGCGGCAATAGCGAAGTTCTGTTTCGACAATGTCCGGGCAAGCCGGGCGATCCGCAGCAGCAAGGGCAGTTCGGCAAAACTGTCACGCAGGATCACAATGTCAGAGGCGCTGCGCGACGCTTCCAGCGCCGAGGCAGGCGCAATCGAGGCATGTGCGGCGGCCAAAGCGGCAGCATCGTTCAGACCATCACCGACCATCAGCACATGCTCACCCTGATCGGTGAGTTGATGCAGATAGTTCAGCTTGGCCTCTGGCCGCACATCAGCTGTGACAGGAATGGCAAGTTGCGCTGCAAATCGCTGCGCGGGCTTTGCCGCGTCGCCAGTGACGATTTCGCAAGGCATGTTCAGCCCATCCAGCGCTTCTTTGACGCCATCGCGCAGCACTTCGTGGGCGTGCGTCGCTTTTGCGGGCTGATCACCGATCTGCAGGCCCAAGGCGTCAAAATCCGCACCCAGCCAGTGACCCCGCCCCAGACGTACAGTTTGCCCTTGCCAATGGCCGGCCACACCTTGCCCAGCGATTTCTTCGATATCCGTAACCGGCGCCGGACCAATCTCTGCCAGCGTTGCGTTCAACGCCTGCGACAAAGGATGGTGCGACGCCTGCGCCAAGGCTTTCGCCACAGATTTCTCGACCGCAGAGAAGCTCTCGGACAGGGCCACAGATGGCTGGCTGAGTGTGCCGGTCTTGTCAAAGACAACGCGGGTGATCTCTGACAAACGTTCAAGCGCGGTGGCGTGTTTGACAAGATATCCCATGCCAAACAAACGGCTGATCGCCGCTGTTGAAACCGCAGGCACAGCCAGCCCAAGCGCACAGGGGCAGGTGATGATCAGAACCGCAATCGCCACATTCAACGCATGACGGACATCACCGCTGGCGATGACCCATCCGGCAAAGGCCAACAGCGCCAGAAGATGCACGGCAGGTGCATAAATTGCCGCCGCTTTATCGGCCAATGCGGTATAGCTGTTGCGGCTGTTTTCAGCGGTTTCCACCATCCGCGCCATGCGGCGCAGTGTTGTGTCGTCACCCACAGCAGTTGCCCGCACTGTCAAAGGGGCGGCAACGTTAATCTCACCCGCTTGCAAAATGGCGTCGGCGGCAAGTTCCACCGCAGCAGATTCACCGGTTAAGAATGACCGATCCATCAGGGCGTTTTGCGACAGCAGGATGCCATCAACAGGCACGCGCCCGCCGGTGGGAACAAGAATCTGATCGCCAATCCCAAGCTCTGCAACAGGGGTCTTTTGCGTCCCCTTGGATGTTACCCGATGGGCCATTTGCACTTCGAGGGCTGTCAGTTCCTTCGCGGCAGAGCGGGCTGCACTGCGAGTGCGGTGATCCATGTAGCGCCCGATGAGCAGGAAGAACGTTAACGAAAGTGCGGCATCAAAATAGGCGTCCTCGCCGCTGTTGAGGGTCTCAAACAGGGACATGCCCGCAGCCAGAATGATCGCCAGCGAAATCGGCACATCCATGTTCAGCCGCCGGGCGCGCAAGGCCGTCCATGCATTGCGAAAGAAAGGTTGGGCGGAATAGGCCACAACAGGCAGTGCAATCGCCGCTGAAATCAGATGAAACAAATCGCGTGTTGCATCCGTGGCCCCCGACCAGACCGCAACCGACAACAGCATTACATTCATCATCGCAAAGCCAGCCACAGCCATGCGCATCAGCAGATCGCGCCCCACCGCGTCATGGGCGTTGTTGAGTGCTTCAAGATCAAGCGGGTAGGCTTCATACCCCAAAGTGCCAAGCGTCGCGGTGATATGCTCCGGATTAACCGGCCCGGTCACCGAAAGCCGTTTGAGCGACAGGTTCACCCGCGCATTCTGCACGCCCTGCACCTTTGCCAGCCCACGCTCGATCTTGCCAATGCAGGCCGCACAATGGATGCCGGGCAATGAAAATTGCAGGGCAGGGCCCAAATCAAGCTCTTCCGCTGTGGGGATAGCGACGCAGGCAGGGCAGGCGGCTGTCATTGAGTGCCCCGGACAATGATCCGTTGCTGGAACAATGTGCCATCGGCCGCGCGCGCCTTCAGGCGCAGGTTCCAATTGCCTTCGCCTGCCACGACCTGCGCACGCAGGGCTTGGCCGTCAAAAACGAACTGGGGTGTCTCATCAAAGGCTACGTTTGTTGCGCGCCCAAACGTGGCGCTTTCGATTTCGGGGTCAATTGGGACGCCATTTTCGAGAATGGTCAGGATCAGCTCGTGATCGAACAATTCCGCCGTAACATCCCAGCCAAGCGCCAGCTGCGCTGCGCGATCTGCATCAAACGACTGACTGGCCACATAAGAGTTACGGACTTCCAACCCCGGAAACGTCGCTACAGCCTGAAACGCCAGTGTCAGGTTCACCGCGATGATGATCCCAAATGCCCCGCTGAAACCTGCAAAGACATGCCATCCTTTGATTTCGGTCATTGGCTTTCCCTTCCGTTAAAGATCGTATCCCAACTTGCCTTATCGCCACTGTCGAGGTCTTCGACCCACAGGCGCAGTGGTGTGCTATTGCGTGACGCCGCAGCGTCCTGCGGGCGGGCGGTGACATAGACCCGTTGCAGGATGGTCTCATTCGCGGGCACTTCGATCGCAAGCTCGCGGTTGGAGCCTTCAAGCTCGATCCGCAGGATGTCATCGCTGGTCAGGCTCAGGTGGAACTGGCGATCATCGCCCAATTTGTTGCGCAACCGCACAACATAGATATTGCGAATAGAGCCGTCTGATTGCAGCACAAACGTCGGATTGCGTACCGGGCTGACCGTCAGTTCAATGTCGCTACGGATAAACAGCGCATAGACAAGGCCAAGACCAATGGCCGCCCACATCGCCGTATAAATAATGGTCCGCAGGCGCAGCACATGTTGCCACAACGGCCGTGGTTGGGCACCTGCGCGCTCGGCTTCTTCATCTGACAGCGCCAGATAGTCAATCAATCCACGCGGTTTGCCGATACGCTCCATCACGTCGTCGCAGGCATCAATGCACAAGGCGCATGTGATACACTCCATCTGCTGGCCATCACGAATGTCGATACCCATCGGGCAGACATTCACGCAGGCCATGCAATCAATGCAGTCGCCGGTCGAGGCATCACGCTTCTTGCCGCGCGGCTCTCCGCGCCAGTCGCGGTAGGCAACTGTGATCGTGTCGGGGTCCATCATAGCCGCCTGGATACGGGGCCAAGGGCACATGTAGATGCAAACCTGTTCGCGCATGAAGCCACCAAAGACAAAAGTCGTCAGGGTCAGGATGGCAATCGTGACATAGGCCGCAGGGTGGGCCGACAGGGTGAAGATATCGCGGAAAAGTGTTGGTGCATCGGCAAAATAGAACACCCAGGCACCACCCGTCGCCATGGCAATCACCAGCCAGACCGTCCATTTTGTGATGCGCAGCCGCCATTTTCGCGCCGACCACTTGCCGTTCCAGAGGCGAACGCGTGCGTTTCTGTCGCCTTCGATCCACCGTTCAACAAGGATAAAAAGGTCGGTCCAGACGGTTTGCGGACAGGTATAGCCGCACCAGACCCGGCCCAGCGCCGAAGTAAACAGGAACAACCCAAGCCCCGCCATGATCAGCAGGCCCGCGACAAAGTAGAATTCGTGTGACCAGATCTCGATCCAGAAGAAATAGAAACGGCGGTTGGTCATATCGACCAACACCGCTTGATCGGGCAGGTTCGGGCCGCGATCCCAGCGGATCCAGGGCGTCAGATAGTAGATGCCCAGCGTCACGGCCATGATCCACCACTTGAACGTCCGGTAGAACCCTTTCACCTTACGGGGAAAGACCGGTTCTTGTGCAGCATAAAGAGAAGGCGCTGGTTCGTGAGCCATTGTGCTAGTTTTCCTGTTCGCGACTGCACGCTACCGCGCGCGTGCCGGAAATGCCTTGATCTGTGTCAAGAAATCCCGGAACGACATGTTTTGCGAACAGGGTCGTTCCGGGACCCTAGGTCAGCCCTGAGTGGTGGGCAAACCTATGCGATTATTCACCGCCACCCAAAGCGTGAACATAGGCGGACACTGCGCGCACGTCCTCGTCGCTCAGGCGTTGGCCCCATGCGGGCATGACACCAAATCGGGCGTTCTCGATGCTGTAGGCCAGCGTGTCGCGGTCCCCACCATAAAGCCAGATGGCATCCGCGAGGTTTGGCGCTCCAATCGCCCGGTCGCCCATCGCCGCGTCGCCATGGCAGGCCGCACAATTGTCGAGGAACAGGACGGCGCCTTCTTCGGCAAGCGTGGCGTCAAATTCGGGTGATGCCAGCGACACCAGGTATTCGACGGTCGCTGTGGTTTCTTCCCTTGTGAAGATGTCACCGAAGGCAGGCATCTGCGACCAATGGGCGTCTGGATCGGTCTCATTGCGAATACCGTGGGTGACGGAATAGACAATCTGTTCCATCTCGCCGCCCCAAAGCCAGTCATCATCCAGAAGGTTGGGGTAACCCACCGCACCCGCCGCACCAGAGCCGTGACATTGCGAACACTGCGCGCGGAAGACAGCACCACCACGTGCGACGGCATAGCGGTTCAGATCCGCATTTTCCGGCAAGGCCGCCATGTCTGCTTCCAGCAACGCAGCCACTAGATTGGCGTTCTGCCCATCATGTGCAGCAATGTCGTTGGCCACATTTTCGCGGGTTGACCAGCCCATAACACCGGCGGTGGCACCCGATACCATAGGCCATGCAGGGTAGGCGATGGTATAGCCGATGCCCCAGATGATCGTCAGATAGAGGGTCCAAAGCCACCAGCGCGGCAGAGGGTTGTTCAGCTCTTCAATGCCGTCCCAGGAATGGCCTGTGGTCTCGACACCGGTTTCTTCGTCAACTTTGCGGTCAGCCATTGCTTTGCCCTTTCTGATCAACGGGCCGAGTGTCGGTCTGATCGTGATTGCGGAATGGGATCATGCTGGCGTCCTTGCGTGCGGCATTCTGGCTGGGCAGGAAGGCCCAGATGCCAACGCCCACAAAGAACGTAAACATCGCCAAAAGCACCCAGCTATCCGCGATTTGCCTCAGGAGTGAATAAGTATCCATGTCCATGCCTCCTATCGGCTTGCATCAGGTGTGAAGGTTGAAAAATCGACCATGGTTCCAAGGACCTGCAAATAGGCAATCAGGGCATCCATTTCGGTCAGTTCCGGCTGGCCATCAAAGTTCGACACAGCCGCACCGGGATAGCGTTCAACCAGCCCGTCCCAATCGCCTTCGGGATCGGCCTGAATTCGAAAGTCAGCCTGAGCTTGGGCGATCTGCTCATCTGTGTAAGGCACGCCTACAAAACGGTGCGTCGACAGCAGTGCCTCGATATGTTCGCCGTCGATCTTTACATCAGCAAGGAAGGCATATTTTGGCATGATGCTTTCGGGCACCACAGATTGGGGATCCATCAGGTGATCCACATGCCAGGCGTCCGAATAGCGCCCGCCGACACGTGCCACATCCGGCCCCGTTCGTTTTGACCCCCATTGGTGCGGGTGATCATACTGCGACTCGGCAGCCAGTGAGTAGTGGCCATAGCGCTCTACCTCGTCGCGCATAGGTCGGATCATCTGGCTGTGGCAGACATAGCAGCCCTCGCGGATGTAGATGTCTCGTCCCGTCAGCTCTAATGGAGAGTAGGGGCGCACACCTTCAACATCTTCGATGGTGTTTTCGAGCCAGAACAATGGTGCGATTTCGACGATCCCGCCGACAGTCACAACCAGCAATGAGGCGGTCAAAAGCAGCGTCGGGCTTTTTTCCAGGATCGCGTGTTTATCAAGAAATGCCATGATCCGGTCCTTATTCAGCAGGTGTTGCGTAAGGCAGAGTGGCCGTCGCGGGTTTTGCCCCGCGAATGGTCATCCACATGTTCCAGACCATGACCAGCGCACCAGAGAGGAACAGAACGCCCCCAAGTCCGCGGACCACATACATGGGGAACTTGGCACTGACGGTGTCAGCGAAAGAGTTCACCAAGAAGCCCTGGTCGTCGACTTCGCGCCACATCAGGCCTTCCATGATGCCCGTGACCCACATGGACGCCGCGTAGAGTACGATACCCAATGTGGCGAGCCAGAAGTGCCAGTTGATCGCCGACATTGAATACATCTGTTTACGACCCCAAAGCTTGGGCGTAAGGAAGTAGATGCAGGCGAAGGTGATCATGCCATTCCAGCCAAGCGCACCGGAATGTACGTGCCCGATGGTCCAGTCTGTATAGTGTGACAGGCTGTTGACCGCGCGGATCGACATCATCGGACCTTCAAATGTGGACATGCCGTAGAAACCCAGCGACAGCACAAACATGCGCATGATCGGGTCGGTGCGCAGTTTGTCCCATGCACCTTGCAGCGTCATCAGGCCGTTGATCATCCCGCCCCAGCTTGGCATCCACAGGATGATCGAAAAGACCATACCAAGGGTCGATGCCCAGTCAGGCAGTGCTGTGTAGTGCAAATGGTGCGGTCCCGCCCAGATATAGAGGAAAATCAGCGCCCAGAAGTGAATGATCGACAGCTTGTAGGAATAAACCGGACGGTCTGCTTGCTTGGGCACGAAATAGTACATCATCCCCAGGAAACCCGCCGTCAGGAAAAAGCCCACAGCGTTGTGGCCGTACCACCACTGCGTCATTGCATCCTGCACGCCAGAGAAGACCTGCACGGATTTAGAGCCCCAGAAGCTGACAGGGACCGACAGGTTGTTGATCAAATGCAGCATGGCGACGGTGACGATGAAGCTTAAGAAGAACCAGTTGGCGACATAAATGTGCCGCTCGCGGCGCATATAGATCGTGCCAAGAAAAACAGCGAGGTAGGCCAGCCAGACGATTGTCAGCCAGATATCCACATACCACTCAGGCTCTGCGTATTCTTTGGATTGGGTTGCGCCAAGTAAGTAACCTGTCGCGGCCAGCACGATGAACAACTGATAGCCCCAGAAAACAAACCATGCAGCGTTACCGCCCCAGAGCTTCACGCCGCTGGTACGCTGCACCACATAAAACGACGTGGCGATCAGGGCGTTGCCCCCAAATGCAAAAATGACCGCACTTGTGTGCAGCGGTCTAAGACGCCCGAAGTTGGTAAATGGCTGCCCCCAATCGAAGTTGAGTTCAGGAAACGCCAGTTGGAAGGCGATGAATGTGCCCACCAGAAATCCCGCGATACCCCAAAACGCCGTGGCGATCACGCCTGCACGGATCACACCGTCGGAATAAACTCCGTCTTGTGGTACAGGTTTGGGTTCGTCGGTGCGACGTAAGACCCAGATAAACATACCAAATGCGATCACCATGATCAGCATTGCATGAATCTGATATGCCAGATCATGTGCCCAGCTTGCAGCCATCGCAGCCACAAGGGTCACGATTCCCAAGAGAACGAGTTTTATATAGTCCATAGTGCCCTCACAGTTACCCGAGCACCATCAAAGACGCTCCTGTTCGCAAGAGCGTTCTAGGAGAAGGTCAGTTCGGCTGCTTTGATCCAAGTCAAACCAGCGGGGAAATCGACGTGGGGTGTGGTCTAGACGATCATGCCGCCGTCTGCGTCATCGCCAGTCGCTTCGCGCAGGGCGATGATGTCCACGACATCAAGCTCACGACGGCCCGAGAAGGCAATGATACCGTCCTTTTTCAAGGCATTCAGTTGACGACTGACGGTTTCCAGGGTCAGCCCAAGAAAGTTCGCGATCTGGTCGCGGGTCATCGGCATATCAAGCCGGACATGCCCGTTGGTGTGCTCAAGAACTGCGCGGCTTGCCAGCAGATCAAGGAATGTCGCGATTTTCTCACGGGCGGTTTTTCGGCCTAGCAGAATCATCCAGCCACGCGCCGCGTCAAGCTCATCCAGCGCCAGTTCCATCAGGCGTTGGGCCACATGGGGTGTGTCGTCGATCAATTTTTCAAACGAAAGACGCTCAAAACGGCACAGGGTAACATCGGTTGTCGCGGTGACATCAAATTCGACCTGCGTTCGGCCGGGGCGACCGATAAAGTCAGATGGCAAAAGCAACCCCACCATCTGTGTGCGTCCGTCCTCAAGTGTTTTCGACAGGTTCGCGATGCCAGACACAACAGAGGCCACAAACTCAAGCGGCTCGCCCCGCCACAGGATGATATCGCCGGCCTTGTAGCTTCGGTAAGATTTCATCGCTTCTAGGCGCAAAAGCTCGTCACCATCACACCGCGAACAAACCGCGCGATGCCGGATCGGGCATTCGCTGCATTTCACTGGCGTGAGGTCAATTTTTTGCATGTTGATCTGTGTCAAAGTTTCTAGCCCTCCTGGCAGGGTAAACGGACTTATGGAAGATTACGACACCCTTTCGCGGCACGGCTTGTTTGACGCCAAAGTGCCGCGCTACACCAGCTATCCGCCTGCCAATCATTTCCAAAGTGACGTTGGCATGCGGTTTCAGACAGAATGGCTGTCGCATGTTCGCCATGATGAGGCAGTGTCGATCTACATTCACATTCCTTTTTGCAAACGGCTTTGCTGGTTTTGTGCCTGCCGCACACAAGGCACAGTCACGATGCGACCCGTTGACGCATATGTCGCTACGCTGAACAAAGAGATTGCAGCAATGCGGGCATCGCTGCCTAAGGGCATCACCATGGGGCGGCTGCATCTGGGCGGAGGGACGCCCACGATCTTGTCGCCCCAAACCATGACGTCATTGCTGGAAACGGTCTTTGGCGCGTTCTCGCCAGCGGCAGATTTTGAGTTGTCGGTCGAGATTGACCCAACCGAAGCGTCAGAGCCGTTGTTGGAAACCCTGATTGCGTTCGGGATGAACCGCGCCAGCATTGGCGTGCAGGATTTCGCCACGCAAGTCCAAGACGCCATTGGCCGCCCGCAAACCCTTGCTCAGACCACACGTGTCGTCCAATTCCTACGGGCGCGGGGGCTGACGGCCATCAATCTTGACTTGCTCTATGGGCTTCCCTTCCAAACTGAGGCGAGCTTTCGTGAAACCCTCGCTCATGTCATCGCAATGAACCCTGACCGGCTGGCGATCTATGGCTATGCCCATGTGCCGTGGATGTCGAAACGGCAGGTGATGATCAAATCTGAAACGCTGCCGGACACGCAGCAGCGCTTCCATTTGGCGACGATCGCTAAGGACGTGCTGACCGCATCAGGATTTCATGCCATCGGGATCGACCACTTCGCCAAGGACACCGACAGTCTTTATCGCACAGCACAAGCAGGGCAACTGCGGCGCAACTTCCAAGGCTACACCGATGATCAAAGTGAAACGCTCCTCGGCTTTGGTGCCTCGGCGATTTCGCATTTCCGCGACGGCTATCTGCAAAATGCCGTCGCTACTTCCGCCTATCAGGAACGCATCGCCGAGACCGGGCTTGCCGGGCACAAAGGCTATACGATGACTGCCTCTGACCAGTTGGTCGCAGCAATGATCGAAGCCTTGATGTGCCGTTTTGTTTTTCCAACAGGAGAATTGCAAGACCGCTTCCCCACACAAGCCGAGCTGATCCGACAGACAGCCGAGGGGCTGATGTCGCATTTTACCGATGTCTTCAACCTGAACGCCAAGGGGTTAGAAATCCTCCCCAGATTTGAGCCTTTGACGCGCATCATCGCGAAATACATTGACCATTTCGCAAGTGAAGACGTCGGACACGCAGCCGCCATCTAAAGGGGTATCGCCCTTTCGATGGCGCTGCGACATGTGCATTGACCTGCCCCCCACGCGTCCCTCATGCATAATGCAATAACAAATGACGGAAGGGCACGGATGCGGCTGAACCTCAAACAACTTGAAGCCTTTGTCTGGGTTGTTGACCTGCAAAGTTTCCGGCGCGCCGCAGAGCGGCTGAATACAACGCAGCCCAATATTTCTGCGCGTATTGCCGGGCTTGAACAAGCGCTGGGCGTCACCTTGATGACGCGCGATGCGGGGTCGGTCAGGCTGACAGGCAAGGGGCAAGAGTTGCTCGCCCATGCGCGCCGCGTCCTGCAGGCCACGGATGATCTGGTCACAGCCGCAGATCAAAAAAGCCTGATCGAAGGGACGCTGCGTTTGGGCGTCACCGAGATGATCGTGCATACATGGCTGCATGAATACCTGCGCAACCTCAAGCGTGAGTACCCCGGCCTGATGGTTGAGTTGACCGTCGATTTCTCGGTCGATCTGGAAAAGCGGCTGGGAGAGCGCGCGCTTGATCTCGCTTTGCAAAACGAACCCTTTAGTCGCTTAGCGACCGGGCAGCTGAAGATCGGGGCCTATCCGGTGATTTGGGTCGCATCGCCCGCTCTTGGCCTTTCCGGCAGGCAAACCCTTGAGAGCCTTGCCGCGCAACCGATCCTGACACATGCACGCGACACGCGGCTTTATGAAGAAATCGCAGCGCATTTTGGCCCACGCCGCGATTTGGCCCCGCGCTTGGTGCCCTCGAGCAATCTGGCTGCAAGTCAGATCATGGCCATTGACGGCATGGGAATTGCCGCATTGCCCGCCGCGATGGTGGCTAGTGACCTCAGCGAGGGGCGATTGATCCAGCTTTCCTATGACTGGGCGCCAGAGCCGTTGGATTTCTATGCAAGATTTGACGCGGAGCGGTCTTCACAGGCCGTGGCCGACGCCGCTGAAATCGCCGTCACAACTGCAATGGCCTTTAATCACTAAATTTGATTGAATATATAGAATATAGTAATTGGAATTGATCTATTGCCTGCTCTAGGCTGCCCTCCAAGCACATGAGGGTGGTGGGCATGAGAAACGATATTCGGATGGGCGTTGATATCGGGGGCACGTTTACGGACGTTGTTCTTGAGGTTGGCAAGGATCAGTTTTCAACGAAAGTGCTGACAACCTACGCCGCCCCCGAAAACGCGATTATTGACGGAATGCATCAGGTCTGCGCCAAGGCAGGGATCAGCCCTGACCAGATCGCCCAGATCATTCATGGCACAACATTGGCCACCAATGCCCTGATCGAACGGCGCGGCGCCAAAACCGCGTTGATCACAACCGACGGCTTTCGTGATGTCATCGAGATGCGCACCGAAAGCCGGTTTGAACAATACGACCTGAACCTGCAACTGCCTGAACCGCTGTTGCCGCGTCAGCATCGTTTCACCTTGAAAGAGCGGGTGGATGCGCAGGGCAACGTGTTGATCGCTCTGGACCGTGCCGAGATTGAGGCACTTGCGGATCGCATCACGTCCTATGGTTTTGAGAGTGTCGCAATTGGCCTGATCCATGCCTACCTCAATGACAGCCACGAACAGATGATCCGCGATGTGCTGGCCGAGAGAATGCCCGGTGTGATGATCTCATTATCGTCTGAAGTATCGCCGCAGATGCGCGAATACGAACGCTTCAACACGACCGTGGCGAACGCCTATATCAAGCCGCTGATGAAATCCTATTTGGGTCGCCTTGAAGGGCGGCTTGCGGACGAAGGCGCTGCCTGCCCGATTTTCCTGATGCATTCCGGCGGTGGCATCATCAGCCTTGAAAGTGCTGCAGATTTTCCGGTGCGTCTGGTTGAATCCGGCCCGGCAGGCGGTGCTGTGTTCGCCGCGAATATCGCCGCGCGCTATGATCTGGAAAAGGTGCTATCTTTCGACATGGGAGGCACAACCGCTAAGATATGCCTCATCAAAAACCAAACCCCCAAGACCGCGCGCGTGTTCGAAGTTGCCCGGACCTATCGCTTCAAAAAGGGCTCTGGCATGCCCATCTCGATCCCTGTCATCGACATGGTCGAGATCGGGGCAGGGGGCGGTAGCCTAGCCCATGTCGATGCCATGCGTCAGATCCGCGTCGGGCCAGAAAGTGCTGGATCAGAACCGGGTCCGGCTTGCTACGGTCGTGGTGGCGAACGCCCGGCGGTGACAGACGCGGACCTGACCTTGGGCAAGTTGGACCCGGATAACTTTGCCGGTGGGTCGATCAAATTGCACAGCGACGCGTCAGCCAAGGCACTGACCGCGCTGGGTGAACCGCTGGACATGGATGCACAGACGGCCGCCTTTGGGCTGGCAGAGGTGGTAGACGAAAACATGGCAAACGCCGCCCGTGTTCATGCGGTCGAGAATGGCGAAGACCTTGCCGATTACACCATGATTGCCTTTGGCGGTGCGGCACCGCTGCATGCCGGGCGTTTGTGCGAAAAGCTGGGTGTGGATCGTTTGCTGGTGCCAACTGGCGCGGGCGTTGGTTCCGCTATCGGGTTCCTGCGTGCGCCGTTTAGCTTTGAGGCGACCCGCAGCGTCTATATGAAGCTGTCGGACTTTGCGCCCGACACGGTGAAGGATTTGCTGAGTGAGCTGGAAACAGAGGCGACGGGCTTTGTGCGCACCTGCGACGATGCGGCACCCATCAAGGCCGAATATAAGGTCTATATGCGCTACACAGGGCAGGGCTGGGAAATTCCCATCGCTCTGACGGCCGAACAGGCCGCCAATCCTGATGCAGCCACTTTTCAGGCGCTGTTTGAGACCGACTACACAACGCTCTTTGGGCGCACGGTCGCGGGCATGGACATCGAAATTACGGTCTGGGCGGTCAATTCCACGACCGAAGCAGCCAGGGCAGACACGCTCGGCGATACGCCGGTAGGGGCACCCGGTGCCATCGCATCCGAGCGCGCACTTTTTGATCCAGTGGCTGGGGCTGTCAGCGCCGCCGCCGTCGTTTTGCGCACCGCATTGAACCCCGGCGACACCGTCACAGGACCTGCCCTGATCACCGAAGATGAAACCACCATCGTTGTCCCAAACAGCCGCACCGCCATCGCCCGGCCCGACGGCACCATCGACATCACGGAGAAACGGTCATGAGCAAAATTGCCTATCAAGTCATGTGGAACCGCTTGATTTCGGTCGTGGAAGAGCAGGCGCAGGCGCTGGTACGCACCGCGTTCTCTACCTCTGTACGTGAAGCCGGGGACTTGTCTGCCGGGGTCTACAATGCCGAAGGGCTGATGCTGGCCCAAGCCGTCACGGGCACGCCCGGACACGTGAATGCGATGGCTGATGCCGTGGCGCATTTTATCCGCCGCATTGGGCGCGAGAACATCAACGAAGGTGACGTATATATCACCAACGACCCTTGGGAAGGCACCGGGCATCTGCATGACATCACCGTCGTCAGCCCGTCGTTTTTCAATGGCCACCACGTCGGTTTTTTTGCCTGCACGGCGCATGTCGTCGATATCGGCGGACGCGGGTTTGGAGCGGACGCAGCGAGCGTCTACGAAGAGGGCCTCTATATCCCGATAATGAAGTTTGCGGATCGCGGCACAGTGGACGAAACACTGATCCGTATCGTGCGCGGGAATGTGCGTGAGCCTGACCAGCTGGTGGGCGATATGTACGCGTTGGCGACCTGTAACGAGATTGGGCATCGCCGGTTAGTTGAGATGATGGATGAGTTCAAACTGACTGATCTTGAAGGCATCGGTGACTTCATCCTCGAAAACTCGCGTCGCGCGACGCTGGAGCGGATTGCCGCCTTACCCCGCGAAACTGCGACGGGGGCCATGCGCATCGATGGCTTCGCCACGCCGATTGATCTCAAGGTGAAACTGACCATCGAAAAGGATCGGATGCATTGCGATTTTGCCGGCACGTCGGGCCTCGACAAGAAAGGTATCAACGTACCGCTTGTCTATACAAAGGCCTATGCGTGTTATGCGCTCAAATGCGCCATCGCTCCGGAAATCCCGAACAATGCGGCATCTCTTGCGCCGTTTGAGGTGTCAGCGCCCGTCGATAGCATCGTCAACGCGGTTCACCCGGCCCCCGTCGCCCTGCGCCATGTCATCGGGCATATGATCCCCGATACGGTTTACGACGCGCTTGACAAAATTTTGCCTGCGACTGTGCCCGCCGAAGGGGCGGGCTGCCTGTGCAATTTCCAGGTCTCATTGCGCCCCGCACCGGGCAACAAAGGGCAGCGATCCGAGGTGCTGGCCTTCAACTCAGGTGGTGCGGGGGCACGCCCCACAGTTGACGGGTTGAACGCTACGGCCTTCCCCTCGGGTGTGATGACCATGCCGATTGAGGCTACAGAGCACACCGGCCCAGTCATCATCTGGCGCAAGGAACTGCGCCCTGACAGCGGCGGTGCCGGCGAGCATCGGGGCGGCCTGGGTCAATACATGGAAGTGGGGGCAACGACGGGCCACGAATTTGACTTCTCTGCCATGTTCGACCGCGTTGATCACCCCGCACGCGGGCGGCAGGGCGGGCAGGACGGCGCGCCAACAACCATCGCACAGGATGACGGCAGCCCGATGCGGGGCAAAGGAAAACAGCATGTGCCCGAAGGGCGCCGCGTGATGCTCGCCTTTCCCGGTGGTGCGGGCTATGGCGCAGCAGCGGACCGCGATCCAGAGCGTGTCAAACGTGATCTTGCACGGGGCTACATTTCTGCCAAAGCTGCATGCGATGAGTATGGGATGAGCATGGAGGCCGTGGAGGCGGTCCTTTCAGCCATCGCAAAGGGAGAGACGGCATGACGCAAGCACCAGCCAAGACCAGCTATGATGTCGTGATTGTTGGTGGGGCGATGTATGGATCATCGGTTGCATGGTTCCTGACGGACAACCCGGATTTCGACGGCTCCATTCTTGTGGTGGAACGCGACCCTACCTATGAATTCACGTCTACCTCGCACACGAATTCGTGCATGCGGCAACAATTCAGCCGTGAAATCAATGTGCGAGTTTCGCAATTTGCCGCCGATTTCGTAAAGAACTTTCGCGACTATATGGGCGGTGATCCGCGTGTGCCTGACTTAGCACTACAAAGCTACGGCTACATGTATCTTGCCGACAACGCTGATTTTGCCGCGACTTTGCGCGAAAGTCAGAAATTACAGGCCGCTTGTGGTGCTGGTACCAAGCATATGACGCGGGACGAGATCGCGCGCGACTACCCGTTCTATCATCTTGATGACATTGTCGCGGCCAACCACAACCTTATTGATGAAGGTTATTTTGACGGCAACACGCTCTTTGATTGGTGGAAACGCTCGGCCAAGGAACGCGGTGTCGAATACCTCACCAATGAGGTGATCGCGATGAACCGTAATGCTGCTGGGACACGGGTGGAAAGTGTGATCCTGAAGTCGGGTGAGGTTGTCAGCTGTGGTACTGTCGTCAACGCATCCGGGCCTCGTGCGGTGCTGACCAGCCGTATGGCCGGGATCGAGATCCCGGTTGAACCGCGCAAGCGCTACACGTTCATCTTTGAGGCCGAAAAGCCGCTCGACCGCCATCTGCCGCTGACTATCGACCCCTCCGGCGTACATATGCGCACCGATGGCACCTATTATCTAGCTGGCTGCCCACCGGATGAAGATCCGGCGGTGGACTATGATGACTTTGTGCAGGATCACAGCATATGGGAAAACAAGGTCTGGCCTGTGCTGGCCACTCGCATCCCGCAGTTCGAGGCGATCAAGCTGCGCAACTCATGGGCGGGACACTACGCCTACAACACCTTTGACCAAAACGCGATCTTGGGACCGCATGGCAAGGTCGAGAATTTCATCTTTGTGAATGGCTTTTCCGGCCACGGATTTCAGCAATCGCCCGCGATGGGACGCGGCACAGCAGAGTTGATCACCCACGGCGAATATCGCACGCTTGATCTGTCGCCCTTCGGCTATGACCGGATTCTGCGCGGCGAGAAATTCGTTGAAAAGGCTGTCATATGAAATACCCGCAAAACACCTTTCTTGAGGGGCTGCGCAGTGGTGCCGCACAAATCGGCTTTTGGGTCAGCCTTGCCAATAATCTGACGGCAGAGGTGGTAGCGACATCCGGTTTTGACTGGCTGCTGGTCGATATGGAACACGCCCCCGGCGATGTGGCCACGGTGATCGGCCAGTTACAGGCGATCGCACCGCATGGATCTGGCGTCATGGTGCGCGCACCTTGGAATGACGCGGTGATGGTCAAGCGGCTGCTGGATAGTGGTGCGCCCAACATCTTGTTTCCGATGGTGCAGTCCGTGGAAGAGGCAAAAGCCGCTGTTGCGGCCACGAAATACCCGCCAGCGGGCATCCGCGGCGTGGCTGGGTCCATCCGCGCCAGCCAATTTGGGCGGGTCGAAAACTACCACGCGCAGGCCAACGACAATATCGGGGTGATCATTCAGGCCGAAACGCAAGCCGCCGTCGCGCAGGCGGTTGAAATGGGATCGGTCGAAGGCGTCGATGGTATTTTCTTTGGCCCCGCCGATATCGGAGCTGACATGGGGCTTTTGGGGCAAACCCAGTCGCCGCAAGTGTGGGACGTGATCCGCGAGGCCGCGGTGAAACTAAAGGCGGCGGGCATTCCCGTTGGCACCTTATCGACCAACCCTGCGTTTGCAGCAGAGCTGATCAATGATGGGTTTGATTTTGTGGCCTGCGGGCTGGATTCAGATGTGCTGGCCAAAGGGTCAGACGCGCTGCTGGCACAAATGCGTGCGGCGACACGAAAGGACTAAGCGATGAAGAAACTTGTGCTGACAGGGGCAGCGGGCCGCCTTGGGTCTTACCTGCGCGAACCACTGACCAAACTCTGCGATGAATTGGTATCAACGGATATTGCCGAAGATGTTGGTGCTCTCTACCCAGGTGAACGCTACGTGAAAGCCGATCTGTCCGACCTGAACGCCATGCTTGAGGTGATTAAGGACGCGGATATGGTTGTCCACTTCGGGGCCATCGGGGATGAGGCCGCATGGGACGACATCCTGCAATCCAACATCATTGGAGCCTATAACGTCTGGGAAGCGGCCTATCGCTGCGGCGTCAAGCGGGTGGTCTATGCCAGTTCTGTCCATGCCGTGGGAATGCATAAGAAAACGGACACCATCGGCCTTGATGCGCTACATCGCCCTGACACCTATTACGGACTGGCAAAGTGTTTTAGCGAAGACCTCGCCAGCCTCTACTGGGACAAACGCGGGATCGAGAGCGTCTGCATGCGCATCTTCTCGTGCGCGCAGGCGAATAACGCGCGCAGCATCGGCACATGGCTGTCCTATGACGACCTGATCCATCTGGTCGAGCGGTCAATCGACAGCCCCGTTGTGGGCTTCACGATTGTCTACGGCCTCTCAAACAACGACAGAGCCGTTGTGGACAATAGCAAAGCCGGGCATCTGGGGTATCGCCCCAAGGACAACGCTGAAGTGTTCGCCAAAGAGGTTTTTGCAGACACGCCCCCACTTGATAACAAAGACCCCGCCAATCTATGCATCGGTGGGCCGTTTGCCACGGTTGAATTGGGCAACTCTGGCGTTGCGGCGCTGGGCGTTGTTGATGATCGCAAGGAAACCTAGCTGCGCCCAGTCCGTGACACCCACATGCCAGCAAGGATCAGCGCAACGCCGATGATCCTTGCCCATAGATTGCCGGGCGCACCAAGCCAGACATCCAGCAACACGCCAAACACCATCTGCCCCGCAATGATCAGCAGGGCCGTTTGCGCGGCACCGATCCGTGCGATCAGCCAACTGCCCGCAGCGATAAAGATGACGCCGACCGGGCCACCCAGATAGGCCCACCATGGTGATTGCTCAGGCGCGCCAGCGAAAAGCCCGCCGGCCAGCACCGCCACTACCGTGATAAAGCAAAGCCCAACGATGTGGTTCCAGAATGAGGATTCCATCGCCGAGGTGGACAAGGCCAATCGCCCGTTGATCTGACGGCTAAGCGAGACCAGCACACCGGCAAGAATGGCAAGCAGTGCGAACCCGATCATGTGGCGCTCCCAAAGAAGATCAGGATCAGGCTGCCTGCGGTGATCAGGGCCAGCGAGACATAGTCGCGTGCGGTGGGTGTGCGTTGGGGCAGGCCGAACAGCCCCCGCGTATCGGCAAAAAGGCTAAAGACCATTTGCCCTGCCAGCCCCAACGCGATTGTCCCAGAAAGAGCCAAGGCTGAATTCAGCGTAGCAGAGGTCAGCATGACGGTCACGGCACCCGACACACCACCAAGATAGACCCATAGCGGCGGTCGTGCGGCCTTTGCGCGTTTTGGACGCATGATCGCCAGACAAACAAGTGCGGCGACGGTGCCCGTCAGATGTGGCACCCAGGAGGCGAAGAACAACGACCCATAGGCGGCCAGCGTGCCATTGAACAACACCATGAGCGAGAGCAGACCACCAGCGCCAAAGGCGGCAGCGAAATGGATCATATGCGGGGGCTGTGCAGACTGCGACATAGTCCAGCTTGTCTAGGTTTTTGAGGCGCTGCGCAATTGCTGTTGTCGCCTGACGGCACCGTAGTAAAGGTTCGGTTTCTTTGCAGGTCGCGAGGATTTAACCTGATGCATCTGCTTGATCAGCGCGCGGTTATGCGGCGACAGGCCAAGGGCTGCGTATTTCGACATCCAAGAAGGAAGGGCTTCGACGGCATGGGCGTGCAATGCCATCTTCTGTTCGTGCGCGCTCAGATCCTCAAACGGATCGGTGCAATGTTCCTTGCGCATCAGGTCAATGCAAAGCGCAATCAGGCGTGGCGTGGCGCCTTCCTCTGGTGGAACAGCAACTGCGGACCGATAAATATCGGACAGATTGGTATTTAGGGCACCAAAGCGTCGCTTGACTGTCAAATGACCAATAAGCCAAAATGCTGTCACACTGGTTAACGCGATGATCAAATAAATCGGCAAACTAAGTCCTCGTTACTGCCCCTTCGTACCACATATCGTGTGTGTTTGGCCATATTGGGACAGAATATGTTCAAACTTAAGTCGCGCAGATAACTTTAAGTGAACGGCAGTTTCTGGCCGTTGACACGCCAAGAATCCCCTTTATAAGCCGCACATCCATTGGTGTTGGTGGACCGCGCAAGCGGAACCCTGTCGTCCCGGCCAAATCCGGGGAAAGGACAACGCCCTTCGCAAACAAAGAAGGAGATCAGCGTATGACTAAACGTACCGCTGCCAAGTACAAAATTGACCGCCGGATGGGCGAAAACATCTGGGGTCGTCCAAAGTCCCCAGTAAACCGTCGTGAATATGGCCCCGGCCAGCACGGTCAGCGCCGTAAGGGTAAACTGTCCGACTTCGGCACACAGCTGCGCGCAAAGCAAAAGCTGAAGGGTTACTATGGCGACCTGACAGAAAAGCAGTTCCGCCGCATCTATGGCGAAGCCGAGCGTGTTAAGGGCGATACAGGTGAAAACCTTATCGGTCTGCTGGAGCGCCGTCTGGACGCCGTTGTTTACCGCGCCAAGTTCGTCCCAACTGTTTTTGCTGCACGCCAGTTCGTGAACCACGGCCACGTCACAGTGAACGGCAAGAAGGTGAACATCCCTTCCTACCGCGTCAAAGAAGGCGACGTGATCGAAGTGCGTCAGAAGTCCAAGCAGCTTGAGCTGGTTTTGGTCGCATCCCAGCTACCAGAGCGTGATGTGCCTGATTACATGGACGTCGACCACAACAAGATGACAGCGACATTCACACGTACACCTGGTTTGGGCGATGTGCCTTATCCGGTTGCGATGGAGCCAAACCTCGTCGTCGAATTCTACGCGAAGAACTAATCTTCGTCATAGAAGAAGAATTCTCAAAGGTCGCTCCATCCGGGGCGGCCTTTTTGTTGTCTACAGACTTGCCCGAAAACTGGTCGGCGTCTGCCCCGTGAAATCCAGAAATGCCGCGTTGAACGCGCTGGACGAACGATACCCCACATCATGCGCTACCTGTGTCACTTGGCGCGTTGGGTCAGACAGTCCTTCCACCGCGCGGATCATCCGCAGCCGCCGCAGAAAATCACGCCAGGACATGCCAATCTCATCCTGAAACCGGCGCGCTAATGTCCGTTCTGTCAGGCTGACGGCGGTTGCAATCTCGGCGAAACTCGGTGCTTCGGCGATATGCGCCTCGGTCAGTGATTGTGCCTTGCGCACCGCTTGTGACTTGGCCACAGGCATCCACATTGCATTCGGGGCCGCTGCAGCACGGGTTGCCAGCATGTAAAGCGTATCGAACAACTGGCGCCCATCATTGTCCAGATCCGTCGCATCTGGTCCGTAGGTGCGGCAGGCCAGGATCAGCTCGCGCGCCAGCGGCGACATATCCAGAACACGCAAAGTCGCAGCGGGTGCATCGTAGCTGCCCGGCGAAAACAGCGCCGAACAACAGGTGATAGTGGTAGCAATGGATAGGGTGATCGGCGCTCCGGCGGCAATCAGCGCTGCGCGTGCAGGCGGCAAGGTCCATGTTCGCCCATCCGCCTGCAACCGCATCGTGCCTTTGGCCGCATACAGCAGATAGTGACGGTCAAACTGGATTGTCTTGTCATCCTCTGGAGGGAAATCGCGATAGACGCAAAAGGCGGGCAGCTCTGTCATAGGGGCAAACTATCCCACTGGCGTTGCATCATAAACGGTTGTGCTGGGCGCGCCGGTCATTATTGGGCGCAGAACACCCCCAACCTTCGCGAAAAGCGGGCCATTGCGATATGCGTCAAGGCTATCTAGGTCATTCCATTTGTGCAAAAGCGTGATCACCCCCTCTGTCTGCGGCTGCACCAGCACCCTGTACCCCTGATTGCCGGGCAGGGCCTGCATGACAAGCGCCTCTTCAAGCAGGCAGGCGACGGCGGCACCTTGATCGACCGCGGCAACGGTGAAATTCACTTCGACATATATCATAAAGTTGGCTCCTTTTGGTGGGTGATCAGATAGGCGTGGCTTGATCGGCTTGGTGGGCCGGCAGGGAAACCAGCATCCCACAGGCAATGCAGCCCCACGGCTGCAAGATACGCACGCATCACGTTTGGCTTGATCCTCCGGTGCCGCCAGCGCAGCCAGATGATCCAGTTGCACCAATGCGGCTTGCTCACGACAAGGATCATGCGGCCACCGGGGGCCAACTGAGCCTTCAGCAAGTGCAATGCCTTTTGGGGATCGTCAAAATGTTCAATGACATGTGCGCAAAGGACGATGTCGTGGGGGTGTGAAGGTGCATCCTCTAGCGGCGCGGTGACAGCTTGAAGATCGGCCGTGAAATGGGTGAGCGATCGCAAAGCCGCCGCAGCCATTTCGCTGGATGGATCAAGCAAGGTCAGACAACCGGGGCGGCCAGCAACCTCAATCAGCGCGCGGCTGAACTCTCCGGTGCCACAGCCCACGTCCAGCACGCTGGTGCTGGCGGTGCATAGCCCGGACTGATCGATCAGCCAGCGATAGGCGGCGGCATATCCAAGTCCTTCGACCTTTGTGCGCCAACGCCCGGCGGCCATGTCATAGGAACGGGTAAGATTGAGATCAGTGGTCATGCCCACAACCAATCACAGATCAGCGGTGCCGTGCTTTCGCGGAATTGCCAAAAACACGCGCTCTTCGGACAAACGCGGCGATGCGACCTTCGCACTGGCGTTGCTCTGGGCGGGGCGCTAGAACAGGCGAAACGACACGGGAACGGACCTTTATGGCTGACGGCATTCAACCCCAACCGGGCATTCTTGATATTGCGCTTTATCAGGGCGGTGCATCGGCGCTTGCCGGGCAAAGCAACGTGCTCAAGCTATCGTCAAACGAAAATCCGCTGGGCCCAAGCGTTGCCGCGAAAGAGGCCGTCGTGCGTGCCACTCACGATCTGCACCGCTATCCGTCCACCGACCACGCCAGCCTGAAGGCCGCCATTGGCGAAATCTGGAGCGTTGACCCAACCCGCGTGTTCTGCGGTGTGGGGTCAGGTGATGTGCTCAAACTGCTGGCTGAGGCTTATGCAGGCCCCGGTGACGAGGTGCTGTTTACCGAACATGGGTTTGCCATGTATCCGATCTATGCACGCGCCTGTGGTGCGACCCCGGTTGTAGTGCCCGAAAACGAACGTGTGGTCGATGTCGATGCCATCCTCAAGGCTTGTACAGAGAAAACCAAACTGGTGTTTATCGCGAACCCAGCGAACCCGACAGGCACGATGATTGGCGCCGCAGAGGTTGCACGTCTGGCCGAAGGGTTGCCACCGCAGGCCATGCTTGTGCTGGACGGAGCCTATGCGGAATTTGTGGATGGGTTTGACGCGGGCCAATCGCTGGTCGAGGCGCGTAACAACGTCTTTATGTCGCGCACATTTTCCAAGATCTACGGGCTTGGGGGCATGCGCATTGGTTGGGGCTATGGGCCGCAGGCCGTGATCGACGTGCTAAACCGGATCAGAGGGCCGTTTAACCTCTCTGCTGCGGCATTGGCAGCAGCAGAAGCAGCTGTGCGTGATACCGAACACACTGAAAAGTGCCGGGTTGAGAATGTACGCTGGCGTGATTGGCTGGCGAACGCGCTGGCCGAACTTGGCGTGCCCTCCGACACCTCAACGGCGAATTTCATTCTGGCACGGTTCTCTGACGAGGTTGAGGCAAACGCCTGCGACGACCATCTGCGCAGCGAGGGTATTATCGTGCGCCGGGTCGGGGGTTACGGCCTGCCCCATTGTCTGCGCATCACCGTCGGCGATGAAAGCGCCTGCCGCCGTGTGGCCCATGCTGTTGCCCAATTCAAAGGGGTCAGCTAATGGCGCAAATCTACAACCGCGTCGCCCTGATCGGGCTGGGATTGATCGCATCCTCCATGTGTCACGCCATGCGGCGCAAAGGCCTGGCTGGCGAAATTGTAGGCTATGCCCGCTCTGCCGAAACACGCGAGATCGCGCGCGAAATCGGACTGTGCGACACGATCAGCGAGAGCGCCTCCGAGGCGGCAAAGGACGCGGATCTTGTCGTGCTTTGTGTTCCGGTAGGGGCCATGGCTGCCGTCGCTGCAGAAATCGGCCCGGTCCTCAAACCGGGTGCCACGGTCAGCGATGTGGGTTCGGTCAAGCGGACGGTGATTGAAAGCGTCGGACCACATATCCCTGAAGGTGTCCACTTTGTGCCTGCACACCCGCTTGCCGGGACAGAGCATTCCGGTCCAAGGTCGGGCTTCGCAGAGCTGTTTGACGGACGCTACACCATTCTGGTGCCTGCTGAGGGCAGTGAGACGGCAGCCATAGACCGCTTGGCCGATCTTTGGCGTGGCATGGGCGCGTTGATTGAGCAGATGGATGCCGAACACCATGATTTGGTGCTGGCTGTCACCAGTCACACACCGCACCTGATCGCCTATACGATGGTCGGCGTGGCTGACGACCTGCGCCGGGTGACCGACAGTGAGGTCATCAAATACTCGGCCGCCGGTTTTCGGGATTTCACACGTATCGCCGCCTCTGATCCGGTTATGTGGCGCGATGTGTTCCTGAACAACAAAGAAGCGACGCTAGAGATTTTAGGCCGCTTCACCGAAGAACTTTTCGCGCTGCAGCGTGCCATCCGGCAGGGTGATGGCGATCACCTGCATGACTATTTCACGCGGACCCGTTCCATTCGGCGCGGGATCATTGAGGCGGGTCAAGATACGGACGCACCCGACTTTGGCCGGACCAAGGCGTCAAAGCCGTGATCGTCCGGGCGGCATGTCTGATTGTCATGCTGTCCACAGGAAACCTTTGGGCCCAAGACGACACGGCCCGGCCGGTGGCCCGACCAGACGTACCAACGGATGCCACTACACAAGCGGTTGAACCGGCTGCGGCGGTCATCGCAGAACCAGCTGAGGACACCGTCCGCCCACGCGCGCGCGGTTCAGCAGAGGCTATCTTGCCAAGTTCTGAGATCCGCCCCATCCCCCGCCCATTTGATCGCCCTGATCTAGCGCATGGCGCCCAAACACAGGCCTTGTTCCGCGCCGAACGCGACCTCTTTGCCTTCAGCCCTAACGCTATAGCAACATCCCCACGCCCTGCCGTACGTCCCGCCAGCATTGAGGCTGCGGCAGAAGAACGCCGCCTTGCGCGGTTGCGCGGTCAGATCTGCGGTGACCCGTCAATTCAGGGCAAGACCCTTGGCCGCGTGGACGGGTCCGGTGCTTGCGGTATCGATGATGCGGTGCGGGTGCGTGCCGTTGCGGGTGTGACGCTCAGCCCGCAAGCAACGATTGACTGCCGCACGGCCTCGGCGCTCAAAACCTGGGTCGAAAGGGGTGTTCTGCCTGCGGTTGGCGGAGAAGGGGGTGGTGTATCCTCGCTGCGGGTGGTGTCACACTATTCCTGTCGCACACGTAACAATCAGGCCGGTGCGCGGCTGTCGGAACACTCTTTCGGCCGGGCCATCGACATTGCGGGCATCCGTCTGCGCGACGGCACCGAGATGACGCTACTGACGGATTGGAATTCCGAGGATGACGGCGCGCAATTGCGGCAGATGTGGCGGGCGGCCTGCGGGCCGTTTGGCACTGTGCTTGGCCCGGAATCAAACCGGTTTCACCGTGACCACTTCCATTTTGATACGGCAAGATATCGCAGTGGGTCATACTGCCGTTAACTTTGGCGACCGGCGCGAGGATTGCGCCAAATCAGATGTGGTCGCCGCCGTCGGCGAATAGCGGCGTTTGAACTGAGCCTTTACCCCCGCGCTACCGCCCCCTATAAGCCGCCATATGTTGCGGCAGATGATCATAAGCATTATTTGCCCGGCGGCCTGAACCTTTCACGCCTGCCGGGAAAAGGTGTCCGCGTGTGCGCACCGATCCTACGCTATTCCCACAAATGACTGCTTGAAGGACGCCACCCATGTGCGCCGAAACAACCGATTATAAATCAACCCTGAACCTGCCCCGCACCGATTTCCCGATGCGCGCGGGTCTGCCCAAACGTGAACCCGAGTGGTTGGCACGCTGGGCGCAAATCGGGGTTTATGACCGCCTGCGCGAGAAGGAGGGCCGCCAGCCCTTTACCCTGCACGACGGCCCACCCTATGCCAACGGCCACCTGCATATCGGGCACGCGCTGAACAAGATCCTTAAGGATATGGTTGTGCGCAGCCAGCAAATGATGGGCAAAGACGCACGCTACATCCCCGGTTGGGACTGTCATGGTTTGCCTATCGAATGGAAGATCGAGGAAAAATACCGGGCCAAAGGCCGCGACAAGGATGACGTGAGTGTCGTTGATTTCCGTCAGGAATGCCGCAAGTTCGCCGAAGGCTGGGTTGATATCCAGCGCGAAGAATTCAAGCGCCTTGGCATCACCGGTAACTGGGCCGATCCGTATCTGACGATGAATTTCCACGCTGAACGCGTGATTGCCGAGGAATTTCAGAAATTCCTGATGAACGGCACGCTCTATCAAGGCTCTAAACCTGTGATGTGGTCGCCGGTCGAAAAAACGGCTCTGGCTGAGGCTGAAGTCGAATATCATGACCGCCAAACCGATGCGATCTGGGTGAAGTTTCCTTGCGTGAAGGGCCCCGAGGGCTTTGAGCGCGCCAAGGTCATGATCTGGACGACAACCCCTTGGACGATCCCGCAAAACCGCGCGATCTGCTTTGGCCCTGGCATCAGCTATGGTCTTTACGAGGTTATCGGCCGTCCTGAAGAATGCTGGGCGACCATCGGTGAGCGTTTGGTCATGGCTGACAATCTAGCCGATGACACGTTTGGTGCCGCACGTTTGGACGGTGACATGTATCGCCGCTTGAGTGATGTGACGCCTGATGAGCTGGCGCAGCTGACCTGTGCGCATCCGCTGAACGGGGCCGAGGGTGCAGATGCAGAATGGGACTTTGATGTGCCCTTGCTGCCCGGCGATCACGTGACTGATGACGCGGGTACAGGCTTTGTCCATACCGCGCCCAGCCACGGTGACGATGACTATGCCATCGGGGTCAAGCATGGCCTGCCGATGACCTATAACATCCTTGATGACAGCTCTTACCGGGCTGATTTGCCGTTCTTTGCAGGCGAAGCGATCCTGAAGCCCAACGGCAAACCCGGCGGCGCAAACAAGGCCGTCATCGATAAACTGGTCGCGGTCGGCGGCTTGCTGGCGCGCAAGCGCATCACGATCTCTGACGCACATAGCTGGCGGTCCAAGGCCCCGGTTATTCGCTTGAACCGTCCGCAGTGGTTTGCTGCAATTGATAAGGCCGTCGGTGACGGACAGGACGATTACGGCACAACGATCCGCGAACGCGCGCTGCGCTCCATTGACGAACTGGTGACTTGGACACCGCAGAAAGGCCGCAACCGTCTGCACGCGATGATCGAGGCGCGACCCGATTGGGTCCTGTCACGTCAGCGTGCATGGGGTGTGCCGCTGACCTGTTTCGTCAAGAAAGACGCACAGCCCACCGACCCTGACTATCTGCTACGCAATGAGGCCGTGAATGCCCGCGTCCTGCAAGCGTTCGAGGAAGAAGGTGCCGATGCGTGGTACAAGGAAGGCGCGAAAGAGCGTTTCTTGGGCAATGAGGTCAACCACGAAGATTACGTGCAGGTGTTCGACATCTTGGACGTTTGGTTCGATTCCGGCTCAACCCACGCCTTTGTTCTGCGCGACCGCGAGGACGGATCAACGGACGGCATGGCCGATCTTTACCTTGAAGGAACCGACCAGCACCGCGGATGGTTCCATTCGTCGATGCTGCAGGCATGTGGTACGATGGGTCACGCGCCCTATCGGGGTGTGCTGACCCACGGGTTCACGCTGGATCAGAAGGGCATGAAGATGTCCAAATCCATCGGCAACACCATCGCGCCAGAACAGGTTGTGCAGCAATACGGGGCCGATATCCTGCGGCTCTGGGTGGCGCAGTCGGATTACACGGCTGACCTGCGGATCGGGGATGAGATCCTGAAAGGTGTTGCGGACAGCTATCGCCGTTTGCGCAACACACTGCGTTATATGCTCGGTTCGCTGTCGGATTTCACAGAAAACGACCGTGTTGAACCGGCGGATATGCCGGAGTTGGAACGCTGGGTGCTGCACCGCTTGGCTGAATTGGATGTCAAAGTCCGGGAAGGCTATGCAGCTTACGATTTCCAAGGTGTGTTTCAGGCGGTCTTTACCTTTGCGACGGTCGATCTGTCGGCGTTCTATTTCGATATCCGCAAGGATGCGCTGTATTGCGACGGCGACACCACCCGCCGGCGTGCGGCGCGCACCGTGCTGGATATCCTGTTCCACCGGATCACCAAATGGCCGGCCCCAATGCTGACCTTCACGATGGAAGAAGTTTGGCTGGAGCGGTTCCCGGGCGAAGATAGTTCCGTCCACCTTGAAGATTTCATCGACACACCCGCCGCTTGGCAAGACGAAGCGCTGGCGGCAAAATGGGCCGATGTGCGCAAAGTGCGCCGGGTTGTGACCGGTGCGTTGGAGGTTGAGCGGACCGCCAAGGTGATCGGCGCATCGTTGGAGGCGGCACCTACCGTGTATGTGAGCGGTGACACCGCAAAGCTGCTCGAAACGGTCAGTTTTGACGATTTGTGTATCACGTCGGGCATCTTCGTCTCGACCGAAGCCGCACCCGCGGATGCGTTCCGTTTGGATGATGTCGCGGACGTCGCAGTGGTCTTTGATCGGGCGGAAGGCGACAAATGCCAACGCTGCTGGAAATTCCTGCCCGACGTCGGCACCCATAGCCATCCCGGCGTTTGCAGCCGCTGCAACGAAGCACTTGGCTGATGGAATACGGTGATCTCCAATCTGTTGCACGCATGCGGACGGATTTCGACCGTCAGGGTGCGATGGCAACAATGGGGATCACAGTTGCCGATGTGGCACCGGGGCGCGTGGTGTTGGAAATGCCGTTCAACCCGGATTTCTCGCAACATCACGGGTTTATGCATGCGGGGTTGATCACCTCTGGCATGGACAGCGCTTGCGGGTTTGCAGCACTGACGTTGATGGATGCCGAAAGCGAAGTGCTGACCGTCGAATTCAAATGCAGCTTCATCGCCCCCGCGCGCGGACAGTCATTCCGGTTTGAAGGTGACGTGCTCAAATCCGGGCGCACGCTGACCTTCACCGAAGGGCGGGCTATTGCCATTGATGGCACGCAAGAAACCACAGTTGCGACTATCACCGCCACAATGATGGCGGTGCGCGGGCTCAAGGTATGATTTGTGCTTCCTCAGTCGTGGGGCCGCTTGGGGCAAACGCCCGCGAGGGCGCAATCACCGAACTACTTTGGAATGAACCGGGCAACCTGACCGAAGGGCCTCTTTATGATCAGGCCACCGCCGAGGTCGCAGCCTACTTCGCAGGTGACTTGCAGGACTTCACCTTGCCGCTTGCACCGCGCGGCAGCGAATTTCAGCAGCGGTTCTATGCTGCCCTTTGCGCCATCCCCTTCGGTGAAACACGCACCTACGGCGACTTAGCAAAAGAACTGGGCGTATCAGCGCAAGCCATCGGCCAAGCCTGCGGCGCAAACCCCATCGCGATCTTCATTCCTTGTCACCGCGTCCTTGCCGCAGCCGGGCTAGGAGGGTTTTCGGGCCGTGGTGGGGTTGAGGCGAAGGTTGAACTGCTCAAGCTGGAAGGCGCGGCAGGACTACTGATTTAGGCGCTCTTACGCTCTGGGATGATCTGTTGGCTGACACCGGCAAACAACAGATAGACCGAAGTGATGATCAAACCCCAATGCGCCCAGCTTTCGGGATGGAAATCCACCCAAGCCGCCCAACCTGCAAAGAACGTCCACGCCAGCGCCATAGGCAAGGTGATCAAACGCCAGCGTTCAGTGCGCACCGGATGCACGAATTTCAGCGGCATAAACATGGTGATCGCAAGGCTGGCGACCAGCACCAGCGACACCCAGAAATTGGGCTGCAAGGCAAAGATGACAAGCACCAGCATGTTCCAGCACCCAGGAAAACCGGAAAAGGAATTATCTTTTGTTTTCATGCGTGTATCAGCAAAGTACATCGCCGACGCAAAGGTGATGATGATGATCGCAAACCAGCCTGTCCAACCCGGCAGAAGCCCCGATTTGAAGAGCGCATAGGCTGGCACAAACACATAGGTCAGATAGTCGATGATCAGGTCCAACAGCACCCCGTCGAAGGCTGGTGCGTTGGTCTTTACGTCATATCTGCGGGCGAGCGGGCCATCGATGCCGTCCACAAAGAACGCCACGACAAGCCAAAGAAACATCAGGCTCCATTGTTCCTGCACGGCGGCCAACATGGCGAGCATGGCAAAAACGGCACCGGTGGCGGTGAACAGATGGACAAGAAGGGCTTTGGTGCGGAGTGTCATATGATTGTCATGCTCGAAATTGAATTACAGGGCAACGTGATAGTCAGGCCTTGGGGTGGGCCTTTTCATAAACCGACATCAGATGTGCCGCATCGACGGCGGTATAGGCCTGAGTTGTCGACAATGAGGCGTGACCAAGAAGTTCCTGGATCGCGCGGAGATCACCGCCAGCGGCCAGCAGATGAGTGGCAAAGGAATGGCGCATGGCATGTGGAGTGGCAGTGGCGGGCAGGCCCAATTGCATGCGGGCCTGCTCCATCGCCTTTTGGATCATACGGGGTGATAGGGGGCCACTGCGCACCGCGAGAAAGATGGGTGTGTTGGGTTCAACGGGGTACGGGCAAAGGTCCAGATAAGCATCAACGGCATCACGGGCGGCGTCAATAACGGGCACGATACGCTCTTTTCCGCCTTTCCCGGTGATCCGAAGTACGTCGGGCAGGGGCACATCGGTGCCGGTCAGACCCAGTGCTTCTGATATCCGCAAGCCGCAGCCGTACAGCAGTGTGACAACGGCCACGTCCCGCGCTGCGACCCAAGGCTCCTCGGACTGAAACGCCACTGTTTCAATCATCTGAACGGCGGCACTTTCTTCTAGTGGGCGGGGCAGTTTGCGCTGGAACTTTGGCGACCGTGTAGAAAGCACGGCCGTCGGCTCAAACCCCTCACGCTCGGCCAGCCATTTGTAAAAGGATTTTATCGCAGATAGCGCGCGCGCCAGAGACCGGGCACCGATGCCGCGCCCACGCTCATGCGCCATCCATGCACGCATATCGCGGACGGTCACGCGGGAAATGGGTGCGAGGCCCTGCGACCCGCCGTTATGCTGTGTCATGAAGGCAAGAAAGCCCAGAACGTCCGTCTGGTACGCCTTCAGCGTGTTCTCGGCGGCCCCCGCAAGGGCGCGTTGATGCGCCAGCCAGGCTGTGGATGCGTCTGTCAGGGCAGGCGCGATCATCGGCTTATGCCAACCAGCGCCGCACAACCCGTTCAAAAACACCGGCAAAGAACGTCAAAAGGTCGGTGCCTTGTTGGGAGCTGAACTGCAACGGGTCTTCGCTGCCCATGACCAGCATGGCGGGCAGGCGGTCGGGGCCAAGATCAACCTTCAGGCAGGCTTCGGATTTGATATAGTCTGCGCGGGGGCCATACAGGCTACCACCGACCTTGTGAAAAGGGCGAAGGGTGATCTGGCGTGCGGGCATGTTGCGGCCAAGGGTGATGTAGCCGTCGACATAGTTTTCGGGCATTACAGCGACGGTGGTGCCATCGTTGTTGAGTTCTTCATTGTCGCTGCTTTCCAGCACCAGGCGGATCGCATCGACGCGCAGAATATCGGCAACTTCGCCGGTCAGATCGGTCAGAAACTGTGCAAAGGTGCTGGCATCCATCATGCGCAGGATGGCGCGGTGGACCTGATTGGTGCCTGCCAGATTGTCATAGGCGGCGGCAATCACGTTGCGGTGGGTGTCTTCAAGGCGGTCAAAGCGCGCCTCAAGCCGGTCCATCGCGACCGAGCGCAGATCGACGATATTGCCCGCGGATTGATCTTCGTTGGCCCCCACGAGGGCGCGCATCAGATCGTGATCTTCCAAAAGGACGTCAGGGTTTGCGATGATCTTCTCACGAAGTTCATCAGCCATTATTGGTTTGTTCATGGTGCCTGCTCTGCTTTGTTTTTTGTCAACTTAGCAGAGGGTTACGTCGCTTGTCGCAGGGTTTTTAGCGGCAAAGCACTAAGCGTGGCACTTTTGCCCTATTGGTAGGAGGAGGTAAGGTGGATCTTGATCCACCTTACATGCAGCATCTTACAGGATCTTGATGCCAGCCTTTTCGACATCTGCCATGAAACCAGCCAGACCCTTGTCGGTCAGCACGTGGCTCGCCATCGCCTTGATCACACCGGGAGGGGCTGTCGCCACATCTGCACCGATCTTGGCACAATCGCTCATGTGGTTGGCCGAACGGATCGACGCCGCAAGGATGTTGGTGCCAAACCCATAATTGTCATAAATGGTCCGGATATCCTCGATCAGTTCCAGCCCGTCGATATTGATATCATCCAGACGGCCAATAAAGGGGCTGATGAATGTAGCACCCGCCTTGGCCGCAAGCAGCGCTTGGTTGGCAGAGAAGCAGAGCGTCACGTTCACCATCGTGCCTTCATCTGACAGCGTTTTGCAGGTCTGCAAACCGGCCCATGTCAGGGGCACTTTTACGGCAATATTATCGGCGATCTTAGCCAGCTTGCGGCCTTCCGCCAGCATGGTTTCTGCGTCCAGTGCGACCACCTCGGCAGAGACAGGACCGTCAACAAGGTCGCAAATCTCTTTGGTGACTTCCAGAATATTACGACCGGACTTAGCGATTAGCGAGGGGTTTGTCGTGACCCCATCCACCATCCCCAAGTCGTTGAGTTCTTTGATCTGGTCAATCTCAGCGGTGTCTACGAAAAACTTCATCTCTTCACTCCGGGTATGGGTTGGTATTTGTTGGGTCAGCGTCTACCTGATTGGGCAGGCGACGAAAACCCACAAAGGCGGCTATGACCGACAGCTACTTCCACGAAGGTGACCTTGTTGGCGTGCTGACAACACAGCCGCTGGACCGTGTGCTTGATTATAAGGCACCCGAAGGTGGCTGTCATCTGGGTGCCTTTGTCGAAGTGCCGCTGGGCCCGCGCAAGGTGCTAGGCGTTGTTTGGGCACCGGGCAAGGGTGATTTTGACTACGCCAAGATACGGTCGGTTATTCGGGTGCTTGACGTGGCCCCGATGCGTGACGAGATGCGCAGTTTCTTGACGCGTGCTGCTGAATATACGTTGACGCCGATGCCTGCGATGCTGCGTCTGGCGACCCGCGCGCCGGGCTTGGGCGATGCGCAATCCATGCGCAAAGTTTACCGGCTGGGCGACCAGACCCCCGACCGCATGACCGGAGCCCGCGAAAAGGTGCTCGCCGTTCTGCGAGATTACGGCGGGCTGTCCTTCACATTGGGCGAGGTAGCAGAGATGGCAGGCGTGGGCACGTCCGTGGTCAAGGGCCTCGTCAAGCTGGGCGCGGTTTCAGAAGAAGAAGCGCCGCGAGATACCGCCTACCCGGCACTTGACCCCGACTATGGCGGCAAGGCGTTGAACGCTGATCAGGCCACAGGCGCTGCAACATTGCGCGCCGCACTGCGCAGCGATGGATACGGCACAACCCTGCTGCGAGGCGTGACAGGGTCAGGCAAAACCGAAGTCTACCTTGAAGCCGTCGCCGAATGCCTGCGCATGGGCCGCCAAGCACTGGTTTTGCTGCCTGAAATCGCGCTCTCGGGCGAATTCATCACACGGGTCGAGGCCCGCTTTGGCATGAAACCTGCCGAATGGCATTCAGGTGTGACCATGACCGAACGTCGCCGTTGCTGGCGTATGGTCGGGCAGGGGGATGCGCAACTGGTGGTGGGCGCGCGCTCTGCATTATTCCTGCCGTATCAGAACCTTGGGTTGATCGTGGTCGATGAGGAACATGACACCTCCTACAAGCAGGAAGATGGCGTGCTTTATAACGCCCGCGACATGGCGGTGCTGCGTGCTGCGATCAATGGGGCGCAGGTTGTGTTGGCCTCGGCGACGCCGTCCTTGGAAAGCTGGGCCAATGTGGACAGCGGCAAGTATCAGCGGTTGGAACTGACGTCGCGGTTCGGGTCAGCCGTCATGCCGAAGATGACGGCGATTGATATGCGGGCCGAGGATGTCCCGGGCGGGCGGTGGGTTTCACCCACCCTACTGGGGGCAATCCAGACCCGGTTGGAGAAGGGAGAGCAATCGCTGATTTTCCTCAACCGCCGGGGCTATGCGCCGATCACATTGTGCCGTGCCTGCGGGCATCAGATTGGGTGTGATCACTGTGACGCGCGTATGGTCGAACACCGGTTTCTTAAACGGCTGATGTGCCACCAATGTGGTGAGACGAAACCGATGCCCACCCAATGCCCCAGCTGCGAGGCAGAAGACCGTCTGAGCGCTGTTGGCCCCGGAGTGGAACGCATGGGTGAAGAGGTGGAGGCGCTGTTTCCCGATGCGCGGATCGCTGTGCTGTCATCCGATCTCTACGGTTCGGCCCGTGCGATGAAAGCACATATCGAGGAAATTGCGGAAGGTGGCACTGATATCATCATCGGCACGCAGCTTGTGGCGAAGGGGCACAACTTTCCGCTGCTCACTTTAGTGGGGGTGATTGATGCTGATCTCGGGTTGCAAGGCTCTGACCTGCGTGCGGCAGAGCGCACGTTTCAACTGATGCGGCAGGTCGCGGGCCGCGCGGGGCGGTCTGACACACCGGGTGAGGCGCTCTTGCAGACCTACCAGCCGGAACATGCGGTGATCCGCGCCATTCTGGCAGGGGATGAAGAAAGTTTCTGGGCCGCGGAGGCAGAAGAACGCAAAGCGGCGGGTGTCCCGCCCTACGGGCGCATGGCGGGGATCATCCTGAGCAGTCCCAACGTGCAAGAGGTCTTTGATCTGGGCGCAGAGATGGCGCGCATGGACGCACCGCTGCGCCAGATCGGAGCGCAGGTTTTCGGACCTGCACCGGCACCGATTGCGCGGGTGCGCGGGCGGCACCGCGTAAGATTACTGGTCAAAGCTGATAAGACCGCACCGCTGCAACCTGCCCTTGCCAGATGGGCGGGACAGTTTCGCCTGCCCACCAACTTACGCATGGCGATCGATATCGACCCGCAAAGTTTTTATTAGTCCTTGTTTGGGTCGGCGTAGTCGCCCATTTCCTCGCGCCAGTGTCTGCGGCAAAGCGATATATAACGCTCATTCCCGCCCACAACGATCTGATCACCTGCGGCCAGTACGTTGCCGTCCTCGTCGCGGCGCACGACCATCGTGGCTTTCTTGCCGCAATGGCAGATCGTGCGAACTTCGCGCATTTCATCTGCCAACGCCAGCAATGACGCCGAGGCCGGGAACAGCCGCCCTCTGAAATCGACCCGCAAGCCATAAGTCATGACAGGCACGCCCAAATCATCCACAACGCGGGCCAGTTGCCAGACGTGATCAGGCGTCATGAAATGCGCCTCATCCAGAAAAACACAGGCGCATGGCCCTTCATTCAGACGCGCTGCGATCATCTCGAACAGATCATCATCGGCACCAAATGTGTCTGCATCAGCGCCAATGCCGATGCGGCTGCCAATTCGGCCGACACCTGCACGGTCATCAAAACGCGCAATCAGCAGATAGGTCTGCATCCCTCGTTCGATGTAGTTATGCGAGGCTTGCAGCAGGACTGTCGATTTGCCCGCGTTCATGGTGGAGTAGTTGAAATAGAGCTTGGCCATGACGGGTCATTATCGCGTTTCGAAGGCGCGTTGAAGGCAGCACCTGATTTTTTGCACGCACTGGGCCGCGATGGCAACCAATGCACCGCGCACTCCGTCGCCACGGCAATCTAGGCGACTGAACCAAAGGTGTTGGGGGGTGGATCGCGATCCTTAACATACCATGACTACCGCATGGACACTGGTTACTCGTCCCTCAGAGGAACGCTTTATCAATGACATGACGCACGAACCGCTTTAATGGGAATAGATATCGCGGTTTCCCCTTCCGCAACGGCAGCAAGGTCAAGTTGGAGTACACCTATGGCGGGCAATGGTAACTATCTGAAAAAGCACACCGAAGCCTTGGTCAAGGATGTGGGCATCGAAGCGGCCTGCGAACTGACGGGCAAGTCCAAAGCGACGCTGGGACGATACTATTCCGACAACACCGAACATGCCGACCGGTTCATGCCAGTGGATGCTGTTGTCGCGCTAGAGGCGGCATCGTCCTACCCGCATGTCACCTCTGCGCTGGCAGAGTTGAATGGGGCTGCATTGTCTTACGACAAATCCCGCGCCAACAACGAAGGCGAGATCAATACGGATGTGATCAAGCTCAGTCAGCGCTTTGCCCTGTTGATGGCTGAATACAACCAATCCATTGCCGATGGGGTGATCACCATCAACGAAGCCAAACGCCTGCTGCGCGAAACAACCGCGCTGCAACAGGTGTTGATTGATATGAAACTGCACCTCGAAGACAGCGCCTGATGAGCATCGACACCTCGGATATGCCCAACATCGTGCCGGGCGCGTTGCAGCCGTTGGATATCGCTGCATTGGCGGGGCCCGATGCCCCACAACACCCGCCGCGCATCTTGTTGCTTTATGGCTCATTGCGCGATGTCAGCTATTCGCGTCTGGCCGCCGAAGAGGGCGCGCGTGTCCTGCGGGCGCTGGGCTGCGAGACACGGATATTTGACCCCTCTGGTTTGCCCTTGCCTGACGATGCGGATGCCGATCACCCCAAAGTGGAAGAACTGCGCGATCTGGCCCTTTGGTCCGAAGGCATGGTCTGGTCCAGCCCCGAACGGCATGGGGCGATGACGGGCATCATGAAAACTCAGATCGACTGGATCCCGCTTTCTGCCATTGGTGGCATCAGACCCACCCAGGGCAAGACGCTGGCCGTGATGCAGGTCAGCGGCGGGTCGCAATCCTTTAATACTGTCAATCAGTTACGCATCCTGGGCCGCTGGATGCGGCTGATCACGATCCCCAACCAATCCTCCGTGCCCATGGCCTGGAAAGAGTTCGCGGATGGACGGATGAAGCCTTCCGCCCTTTACAATCGCATCGTTGACGTGATGGAGGAACTGGCACGGTTCACCGTCATGACACGCGGGCGCAGCGCCATGCTGACCGATCGCTATTCAGAGCGGGTCGAGACGCAGGAAGACGTCCACAAACGGGTGAGCAGCTAGATCAGCGGAACCAAGGGCACACCGCAAGCGGTGAGTGTGAAAAGTGCGGCGAGCGTGATGGCGAGTTTCATGTGCGGTCCTGCGGGCTGGTGTAATGGCGCAGTTTCATCACATCTGGGGGTGTAGGGAAAGCATGATTTGCGAACGGACTTGCGACGAAGAGGGCTGATGCGGCTGGAGGCGGATGTGGTTAAATTCTTCAAGCCGATGGGTGAGGTGTATCAGCCGCGTATCAACCGGGTGCTGCGGGTGTTCATGGACTACCGGCTGGCGGGGGGTTATCGATGGGCCGGATACGACGGGCTAGGTGCTGGTGCCGGAGCGACTGGAGACAGGATGGGAGCCGCTGCCCTCATGGAGCGGGGTCAGCAGATGGAAGGGGAGTTGGAGGAGAAGGGCGCGCGTTATTTGAAGGGGCGCAGGGGATATTGTCGGGTACGTCGAGCCCAATTGCTCCTAGTTTCTTGTTGCAACCGACGTGTGGACGGTTAGTTTCTCGTGCAAAGATAAAAATGTGCATCTTGTCTTTGTTTGCACTCGCATAACGTGTAGCGTCAGTAGAGAACTCTATAGAGAATGATGTTGTTCGAATTTGTGAATCTAATATTTACTGAAGTTACTGGAACTATAGCTTCGGTCGTAGGTGCAGTTCTAACGGTTTTTTATTCCAGACGAGCGAAAGGTTCTGCTGACAATGCCCAAATTGCTGCCACTGAGGCCAGAAACCAAATATCGAGTGTTTCAGTGCTTTCAGAGTTGAATGCCTCTTTAGTTCAAATCGATGACCTGTCTCGGCAAATTGGTAGCAGTTCTTGGGAACTCGTGGAGGAGCGTGCAACTTCGCTCCGAAATCGCGTTGTGCCGATAGTAAGACAAAAGTCGGAATTGTTTACGATCGATACTAGGAAGGACTTAGTCCAATTAGTGTCCCATATGCGTGAGATAGGGGAAGAAGCCGATTTGGTACGTTTCACAAATCGAAAGGCGCCTAGCCAAGCGAAGCTTTTGAAAATTGTAAGAGATCAGAAAGAGGTTCTCATCGTGGCGATTTCCGAGATGAAGGAGAGGTTGTCTAAAAATGAATGAAAATACAAATGAGAAAGTTGTCAAGCGTTGGCAGCTTTTGGTAGATCGACTACTGGAACGGACGAAATCTGGTGACCTTGATTGGGAGGAGTCCACGCGTAGCGGAGAATTCATTACTACTGTCAAGAACTCCGTGATTCGATTTGCTCAACAGCGAAACCGGGAAGACCTCACTCTTTATGTCTTTCGCATTGAGAACGATTTTGGTGAAGTGGTTGATTCCTTCAATGACGAGAACCTAGATGCAGACCAAAATGGTGCCCCTTACTTCAAGAAAGTAGATCCTTTCTTTCATGATTTAAGACGAAAGGTGTCTGGAGCCGATGAGCTATTGGATGAATTGCTTAAAGAATTGAATGACGATCTATTCGCTTAGGCACGCTCTATCCCTGCAAGCTCCTCACTCCAACATCCCCCTCAACCCGCGCTTGCATCGCCAACACGGCTGCATGTGACGCCGCGGCTGTCGTGAAATACGGGATTTTGTCGTAGAGGGCGACGGCGCGGATGTCGCGGCTGTCCTCAACCGCTTGTGCGCCTTCGGTCGTGTTGAAGACCAATGCGATGTGCCCGTCTTTGAGCCGGTCAACGATGGTCAGCCCGCCTTCGTAGACTTTGTTAACCACTTCGCAGGCGATCTCATTTTCGGTCAGCCACGCTGCGGTGCCCCGTGTCGCCACGATATCCAGCCCCAGTTTCAGCAGCATTTGTCCAGCTTCCAGCATAGCGTCGGTTTTGTCAGCATCCTTGATTGAGATAAAGACGGTGCCTGCTTCTGGCAGTTCGGTGCCTGCGCCCATTTGCGCCTTGAGGAACGCGCGGGGGAAGGACCGGTCCCAGCCCATGACCTCTCCGGTTGACCGCATTTCAGGGCCAAGGATCGTATCGACGCCGGGGAAGCGGGCGAAGGGCAGGACGGCCTCTTTCACCGAAAACCATGGTGTGTTGGGATCGGCGAGGGTGAAGGCGTCGCCCATAGGCAGGACGTCCATGGGGTTCTCAGAGTCCGGATAAGACGTGCGCAGGGGGAAATTCGACAGTGGTTCGCCCGCCATCAACCGCGCGGCGATAGAGGCGATGGCAGAGTCGGTCGCTTTGGCCACGAAGGGCACGGTGCGGGATGCGCGGGGGTTCACCTCGATCAGGTAAACTGTTTCGTCTTTGACTGCGAACTGGATGTTCATCAGGCCCACAACGTTAAGCGCCTTGGCCAGTTTTTCCGTCTGGCTGCGGATTTCCGCGATCATCGCGTCTGACAGCGAATAAGGGGGTAGGGAACACGCGCTGTCGCCGGAATGAACGCCCGCCTCTTCAATGTGCTGCATGATGCCCGCGACATGGGTGGCGTTGCCGTCTGAAAGACAATCGACGTCAACCTCAACAGCACCGGAAAGGTAGCTGTCAAGCAGGACGGGGCTGTCGCCCGACACCACCACGGCGTCAGAGATGTAGCGGCGCAGCTGGTCCATATCGCGCACGATTTCCATAGCGCGCCCGCCCAAGACGAAGGATGGGCGGATGACGAGTGGAAAGCCGATGCCTTCGGCAATGTTGAGCGCCTCTTCGTCGGTGGCGGCAATGCCGTTATGCGGTTGCTTGAGGTCGAGTTTCTGGACAAGCTGTTGGAAACGCTCACGATCTTCGGCAAGGTCAATGCTGTCAGGTGTAGTGCCAAGGATCGGGATGCCAGCGTCATGCAGCGCATTGGCGAGCTTGAGCGGGGTCTGTCCACCGAATTGCACGATGACGCCGTGCAGGGTGCCATTATCCTGCTCGACGCGCAAGATTTCCATCACGTGCTCAAAGGTTAGCGGTTCGAAATAGAGCCTGTCGGAAGTGTCATAATCGGTGCTGACAGTCTCGGGGTTGCAGTTGATCATGATGGTTTCATAACCCTGATCGGTCAGGGCGAAACAGGCGTGGCAGCAGCAGTAATCGAACTCGATCCCTTGGCCGATGCGGTTAGGGCCACCGCCAAGGATGACGACTTTTTTGCGGTCTGATGGCCGGGCTTCGCATTCCGCCTCGCCCATCACAGGGCTTTCGTAGGTGGAATACATATAGGGTGTTTGCGCCTCAAATTCCGCAGCGCAGGTGTCGATCCGCTTGAAGACGGCATTGACGCCAAGGTTGTGGCGGGCGCGGCGCACCTGGTCCTCGGTGCGGCCTGTCAGCTTGGCAAGGCGTGCGTCGGTAAAGCCGAGCATTTTGATCGCGCGCAGCCCTTCCTCGGTCACGGGCAGGCCGTCTTTGATGATGTCGGCCTCGGCCTCGATGATTTCGCGAATGCGGGCAAGGAACCACGGGTCGAACTTGGTGACGGCGAAGATATCGTCGTCGGACAAGCCGTGCCGCATGGCTTGCGCGATGACCCGGATACGGTCGGGGGTCTGTTTGGCCAGTGCTTTGGTGATCGCAGCGGCATCAGGTGCGCCGGGGATGTCGATGTCATCGAAACCGGTGAGGCCCGTTTCCATAGAAGCGAGAGCCTTTTGCATGCTCTCGTGGAACGTGCGGCCAATGGCCATCGCCTCGCCCACAGATTTCATCGCCGTCGTCAGGTAAGGTTCAGAGCCTGCGAATTTTTCAAATGCAAAGCGTGGGATTTTGGTGACGACGTAATCGATTGTCGGCTCGAAGGACGCAGGGGTCACACCCGTGATGTCGTTGTCCAATTCATCCAGCGTATAGCCCACCGCCAGTTTCGCAGCGATTTTTGCAATCGGGAAACCTGTGGCCTTGGACGCCAGCGCGGACGAGCGCGAAACGCGGGGGTTCATCTCAATCACGACCATGCGCCCGTCAGCGGGGTTCACGGCCCACTGCACGTTGGATCCACCGGTTTCGACGCCGATTTCGCGCAGCACGTTGATGGAGTGCGTGCGCATGATCTGATATTCTTTGTCCGTCAGCGTCAGGGCAGGGGCTACGGTGATTGAATCGCCAGTGTGCACGCCCATCGGGTCCACGTTTTCGATGGCGCAGACGATGATGGCGTTGTCCGCCTTGTCGCGCACGACTTCCATCTCGAACTCTTTCCAGCCCAAAAGCGACTGGTCCACGAGGATTTGGCCGACAGGAGAGGCATCCATGCCCGTGCGGCAAAAATGTTCGTATTCTTCACGGTTATACGCCACGCCGCCGCCTGTGCCACCAAGGGTAAAGGCGGGGCGGATGATGGCGGGCAGGCCGATGTCTTCCAATGCCTCAAGTGCTATTTTGACGCCAGCGTCGAGGTCTTGTTTGCCATCCACTTCGGGGGCGGTCACGATTGTTGCCTTGGGGTTCTCGATGCCTAAACGGTCCATGGCTTCACGGAACAGCTTGCGGTCTTCGGCCATTTCGATGGCTTCGCGCTTTGCCCCAATCATTTCAACGCCGAATTTTTCCAGTACACCCATGTCGGCCAGCGCCAGCGAGGTGTTTAGGCCTGTCTGCCCGCCCATCGTCGGCAAGAGCGCGTCGGGGCGTTCTTTTTCAATAATTTTGGCGACAACTTCCGGCGTGATCGGTTCGATATAGGTTGCATCGGCAAGACCCGGATCGGTCATGATTGTGGCGGGGTTGGAATTGACCAGAATGACCCGGTAGCCTTCTTCGCGCAGCGCCTTGCAGGCCTGTGCGCCGGAGTAGTCGAACTCACACGCTTGGCCGATAATAATGGGGCCGGCGCCGATGATCATGATCGACTGGATGTCGGTACGCTTTGGCATGGCAGTGCCCCCTAATTTGCGAATTGTCGTGGGTTATAGGGATGGCGCGCCATGGTGCAAGGGATTGCGGTGATTTTGATGCCCGTACGGCGCGTTTTTGGACCAAGATGCAGCGAGCGGTTGACTTCGTCTATGCAAAGAGGTGTATCGGGCCGACCAAAAGCCTTGAGGGATTGACCTATGCACGCCTATCGCAGCCATACCTGTGCCGATCTGACCGCCGCCAATGTAGGCGACACTGTTCGCTTGTCGGGCTGGGTGAACCGGGTGCGTGACCATGGGGGCATCCTGTTTATCGATTTGCGCGATCACTATGGCATCACGCAGGTGCTGTGTGATCCTGATTCTGCGGCCTTTGGCGATGTGGAAAAGGTGCGCTCTGAATGGTGTATTCGCATTGATGGCGAAGTGAAGGCGCGCGACCCTGAACTGGTGAATGCGAAGCTGCCCACCGGCGAGGTTGAGGTCTTTGTGCGTGCCATCGAAGTGCTGGGTGCGTCCAAGGAATTGCCGCTGATGGTGTTTGGTGATCAGGAATACCCCGAAGAGACCCGCCTGAAGTATCGCTATCTGGACCTGCGTCGCGAAGCGATGCAGGACAACATGAAACTGCGCTCTGATGTTGTGGCCTCCATGCGCCGCCGCATGTGGGATGGTGGGTTCCGCGAATACCAGACGCCGATTATCACGGCCTCTTCGCCTGAAGGTGCGCGTGATTTCTTGGTGCCATCACGTTTGCATCCGGGCAAGTTCTACGCGTTGCCGCAGGCCCCCCAGCAGTTCAAGCAGCTGATCATGGTGTCGGGCTATGACAAGTATTTCCAGATTGCCCCGTGTTTCCGTGACGAAGACCCGCGCGCGGATCGTTCGCCCACGGATTTCTATCAGTTGGACTTGGAGATGTCGTTCGTTGAGCAGCAGGACGTGTTTGACACAATCCAACCTGTGATCACCGGAATTTTTGAGGAATTCGGCAAGGGTCGCAAGGTCGATCAGACGTGGGAACAGATTTCTTATCGTGATGCCGCGCTGTGGTATGGCAGCGATAAGCCCGACCTGCGCAACCCGATCAAGATGCAGGTTGTGTCCGAGCATTTTGCAGGGTCGGGTTTTGCGATTTTTGCCAAACTGCTGGAACAAGAAGGGACCGAGGTTCGTGCGATCCCCGCACCGACCGGCGGGTCACGCAAGTTCTGTGATCGTATGAATGCCTTTGCCCAAAAGGAAGGGTTGCCCGGAATGGGCTATATCTTCTGGCGCGAAAAAACTGCCGACGCAGTTGCGCAAGAGCTTGGGATTTCGGTGAAAGAGGCGCAAGCCAAACTGAAGTCAGGTGAGGTTGAGGGCGGCATGGAAGCCGCTGGACCGCTTGCCAAGAACATTGGCCCAGAGCGCACGGAGGCGATCCGCCAGCAACTTGGCCTGGGCCTGGGCGATGCCGCGTTTTTCCTTGGCGGCAAGCCGAAGGCGTTTGAAGGTGTCGCGGGCAAGGCGCGGAACGTGATTGGCGAAGAATTGGGGCTGACCGATCAGAACCGCTTTGCCTTTGCATGGATCGTGGATTTCCCGATCTACGAGCAGGACGAAGAAACCGGCAAGATCGATTTTGAACATAACCCGTTCTCCATGCCGCAAGGCGGGATGGAAGCGCTGCAAGGTGATCCATTGAAGGTGTTGGGCTATCAGTATGATCTGGCCTGCAACGGCTACGAACTGGTGTCGGGCGCCATTCGGAACCACCGCCCAGAGATCATGTTCAAGGCATTTGAAATTGCGGGCTATGGCCAAGACGAAGTGAACAAGCGCTTTGGCGGGATGGTCAACGCGTTCCAATATGGCGCGCCGCCCCACGGTGGGTGTGCGGCTGGGATCGACCGGATTGTGATGCTGCTGGCGGATGCGTCCAACATCCGCGAGGTCATCATGTTCCCGATGAACCAGCGCGCCGAAGACCTGATGATGGACGCCCCCAACGAGCCACAGAATGAGCAGCTGCGTGAATTGCGTTTGCGCGTCCTGCCACCGGAAAGCTAGGGTCAGGCCCCGCTAATTCCGTTAAACTGGTGCCGTGGATCCAATGGGCCTGATCCTAAATCGGGCTACGCGACGCAAGCCGCGCATTGATAATCTCTGAGAGAGCTGCAATCGCCTTGTCTGGGTTGCCACCCGCCATGCGGCTCTGCTCTAGCGTATTAACGGCATGGTCGAGCTTGTTGTCGTTGGCGATGCGTGCCAGACCGCTCAGAAACTGCGTGACGTAGGCCAGCCTTTCCCGCTGCGCTGGATCACTCAGGATGGCAGAGATTTGAACCAGATCATCGCGCAAAGCGATCGGGTCTGGCACCAAATGTTCCTCTTGCAGCAGGCGCGGCAGCGGTGGTTGTCGGTCCGCTGGAAGCTGTCCAAGAATAGCACATTGAAACGCTGAAAGGCTGCTTAGTGGCTTTTCTAGAAATGCATCTGCGCCTGCGGCCAGAACGTCGGCCTCAACCGTGCTGTCGCCGCTGACGCCAAGGATCACCTCAATCCGGGGCGTGCTGTTCGAAAGCGCCTCAATCAGCGCCAGCCCAGAGCCATCCGGCAGCCCCACATCAACCAGCACCACCGTCGGGCGATATACCGCAAGGTGCCGCCGTGCATTTTCCAGATTGTCCGCCCGTCTGATCCGCGCACCGGATCGCTGGCACATCAGGCGCACGGCTTCACTCGCAAATCGGCTGTCTTCGACAATCAGCACCGTTAGGCCCAGAAGCGGGCGGCTGGCGGTTGGCGCGCGGGCGTATATCAGGTCACTCAGGCCGTCCATGACGATTCGTCCTTTCTGTGGTTCGACCAACATTAGGCGTCAATAAAGTGAACAGCCTATTAACTGCATCTGGCGTTGCACCCTCCAAGGGCGCGCGTCATATTGCGCCAAAAAGGAGAATCTACATGATCGGTCGTCTCAATCACGTTGCTATCGCAGTCCCCGATCTGGAGGCCGCGAGCGCGCAGTATCGCACGATGCTGGGCGCAGATGTGGGTGTCCCGCAGGACGAACCGGATCACGGCGTGACGGTGGTTTTCATCAATTTGCCCAACACCAAGATCGAGCTTTTGTACCCGCTTGGTGATGGATCACCCATTCAGGGCTTTCTGGACAAGAACCCTGCAGGCGGCATTCACCATATCTGCTACGAGGTTGACGATATTCTGGCCGCCCGCGATCACCTGCTGGCCGAAGGTGCCCGCGTGCTGGGTGGCGGTGAACCCAAGATCGGGGCGCATGGTAAACCGGTGCTTTTCCTGCATCCCAAGGATTTCAACGGCTGCCTGGTCGAACTGGAACAGGTCTAGCCCTTGTCCAGCTCTATGATCGACGTATCTGAGTGATATCACACTGTTGTAAAGGAAAGCCTCTTGGGTCCCGTTTCTGCATTTGTTCTTTTCGCTGTCATTTGGACACTGGTGTTCTTTGTGGTGCTGCCACTGCGCCTTGAAACCCAAGGCGAAGCCGGAAAGATCGTGCCCGGCACCCATGCCTCGTCTCCGGCCAATTTTGACATCAAGCGCAAGGCGAAGGTCACCACGCTTTGGGCCTTTCCGATCTGGGCCGTGATTGCGGGTGTGCTCCTGTCAGGCACAGTAACCATCCGGGATCTAGATTGGTTCGAGCGGATGTCGACACCCGAAGTCAGCGCTGACTAAGCCCGTGATAGAGGTGCGTGAAGGTCGCCGCACCCAGAATTGGGATAATCAGATTGAGCAGCGGCACTGACAGCGGCACGGCCATCAGGCAGCCTGCTAACCAAATCGTGCCCTGATGCTGCCTGCGCAGGGCTTTTGCGCCTTCTCTGCCGATCCGCCGCATGGCCGCCAGTTGGAAGTATTCGCGCCCCAGCAAGAACCCGTTCAGCGCATAAAAAATGAACACCGCCGCAAAGGGCAGCATGGCATAGAGGATAAAGGCAAGGAGATTTGCCGCAATCAGGACGCCCAGAAAGTTCACGGTGTCGCGCAACCCATCGGCAAATCCAACGGGCGGGACTGGGGGCAAGCTGGGATAGTGTTCATGCTCTACTGCGGTTGCGACCTCGTCCAGAAACAGCGACGTAATCGCGGATGCGACAGGGACCATCAAGAAGACAGACAGCAGGATAACCAACCCAAGCGAGCCCCAACCGAGCAGATCGCCCAGCCATGTGACCTGCGTGCCGCCGGGCAACGTGACCGGGTCTTGCGTTAACCATTCAATGACCCACAACAGCCCCGCATAGATCCCGATCAACAGCGCGATGGTCAGGGCAATCCCGCGCCACAGCACCGAACGGAACCGGCGGTCTGGCAATTGCGCAAGGGCCTTGAAAAACGCCGTGAGGATCATGCGTCAACCCATGTGGTGATGGCGGCAAGGTCCGGGCGCGGGCGCTCTGGCGGGGCAGAGGTTTCTGTGCCGATGTGGATCAGGCCCGCCACGGTTTCATCCGCGGACAATCCGAGCCCCTCTTGGATAAACGCCCGGTCATGACTAGCCCAACCAGAAAGCCAGTTTGCCCCCCAGCCCGTCGCGAGAGCCGCGTTCACCAGGGACAGGCAGACGGCACCAGCCGAATAAACCTGTTCGATTTGCGGCACTTTTGGCGATGGCTTGGGCGCGCTGATCACCGCGACTGCCAGATCGGCATTGCTAAATTGCGCATGCGCCTTGGTAATCTGCTCTGGGTCAAGCGCCAGTGCTGTGCCGCGCGTGTTCACCAGGTCCGCAAGACGCAGCAAGGCCGGTTTTTCCAACACGATAAACCGCCAAGGTTCCAGTTTGCCGTGATCCGGCGTGCGTGCTGCAGCGGTCAGCAGTTTTTCGACTGCCCCCCGGTCGGGGATTGGTGTTGTCAGCGTCTTGGCAGGGCGCGACCGGCGCGTCAGAAGGAATTCAAGAGCAGCGGGGTTCGGCGTCGGCATGGGGCGTCCTTTGATGATCTTTCAGGCAGATATGGGCGGTCATGACGAATGACAAGCGCAGCCGTCAAAGCGCGTCGGCCATATCTGCCAGCCACGTATCCAGAAACGCATCAAAACGCGCATCAGGTTGGCGCAGGGGAAAGACCTCTGCAAAAGGGTCGGGCGCTGCAATGGCGCTGCCAGACATCTGTTGCAGCACGTCATGGCCGCAAAACGGCACATAGGTTTCCGAATAGCCGCCCTCATGCACCATCAATAGCTTGCCGTCGCAGACAGCCGCGCTGAGCTCCATCACCTGACGTGTCATCTGGGCGAAGGTTTCCGCCGTCGCCAGCATCCGCCCCAGCGGATCATTGGCCGCGGCATCAAAGCCGCAGGCGATGATCAGCACATCGGGGGCAAAATCGCGGATGGCGGGCAGGGCGAGCCGCTCCATCGCGGCCAGATAGCCCTTGTGCCCGGTGCCGGGCGGCAGGGGGATGTTAAGGTTATGACCCAAGCCTTCGCCTTTGCCACGGTCCGAAAATCCGCCAGTGTCCATCGGATAGTTGCGGTCTTGATGCAGTGAAACCGTCAGCACGTTGGCGCGGTCATAAAACACTGCCTCGGTGCCGTTGCCGTGATGCACATCCCAATCAAGAACGGCAAAACGTTTGGCCAAACCCGCGGCCCGTGCGGCCTCGATGGCGATGCCGATGTTGTTGAGCAGGCAAAACCCGTTGGGATAATCGGGCAGACAATGATGGCCGGGTGGGCGCGACAGGGAATAGGCGTTTGTGACCTCGCCTTGCAGCACTGCGGCAAGGGCTGTCTTGGCCAATCCCGCCGAAATCGCGGCCAGCTCATAACCACCGGGGCCAAAGGGCGTGCGCCGTCCTAACTCTCCGCCACCTGCGTCGGAAAGGGCTTTGAATTCGTTCAGGTAAGAGTCCGGATGCACGCGCAACAGATCCTCTCGGGAGGCGGGTTCGGCACCGCGCATCGCCAGTTCCCGTGCCAGGCCCGTGACCTCAATGAGATTCTTCAGGCGTCGCTTGGACTCGGGGCTTTCCGGCAGGCCGCCGTCCATCGGTTGGACCAATCCTCCAACCGGCACCATCCCTGCGTAGTTACCGCCGCCGTGCCAAAAACAACGCTCGTCCCAGAAAAACCCTGTGGTCATGCCGATTCTTTCTTATTTTGTTCAAAAATGTCTCTACCGGAGGCTCCGACAATGATCGCCATGCTCAGGTCTTGCGCAACTGATAGATGCCCTCGGGCAGGTCCAATGCGGCTTCAAGGTCGCGCAGTTGCGTCAGCGAAAGGGTGATGTGCACCACTTCATCGCTGCGGGGATCGACCTGCGTGACAGTAACGCAATCATCAAAGGCATTGATGATCACATCCTCTTTGAGCGGCGCCGTGCCTTCGTCAATCAAGGTCACAACGGTCGCGTCATATTCGTGTTCGATGGTAAACATATTTGCAGCCTAGCGAGCGTTAATCTTAAGTGCAATTTTTGATCGATTTTAATCAACCGGCGGTGATAGCTGTTAGTAAGTTGGTAACCTTTTGGAATGAGTAATGCGTTTTGTGATGTTAACGATTTTGGCGGCTTTGGTCGGCTGTGGCCATGTTGGCCCGTCGCCTGCCGCTGTTGAGACCACTCAGCTGGGGCATTTGCATTTTTGGCAAGCCGCCAGCCGGGTGGAGCCTGTCGCCGAGGCCTTATGCGAGGCGCGTGCGCCTGCGCGGCACTGTGACTTTCGGATTGTGCTTGATGAGCAGCCCAACCTTGCCGCTGATGCCGGTCAATCGGTTGGTCGGGACGGCCGCCCGGTGCTAACTGTAACGGCAGCGATGGTGGCTCGGGCGCGCCACCTAGACGAGTTGGCTTTCGTACTTGCGCATGAGGCCGCGCACCATATTCAGGATCATCTACCACGGCTGCGGCAGATCGCATCACAGAGCGGTGAGGACCCGGCTGCCGGCTCTCTTGGAGTGATGAATGTGCCAACTGAAGCAGGCATTATCCGCGCCCACGCACAGCTGAATAGATTTGAGTTGGAGGCGGACGCCTTGGGTGCTCAGATTGCCGCTGTGGCGGGGTTTGATCCGCTTAACGGTGTGCGCATTCTACAAAGGTTGGATGATCTCAATCCGGGCGCCTCGATCAGCCATCCGGCATTGGCAGATCGGTTGCGCGTGGTGCGCAATGAGATTGCTGGTTGACGCCAAAAGCCGTCCCACCATCGACCATGCATCGTTTTGTGATACTTGTGATCTGCGCTTTGCATTACGTTTGCTAAGACATGGACAAGTAAGGGGGGTGACGTCATGCGTCTACGCGTATTGGGATTGTTGTTGGGGCTCGCGGCCTGTGCGACAGCGCCGGTGGGTACCGGCCCGCAGATCGCCCCGCTAGAGCCTGCCGTTGTCACCCAGCGTCTGTCACGCGGTCAGGCCCTCGACAACTTCACCATAGCCGTTGCCCGGGTCACGCCCGTTGCCGAAAGCCTCTGCCGCCGCCGCGCACCGCAGCAGAACTGCAACTTTCGCATTATCGTGGACAATCGCCCCAACCAGCCAGTGAACGCCTATCAAACGCTTGACCCCAACGGGCGGCCGATCATTGCCTTTACCATTCCGCTGATCGCCGAGGCGCGCAATCGTGACGAAATCGCCTTTGTCATCGCCCATGAAGCCGCACATCATATTGAGGGGCACATCGGTCGCCAGCGGCAGAACGCGACTTTAGGTGCCGTTTTAGTGGGCACATTGGCGGGGGCCCTGGGCGCGACCGATCAGGCCGCTATCGACAATGCAGCCCGGCTGGGGGCCAGCGTCGGCGCACGTAGATATTCCAAGGACTTTGAGCTGGAGGCCGATGCCACAGGTACACGCATTGCCGCCGCCGCTGGATTTGATCCCTTGCGCGGCGCACAGTTCTTTTTCCGCATTCCTGATCCGGGTGACCGTTTTCTTGGCACCCATCCGGCAAACGCGGACCGGCTGCGCACGGTGCAGCGCGTGGCGGCGGGGCTTTAGGCGATGATCACAGGGACCTGCCACTGCGGTGCCATCCGCTACCGCTTCGATCATACGCCGTCCAAGACAACGTCCTGCAACTGCTCCGTCTGCCGTCGTTTGGGCGCGCTCTGGATTTACGCCAAGATTTCCAAGATCGACATCACGGGCGCCACAGATAGCTATGCTTACGGCGAAAAATCACTTGCCTTTCATCGTTGCCGCACCTGTGGATGCACGACCCATTGGGAAAACCTGAAACCGGATGGGCCGGACGCCTACATGGCCGTGAATTTGCGGCTTGCTGATCCAGAGGTGGTTGCGGCAATCCCGGTGCGCCACTTTGATGGGGCAGATACGTGGACGTTTCTGGATTAAGCCAAAGCCATCGAAGATATTGCAATCGCTGCAAAGAAACAGGCCGAGGCTGCAACGACGAACCCATGCCAGATCGCGATGGAGTATTTCATTGTCTCAGAGGCATAGAACGGCACACCTGCCGTATAAAGCAGGCCACCCGCAGCTATCAGGAGCATTGCTGACACAGGCACAATTGGCCAAAGCGACCAGATCAGCGCAAGGCTGAGCCAGCCCATGATCAGATAAAGCGCCGGGCCAAAGCGGCCGGGCGTGCGCCAGAAAAACAGTTTGAGGGTCATGCCCACCACCGCGAGCGCCCAGACGATGCCCAACACCAGATAGGCAAAGCCGCTGCCGATCATCACCACAAGCGGCGTGTAAGTGCCCGCAATCTTGAGGTAGATGGCCGCATGATCAAAGCGGCGCAGGATGGGTCTGATCCGCTCCCAAGGTGTCATGTGATAAAAGGCCGAGGCCACGAATGTGGCGATCAAAGTGGCCCCATAGATGCAAATTGCGGCGATCTGGCCAGGCGAAGTGTTCCCCGAACTCCAAACGATCAAGACGATGGCCCCGCTCAAGGCGCCGATCACCCCCACGGCATGCATGGTGCCATCAGCAATGCGTTCAGAGCGGGCATAGGTCGGATACATCGGCTTTTCCTCGTTAGTCGAACAGATGGTAGGCAAGTCACAACCCCGGTCAAATGTTTCGTCGGGTCATCACGAAGACTTGGCAGTGCTGGCCGGATCGCTCAGGATCTTGCTTGGACAACCCAGACCCAGTGAAGGACAAGCAAATGTGGCAGCAAATTATGCGTGTGCGTCAGCGCGCGATCTGGTCTTGGGAGGGGGTCGTCCACGTCTACCGCACCGAAGGGTCGCTGATGCAATGGATCGTGATCAATGTCGTGTTTGCCGTGCTCGCCTTTGTGTTGCCGCTATCGGCGGGCGAACGGGGCATGGTGTTGATGGGTGGCATCATCGTGTTGGCGGCGGAATGCATGAACACCGCGATAGAGCGGGTGGTCGATGATATTGGCACCGAACAGCGGGATGCGGCCAAGCAGGCCAAGGACTGCGGATCAGCAGCGGTCGCCGTCACGGCGATTGGCGTGGGCGTGGCGTGGGTCTGTGTGATTGTTGGTTTGATCTGGTAGATCACGCCTGAACCACTTCCAGCGGCGCCGATGCAGGGCATCGCTATGGGGTTTGGTCGTCCTACAAGTTTGATCTGGCGCAAGGTGTCGATTGCGGCGGGGTGCTAGCCTCCTATCAACCGCAATCGGAGGATCAATCATGCAAACCTTGGGCGACGCTCGCGCGCATTTCTGGCGGGTCATCAAAATGGCAGAGGCCTGCGACGTCGATCTGTCCACTGCGTTGGACGAAGACAAGATCGATATCACCACATATGCCGATATGATCACAGGCTGCCGTGGATGCGCGCAGGTGGACGAATGTGACAAACTGCTTGGGCAACGACCGCAGCTTGATCAGGCTCCGGCCTATTGCGTTAACCATGATACTTTCGCAGAGCTGCGCAGCACCTGAGAAGCGTACGATCTCTGCATGGAAAGGGCGCTGTTTTCTCTCCAGCGCCCTTTTTTATGCCTTCACATGGCGGGTTTCGGGGTGGAGCGCTGTGCCTAGAATATGATCAGCCCGATGCACGATTTTCTGGGCGCTGCCCACGATCTGAGGCTGGGGTGACTGCGCTATCGTGTGATCCTTGCCTGGATAATCCAATGTGGACAGGAAATGGCGCATGCAATTGAGGCGCGCGCGTTTCTTGTCGTTGGATTTCACCACTGTCCAAGGCGCGTCAGCCGTATCGGTGTAAAAGAACATCGCTTCTTTGGCTTCGGTGTAGTCGTCCCATTTATCAAGGCTCGCCTTGTCGATGGGGGACAGCTTCCATTGCTTGAGCGGATCGGTGGCACGGCTGGCAAAGCGGCGCTTTTGTTCGTCCTGCGTGACCGAAAACCAATACTTATATAGGCGAATGCCAGAGCGCGTCAGCATCCGTTCCAATTCAGGTGTTTGGCGCATGAATTCGAGGTATTCCTCAGGCTTGCAAAAGCCCATCACACGTTCCACGCCTGCGCGGTTGTACCAGCTGCGGTCATACAACACCATTTCGCCTGATGTGGGTAAATGGTTGATATAACGCTGAAAATACCACTGACCGCGCTCTTCATCGGTGGGTTTGTTCAGGGCAACAACCCGAGCGGTCCGGGGGTTTAGGTGTTCGGTGAACCGTTTGATTGTCCCGCCCTTACCTGCCGCATCGCGCCCTTCAAACAGCAATACAAAGCGCTGGCCGGTTTCCTGCGCCCAAAGCTGCACCTTGAGCAGCTCTGCCTGCAATTCGGCTTTTTCGGCCTCATACGGGCGGCGGGCCATTTTCGCCAAAGCAGCGGGTCTGCGCGTCCTGAGGGGGGCTTTGGGTTTCTCGGCGACGGCTGCGTCTTTCATCTCGCTCTCCTGTGCATTGTCGGTGATGTGCTAACAGAAAGCGCACGGCACGGCTTTGATATGGGTCAAGATGCCTCGCATCCGGCGCTTTGAGATATTGGGATTTGCGGCTATCCTGCCCGCAGACATAGATCGCAGGAGGACCTTATGCGTCTCACAGCCCTTGCCCTGATCCTGTTGCCCGTCGCCGCACAGGCGCAGGAAACAACAGCGCCCGCACCCGCAGAGCCCCTTGCACAGGCGCAAAGCTGCCCGGTGGGCATGGAATGGGACGCGGGGGCCGGTGCCTGCGCCATGATCCCCGGTGATGCGACACCAGCGCAAAGCCTGCCCGGCGGCATGGGCTGTTCGGGGCATGGCGCGGCGCGCGAGGTCACGTCGTAAGGGTTCAAGACACTGAAAGTCATCGAAAATGTGCTGAGCGACCGCGGCTCCAAATACGCGGTGGCCGGTGGCCCCGTGGGGTCAGCGGAGGAGGCGAAGGCGTTTGTGAAAACGCTGTGCCGCCGTAAGAAATTCGCAAAAGCCACGCATAACACATGGGCCGTACTGCTGCCGGATGGGCCGTTGAAGAACGACGACGGCGAAAGCGGGGCTGGCATGGTGATCCTGCGGATGCTGGAGCGGGAAGGGCTAGAGGGCCACATCGTTGTGGTGACCCGCTGGTTTGGTGGTGTGAAGCTAGGTGGAGACCGGTTCCGGCGGGTGCAGGACGCAGTGCGGGTTTATTTGGATGATCGGTAGGGGTGGATCATGATCCACCTTACGGCAGGTGGACGGTAGGGTGGGTGAAACCCACCGTTGATGCGCTTGGGTTTCAACCCGATGGCTATTCGGCCATAACAGCTACGCTTTGTTTCAAAAATGGTAAGGGGAGTTCGCCTTGCGATTGTATGCAGTGTCGGCTAGACGTCCGAAACTTCCTACAAGGATCAAGAATGGCGAAGCCAAATGCTCCCGAGCGCGTCTTTATCAGTTATAGTCACGACACTGAAATTCACAAAGGCAGGGCTCTTGATTTTGCAAACCGTCTTCGTGAGGACGGCGTTGATGCGAACATAGATCAGTACGAGGAGTCACCCGAGCACGGTTGGCCACTTTGGATGGAGCGACAAATTCGAGATGCGGATTTTGTGGTAGTTATCGGATCCGAGCTCTATCATGATCGACTTCTTGGTGATGAAATTGATGGTGTCGGGCTGGGTGCAAAATGGGAAGGTGGAATTCTCAGGCAGCATCTCTATGAGAGCGATATGAAGACGAAGGGTTTCATTCCCGCCATTTTTTCTGAGGACGACGCTCGTTTTATTCCCACTCCGTTGCGGGCGTTCACAAGATATCTGATTGATGGTGAGGAGGGATATGAGAAGATCTACCGCAGGATTACCAACCAACCAAAGGCCCAGAAACCCCGCCTAGGGACACGGCGTAAGTTGCCCACGCCCGACGCCAAATCTGGTGGAACAATCTATGTTGGTGGCGCCATAGATGTAGACCTATGGAACTCGGCAAAATGGCGAGGGACCTTCTTTGTGACAGGTGAGTTTTTAGAGAATGGCCAAATCCCGTATCTGGGCATTGGCTTTTCGAATCCTGATGCCGGACTAAAAATATTTGAAGGTTGGAGTGAGAGATTTGGGGACAATAACTCTGATGAGGAACTCCGTATTTCAATAATTGAAGGTCCTATTCAAGGACAAGAAGCAGGATATACCGTCCATATCGGTACAGAATTGGATGAGACTTTCAAAAAGTTGTCTCAAAAAAGTAAAATGGACGAAAATGATTTGATGATGAGTATCACCAGATTGAACAGGATGACCCCGCCTGCTTCCAGCATCAATCTTGAAAGGTTCAAGACCGCCGTGCGTTAATCAAAGGTTTTCTATCTGGTTCCGGGTCATATTTGCGATGATCAGAAGACCGTTAAGCCGATAGAGCATCCTGGCATACGAAAAAGTCGGATTTACTTTAGGCACGTTGACGAAATCGGTGAGCATGATCACGATACAATTGTGCTAAAACGTAACGATTGACCCCCACAAATCATACTCCCCCGCTTCCTCAACCTCGACCGTCACAACATCCCCAACGCTCAACCCCTCAACCCCTTCATCAATAAACAAATTCCCATCAATCTCTGGCGCATCCGCCCATGTCCGGCAGGTCGCGATCCCGTCGTCGTCAATGTCGTCCACGATCACCTCCAAGGTCCGCCCCACCTTGGCCGCCAGCTTCGCCGCTGAAATCTCTTGGGCTTTGGCCATGAACCGGTCCCAACGGTCTTGTTTGACCTCGGATGCCACATGGTCGGGCAGGGCGTTTGACCGCGCCCCAGCCACGTTTTCGTATTGAAAGCATCCCACGCGGTCCAACTGTGCTTCATCCAGCCAATCCAGCAGGTGCTGGAACTCGGCCTCAGTCTCGCCCGGGTAGCCCACGATGAACGTCGACCGTAGGGTGACATCAGGGCATTCCGCGCGCCATGCAGCAATCTCGTCCAAGGTCTTTGCGCCCGCCGCAGGCCGCGCCATGCGCCGCAGCACGTCGGGATGCGAATGCTGAAAAGGGATATCCAGATAAGGCAGTACGCCGTTGGTCGGGTCCGCCATGATAGGGATCAGGTCACGCACGTGGGGGTAGGGGTAGACGTAGTGCAGACGCACCCAAGCACCCAATTGCCCCAGCTCGCGCGTCAGGTCGGTGATGTGGCTGCGCACCTCGCGGTCTTTCCACGGGTTCACATCGTATTTCCGATCGAGACCGTAGGCAGAGGTGTCCTGAGATATCACCAGCAGTTCCTTGACCCCCGCCTGCACCAGCTTTTCCGCCTCGCGCAACACGGCATGGGCAGGCCTTGAAGCAAGCCGCCCGCGCATGTCGGGGATGATGCAGAACTTGCATTTGTGGTTACAGCCCTCGGAGATTTTCAAATAGCTGTAGTGGCGCGGCGTCAGGCTGACCCCGCTCGCTGGAAGCAGGTCGATGAACGGGTCGGGGGCTGGGGGCACGTTGGCGTGCACGGCGTCCAGCACCTGTTCGTATTGATGCGGGCCCGTGACGGCGAGGATTTGGGGGTGATGTTCCCGGATGTAATCCGGTTCAGCCCCCAGACAGCCCGTCACGATAACCTTGCCGTTTTCCTGCAACGCCTCACCGATGGCATCGAGGGATTCCGCCTTGGCTGAGTCCAAAAACCCGCAAGTGTTCACGATCACCGCCTCAGCGCCTGCGTAATCGGGAGAGATGGCATAGCCCTCGGCCCTGAGCCGGGTGAGGATGCGTTCACTGTCCACCAGCGCTTTGGGACAGCCAAGCGAGACCATGCCAATGGTTGGCTGGCCGTCGCGCGGGGCATCAGTGATTTTCGCTGAGGGCGCGAGGTCAGGGCGGAGCGATGGGGGGTTCTGGGTCATGGCGCCCCTATAGCGCGAGGCGAGGGAGTTGGGAATGGGTTGATGGGATGCAGGTGCTCGGTCATGTTCGTTGCGTCGAAGCAGGAGAGTATGATGAATAAGTCAGAACTGCGAATTGCCAATCAAAATCCCTGGTATCTGATGATGACGCTTCACGGCGACGTCGGCGGGACAACAAATTGGGAAGCGAGCAGAGAAAACGCCCGCTCCTGGAACGTCTTTGTTTTGAGTGGGTTAAGCGATGTAGCGCAGCAAGATGCTAAGAACCGGATTGGTGAGGCTTACTATCCGGAAACCCCATTTGATGACATCTTGCCAGTGCTAAAGGAGAAATACGAAGAGCAATGGAACCTGCGCAACCCGAAAGGAGGGCCACCCCCGGCGATGCCCGACGCTCGTCGTTCTCCGCAATTGACGAACACGCTGTTTTCGCAACCGCTGGAGATTTCAAACATGTTGCTGCCGGCGCATACGACTTTCAGTGAATCGGTTTTTGAGGCGCCGCTACTCATGCTGAGCGGCGTGGCTTTGGGCGTGCTGGTGTTTGATAAAACTGTCTTTGACGGCAAGGTAATGATCGTTGCGTCGCAGTTAATTGGCCACGCACATTTCAATCAGGCAGTGTTCAAAGGGGTTGCCGACTTTCAGTTCTCGACATTTCATCAGACCGCCAGCTTTACAGGTGCTAGCTTTGACGAATTGGCGGATTTTCGTGAGGTTCAATTCGAAGGGGCGGCGAAGTTCACTGGTTGGACGTCTTTGCAAACCGAAGGCGAGTTTGCGCACTTTGGAACGGCAACGCTTTTTTCAGGGGCACGTTTTTCGGACCGTGCAGACTTCTTTCGCCGGCGGTTTGGCCCTTATGAAACGCCAGCCAATAGCCTGACTTTTGCCAATGCGATTTTTCAAGGTCCAGTCTCGTTTGAGGACGCGGCATTCCCCGATGTTATGCCCGTGTTAACAAACACTTCGCTTCCCGCTTCAACCAAAGTCACGGCCATCAAAGATCTTTGGCCACCGCTAAAGACAAAGAGCACAGGAGAGCGCGGACTGGCCCATAGAGAAGCAGAGCATACGTCCGCTACCCAAGACCCTGAGATCATCAAAGCCTCTTCTGCCGCCCTTCGCCATGCCATGTCGCGTCAGATGCTGCCCGAAGAAGAGCATTTTTTCTTTAGGCGCGAAATGTGGGCCGCGGGCCGGACTGGCCCGTGGTTGCGGCGTCTACCTGTCTTGTTCTATGGCGCGGTTTCGGACTACGGCCATTCGATCAGCCGCCCGACGCTTCTGCTGGCGGCACTTTGGGTTGTTGGCGCGCTGATTTATGCAACACAGCTTGGGTTTTCGGTGGTGAAAGCCTTGGTCTATTCCTTTGCAGTGATGTTCAAGTTCTTTGGCTTGCAAGGGACTTATCTGAAGGATGAAACGGGAGACCTTAGCCAAGCGATGGAGTTTTTCGCTGGTGGGCAAACCGTCATGGCCTTCATCGTGCTGTTCTTTCTCGGGCTTGGCCTGCGCACACGGTTCCGCTTGCGATAGCTATTGCCCTTGCCAAAACGACAAAGGCCGCAACTGTTTGCGGCCTTTTCCGGGACGTAAAGTGGATCTTGATCCACCTTACCTGTTGATCCGTTCGCTACCGCCGCCGGTCGCGCCGCGATGACATCGGCTGGAATGCTACGCCGACATGCGCCTCGCAATAGGGCTTACCCTGCTGAACACTCAGGCCGCAGAACCAGAAATCATCCGTTGCCGGATCACCCACTGGCCATTTGCAGGTCTTTTCGGTCAATTCCATCAGGGTGATCCGCTTGGCGGTCTTTTCAACTTCGCTGACTTTGGCCAATGCCTCTGGGCTAATCTCATTCGCTGATGGCTGCGGTGGCAGGGGTTGACCCGCCGGGATAATCGCCCGCCGTGCGGCAGAGATTGGAATCCCATTTTCATCAAGCTCCTGCTCTTCCTTTGGCGGGGTTGAGGCAGGGGCGGCCTTGGGCTTGGGTGCGGGTTTTGCCGCAGGCTTGGCCGCTGCTGCGGGTTTTTCCTTTGGCGCTGCCTTGGCAGTGGACCCGCCACCGGACCCCGCCCGATTGGACAGGCCCAAACGGTGTACCTTGCCGATCACGGCATTGCGGGTGACACCGCCCAGTTCCTTAGCGATCTGGCTGGCCGACTGGCCTTCGCCCCACATCTTTTTGAGCGTCTCAACGCGCTCGTCTGTCCAGGACATATGTATTCCTTTGGTCATTGTGGCCGGGCATCATCTTTGGGTGTGCCGGGCCGTTCTATCTGATCTGAGCATACTAATCATTGCCGCCGCTGATGTGAAGGCGCGCGGGCGCCTTTTGCGCAAGTTCTGGCGTTGGAGCCACATGCGTCGCGCCCGTTCACATCAATTGAGGCTACAGCACCCGCGTCGCAAGCCCTGATCATCGACATAATGCAGCCCGTAGCGCCGGTCGCTCATCCCGTCAGAGCACGCGCCGGGTAGGATATGCGCGCTGACAATGTTGCGATCGTTGCGCCATGCAAAGCTGAACCCGGTCTCTGCCAGGTTCACGAATTCCGGTGCCGGTGCATTGGCCGTGATCGCATGGGTGGTTTCGCTGTCTGGTGTGTTCAAGATCAGGTTCATTTCGTCAAAGAATGTAATGTCCCAAAACGGCTCTGTCCCGAAGCACTGCAAGCCCACGGGCAGCCCTAGAACGGTTGTGGCCATGGGTTGTGGTGTGAGGAACCGCATAGAGACCCAGCCCGCACCTTCGCCGTAATTCAGCAACGCCCAATTGCCTTCACGGCTAAGCGCCACGACCTCCAGCCCGTCTTTATCTGGTGCCAGCGTGCCGACGATGTCGTCACCGCCGCGTGGACCTGCCCGCACATTCAAACTGTCATCTGCGGCAACTCCGGTGACAGCATAGAGCGCGGGCAGAGATGGGTCGAGGTTATCGGCGTGAGCAGCTAAGCCCCAAAGGGCCAGAATAATTGAAAAAAATAGACGCATGAGGACCTCAGGCAATGAAGTGTCGGACGGGGACATTGCTTAACACGCCATTCATAGGCTGGCTATCGGGCCATGATCGACTATGTGCAAAGGGCAAACAAGGAACGATTGTGATGAGCGAAAAGATTCAAATGGGCGTACGCCGCTTTGGCCGTGTCAACTGGCTGGGCACCTGGACACTGACCCGGCGCGAGATCAAGCGCTTTATGAATGTCTGGTCGCAAACAGTCATGGCACCGCTAATCAATGCGGGGCTGTTCCTGATGATCTTTACCATCGCCATCGGATCGCAGCGCGGCGATGTGATGGGGGTTCCCTTCATGACATTTCTTGCTCCGGGTATTCTCACGATGACGGTGATCCAGAGCGCTTTTGCCAATACGTCCTCTTCGCTGGCCTCGGCCAAGGTGCAGGGCAACATCGTCGATACGCTGATGCCGCCGCTGTCAGCGGGTGAGCTGGTCACTGGCTATCTGGGCGGAGCCATTGCACGTGGCGGGCTGGTTGCGGTGGTGATTGCCGTGGGGGCCGCGGTGTTTCTGGGGGTTGGCCTGCAAAACCCGATCTGGGTTCTGATCTTCGTGCTGCTGGGATCCATCCTGATGGGAGGGCTGGGCATGATTGCGGGTATCTTTGCCAATAAGTTCGATCAGCTTTCGGCCATTTCCAACTTTCTGGTCACGCCTTTGGCGTTTCTGTCCGGTACATTCTATTCGATCGAGGCTTTGCCGCCCTTCATGCAAACCCTGAGCCATGCGAACCCATTCTTCTACATCATTGATGGTGTGCGCTTTGGCATGATCGGGGTCAGCGACAGCAGCCCTTGGATTGGGCTGTTGGTCGTGGGTGCGGCTTGCATTGTGGTGGTCAGCATTTGCCTGCGCTGGATGCACACAGGCTATCGGCTTAAGGCCTAAAGAGCCTCATCCCTGACGGCAATCCCGCGCGCTGCCATGATGGAGATGAGCGTGTCGATATCGGGAAAGTCACCGGAAAAAAGCGACTCTTCGGATTTGTCTTTGTAGACGACGGTCACCTCGGTCCCGCTTTTGTTCTCGTACGCGCGCAGATGCGCGATGTCATCAAGTGCGATAGCGCGCGGCTTGCTCCAGGCTGAGACTGTCAGGTTGGTCTCATCTACGCGGATGCCCAGAGCAGGGCGGGGCAGCAACATCCAGACAATGGTGATCCCAACAAAGACCCAAGCCAGCCAGATCAATGATGCCACCGCATAGATCACCACGGCCATAAGCAACAGCAAGACGGCGATAAAGGTCAGCAGGATGGCGCCTTTGCCTGCGGCGCGGCGAAACTCGTAGATGTCGTTCATGAAGTCCGCGTAAAACACAATCGTGGCCGGAATTTGTTCGTAAAATGAACAGGGCCTCGCGTTTCCGTCAGGCAACAGCCCGTCGTTCCCGCCAAGCCAAAAGCGATGCCCCGGTCAGAATGATCACTGCACCTAGAATGCTGATCTGATCGGGCCAGACATCGAAGATCAGCAAGTCATAGAGTGTCGCAAAGATCAGGGTCACATAGCTGAACGGCGTGATGAAACTGGCATCTGCCCGCGCGACCGCATTCACGAAACAGGCCTGCGCCATGGCCATCAGACAGCCCAATGTGGCCAATGCCCCCCATTGCGCTGGGGTTGGCATCATCCAAACGGGGATCACTGCAAGGCTTGCGATGCAGACACCCAACGCGTTGTTTACCAGAAGGATTTGGAATGGAGGTTCGCGATCGGCGAGTTTCTTGATGAAGATAAGTTCCATTCCCATGATGACCGCGGCCCCCAGTGCCAAAAGCCCGGCCAGTTGGAATGATTCAGGGCCGGGGCGCAACAGGATCAAGGCCCCGCCTAAGGCCATGAAAGCAGCCAACCACCGCCAAGGCCCCACCCGTTCGCCTAGCAGTGGGATCGCCAGCAGCATGCAAAAGACAGGGTTGAGGAAGCTGATCGCTGTCGCGTCGGACAGGGGGATATAGGCCACTGCCGCGAACATCAGCGTCACCCCTCCCCATCCAAAGACCGTGCGGCCGATGTGCAGTCCCAAATGCGGTCGGCTGATCTTGGGGCGTAGCACGGCCGCTGCACTTGCGATGGCCGCAAATGCGAACAAGAACCGCCCGTGGCTGATCTGAAGCGGATGCAGAGTCGGCCCCAAAGCATCAGTGCCCAGCGACTTTGCCACCAGCATGGTACCTGCGATAAACGCGGTCGCTGTCAGCATGAATGCGATGGCAAGAGGTGGGTTGGCGGCGCGGATGGTCATGGCCACTGTCTGAACCGCGGCGCCGGGGCTGGCAAGCGCCGATTGCTTAGGTCGTCGCCATCACTTCAACCGCGAGGATCGTGGGCAAGTGCTGCACAAGTTCCTCCCATGTGTCGCCACCATCAAAGCTGCCAAAAATTGACCCGCTGTTGGTGCCGAAATATACCCCTGCGGGGTCCAGCGCGTCTCCAGCCATGGCCTGACGCAGTACGGTGAAATAGCAGTTCTCTTGTGGCAGGCCTTCTCTGCAATCCTGCCAGCTTTGTCCGCCGTCGGTGGACCGCCAGACGGCGGCCGCGGCATCGGGTGGAAACCGTCCCTGACTGTCGCCGTTCAGCGGGATCGTCCAGATCGTTTGCGGATCGCGCGGATGCACGCGGATCGGAAAGCCAAAGGTCGAAGGTAGCCCTTGACCGATATCATCCCAACTGCGCCCGCCATCGCCCGAGCGCCAGACACCATGATGATTTTGTTGATAAAGCACATCGGCGTCACCGGGCGCGCGCATCATGTTGTGCACGCAATGGCCCACTTCGCCACCGCTGGGTGCGGCCGGATGATCATGTCCTTCGCAGGCTGTTGCATTGGCTAGACGGTTGCGCCGCTCCCAGCTTGTACCGCCGTCCTCGGACGCAAAGACCCCCGCTGCCGAGATGCCCACCCAAATTTTCTGCGCATCAGCCGGGTCTGTAACAATCGTGTGCAGCACCAGTCCGGCGGCACCGGGGTTCCACCCGGCGGCAGAGGGGTGTTCGGTCAGCGCATCCAGTTTTTCCCATGTCTTTCCAAAGTCACGACTGCGCAGCAGGGTGGCAGGCTTGGCCCCGGCGTAAAGCACGCCATGGGCATAATGCAGCGACCAGATTTGGCTGAAATCCTGTCCAAAGGGCAGTGCATCGCCAGTCCAGCCCATCGACTTGGCAAAATCGGGGGCGTCAGCGGCCCAGCCGTCCATTTCGCCTTCGGTCAACCGGGTTACGGACCATGTGTTGCCGCCGTCCTCGGAGGTCCAGACGCCTGCACCAAAAAAATCACCGCCACCACCGGCCCAGATGCGCCCGGTTTCAGGATCGCCCGCCAAATGGCTGATGGACCAACCATTGCAGAGGGGCCCGTTCACAGACCATGCGTCGCGGTCCGCCGTACCTTGGATCACAAAGGTGCCCTTGGTGGTGCCAACAAGGATCTTGAGTGTTTTTTCGGTCATCCCATGCCCCCTTGGCCTGCGATCATATCACAAGCCGGGCAGCGCGCCTAACCGGAGGGGCGCGGGCCCAACCAGCGCAAGCTTCGCCTCGGCTTTGTCCGGGGCGATGTGTCATTTCGGGGCTTCCATCGCGCATGTCTTTGCGCTACCGATGCCCCATGACCACTGCATTGACATATCAAAGCCGACGCCGACGCTGATTTTGCGCCGCCTTTTGTCACGTCCGTCATAAACCCCAAACATTGTTGACACCCCCGCATGGTTCTGAACCAATCGGGCTAAGTTTTAAGGATGATCACCATGATCACGTCTATTTTGCCGACCTATTCACGCGCGCTGCTGACATTCGTGTCTGGGCAAGGCTCTTGGTTAGTGGAAGAAGACGGGCGACGCTTTTTGGACCTTGGGGCCGGGATCGCGGTGAATGCGCTGGGCCACGCGCATCCGGCTTTGGTCAAAGCGCTTGGCGAACAGGCGAACGCACTGTGGCATGTCTCAAACCTTTACAATATTCCCGCCCAGCAAAAGCTGGCGGATGCACTGGTGGAACAAACCTTTGCGGACACTGCGTTCTTTACCAATTCCGGCACCGAAGCCTGTGAATTGGCGGTCAAGATGGCGCGCAAATACTGGCATGAAAAAGGTCAGCCGGAACGGGTCGAGATCATCACGTTCTCAGGCTCTTTCCATGGCCGGTCGAGCGCGGGGATTGCCGCTGCCGGATCCGAGAAAATGACCAAGGGCTTTGGCCCACTTCTGCCCGGATTTACGCATCTGGAGTTCGGTGATCATGATGCGCTGAACGCTGCCGCAACAGATAAGACAGCCGCCATTCTGGTCGAACCCATTCAGGGCGAGGGCGGCATTCGTCCGCTGCCTGACGCTTGCCTGAAAGGTTTGCGTGATCTGTGCCATCAGCATGGTATTTTGATGATCCTAGATGAGGTGCAATGCGGAATGGGCCGGACAGGCAAGCTCTTTGCCCATGAATGGGCTGGTGTAGCGCCCGATATCATGATGGTCGCCAAGGGCATCGGCGGGGGCTTCCCTTTGGGTGCTGTGCTGGCCACGGAAAACGCGGCCACTGGCATGACCGCAGGCACGCATGGGTCGACCTATGGTGGCAATCCGCTGGCCTGCGCGGTTGGTGCCAAGGTGATAGAGATCGTGGGCGATGAGGCCTTTCTGGCAGAGGTGAACCGTAAGGCCGCACTGATGCGTCAAAAGCTGGAAGGACTGGTGGCCGCACATCCCGATGTCTTTGATGCAGTGCGTGGCGCGGGCCTGATGCTGGGTCTGAAGTGCAAGGCCACCAACACGGATGTCGTTGCCGCAGGCTATGGGCAGGGGGTTCTGACCGTGCCTGCCGCCGACAATGTCGTGCGCTTGCTGCCTGCCTTGACGATCACAGATGAGGAGATTGCGACAGCTGTCGATTTGCTGGATGCTGCCGCGTCCCAAGTGAAGGGGGCCGATGCGTAACTACACTTTCCGCCGTTTGACCGAGGCTGATTTGCCTTTGATGCGCCGCTGGCTGGCCACTGCGCATGTCAAAACCTGGTGGGAAAACGCGGAAACGCAACTGGCACTGATGCAGCAAGATATGGAAAATTCTGATATTGATATGCAGGTCGTCTCTTTGATCGACCACCCCTTCGCCTACCTGCACGACCATGATGTGCAGACCTTTGGCATGCCCCAATATGCCGACTTGCCGCGCGGCGTGCGGGTGATGTCCACCTTTGTGGGCGACGCGGATTTTCTGGGGCAGGGGCATTCGGTAGGCTACATTGAGGCGCGGGTCCGCGACTTGCGGGTGAAGTTTCCGCAGGTCGCCGTTGGGCCCAATTCCACGGACACCCGCGGGATCAGCATTTTCCGACAAGCAGGTTTCATGAACCGACGCCTTGCCGCGACCCGTGATGGGCGCCTTGTGCAGGTGATGACCCATAACTAACAACTGGCCGGGATGTCCGGACCCAACAAAAAGCGAAACTGATGAACCACTTTCTTGATATTGATGCCACGTCCTCTGATGCCCTGCGGGGGATCATTAACAATGCGCGGGCAATGAAAACGGCCCGCGCAGGCAAGCCCAAGGGAACACCTGACGCCGATCAGCCTTTGGCGGGCCATATGGTGGCCCTGATCTTTGAAAAACCATCCACCCGGACGCGCGTGTCTTTCGATGTGGGTGTGCGTCAGATGGGTGGTCAGACGATGGTGCTGTCAGGGGCCGATATGCAGCTAGGTCATGGTGAGACGATTGCGGATACCGCCCGTGTGCTGTCGCGCTATGTCGATCTGATCATGATCCGCACGTTTGAGGAACAGACCCTGCTGGATATGGCCGAATACGCCACGGTCCCCGTGATCAACGGGCTGACCAACCGCACGCACCCCTGTCAGATCATGGCGGATGTCATGACGTTTGAAGAACACAACGGCCCGATCAAAGGCAAAAAGGTAGTCTGGTCGGGGGATGGCAACAACGTCTTTGCTAGTTTCGCCCATGCCGCCAAACAGTTTGAGTTCGATCTGGTCTTTACTGGGCCACCCCCCTTGGACCCAGAGCCTGCATTGAATGGGCTTTATACCAAGGTACGTGATCCCAATGAGGCCGTGCAGGGGGCTGATCTGGTGGTGACAGATACATGGGTCAGCATGCATGATCCGCAATCGGCGCGTGAGCGGCGGCACAATCAGCTACGCGGCTATCAGGTGAACGATGCGCTTATGGCCAAGGCCAAGGATGACGCGCTGTTCATGCATTGCCTGCCCGCGCACCGCGATGATGAAGCGACCAGCAGTGTCATGGATGGCCCCAGTTCGGTGATCTTCGACGAGGCGGAAAACCGGCTGCACGCCCAAAAGGCGATCATGCGGTACTGTTTAGGAGTGTGAGGCCAAAACGAGCCTTTTGCAGAAGTGTTGTCGGCATTGACTGAAGCGGCTGCGAAATGTGTTACGCTGTGCCTTCTCTGTTGCGTTCTTCCTTCACACCACCTTTCATCAAGGGGGTGATTTGCAAGAGGCTTTCGACATGATGCACCGCAAGCTCTACCTCGGCCCGCTGACCGACAACCGACGGTGGGATATGGTGGCCATCCGCCCCGATGATGTGTTCGTTGTCACGCCCCCGAAATGCGGCACGACGTGGATCCAAACCATAGTGGCACTGCTGTTTTCCGGCGACCCAGAGGTCGAAACAGAGCTGTCGGTCAAAATGCCGTGGGTCGACATTCGTATTCGCGAGATGTCCGAAGTCGCCGCACGGCTGGAAGCTATGCCGCACCGGCGCAGCATGAAAAGCCATACACCCATGGACGGCTTACCGCTGGATGATCAGGCGCAGTACATCTGTGTGTTCCGGCATCCGCTTGATGCGCATTTTTCGTATCGCAAACACGTGCGAAACATCCCAATGCCATGGTTTGATCCGTGGTATCCAGAGGACGACCCCGATGGCCTTACCTTCCGTCGCTTTCTGGATGGCGGCGCGGAAGGTTTCGATACTGATGCCATGCCGCTGGCGCATATCCTTCAGCATTACAAAGCTGCAAGGGCTGTGGCAGACCGTCCGAACGTGTCGCTCTTTCACTATGCTGACATGACCCGTGATTTGCCGGGTACATTTGCCAAACTGGCCGGATTGTTGGACATATCCCATGGCGAGGCGTTGATGAAGCAATTGGTGCAGGCTGCAACCTTTGACAACATGAAGGCCAATGCCGTGCGCTTTGCTCCATCGGGGGGTAAGGGTTTTATGAAGTCAGACGCTGCGTTTTTTCACAGCGGGACCAGCGGTAAATGGCATGGGAAGCTGTCGGACGAAGAGTTGGCAGCCTATGATGCGATGATGGATGCGCATCTTACCGGGGACGATCGCGCATGGTTGGAACATGGATCAGTAGGAACAGCGCGGATCTAGCTTACCACCGCGTCACGACCCTCGCGCCAAACTACGTGCTCATCTTTGCGGCAATAGCAACAGTTGGCGGTCAGGTGCCGCGTGGTTTGGCGCGCAATGTGGGGTCCGCCTGGGTCGGGTCTTCGGGCCAGGGATGGCGCGGATACCTGCCGCGCATGTCGCGGCGCACATCCGCATAGGAGGTCGCCCAGAACCCAACGATATCCTGTGTGACCTGCACCGGTTTCTGGCCCGGTGAAAGCAATGTCACCCGTAGCGGTGTCTTACCAATTTGCGGGTGGGTGGTGACGCCGAACATTTCTTGCAGGCGCAGGGTGATGCTCGGTACTTCGCCAGCGTAGTCGATGGGGGTTTTGCGGCCCAGTGGCGTTTCGAAATGTGCAGGTGCGGCGCGGTCTAACCGCTGCATCTGGTCCCAATCCAGCATAGCCCGCAAGGCGGGCAGTAGATCAAAGCGCTTCCAGTCCTCCGCAGAACGCACGCCGGACAGATGCGGCAAAAGCCAGTCTTCGAGATTTGCTAACAAGGCCGCATCATCCATGGCCGGCAGGTTATCAACCAAGGCCACCCGCGCCCGGAACCGCGCAGCCGCATCCGAGGGACGCAGGCCCAACTGGCGCACACCTTCCAGCATGGCTTGGGCAACGGCATCGGGCGATGCATCCGACCAGACCCTGTCATCAAGCACCAAAGCGCCCAAAGTTTCCTGTTGTCGGGTCAGCACACGGCGATCGCGCTTGGACCATGAACACAGATCGTTCCAAACGATGTCATCATGAAAAATCTCACGCACTTCAGCCTCGGTGATGGACGCGGCCTGCCTGACACGCGCTTCGCGCGTGTCGCCATCCAGATCAGTTGCCACCAATAGACGCGCACCGGCGAGGGGGTCGGCAGCATCCAGATAGGCGCCCTTGCCACCAGAAAGCACATATCGCGGGTCATCGCCCTTGCGACGCAGGCCAATGCGGTCAGGGTAGGCGAGTGCCGCCTGTTGCCCAAGGCTTAGCCGAGGCTGATCCGTCAGACCGCGGGCAAGGCGTGGTACTTCGGCCTTGATCTGGGACATCGCACCGGGGTGCAGCTGTCCGGGCCCGTCGTAGCGTTTCTGAAGTGCCCCCATCCGCAACGACAGATCAACCGGGGCGCCGCGCAAAGGATCGCGCGCGGCAAGCAAGGCGGCCAATGGAGCGGCCTGTTTGCCTGCCTTTTGCAGCATATGTGCCAGACGCGGGTGCAACGGCAACTTGGCCAAGGCCCGCCCGTGCCCGGTAATCCGGCCGGTCGCTTCCAACGCATTCAGGCTGCGCAGTAATGCGCGCGCCTCGGCCATGGCCCCTTCGGGCGGTGGTGTCAGAAAGCCCAGATCATCGCTGCCCCAAGCGGCCATTTCAAGCGCAAGACTGGCCAGATCTGCGGCCTCAATTTCGGCAGGGGCAAAGGCGGGCAATGCGCCGTGTTCGCCTTTGGTCCACAAGCAATATGCATCGCCCGCCGCCACCCGACCCGCGCGTCCGGCGCGTTGTGTGGCTTCGGCCTTGCTGACCTTTTCGGTGACCAGTCTGGACATGCCAGAAGAGGGATCAAACCGTGCGCGGCGCGCGCGGCCTGCGTCAACGACAACTCGGACGTCTTCGATGGTCAGCGAGGTCTCGGCGATAGAGGTCGACAGCACGATCTTGCGTCCTGATGTGGCGGGGGTGATGGCCTTGCGCTGCTCGGCAAAGGGCAGGGCACCATAAAGCGGGCGGATGTGGCAGTCCGCAGACAGGCGCCCGTCCAGTTGAGCGGCCACGCGGCGGATTTCACCTTCGCCGGGAAGGAAGGCCAGCACGCCGCCGGTGGTCTGGGCCACGGCCTTGGCGATCAGATCGGCGGTGGCGGCTTCCAATCGGGTGCCTTTGGGCAAGTTGCGGTCCAGAAAATGCGTGGTGACCGGAAAAGCGCGGCCTTCAGACGTGATCACCGGGGCGTTGTCGAGCATGGCTGCAACAGGTGTGGCATCCAGCGTGGCGGACATGACCAGCACGATCAGGTCGGGGCGCAGCACGCTGCGGGCCTCCCAGGCCAGCGCGAGGCCCAGATCGGCGTTGAGTGAGCGTTCATGGAATTCGTCGAAAATCACCGCGCCGATGCCGGTGAGCGCGGGGTCGGTCTGGATCATCCGGGTCAGGATACCTTCGGTAACCACCTCGATCCGTTTGCCTGCGGTACTGTCCCCCCGCATCCTGTAGCCCACAGTTTGGCCCGGTTTTTCGCCCAAGCCTTCGGCCAGACGTTCTGCCGCGGCGCGCGCTGCCAGGCGGCGCGGTTCCAGCATGATGATCTTGCCGGAGGTGACATTGGCCTCCAGCATGGCCAGCGGTACGCGGGTGGTTTTGCCCGCACCGGGTGGGGCCTGCAGGACAGCAAGGCCCTGCGATGCGAGGGCCGCCATCAGGTCAGGCAGGACAGGATCGATGGGCAAGGCGGTCATGGCTGATCTTTGCCATAAGGTGGGTCAAGACACCACCTTACAGACCGCACAGGTGGATTGTGTAAGGTGGGCTTTAGCCCACCTACGCCCTAGAAAGGAGAAAGGCCCGCTGATCTTGCGATCACCGGGCCTTCAATCAGCAAAAAGCGAGGCGCTTAGGCCGCTGTCGCTTTCGCAATCTCTTTCTTGATCTTCAGCGCATCGGCTGACAGTTCTGCATCTTTGGCTTTCGCCATGAACGCATCCAGACCACCACGGTGATCAACGGTGCGCAGTGCAGCGTTGGAAATTTTCAGTTTGAAAGACCGGCCCAGCACGTCGGACTGTAGCGTTACATCCTGCAGGTTCGGCAGGAAACGACGGCGGGTACGGTTCTTGGCGTGGCTGACATTGTTGCCAGACATTGGGCCTTTTCCAGTCAGTTCGCAACGGCGCGACATGAGCATCATCCTTGTTTTTCGACATCACACACCCGGACGGCGGGACATCTTGTGATACGGGGTTGGAACCCCGCATCCGCAGGGTCGGTAATAAGATCAGCGCGAGATAGGCGGATTCCTTGATCCCGTCAACCCGATATGGCAGTCCGCATCGATCATTTTGCCCATGCCAGAGGGTACGGTAAATCTATCGCAGCGTAATCGACCCGCAACACCCTGCGAGACGATGGTTTGCGCGCAGGCAGCGAGCGGTGCAGCGTCAACATATCCATGACCAGAACATCGCCGCGTCGCGCTTGGCACACGTGGGTCTGATAACGCTCTGCATAGGGTTTGGCCTGCCCAGCATCGATTTTGCCTTCCTGGTGGCTGCCAATGGCCACCTCCATCGCACCTCCATCACCGTCGGTGTCATCGAGGTGGACGCGCACAAACAGCATCTGCTTCAAAAGCGAAACCGGCGGTTCGCAATGCCAGATGCCATCCTTCTGATCCCAGTTGTCATATCCGTCGACATCATGGTTTTCCTTGACCTCGATCACCCTGTCCTGATGCCAGGGCAGCGCCCAGTTTGATTGGCTGGTCTTGTCAAATGCGACAAGCCGCACCGGCTCCATCTTTGGTAGAACTTTCTGGATCCGCTGATCAACCGGGCGCAGCGCATCCAGAACTAAAGTGCTTAGCCCAATGCGTAATCCGGGCTTGGCCTGCATCGTACCAAGAGTGTCCAGCGCGGCAAGATGCTGTTCGCTCAGAGCCCCGCGCAGCCACATCATGCCATCAAATGCCGATGTCTTGTCCATCTTAGCGTAACTTGCGCCTGATCGGGTCCAAGACCTCTGCCGCAGCACGTGTTGGCGTTTTCGCGCCCGATTTGACGTCTGCTTCTGCCAGCCGTAGGCGTTCCATATAATTGGGGTCGTCCTGCAGCATCTGCAGCAACCCATGCCGCACATCTTCGCTGAACCAATAGCTCGCTTGATCCTCACGCGTCCGCGCCCAAACCCCCGCGTCCTGCCGCCATGCCGCAAGTGCTACCATCTCATCCCAGGCCGCTTGCAGGCCGTCCGCTTCCAACGCTGAAATCGTGAGTGCCTTTGGGAAACCCTCTGGATCCCGCGCCCGTTTGCGCAGCAACCGCAACGCTCCTGCGTAGTCAGCACAGGTTCGCGTGGCCTGTGCCTTGAGGTCACCATCAGCTTTGTTCACAAGGATCAGATCGGCCATTTCCATGATGCCGCGCTTGACCCCTTGCAGCTCGTCCCCGCCCGCAGGGGCCAGCAGTAGCACAAAAAGGTCGGCCATCTGCGCCACGACAGTTTCGGACTGACCTACGCCCACAGTTTCAATCAGAACCACGTCGAACCCCGCTGCTTCGCAAAGCGCTACCGCCTCACGCGTGCGCCGGGCCACGCCGCCCAACTGGGTCTGGCTGGGCGAAGGCCGGATGAAGGCGCGAGGATCGCGCGCCAAGTGATCCATCCGGGTCTTATCCCCCAGAATAGAGCCGCCGGAGCGTGCAGAGGAAGGATCAACCGCCAGCACTGCCACCCGTTTACCCATGTCCGTCAGCATCAGACCGAAACTCTCGATGAAGGTCGATTTGCCGACGCCGGGAGTGCCTGACAGGCCGATCCGCAAGGCCTCTTTGCGGGTGCCAAGCGCGCCGAGCAAGGCCAGCGCTTCTTCCCGGTGGTCTGCCCGCCCACTTTCGACCAATGTGATCGCGCGGGCCAACGCGCGGCGGTCGCCTGCTTGAACATTGGCCGCAAGGGCTGGGATGTCTGTGATCTTGCTCATGTCCCTTTCTTATCGCGCCGACGGGAAAGGTCCAGCCCCGGCGCTTCAGAGAAGTCCTGCAACCCAATTGGGCACCACTTTGGTGGCGGGGCCGATCAAGTGATCCTCAAAGGCGTTGGCCTGTGCGGAGGGTGCCAGATTGATTTCCAATGTGCGGCCTTGTGCCAGTTCAACCAGTCCCGCCGCGGGGTAGACCTCAGCCGAGGTCCCGATGGCGACAAAAAGGTCGGCATTGCTGACCGCCTCTGCAATCTGATCCATGTGATAGGGCACTTCGCCAAACCAGACGATATCGGGGCGGGTTGCGGGGGCCGCGCAGTCGGGGCAAAGGTCATCCGGCGCCATCGTCAAAGGGGCGGCCCATGTTGCGCGGCACACAGCGCAGGTGGCCTGCATCAAAGCGCCATGCATATGGATAACGGTTTGCGATCCCGCCCGTTCGTGCAGATCGTCCACATTCTGGGTGATCAAGGTGACATTATGCGCGCTGACCTCCTCAAGCCGGGCCAACGCGTCATGGGCGGCATTGGGCATGGCCTGCATACAATTGGCGCGGCGGGCGTTATAGAAATCATGGACCAGCCCCGGATTGCGGGCAAAGCCTTGCGGGGTAGCAACCTCTTCCAGATCATATTTGGTCCAAAGGCCATCCTTGTCGCGGAATGTCCCCAGACCGCTTTCTGCGGAAACACCCGCCCCTGTCAAAACCGTGATTTTCATGGGGCCAAGTCTGGCGGAGTTTGGGCGCGCGGGGCAAGACAGAATGGCCTCATAGCCAACAGCTTGCTATGATCAGCGCAATATCAAGGAGGAAAGGCCATGACCAAGACACCAATTCACCTGTGGATCGTGGGTATCGTGTCGCTGTTCTGGAACGCAGGCGGGGCGATGGATTACGTCATGACGCGGATGAACAGCGCGGACTACCTTGCAGCCCAGCCCGAGGCGCGGCTGATGATGCTGGAACAGGCTCCACTGTGGTTCGGGGTGACATGGGCGGTAGGCGTTTGGCTCTCGGTCGTTGGGTCGCTGCTGTTGCTGCTGCGGTCACGGTTTGCCAGCACGGCCTTTGGGCTTTCGCTGCTTGGGCTGATCGGATCGTCGATTTACACCTACGGGATTGCCGATGGGGGCAATATGACGGCGGCAGCTGGCATGGGGGCAGTGATCTTTAGCATCGCAATTCCGGTCATCCTGATCGCGCTCTGGCTGTATGCACGCGCCATGACACGCAAAGGGGTGCTGCGCTGAAACGCATCGTCTTTGTCTGCTTGGGGAACATCTGCCGGTCGCCTGCCGCTGAAGGAGTGATGCGCGGGCTGGCCCCTGATCTGATGCTGGACAGCGCAGGCACAGGGGGATGGCACGTGGGTGATCCGCCCTATGGGCCTATGCAGGCGGCGGCGCGGGCGCGAGGGATCGATCTGAGCGATCTGCGCGCGCGTCAGTTCACGGCGGCTGATTTTGCAGCCTTTGATCTGATTGTCGCGATGGATCGCCAAAACTTTGCCGATATCGAAAGGTTGCGGCCTGCGGGTAATGACACAGCCGTCAGGCTGATGGCGGAAATGGATGTGCCAGACCCTTACTACACCAGCGACTTTGACGGGGCGCTAGACATGATCGAGGATGCCGCTAAGCGCCTGCTGGCTGACATATCTGCGACGCCAGTTCGGTGAATGCCTTATAGCGGTCCCAGAACCGCTCATCACTGCGGCGGTCTGACTGGCGGGTGTCCTGAGCCAACTGAGGCTCAGAAAAGAAGGCCGCAGCGCGGGCCTGATCGCCGTTAGAGAGTGACTGATTGGCGACCTGTTGCACGCAGGAACATAGGGCGGGTGAAGCCGCACGGCGGTCCGCCTCAAGACAGGCCTGCGAAATATCACCGGTCGCGCCACGGGAACCACCACCACAGGCCGCAACTGAGGCCACAGCCCCGATCATCAAGAAATACCGCATCACATCGTCCTCTGCCCGGCCTCCGGGTTATTCCCGAATGGTCCAATAAAGTTATGCCGCTTGGGGTAGAGTATGGCGAGGGGTGGGGTGTGATGCAATTGGGGATGTCATACTTTTCGTTGACTAACAGGCTTTCGCTTGCGCCTAATGAGACATTCAACCTAAGGATGATTTGATGAAGGCTGTAACCGAACTTTCAAACAAAGAGAACAAGCCGCGACTTATCCCGGTGTCCAAACAAGCCGAACGCAGGCTTCTGTCGGTCTTTATGGCGTTGATAGAATTGATCCCTGCTATCCGATCCGAGTTTTTGTTGAGTTGCGGTTATGGAGGCGGAAAAACGAGCAGTGTTCAGAGCTTCATGGAAGTAAGTTACGCATCTGCCAGGCTGTCGGACGTAAGGCCAGACGGATTAATTTCATGCAAACGAGGGAGCACTGAGTGGGGAGCATTTGTAGAAGCAAAGGCTGATGGGAAATCCATTCGTCCGGATCAAATTCAAGACTATGCTGAGTTGGCGGCTGCTCTAGATATTGATGCTATCATCACGCTGTCAAACGAATTTGCTCTATCGCCGAGCGAACTGCCATATCACATGGCAGCAAGTAAGCGACGAAAGCGTGAAATCTATCATTTTGCGTGGGCGGACCTGCGGACCTTTCTCGAAGGCTTTCGAAACCACGAGTCACTACAACCGTTAGAAAGAGAAGTCCTCTCGGAGTGTCTTCGTTTCTTTTGGGACGCGAGCAGCGGAATAGCTACGTATGACGCCATGCCCGTCAAGTGGCCCGAATTTGTTCAAGCTGCCGGTATTGCCTTGGGCTTTGGAACCAAAACACAAGGCATAACGGAGATTGTGCATGGCTGGCAGCAAGAGCGACGCGACCTTTGTTCAAAGCTAACCTATCAGACAGGTTTGGATGTGCAGCTTATACATGAGGCTGGCGTAAGGTCAGACCGCGACGAACGGCTAAACTATGACCGGCGTGCGCTTGCCGATGATTACCTGCTGACCGCCACTTATGCATTCAAGGGGAGCAAGACGCAGCTCAAGGCCTTGGCAGATTTGCAGTCATGCCGAACCAGCGTATCGCTTCAGATCTTGCCGCCAAGCAACAAAAAGGCTCGCGCAGTGGTTAGTTGGATACTGAACGCTTTGGACGGCGACAGTTGGCAAGGTTCGACTGTGTCGTTCGATTGGAAAGGACGCAACCAGAATAGGACCTTCGATTTGGCTGATCTTCGTGTTGAACCTGAGCTAGCATCTGAGGGGCAAAAAGATGCACCAAAGAGCATTCGAATTGTGCAAAGCAAACACGACGTGCGGCGCTTTAAGAGCCGCAAGAAATTCATTGAGGATGTTGAGGCACTAACCATCAACATGTTGATGGCTGCAGATGAGGTCGGTTTTCTATCTAAGTGAGGTTTGCAAAACCGGACGGCAAGCTGCGGTTTGGAGCGTATTTTCATCCCCGCTTGACCGCCCCGCAAAAACCCACGATATCCCTGCCATGACAGACCTATCGCACATCCGTAATTTCTCCATCGTGGCCCATATCGACCACGGCAAATCGACGCTTGCTGACCGCTTGATCCAGTCCACCAACACGGTGGCTGATCGCGATATGAAGGCGCAGCTTCTTGACAGTATGGATATTGAGCGTGAGCGCGGGATCACGATCAAGGCCAACACGGTGCGGATCGACTACAAAGCCGATAATGGTGAGGATTATGTCCTCAACCTGATCGACACTCCCGGCCACGTCGATTTCGCCTATGAAGTTAGTCGGTCGATGCGCGCCGTCGAAGGGTCCTTGTTGGTCGTTGACAGCACCCAAGGGGTCGAAGCGCAAACGCTCGCCAATGTCTACCAAGCCATTGATGCCGATCATGAAATCGTGCCTGTGCTGAACAAGATTGACCTGCCCGCCGCAGAATGTGACAGGGTCGCCGAACAGATCGAAGACGTCATCGGGATCGACGCATCAGGGGCGATCCAAGTGTCAGCCAAAACAGGCATCGGCATCAAAGAAACACTTGAGGCTATCGTCAACCTGCTGCCAGCACCCAAGGGCGACCGCGCCGCACCGCTGAAGGCGATGCTGGTCGATAGCTGGTACGACAGCTACCTCGGTGTCATCGTTCTGGTGCGGATCATTGATGGCACCATGAAGAAAAACGACCGCGTCAAATTCATGTCCAACGGTACGATCCATGGGATCGACAAGATCGGCGTGTTCCGGCCGCAAATGCAGGACGTCACCGAACTGGGACCGGGCGAGATCGGGTTCATCACCGCATCGATCAAGCAGGTGCGCGACACGCGGGTTGGCGACACGATCACGTCAGAGCGTAAGGGGACCGAGGTCGCATTGCCCGGCTTTAAGCCCGCGCAACCGGTGGTCTTCTGCGGGCTGTTCCCCGTAGACAGTTCCGAATTCGAAGACTTGCGCGACGCGATTGAGAAACTCGCGCTGAACGACGCGTCCTTCAGTAACGAAATGGAAACGTCAGCGGCGCTGGGCTTTGGGTTCCGCTGCGGCTTCCTCGGGTTGCTGCACCTTGAGGTGATCCGCGACCGGATTGAACGCGAATATAACATCGAACTGATCACGACCGCGCCCTCGGTCGTTTACCACGTCTATATGCGCGATGGCGAAATGATCGAGCTGCACAACCCCGCCGACATGCCCGATATGACCCATGTGGACCACCTAGAGGAACCGCGGATCAAGGCGACGATCCTTGTGCCAGATGAATACCTCGGCGATGTGCTGAAGCTGTGTCAGGATCGGCGCGGCGTGCAACAGGACCTGACCTATGCGGGCTCGCGGGCCATGGTTGTCTATGACCTGCCTCTGAACGAGGTGGTGTTCGATTTCTACGACCGCCTGAAATCGGTGACCAAGGGCTATGCGAGTTTCGACTATCAGATGACGGGCTATCAACAGGACAATCTGGTGAAAATGTCTGTGCTGGTAAACGACGAACCAGTTGATGCGCTGTCGATGATGGTGCACCGCGACCGGGCAGAAATGCGCGGGCGTGCGATGGTCGAAAAGCTCAAAGACCTGATTCCCCGCCACATGTTCAAAATCCCGATCCAAGCGGCGATTGGCGGCAAAGTCATCGCCCGCGAGACGCTATCAGCACTGCGCAAAGACGTGACGGCCAAATGCTATGGCGGCGACGCCACGCGGAAACGCAAGCTGCTGGATAAGCAGAAGGCGGGTAAGAAAAAGATGAGACAATTCGGTAAGGTGGATATCCCGCAAGAGGCGTTTATTTCGGCGTTGAAGATGGATGGGTAACTACATGTTGTAACCTGACGCAACCTGCGGTAGTGTATGTTGCCGAATTTGGGAGATGGGTCATGTCAAGTTATCCTCAAATATATGTAGTCGAGAAATATCAAGAATTCCTAAAAACACTTGGTGGTGTCGGTAGGCCGTCTTCCGTTGATTTAGCCTATATTAAGAAGCTGGGTTACAAGAGTTCATACGAATTGAATTTTTTGGCGGCGATTAAGTTTATTGGCTTGGTCGAAGCAAAGCGTGGAGGAGGTCCAACCGAGCTATGGGGCAAACTCCGAACTGATATGGGTAAAGCGCTGGCCGACGGCCTTACGCAAGGCTACGCAGACGTATTCGATTTCTATCCAGATGCTCATTTGAGAGACGAAGAAGCACTCGCGAACTTTTTCCGCGGTAACTCTGATGCAGATGCGGAGAGTATCAGCCGGATGGTGAATGCGTTCATTGCAGTAAGGGACCTTTCGAAATTTGAAGATCAATCGGACGAACAAAACTTCACCGATGAAGCACAGGCAGATAAAGCAAGTGACAAAACCAAGGGTGATCTTGAAACGAAATCTAAGCCACCCATCCCGGCTTTGCCTGGGCGCAGCGCGGTCAATCTAAACATTCAGCTGCAACTACCGTCAGACGCTTCCGGTGAGGTTTATGACAAGTTCTTTGCAGCCATGAAAAAACACGGACTAATATGACTGAGGTTGCTGAGTGGCTTTCAAAGCTCGAAGCATTTGAGGCAGAGGTTTCTAAAATACTTGGTGGCTCAGAGGAAGCGATTGCATCACGCGTGTACAATGCTCACGAGTCGCTCAGAAAAGTATCAGAGCTATCGTTTTCTCAAGCTGATGCATTGAAGCAGGCCGTCAGGTGTGTCGAGGCTGGGTTGAACCAAGCGGCGTTTGTTTTGGCATGGACGGCGTTGGCGGATTTGTTGTTAGATATCTCCGTCCAGCATATTGTCTCAATCAAGCTAGTGCGGGACAAGTGGATTTTTACCGACAAAACAAGTCTATCGGATGAACGCGGTGACTACGCAATAATCGAGGCGCTTAAAGCCGCAAAGGTTATCAGCAAGTCCGATATGAAGACTCTTCACGGCTTGCTGCATCGAAGAAATCTTTGCGCTCATCGAACCGATGTGTTTCCAAGCCCAAATGAGGCACTGGGATACATTGATGAAACGATCCCAGCAATTAAGTGCTTAGTCGAGCAGCTTCCAGACAGTTAGGCACCTCTGCGTGGCTGCACCCACCCTACAGCGCATTCTCTACCGCTTGCCCAGCATTTGTGATATCCCGGCCAACCCCTTGCACGGTTTCGCAGGCGGACAGGCCAAGGACGGTGAGGACTAGGGCGATACGGAGCATGGAGAACCTCTTTGTTCAGACTGTTTTGCTTAGCCTAGCCGCCCGCGTTGATCCGGGCAAGATAGTTGCGCTTTAACTCAGGAAAGTCGCCACCGCCGCCTCGAACTCTCGCGGTTTCTCTGCATGCAGCCAGTGCCCGGCTCCGGGGATTTTCGCGAATTTGGCGCTCGGGAGCAGGTCTTTGATTGCGGGCCGCGCGTCCCGCTGCACATAGTCAGAGTTCGCCCCCGATAAAAACAGCGTCGGTCCGTCGAAACGGCCCGTCACATCGGGAAAGCCGATGATCTTGTCCATCTCCGCACTCAGCACGTCAAGGTTCAATTTCCAGCGTTTCTCTTTCAGATCAAGGCTTTGCAGTAGAAAGTCATCCACACCCGGTTCAAGACCTGTCAGTTGCACCTTGGCCTCGGCACGGTTGTTGATCGATTGCAGGTCCACCTGTCGCATCGCTTCAATCGGGCCGATCTGTGTGTGGCCATAGGCGACAGGGGCGATGTCGGCGACGATCAGGCGGCGCACCAACGCGGGGTTTTGCAAGGCCAGCACCATCGCGGCCTTCCCCCCCATGGAATGCCCCAGCACGTCGGCTTGACCGTCGATCACATCCGCAAGGTCCTGGGCAAGGTCGGGGTAGCTGTGGCTCTCGGACCAAGGGCTTTCGCCATGGTTACGCATATCCACCGCGATCACAGGCCGCGTGGCCGAGAGCCGCTTGGCGATCACCCCCCAGTTCCGCGCCGACCCAAACAGCCCATGCGCAATCACCAAGGGCACATCGCCCGGCCCGTCATATCGTACCGTGTTCAACATGCATCTACTGGTAGCCTTCCGCGCGAGCAGGGACCAGAGGGATTGAGCAAATCGCCGCGAGCAATTACCGGGTCAACATGGCGATGACATTGCAACAGATGGTGGACGAGGTGCGCGCGGCGATGGAGGGCAAGCTGCGGGTGCGTGGCCCGTCGCTAATGGCGCAGATCGCTAAGGCGGGCCGCCTGCTGCCCCGCCGGGTGCGCAGTGATGCCAGTTATCTGGCGCAGGCCGCGGCCTTGGCTCAGAACCCTAAACTGGCCCGCACGGTCGATATGGCGCGGGCCAAACAGGCGCATCGTCGGGTGCTTGGTTTTTTGAGCGGGATTGATCTGGGCGCACAGCGGCGGACGGCGGCGCTCAATATGATCGCATCGATTGCCTTTGCCTTGCTTGTGACCGGGGCAGTCGTGTTGTTTGTGCTGGTGCAGCGCGGGTTTGTGTGATCAGCCCCCGCGCTGCGGGTTTTTTCAGAGCGTTGGGTAGATTGGGAAACGGTCGCAGAGCGCTTCGACCTCGGCTTTCACCTTTGCCTCAACGGCACCGTTGTTGTCTTCACCGTTTGCGGCCAGCCCTTCGGTCACTTCCACAATCCAATCGGCGATCTGGCGGAACTCGACCTCGCCAAAGCCACGCGTCGTGCCCGCAGGCGAACCTAGGCGGATGCCGGATGTGACCATAGGCTTTTCAGGATCAAACGGGATGCCGTTCTTGTTGCAAGTGATATGGGCGCGGCCCAAGGCCTTTTCGGTGGCATTGCCTTTCACTCCCTTGGGGCGCAGGTCCACCAGCATGACGTGCGTGTCCGTGCCGCCTGTGACGATATCAAGGCCACCCTTCATAAGCTGATCGGCCAGCGCTTGCGCGTTCTTCACAACCTGTTCCTGATAGGTTTTGAATTCAGGGCGCAGCGCTTCGCCAAAGGCCACAGCTTTACCTGCAATAACGTGCATCAGGGGACCGCCTTGAATGCCGGGGAAGATGGCGGAATTGCATTTCTTGGCGATGGTTTCGTCATTGGTAACGATCATGCCGCCACGCGGCCCGCGCAGAGTTTTATGTGTTGTTGTTGTGGCAACATGCGCATGTGGAAAGGGGGACGGGTAGAGGCCGCAGGCCACGAGGCCCGCAAAGTGGGCCATATCGACCATCAGATACGCGCCGACACTATCTGCGATTTCGCGCATTTTGGCGAAGTCGATGATGCGCGGGATGGCAGAGCCACCGGCGATGATCATCTTGGGCTGATGTTCGGTCGCAAGGCGCTGGACCTCGTCATAGTCCAACATGCTGTCCTGCTGGCGTACACCGTATTGGACGGCGTTGAACCATTTGCCGGACTGGTTCGGCTTGGCCCCGTGGGTCAGGTGGCCGCCCGCGTCCAGCGACATACCAAGGATAGTGTCACCGGGTTGGAGAAGCGCCTGAAACACACCTTGGTTGGCTTGCGAGCCGGAATTGGCCTGCACATTCGCAAACTCACAATTGAATAGCTGCTTGGCGCGCTCAATGGCGAGGTTCTCGGCCACGTCCACATGCTCACATCCGCCATAGTAGCGGCGACCGGGATACCCTTCGGCGTATTTGTTCGTCATGACGCCGCCCTGCGCTTCCATGACGGCGGCAGAAACGATGTTTTCAGAGGCAATCAGCTCGATCTCTTTGCGCTGGCGCTTAAGCTCTGCCTGCATTGCGGCGTGGATCGCGGGATCGCGGGTCTCAAGTGTTTCGGTGAAAAAGCCGTCGTCGCGGACTGTGGCGTTCATGGGTGCATCCCCTTCAGGCAAGCAATTATGTTGTGTCGTTGCGCCCTCATAGCCGAGGAAACCCCTGTCCTAAAGCTGCAAAACGACCATGATCTTTATGAGTGCGTCATATGCGTTTCGTATCGGCACCTTGCGTTTCGTGTGTGATGCCCGCACAACTTATCGGAACTGAAAGGTTTTTTGCCATGCCGCGCCCCAAGATCGCCTTTGTCGCCAGCCCTGTGCCCCTTGCGCAGTCGGCCTTGCAGGCCTTGGCCGCAAAGCATGGCGATGTGCCCCAGCCGGAGGCGGATGTGATTGTGGCCTTGGGCGGCGATGGCTTCATGTTGCAGACGCTGCACGCGACCCAAGGGCTGGATGTGCCGGTTTACGGAATGAACCGGGGCACCGTCGGCTTTCTGATGAACGAATACCATGCCGATGATTTGCAGGTCCGGCTGGATGAGGCCGAAGAAGAGGTGATCAATCCACTTGCCATGACCGCCCTTTGTGTGGATGGCGCAATGCACGAGGCCTTGGCCATCAATGAAGTCAGCTTGCTACGCGCCGGTCCACAGGCCGCCAAGCTGCGGATCACGGTGGACGGACGGCTACGGATGAATGAGCTGGTGTGCGATGGCGCGCTGGTGGCCACGCCTGCCGGTTCGACGGCCTATAACTATTCGGCCCACGGGCCGATCCTGCCGATTGGTTCTGACGTTTTGGCGCTGACGGCCATGTCCGCCTTCCGCCCCCGACGCTGGCGTGGGGCGTTGCTGCCGAAAAAAGCTGTCGTGCGCTTCGATGTGATTGATCCGGGCAAACGGCCGGTGATGGCAGATGCTGACGGGAAATCGGTGCGCGATGTGGTAAGTGTGGAAATACACTCAGAGCCTGCGGTGCGGCACCGGATCCTGTTTGATCCCGGACATGGGTTGGAGGAGCGGCTGATCAGAGAGCAGTTTGCTTGAAGGTGGCAATTGGCTGCTGCCCTACCTTTCGGCTAACACTGATTTAAGTGCTCGTAGAAGATTCGATTGAACTGATGCCCTAATATGGTGCATTCGTCTGCAAAAGCATCTACGTCGCTTGGCTGCCACGGCTTTCCGCTATCGATGAGTCTTTGATCACCATCTTCGGTGGTGGCGGGGTTGGCGTGCAACAGGTGGTTTCGTCGTATTACTAACGCGGAAAATTCGTCGCCGCCTTTCAACAAGGCATGTCTAAGCACGCTAGGCTCTGCCTGCTCAAAGATGCATCTAGCATCTTTAGCTACCCTACCAGCTGTCTTCTTCTTCGACTTGATTGTCTTGATGTAACCAGGCGACAGTTTCTCGCTGCACCAGACGACCATCCACTCAAGCCTGGCGAACGCGACCACTGCTAAGCCCAGTGATTGAAAATAGAGTGCATCCTGAGGATTCGAGAGTCTTTCATTTGCCATAATTCACAATCACCTGCCTCACTCTTTGATAAGCCTATCACCCCGCATACCCCATCGGCTTCAACGCATCTCTGATCTCATCCAAAATCGCAGGATCATCAATTGTCGCGGGCATCTTGAATTCTTCCCCGTCCGCGATCTTGACCATTGTGGCCCGCAAAATCTTGCCTGACCGGGTCTTGGGCAGTCGGTCCACAACGGCAACCAGTTTGAACGCTGCCACCGGGCCGATGGTGTCGCGGACGGATTTGACGACCTCTTTGGCGATCTCCTCATGGCTGCGGTCACAGCCTTTGTTCAGGCAGACGAACCCCATGGGCAGTTGCCCCTTCAATTCATCCGTTACGCCAATCACTGCGCATTCACCGACGTCCGGGTGTCCGGCGAGAACTTCTTCCATCGCCCCGGTCGACAGCCTGTGGCCAGCGACGTTAATCACGTCATCGGTCCGCGCCATGATATAGAGATAGCCATCCTCGTCGATCATGCCTGCGTCGCCCGTCTCATAATAGCCGGGAAAGGTGTTGAGGTAGGATGTGATGAACCGGTCTTCGGCATTCCACAGCGTCGGCAAAGTACCAGGGGGCAGGGGGAGTTTGACCGCAATGGCGCCAAGTTCGCCCGGTTTCATCTCATGGCCCGCTTCATCCAAAATCTGCACATCATAGCCGGGCATTGCCACGGTCGGCGAACCGATCTTGACAGGCAAAGCCTCAATCCCGGCAGGGTTGCCTGCAATGGTATAGCCTGTCTCGGTCTGCCACCAGTGATCATAGACAGGCACGCCCATGACGCGCTGCGCCCATTCGATGGTGTCGGGGTCCGCCCGTTCGCCCGCCAGATAAAGCGCGCGCAGGCCCGAGATGTCGTAATTCTTGATCATCTCGCCCTGCGGGTCTTCGCGCTTGATGGCGCGAAAGGCCGTGGGGGCTGTGAAAAAGGATTTGACGTCATGTTCTTCGATCACCCGCCAGAAGGTGCCCGCATCGGGGGTGCCGATCGGCTTGCCTTCGAACACAACAGTGGTGTTGCCGTGGATAAGCGGTGCGTAGCAGATATAAGAATGGCCCACGACCCAGCCGACGTCGGAGGCGGCCCAGAAGACCTCGCCGGGGTTGACGTTGTAGATGGCCTTCATGGTCCAGTTCAGCGCGACAAGATGCCCTGCGGTCGGGCGCACGACGCCTTTGGGTGCGCCGGTCGTGCCTGAGGTGTAAAGGATGTAGGCGGGGTGGTCGCCTTTGACCGGAACACATTCGGCAGGTGCGACGCCTGCCTGAAAGCCATGCCAGTCATAGTCGCGGCCGGGGATCAGCGCGGCGACTTCCTGCTCACGTTGGAAGATCACGGTGAAGTCGGGCTTGTGCGTTGCCAGCTCAATCGCCCCGTCCAGCAGGGGCTTGTATTGGACAACGCGCCCCGGCTCGATCCCACAGGAGCCTGCGATGATGGCCTTGGGGGTCGCATCGTCGATCCGCACGGCCAGTTCGTTCGCAGCAAAACCACCAAACACGACGGAATGGATTGCACCAAGACGCGCGCAGGCGAGCATTGCCTCAAGCGCTTCGGGGATCATTGGCATATAGATGATCACCCGGTCGCCTTTTTCGACGCCCTTCGCGCGCAGCGCACCGGCAAGCGAGGCCACGCGGGTTTGCAATTCAGCGTAGGAGACTGAGCGTTTGGTATCAGTGACAGGGCTGTCATAGATGATCGCCGCCTGATCACCGCGTCCATTTTCAACATGACGGTCAACAGCATTGTAGCAGGTGTTCACCTCTGCATCCGTAAACCAGCGATAAAGAGGGGCGTTGCTGTCATCCAGCGCCTTCTGCGGAGGCGTGACCCAGTCGATGGCCTTGGCCTGTTCCATCCAGAAGCCTTCTGGATCACCTTTCCAGCTGTCATAAACGTCGTGATATCTCATGCGTCCCTCCCTGCCTTAACAATTTGTTAAGCAGTTGCCGACTGTTCGGCAACACAGGATTACGCCATTGATCTGTTCGGTGTAAAACTTTTTACAGATGCAAGGCGGCCATCTGTGCGGCGGTGCACAGCATATGCCGCATCTCAAGAAATACAGGGTTAAGTTGCTGTTTTATATTAGGAAAATCTCACCCTATCTCCATGTGCAAAATGTAGTGAGCAGCAAGTGATTTGCGACAGCGCCCTCTGCTTCATACGCTCAGACTGCATTTGATGACGTATCGATTTGATCTCTCCGCCGTCATTTCACGGCCTGAAAACATGAAAGAAATACAAAATGAAAAACGCACTCAAAACGGGCATCGCTGCCATTGCTCTTGCGGCCAGCCTTGCCACCACTGCCTTTGCGGCCGATTTCGATGTGAACGTGACCAGTACGGATCTTGCGCTACGCGGGGTCGATCCGGTGTCGTATTTTACCCAAGGTGAACCGCAGCAAGGTGATGTGAACATCTCGGCAGTGCATAACGGCGCTGTCTATCGTTTCACCTCGGAGGAAACCAAAGCACAGTTCGAGGCTGAGCCCGAAAAATACGCCCCGCAATACGGTGGATACTGCGCCTTTGGTCTGGCCAATGGGTTCAAGTTTGATGGCGACCCGGATGTCTGGCGTATCGTCGACGATCGGCTGTACCTGAACCTGTCACCCGCAGTGTCCGAGATTTGGCAGAAGGATATCCCCGGCTACATCGAGACCGCTGAAAACCTTTGGACCGACGTGAAGGATGCTGACCCCGCAGACCTGAACCCATAAGTCCAAATTGCTGGCGGGGTTCTGTCCCAATCCCGCCAGCGCCTATTCGTAGTGCGCCACCGGCGTTCCTGCGACAGCGGACATGTTCAGCAGGCCACGTGCGGTGATGGACGGGGTCACGATATGGCAACGGTTGCCCATACCCATGAGGATCGGGCCAACCTCAAGACCGCCTGCCTTGAGTTTGAGCGCATTGCGCACGCCCGAGGCCGCATCAGTGTTGGCAAAAATCAGCGTGTTGGCGGGGCCGGGCAAATGCGCAGCAGGGAAAACACGATTGCGCAGTTCGACGTCCAATGCCGCATCCACATGCATTTCGCCTTCATAATCAAAATCGCGCGGCGCACTATCAAGGATCGCCATTGCCGCCCGCATCCGCCGCCCACTGTCGCTGTCGAGATTGCCGAACTGGCTGTGTGAACACAGCGCAATTTTCGGATCAACCCCAAAGCGGCGCACATGGCGTGCCGCCCCGATGACGGCTTCGGAAATTTGTTCTGGCGTTGGCTCTGGGTGGACTTGGGTGTCGGCCACAAAAAGCGGCCCATCTTCGAGGATCATCAACGACAGGGCGGCAACCGGATGAAAGGCTTCACTACCGAGGATCTCACACACATAATTGAGGTGCCAAAGGTACTGTCCAAAGGTGCCACAGATCATGCTGTCAGCCTCGCCGCGTTGCACCATGACTGCGGCAATGGCGGTGGTGTTGGTGCGCATGATCGCCTTGGCCAGATCGGGTGTGACGCCTTTGCGTGCCATCAGATCATGATAGGTGCCCCAATAGTCGCGATAACGCGGATCGTTTTCGGGGTTCACGATGCTGAAATCCACGCCGGGCCGGATTTTCAGACCAGCCCGCTCACAACGCCGCTCGATCACCTCCGGGCGACCGATAAGGATTGGCAGGTCGGTGGTCTCTTCCATGATCGCTTGGCTGGCGCGCAGGACGCGCTCGTCCTCGCCTTCGGCAAAGACGATGCGGCGTTCGGCCGTCCGGGCTGCATCAAAAACAGGGCGCATAATCATGGCGGATTTGAAGACCGAGCCGTCAAGGTTGGCCTTATAGGCCTCCATGTCAGCGACCGGGCGTTTGGCAACGCCGGTTTCAGTCGCAGCACCTGCCACGGCACTGGCCACAACACCCATCAGGCGCGGGTCAAAGGGTTTGGGGATCAGGTATTCTGGTCCAAACGTTAGCTGTTCGCCTTTATAGGCTGCCGCAGCCTCGGCACTTGTGGTGGCGCGGGCGAGGGCGGCGATGCCTTCCACGCAAGCGATCTTCATTGCGTCGTTAATCTCGGTCGCGCCCACATCCAATGCGCCCCGGAAGATGAAAGGGAAGCACAGCACGTTATTCACCTGATTGGGAAAATCGCTGCGCCCGGTGGCGATGATGGCGTCAGGGTTGGCGGCGCGGGCATCTTCGGGACTGATTTCAGGGTTGGGATTGGCAAGGGCAAAGATGATGGGGCGATTGGCCATCTTCTTGACCATTTCAGGTTTGAGAACACCGGGTCCAGAGAGGCCAAGAAACAGATCCGCATCCGCAATCACATCGCCAAGGGTGGCGGGCTTGTTGCCTTGGGCATAGGCCGCCTTTTGTGGCGTCATGTCTTCCTCGCGGCCTTCATAGACTAGGCCTTCGATATCGCACAGATAGACGTTCTCGCGCTTCACCCCGAGTTTGAGCAGCATGTTCAGGCAGGCAATGCCGGCGGCACCACCACCGGTGCTGACAATTTTGATATCTTCGAATTTCTTATCAGCGACACGCAGCGCATTGGTCGCTGCCGCACCAACAACAATGGCAGTGCCGTGCTGGTCGTCGTGGAAAACAGGGATATTCATTCGCTCATTGCAGAGCTTTTCGACGATGAAACAGTCGGGTGCCTTGATGTCTTCAAGGTTGATCGCCCCGAATGTGGGTTCCAACGCGCAGACAATATCTGCGAGCTTTTCGGGATCAGGTTCGTTCAGCTCAATATCAAAGCAGTCGATATTGGCGAATTTCTTAAAGAGGACCGCCTTGCCTTCCATCACCGGTTTGGACGCGAGCGCCCCGATATTGCCAAGCCCCAACACAGCAGAGCCGTTGGTAACAACAGCCACAAGATTGCCGCGCGCAGTATAATCGCGGGCCGTGTCTGCGTCCTCTTTGATTTCAATGCAGGCTTCGGCGACGCCGGGCGAATAGGCGCGGGCAAGGTCGCGCCCGTTGGCCATCGGCTTGGTCGCGCGGATTTCGAGTTTTCCAGGTTTGGGGAACTTGTGATAGTCCAATGCGGCTTGGCGCTGGCGTTCTTTTGCAGTGTCAGTCATCTTCGTCCTCCAGAATGGTTTAACATTAAACCATTTTCCTGATCCAACGAAAGCCCCATTCCGTCAGGGCTGTTGGATGGCCCACCCTTGCAAATTTCTGATCGCAAAGACAGGGTGCAAAACCATGACAGAGAATACAGATACCCGCGCCGAGGTGTGCCTGCCCACGGTAAATCTGCGTGCTGACCTTGGTTTTTTCGGGGGCACGCTGGGGATGCGGTTGGATATGATCTATCCGGCTGATGATCCTTCGGTCGCCGTCTACTCTGGCCATGGGTTGCGCGTGCGGTTGGATCAGGGCGTCAGCGGTGCACCGGGCATCCTGCGCATTCTGACGGATGATCCTAACTTTGCAGATGGTCAGACTAGGCTGACGGCACCGGGTGGAACGGCGGTTGAAGTACATCCGCTTAATCCGCCGCTGACATTGCCAGAAACCGATCACGCCTTTGTCGTGCGCCGTCTTGCCGATCAGGCCCCTTGGGTGATTGGCCGCGCAGGCATGCAGTACCGCGATCTGATCCCCAGCCGCTTGGGCGGCTCGATCATTGCCAGCCATATCCGCATCCCCGATGGTGGTCCGGTTCCCGATATGGTGCATTTTCACAAGGTCGGGTTTCAGCTGATCTTTTGTTATCGCGGATGGGTTGATGTGGTTTATGAAGATCAAGGCCCGCCGATCCGTCTGACGGCGGGCGATTGCTTTATCCAGCCGCCTGAAATCCGACATCGGGTGCTTGAGGCCTCTGACGGCATTGAAGTGATCGAGATTGGCGTGCCTGCCGAACATGTCACTGAGATTGATCATAAGATGGAGCTGCCAACCCCGCACCTTCGCCCGGACCGTGAATGGCAGGGGCAGCGTTTTGTCTTTAATGAAGCGGCCAAGGCTGACTGGCATCCCTCACGCCTGCCAGGGTTCATCATGCGCGATACAACGATTGCGGCAAATACAAAGGATGTCGCGGGCGTGCAGGTGATCCGCAAAGGCGAGGGGGCGCCGGTTTGGGCCAGTCATGACGCCGACATTCATTTTACTTTTGTGATGGAAGGGACCATGACATTGGAGGGCGAGGGCAAAGACCCTTACGCGCTATCGCCCGGCGATGCCTTTGTCACGCCACCCGGTATGCAGACCCGGTACAGCGATCCATCGGATGATCTTGAACTGTTAGAGGTGGCACTGCCCGGTGCCTTCGTGACAACCCTCTAGGTACTTGCATCCTGCCGCGTCCCGTCACACTCTGCCAAGACCCTTATGACCGGAGGCCCCATGTCCTTGATCGCTGCTGCCCGTGCTGTGCGTGAAAACGCCCACGCACCCTATTCGAAATTCAAGGTTGGCGCGGCACTGACTGCCGCCTCCGGCACTGTCTACACAGGCTGCAATGTCGAGAATGTGGCCTATCCCGAAGGTACCTGCGCAGAGGCGGGTGCCATTGCCGCGATGGTGGCCGGTGGCGATACGACGATATCCGAGATTGCCGTGATTGCTGACAGCCCCAAACCGGTGAGCCCCTGCGGTGGCTGCCGTCAGAAGATCGCAGAATTTGCAACCGGCGACGTTAAGGTCACCTTGGCCACGACCGACGGCATTGTGCATGAAACTACTGTTGCAGCACTTTTGCCGGGCAGTTTTGATGCTGACTACATGAGCCGGGTCTGACGTGGATGCCCGCGCCATCATAGCGGCGGTACGCCGCCACCAGACCCCCAGCGTGGAGCAGCTAAGCTGGTTCGCGGATGGTCTGGCCAATGGTGCGGTCAGTGACGCACAGGCCGGGGCGTTTGCCATGGCGGTGGTTCTGAATGGTTTGTCGGATGAAGGCCGGGTGGCCCTGACCCAAGGCATGCGCGACAGTGGTGATGTGTTGCAGTGGGATTTGCCGGGGCCGGTGTTGGACAAGCATTCCACGGGCGGCGTGGGGGATTGCGTGTCACTGATCCTCGCACCTGTACTGGCTGCGTGTGGAACCTATGTGCCAATGGTGTCGGGGCGTGGCCTTGGGCATACTGGCGGGACACTGGACAAACTGGAAGCCATTCCCGGTCTCAGCATCAATGTCTCAGAGGCGCAGTTGCGCCAGATCACCAGCGATGTGGGCTGTGCGATTGTCAGCGCTACTGGCAAGATCGCCCCTGCCGACCGCCGCCTTTATGCCATCCGCGATGTTACGGCCACGGTGGAAAGCGTTGATCTGATCACCGCTTCGATCCTGTCCAAGAAACTGGCGGCAGGGTTGGAAAGCCTCGTTCTGGATGTCAAATGCGGATCGGGCGCCTTTATGAAAACGCCCCAAGATGCGTTGGAGCTTGCACAGGCCTTGGTCCACACGGCCAAAGGGGCCGGATGCAAGACAGCCGCCCTGATCACGGATATGAATGAACCACTGGCACCTGCCTTGGGTAACGCTGTTGAGGTCGCCGTCTGCATGGAGGTGCTGGCGGGCAATACGATTGCCGCACCCCGTCTATATGATCTGACGGTGGCGTTATGCGCGAAGCTGCTGGTCATGCAGGGCGAAGATCCGGTGGATGCCGCAGACAGGGTTACCGTTGCCATCAGCTCTGGCAAAGCGATGGAGCATTTCGCCCGGATGATCACAGCCCTTGGCGGCCCACCTGATATGGCACATGACTGGCACACGCATTTGCCCAAAGCGCCCATCGTGGGCGATGTCACGGCACCGGCCACGGGGCGGATCACAGCCATCGATGGTGAGGCGCTGGGACTGGCCGTTGTGGGCCTTGGCGGCGGGCGCAATGTCGAGACGGATCAGATCAACCCAGCGGTTGGCCTGACCGAGATGATTGGTTTGGGCGACAGCGTTACGCGTGGCGATCCGCTTTGTGTCGTGCATGCCGCCGATGAGGACGCAGCGGTTGCGGCGGCCATGGCTGTGCAGGCCGCCGTCACAATTGGTGATGGCGCAACATCAACTGGACCGCTCATTTTGCAGGAGGTGACCTGATGCCACGCGCATTTCTGATCGTGATCGACAGCGTGGGGATCGGCGGCGCGCCAGATGCCGCACAGTTCTTCAATGACGAGCACCCAGATACCGGTGCGAACACTGTCGCCCATATCGCGCGCGACGCAGGCCTGCATGTACCGGTGATGGATGCGCTGGGTCTTGGGGCTGCGGTGCGGCTGGCGTCTGGCGAAGTGGCACCGGGGCTGGACGCCACGCCAACTGGTGCATGGGGTGCTGCGACCGAAGTGTCGATTGGCAAGGACACGCCTTCGGGCCATTGGGAGTTGACAGGCGTGCCTGTCCCTTGGGAATGGCACGTCTTTCCTAAGGCGGAACCTGCGTTCCCGGAAGCGGTCACTGATCGGATATGCGCGCTGGCTGGCACCGATGGCATTCTGGCTAATCGGCACGCCTCTGGCACGGCCGTGATTGATGAAGATGGCCCCGCCCACCTTCAGAGCGGTTGGCCGATTTGTTACACTTCAGTCGACAGCGTGTTGCAGATCGCCGCCCACGAAGAGACCTTTGGCTTAGCGCGTTTACACCAGCTTTGCGCCGATCTCGCCCCGATGCTGCATGAGATGAAAGTGGGCCGTGTCATCGCCCGCCCGTTTGTCGGTGAGGTGGGGCATTTCAAACGGACCGCTAATCGCAGGGATTTTGCCATTGCGCCACCCGCGCCTACGCTGTGCGACTATGTGCATAACACGGGGCGCACCGTGCATGCGGTGGGTAAGATTGGCGACATCTTTTCGATGCACGGGATCGATGATCTGCGCAAAGGGCCTGACAAGGCCCTGATGGCGCATTTGCACGATCTGATGGATGAGGCCGCAGAGGGGGCTTTTGTTTTTGCCAACCTTGTGGAATTTGACAGCGAATATGGTCACAGACGAAACCCCAAAGGCTATGCCGCACATCTTGAATGGTTTGACGCTGAACTTGGCAAGTTGCTGCAGCAGGCGCGCCCAGGTGATCTGATGATTGTCACAGCTGACCACGGAAATGATCCCACATGGGTCGGCACCGACCACACCCGCGAACGGGTGCCTGTACTCGTGCATGGGATCGGTGCCAAATCGCTGGGTCAGGTGGCCTTTACCGACGTCGCGGCCAGTGTCGCGGCACATCTTAACGTGCCCTATGCCGGTGAAGGAGCCAGCTTTCTATGAGTTTTCAATCAATCCCCAAAGTTGAACTGCACACGCATCTCGAAGGCTGCGCGCCGCCTGCCTTCATCCGTGGGCTCGCCGCTGAAAAGAACATCGATATCAGCGGCATTTTCGCTGATGATGGCGGCTATGCCTTTCGCGATTTTGATCACTTCCTGCAGGTCTACGAGGCTGCCTGCACAACTTTGCAAACGCCGCAAGATTTTCGCCGCCTGACCATGGCGGTGCTGGAAGAAACCGCCGCCCATGGCGTCGTTTATATGGAAACCTTCGTTTCACCCGACTTTTGCGGTGGTGGCGATCTGGCCGCTTGGAAAGACTACCTTGCCGCAATGAAAGACGCCGCTGATGAGGCAGAGGCCAAACTGGGCATCACGCTCAAAGGGATTGTCACCGGCATCCGCCATTTCGGACCAGAGGCCAGCAAACCCGCCGCCCGATGCGCGGCGGAGACCTTTGGTGATTTCATCACCGGCTATGGCATGGCGGGTGGCGAAATGGTGGGGCGTCCGGGTGACTATGCCTACAGCTTTGACATGGCCCGCGAGGCGGGCCTGCCGTTGACCTGTCATGCTGGTGAATGGGGTGGACCATCGATGGTGGCCGAAACCCTTCGCGACTTGAAAGTCGCCCGCGTCGGGCATGGGATTGGCGCGATTGAAGACCTCGCACTGGTGGATGAAATTGCCGAGCAGGGCGTCGTGCTCGAGGTTTGCCCTGGCTCAAACGTCGTGCTCAAGGCGGTAAAGGGCTGGACCGATCACCCGATTGAAAAACTCCGCGAGCGGGGCGTGAAAGTAACCGTTTCAACCGATGACCCGCCGTTCTTTCACACCACCATGACGGCAGAATACGAGATGCTACACCGCACCTTTGGCTGGAATGAAGAAGACTTTGCCACCCTCAACCAGACGGCCCTTGCCGCCGCATTCTGTGATGAAGATACCCGCGCCCGCGTGGCCAAACGACTGGAGCCTGCCAATGACTGAACACGTCACCCACGTCACCCATCCGCTGGTGCAGCACAAGCTGACGCTGATGCGCCAGACCGACACATCTACCGCCAGCTTTCGGCAATTGCTGCGTGAAATCAGCCAGTTGCTGGCTTATGAGGTCACGCGCGGCCTGCCCATGACAACCCGCCGGATTGATACACCGCTAGAGCCGATGGACGCACCGGTAATCGATGGCAAGAAGCTCGCGCTTGTGTCGATCCTGCGAGCGGGCAACGGGCTTCTGGATGGTGTGCTTGAACTGATCCCCTCGGCGCGTGTGGGCTTTGTCGGGCTTTACCGGGACGAGGAAACGCTCAAACCCGTCCAATACTACTTCAAGGTCCCGACCGAGTTGGAGGACCGCCTTGTCATTGCGGTTGATCCGATGCTGGCCACCGGCAATTCTTCGGTCGCAGCGATTGATTTGCTGAAAAAGGCAGGGGCCAAGAACATTCGTTTCCTGTGCCTGCTTGCCGCCCCAGAAGGGATTGCGCGGATGAAAGAAGCGCACCCTGACGTGCCGATTGTGACAGCGGCCATCGATAGCCATCTGAACGAGAACGGCTACATCGTGCCGGGGCTGGGTGATGCGGGCGACCGAATGTTTGGCACCAAATAAACCGGTCAGTTGTTGCAAATATTTTGCAAGGCCACCCATTCGCTGTCGTTTAGGATCAATGGCACGGTTGTGCCATTGATGGGATCCGCACCAAGATCAGGCATAGAGCCGGTGCGCTGGTCAACAGCATTCAAATAGGGTGCATGCGGCACCTGCGCTGCGGCCATCAGCGCGCGCAGGGTGTCCGGATCAACCGACTGAGGGTCTGTTGCCACGAAATCGGATGCGACATTTTGTAGGATGTCCTGCGGCACCTCTCCGGTTGTCAAAAGCCGGAACGTGACGCCAAGGCCTGCGCCTTCCAGCAGGCTTTGCATCGGATCATCACCATCCACTGCGGCACGAGCTGCCAGAACAAAACCCGCAGCAGCGGCCGGGTCACTTGCCTGAGCAAGCATCTGACCGTCTAGCACGATCAGTCCGCCGGGCAGGGCAATGCTGCCAGCGGCGAGTTGAGGAAGCACGATGATCTGCGCCATTGTATCCGCACCAAAAAGCCTTGTGGCCAGATTGCCCGCGGCTTGTTCTGCCATGGCCGCGCGGCACGGCACGCCTGTTGTGCTTTGCATATGACCGAGGATTGTGGCTCCGATCTCGACCCGCTTGGGTGCGGGTACAACGGCAAGGGTCTGCCGCGTCAGCGCACCGGGCAGCCAGAATATGGCCAGCGCCGCGACAAGTAGCGTGGTCGCGCCGGTCAGCCAATGCCGCAACTTTCCGGGGTGCGGGCGGGTTTTGGCAAGCGCTTTGCGCACCTCCTCAATCGCGTCGATCATGGTCGGGTCTGCGATTTCCAGCACCTCGCTGGCGGCATCATCCGGCGCATAGATAGCTGGGGTTTCACCGGTGTTCTGGCGGATCAAAGCGGGCAGCGACCAATGGGTCAGGGGGCGCCCGGCGCCATCGGCGATCACCAATGTGGCATCGCCAAAGGAAATCGTGACATCGCGGCGCTGCGCGTCAGGGCTCGCCCGCCACAACGCGTCGCTTTCCAGCCGCACGTATTTGTCCAGTGCTGTCATCTGCCCAACCGCCTTTTTCGCCAAAGGTAACGCGGCGGGCGCAGATTGTCATGTTGGAAACTGTGTCACACCCCAAAGGATATGCAGCAGCGCCCGAGGCATCCGGGCGATGGCTCACAGAGCTTTCGCCAACTTTCTAAGCTCAAACTTCTGTATCTTACCCGTCGATGTTTTGGGCAGTTCCTGAAACACGACCGTCTTGGGGCATTTGAAACCGGCCAGACGTTCGCGCGTGAAAGCGATCATTTCGGCTTCATCAGCGCTTGCACCATCCTTGAGCTCAACAAATGCACAAGGCACTTCGCCCCATTTGTCATCGGGCTTGGCCACGACGGCGCAAAGATTGACAGCCGGGTGGTGCATCAGCGCGCCTTCAACTTCAACCGAGCTGATGTTTTCACCGCCCGAGATGATGATGTCCTTGGCGCGATCCGATATCTGGATCGCCCCGCCGAGGTGTTGAATGGCGAGGTCTTCGGAATGGAAATAGCCACCAGAGAAGGCCTTTTGCGTGGCCTCAGGATTTTTCAGATAGCCTTTCATCACCGCATTGCCGCGCATCACGATCTCGCCCTGCGTCGCGCCATCCCGCGCCACCTGACCCATGTGTTCATCTACGACTGTCACATCTTCCATCATTGGAAAGGCCACGCCCTGGCGTGCTTTGATGGCGGATTGTTCGTCTTCCGACAGCGTATCCCAAGCACCATCCCAAATGCATTCGGTCACATGCCCGTAGGTTTCGGTCAGCCCGTAAACCTGTTTGACGTTGAAGCCCAGCTTGCCAATTGCGGACAAAGTTGCCGGGGCGGGTGGCGCGCCTGCGGTGAACACCTCGACCACATGGTCAAAGCTGCGCCGATCCTCTTGCTTTGCATTCACGATGAGGTTCAGAACAATGGGCGCCCCGCCAAAATGCGTGACACCTTCGTCGCCAATCGCGTCATAGATCGCCTTGGCCGAAATATCGCGGCAGCACACCACCGTGCCACCAAGCGATGGCATCATCCACGTGTGGTTCCAACCATTGCAGTGGAACAGCGGCACGATTTGCAAATACCGCATGAACAGCGGCAGTTCCCAGCTGATCGGCGTACCCATTGTCATCAGATAAGCGCCGCGGTGGTGGTAGACCACGCCTTTGGGTCGCCCCGTTGTGCCAGAGGTGTAGTTCAGCGCGAGGCTTTCCCATTCGTCTTCGGGCAGGTGCCACGCAAACTCTGGGTCGCCTGTGGCAAGGAATTCTTCATAATCCTGTTGCTCTCCCATTGCATGCACGCCTGCCTGATCGTCAGGCACTTCGATGATCAACGGGGCTGGGCCTTCCATCAGGTCGATGGCGGCCATGACCATTGGCAGGAACTGGCTGTCAACAAGGGCGACCTTTGCCTCGCCGTGATCAAAGATGTAGGCCACCGTATCCACATCCAGCCGTGTGTTGATCGTGTTCAACACCGCCCCGCATGCTGGCACGCCAAAGGCGGCCTCGGATTGGGCAGGAATATTGGGCAGGATTGTTGCGACGACGTCACCCGGTTTCACACCGACCTTCGTTAGAGCCGAAGCAAGCCGCGACACGCGTCTGTAGTATTCCGCATAGCTCAGCCGGGTTTTGCCATACACAACAGCCTCGCGATCAGCAAAAATCAATGCGGCCCGTTGCAAATGCGACAAGGGCGTGAGCGGCACATAGTTTGCCGCACATTTCCCAAGACCAGCTTCATCTCGCATCCAACCCATGTCGCCCTCCCGCCGTCTGCGTCGCTTTGAGGGTTGAGTATTGCGTCATGTTGGTGACTTTGGAAGACAGGAAATGCGGACAGGCCAATCCAATGACACAACACATCGCCCCGACCCGTGCGGCCCTTTGCATTCTGGCTGGTATGGCGGCGCTTGGGCTAAGTGATAACTTCACGCTTTATGTCACCGAAGACGGCTCGCTCTGGCAGTTTCATTTGTTGCGTAGTGCCGTGGCATTGGCGATCATGCAGGGTCTTGCGATTTTTGGGATTGGGGCCATCCGGCCAAAGCGCCCCTGGGCCGTACTTGCCCGTAGCATCATTCAGGCGATTGCCATGCTGATCTATTTTGGGTGTCTGGCGATCCTGCCTGTGGGCTTGGTTGTTGCAGGGTTCTTTACGTCACCGCTGTTTGTCGCGCTGATTGCTGTTGTTTTTCAAGGCAAGCGGATCACGTTGCTGCATGCCTGCGCGATTGTTCTGGGCTTTGCAGGCGCGATGCTTGTGATCCGGCCGGACCCGGCGAACCTTGAATGGGTCGCTTTTCTGCCCATTTTGGCGGGTCTTTTCTATGCCATCGGCGCAGTCGCCACCCGCGCTTGGTGCGAGGGTGAAGGCACCGTTGCATTGACCGCCGGGTTCTTTGTGATGTTGGCGATCATGGGTGCAGTTGGCTGTCTGGTGTTTCCCGGTGTTGGCGCTGGTGCGGACGGCTTTGCCGCGCGGGGATGGATGCCATTGAGTGTGGATTTGATGTTTTGGATATCGATGCAGGCCGTTGGGACGTTGATCGGCATTATGTTGTTGTTTCGCGGTTATCAGATTGGCGAGGCGAGTTCCGTGGCGGTCTTTGAGTTCTCGTTGTTGATCTTTGCCAGTGCTTGGGCTTGGTATCTCTGGGGGCAGGCGGTGCCACCTCTGGGTCTGTTTGGCATGGCGTTGATTATGGTTTCGGGGGCGGTCATCGCCCTGCGCAAGCCAGCATGATCATCTCGCCAAAGCGCCAGTTTGTCTTTGTGCATATCCCCAAGACGGGCGGCACCAGCCTTGCGCTTGCGCTAGAGGATCGTGCGGCAGCAGATGACATCCTGATCGGGGACACACCCAAGGCCAGACGCCGCAGAGGTCGGCTCAAGACGCTGAAGGCGCCCGGTAGATTGTGGAAGCACAGCACTTTGCGCGATGTGGAGGGGCTTTTTGATCCGGGCGTTTTCGTGGTCACGCTGGTGCGCAATCCATGGGATCGGATGGTCAGTTATTATCATTGGTTGCGGGTGCAGAGCTTTGATCATCCGGCGGTCAGGCTGGCCAGGCAGCATGACTTTGCCGCGTTTTTGCGTCAGGACTTGATCCAATCGACGCTCAGGCGGTCGCCATATGCCAGCTATGTCACCGACACCAACGGAGTGGACCGATGCGCGCTTTATGCCCGGTTGGAGCATCCCGAAGACCTTGCACCGTTTTGGAAACACTTAGGGTTTAAGCTAAGTATTCCGCATGTAAATAGGTCAGAACGCAGATCCGATTGGCGCAGCTACTACGACGCGGAAGGTTTTGAAATTGTGCGGAAAATTGCGGCAGTCGATATCGATCGCTTTGGATATCAGACGGTGCTTTGATGTGGCGCACCCCCGTGTGGGGATGCGCCAAAGGTTTAGGCTGCTTTCGCAGTAGCGCCAAAGCGCTTGTAAAATTCCTGACCTTTGTCTGCCATTTCACGCAGCAGATCAGGTGTCTTGAACCGCTCGCCAAATTGCGCGGTCAGTTGATCGCAACGCTCTGCCGCGTAGGGCGCGCCGATGATATCAAGCCAGCTGAATGGACCGCCAGACCAAGGTGCAAAGCCCCAGCCCAAGATCGCACCGACGTCACCTTCGCGGATGTCTTCCAGCACGCCTTCTTCCAGCGCGCGAACAGCTTCGAGCGTCTGTGCGAATAGCAAACGGTGCTGCACGGTGATCAGGTCAGGTTGTTCGTCAGCGACTGGGTATTGGGCAGCAAGCCCATCCCAAAGGCCGCCACGCTTGCCCTTTTCATCGTAGCTGTAAAAGCCTGCGTTGGATTTGCGGCCAAGGCGTTCCTGATCAAACATCCAGAACAGAACCTCGTCCACTTCGCCATCAGGATAGGCATCGCCCATCGCTGCGCGCGTCGCTTTGGCGATTTTGACGCCAAGATCAACGGAAGTCTCATCAACCAGTTGTAGCGGGCCAAGCGGCATGCCGACCAGTTTCGCTGCGTTCTCGATCAGCGAGGGTTCGACCCCTTCCTTCACCATCCGAATGCCTTCGTTGATGTAAGGAATAATGCAGCGGTTGGCGTAGAAGAAGCGTTCGTCGTTCACGACAATCGGTGTCTTCTTGATCTGGCGCACATAGTCGAGCGCTTTCGCCACGGCCACATCGCCGGTCTCTTTGCCCTTGATGATTTCCACCAGCAGCATTTTGTCGACGGGGCTGAAGAAGTGGATGCCAATGAACTTCTCGGCGTCCGCCGCAGCCTTCGCCAGTTCCGTGATTGGCAAGGTGGAGGTATTGGTCGCAAAGACGCAATCGGGGCCGGTGACGGCCTGCACCTTGGCGGTGACGTCGGCTTTGACGCCAACATCCTCGAACACGGCTTCGACGATCAGATCGCAGCCTTTCAGCGCGTCATAGTCGGTGGTCGCGTTGATCAGACCCAACACGGCGGTTTTCTTTTCTTCTGTCACCTTCTTGCGGGCGATGCCCTTGTCGAGATGCGCTGTGGTGTAGGATTTGCCCTTGTCAGCCGCTTCTTGCGTGCTGTCGATCAGGACAACTTCGATCCCGGCCAATGCAGAGACGAGCGAGATACCAGCGCCCATCATGCCCGCGCCGATGACGCCGACCTTTTTGACCTTCTGATCGGGAGCTTCGGGGCGGTTGGCCCCTTTTTCCAACGCTTCCTTGTTTATGAATAGGCTGCGGATCATGGCTGACGATGATGGGTTCATCAGGACGTTTGTGAACCAACGTGCCTCGATCTTAATAGCGGTATCGAAAGGGACCAATGCGCCTTCATAAACGGCCGAAAGCAGGGCCTTGGCGGCAGGGTAGACGCCTTGGGTCTTGCCGTTGACCATCGCGGAAGCACCAACGAAAGTCATGAAGCCCGCAGGGTGGTAAGGGGCACCACCGGGCATTTTATAGCCCTTTTCGTCCCATGGTTTGACGATTGCAGGTTCGGACAGAACCCATGCTTTCGCAGCAGAGAGCAGTTCGTCCGCGGGAACGACTTCATCAACCACCCCAGCCGCTTTGGCTTTCTTGGGATCGTTCAGCTTGCCTTCGAGCAATAGCGGCGACGCACCCATGGCGCCCAGCTTGCGGGACAGGCGCGTTGTGCCGCCAGCACCAGGGAAAATACCCACGAGGATCTCGGGCAGGCCAATCTTAGCCTTCGGATTATCAGCCGCAAAGATGCGGTGACAGGCCAGCGGAATTTCCAGACCGATGCCAAGTGCTGTGCCGGGCAGGGCGCAGGCAATTGGCTTACCACCTTTGTTGGTTTTGGGGTCCATGCCTGCGCGCTCGATCTTGCGCAGAACGGCGTGCATGTTCATCACGCCTTCGAACAACCCGCGTGCTGGATCGTCGCCCGCGCTTTCTTTCATCTTGGCGATGATGTTGAGGTCCATGCCACCGGCAAAAGTGCCTTGCTTGCCAGATGTGATGATCACACCCTTGATGGCATCATCGGCCAGCGCCTGATCAATCAGCGCGTCCAAGTCAAGGAAACCTTGCTGGTTCATGACGTTCATGGACTTGCCAATGGTATCCCAGACAATGGTTGCGACGCCGTCGGCGTCCGTGCTCATGGTAAAGTCAGTCATTTTTTCATTCCTTTTCGACGGGCGGCGGCACAGACAGAACAGCGCCTCGGCCCAGGGATCTTTATGTTGATTTTATTCGGTGTGATGCGTCGGCGCGGCTAATCGCAAGCGCCTGTCCATTTGATTCTTCCAGGGCGTATTCGCCACGGGTGACTTTCCAGCCGCCATTGACCTTTTCGAGTATCGAAAACACGGGATAAGGTTCATTGAGGCGTTTGCCATTCTGAAGCAGCTCTGTGACATGCGTTGATTCGATGCGCGTCGGCGATGTGTATTCAGACGCAACGCAGGCGCGTATCATCTCGGTGACGCCCATCCCCTTGAGGTACTGGTGCATCTCGTCAAAGGCACGGCGCATGTCCTCAAGGTTCTCCATGTAGACAGGGCCGGCCATCGTCACCATGGTTTGTGGCGCGTGAAACACAGCGGAAAAGGCGTCAAAATTCCCGGACATCAAGGCATCGCCCGTGACTTCCAAAATGGCTTCCGCGATATCGGAAGCCGCAATTGTCGCCTGATCAGCCATGGATCACACCCGCTCGATGATTGTTGCTGCTCCCATGCCGGATGCGATGCAAAGCGTGGCAAGGCCGGTGCCTTTGCCTGTCCGCTCCAGCTCATCCAACAATGTGCCGATGATGATCGCACCGGTCGCACCCAGCGGATGGCCCATAGCAATTGACCCACCGTTGACGTTGACCACACTGTTGTCGACATCAAAGGCCTGCATAAAGCGCAAGACGACTGAGGCGAAGGCTTCGTTGACCTCGAAAAGGTCAATGTCGCTGATGGACATGCCCGAAGATTTCATGATGTGCTCGGTCACGGGAACCGGGCCGGTCAGCATGATTGTTGGGTCGGTGCCGATCTTAGCCGTGGCCTTGATCCGGGCGCGCGGCTTGATGCCCATTGCCTCACCCCATTCCTTGGAGGCGATCAGAACACCAGCGGCCCCGTCCACGATACCCGAAGAGTTACCGGCGTGGTGGATGTGGTTGATTTTCTCCAGATGCGGGTACTTCATCAAGGCGACCTTGTCGAAGCCGGGCATCACCTCGCCCATGGCTTGGAACGCAGGGTTCAAACCGCCCAGCGACTGCATGTCAGTGCCAGGGCGCATGTATTCGTCGTGATCCAGAATGGCGAGACCGTTAACATCACGCACAGGCACGATGGATTTCTCAAACCGCTTGTCGTCCCAAGCAGCCTTCGCACGCTTCTGGCTTTCCATGGCAAGCTGATCGGCGTCGTCACGGCTAAAGCCGTACTCGGTCGCGATAATGTCGGCAGAGATACCCTGCGGGACAAAATACGTGTCCATAGCGATGGACGGATCAACGGCAATCGCAGCACCATCAGAACCCATAGCCACGCGGCCCATCATCTCTACACCGCCGGCAATGTACGCTTGGCCAGCTCCGCCTTTGACTTGGTTGGCAGCAAGGTTCACAGCTTCCATGCCCGAGGCACAGAAACGGTTGATCGCAAGGCCGGGGATCGACTGATCCAGATCGGATGCGAGGACCGCGGTGCGCGCAAGGCAACCGCCCTGTTCACCGACTTGGGTGACGTTACCCCAGATCACGTCTTCAACGGCGTGGCCTTCAAGGTTGTTACGCTCTTTCAGCGCATTCAGCACGCCAGCGGACAGGCGAGCAGATGTCACCTCGTGCAGGCTGCCGTCTTTGCGGCCCTTGCCGCGGGGGGTGCGGATCGTGTCGTAGATATAGGCTTCGGTCATTAGGTTCTCCAATTAAATCGCGTCACCCAAGGGCGCGCGGCATCAGGTCATAAGGGTGTTTCCAACCTGGTTGATCTGCGATTGCAGTCAGCCAGCGGTCGATATTTGGGTAATCGGAACGGTCGAAGGTAAAACCTTCGGGGTAAAAAAGGTAACCGGCGCAGGCGATATCGGCGATGGTGATGTCATCGGCAGCAAGCCAGGCTGTTTCGCCTAGTTGAGTCTCCATCACTTTAAGCGCCGATGCCAGACGCATCGCCATAAAGTTGTTCACTTCTGCGCTACGCTTGTCTTCGGGCAGGAAATTCAAGTTGAACCGCAAAGGCCCGGCAACGCCAGAAACCTTGTGGTTGTCAAAGAACATCCAGCGCAGCACGTCGCGCCGTTCAGCGGCAGATTTGCCGCCCAGCTTGCCGGTTTTGGAACTGACGTAATCCTGAATGACGCCCGATTGGGTCAGCACCAGATCGCCGTCTTCCAGAACGGGAACCTCGCCCATCACATTTAGGGCGCGGAATTCAGGTGCGCGGGTGGCCCCTTTGAAAAAATCGACAAAAACAGGCTCCCACGCGGCATCGGCCAGAATGAGGGTCAGGGCAGCTTTGTATGCGTTCCCGCTTTCGCCGAAACAATGGAGTTTCATGGTCATGTCTTGCAGGCCTCCCAACCCATCCGTGGGACTTCCTCAATCTGGAAATCCGAAGAAGGGCGCGTCGAAATTGACGCGCCCTCACGGAGCTTAGAAGTTTGCTGCCTCAAGCGCCATCACAGTATCGCCACCTGTGTTGATGCGCGCGAGGTGCATCGCTGTAGCCGGCAATTGGCGTGCCATGTAGAAGCGACCGGTTGCGATCTTCGTCTCATAGAATTCGGTGTCAGATGCACCACCTTCGAGCGCTTCCATCGCCGCCTTTGCCATCCGTGCCCACATCAGGCCAAGGCAGACATGGCCCATCATGTGCATGAAGTCGTAAGACCCCGACAGCGCGTTGTTTGGCTTTGTCGCGTTCTGCATGAAGTACATGCCTGCGGCCTGCAGGTCCTTGGATGCGGCTTTCAGCGGTGTCAGGAAATCCTTGCTCAGCGCCTCATTGCTTTCGTTTTCCTTGATGAAGGTCTTTATCATCTCAAAGAACGCCATGACATGTTTGCCGCCGTCTTGAGCCAGCTTGCGGCCCACGAGATCAAGCGCCTGCACGCCGTTGGCGCCTTCGTAAATCATCGCAATCCGCGCGTCGCGTGCGTATTGGGACATGCCCCATTCTTCGATGTAGCCATGACCGCCGTAAACCTGCTGCGCCGCCGTGGCATATTCAAAGCCTTTGTCGGTCAGGAAACCTTTGATGACGGGTGTCATCAGCGAGATCAGGCCATCGGCATCCGCGTCGCTGTTTTTATGCGCTCGGTCGATCAGGTTAGCGCCCCAGTATGTTAATGCACGCGCGCCTTCGACAAAGGATTTCTGATCCATCAGGTTGCGGCGAATATCAGGGTGCACGATCAGCGGATCGGCAGGGCCATCAGGGTTTTTCGCACCAGTCACGTCACGCCCTTGCAGGCGATCGTTGGCATAGGCCACGGCGTTCTGATAAGCACTTTCGGCTTGGGCATAGCCTTGCAGGCCCACTCCCAGACGCGCTTCGTTCATCATGGTGAACATTGCGCGCATGCCTTTGTGTTCTTCTCCGATCAGGTAACCTTCGGCCTCGTCATAGTTCATCACACAGGTGGAATTCCCGTGGATGCCCATTTTCTCTTCGATCTTGCCGCAGGTCGCGCCATTGCGGGCACCCAGCGAGCCGTCGTCGTTCACAAGGAACTTTGGTACGATAAACAGCGACACACCTTTGATGCCTTCTGGGCCACCTTGGATTTTGGCCAGAACAAGGTGGATGATGTTGTCGGCCATGTCGTGCTCACCGGCAGAGATAAAGATCTTCTGGCCAGAGATTTTGTAGGATCCATTGTCCTGCGGCACAGCTTTCGTGCGCATCAAGCCCAGATCAGTGCCGCAATGCGGCTCTGTCAGGTTCATTGTGCCGGTCCATTCGCAGGACACCATCTTGGGCAGGAACTTTTGCTTCTGCTCGTCTGATCCATGTGCGTGAATGGCAGAGTAGGCCCCGTGGGTCAGGCCCTGATACATGTTGAATGCCATGTTGGCGGAAACGAAAGGTTCCTGCGCCGCCGTGTGCATGACGTAAGGCAGGCCTTGGCCACCATATTCAGGGTCGCAATCCATTGCGGTCCAGCCGCCATCTTTCATTTGCTCGAAGGCTTCTTTGAAACCAGTGGGCGTGCGCACCACACCATTTTCCATCACGCAGCCTTCGGTGTCACCCACAACATTCAGTGGGTGCAGCACCTCGGAGGCGACCTTGCCTGCCTCTTCTACAACAGCACTGGTGAAATCACGATCAAGGTCATCAAACCCTGGAATGTCCTGCTCGCTGACCTTTAGAAGGTCGTGCAGTACAAACTGGATGTCTTTGGTCGGTGCATTGTAGATCGGCATCTGGTGGTTCTCCGTTTCGTCGGTTGTATCTTGGTCGGGCCTGATTTCAGGCCGCGACCGTTTTCTCTTTTGACATCTGGGACAGTTTGTCTGCGCACCAGTTAATCTGTTCTTTCAACTCCGAAATCGCCTCTTCCAATTCGGCCTTTTGGGCTTCCATGTCGGACAGGTGACGTTCTGCAAGTTTGTATGTTTTTGACAGCTGTGCCTCTTGGCCATCGTTCATGTGGTAGAGGTCCAGAAGCTGACGAATTTCTTCCAACGAAAAACCAAAACGCTTACCGCGCAGGATCAGCTTTAGCCGCGCACGGTCCCGCTTTGTGAAAAGGCGTCTTTGGCCTTCTCGAACAGGGAACAGCAGTTCCTTGGATTCATAAAAGCGAAGCGTGCGTGGTGTCACATGGAATGCGTCACACATTTCGCGAATATTAAGTGTTTCCGTCGTCATCTTTTCATTCCTTCCCTATGCGTGTTTCGAATGGCACGCACTTGTGGAGGTTGAAGCCACCATACAAGCAAAGCTGACGTTGACGTAAACGGAACGTGGCGTCACGAGCAGGTTGACGAAAGGTCAGCAAAAATGACGCCGGGTGAGGAGTAATATAAAAACTGGGAAAAATTTCACCAATTTCCCCGCGGCGCAAAGCGCCTTAACTGCGGATTCTTTGGTTATTGCTTCAGAGAATGCTGTCACGCGCCAAAAAAGGCACGCGCAAAAGCTCACGATCTGGTTACGGGTTCAAACAGAAATGTGAAGTTTGCGCGGGCCCGCAGGCGACTATCCTAGGGACTTGTCCGTTTCATCCCGCAGGGTCTGCAGCTCGGTGATTGTATCGTCCAGCTGCTTTTGCTGGTCGGCCAGTTCGATAAGCTGGCGGTCCGCCAGTGCCACCCATTCCCGCATCTGCGCCTCGGTGCCTTCATTTTCATAGATCAACAGCCACTGACGGATATCTTCAAGAGCAAAGCCAAATCGCCGCCCCCGCAGGATCAACGTCATGCGCGCCTGTTCTTTTGGACCATAAAACCGCGATCGCCCTTCTTTTTCTGGGCTGAGCAACTCAAGGTATTCGTAGTAGCGTAACGTGCGTGGCGTTACGTCGAATTTTGCACACATTTCTTTGAATGTTAGGCCTTTGTCCGACATCTCTTTCTCCCATAGCTAACCGTAGCGTCAAGAAATCCGGGGGGCAACCGGGCGTCTGGCCAATTGGTGGAAACAGTTATATCGCAGATGCAGGTCAATCAGGAGTAGTTATGTCTGACGATCAAAAGATGCGCCGCGATATGCTGGCGCGCAAGTTCATCGAAGCGATTCCGCATGCCCAAGAGCTTGGCATGGAGCTGACCGAGGTCGATGATGGCAAAGCCGTGATTGCAATGGACTATGATGCGCGATTTGTGGGCGATCCCGAGACAGGCGTAATCCATGGCGGTGCCGTTTCTGCATTGATGGATACTTGTGCCGGTGCTGCTGTCATGGCGCATCCTGCTGCCGCCCTTGCGACGGCCACGCTTGATCTGCGCATTGATTACATGCGCCCCGCCACACCCAGCGACCGCATCACCGCTACGGCCGAGTGTTACCACGTCACTCGCTCTGTGGCGTTTGTTCGTGCCACAGCCGTTGATGACGATCCCAGCCGTCCGGTGGCCACCGCGACAGGCGCGTTTACAATCGAAAGGGCCAAGACATGAGCCGCCGTCCAGAGCCGGTCCAGGTTGTCAAACAACGCCGCGATGACACGCTGCAACAGTTGGTTTCTGGTGTGCCCTACATCCAGTTTCTAGGCATTCAGATTGACCGCCGCGGGGATGAGCTGACGGCTGTGTTGCCTTTTGCTGACAAACTGATCGGCAATCCGATGTTGCCTGCCATTCATGGCGGTGTGACGGCCGCCTTTCTTGAGGTGACGGCCATTATTGAGCTGAGCTGGGCGATGGTCTGGGAAGATATGGAAGCGGGCAAGTTCAACGATACCGCACCGCGCATCAAATTCCCCAAGACGATTGATTTCACCGTTGATTACCTGCGCTCTGGTCTGCCGCGCGATGCATATGCGCGCGCGCGGGTAAACCGCTCAGGCCGCCGCTTTGCTTCGGTCCATGTAGAGGCCTGGCAGGACAATCGCAGCCGTCTGTTTGCGCAGGGCACCGGCCATTTCCTGATGCCGCAGCGCGATGGCTGACATCCTACCGTTGACCCACAAACGTGTGTTGGCGATTGCACTGCCAATTGTGCTGTCCAATGCAACGGTGCCGATCCTTGGAATTGTTGATACTGGTGTTGTCGGTCAATTGGGCGAGGCTGCCCCCATTGGTGCCGTTGGCATTGGCGCGATTATCCTGTCGTCGGTCTACTGGATCTTCGGCTTTTTGCGGATGGGTACGACCGGGTTGACCTCTCAAGCCAGCGGCGCGGGTGACGTCGAAGAGGTGGATGCGCTGTTGTCACGCGCCTTGCTGGTTGGCCTGGCTGCGGGGCTAGTGATGATTGCAGCGCAAGCGCTGATCTTTCGTGGTGCGTTCTGGGTGTCACCTGCCAGTGCCGAGGTTGAAGCGCTCGCCCGCGACTACATGCAAATCCGTATCTGGTCCGCCCCCGCGACGATTGCCCTTTATGGCATCACCGGCTGGCTAATCGCGCAAGAGCGCACCCGCGCGGTCCTGATCATTCAGGTGGGCATGAACGGGGCCAATATTTTGCTCAGCTATTACCTTGGCCTTGTGCAGGGTTGGGGTGTAACCGGCGTGGCATGGGCCACGTTCGTTGCTGAATGGGGTGGCTTGCTTGTTGGCTTGTGGATGTGCCGCAGTGTTTTCGCGCGTCCGGCATGGCTGACGGCGCAGAGGGTGTTTGACCTCGCACGTCTGAAACACATGGCCGTCGTGAACACAGACATTCTGATCCGTTCGGTTCTGTTGCAGGCAATCTTTGTCAGCTTTTTGTTTTTTGCGGCGGACTTTGGCGATGTGCAACTGGCGGCCAACCAAATTCTCATGCAATTCCTTCAAGTCACCGCCTATGCGCTTGACGGTTTTGCCTTCGCAGCCGAAGCGATGGTGGGCCAAGCGCTGGGCGCAAGGGCGCGGGCGGCTTTGCGGCGTTCCGCGGTCCTAAGCAGCCTGTGGGGGGCAATTGTCTGCGTCTTGCTTGCGGTCAGCTTTGCACTGTTTGGGGCAACGGTCATCGACATCATGACAACCGCCCCAGAGGTGCGCGAGGCCGCGCGGATCTATCTGCCTTATATGGTTGCGGCTCCAATCGCCGGCGTGGCCGCATGGATGCTCGATGGCATTTTCATTGGCGCGACACGCACCAAAGACATGCGCAACATGATGATCGTCTCGGCCGTTCTATATTTTATCACGGTCATTCCGCTGATGGCGCTGTTCCAGAACCACGGGCTGTGGCTGGCATTGTTGCTCAACTTCATTGTGCGCGGTGTGACGTTGGGATGGAAATATCCGGCGTTGGAGGCTCAGGCGGGCAGGCCAGCCTCAGGTCCAGTCGCTGCGACCTGATCCCACGGCATCGGCAACGGTCGCAAAGCCGTCACGGGCCAGCAGATCGTCAAGGCCCGTGGCAATATCATTGGCCAATGATATTCCGCCGTAGACAAGCGCCGTATAAAGCTGCACCGCTGAAGCGCCTGCGCGAATTTTTTCATAGGCTTGGGCCGCACTGCCCACACCCCCGACACCAACGATTGGCAATGAGGTTAGCCCAGACAGTTGCGCAAGAACGCGCGTTGATTTTTCAAACAGCGGCTGGCCGGAAAGACCGCCCATTTCGCCCTTATGCGGCCCATGCAATCCGTCCCGATCCAGTGTCGTATTGGTGGCAATGATCGCATCAATGCCGGCCGCATTGGCAACCTCGGCCACTTCAGAAATCTCCTCTGCGGTCAGATCGGGTGCGATTTTGAGGAAGATTGGGATAGAGGTCTTTAGGCCCGCGCGGGCCTCCATCACGCCTGCAAGCAGTGCTGCAAGTGCTGCTTTGCCTTGCAGGTCGCGCAGTTTTTCGGTGTTGGGCGATGAAACATTGACCGTCGCGAAATCCACCTGCGGGCCGCAGCGCGTTAGCACTTTGGCAAAATCGGCGGCCTTGTCGCCGCTGTCTTTGTTGGCCCCAAGGTTCAATCCGATCACAGCCCCCGCTGGGCGCTGGGCGAGTCTGTCGGCAATAGCGTCCATGCCGTCATTGTTGAAACCAAAGCGATTGATCGCCGCCTGATCCTGCGTCAGCCGAAACAAGCGTGGTTTGGGATTGCCGGGTTGCGGGCGCGGCGTGGCCGCACCGACCTCTAAAAAACCAAAGCCGGTCTTGGCAAGCGCGTGCAGCGCCGTGGCGTTTTTGTCAAAGCCAGCGGCCAGGCCGACGGGGTTCGGCAATTCCAACCCCGCCAAAGTAGTCTTGAGCCGATCGGTGGTCACCGCCCCGGTCTTCGGTCCCAACCCGGCGTTCAACGCCTTGAGCGCCAGACCGTGCCCGACCTCTGGATCAAACTGCCGCAGCGCCTTCAGGCCAATGCGTTCAAGCACCCTCATGCGAGGTCCGGGAACTGATGCGCGCCTTCAACAAGTGGCAGCGGTTTCGACCAAAGCACATCCTGCATCGTCAGCTTGCGATAAAGATGAGGGAACAGAACGTCTTCGCGGGCAGGTTCCCATTTGAGCGGGTCGAGCCCATCCGTTTCCACTGCCAACAAGACAAGACCTTCGACACCGGCAAAATACTTGGCTGCGGTCGCGGCCACCGTTTGTGCCGTAGAGAAATGGATATAGCCGTCGGCCACATCAATCGGCGCGCCGACGGTTTCACCATCAGACTGCAATATGGCCCATTCATCGGCCCGGAAAATCTTGTAAATCAGCATAGGCGGGTGATGGCCTTTGCGTCAAAGATGGTCAAGCACCCAAGGCAGGTTCGTTGGTGTATTGGTCCAAAGATGACGTGGTTAATAAATTTGACTCTGTCAGTGCCCCTCGCCAAGCTGTTGTCATTCCAACCTTGGGGGACCTGTTCCAATGATTTCACGTATTATGACAACAACCTGTGCGCTGGCGATGACGGCCAGCATGGCAGCGGCGGACTATTCGCTGACGATCTTGCACACCAATGACTTTCACGCCCGCTTTGAGCCAATCAGCAAATATGACAGCGGCTGCTCTGCCGAAGATAATGCCGCAGGCGAATGCTTTGGCGGCACGGCGCGGCTTGTGACGGCCATTGCAGAGGCGCGTGCGCGCTCAAACAATTCAATCCTTGTCGATGGCGGTGACCAGTTTCAGGGTACGCTGTTCTACACCTACTACAAAGGTGCGGCCGCGGCTGAGTTCATGAACCAGCTGGGTTATGACGGCATGACCGTTGGCAACCACGAGTTTGATGACGGCCCTGAGGTTCTCAAGGGCTTTATGGATTCGCTGGAATTCCCGATCCTGATGTCCAATGCCGACATCTCGAACGAGCCGCTTCTGGCTGGTGTTTTGCGCAAATCTGTCGTGATTGAACGGGGTGGTGAGCGGATCGGCATGATCGGCCTGACCCCAGAGAATACCAATGAACTGGCAAGCCCCGGCCCGAATGTCACTTTCTCAGAGCCTATCGCTGCGGTGCAGGCTGAGGTCGACAAGCTGACCGAGATGGGCGTGAACAAGATTATCGTCCTGTCGCACTCTGGCTACGGCGTCGACCAAGAAGTTGCGGCCAATACCACAGGCGTTGACGTGATCGTTGGTGGTCATTCCAACACGTTGTTGGGCAGCAGTGACCGGGCTGCTGGTCCTTACCCAACCATGGTAGGCGATACGGCCATCGTGCAGGCCTATGCCTACGGCAAGTTCCTGGGCGAACTGAACGTCACATTCGACGACGACGGCAACCTGATCGAGGCAGCAGGTGAACCCATCCTGATTGATGGCTCTGTTGTCGAAGATGAAGCCACTGTCGCCCGTGTTGCTGAACTGGCAGCGCCTTTGGATGAGATCCGTAATCAGGTTGTTGCCGAAGCTGCGAACGCCATTGAAGGGGATCGTTCCGTTTGCCGTGCCATGGAATGCCCGATGGGCAATCTGATCGCTGACGCCATGCTGGAGCGGGTGATGGATCAAGGCATCCAGATTGCCTTCCAGAACTCTGGCGGTATTCGTGCCTCTATCGATGCGGGCGAAGTGACCAAGGGCGAAGTGCTGACAGTGCTGCCGTTCCAGAATACGCTGTCCACCTTCCAGGTCACCGGCGAAACGATGGTCGCCGCCCTTGAAAACGGTGTCAGCCAGCATGAAGACGGCTCTGGCCGCTTTCCACAGGTTGCTGGCATGAGCTTCACCGTTGATCTGAGTGCCGAGGTCGGTTCGCGCATCAGCGATGTGATGGTCGGCGGCGCGCCAATTGATCCGGCTGCGACTTACGGCGTTGTGTCCAACAATTTTGTGCGCAATGGCGGCGATGGCTACGACATGTTTAAGACAGCGATGAATGCCTATGACTTTGGCCCTGATCTGGCTGATGTCACATCGGAATACATCGCGGCCCAAGGGCCCTATGAGCCCTACACTGACGGACGTATCATGATGAAGTAAGACAGTTACTGGTCAGGAAGGCGCGCCATGGAAGCCCATGGCGCGCTTTTTTTTGTGAATGGCTTTGCCTTGTTTGTCTTTTCCGGCGCGCGCGTCCTTGGCTATGCCATCGGTTGGCAATCCGTGCCCGTTTTCCCATGTGCGGCCCCCCATTGTCTGACAGCGGAATGCCCGGCCCGCCACAGCAACGGGTTTGATGTGCGGCAAGGTTGGCGTAGGTTGCCCCCAAGGGGGCAAGCATATGTCGGACGCACCGCTCAAAGGTTGGCACCACACGCCAGATGTTCCGTTGCAGGTATCTCCATTGTTTCAGTGGCCTCTGCGCCCGATGGCCATTGCGCGCTGGCTTTGGCAATCGTGGTTTTTGATTTCCGAGCGGCTGATCATTGTCGGGATCGCTTTCATTTCGTTCTATTGGTTCCAGCCTCCGCTGGGTGAGACCAAGACCTTGGCCATTGGTTGGATTGCGCAGATGTATGTCCGCAACCTGATCCTGATGACGTTGGTTGCCGGTGGGCTGCACCTGTATTTCTATGGCTTCAGCAAACAAGGCCAGCGTCTGAAGTTTGATCCCCGTGCCCTGATGAAGAACGGCAAGCAGTTTACATTGGGCGGGCAAATTCGTGACAACATGTTCTGGACCCTGGCCAGTGGCGTTACCGTCTGGACTGTCTATGAGGTGTTAATGTTCTGGGCGATGGCCAATGGTTACGCTCCGATGTTGATCTGGGCTGCCAATCCGGTTTGGTTTGTCGCCCTTTTCTTTCTGATCCCGGTTTGGGAAAGCTTCTATTTCTATTGGATCCACCGCTTGCTGCATGTGCCGGTGCTCTACAAACACGTCCATGCCTTGCACCATCGCAATGTGAATGTCGGCCCATGGTCGGGGCTGTCGATGCATCCGGTTGAACATGTGATCTTTCTGGGATCGGTCCTGATCCATTGGGTCGTCGCCGCGCATCCGGTCCACATCCTGTATCACCTGCAATATTATACTTTGACGGCAGCCACGACGCACACAGGGTTTGAAGGGCTTGTGATCAAGGACAAGAACAGGCTGCACCTAGGGACATTTCACCACCAGATGCATCACCGCTATTTTGAGTGTAACTATGGATCGCTCGAGATCCCGTGGGACAAGCTCTTTGGTTCTTTCCATGACGGCACTGCCGCCGCGAATGAGCGCATGAAGGAAAGACGCAAGCGTTTGGCGGGGTAGGGCGCCAGCTTACCCTTTGGTGGTTAGCCGCCGTTCCTGACGTCGCGCACCCATGACACGAGAATGGCGCGCGCTTCGGGGTCCATCTGTACTGCGTTGGGCGGTGGCATCGCATGGCTGACGCCCGCTTGCAGGTAAATCGCGCTGGCGTGTCGTGCGACATCGCTTGGCGTCTCAAGATAAACCCCTTTGGGTGCCCATTGCATGTTGCCCCAAACCGGTTCGCGCGCGTGGCACATCGAACAATTCCCGATCACGGTATTGAACGCCTCGTCAAACCCCTCGGCTGATGCGAATTTCTGCTCGTAAGGGGTTAGCGCGCGCGCTTCCGCTTCCTGCCAGGTATCACCCGCGCGCACAGTTGATAGCCATGCGATGATTATCATCAGCAGCACCGTCACACCCCACGTCCAATGCGGTCCTTTGCCGGTCTTGTGCATAGTGTTGAAGTAATGCCGGATGGTCACACCGGTGAGGAAAATCAGGCTCGCGATGATCCACGCGTATTGCGTCCCAAAGGCCAGTGGATAGTGGTTGGACAACATCAGGAACACGACAGGCAGCGTCAAATAGTTGTTATGGGTGGAACGCACCTTGGCGATCTTGCCGTATTTGGCATCCGGTGTGCGCCCCGCCTTCAGGTCTTCGACAACAATCCGCTGGTTGGGCATGATCTGAAAGAACACATTGGCGGTCATGATCGTCGCTGTAAAGGCACCAAGGTGCAGCAGGGCAGCGCGGCCCGTGAAAATCTGATTGTACCCCCAAGACATCGCCACAAGGATCACAAAGAGCAGAAGCATCAGCAGTGTAGGCTGATCGCTTAACTTCGATTTGCACATGGCGTCATACAGCAGCCACCCGATGGTCAGCGACCCACCAGAGATCACGATGCCCTGCCAAAGTGCGAGGTCCGCTTTGGTAGGATCAAGAAGGTAAAGCTCACCTCCGACCCAATAGACGATCATCAAAAGCGCTGCACCAGACAGCCACGTCCAATAGCTTTGCCATTTGTGCCAGGTCAAATGCTCGGGCATCTGGGCCGGAGCAACCATGTATTTGATCGTGTTATAGAACCCGCCGCCGTGGACTTCCCATTCTTCGCCGGATGCACCGTCGGGCATGTCAGGCGCAGGTTTCAGCATCAGATCAAGTGCGATGAAGTAGAACGAGGCCCCGATCCACGCCATGGCAGTGATGACGTGCAGCCAGCGGACGGAAAAGGCGATCCAGTCCCATAAAATAGCAAGATCATACATGGCGCGTCCTCGGTTGACGTTGTTGCCACCCATCCTATGCGAGGACGGATTGTTCTGCTATTGCTTCTAGACGCCAAACAGCATCAAAAAAAACAAGCAAATGTCCTATCTCGACAATATCCGTACCTTCGTCCGCGTCTATGAGCTGGGCAGCATGTCTGCTGCCGCGCGTGATTTGCGGATTTCGCCTGCTGTGACCTCTGCGCGCATCTCTCAGCTTGAGGGGCATCTGAGCGTACGGTTGTTTCAACGCACAACCCGCAGCCTGACCCCAACCGAGCAGGGCAGGGCGTTTTATGGCGGTGCGTGCGAGATTTTGGAAAGCGTTGCAAATGCCGAAACGCAGGTGGTCAATATCACAGAAAACCCCAAGGGTGCGCTTTATGTGGCAGCGCCCTTGGGCGTTGGGCGGCGTTTGATAGCACCGCATGTGCCTGATTTTCTGGCGCTTTACCCCGAGATCACGCTGCGCTTGCGCCTGACCGACCGCAAGTTTGACCTCACCACCGAGGGGCTTGATCTGGCGTTTTTTCTGGGCGAACCCGAAGACAGTAACCTGCGTATCCGCAAAATTGCCGATGTCGAACGTATCCTTTGCGCGTCACCTGACTATGTGCGCGCCCATGGCAATCCGGCATCCGGTGATGAACTGATTGCGGGCAATCACGAATGCCTGAACCTGCGGTTTCCCGGCGCGTCAGAGTTCCAGTGGCCTTTGATGACCGAGGACGGCCCCAAGAAGTTCCGCGTGCAGGGGCGCTACGAATCCGATGATGGCGATGTGCTGACCGATTGGGCGCTCAGCGGGAATGGCATCGCGATGAAGCCGGTGTTTGAGGTCGCCGACCATCTGAACGCCGGACGTCTTGTTGCGGTCGCACCCCTAACGCCGCCGACGCCCATTCAGATGGCGTGCCTGTTTACGCACCGCAGGCGGCAGGACCCCAAAACGCGGCTATTCATGGATTTTGTTGTTGATCGGATCAGCGCCGTCGTGCGCGGTGATCAGGACCCCCGGTAGGTTGAATACCCAAAGGGCGAAAGCAGCAGGGGCACATGATAATGCGATGCCTCTGACATGCCAAAACGGATCGGGATGACGTCAAGAAAGCGCGGGTCTTCTGGCGGCGTGCCGCTTGCATCAAGATAAGCACCTGCGTGAAACACCAATTCATAGGTGCCGGTGCTGAACCTGTCGGCTGGCATGATCTGCTCATCGGTGCGCCCGTCATCATTCGTCACCAGCGTTTTGAGATGGGTGCGCGTGTCCCCCTCAATCGCAAACAGCTCAATCTTGAGGCCTTCTGCCGGGCAACCGCGTGCTGTGTCCAGAACATGTGTCGTCAGATAGCCGCTCATGGGGTTGCTCCTTTTTTCACTCCCAGCTTAGTGCCAGAAAGGGCACACAACCGCAAAGCCATGCAAACAAGAGGCTCTTTCGCATATTTTTTGAAAACGGAATCGATTGCGTTGCTTTATAGGAAATTAACGACAAAGGAACCCATCCCGTGACCCGCTACCCACGTGACATGACCGGATACGGTGCAACACCGCCTGCCGCCAATTGGCCGGCTGGGGCAAAGATCGCCATGCAGATTGTGTTGAACTACGAAGAAGGTGGCGAGAACAACGTCTTACACGGTGATCCTGCATCCGAAGCCTTCCTATCCGAGATTACAGGGGCCGCACCTTGGCCGGACCAGCGGCACTGGAACATGGAAACGCTTTACGAATACGGATCGCGTGCGGGGTTCTGGCGCTTGCATCGGTTGATGGGCGATTTGCCGGTCACCGTTTATGGCGTGGCGACCGCATTGGCCCGCGCGCCCGAGCAGGTGGCGGCGATGAAATCCGCAGCCTGGGAGATTGCCAGTCATGGCCTGAAATGGGTCGAACACAAAGACATGCCCGAGGACGTCGAACGGGCCCAAATGGCCGAAGCCATTCGTTTGCACAGGGAAGTCACGGGCGAGGCCCCGCGCGGCTGGTACACAGGCCGTTGTTCCAACAACACCGTCCGACTGGCCGCTGAAACGGGGCAGTTTGCCTATGTCGCGGATAGCTATGCCGATGATCTGCCCTATTGGATGCGGTTTGGGCGCAAGGATCAGCTGATCGTGCCTTATACGATGGATTGCAATGATATGCGCTTTGCCATTCAGGCGGGCTTTACCACTGGTGATCAGTTCGAAAGCTATCTGAAGGACAGCTTTGATGTGCTTTATGCCGAAGGGGGTTCCGGTGCGCCCAAAATGCTGTCGATCGGTCTGCATTGCCGCCTGATGGGGCGTCCGGGGCGTGCGGCGGCATTGGCGCGGGTGATCGACTATATCAAGTCGCATGAAGATGTCTGGTTTGCGACCCGCCTGCAGATTGCCGAACACTGGACGCAAGAGCATCCGCCAGTCGCGCAGACGCGCCCGTCAGAGATGGGCCGCGAAGCCTTTGTGGCTGCTTTTGGTGGCATCTTCGAGCATAGCCCCTGGATCGCCGAAGGGGCACATGCGTTGGAGCTGGGACCGACACATGACACAGCCCAAGGCGTTCATAACGCGCTGGCGCGTGTGTTTCGGTCCGCATCCGACGCGCAGCGCTTGGCTGTCTTGAATGCCCACCCTGATCTGGCAGGCAAACTGGCCGCCGCCGGGCAACTGACAGCCGAAAGTACAGAAGAGCAGGCAGGCGCCGGTCTTGACCTGCTGACCGATCAAGAACGCGAGACGTTCCAAGCGCTCAACGCGCAATATGTCGCGCGGCACGGCTTTCCTTTCATCATCGCAGTGAAGGACAATGACAAAGCCTCTATTCTGGCGGCCTTTCAGCGGCGGATCGACAATGACCGTGATACCGAATTTTCCGAGGCTTGCAGGCAGGTCGAGCGCATCGCCCAGTTGCGCCTGATCGACAAGTTGGCCGGATGACGCAGGTATTGCATCTTGAACCGCTGACCCAAGAGGTCTTTGCGCCTTTTGGTGATGTGCTTGAAGTGGCGGGCGATCCTGACAAGATCATCAATCAAGGGCTTTGCGGGCGCTACCATGATCGCGCGCAAATCGACATTGTCGATGGCACAGCGGGCATCAGCCTTTTCAAGGCAGAACCCCGGCAGTTCCCGATCACGCTTGATATGGTCGAACGACACCCCGAAGGCAGTCAGGCCTTCCTGCCGATGAGCTTTGACCCATTTATTGTTGTTGTGGCCCCTGGTGCCGCCGACCAGCCCGGCCAACCGCGCGCGTTTATCACGGCGCCGGGGCAAGGGATTAATTTTGCACGTGGCACATGGCATGGGGTGCTGACACCCATCCATGCGCCAGGATTATTCGCTGTTGTGGATCGGATCGGAGAGGGGCCGAACCTGCAAGAGCATTGGTTTGATACACCATTCATCATCTCAGATGCATAAGCATTCGCCAGCGGGAAGACTGGCCAATACGTCCAAAGGGAGGGACACACTATGGTAGACAACGCAATCGGGACCCCGGAGCAACTCCGCGACCCCAATTACACACCGGCGCTGCAACGCGCCATTCCGCTTGGAATCCAGCACGTGCTGGCGATGTTCGTGTCCAATGTGACACCGGCGATCATCGTCGCAGGGGCAGCCGGATTTGGTTTCGGATCGAACAGCCCGGATTTTCCTGAACTGCTGTATCTGATCCAGATGTCGATGCTGTTTGCAGGCGTGGCGACACTGTTGCAGACGGTTGCTTTGGGTCCGGTGGGGGCCAAACTGCCCATCGTGCAGGGTACGTCCTTTGCCTTCATTCCGATCATGATCCCGCTTGTGGCGGGGAAAGGCGTTGATGGTTTGGCAGCACTCTTTGGCGGTGTGATCATCGGTGGATTATTCCACGCGTTTCTGGGCCTCTTTATCGGCAAGATCCGCTTTGCTTTGCCGCCACTGGTCACGGGCCTTGTGGTGACAATGATTGGTCTGGCCCTTGTTAAGGTTGGCATTCAATACGCTGCAGGGGGCGTGCCTGCTATCGGCACACCCGAGTATGGATCGCTGCTTAACTGGTCTGCTGCACTGATCGTGATCTTCGTCACACTGGGGCTGAAGTTCTTTACCTCTGGCATGTTGTCAGTCTCTGCGGTGCTGATCGGCCTGATTGTTGGCTATTTCTACGCGCTGGGCGTCGGCATTCTGGAATGGTCCGCTGTGACTGGTTCATGGGAACGCTCCGCGGCGTTTGCCTTGCCACAGCCGTTCAAATATGGATTTGAACTCTCAGCTGCTGCTGTGATTGGTTTCTGCCTCATGGCCTTTATCTCAGCGATTGAGACTGTGGGCGACGTCACCGGTATCACCAAAGGTGGTGCAGGCCGCGAAGCGACCGAGGAAGAGATCACCGGTGCGACCTATGCTGACGGTGTTGGCTCTGCGGTTGCCGGTATCTTTGGCGGCTTTCCAAACACATCCTTCAGCCAGAACGTGGGTCTAATTGCGATGACCGGCGTGATGAGCCGCCATGTGGTGACATGCGGTGCGATCTTCCTGATCGTCTGCGGCTTGGTGCCCAAGGTTGGCGGGATCATCCGCACGGTGCCGATCGAGGTGCTGGGCGGTGGTGTGATTGTGATGTTTGGCATGGTTGTTGCTGCGGGCATCTCGATGCTGTCCGACGTGGTCTGGAACCGGCGCAACATGGTGATCTTTGCGATTGCGCTGTCCATCGGTCTGGGTCTGCAACTGGAGCCAGGTGCCGTCGCTGGCCTGCCTGACACCGCGCGGATCCTGATGACTTCGGGCCTGCTGCCTGCGGCCTTTATCGCGATCATCCTCAACCTTGTTCTGCCAGAGGAACTGGCAGGGGAAGCAACCGAGGAAGTATCAGGCGGCATGGCTGGTCATGGGGCCGGGTCGTTGCCAAAAGACGACGCATAAGCAAACGGTACCGATGCGCAAGGAAGGCCCGGTCATTTGACCGGGCCTTTGTCTTGTGGTGGGGGCAATAATGAAACACAAGCATCCCTATGATGGACCTTTTCATTCTTTGCTGTGCGGGGTTTGCTGCAGGAGTGCTGAACGCCGTGGCAGGCGGAGGTACCTTTCTCAGTTTCCCCGCACTCATTGCCGTTGGCGTGCCCCCCGTGGCCGCGAATGCGACGGCGACATTGGCGGCCTTGCCCGGCTATATGAGCAGCGCATGGGGCTTTCGCCATGACATGCAGGCAGAGGGAAGCCTGCCATTGCGGGCCATTGCCCTGATTGCGACCGTCGGCGGCTTGGCTGGGGCATTCTTGCTGATCGTCACACCCGGTGCGACATTTCTGTGGATCGTGCCCTGGCTTTTGCTTGGGGCGACACTGCTGTTTGCGCTTGGTCCGGCGCTGCTTGGCCGGATGCAGGCGCGGGGCGGGGCATCAGCGGGGGTAGCCGTTTCCGCAGCAGCGATTTTGGTGGTGTCGGTGTATGGGGGCTATTTCAATGGTGGCCTTGGCATCATGTTGCTCGCCACGTTTAGCCTGATTGGATACAGCAACATTCATAGCATGAATGGGCTCAAGACGGTGTTGTCTTCACTGCTTTCGCTGGTGTCATCCGCCGCCTTCATCGTGGCCGGGTTGATCGCATGGGAACAAGCCTTGCCTTTGGCGGTCAGCGCGATGATTGGCGGCTACATCGGCGCGCGCGTCAGCCGCCGCATTACGCGCACCGATTTGCTGCGCCACTTTGTGACCGCAGTGGGGGCGATAACAGCCTTGGTTTTCTTTTTGCGCTAACGGCTACCCGCCGCCCAGACGCAGCGGCATATGCCGGTTCACGTCCTTATAGAGCAAATAGCGGAACTTGCCCGGTCCCCCTGCATAGCAGGCCTGTGGGCAAAAGGCGCGCAGCCACATGTAATCGCCTGCCTCGACCTCGACCCAGTCCTGATTGAGGCGATAGGCGGCTTTGCCTTCCAGCACATACAGGCCGTGCTCCATCACATGGGTTTCAAGGAAGGGAATGACAGCACCGGGTTCAAACGTGACCACGGTGACATGCATATCGTGGCGCAAATCGGTCGGATCAACAAAACGGGTCGTGGCCCATTTGCCATCGGTGCCCGGCATGACAGTCGGGGCAATGTCATTTTCGTTGGTGACAATCACCTGAGGTTGATCAAGACCGGGCACGGCCTGATAGGCTTTGCGGATCCAATGGAACCGCAACATGTCATCAGACGTATTGTGAAGCGTCCAACCGGATGAGGGCGGCAGATAAGCGTAGCCGCCCGGTTCCATCACATGGGTTTGGCCGTTGACGGACAAACTGGCCTGACCTTCGACAACGAAAAGCACAGCCTGGGCGTTTGGATCGGATTCGGGTTGATCTGATCCGCCGCCGGGGGCGACTTCCATGATGTATTGCGAAAATGTTTCGGCAAAGCCGGTCATGGGCCGGGCAATGACCCATAGGCGGGTGTCCGTCCAGAATGGTAGAAAGCTGGTGACGATATCGCGCATCGTGCCTTTGGGGATCACGGCATATGCGTCAGTAAAGACGGCGCGGTCTGTCAGAAGTTGCTCTTGGCCGGGATGTCCGCCCTTGGGTGCATAATACTGCGCTGGCATTGCCGCTCCTGTCGATTGAGATCAGTTGAATATGTGGTGCCGCGAAGCATGAAACCACCCGCGAAACTGTGACAGCACTTATCGCAAGGTTTTGATAATGCAGGTGAACTGACAAATAGGAAGTCATTCACCCACTTTTTGGTGCCATGGGCCGAACGGCGATCCATTTCCGGTGCTAACCACTCTGTATGCAACGGAATGCAGAAAGTCATGATTCACCCTTGCAAGGCGATGGCGCTTTCCGTTACCAAATGTCCCAACACTTGACGTTGGGAGAACCAGTTTTCTGGTGCCGAAGGAGCAACCGCCTCGGAATCTCTCAGGCCAACGGACCAACGGCAAGAACCGAATACTCTGGAGAGTGGTGCCACATGCACCCGCCGAAGGGATAATGATCTCAGGCAAACGGACAGAGGGGGCACCAATGCGCGGGCAAGGCTTGCGCCACTGTGGTGCCGCTTGATTTCTTGAAAATCTCGCTGGCTTGTAAGAAGGCGAAACGCGATATGACGCAGCTCAATGAAACGCCACTTCATGCGTTGCATGTGGATCTTGGCGCCAAGATGGTGCCATTTGCTGGCTACGATATGCCGGTTCAGTATCCGCTTGGTGTGCTGAAAGAACATCAACACACGCGGGCCAAGGCCGGGTTGTTCGATGTCAGCCACATGGGGCAGGTTGTGGTCAAAGGCGCGACCTATGCCGATGCGGCAGCAGGATTAGAAACGCTGATCCCCATTGATATACTGGATCTGGACGAAGACCGGCAGCGCTATGGTTTTTTCACCAATGATGACGGCGGCATTGAAGACGATCTGATGCTCGCCAATCGCGGTGATCACGTTTTTGTCGTTGTGAATGCGGCCTGCAAGGGCGCCGACATCGCCCGGATGAAAGCAGCGCTTGAGCCTGACCTTACTGTCACCGAAATCACAGACCGCGCATTGCTGGCCTTGCAGGGGCCATCTGCCGAGGCCGTACTGGCGTCGTTGGATGAACGCGCTGCTGGGATGAATTTCATGGATGTGGCGACGCTGAATTTGAACGGGACCGAGGCCTGGGTGTCCCGCTCTGGCTATACCGGTGAAGACGGCTATGAGATTTCCGTACCTGCGGACGCGGCTGAGGCTTTGGCCAAGGCACTGCTCGCCCACCCGGATGTTGAGGCGATTGGCCTTGGTGCCCGCGACTCGCTGCGTCTTGAAGCGGGGCTTTGCCTTTATGGGCACGATATCGACACGACAACCTCGCCTATCGAAGGGGCGCTGATCTGGGCCATCTCAAAGGTGCGCCGTGCGGGTGGCGCACGCGAAGGCGGGTTCCCCGGTGCAGCACAGATCATGGGACAGATTGCAGATGGGGCCACGCGCAAACGCGTGGGGCTTTTGCCCCAAGGCCGTGCGCCGATGCGCGAAGGCGTGCCGCTCTTTGCCTCTGAGGATGCAACCGATCCAATAGGGGCCATCACCTCGGGCGGATTTGGGCCGACCGTCGGTGGGCCTGTCGCCATGGGCTATGTCACGAAAGAAAATGCCGCCATTGGCACAACCGTCTTTGGTGAACTGCGCGGCAAGCGCCAGCCATTGACGCTCACTAAAATGCCGTTCACACCGGCCAACTTTAAAAGATAACAGGGAGAAATCACATGAAATATACCGAAGAACACGAATGGCTGCGCGCCGATGGTGACGTCTATGTTGTGGGCATCACCGAGCATGCGACATCGCAACTGGGCGATCTTGTCTTCGTGGAATTGCCAGATGTTGGCGACACCGTGGCCAAGGATGACGAAATTGTCGTGATCGAAAGCGTCAAGGCCGCATCGGATATTCTGGCCCCGATTGATGGCGAGATTACCGAAGTGAACACCGCCCTTGCCGACGACCCAAGCCTTGCCAACAGCGATGCCATTGGCGAAGGCTGGTTCTTCAAGATCCGGGCGTCTGATCCGTCACAGCTTGACGATATGATGGACGAAGCGGCTTACAATAAGATGATTGGCTAAGGATTGATCAGATGACTTTCACGCCCACCGACTACCTGCCTTATGACTTTGCCAACCGTCGCCACATTGGCCCGTCCCCGGCAGAAATGACAGAAATGCTCAAAGTGGTGGGCGAGAAAGATCTCGACGCGCTGATTGACGACACGCTGCCCGCGAATATTCGCCAGAAAGAGCCGCTCGACTTTGGCAAGGCCAAGTCAGAACGCGAGCTTTTGCACCACATGCGTGTCACAGCCTCCAAGAACAAGGTGCTGACCTCACTGATCGGGCAGGGGTACCACGGGACGGTGACGCCGCCTGTGATCCAGCGCAACATCCTTGAAAACCCTGCATGGTACACCGCCTATACGCCTTACCAACCAGAGATCAGCCAAGGGCGGCTTGAGGCGCTTTTGAACTTCCAGACGATGGTTTCTGATCTGACAGGCCTGGAAATTGCCAATGCGTCGCTGCTGGACGAGGCGACCGCCTGCGCTGAAGCCATGACCATGGCCCAACGTGTGAGCAAATCAAAAGCCAAGGGCTTTTTCATCGACGAGAACTGCCACCCGCAGAACATTGCCGTCATGAAAACCCGCGCTGAACCGCTGGGCATTGAGATCACCATTGGCAATCCCGACGATCTGGACGCCGAAGCCGTCTTTGGCGCCATCTTCCAATACCCCGGCACCTATGGTCATTTGCGGGATTTCACGCCTGAGATTGCGAAACTGCACGACACCAAAGCGATTGGCGTCATCTCGGCTGATCCGCTTTCGCTGACATTGCTGAAAGAACCCGGTGCGATGGGGGCTGATATTGCCGTTGGCACCACCCAGCGTTTTGGCGTGCCCATCGGCTATGGCGGACCACACGCCGCCTATATGGCGACCAAGGCCAATTACGCCCGCAACATGCCGGGTCGCATTGTGGGTGTTTCCATCGATAGCCACGGCAACCGTGCCTACCGCCTGTCCCTGCAAACCCGCGAGCAGCATATTCGTCGCGAAAAAGCCACTTCGAACGTCTGCACCGCGCAAGCACTGCTGGCTGTGATGGCGGGCTTTTATGGTGTGTTCCACGGGCCTGACGGCCTCAAGGCCATCGCGCAACGCATTCATCGCAAGACGGCGCGTTTGGTTGAAGGGCTCAAGCAAGGCGGCTTTGATGTGCGCCCTGCGACCTTCTTTGACACGGTCACCGTGGATGTCGGACCACTGCAAGCGGCGGTGGTCAAGTCGGCGCTGGAAGAAGGTATCAACCTGCGGATTGTCGGCAAGACCAAGGTCGGCATCACGCTGGATGAACGCACCCGTCCGGCGACAATTGAACGGGTCTGGCGGGCCTTTGGGATCGTGCGCGAGGACAAGGATTATACCCCACACTACAACATTCCAGACAAGCTGATCCGCACCAGCGAATACCTGACCCACCCGGTGTTCCACATGAACCGGGCCGAGACTGAAATGATGCGCTATATGCGCCGCCTTGCAGACCGTGATCTGGCCCTTGACCGCGCCATGATCCCGCTTGGATCCTGCACGATGAAGCTGAACGCTGCGGCCGAGATGATGCCAGTCAGTTGGCGCGAGTTCTCGCTTCTGCATCCATATTGCCCACGTGATCAGGCGGCAGGCTATACCGAGATGATTGATGATCTCTCAGCTAAGCTTTGCGATATCACCGGGTATGACGCGATCTCGATGCAGCCAAATTCCGGTGCGCAGGGTGAATATGCGGGGCTTTTGACCATCGCAAGCTACCACCGCGCCAGTGGCGGCGGGCATCGCAACATCTGCCTTATCCCGATGAGCGCGCATGGCACAAACCCTGCCTCTGCCCAGATGGTGGGCTGGAAAGTTGTCCCTGTGAAATCAGCCGATAACGGCGATATCGACGTGGCGGATTTTAAGGCCAAAGTGGCCGAGCATGGCGACAACCTTGCCGCCTGCATGATCACCTATCCATCAACCCACGGCGTGTTCGAGGAAACCGTGATTGACGTCTGCAAGATTACCCATGACGCAGGCGGGCAGGTCTATATTGACGGCGCCAACATGAACGCGATGGTCGGGCTTAGCCGCCCCGGCGATCTTGGCGGTGACGTCAGCCACCTTAACCTGCACAAAACCTTCTGCATTCCGCATGGTGGTGGAGGACCCGGCATGGGGCCAATTGGTGTCAAAGATCACCTGATCACGCATCTGCCCGGCGACCCCAACGAAGGCGACGGTGCCGTGAGCGGCGCGCCATTTGGTTCGCCTTCACTGCTGCCAATCTCTTGGGCCTATTGCCTGATGATGGGCGGTGAGGGACTGACACAGGCAACGCGAGTTGCGATCTTGAATGCCAACTACATCGCCAAGCGGCTCGAAGGGGCGTTTGACGTGCTCTATAAAGGGCCAACTGGCAAGGTGGCGCATGAATGCATCATCGACACGCGGCCCTTTGCCGACAGTGCACATGTGACGGTTGATGATATCGCCAAGCGTTTGTCAGACTGCGGGTTTCACGCGCCAACAATGTCCTGGCCTGTCTCTGGCACGTTGATGGTTGAACCAACAGAGTCTGAGACCAAAGCAGAGCTGGATCGTTTCTGTGACGCGATGCTGGGGATCCGCGAAGAGATTCGCGCGATTGAAAATGGCGCGATGGACCCTGAGAACAACCCGCTCAAGAACGCGCCACACACGATGGAAGACCTCGTAAAGGACTGGGATCGGCCCTATAGCCGCGAAACGGGGTGTTTCCCAGCTGGCGCATTCCGCGTGGACAAATATTGGCCGCCGGTCAATCGCGTGGACAATGTCTGGGGCGACCGCAACCTGACATGCACCTGCCCGCCGATGGTAGACTACGCCGAGGCGGCTGAGTAGGCAGACAGATAGGTAGACGCCCGATGCGGCGCCTACTTTTCTTCAATCACCCTGCGGGCAACCCGGAAACACTCCAGTGCCTGCGGGACACCGCAGTAGATGCCGATCACGTGGATGATGGCACGGATTTCCTCGGTTGAAACACCGTTGGTGATGGCCCCGCGGCAATGGATTTCCCATTCGTGCATTTTGCCCAATGCGCCGATCATGGACAGGTTCATCATCGAGCGTGTCTTGGCATCGATGACATCGTCCCCCCAGCCAAAGCCCCAGCACCACGCGGTCATGGCTTCCTGAAATGGCCGGGTGAATTCGTCAGAGGCGGCAAGGTTCTTTTCCACATATTCCGCGCCGAGCGTTGCCTTGCGTTGCTCCAGCCCTTTCAGGAACAGGTCTTCGTCGAATGCACTCATGATGTGGCCCTTTGTCTTGGATGATTTGGCGGATGCCTGAGGTCAACACTTGCCGATATTGATACAGGAGAGTTTCCCAGCTTGGGAAGAGAGCCAACACCATATCCAAAGAACAGGACGTATCGTTCAATTTTGGGGAAGGTCACCAATGGCAGTCCCTAGGGGAATCGAACCCCTCTTTCCAGGTTGAAAACCTGGCGTCCTAACCGATAGACGAAGGGACCGCAGTTGGTGCGCCGCTTTTAGGGAAACTGTGCCGGGCGCGCAAGAGGTTTTTTGTGGCTTTTTTCTACGACGATTTAGTGGGCCGGGGCGGCATCTTCGAGCCGCAACTGCACCGACTGTCGCCCTTGCCATGTGTTGATTTCCAACCGGCCTGCCAGATGGAACCGCGCCCCGTTGTGACCCAGCAGCATAGGCCCAAGTGGCCCGTCCATCGCGCCAAAGCTGATCCCTTCGATTCGCCCGCCCAGACCATCGCCAAAACTGATCTTGAGGTGGTTCGCGCCAACCTGTTTGGCAAAGTGTATCTGACAATCGGGGAAGGCAAAGCGCGGGGCAGGGGCGCCAGCGCCAAAGGGGCCTGCGTCTTCTATCTGGTTGATCAGCTCAACCGTGGCCGCGCCGGGCATCAGGATGCCGCTGATCTTGAGGTCGGCAGGCCCGATATCTGCTGCCCCCTGTTTGGCCAATAATTCACCCAGACGCGCCATGGCTGCGTCCAGTTTGTCGCGCGGTACCGTCAGACCTGCGGCCATCTTGTGCCCACCACCTTTGATCAATAGCCCATCATGAGCCATCCGCTGGATCGCGGCCCCCAGATCAATACCGCTTACCGACCGACCAGAGCCTTTGCCTTCGTCGCCGTCCAGTCCGATCACAATCGCAGGGCGGTTGGTGGCCTCTTTTAGCCGCGAGGCGACGATGCCCACCACGCCCGGGTGCCAGCCCTCGCCAGCGGCCCAAACCAGCGGTCCGTCCAGCCCGCGTTCTGTGGCTTGCTCAAGGGCAAGGTCACGTACCTTTGCCTCGACCTCGCGGCGGTCGGTGTTAAGGGTGTCGAGCCGCTCGGCCAGTGCCGTTGCCTCATTCGGATCATCGGTCGACAACAGCCGCGCGCCCAGATCCGCCTTGCCGATCCGCCCGCCGGCATTCACCCGCGGCCCCAGCATGAAGCCCAGATGATAGCTGGTCGGGGCCTGATCCAGCCCCGCCACATCCGCCAATGCCGTCAAACCAATGCGGTTGCGCCGTGCCATGACCGTCAGTCCTTGCCGCACAAAGGCGCGGTTCACGCCCACAAGCGGGGCCACATCCGCCACTGTTGCCAGACCAACCAGATCAACCATCGCCATCAGGTCCGGCCCTTTCTGGCCTGCCTCGCGCAGTTTTCGGTTGGCATCAACCAGCATCAAAAACACCACAGCCGCGGCACAAAGATGCGCCAGCGCGCCGCTTTCGTCCTGCCTGTTCGGGTTCACCACGGCCAGCGCATCCGGCAGGGTTTCACCGCCGAGGTGGTGATCAAGAACAATGACGTCAGCGCCCTTTGCCGCCGCAATCGGCCCATGCGAAAGTGTGCCGCAATCCACGCAGATAATCAGGTCATGGTCCTTGGCGAGTGCTGCCATAGCGGCATCATTCGGCCCATAGCCTTCGTCGATGCGGTCCGGCACATAAAGCGTCGCGCGCAACCCCATATCGCGCAACCAGCAGATCAGGAGCGCGGCAGAGGTGCCCCCGTCAACATCATAGTCGGCAAAGATTGCAATCCGCTCTTTAGCGGCGACGGCTTGCAGGAAACGCCCGGTCGCCTTGTCCATATCCCGCAGCCCCTGTGGATCGGGCAGCAAATCGCGCAGTGTAGGTGCCAGAAAACCGTCCACATTCGCAGCAGTAATATCACGCTTGGCCAGAACGCGGCATAGCGGGGCAGGCAGGCCGGTATCCTGTGCGAGGGCCTCGGCAAGGCGGTCTTCTTCCACCGTTGGGCCGATCCAACGGCGGCCCGTGGCAGAGGTTTCAACCTCTAAAAACGCATGATCTGGTGTGTTCGTCATAAGCCGGCACAATATAGAAAGGGCGCGGCCTGCGCCACGCCCGATTCATACAATGCCGGTCTTCTTTAGCTCAGAGGGTTGCGATAGATCATCCGGCGCACCGATCCCGTCTTGGAGCGCATCAGGATCGTCTCGGCGGTCACAAACCCAACCTCGCGTTTGATCCCCGGCACCAGTGAACCATCGGTGACCCCGGTCGCTGCAAAAATTACATCGCCGGTGACCATGTCATCGCGGGTATAGACGCGGTCAAAATTGGTGATCCCGGCCTTCTTTGCGCGCCCACGTTCATCATCATTGCGGAACATCAGACGGCCAAAGATCTGCCCGCCCATGCATTTGAGCGCTGCTGCGGCCAGCACACCCTCAGGCGCGCCGCCAGACCCCATATACATATCGATGCCTGTCAGTTCCGGCTCGGCGCAATGCATCACACCGGCGACGTCGCCGTCAGTGATCAGGCGGATCGCAGCACCTGTGTTGCGCAGCTCTGCGATCATGTCCTCGTGGCGCGGACGTTCTAGCACGCAAACGGTGATGTCATTGGTTGAACAGCCCTTTGCGGCGGCCAATGCAGACACGCGCTCGGACGGAGACATATCAAGGGTCACAACGCCGGTGCGGAAGCCCGGACCAATGGCCAGCTTGTCCATATAGACGTCAGGCGCGTGCAGCATGGAGCCGCGCGGCCCCATTGCGATGACGGCCAATGCGTTGGGCATGTCTTTGGCGGTCAGCGTGGTGCCTTCCAGCGGGTCCAGCGCGATATCCACGCCGGGGCCTGAGCCCGTGCCAACCTCTTCGCCGATAAAAAGCATTGGCGCTTCGTCACGCTCACCTTCACCGATCACGACGACGCCGGCGATATCCAGACGGTTGAGCTGGGTGCGCATCGCATCGACCGCGGCCTGATCCGCTGCCTTTTCATCACCGCGCCCGATCAGCGGGGTGCATGCAATCGCGGCGGCTTCCGAGACGCGTGCGAGGTCGAGCGAGAGGCTACGGTCGTTGAAATCAAGTGCTTCGGGCATGGTTGGCGTCCTTTATGGCTTATCTTCCTAAAGCCTGTCGCGCCACGGGCCACAAGACTGTTTGCGCTAAACCTGCTGTGGTTTGCTTCAGACTGCTTCGATCCTGATAGCGACTGGGTCACCATGGACGACACCGGTTTGCTTGAAATCAACCAAGGCCTCTTCCAATGCGGTGCGGGTGGTTTTGTGGGTCACGATCAGCACGGGCGCGGTGGTGTCTTGATGGTCATACTGTCGCATCCGGTCGATTGAGATACCGGCCTCGCCCAATGCATGGGCCACTTTGGCCAAGGCGCCGGGTTTGTCCAGAAGCTGCATGCGCAGATAGTAAGGTGCGGGCACGGCCGCACGTGCGGCGCGCGCCTTGCGCAGCGTTTTGGCAGGTTGCCCAAAGGTCGACATGCGCACGCCACGGGCGATGTCCATGACATCCCCCATCGCCGCACTGGCGGTCGGGCCTTCACCCGCGCCGGGGCCGCGCAGCACGATCTGGCTGACAGCATCGCCTTCAAGCACAACCATGTTGGTGCCGCCAGCAAGTTGCCCCAAAGGCGAGGTGTCAGGCACCAAGCAGGGCGACATGCGCTGTTCCAGCCCACGCCCTGTCATCTGAGCCACGCCCAGCAGCTTGATCTTGTAACCCATATCGGCGGCTTGCCGGATATCGTCGATTGTCACCGATCCGATGCCTTCCAGCTCTACCGCGTCGAAATCCACCTGCGTGCCAAAGGCGATGGCGGACAAAAGCGCCAATTTGTGGCCTGCATCAATGCCGCCCACATCCAGCTCTGGATCAGCTTCAAGAAAGCCAAGCTGGTTAGCCTCATCAAATACGGCCTCATAGCTAAGCCCGGCGTCTTCCATCCGCGTTAGGATGTAGTTGCAGCTGCCATTCATCACGCCCATTACGCGGTTGATTTCATTGCCCGCCAGACCTTCGGTCAAGGATTTCACAACCGGAATGCCACCGGCAACGGCGGCCTCAAAACGAATGACTTGGCCTGCGTCTTCGGCGGCTTCTGCCAGTGTCTGGCCATGGATCGCGAGCAAAGCCTTGTTGGCGCTGACCACGTCCTTGCCCGATGCAATGGCTGCTTCTGTTGCGTGTTTGGCTGGGCCTTCGTGGCCGCCCATGACCTCGATGAACACATCCACATCGGCGCGTTTGGCCAATGCAACCGGATCATCTTCCCAATCATACGCTGACAGGTCCACATCGCGGTTCTTGGTCTTGGAACGGGCAGAGACTGCGCTGATAACCACAGGCCTGCCTGCACGCTGTTCCAGCAGGGCTGCATGTTTCTGTACGATCCGCACAATGCCGACCCCAACCGTGCCCAGACCGGCGATTCCAAGGCGTAGTGGTGTAGTCATGCGGCAGGGTTCCATCGTTGCAATGTCTTGGCCTTCGTCTAGCGAATAGACAAGGCTACTGCAACGCGCCGATGTCAATCTGGCGGATACGGGCGGCGCGGGCCTCAAGCGCTGCGATGCGACCGGACAACACATCTTCCTCCGCACCCGTGGCAGCAGGGGCCAAGGGCACCGCCGTCAGATCGGGGTAGGGCGCTTGCCGAGCGGCATCGCTGATGGTGCCGTCGAGCGCGGGAAAGGTTGTACAGGCACCAAGTGCGAGGGAAAGAAGGGCGGTTAGTCGCATAGCGCGCACCATAGTCTTTGCCGCGGGCATGGGGCAATGGCATTTGCGGGCTTTGCAATTGAACGATTGTTCAGTTAGACGGTTTTCATGGCGCGCAAACAAGGTTCTCATTCTGACATCACTGGCCCCAAGGTACAGGCGGCAGCGCTGCGACTGATTGCCCAGCACGGGTTTGCCGCTGTCTCAATGCGCCAGATCGCGGCAGAGGTCGGTGTGCAGGCAGGCGCGCTTTATAATTATACACCCGACAAGCAAAGCCTGCTTTTTGAATTGATGCGGTCGCATATGACCGATCTGCTAGCCGCTTGGGATACGGCGGACATATCTGGTGATCCGCTGGCACGGCTCGAAGGCTTTACGCGCTTTCATATCCACTTTCATCTGCCCCGCGCTGATCAAGTGTTCGTGGCTTACATGGAGCTGCGCAACCTATCGCCCGAGAACTTCGCCCAGATTGAGGCGATGCGGCATCGTTATGAAGATGCCCTGGAAGAGATTCTACGGGCTGGCGAGGCCGCTGGCGTCTTTAAGATGGCCGATACACGGGTCACGACAATGGCCCTTATCGGCATGCTGACAGGGCTCTCCCATTGGTATCGCACGGATGGGCGACTAGAGACCGCAACGATAGAGGCGATCTATTGGGATTTGGTGCGCAAGGCCGTCGCGGCCTAGGCATTCCCAGGCGCTTCGGCTAAGCCGTTAGAAAGCGTGAAGGACAAGCCATGTTTCAACCAGACCAAGACGGCATTTATGCCACTGTTCAGGCCTCGCAAGGGCGGCGTTGGTTTGCTTATGGTGTGTTGTTCTTGCTTGGAGCGTTTGTCATCTACACAACGCTGGCCCGCCCGCCTGCATTGCACTGGATGGTGTTCATGCTGGTTTTTGGGGTGGCAATGCTTTTGCTAGCTGAAAAGCTGCGGCGCGCCACAACACAAGTCATCACGCTGACTGAAACAGAAGTGCGGGACAGCACGGGCGCGCTCTTGGCTGAAATTTCTGAGATTGAGGCTGTGGCACGCGGTGCATTTGCGTTGAAGCCATCGAATGGGTTCACGCTGGTGCTGAAAAGCAAAAAACCCCGCGCTTGGGCGCCGGGGCTTTGGTGGCGCGTCGGGCGCCGTGTTGGAGTAGGGGGCGTAACAGCTGCCGGTCAGTCAAAGTTCATGGCAGAACAGATTGCGTTGCGGATTAAGGACCGCAAACCTGGTTAGCAAGCCCATCATCAGGGTCTTGATCCCAGCACAAACGTCCCTCGCGCGGGCGAATGACGATAAAGGTTTGGAAGGTAACGTCATCCAGATCGGTGCCGCTAAACGGACCTAGGCCAATCGAGAACGGTGCATCATATTCGGTGCGCGTCTCAAACAAAATGGCCTGATCATTGTTCGCCATAAGAGGCAAGCGATCTGCGGCCTTCAGATCGGCCAAGTCAGAGTTGCTTAGCGCAGCGCCAAGGCCACGACGTTTTGACCACACTCTACGATAGTCATCCTGGGTTTCGCGGTAGCGATAAACAGTGACGCGATAGTCGGGGTTTGCCTCTTCAAATGTAAGGGCACGGAGCACCTCGCGTGCGCCATTCAGGTATGCTGGCGTGATGGGGGCCGCTTCACGGCTGAACATATCAGCCATCGTCAGCGCGGCCCGGTTGCTGTTTGACTCAACGCGAAACAGATCGAAATACACAAAGGTCGATAGCAGCGCCCATACAAGGATGGGAGTTACCAACAGCAGTTCAATTGCCATTGAACCGTCTTCGTCGTCGCGAAACTCTTGGAGGAATTCAGTCAGCAAGATCAATCCTCGACCTTAAAGGGTTCAACGACAAAGGCGGCCATGGAAACAAGCGCATAAGAGCCGTCCGCAGATGAATCTGAATTGCTTTCGACAATCGCCTTTCCCAAACCTGTAGTTGGCAACACGGGGTCAATGCGCACGCAAACGCGGATTACCATCAACTGGTTGTTGGCCGTTGTATCAACATCCGAGTTGTCAGCATTGATGTCACCACGGTCGACACAACGCACAGTGGATGGGACCGCAACCCACGCCGTTGGATCGCGCCGCAGCATTTCGATTTCTAGCTGCTGTTCGCAATTAGGAATAATCAACGCCGTATCGCAAATACGCTGGCGCAGTTGCTCTCGTGTCGGATTTGGCAGCACACCAATCCGCACATCACGGACCGCAATATCAACGCCGCGTTCCAGCATCACATGGCGTGCCGAGATCATCCCACTTTCGTAGGTCATCAGGAAGAAGCCAAAGAACATCGGAAACACGAGAACGAATTCGACTGTCACCGTGCCTTTGTCATCTTTAGCAAATCGTTCGCAGAAACGTATGAGCGGCTGCAGCATTTTCATCAGAGGTTCAATCTCAATGCAGTGATTTGCTTTGCGATCTTGTCAAAGATCTCATCGATGCCAGGCTCACCATCGGCGCTGGTCAAGTCGGTATTGAATGCAAAGGATGGCTGTGACGCACATTCAAGCATTTCGCCCTCGCCGTGGGACGTTGAGCCCATCGCAATGGTGAAGATCGTAATGTAGTCGTCCGCCAAATCACACATGCTTTGCATCCACTGATCATGGAGAGCAGCTGTGGTCGGGAAATCAGTGAGATCATCACGGCCATAAGACGTGGATGAGATATTCCAGCGCCAATAATCCATCGGATACTCTGACCATGTCGCGCGCCATTCGTAGGTGTCATAGTGTTCATCTTCGACCCGACGCCCACGCACGTTCTCACCATCGGTCATCAGAACGATGTATTTTACAGTGTTCGTGTCGCCATAGTCAGCTGGGCGGCTATCCCGGAACACATCGTCAATGCTGCCGATACCACCAAGTAGGTCGCGCATGGATGGATCAAGCAGCGATACACCCCACTTCATGCCAAGGTGGATCGAGGTAAAAGTGGTTGGGCGATACAGGTCGATGGCATCTTTCAAAGCATCGGGGTCTTGAGACATGGGAATGATGCCCTCAAAGCCCTGGTCAGGACAAACGGGGCGGTTCATGTTCTGCCAGTCGTCATCGTAGTGCTGAAAATACTCAACCTGCTCATAAACACGCGCCGTGTTAAACGCGAGCTGGCTGTATTCAGCAGGAAGAAAATCAACACAACGGCTTGGGTTTGTGAATGTATTTCCAAGGCCTGGATCAAGCGCAACGTCGGTCCCGTGATCAGGAAGAGCCGTACCGTCGTCATCGAACAGAGGCTCATCGACGGTCACATATGAACTGATTTCGACACCACTTTCGGTGATTGTATCTGGCGTCGTTCTCAACGCTTTATAAATCTCATCACCAATTGCAACGTGCTGTGAATAGGCAACAAGATTGATCGAAATCCGGTCGTCATACTCATCAAGCAGTAGATCATCGACAAAGTCTTTTGCTGCCGCACGCAGCAATTCCATCTTTGTTGTACTTTGACTGGCTACCCAGTTACCCATGGAGCCCGAGATGTCGAGGATTAGCGACACCTCAACGTTACCTGTGCCTTCGACCGCGGACGAACGGGCGGGCGCTGTCAGCGTGTCGATTCCGATCAATCGAAGATAAAACGTGTTGACGTCAATCTCTGAATTGACAGCAACCGAGCGGCTGCTGCCTGTGTTGTCAACGGTTGGCGTCCCGATAATGGCGCCATCGTAGCCGGCCTTGTCAAAGAAATCGACAACCACAGCACTTGAGTCCATCGTCTGATCAAGTTCAGCAGCTGCCAGCACTGCCCGATCTGCCACGCTTTGCAACATAGCGCGCCGCGATTCAAAACGCATGAAGTCGACAGCCATACCGCCCAGCACAAGCATCACGATCAGCAAAAGCAGCGTCATGACAATAATACTGCCGTCTTCATCCCGGCCGAACTGGCGCAAGAATGAAGCGCGCGACTGTTTCAGAAGCGAAACTCTTGTCGTGGTGTCTTTCATTTGCAGCATTAGGTGTTCCCCGAATACGAATGGCAGAAACCGGCGTAGCAGCGCGGCGGATTACGTCATCTTCACAAATATCATAACAACGCGCGCCTTGGCAAAAAAAGTAATGACGGCAAGGCGTTCCAGCGGAATTAGGTGAGTAAAGTGGCCACATTGTGGCAGTTGCGAGGCAAATGTTGGCGTTACCGAAACAAATTTGCCAAATGCGGCGTCCCTGTTTAGCGCCAAGAAACGCGGTATTCACCGTGGGTTCATCTAGCTGCCCATTTTTTGGACGCTTTCTTGCGAATCGGTTCTATGGTGGGATCGCGGACTTTTACGTCCGTTGCGCTTGTAATCAAATAATGCCCAACAAGGACTGACACATGAACACGCAATCCAATCCACCCGAACCAAGTTTTCGTGAATCCGTTGATATGATGTTCAACAGGGCCGTTGCCCTGATGGATCTGGCTCCTGGACTTGAGGAGAAGATCCGTGTGTGCAACGCCACTTATACTGTGCGCTTTGGTGTCCGGCTGCGCGGCGACATCCACACCTTCACCGGATATCGCTCTGTTCACTCTGAGCATATGGAGCCCGTCAAGGGTGGTTTGCGCTTTGCGCCGTCCGTTCATCAAGATGAGGTTGAGGCATTGGCCGCCTTGATGACCTACAAATGCGCCTTGGTCGAAGCGCCCTTTGGGGGATCAAAGGGTGGGTTGCGCATCAATCCGCGCGATTGGGAGGATCATGAACTTGAACTGATCACCCGCCGCTTTGCCTACGAGCTGATCAAGCGCGATCTGATCAACCCAGCACAAAACGTGCCCGCCCCTGATATGGGCACCGGCGAGCGTGAGATGGCGTGGATTGCCGATCAGTTCAAACGGATGAACACCACTGATATTAACGGTGCCGCCTGTGTGACGGGCAAGCCGACAAACGCGGGCGGCATTGCCGGTCGGGTCGAGGCGACAGGCCGCGGCGTGCAATATGCCCTGCAAGAGTTCTTTCGCCACCCTGAAGATATAGCCATGGCCAACCTCAGCGGAAGCCTGAAAGGCAAGCGTGTTATCGTACAGGGTTTGGGCAACGTGGGCTATCACGCCGCCAAGTTCCTGTCAGAAGAAGACGGCTCTCTGATCACTGGCATCATTGAAAGAGACGGGGCGCTGCATGACGAAAGGGGTCTAAACGTCGAAGCGGTGCGCGAATGGATCCTTAAACATGGCGGCGTGGCAGGCTATCCTGACGCGAACCATCACATGGATGGTGGTGCATTGCTGGAGGAAGATTGCGACATTCTTATCCCCGCGGCGCTAGAAGGTGTCATCAACCTGAGCAATGCAGATCGCATCAAGGCACCACTGATCATCGAGGCGGCCAACGGGCCGATCACGGCGGGCGCGGATGACATCCTGCGCGACAACGGCTGTGTGATCATTCCTGACATGTATGCAAACGCGGGCGGTGTGACCGTTTCGTATTTCGAATGGGTCAAGAACCTGTCGCATATCCGCTTTGGCCGCATGCAGCGCCGGGCCGAGGAAAGCCGTCACCAACTGGTCATTGATGAGTTGGAGCGTTTGTCGGCGGACAAGGACCTTGGTTGGGAACTCAGCCCGAACTTCAAAGACCGCTATCTGCGCGGTGCGGGTGAGCTAGAGCTGGTGCGCTCTGGTCTGGATGACACGATGCGTGCAGCCTATCAGGCCATGCGTCAGGTGTGGCATGCGCGCAGCGATGTGCAGGACCTGCGCACTGCGGCCTATCTGGTGTCCATCCGCAAAGTCGCTGACAGCTATCGTGCGAAGGGGCTGTAACTCTACGCTCCTGCGGCACGCAAGCCGTCGCTGATGCAAGAAGTTAGCCCACCTGTGTCAGTGACCTATGCCATCGACGAGGCCCGCTTTATGCGGGCCTGCGGCGAGCTTTGGGCCTACCGGGCGCTGGGACGTGCAGGGAACTATGGGCTGGCTGGCGTTGTGATGCTCTGCGCCGGGTTCCTCTTTTGGCAAGGGGTGCCGGGACCGTTTGCGCTGTTGCTTGTTGCGGGCGCGCTGGTCTTCGTTGCGATGGATCTGCTGCGGGACAGGCTGTGGCGCAGGCATTTTCGGGCGTTGCGCAAATACAAAGCGCCAATCACCGCGACTGTCGCGACGGCAGGTGTTGGCGTGTCCAGTCTGGAAGGTGATCACCAGCAACCCTGGAAGCTGTTTCTGGGTTTTGCGCGCACTGAAAGCTTCTTGTTTCTGCTGGTGGACCAGCGGCAGTTTTCGGTGATCCCGCTGGATGCCTTTGAAGCCAGCGAAGCAGCCGCCGCATTCGAGACCGTCCTTTCGCGCCATTTGCGCCGCCTACCCAGACGGTTTCTATGAGGTCGCCCACCGTCCGGCATTTGTCGAAAAGAGACCATGCAATCAGGTATCATGGTTGCTAGTGTCGTGCGGAGCATGAGGGAACGCGGCATGGGTTATTCTGGCTTTCGGGTGATCAAAGAGGGGTTGTTTGGCCAAAAGGGCTGGAAACCTGTTTGGCGCGATCCCGAGCCGAAAGCGGAATACGATGCGATTGTCATCGGCGGGGGCGGTCACGGGCTTGCAACGGCGTTTTATCTGGCCAAGGAACACGGGCTGACGAACATCGCCGTTCTCGAAAAAGGCTACATCGGTGGTGGCAACGTGGGCCGGAACACAACGATCGTGCGCGCCAACTACTTTTTGCCGGGCAATTCCGAGTTCTATTCTCATTCGCTGAAGATGTGGGAAGGGATGGAGCAGGAATTGAACTATAATGTGATGCATTCGCAGCGCGGTTTGATCAATCTGTTTCACTCTGATGGCCAGCGCGATGCCTTTGCGCGGCGCGGTAATGCCATGATCAATCAGGGCGATGACGCGGTGCTTCTGGACCGTGACGGCGTGCGTGAACTGCTCCCTTATCTGGATTTCGATAATGGGCGGTTCCCGATCTATGGCGGGCTCTATCATCCGCGTGGCGGTTCGGCGCGCCATGATGCGGTGGCCTGGGGCTATGCGCGCGGGGCGGATCAGCGCGGCGTCGATATCATCCAGAACTGCGAAGTCACCGGTATCGACATCGAAGGTGGCGTCGTCAAAGGTGTGCAGACCACGCGCGGCGCGATCAAGGCCAAGAAGGTGGGGATCGTGGTTGCGGGGCGTTCTGGTCAGGTGGCCGCGATGGCGGGCATGCGCCTGCCGATTGAAAGCCATGTCTTGCAGGCCTTCGTCAGCGAGGGCCTCAAGCCGGTGATTGACCATGTTGTCAGTTTTGGCATGGGCCACTTCTATATCAGTCAGTCTGACAAGGGGGGCCTCGTCTTTGGTGGCGATATTGATTTCTACGCCTCTTATGCCGCGCGGGGGAACCTGCCGATGAAGGAACATGTGATGGACGCGGCGATGACGCTGATGCCGATGATTGGCAAGGCACGCGTTCTAAGGTCATGGGGCGGGATCATGGATATGACACCCGACGGATCACCGATCATCGACAAAACCCCGACCGAGGGGCTCTTCATTGATTGCGGCTGGTGTTACGGCGGGTTCAAGGCCGTGCCAGCCTCGGGCTTCAGTTTTGCCCATCTGATGGCCACCGGAAACCACCATGATGCGGCTGCGAAATTCCGGTTGGACCGGTTCCGCAGTGGGGTGGGACTGCTGGACGAAGAGGGCACCGGTTCTCAGCATAACTTGCACTAGGGGTGAACGTTGGAATTGAGTTTCTTGGTCAAGATGAGAAAGGCATGACATGCGCATAACCTGCCCCAATTGTGGTGAGCGTGATCGGCGCGAGTTTTACTATCAGGGCGATGCGCTGGCCTTGTCGCGCCCCGCGTCTGATGCCGGGCCAGAGGCGTGGGATGACTATCTGCACAACCGCGACAACCCCGCAGGCGACACCCGCGATCTGTGGTTTCACGAGGCAGGTTGCGGGGCATGGCTGGTGGTGGAGCGTAACACGGTGACCCATGCCGTCCACAAGGCGACATTGGCCGAAAAGGTGAAGCGATGAGATTGGAAGCACCTGCACAGACGGTCACTTTCAGCTTTGATGGCCGCAAACTGCAAGGCGTGCCGGGTGAACCAGTCGCGGCGGCGCTTTTGGCCAATGACATTAGGCTGGTCGCCCGCTCCTTCAAATACCACCGCCCACGCGGCGTCATGTCTGCGGGGTCCGAAGAACAGAACGCGCTGGTCACTGTCGGACGCGGCGCGCAGGCAGAACCGAATGTGCGGGCAACAACCCTTGAAGTGTCCGAAGGGTTGGAGGTGTTCAGCCAGAATGCCTGGCCCTCGCTGCGTTATGACATGATGGCGGTGAATGATCTGGCAGCACCCTTTCTGGGGGCGGGTTTCTACTACAAGACCTTCATGTGGCCGCGCAGCTTTTGGGAAAAACTCTATGAGCCGGTGATCCGACGTGCGGCAGGTCTGGGTGCGCTTAGTGGCAAGGCCAATGAAGATACCTATGAAAAGGCTTTTGCTTTTTGCGATGTGCTGGTGATTGGTGCAGGACCGTCGGGGCTGATGGCGGCCCTTACGGCTGCGCGCGCGGGCGCAGATGTGATCCTTGCTGATGAGGACACCGCGATGGGCGGCCGCTTGCTCCGCGAAAGCGAAAAGATTGACGGGCAGCCTGCGGTGGATTGGGTGCACAACGTCTTGGCGGAACTGGGCGCTATGAACAATGTGCGCCTGATGACGCGGACTTCGGTGACGGGGGCTTATGATCAGGGCACCTATGCAGCACTTGAAACGGTGACTGGTGATACTGCGAAGGGCAAACCGCTTAACTGCTTTTGGCGGATCACGGCAAAGCATGCGGTTCTTTGTGCAGGCGCGCTAGAGCGCCCGATCGCATTTCCCAACAACGACCGCCCCGGCGTGATGATGGCCAGCGCGGTGCGCGCCTACCTGAACCGGTGGGGCGTGGCACCGGGCAAGGCTGTGACCATCTTTTGCAACAACGACGACGCCCACCGCACCGCCCGCGATTTGCATGCGGCGGGTATCAAAGTGGCCGCCTTGATCGACAGCCGTGACGACGCAAAGATCGATGGTGACTTTCCGATCTATACAGGTGCGCAGGTTATTCAGACCAAAGGGCGTCACGGGCTCAGCGGTATCACGATCAGCCACAACGGCGGCACGCGCGACATTCAGACCGATTGTCTGGCGATGTCGGGTGGCTGGAACCCGACAGTGCATTTGACCTGTCATATGAACGGGCGCCCGACATGGCGCGAGGATATCGCATCCTTTGTGCCCACACCGGACAGCGTTCCGGGGATGGTCACGGCGGGGGCCTGTAACGGCAGCTTTAGCACCGCAGATTGCTTGGCCGAAGGTGCGGCGGTTGCTGCTGACCTTGCACGGGGCCTTGGGTTAAAACCCAAGGTGACGGTCCCTGTGGCGGATGATGCGGCTTATGCCGTAACGCCGCTTTGGGCGGTGCCGGGTAAAGGGCGCATGTGGATCGATTTCCAGAATGATGTGCATGTAAAGGACATCAAACTGGCCGCACAAGAGAACTTTCGCTCGGTCGAGCATATGAAACGATACACGACCCAAGGCATGGCCCCCGATCAGGGCAAATCGTCCAATGTGGTTGCTTTGGCCGTGTTGGCAGATGCGACAGGGCGGGGCATCCCTGAGACGGGAACCACTACGTTCCGTCCGCCTTATGTGCCGGTGCCTATCGCGGCGATGGGGGCAGGCAGCCAAGGCAAAGGTTTTGCGCCGGAACGCTTTACCACCTCGCATAAGGCAACCGTTGCGCGCGCAGCACCAATGATTGAGGCGGGGTTGTGGTATCGCCCTAGCTACTTCCCGCAAGCGGGCGAAACCCACTGGCAGCAATCCTGCGACCGCGAGGTGGGATTCGTCCGCAATGCAGTTGGGGTTTGTGATGTCTCAACCTTGGGCAAGATCGACATTCAGGGACCAGATGCTGGGGCCTTGCTGGATTTCGTTTACACCAACATGTTCTCGACCCTCAAAACGGGCCGTGTCCGGTATGGGCTGATGTTGCGTGAAGACGGGCATGTTCTGGATGACGGCACAACGGCGCGGCTGGCAGAAGATCACTTTGTGATGACCACGACCACGGCCGCCGCCGGGTTGGTCATGCGGCATCTTGAGTTCGTGCTGCAGGCGCTGCGCCCGGACCTGAACGCCAATGTGATTTCGGTAACCGAACAATGGGCGCAATTTGCCGTGGCCGGACCGAAGGCGCGCGATTTGCTAAACGCTGTTCTGGATCAGCCGCTTGATGAAGCGACATGGCCTTTCATGGCCTGCGGTGAGGTTGATGTTGCAGGTGTGAAGGGGCGGCTGTTCCGCATCTCGTTTTCGGGCGAGCATGCTTATGAGGTGGCAGTGCCTGCGCGCTATGGCGAAAGCCTGTTTCGGATGCTGACGGCACAGGCCGAGGTGATGGGCGGCGGTCCTTATGGTATGGAAGCGCTTAACGTGCTGCGGATTGAGAAAGGGTTCATCACCCATGCGGAAATCCACGGGCGCACAACTGCTTTTGATATCGGCATGGGGCGGATGATCAGCGCCAAGAAAGATTGCATCGGAAAATCAGCGGCTGCCAGACCGGGCTTGGTGGGGGACGAACGCCAGCAACTGGTCGGTCTGAAATCGAAGGGCGCGGATAATGTCCTGATGGCTGGCGCGCATCTGTTTGAAACGGATGCAGCAGAAACGCGGGTGAACAGCAAAGGCTACACAACCTCGGTCTGCTATTCCCCGACGCTGGACACACATCTGGCCCTTGGGTTCCTTGAGGATGGCCGCGCGCGCCATGGCGATGTGATCAAGCTGCGCGATCACCTAAGGGACATCACCGAAGAGGTAGAGGTCTGCGATCCAGTGTTCTTTGATCCGACAGGAGGGCGCGCACGTGGCTAATTTGATTGCTTTGACACCCTGTGACGGGCTTTTGCCGATCAGCGAAGGCAGTATGGAGCTGCGTGAGGTGGCATTAGAGCGGTGCGTCAGTGTGGCTCCGTTTGAGGGGAAACAGAAGGCGGCATCCGATGCATTGAAAGCGCAGGTTAGTGCAGGATTGCCTGCAGTGAACCGACGCAGTGGGGCTGTTACATGGTTTGGCCATGGCACGTGGATGCTGGCTGGTGATGTGTCGCTTCATGGGTTGGCGGCAGTGACCGATCAATCTGATGCTTGGGCGGTCGTTTCCATTGCGGGCGCGGGCGTCGAAGATGTGCTTGCCCGTCTCGTGCCAGTCGATCTGCGCCCATCTGCCTTCAAAACAAACCATGTGGCCAAAACCATGCTAGGGCACATGTCGGTGACGATTACTCGCACTGGGCCTGCCGCGTTTGAAATCATGGCTATGCGATCAATGGCTGCGACTTTGGTGCATGAACTGCAGGTCGCCATGCGTGGCGTTGCCTTACGCGCCTAGCCCCCATTTCCATTGGCGGCTGAATAGCAGATACTGCCGCTATGAGTCTGCCACCCGGTTTCCTTGATGAATTGCGCACACGGCTGTCCCTTGGGCAAGTCGTGGGCCGTAAGGTGATATGGGACACGCGCAAGTCCAATCAGGGCAAGGGCGATTTGTGGGCGCCATGTCCTTTCCATCAGGAAAAGACCGCCAGTTTCCACGTCGATGACCGCAAAGGGTTCTACTACTGTTTTGGGTGCCACGCCAAGGGTGATGCGATTTCCTTTGTGCGCGAGACCGAAAATGTGGATTTCATGGAGGCCGTGAAGATCCTTGCGGCCGAGGCTGGCATGCCAGTACCCGCCAGCGATCCGCGTGCGCAGGAAAAGGCCGATCATCGCAGCGTTTTGGTCGACGTGATGGAGCAGGCCGTGCAGTTTCACCGGTTGCAATTGCAGACAGGTGCCGCCGCAGAGGCCCGCGACTATCTGGAGCGGCGCGGGCTGAGTGCTGATGCGCAGGCGCGCTGGGATATTGGTTTTGCTCCCGGCAATACAGGCGCCTTGGAACACCTGACCGGCAAAGGGGTTGAGGCCAAGCTGGTGATTGAAGCCGGACTGGCGGCAGAGAGTGACAGGGGCAACGGTCTTTATAACCGGTTCCGTGACCGCATCATGTTCCCGATCCGCGATGCACGCGGGCGGGCGATTGGGTTTGGTGGCCGGGCGATGGACCCCAACCATCCGGCAAAATACTACAATTCGCCCGAAACCACTCTCTTTGACAAAGGGCGCAGCCTTTACAATCACGGACCCGCGCGTGAGGCGGCTGGCAAAGGCAAGCCGCTGATCGTCGCCGAGGGCTATATGGATGTGATCGCGCTTAGCGAAGCGGGGTTTGGTGCTACCGTCGCCCCATTGGGCACCGCAATCACCGAGGATCAGTTGCGTCTGCTCTGGCGGATCGCGCCAGAGCCGATCATAGCGCTGGATGGTGACAAGGCAGGTCTGCGCGCGGCAATGCGTGTGATTGATATCGCCTTGCCGCTACTAGAGGCCGGGAAATCGCTGCGCTTTGCGTTGATGCCAGAAGGGATGGACCCCGATGATCTGATCAAGACGCAAGGGGCAGGGGCAATGCAGAAGCTGCTCGATCAGGCGATCCCAATGGTGCAACTGCTGTGGCAACGTGAAACCGACGGGCAGGTGTTTGACAGCCCCGAGCGCAAGGCGGCGCTGGACAAGGCGCTGCGCGAAAAGATCAACCTGATTAAGGATACGTCAATTCGCGGCCACTATGGTCAAGCGATCAAGGATTTGCGCTGGGCGCTGTTTTCGACGCGCAAACCGGGGGCGGCGCGCAAGGCAGGCACGCGCAACTGGAACCCCAAGCAAGAGGCTTGGAAACGCGAGGTCAGCCCTGTGGCTGCGGCGCGCGCATCGGCCTTGGCTGCGGGCACGGCGGACGAAGGGCATCTGCGCGAAGCGGTCATTCTGGCCACAATGATGGTGACGCCAGCGGTGGCCACAGAATTTGAAACGGCGCTGGAGCAGATGGATTGCCATGACCCATTGCACCGGGATGTGCAGGCGGCCTTGCTGCGCCATCTGGATGCAGAGGACCCTGCCAAGGCAATAAATGCCGAACTGGGATCGGAGCCCCTTGAAAAGCTGCTCGCCCAGAACCATGTGGCCATAAGCCCGGCGGTGCGTCGGGCAGGGGATGTTGATGTGGCCCGGCTTTGCCTGGCCGAAGAATTTGCCAAGCTAGTGGCCAGACGCGGCCATGCACGCGAAATCGAAGACGCGGTTGAGGATCTCAGCGGCGTTGCAGATGAAGGGGTGACATGGCGTTTGGCGCAAGCCTCTGCCGCGCTGGACCAAGCGGGGCGGGGTGATAACGAAGACCGGGCCGAATATGCCGTTGGTGAGAACGGCGCCCGCATGAAGAAAGACGAGCAAAGTGCATTTGACCAACTTCTTGACCAAATCAACTTTGCAAAAGGGCACAATCGCTCTAAGTCGTGAATCAAGCCACAGTCACTAAAAACAAAGTGTCATCTGCTTGCGAATCACCTCGATGCGAGGTTGATTCGGAAAAAGCCGAATCAGCCGAATCACTTCGGCAGGGGAACAACGCATTCGAAGGGGCATTCTGCATGGCCGCGAAAGACAACGACGACCGTAAAGATGGTGACCAGGACGGCGATATCAGCCTTGATATGAGCCAAGCCGCGGTCAAGAAAATGATCGCTGACGCGCGCGAGCGGGGCTATATCACATATGACCAGCTGAACGCGGTGCTGCCGCCAGAGCAGGTGTCGTCGGATCAGATCGAAGACGTGATGTCGATGCTCTCTGAAATGGGCATTCAGGTCACCGAAGAAGAAGAAAGCGAAGAAGCCGAAGACGACAAGGGCGGCACCGAAGTCGCGACAGTGTCCGGTTCCCGCGATGTGACCATTGGTAGCGCCGAGACGGAAAAGCTCGACCGCACGGATGACCCGGTGCGCATGTACCTGCGCGAGATGGGTTCCGTTGAATTGCTGTCCCGCGAAGGCGAAATCGCCATCGCCAAACGGATCGAGGCTGGCCGCAATACGATGATCCTTGGGCTGTGTGAAAGCCCGCTGACATTTCAGGCGATCACCATCTGGCGCGACGAACTCTTGTCCGAAGACATTCTTTTGCGCGATGTCATCGATCTTGAAACCACCTTTGGCAACCAACTGGGCGAAGATGGCGAGGAAGAAACCGTTGTCGCAGCACCCGCTGTCGCCGGAACCGAGCCGAAGAAGGAAGAGGCGCAAGAGCTTGACGCCGATGGCAACCCGATTGCCAAAGATGACGACGATGATGATGACGATCAGGCCAACATGTCCTTGGCCGCAATGGAGGCTGCCCTTAAGCCACGCGTTCTTGAAACGCTTGAGTTGATCGCACGCGACTTCGCTGACCTTTCCGACATGCAGGATGCGCGGATGTCCGCGACTTTGAACGAGGATTCATCATTCTCTGACAAGCAGGAAAAGAAGTATCAGAAACTGCGCTCCGAAATTGTGGAACTGGTGAACTCGCTTCACCTGCACAACAACCGGATCGAGGCGCTGATCGACCAACTGTACGGCATCAACCGCCGGATCATGTCCATCGACAGCTCTATGGTGAAACTGGCCGATCAGGCCCGCATCAACCGCCGCGAGTTTATTGACGCTTATCGCGGACGCGAACTGGATCCTAACTGGCTAGAAGAGATGTCAGAGAAATCTGGCCGCGGCTGGCAGATGATGATCGAGAAATCGACCGGAAAAATCGAAGAATTGCGCAGCGACATGGCCCAGGTTGGTCAATATGTCGGTGTCGACATCACCGAATTCCGCCGGATCGTGCAGCAGGTCCAGAAGGGCGAAAAAGAGGCACGTCAGGCAAAGAAAGAAATGGTCGAGGCGAACCTCCGTCTGGTCATTTCCATCGCCAAAAAATACACGAACCGCGGCCTGCAATTCCTTGATCTTATCCAGGAAGGTAACATCGGCCTGATGAAGGCGGTCGATAAGTTCGAATACCGCCGTGGCTACAAGTTCTCGACCTACGCGACATGGTGGATCCGTCAGGCGATCACCCGTTCAATCGCTGATCAGGCGCGCACGATCCGTATCCCGGTCCATATGATCGAAACGATCAACAAACTGGTCCGTACTGGTCGCCAGATGCTGCATGAGATTGGCCGTGAGCCGACGCCGGAGGAATTGGCAGAGAAGCTGCAAATGCCTTTGGAAAAGGTCCGCAAGGTGATGAAAATCGCCAAAGAGCCGATCAGCCTTGAGACGCCAATTGGTGACGAGGAAGACAGCCAGTTGGGTGACTTCATCGAGGACAAGAATGCGATCCTGCCTTTGGACAGCGCCATTCAGGAAAACCTCAAGGAAACCACAACACGGGTTCTGGCCTCACTTACTCCGCGTGAAGAACGTGTGCTGCGGATGCGTTTCGGCATTGGTATGAACACGGACCACACGCTTGAAGAAGTGGGCCAGCAGTTCAGCGTCACGCGTGAACGTATTCGCCAGATCGAAGCAAAGGCGTTGCGGAAGTTGAAGCATCCAAGCCGGTCTCGGAAATTGCGGTCGTTCTTGGATCAGTAAGATCAGCACGTAAACATGTGGCTTTCTTTGAAAGTCTAGGATTGCGTAGCGGTGCATGCACGGCACGTCGCGATCCTTCACGCCTTCACTTCTATTTGTGTTGTTCATATTCTCGAGTTTCAACAGGAGAGACCCATGTCACTTTTTTCCAAACTCTTCGGTGGCGGTAAGACCCCTGCGCTAGCGCTGTCTGAAACCTACAATGGTTTCGCCATAACGCCCACGCCACAAAAGGAAAGCGGCGGCTGGCGGCTGGCGGCTCGGATTGAAAAAGGCGGGCAAGAACAATTGTTGATCCGCTCGGATGTGCTGAATTCCAAGGAACAGGCAGAGGAAGCATCGGTCGCCAAGGCCAAGCAGATTATTGACGAGCAGGGCGAGCGGTTGTTCGGATAAATGCAGCTTTTAGCCGCTCACGCGGTGCTCATGTGCATTTACGATCACGTGACATACGGTTTCAGCACATTGAAAATGCCACCACTTAGGCGCACATCCTAGATCAGAAAGGATGTCGTCATGACCAAACTCTCGATCTCATTTGCGGCAGCGATGCTCTCTGTTTCATTGGTTCCGGCTGCCAATGCCTACGGCACCGAACCGGTACCGCAATCCTATGCCTCGCTCACACGGGTCGCGATGTTACCCACCGTGGCAAGCGATCATGAAGGGACCTGCGCGGTTTCTATGGCTCCGCTATTGGCCTCAATTCTGGGGCTGTCGGATGACGCATCGGACGACAAAGCGGCCCGCCCGCAGGCATCTCTGGCCTGCGTGGAAGAGTAGCCCCTGCGCCCTTGCACTTTGCCCATCCCCCGCCGATTGTGCGGGCATGCAAACACGGTTTGAGATTTCGACATCCGGCCCCGGCCTATATGAATTTACGCGCGAGGTTGCGGATTGGGTTGTGGGCACAGGCCTTTTGACCCTGTTCATACAACACACATCGGCCAGCCTCGTTGTTCAGGAGAATGCTGACCCCGAGGTGCAGACCGATCTGCAGAACTTTTTTGCGCGGCTTGTGCCGCCCACGACAGACCCCAGCATGTCCTATCTGACCCACACCTACGAAGGACCCGACGATATGCCCGCCCATATCAAGGCGTCATTGCTGCCCACGCATTTAACTATTCCGGTTACCGAAGGGCGCATGGCGCTGGGGACATGGCAGGGGATTTATCTGTTTGAGCATCGCGACCGGCCACATACGCGCAATGTCGTGGCGCATTTGTGCTGAACGCTCATCAAAACCGAGTCCCAACGGCAACGGTTCTTCCGCTGCATCTTGCGCCTCAAATTGCCCACTACCCAAAACCTGACATGCTTCCTATAGTGCCTGTGGATAAGTTGGGCCGCGACACAAGCGATAGGCCCATAAGCGAGAGATAAGGATCCAGCATGCGTTGCCCATTTTGTGGAAATGTTGACACTCAGGTCAAAGACAGCCGCCCCGCAGAAGATCACGTGGCGATCCGCAGGCGGCGGTTCTGCCCGGCCTGTGGCGGACGCTTTACCACATACGAGCGGGTGCAACTGCGTGATCTGGTGGTGATCAAAACCAACGGGCGGCGCGAAGATTTCGACCGCCCCAAGCTGGAACGCTCAATCCGGATCGCCTTGCAGAAACGCCCCGTAGAGCCTGAACGCATTGATCAGATGATCAGCGGCATCGTGCGCCGTCTGGAAAGCATGGGCGAGACGGATATACCGTCGGGCACCATTGGTGAGATTGTGATGGAAAGCCTCGCGCGGATCGACACCGTCGCCTACGTGCGTTTTGCCAGCGTTTACAAGAACTTCCAGGCCGCAGACGATTTCGACAAATTTGTCAGCGAATTGCGTCCTGATACCCCTGCTGAAGACGAAGAGTGACCCAAGACGCGGATGTACGTTTCATGGCGGTGGCCCTGTCATTGGGCCGGCGCGGTATGGGGCGTGTTTGGCCAAATCCGGCTGTTGGCTGTGTCATTGTCCAAGACGGGCAAGTGGTGGGGCGCGGTTGGACGGCTGATGGCGGCCGCCCGCATGCAGAACCCCGCGCTCTGGCGCAGGCTGGCGCTGCCGCGGCCGGGGCTACGGCTTATGTCACGCTGGAGCCTTGTGCCCATGTAGGTAAAACGCCCCCCTGCGCGCAGGCCTTGATTGATGCAAAAATAGCGCGTGTCGTGGTCGCGACAGGTGATCCTGATCCGCGCGTCTCTGGTCGCGGGATTGCCATGCTAGAGGCGGCAGGCATCGCCGTCACCCAAGGTGTTCTTGGTAAAAGGGCAGATCAGGACCACGCGGGGTTCTTTCTGCGCGTCACCCAGCAGCGCCCCTTTGTGACGCTGAAACTAGCGGGCACTCTGGATGGTCGCATTGCTACGGCCACGGGTGAAAGCAAATGGATCACTGGCCCTGCTGCGCGCCGTGCTGTCCATATGATGCGCGCACGTCATGACGCAGTCATGGTGGGTGCCGGTACGGTGCGGGCCGATGATCCGTCGCTGACGGTGCGCGGCATGGGCCATGTGCCGCAACCTGTGCGCGTTGTTGTCTCGCGCGCCATGAAGATTGCGGCAGACACCACGCTGATGCAGACCGCCCGCGATGTACCGGTCTGGCTGTGCCACGGTCCCGATGCGGATGTTGCGGCATGGGCTACCGCAGGCGCCAAAAGCCTGCCGTGTCAGATTGCAGCGGGGCAGGTTGATCCAGCGGCGGTGATGGCGGCTTTGGCCGCAGAGGGTATCACGCGCGTCTTTTGCGAAGGCGGCGGCATGCTGGCTGCATCCCTGTTGCATGCTGATCTGGTGGACCGCCTTGTGGTGTTTTCTGCCGGGGCGGCGATTGGCGCGGAAGGCACGCCGATGCTGGCCGGTATGGGGATTGATCAACTGGCCCAAGCGCCGCGATTTGCGTTGGAGCAGGTCCAGCCTGTGGGCGATGACATCTGTCACAGTTGGCGGCGGACCTGATCAGCGCCAAAGATGCGCGTAGCTTGCAAACAGGCCCTGCAGTTTTGCCAATGCGCGATTGCCCGCGCCGGGTTTGGGCAGGTCGTCGTTTTCGATGCGATCCACGATCACTTCAACAGGGCAGGGCAGCCCAGTGACGGGATCGCGATAGCGCGGATAGGCGATCAGTGTGGCATGCACGAGGGCGGGCAGGTCAACGCGGGCAACTCGTCGGCCAATGGGCATGGCACGGTCGTCGGTCAGCCCCCAGCCGCTATAGAAGGGCGAACCAAGACAGGTGACTTGCTTGCCACGCAGCAGGGCCTCAAACCCCATGAGCGATGTCATGGTCCAGACCTCATCAACGGCATCAATCGCTGCGATGGGATCGGCGCTAGTCAGGATCATATCTGCCAGCTTGTCTGCGTCACTCACGACCCCCGGCCGCAGGCCTGCCTCGACATCGGGGTGCGGTTTGTAGATCAACACCGCCGCCGGGTTTGCGTCACGCACAGCGGCCAGAAGCCCTTCATTATCGGTCACGTCCGTTGTGCCCAGTCGTATTGAGGCATCATCTTGCACCTGTCCCGGCACCAGAATGCGCCGACCTTTGGGAAGCTCTGGCAGGGATGACCGGGTCAGGTTGTACTTTGACAGTCGCGCATCGGTGATCCGCGCGATCAGGGCTGTGGCCCGCGCACGCGCGCCATCATCCAGCGCATCAGATGCGTTCAGTAGGTTCTCAAGGCGGCTGGGCCGCGTTGCGTCATAATAGATGCCCACATCATCCAGAACCAGACTAAGCGGCGCGATCAGATCAGCCCCCAAACCCCGCGAACGCAGAAAGCCGTCTTCGACCAATGTGGCATCGTCGCCACCTTTGCTGGCCCATCGCATCAGGCGCGCGTCGCGGCGTTGTGCTTTGCGCGCGGCGGCGTTGCCGCGGGCAAAACGCACTGCTTTGCTGCCACCAAAGACCTGTTGCAGTGGTTTGCGTTTCCACAGGCGCATATCTGCGGCGACCCAGCCTTTGTAATCATCGCGCCAGGCCGTTGCCGCACTGGCAAGGGTCGCTGCTGCCTCTTCAAAGCTGCAAAGCCGGTCGTGAAAGGGATCATACCATGTGGGGTAAAGGATCATCGCGCCCGCAAAAAGCTGCGCGCGGGTGAGGGTGCGCTGCCTGCGTTGCAGCGGCTTGCGATCATCGGTCAGCCCCCATCCCATGTAAAAGGGCTGACCCAGAACAACAGGTTTGTGCCCCGCTAGGATCGCCTCGAACCCCAATTGTGACGACACGGTGTAGACGGCAATCGCGCCATCCAGCAGCGCCCAGGGCGAGACGGACCCATCCAGAACCGTGATACGCTCATTGGCGTCCTTATCGGTGAAATACCCTTCGCTGTGCCCGGCCTTGGTCTGGGGGTGGGTCTTGATGATGATCCGCGCGCCGGGGTGTTCGGTCAGGGCAAAAAACAGCATCTCGCGGAAAGAGTTGCTGTCGCAACCGCTGGCCTTGATTGATGCATCCTTGCGGGTTTGATCGACGACCAACACATAACCGGGATCAGGCACCGGCAGGGCGGGATCAAAGGCGTTGTACTTTGACAGATGCGCGGCCTTGAGCGTCGCAATGCCTGCCTTGGCCCGGTTGAGCAGGACAGTATCATCCAGCGGGTCCTCGGTCAGAATGGTTTCAAGGTCAGAGCGTGTTTCGGGATCAAAGTGAACGCCCGTCCGGTCGATGTTCAGGCCAATGGGGCTGTCACCATCGCGCCCTAAACGCACTGACCGCAGAAAACTGTCTTCAACCCTGACAATATCTGCCCTCTTGCGGGTTGCGACCGCTTCACCGCGTGGCGCTGTCGGGCTGTGGCCCCAGACGCCGACCAGATCGTCACCCTTTGGCGCGCCGAGTTTGATATCAAAGCCTGCCAGATCTAAAATCCGGCGCACGCGCCCTTCGGTCAGAAAACCGCCGTTGTAGACGTAAAGGTTCTGGCGCTTGGTATCTGTCATTGCGGCACGCTACGGCAGGTCCGGTTACTTCACAACGCGGATTGGCGCGCGTTCTGAGGAACCTACGGCGCTGAGCGCATCGTAAGGGTCGAGCGGGGCAAGCATTTTATCTACGACATGGCGCAACAACTGTTTGCGCCCTGAGGCGGAATAGAAACCACCGGGAAGTTGGCTTGTTTCAAGTAGAAACTCCCGGTACTCGCGATAGGCTTCCAGATCGGGGCGATGGGGTGCGGCAAAGAAGGCCGCGATGGGCTGATCTGAGACGAATTCCGGTTTGTCATAAACCGCAGTGCCAAAGGATTTCAACGGGATGCCGCGCCAAAGTGCTTGCTGGCCAGCAGTGGAATTCACTGTCACTGCAGACCGGGCATCGTCAAGAATTTGCGCGAGCTTGCCGCCGCGCAGGTAATGCACCCGTTCTGACACCGCGTGGGTGCGTGCAGCATCAGCAATCATCCGGCGCAGCGGCGACTGCCCGTTTTCAAGCGGATGCCCTTTGAAGATGATGTGATGGTGTTTGGGCGCGCCATTTGCAAAGCCCGCAATCACGTCAGAAATGAACTGTGACATGTCATCAAACGGCGAATGCGCCTGAAAACTGGCGTCATGTTCCAACTGCAGCAGGGCGACGTGATAAGGATAGCCACCCGCCGTGATCCGCCGTGTCGCGAGAGCCCGTCCAACCGCAAGAAACGGCATTGAAAGCAGGCGCTTAGTGTAAAGCGCTGCCTCGCGCCGGATCGGCGTGGCGCGGTGGGTGCGGAACGCCGGATAGCGCCCGTTTCGGAACATCACAAACCAATGATAGACTGCGCCGTAAAAGATATGCTGGCGCATGTCGCCCCATTGAGCAGGCGGTGTTGGCACGTCCGGGCCGGATTGCGCCAGCTTTGCCTGCATCTGTGGCACGCTGATATCCATCAGGCGCGAATGGCCGTTGCTGCCGTCCCGCTCATACGTGACCCAATAGGGGCGCAGATAGCCCTCTTCAAAAACATGGATGCGCAGGCCGAGGGCGCGCGCCTGTTTGACGGTTTCAGCATGGAGGGGGCGGGTATCGCCGTAGATCACGATATCTGTGATCTGCTTTTCGTTCAGAATGCTGGCGAGCGCTTGAGGCCAATGCGCCAGATTTTCGGTAAATGGAATATAGCCCGGTGTGCGGCGCCAAAATACGGCATCCCCGGCATTGAACCCAACACGCCAGACGGCAGCACCTGTCTTGCGCAGCATCTTTCCCAAATGCCGAAAGAAGGGGCCATGTGGCCCCTGTAGGAAAAGAAAGGTGCGGGCTGTGGTCATAAGGCAGCCTGTTGGTAGGTTGTCGTTGTCTTAAGGTCTATTCCTGTCGCTTTTATGGCGGGCTGGCAAGCGGTCTTGCTTGCCCGCGCGTTGCGGCTCGGCTACGTCAGGGGGGCGCAATGAAAGGGCTATCATGTTCACAGGCATCATCACAGATATCGGCAAGGTGTTAGAACTTGAACAACGTGGTGATCTGCGGGCACGGATCGGAACCAGCTATGACATCGCCGGGATCGATATCGGTGCTTCGATTGCCTGTGATGGGGTATGCCTGACGGTGATCGCGCTGGGGACTGATCCGCAGAACTGGTTTGATGTTGAGGTCAGCGCGGAGACCGTGAACCTTACCAATATTGGCCGCAACGCCTGGCACGTCGGCCGGCCGCTGAACCTTGAGCGTGCCTTGAAGGTCGGGGATGAGTTGGGAGGTCATATCGTGTCCGGTCATGTGGACGGCGTAGCCGAGATTGTGGCGATGCATGATGAAGGTGACAGCACCCGTGTCACGTTACGCGCGCCGGATGATCTGGCCCGGTTTATCGCCCCCAAAGGGTCTGTGGCGCTCAATGGTACTTCGCTGACAGTGAACGAGGTTGCAGGCACCGAATTTGGCATCAACTTTATCCCACATACCAAAACGGCAACGACCTGGGGCGATGCGCGTGTCGGTGACGCCATCAATCTGGAGATCGACACAATGGCCCGCTATGTCGCGCGGTTGCGCGATTACGGCTGATGAAGCCGCTGGTGCTGGCCTCGATCGAAGACGACACCGGTGACCGCTGCATTGATATTTTGCGCCTGATAGATGGGCGGTTTGCCTATCGCGAATGCAGACGAGACCCCGAAGACCCCCACGGCTGGCGATATTTGTCAGAAGCGCCGCCCGCTTCATTTGACAGCGAGGCCGCCGCACGTGAGGCTGCTGGTCAAGCAGTAGGATGGATGAGTGATGGCAGGGATCGGACATAACTCTGGCCGGGTAGATGAGCCGGGCAAAAGCTGGCGCAGACATGTCTGGAAGAAAGCGCGCAAGGATCTGATGCCAACGCTTCCGATTGAGGTGGTGCGTCTGCGCGTGCGCCGGGCGGCTGAGCTAGGGCTGCCTTATAAGACATACGCCGGGATTAGGGCGAGCACGGGTCATGACCTGATCGGTTTTCTGTTTTCGAACAATGCGTTGCGGGTTCTGCATGACGGCCAGGCGGTCCCCGCGGCGCGTTCGGAAAAACTGCTGTCACTACAAAGGGCACAATGTACCGGCATTGCCCATCGGCCAGTGACGCCAACGCATTTGGCCACCTGTGCCGGGCTGGCGCGGGCCTTTGCGGCACCAAGGTTCACCGATAGTTGGTCGCAGATGCGCGACCAGATCCGTTTGATTGCCACATCGCAGGGCCACCCTGCCGATCGTCTTGTGATGATCGGCGAAACTGGATTTGAGCGCGAATGGGCGGAGGCGGCGCAGATGGCGGGTTTTCTGCCAGCGGCTGCATTCTTTGACGAGCAGGTGGGTCAAGACCCACCTTACGTTACAGGCTCAACCGGCGCTTAGACGCTTTTCAAACACCTGCCGCTGGGCTATCTGCGAAGCAGTGCAACGCGGAAAGCCCCATGAACCAGAACTTTGAAGCCCCCGGCCCTGTGGAACGCGATTGGTCTGATGCGATCAGCAAGATCGAAGAGATCATCGAAGACGCCCGCAACGGCAAGATGTTCGTGCTGGTCGATCATGAAGATCGCGAAAACGAAGGCGATCTGGTGATCCCTGCGCAGATGGCAACACCTGATGCGATCAACTTCATGGCGAAATACGGGCGCGGGTTGATCTGCCTGACGCTGCCGGGCGAGCGTATTGATGCGCTTGGCCTGCCACTGATGGCCTCGCATAACTCTTCCCGCCATGAAACCGCGTTTACGGTCAGCATCGAAGCCCGCGAAGGTGTCAGCACCGGGATCTCTGCCCATGATCGTGCTCGCACCGTGGCTACGGCCATCGACGGGACCAAAGGGGCTGCGGATATCGCAACACCAGGGCACGTTTTCCCGCTGCGCGCGCGTGACGGTGGTGTGCTGGTCCGCGCGGGGCATACCGAGGCCGCCGTTGATATCTCGCGTCTGGCTGGGCTGAACCCATCGGGCGTGATCTGCGAAATCATGAAAGAAGACGGTGAGATGGCCCGCCTGCCTGACCTGATCGCATTCGCTCAGCTCCATAACATCAAGATCGGCACCATCAGCGATCTGATCGCCTATCGCCGCCGACATGATAATCTGGTGCGCGTGCGTGAAACCAGCACGATCCAATCCGAATTCGGCGGTGAATGGGAGCTGCGCATCTACACCGATGAAACCCAAGGGGCCGAGCATATCGCCTTGATCAAAGGGGACATCAGCACGAACAAACCGGTCTTGGTACGCATGCATGCCATGGACCCAATGCTGGATGTCGTCGGCGTTGGCCCGACAGGGCGTCGCGACGAGTTTGGTGATGCCATGAACTTGATTGCCGCAGAAGGCCGTGGCGCCTTGGTGCTGTTGCGCGACGTCCATATGAAGCTGGATCCAAGCGAGGATGCCTCGCCCCAGACCCTGCGCCAATACGGGCTGGGTGCGCAGATCCTGAGCTCTTTGGGTTTGCATGAGATTGAACTGCTGACCAACTCACCCCAGCCAAAGGTTGTGGGGCTTGATGCCTATGGGTTGGAAATTGTCGGCACGCGCAAAATTTCGGAGATTGGATAATGGCTGGCCCATCCCACTACATCATGCCGCTGCCCCAGTTTGATAAGCCGGTCAAAGTACTGATCGTTGCCTCACCCTATTACAAAGACATTTCGGACAATCAGATCGCCGGTGCCAAGGCCGAGATCGAAAAGGCGGGCGCCACCTGGGACGTGGTTGAAGTGCCCGGCGCGCTGGAAATTCCTACGGCCATCGGCATTGCCGAACAGATGAGCAATTTTGACGGTTACGTGGCCCTTGGATGCGTGATCCGGGGCGAGACGACGCATTACGATACCGTGTGCAATGATAGCAGCCGCGCGATCCAATTGCTTGGGCTGCAACGCCTGTGCATCGGCAATGGCATCCTGACGGTCGAGAACCGGGGCCAAGCCGAAGTCCGCGCTGATCCGGCTGAAATGAACAAAGGTGGTGGGGCGGCTGCTGCGGCCTTGCACCTGATCGCACTCGCCCGTAAGTGGGGCCAAGCCGAGAAAGCCGTGGGGTTCACCCGCGAGATTCTGATGGCTGGCGATACGGACAACAAGACCACCACATGACCCTTTCGAACAATCAAAAACGCAAGATGAAATCCGCAGCAAGGTTCTATGCTGTGCAGGCACTGTTCCAGATGGAGGCATCGGGCCAGACCGTTGATGCCGTGGTGCACGAATTTGAAGATCACCGCCTTGGCGCTGTCTATGACGAAGGCGAGATGACCGAAGGGGATGTGGACACCTTCCGCGCCCTGATGGAAAAATCCGTCGATGAACAGGCGACCATTGATCAGATGACCGACCGCGCCTTGGTGGCGAAATGGCCGATTGCGCGGATCGATCCAACTTGGCGTGCGCTTTTTCGTGCTGCTGGAGCGGAATTGGTGCTTAAGCAGACGCCACCCAAGGTCGTGATCAGCGAATTCGTGGGCGTGGCAGAGGCATTTTCTGCTGACGGCAAAGAACCGAAGTTCGTGAATGCCGTACTTGATCACATGGCCCGCGAGGTACAGCCAGAGGCGTTTGGCCGCTAAGGTCACACGCCCGCTGTTTGTCGTAGTTTCCTAATTGGCTAAGGTGGCCGGGTAAGGAGATCGCCCATGCGTCCCGACAAAGAACCCGATCTGATGCGGCTATGTCTGCGCCACTGTTTTGTGGCTGTCGGCAACTTTTGTGGCGCTGATCCCGCCAGGTGATGTTGCCGGTCCCGGTGCCTGCGCAACACGCAGATTGATCGACGTCATGGCGGGGGTATGTCTGGGATCAAAGGTGACGGGAACCGCGGCGACCGTAGAGGTAACTAATCCCGAGGACCTGTATATACAGGTGGGCGCCAGGTAATCAGACCAGGATCCAAACAGAGCCAGCTCCCTCGGATTTGCTTAAGGCCACTGGATTTGTACCTATGGTATACAAGAGGCGCAGAACCCGTCGATGAACAGGTAGGCGGGCAAGGCCGGATCGGCAAGCCCTTTGAGTAAGGTTTATTCTTCGATATCGCCGCGGAGCAGCCAGCCATCGCGGCCAACCATTTCAGCAGGGGCATAACCAAGCAGGACGCGTTCTGCGGCACCAACAAAAAGCAGGGCCATTCCAACTTCGAAAAACGAGATATTCATTAACATAGACATGTGCAGCGTTTCCTCTTCCTTGGATATGAAGGTAGGAGCCAAAGCAGACAAAAACGTGACGGCACAAAGGCTTTCACCTGTGCAGTGTAGGCATTTACGCCAAAGTTGTGTCATAAAGCTGAACAGATTGCATGAACCGAAGATAAATATTTTCGCCTTACCTATTGAAATATATAGGTAAATCTATTCAGAAAGATGAACGCGCCCAAATGTGGTACATTTGAGCGCGTTTCGCCGCCGCACTAAGGTGCTGTGCTGAGTCGTTTCACATTACGCGTGAATGGATGCGCGCATCCGCGCCAGATGATCATCCCACCCCTTATCCAATGCCAGCGTCAGATCAAACGCCGCGGCCCCTGCGGGCAGCCCGGCGTGCTTCAGCGACAGGCGTGTGCCGCCGGGGACATCTTCAAGGGTCCATGTCACGGTGCTGACTGCATCGCCCATGGGGCCGATGGTAAATGAATAGGACAAGTGGTCGTGAGGGTCTGCGGCAAGAACCTCGCCCCACATCAGTTTGTTGCCCGATTCTGTGCCGAACATCTCATATGCGTCGCCCGCTTGCAGTGTCTTGGCCGGTTTATGAAACCAGATGGCCAGCTTGTCGGGGTCTGTCAGATATTCCCAGACGGTGGGTTTGTCGGCTTTGAGGTAGATTGTCTTTTGCAGGGTCATTGGAGGTCCTTTTCAATAGCTGTTTTTAATGCGTTCAGGCGGTCATCCCAGAAGGCGTCAAAGAAAGTGAGCCAGTCGCGAAGCGGTGCCATGCCGGTTGGGTCGAGTGTGTTAATACGTTCGCGGCCGCGTGCTTTGACGGTGATCAGCCCGCCGTCAGACAGGACCGTCAGATGCTTTTTGACGGCTGCGCGCGTCATGTCGAAGTTCTGGGCGACCTCACCGATGGTCATGGATTGGTCGCGCAGCAAGATCAGGATATCGCGGCGCGTGGGATCGGCGAGCGCGCGAAAAGTGGGTTGTGAGTCCATCGTTTCTTCCTAAATGATACCTTTTGATTCCATTTATATATGAAACCTATGGGTATCATGTCAATGCGAATATTCTTGCATTTTGTTCACGTATTGTTCAGGGTCTTGCGCATGCCAGATGATCTCGACACGCCAACTTTGATGCCCGGCCAATTGTTGGCTCGGGGGGTGTCGCGCGCACTACGCAGCCATGATTTTGTGAGTGTTGAGGAGCTGGTGCCCACGTCAGGCCTGCGCGTTGATGTGATGGCGCTAGGGCCGAAGGGCGAGGTCTGGATTATCGAATGCAAATCCAGCCGTGCTGATTTTCAATCTGATCACAAGTGGCATGGGTATCTGGAATGGTGCGACAGGTTCTTCTGGGCCGTCGACAGCGCTTTCCCGACCGAGTTATTGCCCGATGACACCGGGCTGATCTTGGCGGACGCCTATGACGCAGAGATCATCCGCATGGGGCCAGAGGCGAAACTGGCGGGGGCACGGCGCAAAGTGATGGTGCAGAAATTTGCGCGCCACGCGGCCGTCAGGGCGCAGGCGGCACGTGATCCGGGGTTTGTTGTGACGCAATCCTATTGAATGGCATGTAGGGTGGGCAAAACCCACGCGACGTACGCGATCATCAATGCAAAGCGTGGGTTTTACCCACCTTACTTGACCGCCCGTGCCGCCATTGCTGCGGCTTTGATTTCCTCGGCTATCTCGTCTGCCTCAGAAGGTTCAAAATCCATCGGTATCTCGACGCCGTCGGCTTCGATGAATATCCGCACCATGCCCTGATCGGTTGGCCCGATTTGCATATTGGCTTCTATGTCGCGTTCGCTGTTGATACCCATGTCAGTCCCTTTGATCTGATGGTTCCTGTCCTAGCGTGGCGTGCGCTTGATTGGCAAGGGCAGGGAGTGCAAAGTTATATTATGGATTTTGACTTGCGCCCCTTTGATGCAGCTGACGCCGATTGGCTGGTCAGCCAGCACGCGACCTACTACGCCAAGGCCGAGGGTTTTGATGACAGCTTTGGGCCTTTGGTACATCGCATCATTGAGGGCTTTGTAGAAGCGCATGATAACACCTGCGAGGCGGGATGGATTGCGCATCAAGGAGATCAGCGCTTGGGCAGCATCTTTTGCGTACGCAAGGATGACACGACTGCCAAGTTGCGACTGTTTTATGTGGTGCAAGACGCGCGGGGCACGGGCGTTGCACAAGCGCTTTTGGATCAATGCCTGGGCTTTGCCCGCGCCGCAGGCTACGCCGGGTTAACCCTGTGGACCCACGAAAGCCACGCCGCCGCAGGCCGCATCTACACCCGTAACGGGCTGACGCGCACCCATGCAGAACCCGTGCATTCCTTTGGTGTCGATTTGGTGGAAGAGACCTGGCAGATTGCCTTTTAGGGGTCTTGCAATCGTGATCTCATCCCGCTAGATCAAGCCTGTTGCCGCCTTAGCTCAGTTGGTTAGAGCACTGGTTTGTGGAACCAGGGGTCCCCCGTTCAAGCCGGGGAGGCGGTACCATCCCTCCCATGCAGTACCGGAGACGACCGTGGGTGAGACGCTCATTACATTTGAAATCGGACCGAACCCGCCGCCAAGGCTGGACAAGGCTCTGGGCCGTGATGTGCCGGCCGAGGCGTCGCTAAGCCGCTCGCGACTGGCCAAGTTGATTGCGGATGGTGCTGTGACGGTTGATGGGGCCGTTGTCATTGATCCGCGCCACCGGATTGCGGAAGGCGCCGTTGTTGCGGTCACCGTCGCGGTCGCCGAAGAAAGCCACATTAGCGGAGAGGACATCCCCCTTGATGTGGTGTTTGAAGATGATGATCTGATTGTCATCAATAAACCTGCAGGCATGGTTGTGCATCCCGCCCCCGGCACGCCGGGCGGCACGCTGGTGAATGCGCTGATCCATCATTGCGGCGAGACGCTGTCGGGTGTCGGTGGTATGAAACGCCCCGGCATCGTGCATCGCATCGACAAGGAAACGACCGGCCTGCTGGTCGCTGCGAAATCGGACCGCGCGCATCATCACCTGGCGGATCAGTTCGCTGTTCATACGGTTGAACGCCGTTATCTTGCCGTTTGTTATGGTTTGCCGGATCAGAACGACCCGCGTTTGCGTGGGATCAAGGGCACGTCCTTTGAGCCGGGCAATATCCTTAAGGTTCAGACGTTCCTTGGCCGCCACCGGACGGATCGCCAAAGACAAGCTGTTTCCTTCACTGCCGGGCGTCATGCTGTGACACGGTCGCGGATCGTGGAACCGCTAGGGTCGCCTGCGTGTGCTGCCTTGATCGAATGTTGGCTGGAAACCGGACGCACCCATCAGATTCGTGTGCATATGGCCCATTGCGGTCATGCATTGATTGGTGATCCGGTCTATGGCGGGCGGCGCAAATTGTCACCAAAGGTGATCGGAGAAGCCGGTGTTGCCGCTGTCGCGGCCTTCCCGCGTCAGGCGTTGCATGCGGCCACTTTGGGCTTTAGACACCCGGTTTCAGATGAATTTCTGCAATTTGAAGCAGAGATTCCCCAAGATATGCATGATCTTTTGCGCGCACTTGGTGCTGAGGGCTGAAATATTCGATCCCATGTGCGTGAGCGCACGGAAATGTACCTCGTATTACTAAACCGTATAGTTCATATTGCTTTTACGAAAAACGGATAAGGCACCTCTTGAAACCCGGTGTGAGCGCTACCATATCCATGTTAAGCCTTTAAACATAGGAGGGCAGATACAGTGAGTAATTATAAGAATCTTCCAGCACCAACCCCAGAGGGTGGTCTGAACCGTTACATGCAGGAAATCCGCAAGTTCCCCATGCTGGAGCCTGAGCAGGAATATATGCTCGCCAAGCGTTGGGTCGATCATGAGGACACGGATGCCGCGCATCAGATGGTCACATCGCACCTGCGATTGGCAGCCAAAATCGCCATGGGTTATCGTGGCTATGGATTGCCGCAGGCCGAGGTGATTTCCGAAGCAAACGTAGGCCTGATGCAAGCGGTAAAGCGTTTTGACCCTGAAAAGGGTTTCCGCCTGGCGACCTATGCCATGTGGTGGATCCGTGCGTCGATCCAGGAGTATATCCTGCGGTCTTGGTCACTGGTAAAGCTGGGCACGACCTCTGCGCAGAAGAAACTGTTCTTCAACCTGCGCAAGGCCAAGAACCGGATTGGTGCGCTGGAAGACGGTGATCTGCGCCCCGAGAACGTTGAACGGATCGCCCACGATCTTGGCGTGACCGAAGACGAGGTCATTTCGATGAACCGTCGCTTGTCCGGTGGTGACGCCTCGTTGAACGCGACGGTCAGTGCCGATGGTGAAGGTGCCGCGCAGTGGCAGGACTGGCTTGAGGACGAAAGCGCCAATACGGCGGCTGATTATGAAGCGAGTGATGAGCTTGATGCCCGTCGTGAGCTGTTGGCCGACGCGATGTCGGTGCTGAACGACCGCGAAAAAGACATCCTGATGCAGCGTCGGCTGTCTGAGGAAACCGTGACGCTGGAAGATCTCAGCGGCCAGTATGATGTCAGCCGCGAGCGCATCCGCCAGATTGAGGTGCGCGCGTTTGAAAAGCTGCAAGCCAAGATGCAAGAACTTGCGCGTCAGAAGGGCATGTTGGCCGACGCCTGATCGTCCCCGCGTTGTTAAGTCATTCACCCCGCCGGCCCGCCCGGCGGGGTTATTTTTTGCGGGCTTACCACCCTGGCAATGTTCACACTGCGCAATGTTGGCGCTAACGTGACGGAAACGGAGGGCGAAGATATGACACCACTACGTTGGGGTATTCTGGGGGCAGCGAACTTTGCCCAAAAGCATATGGGGCCAGCCATCCATGCCGCAAAGGGCGCGCAGTTGTTTGGGTTGGCCACGTCCAGCGCTGAAAAGGCGGCAGGGTTTCAGGCGTTTGCACCTGATTTGCAGGTCTATGAGGACTATGCGGCATTGCTTGCCGATCCCCAAATTGATGCGGTCTACATCCCCTTGCCAAATCACCTGCATGTGGAATGGACGAAAAAGGCCCTGGCGGCAGGCAAGCATGTCTTGTGTGAGAAACCAATTGCCTTGGCCGCGGATGAGGTCGACGCACTGATCGCGGTACGCGACGCCGCTGGGAAGCTCGCGGCAGAGGCCTATATGATCGTGCATCACCCACAGTTTCAGCGCGCGAGAGAGCTGGTACAGGGCGGTGCCATTGGCACATTGCTGCATGTCGAGGCGACGTTCAGTTTCTACAACGATGACGCCACCAACATTCGCAACCGGCCCGAGGCAGGCGGCGGAGGGTTGCGTGATATTGGGGTCTATACGATGGGGGCCGCACGCTTTGTCAGTGGACAAGAACCTAATGCGGTGCCTTACGCGAATCTGCGCTATGAAAACGGCGTTGACGTTTTTGCACAGTTCACCGCGCAATTCCCAGGTTTCAGCTATCAAAGCATGGTGTCGATGCGGTTGTTTAACCGCCAAAGCATCGTTTTCCACGGCGACAAAGGCGTGTTGACGCTAACTTGTCCGTTCAACGCCAGTGTCTTTGATATCGCAGAGCTGAGGCTTGAGAATAACGGTCTGACAAGGGTGACCGAACGCTGGCCTGCGGTGGATCACTACGTCAATCAGGTGGAAAACTTCTGCCATTCGGTGCAAACTGGGGCAGAATACCCATGCCCGCTTGAATTCTCGCGCGGCACACAGCACATGATGGATATGGTTTTTGCGGCTGGCGAACCCCCAGCCTAGGAGAGACAGATGGCCAAGGATCAAGAAACAAGCGACGCTGATCTGGAAACAGACTACGAGAATATCTGGCTGCGCCTGCTCAACATGGTGATCATCGCCGTGCTGATGAGCATGGCCAGCACGCTGCTGGGTCTGATGACCGTTGCCCAATTCTTGATCATGGTTTTCAACAAGCGTGAACCCAACGATCAACTGGCCGAAATGGGCACGACGATGGGCGTTTGGATGGCCAAAGCTGCACGGTATCAGACCGCCGCAAGCGAGGTGAAACCCTGGCCCTGGACAGAGTTGGACTAGGGTTCCGTCAGAGAAGCGACTTGATCTGTGGCGATGCTAGGCCTCCATCGCCTCCAATTCATCGATCATGCCACTGATCATCGACAGCCCCTTGTCCCAGAACTTGGGGTCGGACGCATCAAGCCCAAATGGGGCCAGCAATTCCTTGTGATGCTTGGACCCACCTGCGCGCAGCATGTCGAAGTATTTTTCACGAAAATCTGGATCGCCTTCCTCAAAGACCGCGTAAAGCGCATTCACCAGGCCGTCGCCAAATGCATAGGCATAGACGTAGAAGGGCGAATGCACAAAGTGCGGGATATAAGCCCAGAAGGTTTCATATCCATCGGCAAAGTCAAACACTGGCCCAAGGCTTTCGGCCTGTACGGACATCCAAAGCGCGTTGATGTCATCTGGCGTCAATTCACCTTCGGCGCGCGCGGCGTGTAGCTTGCATTCAAAATCATAGAACGCGATTTGGCGCACGACGGTGTTGATCATGTCTTCAACCTTGCCCGCTAGCAGGATTTTGCGTTCTTCCTGATTTTGCGCGCCATCAAGCAGTTTGCGGAAGGTCAGCATCTCGCCAAAGACAGAGGCCGTTTCCGCCAACGTCAGCGGCGTGGAGGACAGTAATTCGCCTTGCTCTGCGGCAAGCACCTGATGCACGCCATGGCCCAATTCATGTGCCAATGTCATGACATCACGCGGTTTGCCCAGGTAGTTGAGCATCACATATGGGTGGACAGGCGTGACCGTGGGGTGGGCAAAGGCACCGGGGGCTTTGCCGGGTTTGACTGCCGCATCAATCCAGCCTTCTGTAAAGAAAGGTTTGGCAATTTCGGCCATCTTTGGGTCGAATTCGGCATAGGCTGACATGACTGTTTCGGTGGCCTCATCCCAACCCACAATCTTGTCGCTTTCCATGGGCAATGGCGCGTTGCGGTCCCAGACTTGCATCCGATCCAGCCCCAGCCATTTCGCCTTGAGCGCATAGTACCGATGCGACAGGCGTGGATAGGCGGCAACAACCGCGTTGCGCAGCGCTTCGACGACTTCTGCTTCCACATGGTTGGCCAGATGCCGCCCCGCCTGCGGCGAGGGCATTTGACGCCAGCGGTCTTCGATCTCTTTCTCTTTTGCCAATGTGTTGTGGACACGGGCAAAGACTTTGATGTTTTCACCAAAGACGGCGGCCAAAGCATGGGTCGCTGCTTCGCGTTTGGTTCTGTCCTGTTCGGTCAACAAGTTCAGCGTCGCTTCGAGGTTGAGCGTTTCGCTATTCACCTCAAACTCAAGCCCGGCCATGGTTTCATCAAACAGACGGTTCCACGCGGCGGCCCCGACGGTTGATTGATCGTGCAGGAATTTCTCCAGCTCATCAGAGAGCTGATGCGGTTTCATCGCGCGCATCCGGTCAAAAACGGGTTTGTAGCGGGCAAGACCCGCATTGGCGGCCAGAAGGCCCGCGAGGTGATCATCGTCCAGCCGGTTGAATTCCAGCCCGTAGAATACCAAAGGCGTTGTGGAATTCGTGATCTGATCCTGACAATCCGCCATAAACTTGGCGCGTTCGCTGTCAGTTGTGATCTGATAGTACCGCAGCCCCGCAAAGGACATGATGCGCCCTGCAATGACATCGATCTGCTCGTAGCGTTGCACCGCTTTCAAAAGGCCTATGGCATCAAGCGCGGCTAACTTGCCTTCATAGTCTGCGGCAAAACTTGCGCATTCGGTCTCAAGCCACGCCAGATCGCGTTTCAGCTCGGGGCTGTCGGTCGCGGGATAAAGGTCCGTGAGGTCCCACTCTGGCAGATCGCCAAAGCTCTGGCCTCCACTGGTGTTGGCATCAAATACGGGCTGAGGACGTTGCATTGGGAAGCCTTTCAATCTCGATCAAGCCCTACATATGCTTGAAGGAATTGGGTTGGAAGCCCATCAGCCGAATGTCGCCAACAACTCTTTGAGATCATCAAGTGTATTGGCCTCATCTACGGGCTTGTCCCGGCGCCAGCGCAGCATCCGCGGGAACCGCAAGGCGACGCCGGATTTGTGGCGCGGGCTGGCCTGAATACCTTCGAAGGCGATTTCGAACACATGTGTGGGCGGCACCTGACGCACGGGGCCAAAACGCTGCAACGTGTTCTTGCGGACCCAAGCGGTGATTTCGCGAAACTCTGCATCGGTCAGGCCGGAATAGGCTTTGGTAAAGGGCACCAGATCATTGCCGTTGCGCACGGCAAATGTGTAGTCGGTGAACAGATTTGCCCGGCGCCCGTGCCCGGCCTGCGCATAGATCATCACCGCATCGATGGTCAGCGGATCAATCTTCCATTTCCACCAATCACCCCGCTTGCGCCCCGACAAATAAGGACTGTCGCGGCGTTTGAGCATCAATCCTTCGGCGTTCAGGTCGCGCGATTGATCGCGCGCGGCACTCAGATCGTTCCACGTCTTGAAGGGCACTGACGCCGACAGGCGCAGGGGTGCTGCTGATGGGACGCCCTTGATGAGCGCCGCCAACGTCTTGCGCCGCTTTGCCAGTGGCCAGTCGCGGATATCGTTACCTGCATGTTCCAGAAGGTCATAGGCCATTAAGATCACAGGGGCCTCGGCCAGCAGTTTCTTGGGCACAGTCTTGCGCCCGATCCGTTTTTGCAATGCGTTGAAGGACAACGGGGTTTCATCCTGAAATGCCAGTACTTCGCCAACCAGAACCGTGCCATCGGGCAGATAGTCCTTGAGTTGTGCGAGCTCTGGAAAGCGGTCCGTCATCAGGTCTTCGCCCCGCGACCACAGGTGATGTTCACCACCGCGCAGGATCAGTTGCCCCCGGATGCCATCCCATTTGCGTTCGGCATTCCAATCGGCAGGCGGCCCCAGATCATCGAACCCGTCCAACTGATAGGCCAGATAGAAGGGGTAGGGGCGCGACAAATCGGCGGCGGGGTCATCCGCTTCGATCAAAGCCTCCCATGTGGTGCTGTCAGGCGTCCAATTGCCCATCAGTTTATGGGTCAACGTGGCCTCGTCCTGCCCTGTGGCTTTGGCCAGCGCGCGGATGATCAGCTTAGCACTGACCCCGATGCGGAACCCGCCAGTCAGCAGTTTAGTGAACAAAAACCGCTCTGTGCTGGGCAGGCTGTCCCATGCCTTGAGAATACCTGATTTGCGCGCGTCATCCTCCATTGTAGAAAGCTGGCGAATATAGCCAATCCAGCCGGTCAGTGTGTCATCGCTGGTCGTCGTTGCAGGCGGCAGCACCAAGGCAATCGTCTCGGCCAGATCGCCAACGATGCTATAGCTTTCCTCAAACAGCCAATCCGGCAGCCCGGCCACCTCTGCGGCCCATTCACGTAGCCGTGCCGCTGTGATCGTCCGTTTGGGGCGCCGACCTGTGAACAGGGCAATCGTCCAAAGCCGGTCTTGGGGCGTGGCTGTCTGGAAATATTCGGCAAGGGCCGCCACTTTGACGGTTGTCTTGGTGCTTTCATCAATCCGGGTGAAGAGGGCGGAGCAATCCTTCATGTGTCCTCTGCCGGATCGGTGTCGCGTGCTTCGCCGTGATAATCGGTGCTCACGATATGCGCGTCATAGCCCTGCCCGGACAACCAGCGCTGAAACGCGGTGGTGTAGCCATGTGTGGCAAAGATCTTGGTGGCACCTGTGGCCTTGATGGCATCGTTCAACCCATCCCAATCGGCATGATCTGACACGATAAACCCCCGATCCGCCGCACGTCTGCGGCGTACGCCGCGTAGGGCCATCCAGCCGCTGGCAAAGGCCGTGGATGAGGGGCCGAACTTGCGGCTCCATGTGGTGCCAAGCGCGCTGGGTGTCGCCAACACGAGTGCGCCGGGATGGGTCTTGCTTGTCGTCTCGGGGGTCACAGGGATGGTTTCAGGCAGGGTGACCCCTTGCGCGCAGCACCTCATTGGTGGCCTCAATCGCGCCATGGGTCAGGATCGGGCCGATCTCTGGATCGACAGTTGCCAACAGGCGCTGGGCCTTGCCCAATGCATAAGCCCCCAGAATAGACGTCCGCCCGGCGGCGGCATTGACAGCCCACCAATCATTGATTTGCGTTGTCAGCAGGTCCTTTGGCGTCCATTTGAAGATCGGCAGCCCAAATGTGCATTCTGTAATGAAGGCATGACAGGCGATCGGTTCAAATGGTTCCGACAAACCGTCCGCAACAGTTTTGTAATCGCCGGAAACAACCCAGACTTCACCTTTGACCGCGACCCTGATCTGGGCCGAGCCGGGCACGTGGCCAGCAGGGTGGAATGACACAGCAGCATCACCGATTTGCATGACCTGCCCATAGGCCGTCGTCTGCAAGTCAATTTCGCCCAGCCTGTGCCGCATGACCGGGGCGGTGCCTATGGTCGCCAGATAACGGCCCATATTGGGGCGCGCGTGATCGCTGTGCCCGTGGGTGATCAGCGCACGGTCAACAGGACGCCAGGGATCAATGTAGAAATCACCAGCGGGGCAATAGATCCCGCGGTCCGTGAAGGTAAGCACATCAGCCATGACCACCACAATAGCGCATCACCTGCGTCCGCCAATGGCAGGCTGACGTGCAAGGTGGGTTTCGCCTGCCGTGCAAGCTGGATAGGCTGTGCCGAAACCGATTTGCCGAGGCAGCAGATGACCCTTGATCTTGACCTGATTACAAAGACTTACGCGGCCATCAAGCCTGCCACGATGCGCACGCCAACTGTGCATGCCGCGCGGCTGTCACTGCATCTGGGCATTGATCTTTATCTCAAGTTGGAAAACCTGCAGCACACAAATGCCTTCAAGGCGCGGGGTGCGCTGGCCAAGCTGTTGACGCTCACCAAGGCGGAACGCACGGCTGGCGTGATCGCTTGTTCGGCAGGTAACCATGCCCAAGGGGTCGCCTATCACGCCAGTCGGTTAGGCATACCTGCTGTGATTGTCATGCCCGAGGGCACGCCGTTCAACAAAGTCAAACGCACCAAGGATTTCGGGGCAGAGGTCGTGCTGCACGGCACGGGCTTTGATGAAAGCGTGCAGTTCACGCTTGATATGGCGGCCTCTAAGGGCATGACCTTTATTCATCCATTTGATGACCCAGTCGTTGTCGCAGGGCAGGGCAGCGTCGCGGTCGAAATGCTGGAGCAAGAACCTGATCTGGATTGCATCGTGGTGCCGATTGGCGGGGGTGGTTTGATCGCTGGTATGGCCGTCGCGGCGAAGGCGATAAAGCCGGGGGTGCAGGTGGTCGGCGCGCAGGCTGCGAATTTCGATGCTGTGAAGGCCAGATTCGATGGGAGCGACACCCACTTTGGTGGGGCAACGCTGGCAGAAGGGATCGCTGTGCGCGCGCCTTCGGATGCAAATGTCGCTTTGATCAACCAGCATGTTGACCGCGTTGAAACAGCGACCGAGGGCGAAATCGAAGCGGCGGTCTTTGACCTGCTGTCGCACGAAAAAATCGTGGCCGAAGGGGCGGCAGGGGCCGGGCTGGCCGTCATTGAAAAATACGCAGAAGAACTACGCGGCAAGAAGGTCGGATTGGTGGTCTGCGGTGGCAACATCGACTCGCGGCTGTTGTCCACACTCATCCTGCGGGGATTGGTGCGCGACGGGCGGATCACCCGCCTGACCTTTGAAATTGACGACACGCCTGGACAACTCTCTGATATTTCAAGGATCATTGGTGAGGCAGGGGCCAATGTGATCGAGGTCATCCACCAGCGGATGATGCAAAGTGTCTCGCTGAAGCAGGCCGAATTGGAAATCGTGATCGAGGCCCGCGATGCTCAGCATGTTGGTGACACGGTTGCAGAATTGCGGCGCGCCGGCTTTCGGGTGCGGGCAGAAAGTGAACTGGATTAAGCGGCGACGGCGCGCTGCGCGTCAAAGAACGCTACAGTTTCATCAAAGATTGCATCGCGCATCTTTGGGACATCCATCAGCATTTCATGCTTGCCGCCATCGATCACCCGCAGTGTACTGCCGGGCCAACCGCCCATCCGTTCCTGAATGCGCAGCGGATCGACAATAGCTTCTTGCGTGCCAAGGTAAGTCAGGCAAGGGATGTTGGGCGACGGATCAAGGGCCAGCTTATGCATTTCGCGCAGTGACGTATTCAACCAGCGCAAGGACGGGCCACCAAGGCCCAGTTCGGGATGCTGGGCGAGCTGGTTGCGCAGGGTTCCAAAAACCTCTGGGTCGTTGGTCAGGGTGTTTTCTTCGAATGTGGTACGATTGACATAGCTTTCCTCGAATTGGCCGGGGGCCAGTGCCTGATCAAAGCCCAATGGCGTGCTCATCGCAGAAAGGCCCCAAGCGAGGGGGCGCAAGGGGGCGGCCATCTGAACACCCCACATCGGTGCAGAGAACATCACACCCTGCACATCAAGGCCCTCCATCAGGGATCGCAATCCAATGCAGCCCCCCATGGAATGGCCCAAAAGGAAATATGGGCGCGGCAGGCCAAGCGCGGATGCATGCGCGACCGTGGCTGTCACATCTTGCTGATAATCGCCAAATGCCCCCACATGCCCAACGGCGGGGTTGTCAGTCATGCGGTCGGCAAGGCCCTGTCCGCGCCAGTCAATTGCAAGGCTGGCATAGCCGCGATCACGGAATGCGGCGGCAGATTGTCCATATTTTTCAATGAACTCCGTACGACCGGGGAAGATCAGCACGGTGCCTTTGGCGTTTGCCAAATCCCAATGGGCCACGCGAATGCGCAGCCCATCAGATGTCTTAAGCCAATGGGCCACCCCGCCTGCGGGACCATCTGCGATCTCTTCAAAGAGGGGGGCCGTTTCCATATTAGCTGAGCACGCCTGATAGTTTCATTGCCTGACCCATATCGCCATCAACAGAGAGCTTGCCAGTCATGAATGCGGTTGTCGGGTTCATTTCGCCGTCGAGGATTGCTTTGAACACATCAGGCGAAGCGGTCAATGTTACATCGGCGTCGTCGTCGCTTGCACGTGCGCCATCAGCATCAATGATGATGCTTCCTTCGCCTTTGATGGCGAATTTTGCGGTGCCATTAAAACCGGCTCCATCCATTTTTGCGTTTAAGGCGGCGACGGCTTCGGTCACAACATCACTCATATTTCTTCCCTTTGTCATTTATGTGACTGCACGGGCTCTGGTGTTGGCCGCACAGTGCGCTACACTTACTGTTATGGGTATGATGACACATCGCTTCAAACATATCGTTACGGCACTTTTTGTCGTATGCGGGTTTTCCTTACCCGTGGTTGCGCAAGAAACCGCATTGGACGAGCTTTATCAACAGCTACAGGACGCTGATGAGGCCAGCTATCCGCGCATTGAGCGGCAGATCATAACTGCTTGGGAACGAAGCGGATCAGCGGCCATGGACCTGCTTTTGCGGCGCGGCAAAGATGCATTGGATGATGGAGACCCTTTGGCAGCGGCTGAACACTTTACGGCCCTCGTCGATCATGCGCCGGATTTCGCTGAAGGGTATTATGGGCGGGCGTCCTCGTATTATTTGTTGGGCAAGACCGGCCCGGCCTTGGATGATATCCGCCAAGTCCTTAGCCTCAACCCACGTCATTTTGAAGCAATGCGCGGGCTGGCGTTGATTATGGAAGAAATGGATCGCAAGGATGATGCATTGGATCTTTATCGTATGATCCTTGAACTCAATCCGCAGTCCGCAGAAGTACAAGGCTTTGCGGATCGTCTTGAATTGGAATTGGAAGGTCAGTCGCTTTAGCGCGCCTGCCTCCGGGTATCGGGGAATGACATGACGGTTTCCCGTGTAACGGCCGTTCTGGGCCCGACCAACACTGGCAAAACCCACTATGCGATTGAGCGGATGCTATCGCATCGCACCGGCGTGATTGGCCTGCCGCTGCGTCTTCTGGCGCGCGAGGTTTATGACCGAATTGTCGCTGTGCGTGGTCCCAGTGTTGTTGCATTGGTCACCGGAGAAGAGCGCATCGTGCCGCCGCGTGCCGCCTATTGGGTTTGCACGGTTGAGGCGATGCCGGATGGCATGGGATGTGATTTCCTTGCAGTGGATGAGATCCAGCTGTGCGGTGATCCAGAACGCGGGCATGTGTTTACCGACCGGCTGCTGCATGCGCGCGGCCTGCATGAGACGCTGTTGCTGGGCGCTGAAACCATGCGCGGCGCGATTGCGGCGATGGTGCCAGAAGCGCAATTCATGCGGCGGGAACGGATGTCAGAGCTGACCTACACAGGTTCGAAAAAGATAAGCCGCATGCCCGCGCGATCAGCGATCGTGGGCTTTTCGGTTGAAAACGTATACGCCATTGCAGAACTGTTGCGCCGCACGAAAGGTGGTGCAGCCGTTGTTATGGGCGCTTTGTCGCCGCGCACCCGCAATGCGCAGGTCGAGATGTATCAAAACGGCGATGTTGACTATCTGGTGGCAACGGACGCCATCGGGATGGGGCTGAACCTTGATATCAGCCATGTCGGCTTTTCCTCGCTCACCAAATTCGATGGGCGACGGATGCGGCATTTGCAACCCGAAGAACTGGGCCAGATTGCAGGGCGCGCCGGGCGGCACATAGAGAATGGCACCTTTGGCGTCACGGGCGAGGCCCCCGCGTTGGACGACGCCGTGGCAGAGGCCATTTGCGAACACCGCTTTCAACCGGTGAAAAAACTGCAATGGCGCAACAGCGATTTACAGTTCGGCTCGATGAAACGATTGGTCGCGACGCTCGAAGACCGCACTGACGATCCGTGGCTGACACGCGTGCGCGAAAGCGATGATCTGGCCGCACTCAAGGCCCTGGCCCAAGATCCCGAAGTGATCGCGCGTGCGACGGACGGCCCATCGGTGAAACTGCTCTGGGATGTCTGCCGCATCCCCGATTTCCGGGGCATCAGCAAAGGTGAACATGCCGGGCTTTTGACCCATATCTTCAATGATCTGCACCAGCTTGGGCATGTCTCTGCCAACTGGTTCGCTTTGCAGGTGAAACGCATTGACCGCACCGACGGGGACATCGATACGCTGTCAAAGCGGCTGGCCTATATCCGCACGTGGACGTATGTGGCGCAACGCAAAGGGTGGCTTGATGACGAATCTCATTGGCGTGATGCAACCCGCGCGGTAGAAGATCGACTATCAGATGCGCTGCACGGCGCGTTGACGCAAAGATTTGTGGACCGGCGGACCAGCATTCTGCTTCGCCGGCTCAAGCAGAAGGAGAGCCTTGTGGCTGACGTGAACGACAAGGGTGAAGTGACCGTAGAGGGCGAATTCGTCGGACGGTTAGAAGGGTTCCGCTTCCGTATGGACAAGGCGGGCAGCCCCGATGAGGCCAAAACCTTGCGACAGGCATCTGTGCAGGCGCTGGTACCGCAATTCCATCTGCTGGCGGATCGGTTCTATAACGCGCCTGACCCCGAGATTGATTTCACCGAACAGGGTGGACTGATGTGGGGCGACCAAGCCGTTGGCAAGCTGACGGTTGGGGATGATCCACTCAAGCCGGGTATCGAGGTTTTTGTCGACGAAGAGGCAGGCACCGACGTGGCCGCAAAGGTGCAGCGCCGCCTGCAACATTTCATTGACCGCAAGATCGCCGCCGGGTTCGAACCGCTCTTGGCGCTCAAGAACGACGAGACGCTGACGGGTACTGCCAAAGGCTTTGCTTACCGCATGGCTGAAGGGTTCGGCATCATCCCGCGTGGTGAAGTTGCTGATGAGGTCAAAGCACTGGACCAAGACGCCCGCGGTGCGCTGCGCAAGCATGGTGTGCGCTTTGGTCAATTCACGATCTTCATGCCGCTGTTGCTCAAGCCGGCGCCGACACGCCTGCGTCTGGTGCTTTGGTCGCTGGCCAAGGACCTCTCTGAATTCCCAGAAAGCCCGCCGCCCGGTCTGGTCACGGTTCCCGCCGCCAAGGATGCAGTTGCGGGCTACTATGCCATGGCCGGCTATCGTGCTGCGGGTGAGCGGGCGATTCGCATTGATATGCTGGAGCGTCTGGCCGACATGCTGCGCGACAAGGATAGCCGTGGTGGGTTTGAGGCCAATCCCGATATGCTGTCGATCACCGGTATGACGCTGGAACAATTCGCCGATCTGATGACGGGCCTTGGCTATAAAGCTGAGAAGGGTGAACGCGAAAAGGTTAAGGCTGTCGCGGCTGATGTGATCGCCGATCAGGCTTCGGTCGAAACAGAAACCCCCGCAGAAATCCCTGCGGAAACCCCCGCCGAGGTGGTGCCACCAACCGATGAAGCACCCGCCGAGACGACGCTGGAAACGCCCGATACCGGACCTGAAATGGAGGTCTTTTACACCTTCACTTGGGGTGGCCGTGCTGTGCGTCAGCAACGCCCCCAAAACGATGCGCGTCCACGTGGCAAAGGCAAACCAAAGGGCAAGGGCAAACCGCAGGGCGATCGCAACAAGCCGCAAAGTTTCTCTGCCAAGCCCAAGCGCGAAAAGAAAATCGATCCTGATAACCCATTTGCGGCGGCTTTGGCCGGGTTCAAGAAGGATTGAGCGAGGCTCGCCCTACTATCCGGCTCGATAAATGGCTTTGGCATGCGCGGTTCTTCAAATCGCGCAGCATTGCCGCGGGCGTTGTGACCGTTGGAAAGGTGCGGGTGGACAGCCAACCGGTAAGTAAACCCGCCCGTGCGGTGGGGCCGGGCGATGTTTTGACCTTCATTCAGGCCAGTGAAACCCGCGTTGTACGTATCCTTTCGTGTGGTGAAAGGCGCGGCCCCGCACCCGAAGCCCAAGCGCTATATGAAGACCTGACACCTGTGGTGGAAAAACGTCCCTACAATCCCGGTGGTGACAGAAAAGGTCGCCCCACAAAGAAGGATCGCCGGGACATGATGACCCATCGCGCAAATCGTGACCCATTCGACCTTGAATGACCCACGCGACTATTCTAGCTAGTGCCGGTAAACTTCGCCGGATGACCCCATGACATATATCGTCAACGACAACTGCATCGCCTGCAAATACACCGACTGCGTCGAGGTGTGCCCCGTAGATTGCTTCTATGAGGGTGAAAATATGCTGGTGATTCACCCTGACGAATGTATCGACTGCGGTGTGTGCGAACCGGAATGCCCAGCGGATGCGATCCGCCCCGATACAGAGCCTGACATGGAGAAGTGGGTTGAGTTCAACCGCAAATACTCCGAGATGTGGCCCGTGATCATTACCAAGAAAGATCCATTGCCCTCCGCCGATGAGATGGACGGCAAAGAAGGCAAAATGGAGCTGTTTTCCGAAACCGCAGGCGAGGGCGGCTGATTCGGGCGTGAAACGTGAAATGAACCAATAGGGGTTGATTTTCACGGCGCTTCCGAAGGACGCAATTTTGTGATATACTTGCCGCAATGCAGCGAAGAAATTGATTTAGTTTTGTAGTCGACAGACCCGACGGAGGCGTGCCGCCACCGCCGGTTTTTTTGTTGTCTTTCACGATGAATCGCCATGAAAGGACGATCATGAGCAAGAAGAAGAACGAGTTTAGCCCAAACGAATTTGTCGTTTATCCAGCACATGGGGTTGGCAAGATTGTCTCGATCGAAACCCAGGAAGTCGCCGGGTTTGAGCTTGAGATGTTTGTCATCGCCTTTGAGAAGGACAAGATGACATTGCGGGTCCCAACCCACAAGGCAACTGATGTTGGCATGCGCGCGCTTGCAACGCCTGATGTGGTAAGCCATGCGATGAAAACACTGCGCGGCAAGGCCAAGGTGAAAAAGGCCATGTGGTCGCGCCGGGCGCAGGAATATGAGCAAAAGATCAATTCTGGCGACCTGATCGCGATTGCGGAAGTCGTTCGCGACCTGCACCGTCAGGACGATCAGCGCGAGCAAAGCTATTCAGAGCGTCAACTTTATGAAGCCGCTTTGGAGCGTCTGACACGTGAAATCGCAGCTGTTGCAGGCAACGACGAAAACGCCGCCGCCGCAGAGATCGATTCTGTTTTGGTAAGCCGCGCCGCTTAAGGTTGACCGTAAAAGAAAAAAGCCGCGTCCCAGTGGGGCGCGGCTTTTGCGTTTGTCCGGGTCAGAGTGCCCGCCAACCAATATCAGACCGATAGAATCCATCTGGCCAGTCCACATTTTGCGCCATGGCATAGGCCTTCTCATGCGCCTCGGCCAATGATGCGCCGCGCGCGGTGATGTTCAGAACACGCCCCCCGTTAGCAACGATCTTGCCGTCAGTCTCAGCCGTGCCCGCATGGAACGCCATGTGAAAACTATCCTCTGGCAGGCTGTTCAGCCCTGCAATCACCGTGCCTTTGGCATGGGACCCCGGATAGCCATTGGCCGCCATCACCACAGAAAGCGCATGATCATCGGCCCAATTGACCTTGATCTCGTGCAGGCGCTGTTCTGCGCAGGCCTGCAACAGATCAAGGATCTGCCCCCCAAGCCGCATCATCAGGCATTGGCATTCTGGATCACCAAAGCGCACGTTGTATTCCACCAGCCGGGGCTGCCCGTTCTGGATCATCAGCCCGCAGAAAAGAACGCCCTGAAACGGCGTACCGCGTTTGGCCATTTCATCCATTGTGGGGCGAATAATCTCATCCAGCGCCTTTTGGGTAATCTCATCGCTCATCACTGGGGCTGGGGAATAGGCGCCCATGCCGCCTGTATTGGGCCCTAGATCGCCATCAAAAGCGCGTTTGTGATCCTGTGCCGTGCCCACAGGCAGGATGGTTTTGCCATCGCAAAGCACAAAGAACGACGCCTCTTCGCCTTCCATGAACTCTTCGATCACAACTTCGGCGCCCGCGTCGCCAAAACTGCCATCAAACATGTCGTCAATGGCGGCCAGGGCCTCGTCCTCGGTCATGGCAACGATCACGCCTTTGCCAGCGGCCAAACCGTCGGCCTTGACGACAATGGGCGCGCCCTGATCCCGGATATAGCTGCGCGCAGCGTCGGCATCGGTGAAATGGGCATAGGCCGCTGTTGGGGCATTGGCCGCGTCGCAGATTGCCTTGGTGAAGGATTTTGAGGCTTCAAGCTGTGCGGCAGCCTCGCTTGGTCCGAAAACCAACAGGCCAGCGGCCCGCAAGCGGTCTGCAACACCAGCGGCCAAAGGCGCCTCTGGTCCAATGACCACGAAGGAAATGGCGTTCTCTTCGGCAAAGGTCGCCACCGCGCCACCGTCAAGAATATTGATATCCGCGCAATCAGCGATGGCGGCAATGCCCGCGTTGCCAGGGGCCACGATCAGGCGGTCACACTTTGGGTTCTGCTTGATCGCCCAAGCGAGGCTATGCTCGCGCCCACCACTGCCCAAAATCAGAATATTCATAGCGGCCCCCAAAAGACGAAAATGCGTTGTTGCGGTTCTAGGGCCGCGCCGGGGGGACCACAAGTGTCACACTTTCATAGTTTGTTAAACATGGTGCTTGGCGGACCGACCGACGGCACCTAAGCTGATCCGTGGGGGCGCTGCTGCGCAGGTGTTAACGATGAAAAGGACGAAAACCGACCGCCGGTTATGGCATCGGCTGGAAGGCTACAGTTTTCACGAACGGCCTCTGACACGTTCACTGGTCGACCGGCTTGAGGAAGAGACCGGACACTCGACCGACGTTTGCTATATTCTGGTCGAGGAATATCGTCGCTACATGTATCTGGTCGGAAGCACCGGCGAGACGCTGGCCCCGTCGCCCATTGTTGATGTGGTCTGGCGGCTGCATGTGGCTGATGAGAAAGCCTATTTTGAGGATTTCTGCCCCCGGATCATTGGGCGCACCATCCATTATACGCCGCACGACACCGAGACAGAACATTTTCTGGATGATCCGGCCTACCTCAAGACACTCGACTACTATGCCCAAGAGTTTGGTCGTGCACAGGTTCAGTTCTGGCCCGACCCTGATGATCCGTCTGTTGGGATGTCCAGTTTTCTGCTCTGGTTGATCGGGCTTGTTGCTGTGGGGTTGGCCGTTTTGGTGAACTCAACACTGTTTGCCATCTTCGGCGCATTGGTTATTCTGACCCAAGTGTTTATGCGGTGGAAATTCGCATCGCTGCCACTGCGCAGATTAGACACCTCCTGAGGGTAGAATGAACGACCTTTTTGAAGACGGCCCGGCGGATAACACGCCGGAATTTTCGGTATCGGAAATCTCTGGTGCTGTGAAAAAGGCCGTTGAAGGCGGGTTTTCACATGTACGGGTGCGTGGCGAGGTCGGCCGCGTGTCGCGTCCGGGGTCCGGGCATATCTATATGGACCTCAAGGATGAACGCGCCGTGTTGGCTGGTGTCATCTGGAAGGGCCGCGCACAGGGCCTGGCCCATCGTCCCGAGGAAGGGATGGAAGTTATCGCCACCGGCAAGCTGACGACCTTTCCCGGTCAATCCAAATACCAGATGGTGATTGAAGATATCGCACCTGCGGGCGCGGGCGCACTCATGGCCATGCTGGAAAAACGCAAAGCAGCACTGGCTGCCGAAGGGTTGTTCGCACCCGAGCGCAAGAAGCCGTTGCCTTATCTACCTGAAATCATTGGTGTTGTAACCTCACCATCGGGTGCTGTGATCCGCGATATTCTGCACCGTCTGCGCGACCGTTTTCCTCGTAAGGTTCTGGTGTGGCCTGTTGCCGTGCAGGGTGCCAAATGTGCGCCAGAGGTTGCTGCCGCCATCGAAGGATTCAATAGGCTGACGCCCGGCGGGGCCTTGCCACGGCCTGATTTGCTGATTGTGGCACGCGGTGGTGGATCGCTCGAAGACCTTTGGGGTTTTAACGAAGAGGTTGTCGCGCGGGCTGCTGCTGCGTCTGCGATTCCGTTGATTTCCGCCGTTGGTCACGAAACAGACACAACGCTCATTGATTTTGTATCTGACCAGCGCGCGCCCACACCAACAGCTGCTGCCGAACTGGCCGTGCCTGTTCGGATGGAACTACTCGCCTGGACTGATCAGCAAGGCGCGCGGTTGAGCAGGGCCTTGACCACAGGGATCGCACAGCGCCAGCAACGGCTGCGCGATCTGGGCCGAGCGTTGCCGCAGGTTGATACGCTGGTCGAAGGACCACGCCAGCGGTTAGATTATCTGGGCGAGCGTTTGCCGGCTGCTTTGCGCAGCGCGGCGGACAAAAAACGCCTGCAGATGACCGAGGCCGCGCTGCGCCCCGGTGTCTTGATGCGCCGGTTGGCCGAGGAACGCCGCCGATTGGACGGGCTGTCCGCGCGTCTGGAACCAGCATTGAGCCGCAGAACACGGGACGGGCAAAAGATGCTTGCGCAGACCAGTCGTGGATTACGCAGTGATGTGCTGCACACTCGGGTGTCGCGGGCGGCTGAACGGTTGGACGTTGTTCTGCGCCGTCTGTCTGACCGGGCAACGCGCCAACAGTCAGAGCGTGCCGCGCGACTGGACGCCCTCGACCGCCTGCGCGAGACATTGGGTTATGTTGAAACGCTGCGGCGCGGTTATGCGGTGGTGCGTGGTGATGGTGCAGTTGTCACCGATAAAACCTCTGCGGCGAAGGCTGATGATCTTGAGATCGAATTTGCGGATGGTCGTCTTGCGGTCAATAAAGATGCGCAGGGGCGGCTTTAGTAGCGCGCTATGCTCAGGACGATAAATCGTTGCAAATCAATGGGTCATCGCGCTCTGGGACTTCATAGATGACGGTCGTGTTTGGTCGTGTCGTGAAAACGCCGCGCATCCCGCCGGGTTCATCAAAGATTGCCCAGCATTTGTGTTCAGGGTCGCCCTCGTAGCGAAAACAGATGTCGCCCTTGCTTTCAAACCAGACCCCATATTGGCAGATGCCATCAAAGGTTGACCACATGACGCGGCGACCGGGCAGGTAACGCTCAACCCCAAATTCGGGACTCAGTTCAGTGCGGAATGTGATGGTGCGGTCTGTGACATAGGCCTCAAAGTCTTCGGCGTTCATCTGATCCTGCGCGGCCGCAGGGGTGGCCACAACCAGTGCCAAAAGAAGATTACGCATTCTGCCACCTCGCAACACGTGGGTCCATCACCCGCCGCCAAAGCGGCGGGACCAGCGCAATGCTTGCCATCAAGGGCAGGGGGCGCGGCAGCATGGGCGCATTGTCGGGGATGGATAGTGCGGGATAAGGCAGTACAGGCCGGGCATGGTGGTCGGAATGGCGCGTGGCATTCAGCATCATTGCAGAGGAAAACCAATGCGGGCTGTTCCAGCTATGACGCGCGCTGACAGGCTCTGCCCTGCCATTCGCGCCGATGCGGCGCGACAGGCCATAGTGCTGCACGTAGTCCGACATCAGCAGTTGGGCTTGGGCATGTGCGCAAAGCGCGAGATAAGCGAGCAGGGGTGCAAACCCACCTGACAAGACCGCCAGAGACAGACATAAGATGGCTCCGCCGACATAAACGACATATGGGGTACGCCAGCGCGGTCTGTTGATCTTTTGCAGGCGGGCCTTTTCTGCACGGTACCCCTTTACGAATGATCCGACCCATGCCCGCCGCATATAGTGATACAGGTTTTCACCCTTGCGTGACGTGTTGGGATCAGCGGCTGTGCCGACATGGATGTGATGCACCAGCACATGCGCCGAGGTGTGATGCCCAAATAGCAAGGTGATATAGACCCACATCCCCAACCGATGCAGCCCGCGACCGGGGCGGTGGATCAATTCATGCGCATTGGCATTGCTGACCTGTCCGAACCAAAAACCAGCGGCCAGGAACAGCCCTATTTTCTCAAGTAAAACAAGCCCATCACTGGCCAGCGCCCAAACCATCAATGGCATCAGCGCAAAGTGGGTCAAGGCAATCACGCTGGCGAGCCCGTCGCCGTTGGTGGCTTCATCGGCTGTGCATTCGCGCGGAAGAACACGGTCTAGCAGGCTGGTCATTGCAGTCAGATAAATCACGGCGGCAAGCACCCATAGGCCGCCCCAAACCGCCCCCGCGGCCAGCAATGCGGCAGGTGTCAGCGTGGCTATTCCAAAAGGCAAAATCGCGCGGTTCATACTTCGGATCGTTACCATAGGTTTCCCGATCGGTCAGGGGAAATTGCCGTTCTGCGCGTATTGGCCCCTGTAGTTGTCGTTTTTGCGTGGTTTGGCAGATAGCTGGCGGATATGTTGCGGTAAGTTGAAGGGGAAAGGCGATGGCTTTGGACAACCGCGAAGGTGTTTGGAAATCTGGCAAAGGCAAGGGGCGGCACACGCCCAAGGGCCGCCAATTGGATGATGCGGCCTGGGACGAGGTTCGCGCGCTTTTGGGGGATCAGCCGCGCCGCCGTGATCTGCTGATTGAGTTCCTGCACCTGATCCAGGATGCACATGGTTGCCTCTCTGCGGCGCATCTGCGTGCGCTGGCCGAAGAAATGCGGATGGGTCAGGCCGAAGTCTATGAAGTTGCAACGTTTTATGCGCATTTTGATGTGGTCAAAGAAGGTGAGCCAACGCCGCCCGCGCTGACAATCCGGGTCTGCGATTCGCTGTCTTGTGAATTGGCGGGCGCCCAGCAGTTGCTGGCCGCCTTGGAAGACGGGTTGGACGCCTCTGAGGTTCGCGTCTTGCGTGCGCCTTGCATGGGCCGCTGCGACACGGCCCCTGTGCTGGAATTGGGCCACAATCACATCGACCACGCGACGTTGGACAAGGTAGAGGCAGCGATTGCCGCCAATGATACCCACGCGCATCTGCCGGACTATCAGGGCTATGAGGCCTATGTCGCTGACGGCGGCTATGCTGAGCTGGCCGCGCTGCGCGACGGTGGAGATTGGGAAGCGGTGCAGGAAAAGGTCCTTGCCTCTGGCCTGCGCGGCCTTGGCGGGGCTGGTTTCCCGTCTGGCAAGAAATGGGGTTTTGTGCGTGGCAATGCGGGTCCGCGGTATCTGGCCGTCAACGGTGACGAAGGTGAACCGGGCACGTTCAAGGACCGCTACTATCTAGAGCGCACGCCGCATCTGTTTCTCGAAGGTATGTTGATCGCCGCCTGGGCGGTTGAGGCCAAAACCTGCTTTATCTACATGCGCGACGAATACCCTGCCGTGCTTGAGATTTTGGCACGTGAAATCAAAGTGTTGGAAGCGACAGGTGTTGTCGAGGCAGGCTATATCGATCTGCGTCGCGGTGCAGGCGCCTATATCTGCGGTGAAGAATCCGCGATGATCGAAAGCATCGAAGGCAAACGCGGTATTCCGCGCCATCGCCCGCCGTTTGTAGCGCAAGTCGGCGTGTTTGACCGGCCAACGCTGGTGCATAACGTCGAAACGTTGTTGTGGGTCGCACGGGTGTGCCGCGAAGGGCCCGAAGTGCTGAGCGGCACCGAAAAGAATGGCCGCGTTGGCCTGCGGTCCTATTCGGTCTCTGGTCGTGTGACGCAACCGGGCGTCTATCTGTTGCCCGCAGGATCGACGATCACGGATGTCATCGCGGCAGCGGGCGGCATGGCCGAGGGCCATGTTTTTAAAGCCTATCAACCCGGTGGCCCATCCTCTGGTTTGTTGCCTGCTTCAATCAACGACGTCCCGCTGGACTTCGACACGTTGCAACCTTTGGGCACGTTCATTGGCTCTGCTGCTGTGGTTGTCTTGTCCGATCAGGATCGCGCGCGAGATGCAGCGCTGAACATGCTGCGGTTCTTTGAGGATGAAAGCTGTGGGCAATGCACCCCGTGCCGTGTGGGTTGCGAAAAGGCGGTCAAACTGATGCAAGCAGATCAGTGGGATCAACCCTTGCTTGAGGACCTTTGCACAGCAATGGCGGATGCATCGATTTGTGGTTTGGGGCAGGCGGCACCGAACCCCATCAAGTTGGTTGTCAAACACTTCCCGGACGAAATTTGACGGACCTTGCAACTGCCGACCTTCTTGTCGGCCTGTCCCTGATTGCAGCAATCTGGTTCGGTTGCCGCTACTGCTGGCAGCCACCCAGTGTTGCAAAATCAATCGTCAAGACGGCCTCGGTCGCTGGATTGGCGATTGCGGGCGTTGCCCTTGCGGCGCCACCCTTACTGATTGCCGCCTTGGCGCTTGGGGCTGTGGGCGATTTTTGTCTGTCACGCGCAGGTGACAAAGCCTTTCTGGCCGGGTTGTCGGCATTTGCGCTCGCGCATCTGGCCTATATCGCGCTGTTGTTGCAGGTAGGGGCGTCTGTCAGCGCTGACCTGCCTAGCTTGATCGTTGTTCTTTTGGGTTGCGTCATGGCCGTTCTATTGTTCCGCACGACGGGCAAATTGCGCTGGCCGGTGGTGGGCTATGTCACGATCATCGCTGTCATGGGGCTGTTGGCTGTTGGCCTGCCAGCGGGCTATGCGCTGGCCTTGATTGCTGCCCTATTGTTCATGCTTTCAGATACCGTCCTTGGATTTGAATATTTCATCTTGCCGCGCCAAAGCCGCCTGCGGGTTGCAACACCATTTGTGATCTGGGTGACGTATTGGTCGGCACAGGCGCTGTTTTTGGCGGCCCTCGCGCCTTATTCCTTGCCCTGAACCTTTGCATCCGCGCAGCGGTGCGATTAGGTGAGGTTTAACACCACTGTTTAGGGCGCTTTGCGATGTCATTCTTTAAGAAACTCAAAGACCGGATGTTCAAGTCTTCGTCCAAGATTGACGAAGGCCTGGATGCCATCGTGCAGGATGGCGGCGAAGAAGAGGACGTGACCCAAGAAGAGGTTGCCGCAGCACCTGTCGCCGAGGAGCGTCTTCCAGAGCCAGAGCCAGAGCCAGAGCCAGAGCCAGAGCCAGAGCCAGAGCCAGAGCCAGAGCCAGAGCCAGAGCCAGAGCCAGAGCCAGAGCCAGAGCCAGAGCCAGAGCCAGAGCCAGAGCCAGCGGTTTATGAACCGGATGAGGAATTCGAGGGCGAGAGCGCCCCGGTGTCCGAACCAGAACCTGCGACTGATCCCGAAGTTCAGGACGACCCGGCGCCAATTCAGCTTAACGTCGACATCACCGCGCCATTCTCCAAGGACACGGCCGCACCAGAGCCCGAAAAGAAGGGCATCCTTGGGCGGTTCTTTGGCGGGGCAGAGCCGAAAACGGTGATCAAGCGCGTGCTGGATGACGACATGCTTGAGCAGCTTGAAGAGCTGTTGATCACCGCCGATATGGGCGTGGATACGGCACTGCGCGTGACTGCAAACATGGCCGAAGGGCGCCTTGGCCGAAAGCTGTCCGTGCGTGAAATCAAAGAGTTAATGGCCAATGAGGTCAGCCGGATCATGGACCCGGTCGCGCGCCCCATGCCGCTTTATGCCAAGACACCACAGGTCGTTCTGGTCGTTGGCGTCAACGGATCAGGCAAGACCACAACAATCGGCAAGCTAGCCAGCCAATTCCGCGCGGCTGGCAAGAAGGTTGTGATTGCGGCGGGCGATACCTTCCGCGCGGCGGCGGTTGAACAGTTGCAAGTTTGGGGTGATCGCGCGGGCGTGCCTGTTTTGACAGCGCCCGAAGGGTCTGATCCTGCCAGCCTCGCCTTTGATGCGATGACGCAGGCGCAGGCCGATGGCGCGGACCTGTTGATGATCGACACAGCTGGACGGCTGCAAAACCGGGCCGACCTGATGGAGGAACTGGCCAAGATCGTGCGGGTCATTCGCAAGAAAGACCCTGACGCGCCACATAACACCTTGCTGGTTCTTGACGCGACAACAGGTCAGAATGCGGTGCAGCAAGTCAAGGTCTTTCAGGAATTGGCCGATGTGTCCGGGCTGGTCATGACCAAGCTGGATGGCACTGCCAAGGGCGGCGTTCTGGTCGCACTTGCGGACCAATTTGGTCTGCCGATCCATGCGATTGGTGTGGGCGAACAGATTGATGATCTGGCCCCATTTGACCCCGAAGAATTTGCAGCAGCACTTGTCGGGTTGGACGGGTGATTGGGATGCTCCTGCAGTAAGGTCTCGTTGCAATGAATGACCTTGGTGCCTGGCTTGTGTCGATTTCGGGAACGCCGGAAGGGGCGCGGCTGGCGACGGTCTTGGCGTTGGTCTCTGCTGTGGCGCATGCGATTTTCGGTGCGATGCAAAAGGGGCGCTATGATCCCTGGCTGACGCGTGGTGCCATTGATGGCTGGCTGTGTGTGCTTTCTGCGCCGATAGCGCTGTTTGTCGTGCCTTGGCCCGATCCGTGGATGTTCGTGCTGCTGGGTGGGGCGATCGTTGTTCATTTTTCCTATAAGGTGACGATGGCTCTGGCCTATGAACGCGCTGCCTACACCGTGGTTTACCCGGTGGTGCGGGGCACCGGGCCGTTGGTCACTGTCGTCGCCGCGTCCTTGTTTTTCGCAGAGCATTTTACCGCTGTGCAATGGGTCGGCGTGGCCTGCCTTTCGGGGGGTATTCTGTTGCTGGCCGCGCGAAATATCTCAGAAGAGGTGTTAGACCCGCGCACACTGAAACTGGGTTTGTTCTGGGCGCTGATGGGCGGTTTTCTGGTGGCGCTTTACACAACCTATGATGCCTTTGCGATCCGCCAATCCCCTGATCCCTTTACGTTTTTGGCCTGGTTCTTTTTCCTCACGGCGATTGATTTCCCAATTCTTGCAACGCTGCGTTACCGCCGGATGGCGTCCCAACCGGTGCTGGCCCCGCTTGTTCTGCGCGGGTTCATCGGGGCCTTGATCGCATGGGTCAGCTTTGGCGGGGTCTTGATGGCGACGCGATTGGACAAAGTCGGCGAAGCGGCCGTGTTGCGCGAAACCTCGATCATCTTTGCGGCTTTCATTGGCTGGTTCATCATGGGCGAGAAGGTGGGACCGCGCCGCCTGATTCTGATGAGCGTGGTTGCACTTGGCGCCGTCATCGTGGAAATGGGGGGCTAGAGCAATTCGCGCCAAACTTGAAACACCCATCGCTGCCTTTCGCCAACGCCGATGCCTCAAGTCAAATGCGAAACGCCATAGGGAGAACACGCATGGCTGAGAAGACGATCAATCCGATACTCAAGCAAGTGCTTGAACTGGGCCCGACGGTTGCATTCTTTCTGCTTTATCTGCGGATCAAGGATGATGCCTTCACGATTGCGGGCACGGAATACACCGGCTTTATCATCGCGGCATTGGTTTTTGTTCCGATCCTGCTGGTGGCCATGGGCATCCTTTGGATGCTGACAGGCAAGTTGAGCCGGATGCAGGTCTTTACGGCGTTTATGGTGATCTTCTTTGGCGGGCTGACCGCCTATTTCAACGATGAACGTTTCTTCAAAATGAAGACAAGCATCGTCTACGGCGTCATGGCTGCGCTGCTCGGTATCGGCTTGCTGCGTGGTCAAAGCTATCTGCAATATGTGATGGAGGAATTCATCCCGATGCAGCAAGAAGGCTGGATGATCTTTACACGTCGTTTGTGCCTTGGCTTTGCTGCACTCGCTATCGCTAACGAAGTTATCTGGCGCACGCAGTCGACAGAGACCTGGGTGAAGCTGGAAACTTTTGCATTTCCCATTGTCTTGATGGTGTTCATCTGGGTGCAGGTTATCGGATTGCAGCGGTATTTCATCGAAGATGAAAAGACGGCCACCGAAGACTAGAACGTTTCGAATTTACCTTGAGACACCGTGCAACACCACTTGCGTTTGAGCTGTCAGGCGAACGGTAGCGGGTGAATCCGTGGCATTCGAATTGTTTTAGCGCATTTCGGCGTCGCGAAATCCAATCGCACCGCGTCGCATCACGTGTCGCGCATCGCGTCGATGGCGCAGAGTGTCGACCTGATCTTCGGTGATTTGGGGGCGAAACACGATACCCGCCCGATCATTGCTTACCCAACGCACCAGCGCTTCCACATGGTGGGACAGAACGTTGATGCCCAGTTTATCACCCCGTTTGATCCCTTGAATGCCAATCAGGCGTGCACCGGTTGTATTCACATCCAGCACGGTAACCTTTTGTGGCCCAATGGGTGTGCGCAGATTAACCGGAAATTCGGTTAGGTAACGATGCGGGCGATACTGCACGGAGAACACTCCTTCTAATTGAACAAGAAGGGTTCTAGTGGCGATTGCCTAACATTTCGTTACGTGCGTTTGCCGAAGAGTGTGTTCTGCGCTTGGCCATCCTTGCGGAAATCGCCGCGTTTCTCTGCCGCCAATGCGCGTCCGCGTTGCACAGCCGGGCGGGCACTGACCTGTGCAAGCCACCGCGCCATATGCGGTTTGTCGTCCAGCGTTTGCTGTTGCCCTTCCCAAAGCGACGCCCAACCCCAGATCGACATATCCGCAATCGAATAGAAATCCCCCGCAACAAATTCATGTCTGGCCAGTTGACGATCCAACACGCCATAGAGCCGCGCAGTTTCATTCCGATAGCGGTCCTTGGCGTAGGGCAGGTCATTGGGCGGATCCATCGCAGGGGCATATTTGAGGAAATGATGCGCCTGTCCAGCCATCGGGCCCAAACCACCCATTTGCCACATGAGCCATTGATCCACGGCGATACGCTCCCGCTCTGTGCTGCCGCAGAATTGTCCTGTCTTGCGTGCCAGATATTGCAGGATCGCACCGGATTCGAAGATCGAGATCGGAGCCCCATCCGGCCCATCATGATCAATGATCGCGGGCATGCGGTTGTTTGGCGATATCTCAAGAAACGCTGGTTTGAACTGATCACCGGCCCCGATATCAACAAGGTGCAGGGTGTAAGGCAGGTCGAACTCCTCAAGCGCGATTGACACCTTCCACCCGTTGGGTGTGGGCCAGAAATAGAGGTCAATTGGTGTGGTCATGGCGCGCCCTTCCGGCAGTGGTTTTGACCAGAATGGCAGCTGCGTGCAAAAGAACAAGTGTCTGCATTGCGCTTCTTGACCTCATCTTGGCGGCGGCGTATGCCTTGCCGCGTGGCGATTTGTTACCGGATTGCGGGCCACGTTAAATATGCCGCTAAAGAGGGTTGCAGGTTTTTCATGCCTCGATACCTTTTCCCGGTGTCGGGGTTTTTTAATGCGCAAACGCCGCGCGAGGAATGACAATGAACACGTGGAACAAACGCACCAAGGCCGTGCATGCCGGCATCCGCCGCAGTCAATACAATGAAGTCAGCGAAGCGATCTTTCTCACGCAGGGCTTTGTCTATGACACAGCCGAGGCCGCCGAAGCGCGCTTTATCGAGGCCGGCGAAGATGAATTTATCTATGCCCGCTATGGCAACCCAACCGTTGCGATGTTCGAGGACCGCATTGCGGCGCTTGAAGGGGCGGAGGATGGCTTTGCGACCGCCTCTGGCATGGCCGCCGTCAATGGCGCGCTGACATCGATGTTGCGTGCCGGTGATCATGTTGTGTCGGCGCGCGCACTTTTTGGCTCCTGTCTGTATATTCTCGAAGAGGTGCTGACCCGTTTTGGGGTCGAGGTGACCTTTGTCGATGGCACCGACCTTGCAGCCTGGGAGGCCGCAATCAGGCCTGATACTAAGGCTGTATTCTTCGAAAGCATCTCGAATCCCACGTTAGAGGTGATTGATATTGCGTCAGTTTCCAAGCTGGCCCATGCGGCTGGGGCCACGGTGATTGTTGACAATGTCTTTGCAACACCGGTGTTCTCGGATGCGATTGCGCAGGGGGCTGACGTGGTTGTTTATTCTGCGACGAAACACATTGACGGGCAGGGGCGTGCGCTGGGCGGTGTCATTCTGGGCACCAAGGAATTTATTCGCGGCACGGTCGAACCTTATATGAAGCATACCGGCGGATCGATGTCTCCGTTTACCGCCTGGGTGATGCTGAAGGGCCTAGAGACGATTGACTTGCGGGTCCGCGCGCAGGCGGCAACGGCGCAGGTTCTGGCCGAAGGGCTTGAGGCGGACGGCACATTGTCAAATGTGATCTATCCCGGCCTCAACAGCCACGCACAAGCGGCGCTCACGGCCACACAGATGGGGGTGGGTGGTACTGTCCTGTCGATTGATGCAGGCAGCCAGAAAGCGGCATTTGCCTTGCTCAACGCATTGGACATCTGGACGATTTCCAACAATCTGGGTGACGCGAAATCAATTGCCACACATCCGGCCACGACGACCCACCAGCGCTTGTCTGACGAAACCAAAGATAGCCTTGGCATCACGCCGGGGTTGATCCGGTTGAGCGTCGGTCTTGAGGATGCAGGTGATCTTCTGGCCGACTTGCGGCGTGCAATCGCCATATCGTGAAGAGGGTGACGCAGGGCTGGAAAGGTGCTTTAATTCATGTGCTTGAGCCATGAAAGGCCGTTCTGATGAGTGATCCGCGCCCGGACCTGCGTCGTATCTACCTCGATATCATTGGACATTCCGATGATGCGCCCCATGTAGGGGGTTCAGACGCACCGATTGAGGGCAGTGATATGAATGTCCATTCACCCGATATAGACCATGAACCGACGCGCGAAGAGGCTGAGGCGGCGCTGGCACTGTTGCGCCGTTGGGCTGGCGATGTCACCGCCGAGGAAGTAGCAACGCTTGATCCACTGGTCTCAAGATTGATCCCTGGGCAGGAAATCTCAAACTACCCCGCACTGGCCCGCGCATACCCAGAGGATTTTGAGGTGGACGACGCCTATAAAGCGTCAATGCCCGATCTGCAGAACGGCCCATCCAGCCTTATTCGTGGGGCTAGGCAGCAAATCCAGCACGTTGGCATCTCGAATTTCCGCCTGCCGATCCGCTTTCATACCCGCGACAATGGTGATCTGACGCTTGAAACTTCTGTCACCGGCACGGTGTCATTGGAGGCCGAGAAAAAGGGCATCAACATGTCCCGCATCATGCGGACCTTCTACAAGCATGCCGAGGAAACCTTTAGTTTTGAGGTGATAGAACAGGCCTTGGACGCCTATAAGACCGACCTAGAGAGCTTTGACGCCCGCATCCAGATGCGGTTCAGCTTTCCGATGAAGGTCGACAGCTTGCGGTCTGGACTGTCTGGTTATCAATACTACGACATCGCGCTGGAACTGGTGGAAAGCGCAGGTGTGCGCAAAAAGATCGTGCATCTCGATTATGTCTATTCCTCTACTTGCCCATGTTCACTGGAACTGTCCGAACATGCCCGCCAGTTCCGTGGTCAGCTTGCCACGCCGCATTCACAGCGGTCTGTGGCCCGCATTTCAGTGCTGCTGGAACAGGGCGGCGACCTGCTATGGTTCGAAGACCTGATCGACCGTGCCCGTGCAGCCGTGCCGACCGAAACGCAGGTGATGGTCAAGCGCGAGGACGAACAGGCCTTTGCGGAACTAAACGCGGCGAACCCGATCTTTGTCGAAGATGCAGCGCGCCTGTTCACAGAACAATTGCAGCTGGACCCCCGCGTGTCAGATTTCCGCGTGATTGCCAGTCATCAGGAAAGTCTGCACAGCCATGATGCTGTGTCAGTGCTGACCGAGGGCGAAACTTTTGCCGCAGAAAGCCTGGATCCAAGGCTGTTTCAGTCTCTGTTCCACATCGGATAGCGCTATTGGGCTGCGGCTAGGGTCAGGTCCCTATGGTGACGGGCAAATCGCCGATGCCCTCAATAGAGACTGTGACGTTCTGACCGGCCCTTATGGGCCGCGCGCCAATCGATGTGCCGCAGGCAATCACGTCGCCTGGGTGCAGGGTCATGTCCTGTGAAAGGTGGCTGATAATCTCTTGCGGTGGCATGATCATGTCAGATGCAGGGTAGGACTGCCGCTCGCGGTCGTTGACCAGCGTTTTGATGGTTAGATCCTGCCAGTCCACATCGGTTTGAATAACCGGGCCGATCACGCCAAAGCCGTCGAAACCCTTGGCGCGGGCCCATTGTGGGAACGACGGGTCGGCGTTCAGCACTTCCAGCGCAGTGATATCGTTGACACAGGTGTAGCCGAAGATGGCGTCTTGTGCCCTTTCCACGCTGATATTCTTGCAGGTCTGGCCGATGACAATCCCCAACTCGCCTTCGTAAATCACACGCCCGATGTCAGGGGGGAGGGTGACGGTGCTGCCGGGTCCGGCAAGCGATGACAGCGGTTTGAGGAAGAACAAAGGATGTTCAGGCGGGGTCAGTCCGTTTTGGGTGGCTGCTGCGTGAAAGTTGTTCCAAAGGCCGATAAATTTGCCCGGTATACAGGGCGGTAGCATTGTTGCTCTGTCCAGCGCGACAGGCAGGCCTGCGTCCTGGTCTGATCCAAATGCGCTGCGTGGGTGCAGCAGGCCGTCGGCGACAATTCCAGTCAGAACCTGACCATCTGCCGTTTTGATACGTGCCCATTCCATCGCCGCGCTCCCGTTGAAAACGATACCAAGGGCAAGGATGCAACTTTAAGTTATGCACGACAAGGGGTTATGACGCGTCGCGCCTTAGGCATGCACTGGGATCTTGGCCGCACTTGCGTAGCAGCCAAGAACCATATCCCACCCCTTGAGGTAACTGGTGCTAACGGCGTCCGCCGTATCACCCAAGATGTCAAACCCACCATGCGTCAATTCGCATAGCGTGCCGTCTGCGGTTTGCGTAAAGGTCACTGTTACAACGGTTGCGTCCTTTTCGTTGCGGCCCGGAAACCAAGAAATCGCAAGGTACTTGCCCGGATCATAGGCGATCAGCTTGCCCCAAACGGCGGTCTCACCATCCTCGTCGGTTTCGATGATTTCACCGCCTTTGTGAGTCGGGAAGGTCAGTTTTGATCTCTCACCCTTCACGGAATGCGAGGCCTTCGGCCACCAAGTATCGATGTCATCGGTGAACAACGCGAATGCCTCTGCCGCAGTCAGGGGCACAGTAAGGGATTTGTGGATCGGATCGTTCATTTGGTTTTTCCTTTTGCTTTTTCTTCGGCGGCACGGGCAAAGGCGGTCAGGGCATCATCCCAGAGCGTATCCAGATAGCGCCGCAGCTCATCCACACCCTCTGGTGCGATCGCATAGAGCCTGCGGTTGCCAGATGGGGTGACGGTCAACAGCCCGGCATCTGACAACACACGCAGGTGCTGGCTGACGGCGGGGCGGCTGACATCCATGTCCTTTGCGATAGCCGCCACAGGCAGGGCGCCACCGCGCAAACGATCAATGATGATTCGACGTGTGGGGTCGGCAAGGGCGGTTATTGCACTTTGGTAATCCATGACTTACCGTAAGTCACCGCTTACGATTCGTCAAACGTTTCCTTGCGGCCCTTGAAGCCCCTGACACCGAACACTAAGACTCTGTCAGGATATTTGAACTAGGACGGTCCCGTCCGAACATGAGGCAGTAAATATGCAAGACCCCGCCGAGACTTATATGAACCTTGTCCCAATGGTGGTCGAACAGACCGCACGGGGTGAACGCGCCTACGACATTTTCTCTCGTCTGCTGAAAGAGCGGATCATTTTCGTGAATGGCCCCGTACATGATGGCATGAGCCAGCTGATCGTGGCGCAGTTGCTGCACCTTGAATCAGAGAACCCCAAGAAAGAAATCAGCATGTACATCAACAGCCCCGGCGGCGTGGTGACATCTGGTTTGTCGATCTACGACACGATGCAGTACATCCGTCCCAAAGTCAGCACGCTGGTGATCGGACAGGCCGCATCAATGGGTTCGCTTTTGTTGACCGCCGGTCACGAAGGCATGCGGTTCTCGCTGCCTAACAGCCGTGTGATGGTTCACCAGCCATCTGGCGGGTATCAGGGGCAGGCGACTGACATCATGATCCATGCCGCCGAGACGCAGAAATTGAAAACGCGTTTGAACGAGATTTACGTGCGCCACACCGGAAATACGCTGAAAAAGGTCGAAGCCGCACTTGAGCGTGACAACTTTATGTCACCTGAAGAAGCGAAAGAATGGGGCCTGATCGACGAAATCGTTGAAAACAGGACAAAAGCTGACGACTAATCACAGTTTTGCGGATTCCTGAACAAACGCGGTGTAACTGCCGCGTTTGTTTCTTTTCCGACGGAATTTCGACTCAATTGCAACGTACCGTTAGCGTGTTGTAAGGCACATTGTGTGCAAGATCATTTTGACATTGTGGACCTTGGCGGGCTGTCCTAATGTTAGAAAAATACAGCCCGAAGAAGTGTGAACGGCCCTTGGGGCCAAGAGGTTTGAAATGGCGAATAGCAGCGGCACAGACAGCAAAAATACGCTCTACTGCAGCTTTTGTGGCAAGAGCCAGCATGAAGTGCGCAAACTGATTGCCGGGCCGACCGTTTTCATCTGCGATGAGTGCGTTGAACTTTGCATGGATATCATCCGTGAAGAAACCAAGACAGCGGGCCTCAAGGCCGGTGACGGTGTGCCAACACCGTCCGAGATTTGTGGCGTGCTGGATGACTACGTCATTGGCCAGTCGCATGCGAAACGAGTGCTCTCGGTTGCTGTTCATAACCACTACAAGCGCCTGAACCACGCCGATAAATCCGATATCGAATTGGCGAAATCGAACATCATGCTGATCGGGCCAACTGGTTGCGGTAAGACGCTGCTGGCACAGACGTTGGCGCGCATTTTGGATGTGCCGTTTACAATGGCCGACGCAACGACCCTGACAGAAGCCGGTTATGTCGGTGAGGATGTCGAGAATATCATTCTCAAGCTCTTGCAAGCCTCTGAATACAACGTCGAACGCGCGCAGCGCGGCATCGTCTATATCGACGAAGTTGATAAAATTACGCGCAAGTCCGACAACCCGTCGATTACCCGTGATGTGTCGGGTGAAGGCGTGCAGCAGGCGCTGCTAAAGATCATGGAAGGCACGGTTGCATCTGTGCCACCTCAGGGTGGGCGCAAGCATCCGCAGCAGGAATTCCTGCAAGTGGATACGACAAACATTCTGTTCATCTGTGGCGGTGCTTTCGCTGGTTTGGACAAAATCATCGCGCAGCGCGGCAAAGGTTCTGCCATGGGCTTTGGTGCTGACGTACGCGAAGACGATGACCGCGGGATTGGTGAAATTTTCACCGATCTGGAACCAGAAGATCTGCTGAAATTCGGGTTAATCCCGGAATTTGTTGGTCGTCTGCCAGTTATTGCGACGCTGACCGATCTGGACGAAGACGCGCTGATCACAATTCTGACTGCGCCCAAGAATGCATTGGTCAAGCAGTACCAACGCCTCTTTGATCTTGAGAGCACGAAGCTGTCCTTCACAGAGGACGCGCTGAGCGCCATCGCCAAGCGTGCGATTGAACGCAAGACAGGTGCGCGTGGATTGCGGTCGATCATGGAAGATATCCTGCTCGACACGATGTTCGATCTGCCCGGCATGGATACCGTGACCGAAGTGGTAGTCAACGAAGAGGCCGTCACATCCGAGGTGGCGCCCCTGATGATCCACGATGAAGGCAAAAAGAAAGAGCCTGCAACAGCGAGTTAGGCCCGTGCCCGTTCGTCATATCAGCACCGGATCACCATTCGAGGAACAGATCGGCTATAGCCGTGCAGTTGTCGCTGATGGCTGGGTCTTTGTGGCGGGAACGACGGGATACGATTACGCCCGCATGATCATGCCCGACAGCATCGAAGAGCAATGCAGCAACGCGCTTGCCACCATCGCCAAGGCCTTGGAAGACGCGGGCAGCGGGCTCGACCATGTTGTGCGGGTGAATTACATCGTGCCGGACAATGCGGAATGGGCCAAATGCTGGCCCGTTACCTCCAAGGCGTTTGCCACGGCAAAGCCAGCCGCGACGATGATTTCGGCAGGGCTGCAAAATCCCGAAATGAAGATCGAAATCGAAGTGACTGCGCGAGTCCCCGCTTGAGCAGACTGGACCTTTTGCCGTGCTTGGTGCATGGATAGGCAACGCAATCCGGAGACGCGACATGGGCCTTGGTCACAACATCAAACGCATCTTTACCTGGTGGGATGGGCAATCCTTTGGCACCCAGCTTTGGACCAGCCGGAATGGCACGAAAGTTGGCGAAGATGCCGAAGGCAACGTCTATTATCGCAACAAAGACGACAGCCGCCGCTGGGTAATCTACAACGGCGAAAACGAAGCGTCCCGCGTCAGCCCCGATTGGCACGGCTGGTTGCACCGCACCTGGGACGAACCACCAACCGAGGCCGCGCTGAAGCGCAAGGATTGGGAAAAGCCGCATCAGGAGAATCTGACCGGCACAATGGCGGCCTATGCGCCAGCGGGTTCAATCCGCAAATCAGCCCCGGCTGAAAGATCCGATTATGAGGCGTGGACACCCGAGTAAGGACCAGCAAATGCGGTCTAGTTTGACATTCTTGTTTTTGATGCTTGCGGCCCCCTTGGCGGCCCAAGATGAGATTGTCGTGACCCCTTTGGAGGAACTGATCGGCGAGTTGGTCACAACACCCAATGAGGTGACCGAAGAATTCCTGACCACCTCGACCGAAGCGCAGGCGCAGCAGGTCTCGGTTGCCGAAGGCGGCGAATTGCGCGTGCTGGACAAGCTGACCGGCGAGGTCAAAGACCTGTCATTGCAAAACGGTGAAATGGCGGCGCTGGGCTTTCTTGCGGTGACGTTGAACGAATGCCGCTACCCGGTCGAAAACCCCTCTGGCGATGCTTTTGTCCGCGTCGAAGTTGTTGATCGCAAAGAAAGCACACCGCTTTTTGCAGGCTGGATCATCGCAACCGCACCGGCGCTGAATGCGATGGATCACCCGCGTTACGACGTCTGGGCGTTGCGCTGTATCACATCCTGAGCAGGCGGGATGGGTCCCGTCTCTGTGAATGAGGCATGTGTGTTGATCGCATCAGCGAGTAGATCCCGATAGGTGTCGCGTGGAATCTCGACCGCGCCCAAACTTGCCAGATGCTCGGTGATGAACTGGGTATCAAACAGCGTGAACCCACCCAGAACAAGCCGATCCACCAGATAGGCAAGCGCCACCTTTGAGGCATCCGTCCTGCGGCTGAACATGCTTTCACCAAAGAATGCAGCACCAATAGTGACACCATAGACGCCACCGACCAGTTCACTGCCTTCCCAAACCTCAACCGAATGCGCCGCCCCTTGCTGGTGCAGGCGCAGATAAAGGTCAAAGATCGTGTCGTTGATCCAAGTTTCATCCCTGTCGGCACAGCCCGACACAACCGCAGCAAAGGCCGTGTCACTGGTCACGGTGAACTGCCCGCGCCGCAACGTCCGGGCAAGGCTGCGCGAGATATAGAACCCATCAAGGGGGAACACGCCGCGCATCCTGGGATCAACCCAAAACACCTCTGGGTCGTCGCGTCCTTCGGACATGGGAAACACACCTACCTGATAGGCCTGCAAAAGCAGGGCCGGTGTCAGGATGGGGTCGCTGTCCTTCACGGGGCCTTAAGAGGGCAAGTTTTCTTCAAGCCAATGTTCCAACCAGTGAATGTTGTATTCACCGGTTTGCACGGCCTCTTCGGCCAGCAACGCGTGGAACAGCGGTATTGTGGTATCGACACCGTCAACGATCAATTCACCCAAGGCGCGGCCCAGACGTGCGAGCGCTTCGGGGCGATCGCGACCATGCACGATCAGCTTGCCAATCAAACTGTCGTAATAGGGCGGGATGCTATAGCCGTCATAAAGCGCCGAATCCATCCGCACGCCAAGCCCACCCGGCGCGTGATATTGCGTGATCCTGCCGGGGCAGGGGGCAAAGTTGGGCAGCCTTTCGGCGTTGATCCGCACCTCAATCGCGTGACCGTTGATGTCCAGATCATCCTGGCCAAAGGACATGGGCATCCCTGATGCAACGCGCAGCTGTTCACGCACAAGATCGACACCAAAGATGGCTTCGGTAACCGGGTGTTCAACCTGCAGACGGGTGTTCATCTCGATGAAATAGAATTCATCGTTCTCAAACAGAAACTCGATTGTGCCCGCACCGATGTAGTTGATCTTGGCGACCGCATCGGCACAAACCTTGCCGATCCTTGCACGTAGCTCGGGGGTGATGCAGGGGCCGGGGGCCTCTTCAAACACCTTCTGGTGGCGGCGTTGCAGCGAACAGTCACGTTCGCCCAAGTGGACCGCATTGCCCTTGCCGTCACCAAAGACCTGAATTTCAATGTGACGTGGGGTGGTCAGGTATTTTTCGATATAGACTTCGTCGTTGCCAAAGGCGGCTTTGCCTTCGGCCCGCGCAGAGTGGAACGCCTGTTCCATGTCAGCGGCGGTTTGGGCCACTTTCATACCGCGTCCGCCACCACCCGCGGTGGCTTTGATGATCACCGGATAGCCGACTTCTTCGCCAATGCGCTGCGCATCTTTCAGGGTCGGTACGCCGCCGTCAGAGCCGGGCACGCATGGTACGCCCAAAGCCTTCATCGTGTCCTTGGCAGTGATCTTGTCACCCATCACGCGGATATGTTCCGCCGTGGGTCCAATGAACGTCAGATCGTGATCCTGCACGGCCTGCACGAATGCGGCGTTTTCAGATAGGAAGCCATAGCCGGGGTGAATCGCCTGCGCGCCAGTGATTTCACAGGCCGAAATGATCGCTGGAAAAGACAAATAGCTTTGGGTTGAGGAAGGCGGGCCGATGCAGATCGCCTCATCCGCCATACGCACATGCATTGCATCAGCATCAGCGGTGGAATGTACCGCAACAGATTTGACACCCATTTCGCGGCAAGCGCGCACGACACGCAGGGCAATCTCGCCCCGGTTTGCAATAAGGATTTTATCGAACATTGGGCCGGCCCTTATTCGATGATCACAAGTGGTGCGCCAAATTCAACGGCGCCGCCGTCTTCGACCATGATCCGCTTCACTGTGCCCGCTCGCGGGGCCGGAATATGGTTCATGGTTTTCATGGCTTCGATAATCAGCAACGTGTCGCCTTCCTTGACCGATGCGCCAACACTGACAAAATTGGCGGCGCCAGGTTCTGCGGCCATATAGACCGTGCCTACCATGGGGGATGTCACCGCACCTGGGTGGCTTGCCGGGTCAACATTGTCAGAGGCCGGAGCGGCTGGCGCTGCCGGAGCGGCAGCTGCTGCTGCCGGGGCGACAGGTGCAGCTTGCATGCTTTGCTGGACAATGGTCTGCATCTTACGACTGACCCGGACGTTCAGGCTGTCGTTTTCGGCGTAATCTCGCTTGACCTGCAACTCTGTCAGGTCATTTTCGCGCAACAGTTCTGCCAATGCCTGAATAAAGCTGACATCGCTATCGTGAGAAGTTTTCTTGCTCATAGTGTCCTCGGCCCATTACTCGTATTTTTTTGGCGTCTTTGCGACGTGACGTCACAAATCATCACCATGCTTATAGGGCAAGGTCGCGAGGGTGGAAAGCGGGGTCAGTCCAAAATGCCTCAGGCTAGCTCTGGCACGCTATTTGTGGCGGTTTCGGCGTCCGACTGGACCGCTTGAACAGCGTCGTCCGCGGCGTCCTAGGGCGACATGGGGACGTCAAAGAACCGCAATGCCCGCCCTTGCGGCAGATTTGAACTTATCGGTCCACTCTTGATCAAATCGCCAGATACTGCTCGCGCAACTGGGCATCTTCCAGCACCGCAGCTGCCGACCCGTCGTAGACGACGGTGCCTGTATCAAGGATCACGGCGCGGTCGGCGAGTTTCAATGCGGCTACAGCGTTTTGTTCCACAATCACCGTGGTGATACCCTGATCGCGGATGATGCCCAATGTCTTGGCAATTTCCTGAACGATAACCGGGGCGAGGCCCTCGTAAGGTTCATCAAGCAGCAGCACTTTGATGTCACGAGCCAGCGCGCGGGCAATCGACAGCATCTGCTGCTCGCCGCCTGACAGGGTGACGCCCTCTTGCTTGCGGCGTTCACCCAAGCGTGGAAAAAGGTCATAAATACGGTCCAGTGACCAGCCTTTGGGGGGGGCGATTTGGGCCAGTTGCAGGTTTTCTTCCACGGTGAGCCCCGGAATAATGCGTCGATCCTCTGGCACCAATGCAATGCCTGCGGTGGCAGCCTGATGGCTTTTCATCTCGTGCAGTGGCTGGTGATCAAGCCAGATTTCACCGTGGCGCAATTCTGGATCGTCCAGACGGGCGATCGTGCGCAGGGTCGAGGTCTTGCCGGCACCATTCCGGCCCAAAAGCGCTAGAATTTCACCTTCATGGATGTTGAAGCTGATATTCTGCACGATGTAGCTTTCGCCGTAATATGCCTCGATCTCCCACACGCTGAGGTAAGCGGGGTGGGTTGCGGCGTTATTGGCGTTTTTGTTGAAAGGTGCGTTCATTTTTGTCTCCGGGGTGACAGACTTTCGACGAAAGTCTGTGGACAATTTTTGTGCCAAAAATTGGCGGTTAGACCTGTGCCTCGCCAAGATAGGCTTCGCGCACCTTGGGATGGCCTTTGATGTTGTCCGGTGTGTCCTCGACCAGCGGTGTGCCTTGGGCCAACACAGTGATCCGTTCGGCCAGCGAGAACACCACATTCATGTCGTGTTCGATAATAGCCATGGTGATCCCGCGTTTCTGGCGGATTTCCTTTAGCAGATTGATCGTGTTTTCAGTATCCGCACGCGCCATACCCGCCGTTGGTTCATCCAGCAGCAGCAGCTTAGGGTCCTGCACCAGACACATGGCCATTTCCAGACGCCGTTTGTCACCACGTGACAGGCTTGAGGCGATCATGTCCTTCTTTTCCAACATGTTCACATCAGCTAAAATGGCATCCGCCTGTTCTTGAATGCCTCTTTCAGCAAAGATGCTTTCGATGGCATGCATACGGAACGCACCGTCGCGTTTAGCAAAGCAGGGGATCATGACGTTTTCAAACACGCTAAGATCGCTGAAGATCTCAGGCGTTTGAAACACACGACTGATGCCCATCTGGTTGATCTCATGTGGCTTGCGCCCCAGCACCGATTGCCCGTCGAACATCACCGATCCGCTGTCCGGGATCAGCTTACCTACTAGCACGTTCAGCAAGGTGGATTTGCCAGCGCCATTGGGGCCGATGATTGCGTGCGTCGTGTTCTCGGCCACGCTGAGGTTCACATCACCCAGCGCCTGCAAACCGCCGAACCGTTTGTTGATGCCTTTGACTTCAAGAATTCCCATCAGTCTTACTCCTTATTCAGCCGGTTCAGTGGCTTTGGATTTCGCGTCTTCCGGTTTCTTGCGCTGGAACATGGCAGCAATTTTCTGCCCGCCCTGCACCAGACCGCCCGGCAGGAAGATCACGACAAGCATGAACACCAGGCCCAGCGTCAGGTGCCAGCCCTTGCCGATGAACGGGTGAATGATCGCAACAACGAAATTCTCAAGGCCGTCAGGCAGAAAGGCAAACCAGCCATGCAAGATCGTGTCATTGATTTTTGAGAAGATGTTCTCGAAATACTTGATCATGCCTGCGCCCAGAACGGGACCAATTAGCGTTCCCGCACCACCAAGGATGGTCATCAGGACAACCTCGCCCGATGCCGTCCATTGCATCCGTTCGGCACCCGCCAGTGGGTCCATGGAGGCCATAAGACCACCGGCCAGACCTGCATACATGCCAGAGATCACAAAGGCCGCCAGCGTGTAGGGTCGCGCATTCAGGCCGGTATAGCTCATCCTTGTCTGGTTGGATTTGATCGCCCGCAGCATCATCCCGAAAGGTGAGCGGAAGATGCGGATCGCCAGATAGAATGACCCGATAAGAAAGATCGCAGCAAGGTAATAGCCTGCGTTGAAGGTGAACAGCCAGTTCCCAATCGAAAACTCATAGCTTGCCCGCATCTCTAATCCGAACAAGGCTGGCACCGGAATGTTGCCTGTTGCCGTCTGCGATGCGCCAAAGATACGTGGATCATCAAGCGCAAGCTGCAAACCCGTCTCACCGCCGGTAATCGGTGTCAGCACCGAATAGGCCAGGGCGAAAGACATCTGGGCAAAGGCCAGTGTCAGGATCGAAAAGTAGATGCCTGAGCGGCGCAGCGACACATAACCGATGATCAACGAAAACAGGCCTGCGATCAGCACGCTAAGCGCGATGGCTGGCAGCACGTTCATGCTAAGCAACTTGAACATCCAGACCGCAGCATAGGAACCTGCACCCAGAAATGCCGCGTGACCAAACGAAAGATAGCCGGTCAGACCAAACAGAATGTTGAACCCAATGGCGAAGATACCAAAGATCACAAAGCGCTGCATCAGATCAGGGTAGCCTGCGTTGAACTGCGCCATCTCTGACCCTTCAGGGAAGGGGTTAAGGATGAAGGGGGCCAGCATCGTCAGACCGATCACGATCAGCAATAGCCGGAAGTCTTTTTTCTCTAATCCGAGCATTGGCTTATTCCTCCATCACGCCTTTGCGGCCCATCAGGCCACGTGGACGCGTCAACAGAATGATGATTGCAACAAGGTAGATGATGATTTGGTTGATGCCTGGCAGGATGTCGATCACCGCTGACATGGAGGCGAAACTTTCCAGAATACCCAGCAGGAAACCTGCGGCGACGGCGCCGGGCAGCGATCCCATGCCGCCCACAACAACCACAACAAAGCTCAGCACAAGGAAATCCATTCCCATGTGATAGTTGGGCGAGTTTATGGGCGCATACATCACCCCTGCCAAACCTGCGACGGCCGCGGCAATCCCGAACATAATCGTGAACCGTTTGTCGATATCGATGCCCAACAGGCCCACGGTTTCGCGGTCGGCCATACCGGCCCTCACGACCATCCCGAAGGTGGTGAATTGGAGGAAGGCAAACACAGCAGCGATGATCCCGATCGAGAAGAAGAAATACACCAGACGCCAATAGGGGTAGATGATCGCATTGGGATCAAATCCCAGTGCTACGCCAAAATCGAAGCTGCCGACAAAGGCCGACGGGGCAGGTGTTGGAATAGGGTTGGCACCGTAGAAATATTTGACGATTTCCTGGATCACGATGGCCAGACCAAAAGTCACAAGGATCTGATCGGCATGTGGGCGCTTGTAGAAGTGCTTGATCAGACCACGCTCCATGATGAAGCCGATGGCGATCATCACTGGGATGGCTGCGATGATCGCAATGGGCACCGCCCAGTCGATGATCACATCGCCTGTGGCTTGGCCGAACCAGTCATAGATATAGGGCACATCCACCTGTAGCGGATTGCCCAGAAAATCAGTGCGGGTTTCATCCACAACCTTGTGGCTAAGGGTGAGCAGCTTGCTCATCGTCACAGCGACGAAGGCGCCCAGCATGAAAAGCGCACCATGCGCAAAGTTAACAACGCCGAGCGTGCCGAAGATGAGTGTCAGTCCCAGCGCAATCAACGCATAGGCCGAGCCCTTATCAAGCCCGTTGAGAATTTGAAGAATGAACTGGTCCATGAGGTGACCTCTGATCGGTTTGGGAGAGAGCAGGGTGCTCTGCATCAAATCGCAGCCAAGTAACCGGCGCGATTGAGAAAATAGGGGGATGTCAGGCCGCCAAAGGGGTGGCCTGACGAAATGTTGGCTTAAGCGCCTGGGTTACATGTACCCAATGCACCACCAGCGAACTGTGGGTGATCAGGTGCATATGTAACCTGATCAACTGGTGTGACTTCAACGATTTCGAGAAGGTCAAACTCGTTTTCTGGGTTTTCTTTACCCTTCACAACCAGCACGTCCTTGAAGCACTGGTGATCAGCGCCGCGGTACAGCGTTGGGCCGTTGCCCAGACCGTCGAACTCAAAGTCTTCCAGAGCTTCGACAACCGCACATGGGTTGAACGAACCGGCGCGTGTGACCGCATCCGCATAAAGCAGGGTTTGCACATAAGTTGTGTGCGCAGCCTGTGACGGCGGGAAGCCGTATTTAGTGCCGAACGAACGAACGAAGGCTTGTGAACCTGCATCCTGCAACGACCAGTGCCAGTTTGTTGAACCAAAGATGCCCTTCACGTTGGCACCCGCACCTTTCGCCATCAGGCGAGAGTAGAGCGGAACAACGATTTCGAAGTTCTGGCCGTTGGCTTGTGCTTCGCGCAAACCAAACTGAACCGCGTTGGTCAGCGAGTTCACCATGTTCCCGCCGTAGTGGTTCAGAACCAGAACGTCGGCACCAGAGTTCAGAACAGGCGCAATATAGGAAGAGAAGTCTGTCTGTGTCAGCGGTGTTTTCACAGCGTTCACAGTTTCCCAACCCATGGCTTCTGTCGAAGACTTCACGGCTTCTTCTGTGGTGTAACCCCAGTTGTAGTCAGCTGTCAGGTGATAAGCCTTACGGTTGGTTCCGTAGTTGGCAGCAAGCACAGGGGCCAGCGCCGCACCAGACATGTAAGAGTTAAAGAAGTGGCGGAAACCATTGGCCCGCTTGTCTTTACCTGTTGTGTCGTTGGAGTGGGTCAGACCCGCCATAAAGATCACGCCAGCCTCTTGGCACAACGCCTGTACAGCCACAGCAACACCGGAGGACGAACCACCTGTGATCATGACTGCGCCGTCTTTTTCGATCATCGAACGGGCAGAAGCACGTGCGGCGTCGGACTTCGTCTGCGTATCACCGGTGACATACTTAACTTCACGGCCCAGAATACCGGTACCGTCCAGCGCCTTCGATGAGAACGTGCCCAGCATGCCGCCATCGCCGCCACCGTTCAGGTGCTCAACCGCCAACTCATAAGCGCGCAACTCGTCTGCACCCTCGTCCGCGTAAGGACCGGTTTGCGGGACGTTGAAACCCAGAATGACTTCGCTGTCGCCCGGTGCATTGGTAAATCCAGCATGGCTGTCAGCACGCAAATACTGCGGCAAAGCGAGGCCAGCACTTGCAACCATACCGGTCTTAAGTACGCCACGACGTGAAAATTTCGAATTGGACATTAATATCCTCCCTAAAGATTTCTGTCGGCTGGGCCTCCTCGCCCAATCAACATGGGATCAGTCTCTGTTACGCACCCCTTAACCAGCAACAAACCATTGAGACGACTAGACTTATTTGTAAATTCATGCACAGATAAAGTGTTAACTTTGTAAATCGGTTTTCTTGCAGGTGCAGAAAGCCACTGAAACTGTTGGGGGAATTCACCATGCCAGCACAGCAACTTGCAGGGTCACGCATCCGCGAAAAGCGCCTCGACCGAGGGTTGAAGCAGGCCGTGGTGGCGGAAATAGTGGGGATATCACCCTCATATTTGAACCTGATCGAGCACAATCGCCGCAGAATCGGTGGCAAGATATTGGCGGACATCGCCCGCGCCTTGGATGTTGATGCGTCCCTGCTGATTGATGGGGTCGATGCAGCGCTTCTGGACGAAATGCGCCACGCCGCCGCCTTGCTGGGGCCAGACGTTGAAGTTGAAAAGGCCGAGGAATGTGCGGCCCGATATCCCGGCTGGAGCGCGCTTATTGCCACCCAGTCGCGCCGCATCACTGCTCTTCAGACGCAAGTGCAGGCCCTTAGCGACCGGATGACCCATGATCCTGCATTGGCAGCGGCATTGCATGAGGTGATTTCGACCGTCAGCGCGATCCGCTCGTCATCGTCCATTCTTGTGGGCCCAGAACACCTGGATGACGATTGGCAGCGTCGGTTTCACCACAACATCCACGACGACAGTCTGCGGCTTGCGGAAAGCAGCGAGGCGCTGATCAGTTATCTGCAAGCGCCCGAGGCCCAGAGCGATACGGCAATGTCTGCCTTTGAGCAGATGGAAAGCTGGCTTGCCCAATCCGGATTTCATTTACCCGCGCTGGAAAAGGGCGGCGCTGATACCGGGGCATTTGTGAAGGCATCCGGCCTGACCGGAGCATCAGCCGCGCTGTTGAAAGCCCATGCAGAGGTGTATGCAGAAGACGCGGTAGCACTTCCTTTGGCCAAGTTCGAAAAGGCCTGCCGCGCACACGCCTATGATCCAGCGGCCATCGCGCAGCACTTTTTTCAACCCTTGCCTCGTGTGCTGCGGCGCTTGGCATGCCTGCCGCCTGAGGCCGGGCACCCGCCGATGGCGCTTGCGGTCTGTGATGCCGCGGGTGTGTTGACCTTTGTCAAACCGGTGCCGGGGTTCTCCATGCCACGCGCGGGCGGAGCCTGTCCGTTGTGGCCGCTCTTTCTCGCACTCAATCGTCCAGGTCAGCCGATCAGGCTTGAGGTGGCATTGCCCGGCGTCAATGCCTCGCACGCCTTATGCTATGCCGTCGCAACAGTCCGCGACGCCACGCATTTTGATGTGCCACCTGCGGTGCAAAGCATCATGCTAGTTGTACCGGACCCCGAAACCAACCTAGGCGCACCGCAGCCAGTGGGCGTTGCCTGCCGGATTTGCCCACGCAGCGACTGCGCCAGCCGCCGCGAACCCGCAGTTTCCGGGGTCTCGGTGCAAACAGCACTTTGACTTGCCTCACGATTGCCCCATAGTCCGACAGCAGGGGGCGCTACGCAAAAGCGTGATGCGACGGAAGGGGAGGCGATGAGATGGGCAAAAGGGTCCTTCTGATCGAAGATGAGCCGAATATCATCGAGGCGATCAGCTTTATCCTGTCACGGGATGGCTGGACTGTTCACACGCATGAAGACGGCACCACCGCCATGGATAAAGTGCTGGGCTTTCCGCCGGACATGATCATCCTTGATGTCATGCTGCCCGGACGCAGCGGTTTTGACATTCTGCGTGATCTGCGGGGCAATGATACCACCAAGGACCTGCCTGTCATGATGCTGACTGCACGTGGTCAGGAAAAGGATCGCGAATTGGCCCTGCGGCTTGGCGCCAATCATTTCATGACCAAGCCCTTTTCCAACTCAGAGGTCCGCGATTTTGTCCGTGATCTGATCGGAGCATGAGCCGGGCAACCCCATCGCAGGTCTTCCTACACAGGGCGAATTACCGGCAGCGTCGGCTGCGCGATGCGGCAAAACTCTTGCCCGTTGTGGGCATTCTGCTGTGGGCGATCCCGTTGACCTGGCCTGCGGCATCCGAAAACCATCAGGCCAATATCGGGTCGGCAGGACTGCTTTATGTCTTTGGCGTCTGGGTTTTGCTGATTGTGCTTGCTGCGGCCCTGACCAGCCGCATGCGGCCAAATCCTGAAACGCCACAGGGCGAGGGCGCCGAAAAGGAATGATGTCCTTCAATTTCCTGATAGCGGTTGCGCTGGGCTACGTCATCGTCCTGTTCGCTGTCGCATTTTTGGCAGAGCGCCGGGCCATTGCAGGCCATTCCAACTGGCTGCAATCGCCGATCATCTACACGCTGTCGCTAAGCATCTATTGCACCGCTTGGACGTTCTACGGGGCAGTTGGCTATGCCGCACGCTCGGGTCTGGAGTTCGTCACGATCTACATCGGCCCCACGCTAGTCATGGTTGGCTGGTGGTGGGTTCTGCGTCGTCTGGTTCGGATTGGCCGCGCGCAACGCATCACGTCGATTGCCGACCTTGTGTCGTCGCGCTTTGGCAAATCGACGCAATTGGGGATCATTGTGACGCTGATCTCGGTGATCGCGGGTACACCCTACATCGCCTTGCAGCTGCAGTCGGTCACTTTGTCATTTGCCGTCTTTGCGCAAGTCGAAGGGGTGATATGGGAACAGGCGGATTTCAATCGCACGGCCGTTTGGGTGGCCATCGGGCTCGCAGTCTTTACCGTGCTGTTTGGTACACGCAATCTGGATGCCAATGAACGTCACCACGGTATCGTCATGGCCATCGCGGTTGAGGCAGTGGTAAAGCTGCTGGCACTTGTTGCCGTTGGCGTATTTGTTGTCTGGGGTGTGGCTGGCGGGCCGGCTGAGATGCTTGACCGCATTGACGCTTCAGAGATCGATCTTTGGGATCAGAACTCTGGCCGCTGGATCGGGCTGATCTTCCTGTCAGCGGCGGCTTTCCTGTGTTTGCCGCGCATGTTTCAGGTGTTGGTTGTCGAAAACGCGGATGAGCGCCATTTGCACATCGCCAGTTGGGCGTTCCCTCTTTACCTCTTTTTGATGAGCCTATTTGTGGTGCCCATCGCGGTGATCGGGCTTGATCTTTTGCCTGCTGGCAGCAACCCCGATCTGTTCGTGCTCACGGTGCCGTTGAACCAAGGGCAGGGCGGGCTGGCAGTGTTGTCCTTTCTGGGCGGGCTGTCTTCGGCCACATCCATGGTGATTGTCGCCACGCTGGCGCTGGCCACGATGGTGTCCAACCACATGGTTGTGCCACTTTGGTTGCGCTTTCAGGGCTCACAACAGGCGATAATCTCGGGTGATGTGCGCCATGTGATCCTGCTGTCGCGACGCGTCTCGATCGCGGCCATCTTGGCGCTTGGGTTTCTCTATTACCGCACGTCTGGCGGCGGTACAGCACTTGCGGCAATTGGCCTGATTTCGTTCACCGGGGCCGTCCAGATCTTGCCCGCCATGATTGGCGGTATCTTCTGGCGCGGGGCAACAGGCGTTGGGGCTGCAATGGGGCTGATCACCGGGCTGTTGATTTGGCTTTGGTCGCTGTTTCTGCCCAGTTTTGGCACCGACGCCTTTATCAGTGAAGCTGTGATGCTCAACGGACCATGGGGGCTTAGCTGGTTACGTCCGCAAGCGTTGTTTGGCATCTCGGATTTGGACCCGCTGGTGCATGGTATCCTGTGGTCAATGTTGCTGAATGCCGGGATGTTTGTGCTAGGGTCATTGGTCACGTTTCCAGCCCCGTTAGAGCGGTTGCAAGGCGCACAATTCGTCAATGTGTTTGATCATTCCAATGCTGCACCCACATGGACCGCAGCGGCGGCCGGGGCAGAAGATCTGTTGATCATGGCGCAGCGGATCATGGGCAGCAGTGAGGCGCAGGCGGTCTTTGAACAAGAGGCCAAGGCGCAGGGCAAAGTCGGCTATCTGCCGGAAGTCACATTGGAGTTCATTGAGCGGCTTGAACGGGAATTGGCGGGCACTGTGGGGGCGGCGACCGCCCATGCGATGATTGGGCAGTTGATCGGCGGCAGCAGCGTGTCCGTCGAAGATCTGATTGCCGTCGCCGATGAGGCCGCGCAAATCCTTGAATATTCCAACCGGCTAGAGGAAAAGTCGAATGAACAGGAACGCACCGCCCGCGCCCTACGCGAGGCCAATGCCAAACTGACGGCCCTCTCGATCCAGAAAGATGCCTTTCTTAGCCAGATCAGCCACGAATTGCGCACGCCAATGACCTCAATCCGGTCTTTTTCGGATATTCTGCGCGAAGGCGGCATGACCACCAAAGAACAAGGCCGCTATGCGGGGATCATCCATGATGAGGCGGTCCGCCTGACCCGACTTTTGGATGATTTGCTTGATTTGGCGGTGCTTGAAAACGGACAGGTTGTCTTGCACGAACAGACCGGAAATCTGTCGGATCTGTTGGACCGGGCCGTGCGCGCGTCAGACGCGCATGATGGCGCGCTGACGATCATGCGCCATCGCCCAGATGAAGATTTTGCCCTGACCGCTGATCTTGACCGGCTGGGGCAGGTCTTTATCAATCTGATCTCTAATGCGCGCAAATACTGCGACGCAGATACCCCGGAATTAACCATCAAAGTTCGGAGCTCAGCCACAGGGCGGTTCGTGGATTTTATAGATAACGGCAGCGGAATCGCGCCCGACAACCAGGCGCTGATCTTTGAGAAATTCTCGCGGTTGACGGATGGATCCAAGGCCGGAGGTGCCGGGCTTGGCCTTGCGATCTGCCGCGAGGTTATGCAGCGGCTTGGGGGCGATATCGCTTATCTTGCCGGTGCCACAGGCGGTGCCTTCCGTGTCACGCTGCCGCTTGCGAAAAATCCGATCGCGTTAGAAGAAACGTAACCCTTGGGATGTTAGGCATGTCAAAGATGTGCATGTAGCAGGCCCATGACAGACACCACGCAAGCGACACTTCTGCGGCGGATGATCCGCCCGCAGACCGATGAGGGAGCGGACAACCCGCTGACCTCTTCGCGTGCCGCGCGGTTGGCACTCACGAAATCTGCCGATAGCGCAATTGGTCTTGTTCTGACGGTGACCAGTGGCGCTGAAGAAACGGCCACACTGGATGACATGTTGGGTGCGTTGTCGGACGATCTGTTGCTGATCGGTCTGGGGCGGGCGGGCACGCGCGAGGGACTTGTCAGCGTTGATTTGCAACTGCGCGCTGCCATTGTCGAAATGCAAACCGTCGGCGCGCTGATTGATCAACCTGCAACCGACCGCGCGCCAACATTGACCGATTGCATCTTGTCAGAGCCGCTTTTGACTACCTTTCTAACGGCATTTCCGGCGGCGGTCATCGGCACCCCGTTGGAAGGATGGGCTGATGGGGTCGAGTTGGATGATCGGTTCAAGGGTGTGCGCTCGGCCGGGCTGATGCTGACGGATTGCAAATACCGGATCGTGCGTATGAACGTTGATCTGGGCGTTGCCGAACGGCAAGGGCAGATCGTGATCGCCCTGCCGCTGGTGGAAACAGCCGCGCCGGAGGTGGCGGTTGACCCGGACCCAGTTGACTGGGATGCAACGTTTCTCGACACGGTGCAAGCCGCCCCTGCCACGTTGGAGGCGCAACTTCATCGCTTCACGGTGCCGCTTGCAACCATTCAGGGGCTCACTGTCAATCAGGTCTTGCCGCTGCCGGGGTGCACCGTCGATACGGTACAGCTTCGCGCAGTGGATGGTGGTGCAACCGTCGCAGTGGCTAAGCTGGGACAACTGGGCGGGATGCGCGCCGTGCGGCTGCAACCTGCACCACCGCCACAACTGACAGAGTTTGCGCAAGGCGCGGTACAAGAGGTGCCCGATCTACTCTCAGCCGGAGGGTATGATGGTATGGACACATCAACGGAACCACCGACGGACATGATGATTAATGCGATTGACGCGGATGTTGCGAATCCGCCTTGACCGCAGATGATGGGGGCGCCTGTCCGCGAGCAAGATCACGCTTGATGAGGAGGGGTCGCGCCTACTGGCCCGCGAGTGTGTCCAACTGCGCGCGCATCCCACCTAGATCGTAACCGGCGGCAGTGGTGGCGGCGATAATCTCGTCCGTGGGCATGTCGCCCGCCTGACCCAGCGACCAGACAACGGAGGACCGCGTACCAGATGCGCAATAGGCCAATGTCGGCCCGTCAGAGCCGTCCATTGTTGCCCTTTGAAGCTGCACCATATCCATGTTCAGCCCCTGATGCGTGACCGGGTTCACCACAAAGGCCAGGCCCGCATCCTGTGCAGCGGCCTCAATGACGGTAGCATGATGGCTGGGTGGAATTTCCGCATCCGGCCTGTTGCAAATGATGGTTTTGAAACCTGCGGCAGCAATGGCGGGCACGTCCTCGACCCCAATTTGGGGAGAGACAGCATAGGTCGGGCTTATCTGGCGAATATCCATGCCGAGGTCTTAGACCGCTATGGCCTGCTGGTCCAGCCGGTTGCGCAATGGTGGCGCTACCAACATGCCCGCCAACATCGCCACCAGAAAGATGACGCCGCCAAAACCGCCAAAGCTAAGTGAGGCGATGGCCGGGCCGGGGCACAGGCCCGCCAACCCCCATCCCATCCCAAAAAGCGTTGACCCGATTACCAGATTGCGCCCCAACCGCGGCTCCGGTGGTGCGGGAAATGCGTCTGCCAGTACAGGCTTGCGCCCTTGGGTAAGCCGCCACGCGATGGCCATGGGCACAATTGCGCCGCCCATCACAAAGGCCAATGTGGGATCCCAATTGCCAAAGACATCCAGCCATCCTTGCACCTTTGTGGTGTCTGTCATGCCCGACACCAGCAGCCCCAGCCCAAAAAGCCCGCCGACCAAAAAAGAGACAATCACACGCATCAGATCACCCCCAGAGCATGTTTGAAAATGACAACGGTCAGGCCACCCGCACCGATGTAGAACGCGGTCGCGACGATCCCGCGCAACGACAGCCGCGAAATGCCGCATACCCCATGGCCGGATGTGCACCCATTGGCCAGCCGAGTGCCGACCCCAACCAACAATCCGGCGATGATAATCACGGCCCAATTTGTGGTCAGATAGGTTTGGGCACCGCCCAGCATCGTTGCGGCAACGGCGGGCACACTGATCAGCCCGGCAATCAACGCGGCCCGCTCGTGCCAATCGTGCCGCCCACTGCCATCAACCAGACCGCCGACAATGCCCGACGCCCCCATGATCCGCCCGTTCACAAGCAAAAACAGCGCAGCCGCACCGCCGATAAGCAGGCCACCGGCCAGCCCCATAATCCAATCCATTGGCATGATGTGTCCTTAACGTGTTGTCCGATCAAAGCTCGTTGATCGGTACTTTGAAATAGCGCTGCCCGTTGTCTTCGGGTTCGGGGAAATGCCCCGCACGCATGTTGGTTTGCAGTGATGGCAAGATCAGCCGGGGCATGCCCAGCTTTGCATCCCGCGCTTCGCGCATATGCACGAAATCCTCCAATGGGCGGCCTTCACCGATATGCACATTCAGCGCCTTTTGCTCGCCCACAGTGGTTTCCCAGGCAAATTCGTCCCGACCGGGGGCTTTGTAGTCGTGGCCCACAAATATCCGGGTCTCATCGGGCAGTGACAGGATTTTCTGGATCGATGCATAAAGATCCTCGGCAGATCCACCCGGAAAATCGCATCTTGCTGTGCCGAAATCGGGCATGAAAAGTGTATCACCCACAAATGCCGCATCACCGATGACATAGGTCAGGCAGGCGGGCGTATGCCCCGGCGTGTGCATCACATCCACGCGCATCTGCCCGATGTGCAAGCTGTCGCCATCCGCAAAAAGACCGTCAAACTGTGACCCGTCACGCTCAAACGCGGTACCCTCGTTAAAGACCTTGCCAAAGGTATCCTGCACAATGGTGATATTCGCCCCAATCCCGATCTTGCCGCCCAGATGTTCCTGCAAATAGGGCGCGGCAGACAGGTGATCGGCGTGTACGTGGCTTTCCAATATCCACGCGACTGTCAGGCCTTCGGCCTTGACCCAACTGATGATTTCATCAGCAGAGCGGGTGTCGGTGCGCCCGGCGGCCTGATCATAGTCCAGCACGCTGTCGATGATTGCGCAGGCGCTGCCCTGTGGTTCGCGCACCACGTATGAAACTGTGTTGGTGTCTTTGTCGAAGAATGCTTGCACATGGGGTGTCATATCGAATCTCCTTCGTTAGGGAGAATAATCACTTTCCAAAACATTTCAATATTGAAATGTATTAACAACGGTAGTAGCTTGTGAAAATGGAAGATCCGAACCAAACATTGGCCGATCCGATAGATGCGGCCGCGACCGAAGCGGCGGAGGTGCTCAAGTCATTGGCCAACCCCGGTCGTTTGCGCATTCTATGCGCGCTTGTCCCCGGTGAGATGACCGTGAGCGAGCTGGAAGCGGCGATTGGCGCCAGCCAATCTTATGTCTCAGGTCAGCTTTTGCGCTTGCGCAATGAAGGTCTGGTTGCCTGCGAACGTGACGGGCGCAGCATGCATTACCGGCTGTCCGATCCACGCGTGCGCCCATTGCTGGAACGCATTTACGAACTGTTCTGCCCCACCACATAAGCCGCCAGTTCCGCCCTTGCCACCTGACGCCGATGCACCGCATCTGGGCCATCGGCCAAGCGCAAAGTCCGCAAGTGTGTCCATTGGCGCGCCAGTGGCGTGTCTTGTGACACGCCCGCAGCTCCGAACATCTGGATGGCTTTGTCAGTGATATCGAGGGCAACCTGCGGGGCCACAACCTTGATCTGGCTGATCCATGGGGCGGCTGCGCGTTTGTCACCCTGATCCATCATCCAGGCGGCTTTCAGGCACAACAGCCGCGCCTGTTCAATATCCATCCGCGCTTTGGCGATCAGATCAAAGTTTTCGCCAAGCTGCGCTAATGGCTTGCCAAAGGCCTCGCGCGAAACAGAGCGTTCACAGAGCATCTCAAGTGCCTTTTCCGCTTGTCCAATCGCCCGCATGCAATGGTGGATACGCCCCGGCCCAAGACGGCCCTGTGCAATCTCAAACCCGCGTCCTTCGCCCAAAAGCAGGTTCTCAGCAGGCACGCGCACGTCCGAATAGCGAAAGTGGATATGCCCGTGCGGTGCATCATCATGTCCGTAAACCTCCATCGCGCGGAGTTTCTCAACCCCCGGCGCATCGGCAGGCACTACAATCATAGAATGTTGTTGATGCTTTGGCCCGTTGTAGGACGTGCGCACCATCACGATATGCACGGCACAGCGGGGATCACCGGCACCGGTCGCCCACCATTTCTGACCGTTCAGCACATAGTCATCGCCATCGCGTTCACAGCGCATCGCGATGTTGGTGGCGTCAGAACTGGCCACGTCTGGCTCTGTCATCAGATAGGCGGAACGGATATCGCCAGCCATCAAAGGTCTAAGCCAGCGTTCTTTCATCGCGTCCGTCCCGTAGCGGGCAAAGACCTCCATATTGCCCGTGTCGGGCGCGTTACAGTTAAAGACCTCGGCGGCGAGATGACTCTTGCCCATTTCTTCGGCCAGATAGGCATATTCAACCGTGTTCAGTTGCGGGCCGTCGCGAAATGTGTCCCAGAAATTCCAAAGGCCGCGTTCTTTGGTCTTCGACTTGAGCCCTTCAAGAATTTCGGTTTGGCGCGGGGTAAAGGCCCAGCGGTCTCCGGTTGAAACCTCTGCCAGAAACGCATCGTCCAGCGGCGCGATTTCATCGCTGATCATCGCCTTGACCGCTGCCAGCACCGGCATCAGCCGCTCGGTTTGTCCTAGGTCCATCATTTGTCCTCCGCAATATCCGCGTCATCGTGCACCGCCACAGGCGGGTGTCAATCAATGGGTTGCGTCACGGCGCATCAGCGGGGCTAATGGCGGCATGAAAGAAGCGGCAAAAGACCTTGGTATCGATCTGGCAGAGCTTGACGGCTACCTGTCCGACACTATCGGCGAATTTGACGGGCTGATTGATGTAAACAAATTCCGCACCGGCCAGTCTAATCCAACATTTCACCTGCGGGCCAAAAGCGGCGATTATGTCTTGCGTAGCAAACCCCCCGGACGTTTGTTGCCGTCCGCGCATGCTGTTGATCGCGAATTTCGGGTGATGCAGGCGCTGGCACCGACGGATGTGCCCGTGCCCGAAGTGTTGCATCTGGCTCAGGCTGCGACATCACCCAGCAGGCGCGAATTCTTTGTGATGCGCTATCTGCCGGGGCGAATTTTCTGGGATCCCGCATTGCCCGATTGCACGAAAACAGAGCGCGCGTCGCTTTATGATGCGATGAATCAGACCTTGGCGGCGTTGCATGATGTGGACGCCGAAAGCGTCGGATTGGGCGATTATGGCAAACCCGGCAACTACTTTGCGCGTCAGTTGGACCGGTGGAGCAGCCAATACCGTGCCTCGGTTGACGCGCCCAGCGATGCGATGGCGCAGATCATGGATTGGCTGGGGGCCAATATGCCGGCCGATGATGGGCAGGTGTCGCTGGTGCATGGCGATTGGCGGTTGGACAACATGATCTTTGCTGTCGAAGCGCCGCAGATCGTCGCCGTGCTGGATTGGGAACTTTCGACGCTGGGTCACCCCATGGCCGATCTTGCCTATCAATGCATGCAATGGCGTTTGCCAAATCAGGGCGATATGCGCGGCTTGGCGGGCGTTGATCGCGCGGCCTTGGGTCTGCCGAGCGAGGCGCAATATGTGGCCGATTACCTGCGCCGCCGAGGGTTGAACGGGATCGACAACTGGCCGTTCTATCTGGTTTTTGCCTTCTTCAGGCTGGCGGCAATCCTTGCTGGCGTCGCTGCACGGGCTGCCGCTGGCAATGCTTCAAACCCACAAATGGCCCGTAAATACGGGGCCGCGGTGCCAGCCTTGGCGGCCATGGCCACGATTGTCATCCATGAAGGGGCAGAGCTTTAGCCCAGCATCACACCGATGATCACGGCCATCAAACCGATCATCGACACAAAAAGTGCAATCAGGTTCAAGGGCAGAATGGCAGAGACGCGGGCGCGCAAATCCTCATCGCTAAGGTCGGCGCGTTTGGCGCGGGCCACAGCCACAATGCTATAGACAATCCCGCACAGGCCAATGGCCGACAAGGCCGCGCCGATCCAGATAACAATTTCCATATCCGCTCCATTCGTTTCATGCGGGGTACCGCGCTGTAATCGGCTGTGCAAGGGTTGCAGGGGCAGGGGGCAGGGGCTAGGGATTGGCCAACCTGACAGGAGAGCCGCAATGAATGATTCCGTGACCGAGACCAGCAGCACCGTAGCCGGACAAGAGCTGCGTCAGTTCGTGGAACGCTACGAGCGGCTTGAGGCAGAAAAGAAAGACATCGCTGACGCACAAAAAGAGGTGATGGCCGAGGCAAAGGGTCGTGGCTATGACACCAAAGTGCTGCGCAAGATCGTGGCCATTCGCAAGCGCGATGCCAATGATCTGGCCGAGGAAGAAGCGGTCATGGACATGTATAAGGCCGCTTTGGGCATGTAACGTCAGGTGAATGGCAGGATGAGGGTCACACCTTCCATCTGTGCGATCACCTCAAGGTCTTCTTCGTAGGCTTCGGTCAAATCGGCGACCGTCTGGGCGTCCAGCTCTGGCCATTCAATGGCATCTTCGATCTGCCCGGGAACGGCGAATTCCTCTATCACATCAGCGATCAGGTTTTGTAGCGACAGTTCCGACGCTGGCGGTGCCTCTGCCGCCCGGCGCGCCAATGTCTCCATCCCCTCAGATGTCACAATCTGCGCCAGAAGGTCGTATTGGCCGGTGACAGCGGCCTCTGGTGGCAGGCCGGTGTGCAGCCGGATCAGCTGTTCCCAAATGAGTGGCGTATCCTCATTGCACCACACAGTAAGCAGCGCGTTGGGGGCCGCGCGTCTGATCCGGGCAATTACGTCAGACCAGCGCAATTCGTCTGGCGTCAGCAGGCCAAGATAGGTCGCGATATCAGCGACACCAGCACGGGTTGCGACCTCTTGCAGAAAGCTCGCTGGATTGCGGATACCGTAAAACAGCGACAGAGCGTCCTGATCAAAGATCTGCGCCAGTCCGCGCAATTTCATCTCGGTTTGCGGGTAGAACAGCCCGTGATCAAAAACACGCTTGGGCACGGCGATGAAATTGTCATTGGTCAACACAATCCGGTCAATGCTGTCATCTTCGACGATGGCATCAATCAGGATGTCGCGGGTGTCGGGTGTGGGCAGGGCACCGTCAAGCTGTTGGAGCGTCTCGCGGATCAGCTTGCGGTATTTACCGGGGCCCGGCACGGCGATACCGTTCTGGAGCAGCACATCAGCATTCTTGAAGATCGATTTGAGTAGCCGATCCTCATCTGTGCAGTTTGCGCCGATATGAAATGCAATCTGCATGGGGGGCCTCGTCGTGCTGCGGGTTTGGGCATCATAGGGTGATTTGCGGGCCATGAAAGCGGGTTTGCGACGATGGGTGCGATGTCCGTCTGATTTTTCGCATCTGAGGGTGAAAACACCATTGCAAAGCGGCAATTTCTGCTGCTATACGCCGCGCATTCGGTTCATCCGATCCGCGTCAAAGACGCGCCAGTGCCCCTATAGCTCAGCTGGTAGAGCAACTGATTTGTAATCAGTAGGTCCGCGGTTCGAGTCCGTGTGGGGGCACCATATAATTGGAATTTATATATCTAAAATAGATACTTAAGCACTTTTGCATTTTGTGAGGCCACCTTTTGGTCCACCGCGCAGAATGCGAAACAGCGTGTTGCAATGTTCTGCCTTGGTCAGATCAGAATCAACCGTTACTCTGAACACTCCTCGGGGAATTTGTCGAAACCCGAGCATCGCGATGCTCTTCAATCATGGAGAGATCGTGATGAGGATACTTTCAAAACGCCAGGTCACGGAGTTGGTCTTGTACTCACCGCAACACATCGCACGTCTGGAGAAGGCAGGCCTATTCCCCAAACGGGTACAGCTGGGCCTAAACCGCGTGGGTTGGGTTGAAAGTGAGGTGCTGGAGTGGCTCGAACAACGTCTGGCGAAACGCGAAGTGCTGAACTGACACTCCTGAAAGGGAGCTGGGTGGCCGGGGTTGCAAATCTGGCCACCCGACATGGGTGGCGGAGAGCGGACCTTCGCTGCATTAGCAGTTCCAACACGCGTCAGCGTCAAAGCGGACATTGAGCGAACCCCGGACACAGGTCGGAGTCAACGTGGATCGTCAGTTAAGCGGATTCCAATGCTGGGCTGATTGAGCTGAAATGCATCAGCGATCTGCTCTTGCTCTTTCCCTCTGAAGAGATTGCCCACGAACCGGTCGAACTTGATGAAAGGCCTCCGCAACGCGGGTAGATCCAGCCGAAGGGGCGGCTGTAGAAAATGTATTGTGGCGGCGGAATTGAGGGGCGTCGCAACTGTCACAAGCGCGCAACCTCATCTTCGGTCACCGCCAGGTTTGGGCCGCTAGGTTGCACTTGTGAATGAGTTCGGTTGCGCTCGATCCCAATACTTCGCGAATGCTGGGTGAACCGCGTCGTTCGACTTCAGGTCTCCAGCCGCTAACCATAGGTATTGGCTGGCAGCTGATCGCGCTTCTCGGCTGTTGATCCTTATCATTAGGTGGTGCGGTGTGAATTCCGTAGGATGGAACAATCCGGAGGACTCAACGGCCTCACGAAGAGCTGTCAGCGTATTTTTGTGGAAGTTTGCAACTCTTGTGGCTTTGTCTTCGACGACCAGTGCCTTGTAACGCCCGGCGTCCTGTGTCGTGACACCCGTTGGGCATTTCCCTGTATGGCAGGCCTGAGCTTGAATGCAGCCCAATGCGAACATGAAACCGCGCGCGATATTGCAGCTATCCGCTCCCAGTGCAAAGACCCGGCACATGTCAAAGGCGCTGATCAACTTGCCGGAAGCGATCAGCTTTATCCGGTCCCGGATACCAAGTCCGACAAGTGTATTATGAACCAGCATGAGCCCTTCGCGCAGTGGTGCGCCCTTGTGATCTGCAAATTCGACAGGTGCTGCACCGGTTCCACCTTCTGCCCCGTCGACGGTAATGAAATCGGGCGCAATCCCGCTTTCCTTGATTGCCTTGGCGATGGCGAACCACTCCCACGGGTGGCCGACACAGATCTTGAATCCAATGGGCTTGCCACCCGACAATGATCGAAGTTTGCCGATGAACTCGCAAAGCTCTAACGGCGTTGAAAAGGCGCTGTGCGCGCTTGGACTAATGCAGTCAACACCGATCTCTACGCCCCGCGCCGCGGCAATTTCCTCGGTCACTTTTCCGCCGAGCAGAATGCCGCCATGCCCCGGTTTTGCGCCCTGAGACAGCTTTATCTCGATCATTTTCACCTGATCGTCAGCGGAGGTTGCGGCAAATTTTTCGGGGTCAAACTGCCCGTCGGCAGTGCGGCAGCCAAAATAACCGCTCCCGACCTGCCAGATCAAGTCACCGCCGTGTTTGCGGTGGTACTTTGAGATTGAGCCTTCCCCGGTGGTATGCGCAAACCCGCCTGCCTTTGCACCCTGGTTCAGTGCTTCGATGGCGTTGGGGGACAATGCGCCATACGACATACCGGAAATGTTGAGGACTGACCCTTCGTAGGGCTTCGTACAATCCGGGCCGCCAAACAGGACGGTGAAGGGCTTGGTCGGAAGATGCGATGGCATCATGGAGTGGTTGATCCATTCATGCCCGACTTCGTTTACATTCCGCAGCGTTCCAAATGGCCTAAGGCCTTCCATTCCCTTGGCACGTCGATAAACCAACGCACGCTGTTCGCGCGAAAAGGGCGTTTCCTCATGGTCGCTTTCCAGGAAGTACTGGCGAATTTCCGGTCGAAAATGTTCGAACAGAAACCGCAGGCGGGCAACCAAGGGGTAGTTCTTCAGCACCGCGCTTTTGTTCTGGGAGAGGTCGTAGAGACCTATCAGACCCAACAACAAAGCGAGTGCAGATATCATACCTCCGAAAAAAGGGGCAATAAGTGCCACCAGAAGGCCGACCGGAACCAGAAGCAGAACAATTGCCAAGGGGACGTAACGCATTCTGAAACTCCAATCAGTCTGAGGAAAAGCTTTGTATCACGGCTACGTTACAAAATCGATCTGCCGAAACCAAAAGCCAGAACACCTAAATGAGATCGAGATGCGCTTCTGGCACGAATGTCTGATCACCCATCGGTGGCCTGACGTAGCCGCGCTGAGGAGGACGCTCTTCAAGTTCGACCGGTGGATGTGCGACTTCCTCGTAATGGATCAACGACAAAAGATGGTTGATGCAGTTCAGACGCGCGTGTTTCTTCACGTCGGAATTCACCACGTACCAGGGCGCCTGTTTTATGTCTGTATGAGAGAACATATCATCCTTGGCCTTGGAGTAGTCGACCCATTTCTTACGGCTTTCCAAATCCATAGGGCTGAGTTTCCACTGCTTGGTGGGGTCCGTCAGGCGTTTCTGAAAGCGACGTTCCTGTTCCTCGTCACTCACTGAAAACCAGTATTTGATCAGCTGAATGCCCGATCGGACCAGCATGCGTTCGAACTCAGGACAACTGCGCATGAATTCTTTGTACTCGTCGTCTGTGCAAAACCCCATCACGCGTTCAACACCTGCGCGATTGTACCAAGAGCGATCGAATATGATGATTTCGCCCGCTGCCGGCAAATGCGCCACGTATCGTTGAAAGTACCACTGCGACCTCTGTCGCTCTGTCGGGGCCGGAAGTGCAACAACCTGGCAGATCCGGGGATTCATGGCTTCGGTAATCCGTTTGATGGTGCCGCCCTTGCCTGCCGCGTCACGCCCCTCAAAAATGATCGCTATACGTTGTCCGGTATGCTTGACCCATTCCTGAAGTTTGACGAGTTCGATTTGCAATCGCGCGAGTTCAGCTTCGTAGACCGAGTTTGAAATTTTCGTCATCTTAGTCTCCCCTTAGTTTCGTAGGTTCTTTGTCGTCCCTGTTTGTCAGAACACGATATTCAGCATCACCAAAGAAACGATCAGGAACAGGATCGTCATGATGCCGCCGCTCTTTACAAAATCGATGACCTTGTAACCCGCGGGGCCCATGATGAGCGCGTTCACCTGATGCGTCGGAATAATGAAGGAATTCGAGGTGGATATGGCCACCGTCAGTGCGAAGAGCGCCGGATTTGCGCCGGCTGCCACTGCGATAGAGACGGCCAGGGGAACCAAAAGCACGGTGGCCCCGACGTTTGACATGACCAGCGAGAACACGGTCGCAAGGACTGCAACGCCAGTCTGAAGTGACCAGATTGGCCAGCCATCAAGGATTGTCAGGATTTGCTGCGCGATCCATTCGGCAGTTCCGGTATTCTGCACGGCTTGTCCGAGCGGGATCAGGCTTGCCAATAGAAAGACCGTGTTCCACCCCACCGCACGGTAGGCTTCGTCGATGCTAAGAACACGCGACAGAAGCATGCCCACAGCGCCGGTGAGCAGGCAAAGCGACAGCCGGATATCGGTAAAGAGGATCAGTGAAAGCGAGATCGCAAAGAATAGCAGCGCCCATCCAACCTTGTGCGGCCGCAATTCCTCTTGCGGAAAATCCGCTGTGACAACGATGAAATCCCGATCACGCTTGAGCCGGGTCAGATTATCCCAGCGGGTATGGGCGACAAGCATATCCCCCGCCCGAAAGGGCACGAGCCCGATCTGCGTGGCCTCGTGATCTTCGGTCTTGACGTGGCTGAGCGTTTCTTCGCCGCGGTGAATTGCCATCAGGCCCAGACCATAGGTCTTTCGTAGCAAGATATCTCTCGGGCTCTTGCCGATGAGGCTGGAGTCCGGTGGGATGACCAGCTCTGCGACACCAGCATTGGTAGAGGCGAACTCTTCAACGAACACGTCCAGTTCCGGTCGAACAATCAATCCGAAACGGTCCGCGAAATCGCGCATGGCGCCTTCGCTTCCGACGATTGCAAGCCGACATGGGGCAGCAATTTCTGCCGTCAGGATTTGGATCATTGAGGCTTTGCCCCGATAGAAGGTAGAAATGATGTAGATGTTGTTTTCATTGTTGATGTCGGCAAGGATCTGACCGACCAACGCACTGTCAGCCGGAACATCAACTTCAAAAACATTGGCATGAAGACCATAAACTCTTTCCAGATACTCTGCCGTACCCTGGCCCGACGCCGCGATTGTTGAGCTGGAAGACCCAGGCAACACCCAACGCCCCAGAAGCAGGAAATAGAGAATTCCGGTCACAATGAGCGCGGCGCCAATGGGTGCTACAGAAAACAAACCGAAGGGTTCCATCTTCAATTCGTCAGGCAAACCCTCGTTGGCTGTGATGATGAGGTCGTTCAGCAAAATGAGGGGCGACGACCCGACCATCGTCATTGTTCCTCCCAGAATTGCGCAAAACCCCATCGGCATCAGCAGGCGACCAAGCGGAATGCCAGAGCGGACCGATATGCGGCTGACCACCGGAAGAAACAACGCTGCGGCGCCGACATTCTGAAGGAAGCTGGAGATGAACCCCACGGTTCCCGACACAATGGGAAGAACCCGCGTTTCCGATGTGCCCCCGTGTTTCAATATCGCCGCGGCGACTTTGTTCATGATGCCGGTTCTGTCAAGGCCGGCACCGACGATCATAACGGCAATGATCGAAATGACCGCGTTTGACGCAAAACCATCAAACAGGTGCGTAACATCGGCGAGCCTTTCCAAGCCCGGCACATAGCTCAGGATCCCGACAAGTACCAAGACCAGCAGTGCAGCCAGGTCGATGCGGATGATCTCGGACACGAACAGAAACACGGTGAAGCACAACAAGCCAATCACGACAGCCATTTCGTTTGTAAAGGCTAGTGTTTCCATCACTCCCCGCTTTGGTCCGAGTGATGATTACTGTTCAAAACCGTAAATCTTATCGAACGCCAGTATATAAGCACCCAGTCTGGACCGAATTGCGCGCGTTTGTCAGGTCTTTTGTTTCCGACGAGCAATCAAAGCGGGCGCTGATGCGACCCAGCAGGCGCAAAATTTGAGTACCAATTGGTCAATCGGTTCGATTGCTCTGATGGGTCTACGCCCACAAGTGACCGGATTGGCGACACGCGCTGAGTTGCGAAGACGAATGTGCCGCGACTGCGAGAAGATGCTGCGCCAGCGAAGTGAAAGAAACGAATGACCGAAAAGTCCCGCGGTGTGTAAGTTCGAGAGGATCAAGGTGTTGCACCTGCAGCGAAAGTCCGGTCCGACGAGCCTACAGACAACAACAACGAAAACGGTCCCCTTGGCCAATCGCTTGGGCAGTTGCTTTGAAGGCAGAACCTTGAGACATTCAATGAATGCTTGAGCAGAAATCAAACTCGGCACCGATTGGTAGTGCGGCCTACCGGAATTTTGCAATGACTGTCTCGGCGGTTGTCATCGGGTTGATCGTCTCACTTGCTGCGATTGCGTTTGTTGAAGTGGTCATATGGCTAAACAACGTGCTGCTTGTTTCACCGCGGACCCGGGTCCAGTTCGACGGCGCTGGCTGGCTGTTAGCGGCGGCGACTATATTGGTTCCGACGATTGGCGGGTTGATCGTCGGGGGACTGCTGCGAATGTCACCCGAACGACGGCCATTGGGGCCGCTTGATGTTATTAAGAGTGTTCAGTTGGCATTGCCGCCCCCAACGCCAAAAGCAGGAATTTTATCGACGCTGGCTTCCTTAATCTCTTTGGGTTTTGGGGCTTCGGTCGGACAATATGGCCCGCTGGTTTATCTTGGTTCAATGGCAGGTAGCGTATTAGACCGGCTGAGTCTGCGGATTTCAAACTTCTCCTCCATCGCGATGGCTTGCGGTGTTGCGGCAGCGATCTCTACTGCTTTTAATGCCCCTATTGCAGGTCTGGTATTCGCCCATGAGGTCATCTTACGGCATTATTCGATGCAGGCATTTGCGCCGACAACGGTGGCAGCGGCGACCGGATACATCGTTGCCAATGTAATGTTCGAGCGAGAGGCCTTGTTCTTGGTCGACTTTGCAGGCGTCCAACATGGGCATGAGTTTGCGCTTTTTGCGCTGCTGGGACTGCTCGCTTCGTTTATCGCCGTTGCATTTATGCGCTTGATTTTGCGTAGTGCGACGCTTGCCGCGAAGATGCCAATTGGGCCTATGTATCGCCCAGCATTCGCAGGGCTTGCCGTTGGCCTGACGGCATTATGGCTGCCGGATGTCATGGGTGTCGGCAATGAGACCCTGCGCTTTGCGACGATTGAAGGCGCGTTTTTCACATGGGAACTGGCGCTATTGGTGACCGCCAAAATCGCGCTAACCGCAATTTGCATTGGCTTTGGTTTTGCGGGTGGCGTTTTTAGCCCCGCCTTATTGATCGGTATTCTGTTCGGCGCATTATGTTGGATGCTCGTTGATGCCACTGGTTTGGTTGTCACATCCAGCGTCGTTCCCTACGCGATTTGCGGGATGATGGCAGTCACAAGTGCCGTTATCGGCGCGCCTTTGACAACAATCCTTATCGTCTTCGAACTGACACGAAACTACGACCTGACGATCGCAGCCATGGTGGCCGTTGTCTTCTCAAACCTGGTTGCATACCGGGTCTTTGGTCGCTCTCTATTCGATGTGCAACTGGCGCGTCGGGGCATTGATCTATCACATGGTCGGGATCGGGCATGGTTATCGACGCAACGGGTGTCTGACATTTTGGACGGCAATTTTGTCCAATGCGCACCGCATTGTGCCGTCGGCAACGTATCTGCGCAGCTTCATGACACCAAATGGCATGAGGCATTTGTCCTGGATGCAACCGGTGTATTGGTCGGGGTTCTGGATGTGCTGGGGTATGAAGGCGATCTTGATGATCCTGTGTCTGCCTGGATGCGCCCCCCTGCTTTGCAATTTGATGATTCAACGACACTGGCAGAGGCGATGCGTGCGCTCGAAGGGTTCGCCGGAGACGTCATTCCCATAGTCGAGACGAAAACTAAACGACTGCTCGGCGTTGTGACGCAAGCCACTGTCATCAAGTCATATCTAAACGCGGTGCGGCGTCTAAGGCGGGAAGAAAATGCAACGGCTTAAGTATCTACTCATGATCCTTCTGACAGGTCCGGCAGCCAGCGCTGCCTGGGCCGATGAAACGCTGACTATCGTTTCGTGGGGCGGCGTGTATGAGCAAGCGCAACGCCAGGCGATATTCGATCCCTTTTCCAAGGCAACCGGCATCACTATCGAAAATGTGACCTATTCAGGCGGTGTTGATGCCGTGCGCAACGGTGCTGCCCAAGGCGATTGGGACGTCATCGACATGATTGAAGATCAAGCGATTACTGCATGCGATGCCGGACTGCTGTCACAGATCAGCTTTGATCAAGTCGCGGTGGCGCATCAATCCATCCCGGTTGAGGATGACTTCCTGCTCGGCGCGTTTCGGAACTGTTCGATTGCTCAGAATGTCTACTCAACTGTTTTCGCCTACAATGACCGCGCCTTTCTGGGTGAAAAACCTGAAAGCATTGCCGACTTCTTTGATCTTGAGAAGTTTCCCGGCACGCGTGCGCTCCTCCGCGATCCCGATGTCATTCTAGAGTGGGCGTTGATGGCTGAAGGCGTGCCAATCGATCAGGTCTATGACCTGTTGAGCACCGAGCGAGGTATGCGCCTTGCCTTTCGCAGGTTAGAGACATTGCGCGGATCGATCATTTGGTGGGAAACCGTTGATACGCCTGCAGAAATGCTGAATGATGAGCGCGCCGTCATGGCAAGCGGATATAACGGACGGTTCTTTTCCGCAGCCCAAGATGACGGCATGCCAATAACGATCGTCTGGGATGGTCAAGTGATCAGCTATGAAACGTGGTCAATTCTACGCAGTTCGCAAAAGCAAGAATTGGCGCGGCAATTCGTTAGGTTCGCGACCGCGCCGGAACAACTTGCCGCTTTGGCCGAATTGATCCCGTACGGGCCAACACGCACATCTGCTATATCACGCGTCGGCCTGCATGAAACCACAGGTGTGCCAATGCGTGACCACCTTCCCAATGCCCCGCAATATGTCGATCGGGCACTCTACGGCGACAGTCTTTGGTATGCGCGTACCAAGGACTTTCGCAGAAGGCGGTTTGAGGCGTGGCTGCGCGAAGGCTGATGTCGTTGGCAGCTCAACCAACAAAAGGCACCTCAGTCGACAAAACGCCGCGCCTTGCACGAATGTCCGCAAAGCGAAAGCTGCAGTGCGGCGGAAATCTGTCCGGCGAATGTCTCCTGTGGGCCATCCTTGCCAGTAGCGATCGGGCGGTTAGGCGAACATGCTGCGGTCGATCTAACGTAGGCAGCAAGCCCTACCCACCAAGACGAAACATCACAGCGAAGGTCCGCTCTATCCCTTGAGCCGTCCGGAGGTGTCTTCAGCTCTGTCGCCGGAGGCCATTTTAGCAAAGGCGGTTCGCCACCCGTCAGCAAGTTCAGGCATGATCGCCAGAATTGCAGCGTCTTCCGTCGAAACGCGTCGTGTCAGTCGGGCTGCTGTGACGCGCTTTACCGACCACTCAGGCTGTGGTCTTTCCAATAGATGCACATCTTCGCCGATACTTGCCCTGCCATTCTCCAAGACGCGATAGTACCAACCGGTTCGGCCAGTCTTTTGAAAGAGGTAAGCCATGCGCGTGTTCTGCGTGTGCTCTGACACTTTCCAACAGGGTTGTCGGCCCTGGCTGATCTGCACGACAGCCGTTCCCAAGCGCAGAATGTCCCCAATACATAGTATGTCCTCAGTCAAACCGCGCGTTGAAATGTTTTCTCCGAATGCCGCAGGAACTGAGTTGTCGGGGATTCCGCCTTCAGTGATCCAACTGGGGTAGTGATCCGCGGCATAATGATGGATCGCCTTGTCTCGCCCGCCGTGGTTTTCCAGATCAGCCTGGGCATCTTCAACAAACCCATTTTCGTCAATTTGGTGCAGGCCTGAAGCGGCAGTCTTACCAATCGCAGAAGGGTCACGCCCCTTCCAGTGATGCTCGATCTTTCCCAGGAAAAGCCCGTCAATCCGGGCCAGAAGACGATCTTCCGTCACCCGCTCACCTGTTCATAGCAAATCTGGTCAGCCTCATCGCGTGTCAGCTCAACATCCAGCAATGCGCAGTACGGGCCTTTGTTACTTTCCTGATGATGCTGACAGTTTTTGCACAGCCCAAATTCTCGCCCCTTATTCCTGGCGAGAACATCCAAGAGCGCGCTTTGCAGGAGCTGATGAAAGGTTTGCCGTTCTTTGGTGCTAAGGGATGAAACCGCTGCTTGGAGCGGGGCCGGGCTACGTGACATTTCGCGCCCGGTTACTGTCAACTCATAGCTGATCACGCGCTTGTCGACCTCTGAACGCCGCTCCGCAACATATCCTTTTTGCTGAAGCGACTTCAGCGATTGGGTTGCCGTGCCTCGGGTCGTGCCAAGGTACTCTGCTACATGCGAAGGGCTTTTCGAAAACCTGTTCGCCTGTCCGAGGTAGCTAAGCATTGCAAGCTGTGTCGGATTTAGATCGCCGGTCCAGCCCTGAGCCGAATCCAGTCTTGCCAGTCGATTGATGAGGTCGCGGATGTGGGTTTCATTTGCCATCCACATATTATAGCGACTCGAAATTACCATTGCAATAGTTTCGAGTCGCTATTAATAGTGAGTCGAAATCAATCAAAAGGATATGACATGAAACACTCGCTCCTCACGCTCTCCACTGCTGTTTGTTTGGCAGGAACCTCGGCCTGGGCGGATGACAACCACGATCACGCCATCCATCAGGAAGGCGCAATTCGGTCCGAAGCGGATACGGCAAAGGTTGCCTCATTTGATATCCTGGCTGCACATGCCCATCGCAATGGCAACGTTGTCACCTTTCATATGACTACAAACGGTATCGCAGGTGCAGATGTCCCCGAAGCCACAGGCGAAGTCGGCGGATCGAACGTACTGTCCTATGTTTGGCCCACGTCGCTTGATCCATCCGCTGTCGGGTTCGAAGGCGGAACCGGCATTCTCGCTATGGCGGCAACAAGCCATCCAGACTTTGATGACACGCCACTCTATGATGAAAATAACGATGGTGACCCGTCGAATGACGGCATCATATGGCACAGTCACTGGGTCGTTTTGACCCCAACTGAAGCTTGCGGTCCCGGCGCACTTGCGGTTCGCGACATACCGGAGGGCGAAACCCCACAACTTCCAGCAACCTGGCCTGGGTTTCCTATCTTCCTCGACAGCCCGGGATTCACGCCGCTGTTCGATGGGCCGGAAATTGCAATCAACGTGGGTTTCCGCAGCGATGTCGAACTCGAAGGGGTAGCATACGATGGCGTGACCTCTGCATTGCGCGTGAACGCGAACATTCACTCACCTCTGCTGTGTGTTGTTGATGTATTTGACGTGGCTTCGGGTGATCTTTCTCTGCCCGGTAAAGTCAACTGATCTACATGGTGGAGCCGCCAAGGCGGCTCCTTCAATCTATTAGGATTGCCCGATGACACTTCCAGAATTGCACGTCTCACAATGGTTCAACACTGACAAGAATATCACTCTTGCATCCCTGCTCGGCAAGGTGATCGTGGTTGAAGCGTTCCAAATGCTCTGTCCCGGCTGTGTGCTTCACGGAATTCCGCTAGCGCAGAAGGTTGCCGCTGCCTTTCCAAAGGAAAAGGTTGCCGTTTTGGGTCTTCATACAGTTTTTGAACATCATGACGCGATGACCCCTGTATCCCTGAAAGCCTTTCTGCATGAATATCGGATCACGTTCCCCGTGGGCGTCGATGCCCCAGGCGAAGGCCCAATGCCAAAAACGATGCAGGCGTTTCAAATGCGTGGAACACCCAGCATGTTGATATTCGACAAGTCCGGATCGTTACGGGCTCACCATTTTGGTGACGTATCAGAATTGTTGCTTGGTGCAGAGATCGCTACCTTACTCGGTCAAGAACGCGAGACCAGCTTAACAGCTTCGGACGTTTCAATTCAGCCAGGTTGTGGAGAAGACGGCTGCACCATTTAGACCTAATAGGACATAACAAGCTCGCAGAGATCATCTCGCTTTCGCGTTTGCAGCGAATGGCCGGAAAGCGGGCTGCGACTGCAGCATTGCTAGGCTTCGACCAACGGCAGGAATGGGCCGTATATCCTTTGGCACCGGGAACCTGCAATCAAGACGTTTCGCTGCCTTCGAAGTCTGCAAGCAATCCAATTCTACCCAGCCTTCGTGCCCATTCATTGCCTCAAAACCGTTGGATCGACGCCGAGCAAACATGCAGCCGCGCAAGAAGTTGCGATAACTGCTAAACTGCAAGGGAGGAGGACCCGATGCTCAAGATTGATACAACCGCCATATGTCAGACCGTCATCACCACGTTCGAATGCTCCCCAGGCACTTGCGCCGATCTAATGGAAAAGTTGCAGGGCGCCTATCGCGACTTCATCTCTCACCAGCCCGGCTTCATCGCCGCGGGCTTGCACGTTAACGACGCACAGACGCGGATAGCAAACTATTCGCAATGGGCGAAGCGAGAGGACTTTCAGGCGATGCTGCGTAGTGAAGAAATGCGAGCACGGAACCGCGAGATTGCAGGGCTTGCCACACGCTTCGAGCCGGTTATGTATGAGGTGACGGGGGTTTTCTGAGAGCCGTCGGTGCTCGAAGAACGAGTGATCGCTTCGCTTGTAGGCTGTTAGTCTGAATCTTCCAGATTTTCGCACCTGTTGCGAATGACGGCAATTCAGGCTGCAGACGCAGCATCTAACGCCCATGCTGGATGGCAGGTATGGGCCGTCTGCTGGCGGCGGTGCACCTGTCCGGCAAATATGCTGCGACCGATCTAATGGCGGCGAGGAGCCCAGATCTGCCAACCGAATCATCCTCTCCCTCGCAAGTCCGGTGTGTTTGCAACAGCTATCACTGCTCATTCGTAAAACGTTCGGATTGACGTGATCCGGACCGCCTCTTAAACAGTCAATGTCAGAATGTCTGCCTGCCCCATGTGTCCCATTGGCCAACGCGACATCAATCCTCAGCAAGGAGCTCATGGTGGCCGCAGTGGCACTCTATTTCGTTCGGCGTTTTGGAGACCGAAAGACTGGCAGCACCCAAATGCGCGGTCACGATCTGCTTGAATTGGTCGCTCCACATATGGGACCAAACCTTTGCGCGCGACAAATGGTTATCCCCGGTCCAAGACACCCGACCGCGCAGCGTATTTGGGCACGCATGGTCCCGCGTGACGCAATCTATTTCATGACCAAACGATCAATTGAAAGAATTGATCCTGAGGCAGCCCATATTCTCAAGAATAGAGCAAGAGCCGTTTGCTTTGATTATGTCGATGGTAATCCCCGACAAATCCGGTCGGAGATTGCCGATATTCATGTCTGCACCTCGTATGCTCAGGAGGCGGCTCTAAAAAGCCTTCAAGTTAAGGGTGAGTTTGCGCCGGGCCCCACGAGCGTGGTTTTGCATAACGCGAGCGCGCAGCTTACGAAAATGAGGTCAACACCGGCACCGAAATTCTCCGCTGCTTATGTTGGTACACTTGCGATGACAGAAATACCTGAAATTCTGCAGGATGAAATTGAGATTTTAGACGCTAGCAGCACACGAGAATTCCAAAAGAATCTGGAACGGCTGTCTCAATACTCGCTGCATTACTGTTTCAGACGGAGCCAAGAGAAGTCAGAATTCATAGTCAAACCGTTCACAAAAGGTGTGACAGCAGCAATGTGCTGTTCAAACATAATTACAAGCAGGCAAGTCTGGGACGCAGAGGCACTGTTGGGAACAGACTATCCGTACCTGATGGACGACAATTCGGAAGAGGATATTCTGGAGGCCTTCGAAAAGGCAAGATCTTCCTTTGGAACAAATACTTGGCGAGACGCACTGCAGGCCGTGGCACGGATCAAAGAATTGACATCTGGGCCAGCATTAGCACAGTCTCTCAAAGATATGTCACGCATTGCAGGAGTTGGATAGGATGGCCCTTTTCAAAAGGCGTTCCGTAAAGGAAGAAGTCGAACAGGACCCCAATTATCCAGTCGTTGACGGTCTGCACTACTTGGATGTCTTGGCAGGTATTGAAGCTCACATGAACCCTGAGTTGTACCTTGAGATTGGGTCCCGATCAGGGACATCTCTTATTCCCAGAAAATGCAATTTTGTCGCGATTGATCCCGTCTTCAATCTAAAGTCCAGCGACTTTTCAAGCACAGGTGACATGTACTTCTTCAGGAAGACATCTGATGATTTTTTCGCGTCTGGCTTTTTGGAACGAAACGGCCTTGTACCTGATCTCGCGTTCATTGATGGCATGCATCATTTTGAGTATGCGTTAAGAGACTTTATGACTTGCGAGAAGACAATGTCGCGCGACGGGATAATCTGTTTACATGACGTTGTGCCGTTTAACGGCGAGATGACCACCAGGGATGAGAATTACCTGAAAATCGGCACGGCATGGACAGGCGATGTTTGGAAAGTAGTACTTGCGTTAATGAAGTTCCGTCCCGATTTGAAGGTAGACGTTTTGAAGGCAACTCGCACGGGTCTTTGCTGTGTTTCCGGACTCGACCCTGAGAACAGTATTCTCCACCAAAATTTCGAACAAATCATTGCGGAATTCGTGCCTATTGATTTGGTCGAAGACGGACCCGACAGTTACTTTAGAAAAATTGAGCTGCTTGACCCAAATGCGTATCTCGAAGGGCTTTAGAGTCGACGCAGGGCGCTAATGAAACAGCGAGGTTTAGCAGTCTTGTCGGTGAACTAATGGGCACGCCTGTCAGGCAAATCCCTTTCGACCTGCCAAAGCAGAAACTCGCTCTGGTTCTTGCTCAATTTCGCCCTTGCGGCAAAAGTCTAAAAAGTCCGCGATTTGTGAGTCCGGGTGGGTCAGGATTTCGACGGTGCGGCGAATGTCGGCAATGCGGGCTGCGATCGCAGCATTGGGAGTATGAGGTGAACGGCAGTAATGGGCCGCTTCTTTGGTCCTGTTGGTTCGCCGCAATCGCCAGCTGCACAATGCTATAGTGTCAGGGCAGTCATAGGAGGAATTCTAATCATGTTCATTGCTATATCAATCCGCGACCTTCTGAATCGAATCTTGCCCGAAGGGTTTCGCATAGTGCCAATCTACGATGGGGTTTCGGTACACGCTGATCGTCCAGTATGCGGCAGCAAAAGGATCGCAGATCTGTGGCGAGATCCTGAGGGCAAATGGCATTGGCGTTCACTTTATCTTGGTGATCAGCCCTCGGGAAATGGAACCCTCTTTGAGGGCTTTATGGCTGTTCAAGAGGCTACGAGTTCAGCAGTCAATGCGCGCTGAACGTAGTGCATTTGGCGCTGAGCAATCAGAAGAACGAATGACGGTCTGAGAAAGCTGCGCTGCGGCGACGGTATCAGAGATTAACCGCATGTGTGGATGGCTCCTGCAAACATCGAGTTGCCGTCATCATCAAACATATGCACCAGAATCGGCGACATCAGCTTCGCGCCAATTTCTGACTGGCCAAACTCGTCCCATGTGGTGACGTTGAGCTTCACAGCCTCCATAAAGCCTTCGCACCAATCCATGGCGATGGCATGACCTTCTGGCGCTTGCCAGAACACGGGCTCCAATGCCGGCGTTGTGGACGACAGGCCGGCTTCAATCTCGGCCAGCCGCTGCTCCACCATCTCCATGATGCGCCGCGGTACGGTTGCCCCTGCACCAAAAGCAACATCCACCCAGTTCGCAACGGGAAACGGCGTACACACCACGCCTGTCAGGAACCCATCCAAATCAGACAGACCCAGACTATCCGGCGGACTGTCTTCGGAGCACAGATAGGCATCAAGTTCGGTCAGAATGTCGGTCATCGCGCGGCTCAACTTGGTCAATCAATTGCTCCAGCTTCTAAACGAAGAAAGCCTCGTGGCAAATGCACACGAGGCTTTTTCAAATCCAACAATTGAGATTGGTATTAAATCGCCAAATCTTCTGGCGTTTTTCCCGCTGCCATGGCTGCCACAAACCACTCAGGACGTCGCCCTTTGCCAGTCCAGGTTTGTGCCTTGTCATCCGGATTGGCGTATTTCGCGACACCGGGTTTCTTAGGTTTGGCCGCTGCCTTGCGCTTTGCCTTGGATGGTGCCGCCGCTGTACCGGTAATCTCAGCCAGGTCAAAGCCATAAGCTTTGGCGGCCTTTTCAGCTGCCGCCAGCGCTTCCTTCATTTCTTTCTTTTCCATCCGCGCCAGTGCTTTCTCGACATTGGCTTTGAGTTTCTCAAGCTCTTTGCGGTTGAGTGATTTCAGATCGTATTTCATTGGATCGTCGTTACCATTTCTGGATGTAGTACATCACAAAACATAGAGGTGAGTGAATCGACACGCAGTTCGCGTCATGCGAGCAAATGTTAGCGTGATAAAGCATAGATGATCGCAATAAGAAAAGGTGACTGGATTGCGCTCCAGCCACCTTTGAAATCATTGATTGTACCAGCCTAAGAAAGGCCGTTATTCAAACCAGCCCTTCTTTAGTTTAGCCTTCACCTGTTTGTGGTGCGATTGACCGGTAAGTTCACGTGCGGCATAGGCTGGTATGCTTGAGAGCTCCTTCCCGGTCTGTACCAAATGTCCGCCAAGGTTCTTGAACCCCAGCTTTAGATCCCAGAATGATGACTTCTTCTTTTTACGTGCCATGGTCTTCTCCTTTTGTTGCGTGCCGTCACAATCTCAGGTTTCAGCGCAGTCGTAAAAGGTTGGTATGTTTAGGTAATTTCCACGATGTCGCCCCATGTTCAGCTATGGTGCAGGCATCACAATTTGTTTCATCGACCCCTGATCTCTCACCTAGCCAAGGAGCCGGAACGGCTTTCCCATGGTACTTTCCCAGGATTCGGCCACTGTCTGGGCAGTGCTTGCCCAACGGGGGAAGAGAGCATCAACGGCGGTATGAACGAGCCTGCGATCTCGGCTGGTCAGCAGACCTGCAAAATGCGCTTGTCGCCGACAGTTGGTAAAGGCCCAAAGCACCATGAGGTTGCTTTTGAGTCCGTAGTGTTGCTGATGCAGTTTTTCCTGTAGCACCTCGCGATACTGCGCCGTCGACCGCGCCAGTGACTTGCGGGCCGCTTCTGATCGCACCGGCTCCGCCCCGCGATCCACCTCAAGTGCAAAGGCCCGATACCCATCGGGGTATTTCAGCGCAAAGAGCTGATCGGGGATCACTTTGGACCCAGACACCGGCATGGCCATATCAACGCCTCTGAGGGCCAAAATACGCGCTGCAGGGACATATGTGAGCCCCGCACGGGTTGCGGTGATCTCAATCGCACTTGATATCGCGGACACCCAGAACCCATGCCACCAATGTCCGGTGGGACGGCAATGCTTTTCCAGCTCATGATGATCGGCAAGGATGTCCCACCCCAGCTTTGTCAGATCATAGACATATGGGTTGAAGTCCGCCTTGGCGATCTGGCGTTGCTGTGGCGGCAGGCGCAGATAACCCGCTTCGCGCAGCGCCTGCATCCGGCGCAGCGCGGTGTCGCGGCAACGATGTGTATCGCGGGTGCATTCATACAAAAATTCAGACGATTGCGGTCCGTGCCGATCCATCTGCGCAAACCAGCGCAACTCGCGGTCCGTCGGGCTGAGATCAATTCTGATGTGTGGCGGTGTTGGCGGGGCATATTTCATACCCGCAATCTGCCACCCCGCTACAACTCCGGACTAGGCCCAAGCGGATCATCATCATCCTTTTTTGGTGGGATGATTTCAGCCTCTTCAGGCTCTGGGTCGCTATGTTCTGGCTTGTTCTCCCATGGTTGCGCGTAGCTGTCACGGCTGTGTTGCAGGATGTCCGCACGCTCTTCTTTTGTGGTCCTTGGCAACTTCTCTAGTTCAAAGAATGGGAAGGCAATTGGCACGGCTTTGTCGGTCAATCCGCGCAGATAGGTGGCAAAGGATCCTTTGGGTTGCTGCTGGATGAGTTCCGGTGTCGCGTGCATCTGGCTCGACAATGTGCGGGCATCGCGGGCCGAGACACCACCGGCCAGTTTGATCGAGGTGTTGGCCTCAAAGGCTTCCGCGAGGCCGCTGGAGAGCTGTCCCAGGTATTGATGCGCCATCACCATCCCAACCTTGTATTTGCGGGCTTGGGAGAGGATCACGCCGATGTTGGCATCGAAGTAGTCTTGCGCTTCGTCGATGTAGATCATGGCGGGCAAGCGGTCTTGCTGGCGCAGGACAGCCCGTTCCTGGGCCGCTTGCGCGATCAGTGCGATAAAGAACCGGCCAAAGATCTCTGTGCCTTGTTCTTTCAACAGTGACTTCGATGTGTTGATCAGGATCAGCTTGCCTGCATTGAGCTCGCTGAACATATCGAACTTGCTCTCTGGATTGGCAAACATCCTCTCGAAGGTTTGGTTTTCCAGTACCCCGTAGAGGCGGCGCAGGACCTGGGTCTTGGTGGCCACAAATTCCTTGCTCTCAAATTCCGTCTCAAAGAACCGGCGTGGCGTGCCTTCCAGTTTTGCGATGTGTTCTTTGTATTTCTCGGTGCCGCCGGGTTCCATCAGATCACATAAGGTGTGGATCGTGGCATCCGGGATATGGAACATCAACCGGGTCACGTATCGGAACACCACGCTTTGCTTCGCGGTCATGCCTGCAGAGAGCAGCGAGCCCAGCACAAAGTCATAGAGCTCAATGATGGAATTGGTGAGACGCTCGCGTTCCAGCGGGGAATAGTCATCCATGCGCTCTTGCCCCACCGAGAACAAATTGAGGGAGACCGGATAGGCAATGTCCTCGGGATTGATCAGCACGATGTCTTCTGGCGCCAGCACCTTGGCCCGCAGGATGTTGCCAATCAAATCACCCTGGCTGTCGATCACCACCACTGACTTCGCGCCCGCCGCCACATCCGGCAGATCCTTGGCAATCAGATACTGCAGCGTCTGGGTTTTGCCGTGGCCACTGCCCGCCACAATATGCGTGTGCTCAAAGCGCAGTTGCTCGGGGATTTCAAATGGCGTTCGCAGATCAAACAGATCACGCAGCAGTGTGCCTTTAAGATATGTGTCCACCGCATCATCACCACGATAGTCGCGCGGAAAGACCGGATTGGTGCGATGGGTCTGACGCAAGTTGTTGTCGAGCTGATCTCGCAGCGCCTTGAAGTGATTGTATCCGTTGTCCGCAAAAAACGGGGTCACGATCTGATCCACCACCAGATTGTGCGGGGTGAGGAACTGGGAGACCGAGACCAGCACATCGCCGTTCATGGGCGGTGCTGCTTTGGCGATAGGCGAGAGTGCCTCACTGATCACGTCAAGTGCGGATCGCACCATCTGCGGATCATTGCGCGCTTGTCCTTGTTTGGCCAAGAGATCGCGATAGCGACCACCTTCCACCGTGTTGCACAGGACCGGTGGTGGCGGAATGTCTGGGCTCAGACCCTCCGCTTCAAACAATGCCCGCCCCACCTCCAGAAGTTGTATCCGCAGTGGCTCTGGTGTTGATGCTGGCCAGTGGGCGCAAAGTGCTGCATCTTGTTCTGCATCGCTCAAAAGGACGTTTCCAGCACGTGCGTGGCGATAGAGTGTTTGGGTTTCTTCCTGGGCCAGACGCTCGGCACGGGCTGGACTTTCAAGATAGAGCCGGACGCCAACATACCCGGCGGCCCCCAGCAGGAAGATTGGCGTGATCAGAAGCGCGGCCACCAGGCACAGACCAACAATGATCGCGCTGATCACCAGCCCAGAGACTTGATCAGAGAGATTGCCCATCAGAACTCCACCACAATGCCTTCACTGGTTTCTGCATTGTCGCTGATCCAGAGCTTGAGTTGCGAGAGTGTATCCAGCATCCGTTCTTCGTATCGCTTGGCATCCGCTGGCGTGGCACATAAAAACCGGTCGATCTTGCCGTTGATCACATGCTTCACATAGAGCGCAAACTTCTCGTCTCGGTCATCGACCTTGGCGTTGGCTGGCCTGCGGTCCATCAACTTAGTCTCAAGCAGGTTGCGCTGTCGCACGATCTGGATCTCTTCATGAGACAAGAGAACAGTCACGCAGACTTCATAGAATGTCTTCTTGAAGATGGCCCCACGGCGGACGGTGTCATGTTTGATCGAGACGCGCATGGTGGTGGGGTTTTCCTTTGAGACGTCAAACTGGTGATAAGGGAATGACAATGCACGGGAGGGTGGGGAATTCAGCTGCGAGAGCAGGTGAAGTCAGGCAGCTGATCATGGGGTTTTGTGCAACAATGCGCATCTATGTGCAGCGCTGGTCCCCATGCATGACCCCCATAGGGGTTGGGGGTCCCTATGGGGGTCATTTTGAGGCCACTGGAACAAGGGATTGTTGGTATGCCAGGGCCTCACCCTTTGTGGCGAACTGACGGTCTCCCACAGCGAACTTACCGTCCTTATATGTGATGTCCGAGGACAGTGGTGGAAGCGGGACTTGCTCTTCATGGGTGATGGCTTTGGTGGATGGTGCAGCGGTAGCAGCTGCGGCAGGCAAGGCCGCGGGTGCGCCCTGATCCGGAACGCTGGCCATGGCTGTTGCTGGTTGGTCTGCATAGCTCGCGCCTGCGTCAGCGCCGCCGCTGGCCGGTCCTGACGTTTGTGCCACGTGCTGCAGATTGAGCGATGCAAATGAGGCTGCAGTTGTCTTGCCTTGCTCCAGCAACTGCTGCGAGAGCTCCATGTGCTGGCGGGAGACCTTGAGGGATTGCTGGGCGTATTCTGCCGTGTCAACCGAGGCCCGGCCCATCTGCACCATACACTGGCCGACCACGCCAACGGCCGCCATCATGATGCCGGGCATCGCACCCAGGAAGAACTGAAGTGCGCCTGCATTGCGGCCAAGTGATTGTGTGGCAAAGCCGCCAAGGAACGCGACGATGACGCCCAGACCAATTAGGGCAGCAGCACAAAATCCAAGAAAGCTAAAAACGCCACGGGCGGTGTCATATGAACGCATATCAATTCCTACTCATTCAAAATACCCCGCCACGGTGCAACCAAGCATTGTGCCGAGTCAATTGTTTTATGATGAGATGACTTGCGCTAGGGTTGTGTAAGCCGCGCCGTGGCAAAGAATGCTTTCGGCATCTGCGGCACGACAGGCCGCCCGATCCATGGTACAATCAACCGCATATGACAACGACCACCGCACCGTTTGAACTCTACGACATCCTCATTGAACAAGGCATCGACAAGACCCGCGCTAAAGCGGCGGTGGATGCGTTTCTGACACGCGAAGAAGCGCGGCACACGCTTGCGAGCAAAGATGATATCCGCAAGCTGATCATGTGGATTGCCGTGATGATGGTGGGGCAGCTGGCCGCCAATGCCGCCATCACCTTCCAGATTGTGCAGGTGCTCAGGGGATAGGATTCTGACTCACAAACATGAAGAAAGAGGCGCGGGACACCGCGCCTTTCTGCGTTCCAACCTCTAAAACAGCCCTCGCCGCTGGATCGGCTGACCATCACGTGCACAGTCTGGCGGATTGGTGAGACCAAAGGCCAGCGGTCCACCACCGGTGATCACGCAGTTATACACCCGCCCATTGCGGGCGCGTACGGTGAAGTATGTGCCGCTGCCATAGGACGAGCGGCGCTCGGTGACAGTCAAGTTGGCCGGGTTGATGCCCAGCACGCCGCCAGCCTCTGAAGCCAGGCGTTCGTCCGTGAGGGTCATCTTGGCAAAGTCATCGCCGAAGCAGCCTGTGGTGAACAAGAAGGCTGCAAAGAGAATGGGTTTGGTGAAGGTCATATGGTCCTCGAATGATTGTTTGGGGTTTGATGTTTTGGAATAATGTGTGACAGGCGCAATTCCTGCCGCAGCACCTTACTCCTGCTTGTTCACAACCGTGACCTGCACCGGCTGATTGCCACCCGCAGCGGTCACAATGGCCCAGATCCAGGCCCCCAGCATCAATGGCAGGCCGATGATCCCGCCGATGCCCAGCGTGCCGAGGGTGAGCATCAGGCCAAAACCCCAGATCACGATCTGCGCGACTCCGGCTCCAACCTTGCCAATGATAAACGAACCAACACCCGGAATGAGGATATTGGCGATGATTGCGAGTGGTTTCATGAGCGAACCCTTTGTTGAAAGAAGAATGAGAATGATGGGCGTGTTTTGATCGGCCTGCGTCACGGCACCGGCTGATAGCGCCCACCAAAGGGGGTTGGGTTCCTGAACCCGTAGCCACCCATGCCACCAGAGGTAAAATTCCCGGAGGTCCAGAGCCACCGTTCACTTGCCGTGTACACAGCCCGTACCATGCCCGGCACCACGCGGCCCTGGCGGTTGCGGGCCACAAAGAACACCGTCATTTCTGTGGGGGTGCGGTAGTATACATCCACAATACGGGGATTGGCTGCGACCGGTGTTCCTTGGCTGACTGCACCGCTGAGGGACATCTGCAAAGCAACTGCAACATCATCATTCTCCAGGGGATCCGCTTTGGCCGAATTGGCAATGAGCGCCAGCGCCAGAACCGCCGCACCGACAAGATTACGCCCCCACCGATGCGGAGGTTCACCCCCGCCACGCACAGCAAACTCTCCAAAAACCATTCTCAAATATCCACAATCCACGGTGCTGGATTTGCACCATTATTCCCAATTTTGTACACTGTTGAGATTGCAGGCTATTTTGTGATTGCGCGAAGGAATCTCAGCATCTAGGCTAATATTCAGCGCAGGCAAGCCGCTGGATTCATTGGCTTATCCGACCGCCTGCACCAAAATTGGGAATAGTGTTGCACAGTCAAATCGACGCAATGCAGCTGCCCCAGAC